>NZ_LBMW01000087.1 GCF_026168105.1 Streptomyces hygroscopicus
CCCCGGGGCGCGGCGGGCCCGGCGCCGGCGGCGGGGCCCGGCCCCGCGCAGGGATCCCGCCCCGCTGCCGCGTGCTGCTGATCTGTCATGTGTCCATGGTCCCCGGCGCAACCGTCCCGCGGCAGTCGGGACGACCCTGGCCGAACCCTGAAATCTGCCCTGACGGCCGACGGAGGGAAGCGTTCGACATCGCGGATTCGAAGATCAGGGGAGTCTCGGGGGCGGACCCTGATGTCCGGCTGGCACGGTCATGTGACCATCGATGGCATGCCGGACGCCGGAGCACCGCCCCTCGCAGAACCGCGGCCGCCGCGCAAGCTCTACCGCAGCAGCGACGGACGCTGGCTCGGGGGCGTGGCGCGGGGGCTCGCCGGGCATCTCGGCCTGCCCGTGATCTGGGTCCGCCTCGTCTTCGTCGGCCTGATCATGGCGGACGGCCTGGGCGCGCTGCTGTACGCCGCGTTCTGGTTCTTCGTCCCGCTCGGCGTCGGCGGTGTCGACGAACGGCGCACCGCGTCCCTGGTCAGCGCCGAGACCTCGGCGGACGGCCGCCGAAGACTGGTCGCCCGCAAGCCCGACCGCGGACAGATCGTCGCCCTGCTCCTCATGGTCGTCGTGGCAGTGACCTTCGTGGGCAGCGTGAACCTCAGCGGCGGCGCCAAGGCATATCTCATCCCGGCCGTCCTCGTCGCGGCGGGCGTCGCCCTGGTCTGGCGCCAGGCGGACAACGCGCGGCGGGCCCGCTGGATGGAGGTCGGCAGCCGTCGGCGCACCCTCACCCTGCTGCGTGCCGCGGCCGGAGTCCTGCTGGTCACCGCGGGCGTCTCCGGCATATTCGTGCTGCAGGGCTCCGCGGCCCACCTCGGCTCGGTCCTGCAGGCGGCGCTCGCGGTCCTCGTCGGCATCACGCTGCTCGCCGGACCGTATCTGGTCCGGATGACCCAGGACCTCTCCGAGGAGCGCCTGATGCGCATCCGCGCCCAGGAACGTGCGGAGGTCGCCGCCCATGTCCACGACTCGGTCCTGCACACCCTGACCCTGATCCAGCGCAACGCGGAGAACGCGAACGAGGTCCGCCGCCTCGCCCGCGCCCAGGAGCGTGACCTGCGCGCCTGGCTCTACAACCCCGAAGGAACCGGCAAGGACGAGGCCGAGGAGCCGGACACTCTCGCGGAGGCGGTCCGGCGCAACGCGGCGGAGGTCGAGGACAAGCACGGAGTGCCCATCGAGGTCGTCATCGTCGGCGACTGCCCCCTCGACGAGCGGATCGGCGCACAGATGCAGGCCGCGCGCGAAGCGATGGTGAACGCCGCCAAGTACGGTGGCGACGGTGGTGCCGTCCAGGTCTACGCCGAGGTCGAGGGCGAGACGGTCTTCGTGTCCGTCCGCGATCGCGGCCCCGGCTTCGATCTCGACGCGATACCCGCCGACCGCATGGGTGTCAGAGAATCGATCATCGGGCGCATGGAGCGCAACGGCGGTACGGCGCGGCTGCGTGCGGTCCCGGACGGCGGCACGGAGGTCGAACTGGAGATGGAGAGGGCGGAGGGGACGTCATGAGCGAGGCGAACGAGGCGACCGGACAGGCAGGTTCCGGCGAGTCCGCGGTGTCCGGCGGCGGCGCGGGTGCCCGGCGCGTGCGGGTCGTGCTCGTGGACGACCACCGCATGTTCCGTACGGGCGTGCAGGCCGAGATCGGCCAGACCGAGCAGACCGGCGTCGAGGTCGTCGGCGAGGCCCCGGACGTCGACCAGGCGGTCTCGGTGATCACGGCGACACGGCCCGAGGTGGTCCTCCTGGACGTCCATCTGCCGGGCGGCGGCGGGGTCGAAGTACTGCGCCGCTGCGCCTCGCTGATGGCCGACACCGAGCGGCCCGTCCGGTTCCTGGCGCTGTCGGTGTCGGACGCCGCCGAGGACGTCATCGGCGTGATCCGCGGCGGCGCCCGAGGCTATGTCACCAAGACCATCACCGGCACGGACCTCGTCAACTCCATCTTCCGAGTACAGGAGGGCGACGCGGTGTTCTCGCCGCGTCTGGCCGGCTTCGTCCTCGACGCCTTCGCCTCGACCGACGCCCCGCCCGTCGACGAGGACCTCGACCGCCTCACCCAGCGCGAGCGCGAGGTGCTGCGCCTCATCGCCCGCGGTTACGCCTACAAGGAGATCGCCAAGCAGCTGTTCATCTCGGTGAAGACGGTCGAGTCCCATGTCTCGGCGGTCCTGCGCAAGCTCCAGCTGTCGAACCGCCATGAGCTGACCCGCTGGGCGACGGCGCGCCGACTGGTCTGACGGACCCCGCCGAGCGCGAACAGGGCGGTTCACACCACCCGGGTGGCCCCTGCGAACGGCATCTCGTCGATCGGCGCCAGCCGCACCGGGGCCGACGGATTCGGGGCGTGGATCATCTGGCCATGCCCTACGTAGATCCCCACATGGCTGACGCCGGAGTAGAAGAACACCAGGTCACCGGGGAGGAGTTCGGCGCGCGACACGCGGCGGCCCGCGTCGATCTGGGCGTATGTCGTACGCGGCAGCGAGACGCCGGCCGAGCGGTACGCGGACTGCACCAGGCCCGAGCAGTCGAAGGCGTCGGGGCCGGTGGCACCCCAGACGTAGGGACTGCCGAGCTTGCCGTACGCGTACGCCACCGCGGCCGCGGCCCGTGCGCCGGGCGCCTCCGCGGCCGCCGTCGAGGCCGACACCGGCCCCAGGACGTCTCGCGCCGCGGACCGCGCCGATCGCCCCGCTCCACCGTCCGCCGCGAGCCGTGCCCGCTGTTCCTGTGAGAGCCGGGACAGCAGCTGCCGCGCCTCGCCCAGCTTCTCGTTGATCGTCCGCTTCTCCCGCTGCAGCTCCGCCTGCCGCGACGTCAGGGAGGCCAGTTCCACCCGCGCCGCGCCGCGCAGCCGCTCGATCTCCCGTAACTGATCGCGTACGCGCGTCACGGCCGCCGCCTGCCGCCCGTCGACCCGCTCGGCGAACGCGGCGTCGTCGAGATACTCTCCCGGATCCTCGGAGAGCAGGAGCTGTACCGAGGGGTCGATGCCCCCGTTGCGGTACTGCGCGGCGGCGGCCGAACCCAGCGCCTCCCGTGCCGAGTTGAGCCGGTCCGTCCGGCGCGCCGCCTCGTCCCGCAGCGCGTTGAGCCGTTCCGCGGCCCGGTTCGCCTCCTCCTTCGCCCCGTCGTACTTCTCGGTGGCGGTCTCGGCCTCCTGGTACAGCTTGTCGACCTTGGCCCTGACCTGGTCCGGCGAAAGGGGTGGCTCGGCGTGCCCGGTTCCGTCGAAGCCGGTCGCGGACGCTGCTCCCGCGAGGGCGATCGTGACAGCGGTGCGGGCCGCGCCGCCGCCGAACGAACGCTGTCTGGGCTTGCGGTGCGCTGCCACCTGGACGTCACGTCCTCTCGTACGACTGCCGGGGCCGCGGGCGGTGTCATGCGTCCGGCGGCGGCATGCACAGGGGGAGCGAGCCGCCGCCGGACCTTTCTCGGCGGTGGTGTCCGACGGCCGCCCCTGGCCCGGGCGGCGGTGGGGAGCCGGGCACCTGCTGGAGGACGCTATGCCGCAACGTGATGAGTTCGTGACGCAATGTACGGAAGTGGCGCGACCGGACTGACGGTGACCGTATGTGACCGTGATCCCGGTCTGAGGCCGCCGACTTCACACTGTGTGATGACCGATGCGGCGGTTCCGGGGCACCCGGAAGTGGCGGAGTGCTATGGGGCGCATATATGCGAGCCCGCGCGCAGTCGCGAGGGCCTGCACGGCGGCCGTCACATGTGCGGGGCCGGTGTCGGGGCGCTCAGGTGCGCCAGATTAGGCTCCGGCCCCATGGACGTACTCATCCATCTCTTCGTCGGTCTGCACATCGTCGGCATCGCCGCGCTCCTCGGCGGCTTCCTCACCCAGATGAAGGCGATGGGCCGAGGCACGGCCCGTTTCGTGCCCGCGATGCTGCACGGCGCGCTGACCATGCTCGTCACCGGTGTCGCCCTGGTCGGCCTCAACCAGGCGGACCACCACTCGGTCGACACGATCAAGATCGGCGTCAAGCTGGCCCTGCTGATCGTGATCCTCGGCCTGGTGTACGTGAAGCGCGACGAGGAGAAGGTCGAGAAGCTCCCCTTCGCCCTGGCCGGCGCGCTGACCACCGCGAACATCTTCATCGCGGTGCTGTGGACCTGACGGTTCCCAGAGCGGGGCGGGCGGCTCCCACGAGGACCGCGCACCAGACGGCCACCGCGATCCACAGCAGGACCTGGCCCGGGCCGCGCAGCCAAGGGGCCCCCATCGCGGTCGCGACCGACAGCGCCGCCACCGCCGTCATCCCCATCGGGAAGACGGTCCCCCAGCGCCGTACGTCGTAATGGGAACGCGGCCATCGCAGCTCGGCCGCCGCCAGTACGCAGTACCAGAGACAGGCGAGGGCGAGCAGGCCGACGGTGACGGCCCGCAGGACGTCGTTGTCGTCGTTGTTCCACAGGTAGAGCCCACTTTGCGCGGCGTCGAGGAGCTTCGCCCCGGCCAGCGCCGAGATGGCGAGCGCGCCGCCCGCGACCCACTGGTCCCCGGCGCCGGTTGCCACCTGCCGCAGGTCGAAACACCACAGCCCGGCCACATAGGACGCGAGGCCGAGCCAGAAGAACACCAGCGCCGTGTGCGCGAGCCACGCCACCCCCACCGTCGTGGCGAGCGCCGCCCCGAGCACCGCGATGCCCTCCGTCGCGACGCATCCGAGGAACACCACACCGGACATCCCGCGCCGCCAGTTCCGTACGACCAGGAGGACCAGAACGGCCCACAGCGCGACGGCCAGTGCGAGGAGCGCCTCCGCGAGCTGCAGTCCCCCGAGGGCGGACACCCCCGTGCCCAGCACGGTCGTCGCCGCGACCGCGGTGAGCGCGACCGGGGAGCGCGCCTCGGCCAGCCACCGGTCGCGTTCCCGCAGCAGCCGCAGGCTGATGTCGGCTGCGAGGCCCAGCCAGGCGAGGGCGGCCAGGGCGAGGATGACGTCGGCCAGGAGGTCGTACCCGGTCAGGCGCAGCCCGACCGAGAGGATGCCGGTCGCCAACACGGCGGCCCCGGTGGCGGGCGGACGCTGCGCCCACCAGGTGCGGAGCGCGGAGGTGCCTGACATGCGCCCGATGCTAGGGACGCGGGCTCAGCTTGCGTACGGGGCACGCGCGCAGGAGTCCGAAAACAACCCCACGCGCGCGTGCCGCACGAAAGACCCCACGCGCGCGTGCCGCACGAAAGACCCCACGCGCGCGTGCCGCATGAAAGACCCCACGCGCGCGTGCCGCATGAAAGACCCCACGCGCGCGTGGGGCCTTTCACGGAAATGGCAGTCCGGCCGTCAGGCCGGCCGCACCACGCTGTGGATGATCGAGGCGCCGCCGTAGTACACCGACTCCTCACGGACGTACGCGCCCGGTTTCGGGGCGTGGATCATCATTCCGTTGCCGATGTAGATGCCGACGTGGCTGATGTCGTCGTAGAAGAAGATCAGGTCACCGGGTCGGGCGTCGGCGAGCGAGACTGTCGTACCGACGTTGACCTGGTCGTACGTGGTGCGCGGGAGCGTCACCCCGGCGGCCTTCCAGGCGGCCTGGGTCAGGCCCGAGCAGTCGTACGACTCGGGGCCGGTCGCGCCCCACACGTAGGGCTTGCCGATCTGGGCGCGGGCGAACGCGAGGGCGTTCGCCGCCTTCGTCGCGTACGAGGTGTCCGTGGCCGAGGAGCCCGACGAGCCGCTCGTGGTGCCCGACGACGGCTGCGACGACTGCTGCTGCGCAGCCTGCTGCTGGGCAGCCTGCTGCTGGGCAGCCTGCTGCCGGGCCGCCTGCTGTCGCGCCAACTCCGCCGCCTGGCGCTGGGCCTCCTCCTGCTTCTTCTTCTCGATCGCGGCGAGCCGCGCCTTCTGCTGTGCGGTGAGCTCGGACAGCAGCTGCCGCGCGGTGGCGAGCTTCTTCTGGATGTCCGTCTTGGTCGACTTGAGCGTCTGCTGCGACTCGGTGAGTGTCTGCAGGCTCCTGGCGGCCTCCTGCCGCTTCTTCATCGTCGCGGCCTGGTCGGTGATGTACTGGTCGACCGCTTCCTTCTGGCGGCCGGTGAGCCGGCTCATCAGCTGGGTCTGGTCGAAGTAGTCCTGAGGCGTGTCGGCCAGCAGGAAAGTGGCCGTGTCGGGGGCCGCCGCCCCGGTGCGGTACTGCGCGGCAGCGAACGAGCCCAGCTCGTCCCGCGCCTCGTTGAGTTTCTGCGTGCGCCGGGCGACGTCGTCGAGGAGCGTGTCGACCCGCTTGCGCTGCGTGGCCGTCCTCTCCTCGGCCGCGTTGTACCTCTCGGTGGCCGACTCCGCCTGGCGGTAGAGGTCGCCGACCTTCTTCTCGACCTCCTCGACGCTCGGCCTGCCGTCGGGGGAGGGGGCGGCGTTGGCCGTCTGGGAGAGCAGGGCCACGGAGGTGAGGGCGGCCGTCGCGAGGGCGGGGGTCCGTATGCCTGCGATGCGCGTGCCCGAGGGACGCGCCTTGCGGTGCGGCGCCATGAAAGGCGACTCCTTCCGTACACCGCCTACCGAGTTAGCTGTCGGGTTCGGGCGGGTGTTTCCGGAAGGTATGCCCTACGGCCCTGCCCCGCAGGGCTGTTGGCCGATTCACCCCAAGGTCGGTTGGGTCCCCGGCTCCGGCTGCCACGGGTGCACACCGGACTCGGCGGAGGCCGCGCGGCCCGGCGACCTTCGCCGGTGGGGGTCGTGCGGCCCGCCCGGAACGGTAGCCAACTGGTGTGGCCCGTGTGAAGGTTGATGTGCGATATGCCCGATACATTTTTGTGACCTTGGCGAGGGGCCCGGTCGCGCGTGGTCAATGCGGCGGGGTCTGGGATGAGTTGGCCCATTTTTCGGCGAAAACCGGCGCGGTGGCGTCCTCCGCCCGGTTCCGGTGGTGCCGCGGGACCCGGGTGCGGGGTGAGTGCGGTGTGGTCGATTGCCGCCGGTCACCGGGCGGTCCCGGAAGGTGGCGAACCCCGGTCGGCGCCGGAGGGCCGCGGGGCCCCGACCCGCCCCGGCGGCCGAGTTTTCCGGGCGGCGGCCGGTTGTCGGTGCGGCGCCCTAGACTCGGAGAGCGATGAGCAGCCTCTTTGACGACAGCTTCCTGGCGGACCTCAAGGCCACACCGGCCCATGAGGAGGAGCCCCCGCCGCCCGATGACGATCACGCTCCGGAGCCGGTTCCGGACGATCTGTTCGGCGGGAAGTTCGACGTGCCGCCGGAGCGGGACAGCCACTACCGCGATGGCGCGCCGCGCCCGGTCATCGACCCGCAGGCGCTGATCGAGGGGCTGAACGAGAACCAGCGCGCGGCCGTCGTGCACGCCGGATCCCCCCTCCTCATCGTCGCCGGCGCCGGCTCCGGCAAGACCCGCGTGCTCACGCACCGCATCGCCTATCTGCTGGCCGAGCGGGGCGTGCACCCCGGCCAGATCCTCGCGATCACCTTCACCAACAAGGCCGCGGGCGAGATGAAGGAGCGCGTCGAGCAGCTCGTGGGTCCGCGCGCGAACGCGATGTGGGTGATGACCTTCCACAGCGCCTGCGTCCGCATCCTGCGCCGAGAGAGCAAGAAGCTCGGCTTCACCTCCTCCTTCTCGATCTACGACGCCGCCGACAGCAAGCGTCTGATGGCGCTCGTCTGCCGTGACCTGGACCTCGACCCCAAGCGTTTCCCGCCCAAGTCCTTCAGCGCCAAGATCTCCAACCTGAAGAACGAGCTGATCGACGAGGAGGACTTCGCCGCCCAGGCATCCGACGGCTTCGAGAAGACCCTCGCCCAGGCGTACGCGCTCTACCAGTCGCGGCTCCGCGAGGCCAACGCGCTCGACTTCGACGACCTGATCATGACGACGGTCAACCTGCTGCGCGCCTTCCCGGACGTCGCCGAGCACTACCGCCGCCGCTTCCGCCATGTGCTCGTGGACGAGTACCAGGACACGAACCACGCCCAGTACGCCCTGGTGCGCGAGCTCGTCGGCACCTCCGAGCGCCCCGCCGACGTGCCGCCCGGCGGCGAGCACGACGTCCCGCCCGCCGAACTGTGCGTCGTCGGCGACGCCGACCAGTCGATCTACGCCTTCCGCGGCGCCACCATCCGCAACATCCTCCAGTTCGAGGAGGACTACCCCGACGCCACGACGATCCTCCTGGAGCAGAACTACCGCTCCACGCAGACCATCCTGAGCGCCGCCAACGCGGTCATCGAGCGCAACGAGTCGCGCCGCCCCAAGAACCTGTGGACCAACGCGGGTGCGGGCGCGCGGATCACCGGCTATGTCGCCGACACCGAGCACGACGAGGCCCAGTTCGTCGCCGACGAGATAGACCGTCTCACCGACCGGGGCGAGGCGAAGGCCGGTGACGTCGCCGTCTTCTACCGTACGAACGCCCAGTCCCGTGTCTTCGAAGAGGTCTTCATCCGCGTCGGTCTGCCCTACAAGGTCGTCGGCGGCGTCCGTTTCTACGAGCGCAAGGAGGTCCGGGACGTCCTGGCGTATCTGCGGGTGCTGGCGAACCCGGAGGACTCCGTGCCGCTGCGGCGGATCCTGAACGTGCCGAAGCGGGGCATCGGCGACCGGGCCGAGGCGATGATCGACGCCCTGGCCCAGCGCGAGAAGATCAGCTTCTCCCAGGCGCTGCGCCGTGTGGACGAGGCGTACGGCATGGCGGCGCGCTCGACGAACGCGGTCAAGCGGTTCAACGCGCTGATGGAGGACCTGCGGACGATCGTGGAGTCGGGCGCCGGACCGGCCACGGTCCTGGAGGCGGTGCTCGAGCGGACCGGCTATCTGGCCGAACTGCAGGCCTCGACGGACCCCCAGGACGAGACCCGCATCGAGAACCTCCAGGAACTCGCCGCCGTGGCCCTGGAGTTCGAGCAGGAGCGCGGTGAGGGCGCGGCGACTCCAGGGGCTGCCGCCCCGGGAGGCACGCTGGCCGACTTCCTGGAGCAGGTCGCCCTGGTCGCCGACTCCGACCAGATCCCCGACGAGGAGGAGGGCGGCGGCGTCATCACGCTGATGACCCTGCACACCGCCAAGGGTCTGGAGTTCCCGGTCGTCTTCCTGACCGGCATGGAGGACGGCGTCTTCCCGCACATGCGCGCGCTCGGCCAGACCAAGGAGCTGGAGGAGGAGCGGCGGCTGGCGTACGTCGGCATCACGCGTGCCCGGGAGCGGCTGTACCTCACGCGTTCGGCCCTGCGCAGTGCCTGGGGACAGCCCTCGTACAACCCGCCCTCCCGCTTCCTGGAGGAGATCCCGGACCATCACGTGGAGTGGAAGCGGACGGGGGCGCCCGCCGCTCCCAGGGTGGCGGGTCCGGTCTCCGGCGTGGCGGCCTCGCTGTCGTCGTCCCGGTCGCGGTCCTCGGCCGCGGGCGCGTCCGGTTTCGCCACGCGCCGGGGCGGTGCGTCGGAGAAGCCGGTCATCTCCCTGGCGGTCGGCGACCGTGTCACGCATGACCAGTTCGGCCTGGGGACCGTCGTCGGTGTGAAGGGCACGGGCGCGAACGCGGAGGCGACCATCGACTTCGGAGACACGAAGCCGAAGAGGTTGCTGCTGCGGTACGCGCCGGTGGAGAAGCTGTAGTCCGCACAGCGGAGCCCCCGCCGAAAGGCGGGGGCTTTCCCGGCATGTGATCACGCCGAGTTGATCACGGCGATTCGGTCAGGTGGGGTCCAGCCCGTGGCTGCGCAGCCACGGCAGCGGGTCTATCGCGGCACCGCCGTTCGGCCGCACCTCGAAGTGCAGGTGCGGGCCGGTCGAGTTGCCCGAGTTGCCGGAGTACGCGATCGGCTGTCCCGCCTTGACGGTGGTACCGGAGGGGACCTGGTAGCTGGAGAGGTGGCAGTACCACGTCTCCGTACCGTCCTTGGCGGTCACGATCATCATGTTGCCGTACGCGCTGTTCCACTTCGTCTGCACGGTGCCATCGGTCGCGGCCATCACGGTTGTGCCGTACGCGACCGGGAAGTCGATACCGGTGTGCACGGACATCCAGTTGACGCCCGCCTGGCCGAAGTAGGCGCTGAGCCCTCGCTGGGTGACCGGCAGGACGAACTTGGGACGCATCCGCTCCTTCAGGGCGGCCTCCGCCGCCGCCTTCTTCTTGTCGGCCACCTGCTGAGCTTTGAGGTCGATGCGTTCCTGCGTGCGGCTCGCTCGGCCGGCGAAGTCGTTGGCGCCCGCGGAGAGGCTCTCGAGCTGGGAGTCCAGCTTGTTGTTGGCGGCGGACGGCTTCACCGGAGTCGCGCCGGCCGTCGTGTTCTTGCCGCCGCCCACGCCGACGGACGCTGCCGCGATCCCGGCGACCCCCATCACGCAGACCGACGGGACGGCGACCGTCAGCAGCGCGGAACGCTTCGCCGGGCTACGGCGCCGGGAGCGACCGGCGGCACGGGAGGCGGGACGCGAGGCCGGGAGCGGGGTGATCTCTTCCTGGTCCTCGAGCAGCGGGGTGTCGTCGGAGGTCCCACCGGCGCCGCCCCCCAAGCCGGTGTCATCGGTGGCGTGTTGCTCGTACGGAAGCGGCTCGAAGGTGGCGGTGGCCTGCTGGTCGAAGGGCTCCGCCAGGTTGAACGAGGTGGTCGCCGGGTGCTCGTCGAATGCGGTCGTCGCCTGCTGGTCGAAGGCCCCGGAGCCGAAATGCTCGAAGACGGACGTCGTGGGCGCCGTCTCCGTCGCCGTGGACCGGCTGTGCGTGTCGTGCTCGGCGGTGCCGCCCGAGTTCCACTGCGTGGCGTCGTACGCACTCGTGTCGAAGGTCTGCGTGCCCCAGTCCCACTGCTGGGTGTGCCCGGCCGACTGGCCGGCATCCGGCCAGGCGTGCGCGTCCCACTGCCCGGTGGCGTCGGCGGGCGGTGCCTGGGCGGGGATACCGGCGAGCTGCTGATAGCCGGCCGCCCAGGCCGTCGTGTCATGGACGCCGGTGTCGAACGCGGCGTGATGCTGGGCGGCGTAGGGGTCGTAGTTCAGCGACTGATGCGTGCCGGTGCCGAACGTGTGGTGGCTTCCGGTGGACCACTGGCCGGCGTCGTACGAACCGGTCGAACCGTTGCCCGGGAGGTCACCGAAGAGCGGGTCGCTCGTGAAGGCCGAGGTCGCGTGGCTGCCGGTGTCGAAAGCGGTCGCGTAGGGGTCGGCGTACGTCGTGAAGTCACCGTAGCGGCCGTCCTGTCCGCCGTACGACGCGTAGGGCGCCGGGGCGGCATCGGGGGCCGGAGCCGGGGGAGTTGCAGTCCCCGACGGGTGACGGTCGTTCACCGACTTCTCTTTCGCCTCGACAGCAGGGGCTGGCAGAGCAGTGCGGTGACTGTACCCGGCGGTATGCGGGCGCGACAATCTTCGGCAGGTTTCCCGTGGGCAGGAAAAGGGCAATCAGCCGTGTTTCGGCGGTCCCGGCCACGGCTTTGGCTCTTCGTTCGATGAACGTTCGACGGTGTGCGGGTGTCCGGGAGCTGTGGGGTGGCGGTATCGGAATTGTGCCGGGACTCTTCCCGTGGCTGTGCGGGGCATCTTGCGTAGGTGCGCCGGAGCACTTTCGCAGCTGTGCCGGGGTTTTGCGTGGCTACGCCGGGGGCCTTGCGTGGCTGTACCGGAGTCATCGGCGGCCATGCCGGCGTTGCCCTGCTCGGCGCCGGACGGTGGGCGCCGTGGGATCACGCCACGGTCAGACCGTCGGCGTGCGCGGAGGCGGGTGCTCCCGGCTGCTCGAGGTCGAGTGCCTGCCGGATCCCGGCCGCGACCGCGGGATGCACCGGCAGGGCCAGGTGGCCGATGCCGCTCACCCGGATGTTCCGCGCGAGCAGGTCGGGGTGCTCCACGCAGGCTGTCTCCAGAGGATCCATCAGCGGATCCAGGTCGCTCCAGAAGCTCACGAACTGCGTACGGCAGTCGGGGGCCGGAGCACGCAGTTCCTCGATCAGCTCGGAGCCGGGGCGCATCTGGCGGACGATCGGGTGCGCGTTGGCGAGCGGCGCCACCCTGGTGCCGGAGTGCGGGGTGCCCAGGGTGACGAGCGTACGGACGTGGAGGTCGCCGCCGAGGCGCTGCACGTAGTACCGCGCGATCAGGCCGCCCAGGCTGTGTCCGACGATGTCCACCTGCGGCTGGCCGGTGCGTTCGCAGATCTCCTCGATGTGCCGACCGAGCAGCTGGGCGGCGGTACGTATGTCCCAGGTCCACGGAGAGTAATTGAGTGACTCGATGTGCTGACGGCCGTGCTGGGCGAGGTTGCGGCGCAGCAGGACGAACACCGAGCGGTTGTCGATGAACCCGTGGAGGAGGACGACCGGGGGCTTGGCCTTGGTGGGCAGCGTGGCGGTGTCCGGAGGGGGCGGGAGCGGGGCGGAACGACGCTCCTGGATGATGCCCGAGGGGTAGAGCAGCACATGCCCGGCGAGGATCGCGAGCTCCAGGGCGGTCGCCTTCAGGAGAGCCATGGAGAGCCCGGCCAGCCTGGTGGGAAACAGGCACTGGCAGAGCGGAAGAAGGGGCTCGACTGCCCTGGTGACCTTCATGGCCGACCTCCCGTCGGCGCACGCGAGGACGCCTCTGTCCCCCGTGTGCCCTCATGGAAAGCCGTGACGACGGTTACCTGCGGGGGCGGCTACCGCGGGTACGGCCGTGCCGCGGATGCGGCGCGTGCGACGCCGGTGACGTGACGGTCGCCTTTTCGTCGTAATGACGCGATCCCGTCCGTCCTGTGGCGTGGTTCCCGTCCTCCTCGTACGGGTGTGGCTCCCCGCTGTCGTGCCCTTGCATTCCTTTCGTCGGTGAGCCCCACCACGCCCTGCTGCCGGAGCGCTGGTGCGGCCGCCTCGTTGCGGCTCTCCTTGCGCACGATCCCCTCAGTCCACGGCGCGCGAGCCGCTGGTGCTGCGGCGCGTGCCGCGAGGAGGGGAGACCCTGCGCGGCGAACGTGTCCCATTGTGTGATTTCCCCCTCGGTCGCCACCGCGAAACTGCCGGTTGCGGGATGCTGGCGATAACGTTCGTTCACTTCCCCGGTCGGTGCGGCGCGGGGCGCCCGTGCGGTGAGGCGTGGAGTGGCGGTGGGCGTGGTCTGCGCGGACCGAGCCGATCGCGTGGTCCGCGTGTCCGCCGATGCGGTGATGTGGCGGCAGAGCGCTGCATCGGTACAGGGTGGAGTAGACGCTTCATGGAGGCAGTGATGGGTGTGGCAGCCGGTCCGATCCGCGTGGTGGTGGCCAAGCCGGGGCTCGACGGTCACGATCGCGGGGCCAAGGTGATCGCGCGGGCGCTGCGCGACGCGGGTATGGAGGTCATCTACACCGGGCTCCACCAGACCCCCGAGCAGATCGTCGACACGGCGATTCAGGAGGACGCCGACGCGATCGGGCTGTCGATCCTGTCCGGCGCGCACAACACACTGTTCGCGGCGGTGATCGAGCTGCTGAAGCAGCGGGACGCGCAGGACATCCTCGTTTTCGGCGGCGGGATCATCCCCGAGGGGGACATCCCCTTGCTCAAGGAGAAGGGCGTCGCGGAGATCTTCACCCCCGGCGCGACCACCGCGTCGATCGTGGACTGGGTCCGGGCGAACGTGCGGCAGCCGGCCGAGGCGTAGCGCCGGCGCGGGGACGCCGTTTCGCCCAGGGCGGTCGACGGTCGCGAGGTACGTCGCAAGGTACGTGGTGAGGGTGCACAAGCGGCCGACGCAGGGCATCTCCAGCCGGTCCGGGATTCGCGGACGAGGACGCGGCCGATGCGGCGGATGCGGCGGACGCAGGCCGATACGGGGGACGCAGGCCGATACAGGGGCCGGGGGTGTGCCCCAGGCGGCATCCCGGCTCCGGACACCTGGCTTCGGACACCCGGCTCCGGACACCCGGCTCCGGACACCTGGCTTCGGACACCTGGCTTCGGACACCTGGCTTCGGACACCCGGCTTCGGACACCCGGCGGGAGCATCTGGCGCACCCCAGGTCCGCCGAGCACCCCGCTCTACGGTCCCAACTCCTCCCGCATCGTCGCACGCAGCCGCAGCGTCGTCGTCAGGCGCTGGAACGCCTCCGCCCAGTAGCCGCCCGCCCCCGGTGACGCGTCCTCCGGCTCGTCGGGTATCGCCGTCAGCGACTCCAGACGGCTCGCCTCGGCGGGGTCGAGGCAACGTTCGGCCAGCCCCATCACCCCGCTGAAGCTCCACGGATAACTGCCCGCGTCCCGAGCGATGTTGAGCGCGTCCACCACCGCCCGGCCGAGGGGAGCGGCCCATGGGACCGCGCACGCTCCGAGGAGCTGGAACGCCTCCGACAGTCCGTGTGTCGCGATGAACCCGGCGACCCAGTCGGCCCGTTCCCGAGCGCCCAGCGTCGACAGCAGCTTCGACCGCTCCGCCAGCGACACCGCCCCTGGGCCCCCGGCCTCCGGCGCCGACGGGGGTCCGAGCAGGGCCCGGGACCAGCCGGGGTCCCGTTGCCGTACCGCCGCCCGGCACCAGGCCGCGTGCAATTCGCCCCGCCAGTCGTCCGCCACCGGCAGCGCGACGATCTCCTCCGGCGTACGGCCGCCGAGTCGCGTCGTCCAGGAGGCGAGCGGTGTCGCCTCCAACAACTGGCCCAGCCACCACGACCGTTCGCCGCGCCCCGTCGGCGGTCTCGGCACCACGCCGTCGCGTTCCATGCCGGGATCGCACTCGTGCGGCGCCTCGACCACCAGCGTCGGCTCCCCCCGGGTGGGATCGACGGCCACACAGGCCGCCGCACGCGCCGCCATCCGTCCCGCCAGGGCGGATTCCGGCAGTCTGGACAGCAACTCCGCCGCTGTCGCCCGCACATTGCGGCTCCGATCGGACAGCGCCTGCTCGAGGAAGGGCTCGTCCGCGGACTCCAGTCCTGTGCGGAGCGAGTCGAGGAACATCAGTCGGTCCTCGGCCCGCTCCGACGCCCAAGTGGAGGCCAGCAGTTCCCGGCCGAGGGCCGGTCGGCGCGCGCGGAGCGCGCCGAGCAGCGCCACCCGTTCGGCGAACAGGCCTTCCTGCCACAGACGTTGGATGCCGTCCGGGTCGTCGGGTGACGGCAGTTCGGATCCACCGCCGGGCGCGGAGCGCAGAGCGAAGCGCCAGTCCGGGTTCAGCCGGGCCAGCCACAGTGCGCGCGGGCCGGCGAAGGCCAGCGCCGCGGGCCGCAGATCCGTACGGCCGCGAGCCGCGTCCAGGAGCGCGGGGAGAGCTTCCGGGGGCGGCGCGAAGCCGCGTTCCTCGGCCAGGGACAGCCACTGCGGCAGCAGCTCCATGAGGTCGGGGGCGGCTCCCCGGCGGCCGTCACCGCCATGGCCGGGGCGGCCGGACAGCAGCATGGCCAGTCTGCGGGCTGCCGCGGGCGGCAGCGGCGGGCGGGGGTCCGTCGTCGCGGGCTCGAGCCGA
>NZ_LBMW01000050.1 GCF_026168105.1 Streptomyces hygroscopicus
GGGCCCGGTGGCGGGCGGAGCCGGGGCGGGGGGCTCCCGTCGCCCGGGGCGCACGGGCGGTGCCCCGGGCGCCGCCCGCCAGCTCGTCCGGCCCCGGCACCCGCATCGAGGTGTGCGTGTCGCGGTTGGAGTCCGGCTTCGCCCCCGGCACCAGCGGCACCGCCCCCCGGCGCACCCGTGCCTCCGTCGGCTCTCCCGGCACCGCCGCCTCGGGCGCCTCCTCGGCAGCCTCCGCGTCCGGCTCGTCCACGTCCAGCGGCGGCATCCCGTGCAGCAGCGGCAGCTGCTCCCGCAGTCGCGCCGCCAGCTCCGACGCCCTCAGCCGCGATGCCGGCGCCTTCGCCAGACACTGCACGATCAGCTGCCACAGCTCCTCCGGGATGCCGGGCAGGGGCACCACCGTCTCCGTGACATGGCGGCGCAGCACCGCGCCCGGGTGGCCGCCGCCGAACGGCGTGAAGCCGGCCAGCAGCTCGTACAGCACGGTCGCCAGCGCGTAGATGTCCACCGCCGCCCTCGGCGGCAGGCCCTCCACTATCTCCGGGGCCAGGTAGTCGGGGGTCCCGATGATCTTCGTCGCGCGGGTGCGGCGCGGCGAATCGATCAGCTTCGCCACTCCGAAGTCCGTCAGCAGCGCCGGGTGCGCGCCGCCCGGGCCCAGCGGCCCCTGCATGTCCAGCAGGACGTTCTCGGGCTTCACGTCCCGGTGCACGACCCCGGCCGCGTGCGCCGCCGCGAGCCCCTCGGCCACGTCCGCCACGATCGCCACCGCCGCTTCGGGCGCCAGGCGGCGCTCGCGGTCCAGACGGGTGCGCAGATCGGTGCCCCGGACGAGGTCCATCACCAGCGCCAGGTCGTTGCCGTCGACCACCAGGTCGCGTACGGACACCACGTTCGGATGGTCGAGCCCCAGCAGCGCCGTGCGCTCCTGGACGAAGCGGCCCACGAGCTCCTGGTCGGACGCGAGGTCCTCCCTCAGCAGCTTGATGGCGACGGGCCCCTCCGGCCCTTCGCCCAGCCACACCGTGCCGGCGCTTCCCCGTCCCAGGATCTGGTTCGCGGTGTACCGGCTGCCGATCTTCCGTGCCAAGGCTGCTCCTACTGGGGACGCGTGTTGCCGACGCTGCGCCGTTCCGGGGCCGCGATGCCGGCGGCTGACGCCGCGGGCTGCAGGAACCCCGGTCGACAAAACTACGCGTCCGAAGGGTCAACCTTCACCGCCGAGACGGAAATCACCCGTCAGATGTCGACAAATCCCCAGGCTCGGAGTGTTCTTGGGCCGCCGGGCCCCCTGTCACTTCCCGTTGAGCTTCCCGATCCACCCGCTCACCTTGTCGAACCAGTCGCTCAGCATCGTCCAGTACGACTTGGTCGTACCGATCCAGTGCTGCAGCGGGCTGAACTCCCAGACCAGCCACCCGGCGACGAACAGGATGAGGATCGTGAACAGGCAGCCCTTCAGGCAGCCGAGTCCCGGGATCTTCATCGGGTTGGCGCTGCGCTGCCGCGGTGGACGCGGCTCGCGCGCCGGACGCGGGGCCGGCGCGGGCGCATACGGCTGCGGAGGCGCGTACTGCTGCCGCTGGGGCGCGTACTGCTGGGGCTGCTGCCGCGGATGGCCGTACCCGGACGCGGGCTGCTGCTGCCGCGGCTGCGGGCGCGCGACCTGCCGCTGCGGGCGGCGGCGCAGCGGGTCCTCGCCGGGGTCGAGGTAGGTCTGGACCTGCGTCTGTTCGTTGCGGTCGCGGGCGGCGCGCAACTGGTTCTGCCAGGGGTGCGGCTCCTCCGGCCCCGGCTGTCCACCGGGCTGGTGCTGAGGTACCGGCGGCATCACGGTCGTCGGCTCGGCCGCTCCGTTCCTGGGCAGGACGGAGGTGGGGTCCGCCGCGCCCGCGGGGCCGGCCGAGGTGTGCGGCAGGACGCTGGTCGCCGCGTTCGGGTCGTACGCGCCCGCGCCGTGCGGCAGGACCTGCGTGGGGTCGGCGGAGCCGGGGACGGCGGCCGGGGCCGGGTCCGGCGCGAGCAGCGCACCCACGCCCTCGGCGGCGGCGATCTGCGCGGCGCTCGCGTGCACGCCGACGCCCTCGGCGACGACCCGCAGGCCCCGGGCCAGGTTCTCGGCGCTGGGCCGCTGCTCGGGGCTCTTGCGCAGACAGCGCTCGATGACCGTCCACAGCGGGTCGGGGACGGTGGAGGGGCGGCGCGGCTCGGCGCTCAGGTGCTGGTGGAGCACCTCGAGGGCGGAACCGCCGGAGAACGGGGGATGCCCGGTGACCAGCTCGTACAGCAGGATGCCTGCGCCGTAGATGTCGACGGCGGAGGTCTGCGGGCGGCCCTCGGCCGACTCGGGGGCCACGTACGCGGGCGTACCCACGAACTCGTGTGTGCGCGTGAGGCCCGGGGAATCGGCCAGCCGGGCGATGCCGAAGTCGGTCAGCATCGGGTGCATCTGGCCGTCATGCTGCTCGAGCAGCACGTTCGCGGGCTTCAGATCGCGGTGCACGACGCCGTCGGCGTGGCTCGCGGACAGCGCGTCGGCGATCTGCGCGGTGAGCAGGGCCGCGGCGACGGGCGAGAAGGGGCCGTTGGCACGGAGGTAGCGGTGCAGGTCGGGGCCGTCGACCAGGTCCATGACCAGCGCCAGCAGATCGCCCTCGACCACCAGGTCCCGTACCCGCACGACGTTCGGGTGGGTCAGCCGGAGCAGGACGGACCGCTCCCGCAGGAACCGCATCACGACGTCCGCGTCGTTCGCCAGCTCCTCCTTGAGGACCTTGATCGCGACGGTCTCGCCGGGCTGTCCCGCGACGGCAGCCTCGGCGCCCGCGGCCTCACGCTGGCGGGCTCGCCAGACGGTGCCCGTGGCGCCGCGTCCGAGCGGCTCCTCGAGCAGGTACTTGCTGCCTACCGGCCGCACGTCATGCGCTCCCTGCTGCTTGCTTGCCTGGTCGGTCCACCGTGGTACAGGTGTTCCGACCCACTGTAGTGCCGCGGAACCTGGCACCGGGCTGTCGACAGCCTGTGCGTCCGCTGCGCCTGTTCACGGGGGTGGACGTCGGTGGGCGCCTCGCCGTTGCCCGTCCGGTACGCCGTTCCCGTGGGTCCGTACGTCATTCGCCGTGCTTCGCATGTGAGGTTACGTACGCGGTCCCCGTACGTGTTCGATGAGAAGACGCTCCCTTCGGTGCACTTGGTTGCCCGACCCGGGCGTGACCGATCTCAAGACCGGTCCCAAGCGGACACCGGTCGGCCACTGGTCAGGCACTTTTACGGGCAGAGCCGACCAATCAAGATCACTTGGCGCCGGGCGGCAGGCACGCTGTCGGTGGCAGGTGCGAGGATGCATCCCGTACTGGCCGATGTGCTCGTGTGCGGTGGGGGAAGTCGCGGTGGGGGACCGCGGCGCGGCCCCGGCCCCGTCCGCGGGTGCCGCGCAGAAGGGACCGCTGACGGCGATGCAGATCCGGCTGACCGTCGTAGACCCCCTGGGCCCGCCCCCGGAGTCACGGGCGCGCGCCGCGAGCTGCGACGTGCTGGTCACCGCGCCCGCCGGGACGGCGCTGGCGGCGGTGGCCTCGGGCCTGGCCTCGGCGGTCGGGGCGGGCGACGGTCCCGTGGTGCTGTACGCGGGCGTGGAGCGACTGGACACCCAGAGGTGCACGCTCGGCGAGCCACCGCTGCTCGACGGCGCGGTGCTGACGCTGGGCGCCCCGGCGGAGCCGGGCCCCGAGCCGGACGAGGACGCGGCCCAGCTGCATGTGGTCGCGGGCCCGGACGCGGGCGGCGTCCATCTGCTGCACGGCGGTGCGATCCGCATAGGCCGCTCCGCCGACGCGGACGTCCCGCTGGACGACCCGGACGTCTCCCGGCTGCACTGCGAGATCACGGTCGCCGCGGACGGCCGCGTCTCGGTCGCCGACCTCGGCTCCACGAACGGCACCGTGCTCGACGGCAGGCGGGTGACCGGCCACCCGGTGCGCTTCCCCCGGGGCGCCCTGCTGCGCCTCGGCGAATCGGCCCTGCGGCTGTCCCCGCCCGGCGCGGCCGGATCCGTGGGGACGGCGCCGGACGGAGAGGGACATGTACGGGTCCTCGACGCGGAGGTTCGGGAAGGTCCGGCGGTTGCGACGCGGGCGGCGACCGTGCCGGACGCACGCGCGGGCAGCGTCCCGGGACCGGGCGCGGCCGGGACCCCTGGCACGGACGACGGCACCGAGGCCGGGCCCCCCTCCCGGGGCACGCCCCGGGAGGGACACGGCTCCCAGCCCGGCCCCCGGGACGGGCGTCCCGCGGCGGAGGGCGGCGCCCGGGGACACGCCTCCGGCGACACCCATCACGGCTTCGGCGTCACCGGCTGGGGCGCCTCCGGCGGAGTGGTCCCCGGAGCACAGGAGCACGGGCCCGTCGAGCCGCCCTTCCCCATGCCGGTCCCGCCGGGGCAGGGCGGCACCCCGCGGACCGAGGACCGGACCCCGGCGTACGGGGGCACGGCCGACGCGGGCACGCGCAAGGGCACCCCGCCGCGCGGGACGGACGTTCCGCCGGGAGTGCGCAGGCGCGGCGGCTTCACGGCCTGGGCACGGCGGCTGACCGGGGCCCGCGGCGAGCAGGCCGGTCCCGGCCTGGACGCCCACGACGACCTGGCTACGCGGACGCCCGGGCCCCCCGTCGCCCGGGCCCCGGAGAAATGGCCGGACCCCGCATCGCTGCTGCTGGCCGCGCTGGGCCCCGGGCCGCGGCTGTGGGAGCGGGGCCCCGGACACCCCGAGGCGCTCACCGTGCGGCTGGGCACGGCGGACCGGCCCGGCCCGGACGGGTCGCTGCTGCCTGCCGTGCCGGTGACCGCCGGACTGCGCGAAGCCGGTGCGCTCGGCCTGGCGGGGCCCCGCGCGCGGCTGGCCGGGCTGGCGCGCGCGGTGGTGGCGCAGCTGGCCGCGCTGCACTCCCCCGACACGCTGGAGCTGGTCCTGATCAGCGCCGACCGCTCGCGCCCGCTGGAGCAGCGCACCGCCGACTGGGCCTGGCTGGGCTGGCTCCCGCATCTGCGCCCGGCCCACGGCCAGGACTGCCGGCTCCTGCTGGCGTACGACCGCGAACAGGCGACGGCCCGCACGGAGGAGCTTCTGCGCCGCCTCGAGGACCGGCTGACGGACCCCGACGGCCGCACGGGCACGACGGGCGTGACCGGCGTAACGGGTGGGACCGATGTGACCGGCGCAAGCGATGTGACGGGCACGACTGCCGTGACCGGCATGACCGGCATGACCGGCATGACCGGCGAGGGCCCCGGCACCGCCACGGGCCGTCCGACGGACATACGCCCGCCGAGCGCGACCGCGGGCACGCCGCCGAGCGTCCCCTCCGCGCCGTCCGGCATTTCCCGTACCACCGAGGTTTCCGGACCTCCGGGTCCTGCAGGGCCTGCCGGGCCCTCCGGGCTCGCCGGGTCCTCCGGGTCTCCCGCACGAGGTGCCGCCCGCCGCCCCTCCTGGGCGCGGGACGAGCACCCGGCCGACGGCGCCTTCCCGGGTCCGTACACCGTGGTGGTCGTGGACGGGGACCCCGGCGGCGCCGATGTGCGCGAGTCCGTCGTGCGGCTGGCGCAGGAGGGAGCGCGGGCCGGGATCCATGTCGTCTGCCTGGCCGAGGCCCCCACCGCCTCTCCCGCCTGCCCGGTGACGGAGACATACGACGCGGCGTGCGCGGCCTCACCGGTGTTCCGGGAGTGCGGGGCCGTCGCGCTGCTGTGCGGCGATGTGGCGACGGCGCTGCGGCTACTGCGGGTCGCGCCGGGCGAGGGCGGGGACGCCGCGCGGGGGCTCCGGGCTCCGGTGGGCAACGGCACGGTCGCCGCCGTGGACGCGGTCTCCCCGGCGTGGGCGGAGCGGTTCGCGAGGGCGCTCGCTCCGCTGCGGCCGGATGGTGGCGGGGACCGGCACGCGCGCGTGTCGGCGCCGTTGCCCCAGGCGGCACGGCTGCTGGACGAGTTGGGCCTGGCGCGGGCCACCCCGGCCTCACTGATGGCCCGGTGGGCGGACGCGGCGGACGACACGGAGTCGCCGGGCGGACGTGCCTCGGCGGTGCTCGGCGCCGGTCCGCGCGGTCCGGTGTCCCTGGACCTCACCGCCGAGGGGCCGCACCTGCTCCTCGAGGGACCGCCCGGCAGCGGTCGTACGGAGCTGCTGCGCTCCATCGCGGCGTCGCTCGCGGCGGCCGACCGCCCGGACCGGCTCGCAATCGTGCTCGTCGACGGCCGTGACTGCGGGGCGCAGGGCGGCACCGCGGGGGACGGTCTGCGGGTCTGTACGGACCTGCCGCACGTCACCACGCATCTCGCGGCCAACGACCCCGTGCGCATGCGGGAGTTCGCGCAGTCGCTGAGTGCCGAGCTGAAGCGGAGGGCCGAGTTGCTGGGGCGGCTCGGCTTCGCGGAATGGCACACCCAGCGGGAGGTGTCCGGCCGGATGGTGCCGCAGCGGTCGGGGAGTACGGCCTCGGGCGACCTCGACACCCCGCCGAGCGCCACGCTGCGGCTGCGGCCCCCGGCGGCTCGGCAACGAGCGGAGGCGGGGCCGCCGCTGGCACGGCTGGTGGTGCTGGTCGACGACCTGGACGCGCTGCTGTCCCCGGCGTTGGGCTCGCCGGGCCGCCCGGCGGCCGGCTCGGTCGTACGGGCGCTGGAGGCGGTGGCCAGGGACGGGCAACGGCTCGGGGTGCACCTCGTCGCCGCCTCGGACCCGGGCGGCCGGACCGCACAGTGGGAGCCGACCCGCACGGCCACGCTCCGCATCGCCCTGGAGGCGGCGGCGTCGGGTCCCGACGAACCGGCCCCCGGGCGTGGGCGGTTGACCCGGCCGGACGGCAGGGTGGCACCGTTCCAGGGCGGGCGGATCACCGGTCGCATCCCCCGCACGGCCACGCTCCGCCCCACGGTCGTGCCCCTGGAGTGGCACCGCATGGGCGATCCCCCGGCCCGTCGCCCCGTCCGCGAACTCGGAAACGGGCCCACGGACTTGGCCCTGCTGGCGAGCGCGCTGGAGAGGGCGGCCCGTTCGGTGTCGGCGACGGAGGTGCCTTCGCTGCTGTAACGCCGGGATCCCGGCCCCAGGCCCGTGCCACGCGGCGCTTCGGTCCGCCACCCTCACCGAACGTCACGACGCGGTCACGATCGACCGGTTGACACCGCAGGCGCTCTTGCCGCCCCGAACGACCCCGCGTAGACCGGAGCGCACGGGACAGCGTCCGCACGTTCGACGAGGAACGAAGAACGGGGCAGTGATGCACAGCACTCTTCGTACACGCAAGTCGCCGAAGCACCCCACGCACCCCACCCACCGGACCCGCCGAGCCACAGGGGCCGTGGCCGCCGCCGTCGTCGCCGCCGGGGCCCTCGCACTCACCGGTTGCAGCAGCGACAACAACAAGAGCGGCAGCGACAAGGCGAGCGACGGCGGCCGGGACACCGGCGCCACGGTCGTGCTCCCCCGGCTGAACGGCCAGAGCCTGGAGGTCTCCGCCGTCTGGACCGGTGCCGAGCAGGCCAACTTCAAGAAGGTGCTCGCCGAGTTCGAGAAGCGCACCGGCGCCAAGGTCACCTTCGTGGCCGCCCAGGACCCGATCATCAACTTCCTCGGTTCGAAGATCGCCGGCGGTCAGCCGCCGGACGTCGCGCTGCTCCCCCAGCCCGGCGCCATCAAGCAGGCCGTCGAGAAGAAGTGGGCCAAGCCCCTCGGCCCCGAGGCAGAGGCGGAGCTCGCCAAGAACTACTCACAGGGCTGGCAGGACATCGGCAAGGTGGACGGCAAGCAGTACGGCGTCTACTACAAGGCCGCGAACAAGTCGCTGATCTGGTACAACGCGAAGGCGTTCGAGGGCGCGGGCGCCAAGGAACCCAAGACCTGGCAGGATCTGCTGGCGGCGGCCCGGGCCGTCTACGACTCCGGGGTCACCCCCTTCTCCGTCGGCGGCGCCGACGGATGGACCCTCACCGACTGGTTCGAGAACGTCTACCTCTCCCAGGCGGGCCCGGACAAGTACGACCAACTCGCTCAGCACAAGATCAAGTGGACGGACCCGTCCGTGAAGGACGCGCTCACCACGCTGGCCCAGATCTGGGGCAAGAAGGACTACATCGCGGGCGGCGCGAACGGCGCGCTGCAGACCGAGTTCCCGGCCTCCGTCACCCAGACGTTCACCGGCGGTGACCAGCCGAAGGCCGGCATGGTCTTCGAGGGGGACTTCGCCGAGGTCAACATCGGGGAGACGAAGGCGAAGATCGGCACGGACGCCAAGGTGTTCCCGTTCCCCGCCGTAGGCGGCCAGGCACCCGTGGTCACCGGCGGCGACGCGGCCGTCATCCTGAAGGACTCCAGGGCGGCCCAGGCCCTGGCCACCTTCCTGGCCTCGCCGGACGCGGCCACGATCCAGGCGAAGCTCGGCGGCTACCTCTCACCGAACAAGTCGGTGGCGCTGTCCTCGTACCCGAACGAGGTGCAGCAGAAGATGGCCAGGGCGCTGATCGCGGCCGGCGACAGCTTCCGCTTCGACATGTCCGACCAGGCCCCGCAGGCTTTCGGCGGGACACCCGGCAAGGGCGAGTGGAAGGACCTCCAGGACTTCCTGAAGAACCCGATCGACGTCGCGGGCACCCAGGCAAAGCTGGAGGCGGACGCGGCGAAGGCGTACGGGAGCTGAGCCGGGCATGTCCGTGCGAGGAGTGAGCCGACGATGACGTCGGTCACGGCTTCGGGCGCCGCACCGGCGCCCGAGGCCCGTACGCGCAGGAGCGTGACCGGCACCCGCAGGACCGTGGCAGCCCTGTTCCTGCTGCCCGCCCTGGTGCTGCTCGGCGCGCTCGTGGTCTACCCGATCGGGTACTCGCTGATCCGCAGCTTCCTCAACCGGCCCGGCGACTCCTTCGCCGGATTCGACAACTACAAGGCCCTGTTCACGGACGACGGCATCCGTACCGCCCTGAAGAACAACATCATCTGGGTGGTGTTCGCACCGGCCGTCTCGACCGCGCTCGGTCTGATCTTCGCGGTACTGACCGAACGGGTGCGCTGGGGCACGGCGTTCAAGCTGGTCGTCTTCATGCCGATGGCGATCTCGATGCTCGCCGCGGGGATCATCTTCCGGCTGGTGTACGACCAGGACCCCGGCAAGGGCGTGGCCAACGCGGTGTGGGTGGGCGTCCACGACACCTTCGTCCGGTCCTCCGCCTTCCCGAAGGCCCATGCGGGCCGTCAGTCGCCCCTGGAGCCCGACCTGGGCGGGTTCATCACCGCCGCGACCGTGCACACGGGCCAGTCGGTCGCGCTCCCCCTGGTGGGCGTCGCCCCCGACCAGATGCCGAAGAACGCGAAGAGGGCGGTCCGGGCGAAGCCGGAGCCGGGGAAGATCACCGGCGTGACCTGGCAGGACTTCACCCGCGGCAAGGGCGTCGGGCGGCTCGGCGCCGTCGACCCGTCCGAACAGGGCTATGCGGGCATGCGGATCGAGGCGGTCAAGGACGGCAAGGTCGTCGCCTCCGCCCAGGCCGCGGACGACGGCACGTTCACGCTCCCGGCCGCCGCCGACGGGGCCCGGCTGCGGCTTCCGGCGAGCAACTTCAGGGAGCCGTACAACGGCGTCGACTGGCTCGGCCCGGCGCTCGTCACCCCCGCCGTCATCAGCGCGTACGTATGGATGTGGGCGGGTTTCGCGATGGTCCTGATCGCCGCGGGTCTCGCGGGCGTGCCGCGGGAGCTGCTGGAGGCGGCGCGCGTGGACGGCGCGAACGAGTGGCAGGTCTTCCGCCGGGTCACCGTGCCGCTGCTGGCACCCGTACTCGCGGTCGTCACCGTCACGCTGATGATCAACGTGCTGAAGGTCTTCGACCTGGTGTTCATCATCCCGCCGGGCTCGTCCCAGGGCGACGCGAACGTCCTGGCCCTGGAGCTGTACCGCAAGGGCTTCTCGGAGGACCAGCCGGGCATCGCGAGCGCGATTGCGGTGTTCCTCCTGCTGCTCGTCGTCCCGGTGATGCTGTTCAACATCCGCAGGCTCAGGCGGGAGGTGCGGCGATGACGACGCGGGCCGGCAGTCCGGCACACATGGCGCCCCTCACCGTCGTCACGGCGAAACGCTCCCTCGGGGCGCGGCTCGCGGAGGGTGTCGGCGGCGGTCTGGTGCGCGTCTTCCTCATCCTGGTCGGCCTGTTCTGGCTGGTGCCGACGGTCGGTCTGCTGCTGGCCTCGCTGCGCAAGCCGGCCGACATGAGCGCGTCCGGGTGGTGGAAGGTCTTCAGCCAACCGTCGCAACTGACCTTCGAGAGCTACCAGAAGCTCCTGGAGAACAGCGACATCACCAACTCCCTGGTGAACACGGTCCTGATCACCCTGCCGGCCACGATCCTGGTCGTGGTGATCGGTTCCCTCGCGGGCTACGCCTTCGCCTGGATGGAGTTCCCGGGCCGCGACTGGTGGTTCCTGGGCGTGGTCGGCCTGCTGGTCGTCCCCGTGCAGGTGGCGCTGATCCCCATCGCCGAGCTGTTCGGGAGGATCGGCCTGTTCGGCACGGTCTTCGGCGTGGTCCTCTTCCACACGGGTTTCGGGCTGCCCTTCGCGGTGTTCCTGCTGCGGAACTTCTTCGCGGAGATCCCCCGGGAGCTGCTGGAGGCCGCCCGCCTCGACGGCGCGGGCGAACTGCGGCTGTTCGCCCGGGTCGTGATGCCGCTCGGCGGTCCCGCGATCGCGAGCCTGGGCATCTTCCAGTTCCTGTGGGTGTGGAACGACATGCTGGTCGCGCTGGTGTTCACCAAGTCGGGCACCCAGCCGATCACGGTGGCGCTCCAGACGCAGGTACGACAGTTCGGCAACAACATCGACGTCCTGGCGCCGGGCGCGTTCATCTCCATGGTGATCCCGCTGGCCGTGTTCTTCGCGTTCCAGCGGCAGTTCGTGTCGGGCGTCATGGCGGGGGCGGTCAAGTAGTCCCTGCCGCACGGAGGTTCAGGGGTGGACCGACGGCCGGTCCACCCCTCGCGGTTCACGACCGGTCCACCCCTCGCCGTTCACGACCGGTCCACCCCTCGCCGTTCACCCGGGGTTTCCGTCCGCGTTCCCCCACATGCCGCATCCGGCGTAACCAAACCACCCCATCGGCCGTTTCCGGGCAGTATGCCCGCGCCGATCCCTTGGATGCCCCTTGCCCCGGTTCAGTGTCATCGTCCCCGCGTACAAGGTTCAGGCGTACCTCCAGGACTGCCTCACATCCGTGCTGGAACAGTCGTACACAGACCTCGAGGTGATCGCCGTCGACGACTGCTCACCCGACGGGTGCGGTGCGATCATCGACGAGTTCGCCGCCCGTGACCCCCGGGTCCGGCCACTGCACCTGACGGAGAACGCGGGGTTCGGGCGGGCCCGCAACGCGGGGATCGAGCGGGCGAGGGGCGACTATCTGCTCTTCCTGGACGGCGACGACAGCATGACCCCGGGCGCGCTCCGGGACATCGCCGACCGGCTGAAGGACACCTCCGACCCGGACGTCCTGGTCTTCGACTACGCCCGCACGTACTGGACCGGCAGGACGGTCCGCAACCGGCTCGCCGGCCTGCTGACCGAGCAGGGCCCGGCCCCCTTCCGCCTCGACGACCGCCCCGGCCTGCTGTCGCTGCTGATGGTGGTCTGGAACAAGGCGTACCGCCGGGACTTCATCCAGCGGGAGGAATTCGCCTTCCCGGCCGGTTACTACGAGGACGCGCCCTGGACGTTCCCGGTGCTGCTGACCGCCGGGACGATCGCCACCCTCGACCGGGTCTGTGTCCACTACCGCCAGCGCCGCCAGGGCAGCATCCTCGACTCGACCAGCCGCCGGCACTTCGACATCTTCGAGCAGTACGACCGGGTCTTCGCGCATCTCGACGCGCGCCCCGGGCTCGCCCGCTGGCGACCGGTGCTCTTCCGTCACATGGTCGACCATCTGGCCACGGTCTACGTCCGGCGCGGCCGGCTCCCCCGGGGCAGCCGGTCCGAGTTCCTGCGCCTGGCCCGCGCCCACTACCACCGTCACCACGTGCCGGGCGCGCCCCTGCGCCCACGCCATCTGCTGATCCGCTTCGGCAGCCATCGCACCTACCGGCTGCTGTCCCTGGCCACGCGCGGTGCGCGCGGGGTGCGCCGCCCGGCCGCCAAGGGGGTCCGGCGTCTGGCCGCCGCCGCGCTCTGGGCCCACTACCGCCTCCAGCTCCGCCTCCCGCTGCGCGCCGACCGGGCCGTCTTCACCCGCGACGCGGGGGGCGCGTACGGCTGCAATCCGGGCGCCCTGGAGTCGGCGTTCCGCGGTCTGGTCCCGCACATCCGCACCGCGTGGATCGCGCGCCCCGAGCACCACCACACGATCCCGGCGGCCACGCGCCGCCTGCGGCCCGGCTCGGCCGCGTACTGGACGGCGCTCGCACGTTCCAAGTACCTCGTCCACAACGCCGACTTCGACCGCCGGCTCGTCAAGCGCCCCGGCCAGGTCATGGTCCAGACCCGGCAGGGCACCCCGCTCAAGCGCATGGGCCTGGACCTCCGGGACCGTCCTGCCGCCGCCGACGGCACGGACCTCGGCCGGATGCTGCACGCCTCCGACACCTGGAACTACGTGGTGTCCGGCAACCGCCACTCCACCCTCGTCTGGGAGCGCGTGTACCCGTCGGCGTTCACGACGCTGGAGTACGGGCTCCCGCGCAACGACGTGTTCGCCCGGGCCACCTCGGCGGACGTGACCCGGCTGCGCCAGACGTTCGGCATCCCCGAGGAGTCGGTGGCGATCCTGTACGCGCCGACGTACCGCGACTACCGTCGCGGCCCGCACCTCGCCCTCGATCCGGAGCGCGTCCTGCGCCGGCTCGGTCCACGCTATGTGCTGCTGACCCGCGCACACCCCTCGCACGGCGAGCCGCTGGCGCGCGACACCGGCGGCCGGGTGATCGACGTCAGTGGCCATCCGAGTGTCGAGTCGGTCTGCCTGGCCTCGGACGCGCTGGTCACCGACTACTCGTCGCTGATGTTCGACTACGCCAACCTCGACCGCCCGATCGTCGTGTACGCGGACGACTGGGAGGCGTACGAGGCGGCCCGCGGCACCTACTTCGATCTGCGCGCCTGCGCGCCGGGCGCCGTCGCGCGCGACGAGGACGAGCTGATCGACATCTTCGCCACGGGCCACTGGTGCGGCTCGCGCTCGGCGCAGTTGCGGGCCGCGTTCCGCGAGCGGTTCTGCCCGCACGACGACGGGCGCGCCGCCGAGCGGATCGTGCGCCGGGTCGTCCTCGGGGAGAGCGCCTGGCTGCCGCCGGTCGTGCCCCTGACCGGCCGGCACCCGGTCCCCTCCGCCGCGGCGGGGCTGCCGACCGTTCCGCTCGCGACCATCCCGGCGCCCGGCCGCCGTGTGCCGGTTGCCGAGCGCCTCTGACCGCTCCAAGCCCCGGAGAGCCGCCATGCCGCGCAGGCGTGCGGCCCCGCGGGTGGTGCGGACGCTCATGCAGGGCGAGCCCGACGTCCCGGCCTCGATCCCGGCGGCGGGCGACTGCGATGTGCTGACCCGGACATGAGCAGGGGCCCCGGGGCGGGGCGTGCGCGGACATGCGGACGGCCCCGTACACCGCGGAAGGCGTACGGGGCCGCGAGGTACTCGATTACTCGATGACGAGCTCGACCGGGATGTTGCCGCGGGTCGCGTTGGAGTAGGGGCAGACCTGGTGGGCCTGCTCGACCAGCTTGCGGCCGGTCGCCTCGTCCACCGAGTCCGGCAGCTCCACGCGCAGGACGACGGAGAGGCCGAAGCCCTCACCCTGCTTGCCGATGCCGACCTCGCCGGTCACCGCGGCGTCGCTGACGTCGACCTTCGCCTGCCGGCCCACCAGGCCGAGGGCGCTGGCGAAGCAGGCGGCGTATCCGGCGGCGAAGAGCTGCTCGGGGTTGGTGCCCTGGCCGCTGCCGCCCATCTCCACCGGAATGGCCAGCTGGAGGTCGAGCTTGCCGTCGGAGCTGACGGCGCGCCCGTCGCGGCCGTGGGTGGCGGTGGCGACAGCGGTGTAGAGCGCGTCCATGGAAAACCATCCCTCTCGAAGTCGTGTCCGGCGGCCGGCCCCTTCCGTGCGTCCGGGCCGCCTCACGAGATGAGTAGAGCACACAACTCAATTGTGCACAACTAAATGGCCCGCAGGAGCTACCCTGGGGGCATGACGACCACGCCGATCCCCAGCGCCGAGGCCTCCGCGGACGAGGAGTACCTGCGGCTCGACCGCCAGATCTGCTTCTCGCTCAGCGCAGCCTCCCGCGCCTTCAACGGCGTCTACCGCGTCGTGCTGAAGGAACTCGGGCTCACCTATCCGCAGTACCTCGTGATGCTGGTGCTGTGGGAGCACGGAGAGCTGCCGGTGAAGAAGCTCGGCGAGCATCTGCGGCTGGACTCCGGGACGCTCTCGCCGCTGCTGAAGCGGCTGGAGGCGGCGGGCCTGGTGCGCCGGGAGCGCAGCACGCAGGACGAGCGGTCCGTGCAGGTCCGTCTCACGGACGAGGGCACGTCACTGAAGGAGCGCGCCCTGCGGGTACCACGCCGGATCGCCGCGGCGACGGGCTTCGACCTGACGGAGATCATGGAACTGCGGGCCCGCCTCGACCGGCTGACCCGGGCCCTGGACGCGGCGGCGCTGGAGGAGACGCCGGGCTGCGCCTGGACCCCAGGCCCGCCGGGGACGGCCGCGCCCTCCTGACGAGGGCGGCCGCAGCGGCACCTCGCCGGGCTGGACGGCCACACGAGTGCATCAGCAGGTAGTCCAGGCCGTGCGTCCACGCTGTGCAGCAGATGCCGGATCTGCGGTACCGAGCGGCGCGCGATCTGGAACGTGGCGGCCTCGTCACGCCACATGCCGTCGCGGTCCGGTCCCCACAGCCCGAGCGCGGCCATGACGACCGCGGGCACGAGGACGGCCACGCGCTTCCCGCGCCTCACCGGTGACCGACTCATGCACGCATTCAACATGCGCCGTTTTCGTGCGATTAACTACCCTTTTTGCCGGGTATCGACGGGGAATCTGCACACATGCGGCCCCCATGCGGCCTACCATCCGGGCTTGATGAGTGCCTTGAAGACTGCCATGGAGCCCCGAGCCACCAGATCCGCACACTTTTCGCCACCCCTTTTGAGGAGGGTCCGCAGGACACATCGGTTGCTCCTTCTCGTCGGCGGCTGGCTCGCCACCCGCGCCCTGATGCTGTGGCTGCTCGCCCACGACCAGGACAGACTCCTCGGCAGCGGCGGCGTCGCGAGCGAGGTGTGGAACCTGTACTTCCATTGGTACGGCCTCCTCGCCCAGGGCGCGTTCCCCTCCGGCGACCACCTGTGGCAGTACCCGCCCGGCGCGGGCGTGGTGCTGCTCTCCCCCGCACTGCTGCCGAACCTGACGTACTTCCAGGCGTTCGTGGTCCTCACGCTGCTGACGGACGCCGTGATCGCGTTCGTCCTCGCTCGCGCGGGCACCCGCCCGGGCCGCTCGCTGCGTGGAGCGGGACTGTGGATCGCGGGCCTGCCGCTGCTGCTGCACATCCCGCTCGCCCGGTACGACGTACAGGTCACCGCGTTCGCGGTCATTTCCCTGTTGGCGCTGTCACGCTCCACACGTGTGTGCGGTGCGTTCGCGGCGCTCGGCGCCCTGGTGAAGGTATGGCCCGCGCTGGCACTCATCGGCACGCCGCGCGGCCGTACGACCCGCGAGGCGTGGACGGCGGCCGCGGTGACATCGGTCACTCTTCTCGCCCTGATCGCCGCCCTGTTCCGCAACCCGTTCGACTTCCTGCGTCAACAGGGCGGCCGGGGCGTGCAGATCGAGTCGCTGGGCGGCACGGTGCTCATGTTCGCGCGCCGGGCGGGGTGGCCCGGGCACACCCGCTACCAGTACGGCGCCGTGGAGTTCGTGGGCCCGCATGTGCGTGCCGTCGCCGCCTGTTCGCTCCTGCTGACCGGGGTCGCCTTCGGCCTGCTGCTGCTGTGGCGGCTGCGGGCCCGCCGCTGGACGGCGGCGACCCCGTACGACGCGGCGCTCGCGGCCGTCCTGCTGTTCACGGTGACGAGCCGGGTGATCAGCCCCCAGTACATGGTGTGGCTGGTCGGACTGGCCGCGGTGTGTCTGACGTCACGGCACACCACGCAGCGTCCGGTGGCCCTGCTCGTCCTGGCGGCGACCGCGGTGAGCACGGTGGAGTACCCAGCCGTCTACGGGGAAGTCATCAACGGTGCGTGGGTGGGGTGTCTGCTGATGCTCGTGCGCAACGGGCTGCTGGCCGCCGCGGCCGTCGTATCCTTCGTGCGCCTGTGGCGCTCGGGACGGCCCCTTGTGGACCGGCCACAGCTGGACACGCCTTCGAGGAACCCGGATAGGATTCCTGTTCTCTCCCGCACAGGAGGTTAAGAGCCTCTTAACGCTTGACCACCAGGTACCCCTACGCTGCGAGCCCGTGAATTCGATGCACCCTCACGATGCACAGGTCAGCGTCGTCGTCATTGGCTACGACGACGCCACTCATGTGACGCACGCGGTGCGTTCGGCCCTCGCACAGGGCGGAGTCGTCCGTGAGGTGATCGCGGTCGACGACTGCTCGACGGACGGCAGCCCCGAGCTGCTGGACGCCCTCGCAGCCGAGGATTCCCGTGTGAAGGTGGTGCGCAGAACCGTCAACAGCGGCGGCTGCGGCTCCCCGCGCAACGACGGGATCGACGCGGCGACCGCCCCCTACCTGATGTTCCTGGACAGCGACGACGTGCTGCCGCCCGGCGCGGTGGACGCGCTGCTCATGGCGGCCGTCGCCCATGGGACCCCGCTCGCCGCGGGTCTGTGCGTGCGCCGCGAGCTGCCGTCGGGCCGCGAGGTCCCCTGGCAGCCGGAGCTGTACGAGCGGCCCGCGGTGGTCTCCCACCCTTCCCGGCGTCCCCGTCTGGCCTACGACACGCTGTGCGTCAACAAGCTGTACCGCACCGACTTCCTGCGCGAGCACGGCATCCGCTTCCCCGACGGCCGCTTCCCGTACGAGGACTTCGTGTTCACCGCGCGTGTGCTGGCCGCCGGACCGGGCATCGCCCTGGTCCCCGACACGGTCTACGTCTGGCACGTCCGCCGCTCCGCCCAGCGTCTGTCCATCTCCCTCGACCGCGCCGCCGTCGACAACTGGAAGGCGCGCATCGAGGCCACCCGGCAGGCCTACGAGACCCTGCTGGGCGCCGGCGAGAAGCAGCTCGCCCGAGCGGCGCGCACCACCTTCCTGGACCGCGGGCTGCGCATGTACGCGCGGGAGCTGCCGCTGCGCGACGCCGGGTACCGCGACGAGTGGTGGAAGCTCACGCGGGCGTACCTCTCCGGCTACGAGGCGGCCGATTTCGCCCAGGCGTCCGTTTCGGGGCGGGTGATCGCACAGGTACTGCTCGCCTCCGAGCAGCCGCGCGACCTGAACCGGCTCAAGGAGCTGGCCGCCCGTCCGGCGCGGCTGCTCCCGCCCTACGCGAGCACGGCGGACGGCACGCCCGTCTGGTCGGCGGACCTGCCGCAGGTCCAGCTGGAGCACCTGCTGCACCGCCCCATGCAGCACCTGCCGGTCGCCGTCGACGCGGAGCTGCACCTCCACGTGCGCGCGACCCGGCTGAGGCTGCGCCTGCACGAGATGTACGGTCGGGTGGAGAACGCGCGCCCGGCCAGGGTGGACGTGGAATTCGTGCTCCGGGAGGACGGCGAGCGGGTGGGTTTTGCGCACTCGGCCGCGCTCAGGCCGGACACGGCCGCGGGCGGCTGGACGGCAGAGGCGCCCGTGGACCTCGCGGCGCTCGGGTCCGGCACCTGGGACCTGCGGCTGACGCTCCGCTTCGACGACGGCACGAACCGCGTCACCACGGCCCACGCCGTCACGGGCCCCGGTCTGCTGGGCCGCCACGCGGTACCCAGCCTCAGGCACGGGGTACTGCTGGTGCAGCCGTACGCGACCCACTCGGGGGCGCTGGCCCTGCGGGTGGCGCCGGGTCTTCGAGGAGTGACATCCGTCATGAGCCGGAGGCTTCGGCGGCTGGTTCACTGACGGCTGGTTCACTGAGGTAACTGCAAGAACACAATGGGTACGAGGAGACGGCCGCACATGACCTGGCTGATCACCGGCGGCGCCGGATACATCGGGGCGCACGTCGTCCGCGCGATGACCGAGGCGGGCGAGCGGGCCGTGGTGTACGACGACCTGTCCACGGGCATCGCCGAGCGCGTGCCCTCCAACGTGCCGCTGGTGGTGGGCTCCACGCTGGACGGCGAGCTGCTGCGCCGCACGCTGACGGAGCACTCGGTGACGGGTGTCGTGCACCTGGCGGCCAAGAAGCAGGTCGGCGAGTCGGTGGAACTGCCGCTGCACTACTACCGGGAGAACGTGGAGGGCCTGCGCGTCCTGCTGGAGGCGGTGACGGACATCGGAGTTCCCTCCTTCGTGTTCTCCTCCTCCGCCGCGGTGTACGGCATGCCGGACGTTGACCTGGTGACGGAGGAGACGCCGTGCGCGCCGATGTCGCCGTACGGTGAGACGAAGCTCGTCGGCGAGTGGCTGGTGCGCGCTGCGGGCCGGGCCACGGGCCTGTCCACGGCGTCCCTGCGCTACTTCAACGTGGCGGGGGCCGCGGCGCCCGAACTGGCCGACGTCGGCGTCTTCAACCTGATCCCCATGGTCTTCGAGAAGCTGACGGAGAACGCGCCTCCGCGCATCTTCGGCGACGACTACCCGACGCCGGACGGCACCTGTGTGCGCGACTTCATCCACGTGGTCGACCTGGCGGAGGCCCATGTGGCCGCGGCCCGCGCGCTGAAGGCCTCACCCGGCACGGACCTGACCCTCAACATCGGCCGCGGCGAAGGCGTGTCGGTCCGCGAGATGATCGACCGCATCAACGCGACCACGGGCTACAACACCCCGCCGACGGTCACCCCCCGCCGCCCCGGCGACCCGGCGCGCGTCGTCGCCTCGGCCGACCGCATCGCCAAGGAGCTGGGCTGGACGGCGAAGCACGACGTGGAGGACATGATCGCGTCGGCGTGGGAAGGCTGGGTACGGCTTCATCCGGAGGCGGCGCGCAGCTGAGCGGCGCAGCACGGGGCGGCCGCTCGCGCCCGGCGCCGGGACCGGCGTGGGCGGCAGCCCTCAGGCCCCTGCGGTGGGCAGGTCCGCGAGTTCCGGGAACGTGACACCGGTCAGTTCCTCGGAGGCCGTCCACAGACGGCGGGCCGAGACCGGGTCGCTGGCCGCGCGGGAGCGACCGACCAGGGTCGGGGCACCCCGCATCTCGCCGAGACCGTCGGGTCCCACATAGCTCGCGCCGGGCAGGTCCTGGGTCGCGGCGTACAGCGTCGGCAGGGCGCCCGCCCTGTCGTCCTGGGCGAACACGCGATTGCCGATCCGCATCGCCACCCGGCGCACGGCGCTGGCGTCGCGGCCCTGCAGATTGGTCGCGGCCCAGCCCGGGTGCGCGGCGAGGGCCCGCACCCGAGATCCCGCCTCGGTCAGACGGCGCTGGAGCTCCAGCGTGAACAGCAGATTGGCGAGCTTCGACTGGTTGTACGCCGCCATCGGCGCGTACTCGTCGGCCAGATTCAGGTTGTCGAAGTGGATGCGCGCGCCCGGGAAGCGGTGCGCGCCCGAGGCGACGGTGACCACACGGTCCCTGACATTTGGCAACAGCAGGTTCGTCAGGGCGAAGTGCCCCAGGTGATTGGTGCCGAACTGCATCTCGAAGCCGTCCTTGGTGGCAGCCTCGGGGATGTTCATGACACCGGCGTTGTTGACGAGGACGTCCAGGCCGCCCTGCCAGCCCGCGGCGAACTCCCGTATGGAGGCCAGGTCGGCCAGGTCGAGGCGGCGCACCTCGACGGTTCCCTTCGCACCGCGCACGCTCGCGGCTGCCGCCTCGCCGCGCCGCAGGTCCCGTACGGCAAGCACCACATGGGCACCCGCGCGGGCGAGAGCGTCCACGGCGGCGAGGCCGATCCCGCTGTTGGCTCCGGTGACGACGGCGGTGCGGCCGCTCTGGTCGGTGATGTCGGTGGCGTTCGACTTGCGCTGAGTCTTGGACATGACCTCAAAGTAGGCGATGCCAACAATGCTGTCAATGCCAACAATAGTGACGCCGCCAACAATGTAGGCGACGTTCACATGCTCGATACACTGACCCACATGCACACTCGTCGTCGTTATCACCACGGAGACCTGCGGGCCGCGCTGCTGGCCCGCGCGCAGGAGACGCTCCGGGAGAAGGGGCCGGCCGCCCTGTCCCTCCGGGAACTCGCCCGCGACCTGGGCGTCAGCCACGCCGCACCGAGCCGCCACTTCAAGGACAAGCAGGCGCTGCTCGACGCCCTGGCGCTGACCGGCTTCGACCGGCTCGCCGAGATCATCACGGCCTCCCAGGAGGGGGTGGGCGAGTCGTTCGCCGAGCGGTTCGCCGCCGTGGCACGCGCCTACGTGGGCTTCGCCACCGCCAACGCCGAGCTGCTCGACGTCATGTATTCGATCAAGCACAACCCGGAGGCGTCCGAGGATCTGGTCGCCGCGTCCCAGCGCTGGACGGGCCGGACGACGGAACTGATCGCGGAGGGCCAGCGCCGCGGCGAGGTCCGCGAGGGTCCCGTGGAGCGCGTGGGCATCCCGGCCTTCGCCACCCTGCACGGTTACGCGGACCTGATGGCGAGCGGCGCGCTTCCCCCGGAGGCTAACGACCGGGGTCTGGACGAACTGGTGGCGTACATCGTGCGGGGATGCGCCCCGGAGAAGACGGGCTGACGCATTCGCACCCCCCAGCCCTGCAGGGCCCGGGGTCGGCCTTGGACATCGAGCGGACCGGCGAACGATCCTGTTGGCGAAGTCCTCGCAGCGAAGTCCTCACGGGCCGCCGCGATTGCGGCCCCACGGGCTCCCACGGCCCCTTCGCGACTCCCCGCGAATACGCCCCCCTCACAACGCCTTGAGCGCCCCCGCAGTAGCCCGCGCCAGTCCCGCCAGGTAGCCCGTTGGCAGCTTCTGGCCCCGTACCACCAGTGCGCGCCAGTACAGGGGGCCGGAGATCAGGTCCAGGGCCAGGTCCATGTCGATGGCCTCGCTGATCTCACCGCGGGCGGCAGCCGCGGCGACGATGCCGCTCGCCACGCTCTGCTGGCCCTCGCGCAGTGCCTTCTGCATGGCGTCCGCGATCTCCGGGTTGCGGGCCGCCTCCGCCTGGAGGTCCGGGATGATCTGGGCCGCCACCGGGTGACGCAGGGCCCGGGACGTCACCTCGTACAGAAGGCGCAGGTCTCCCTCCAGCGATCCCGTGTCCGGGGCCGGCAGGCCCTGCACCGCGACCGCCGAGACCAGGTCCAGGACCAGGTGCAGCTTGGAGCGCCACCGGCGGTACACCGCCGTCTTGCCGACGCCCGCCCGGCGCGCGATGCCCTCGATGGACATCCGTGCGTAGCCGACGGAGGCGAGCTCCTCGAAGACGGCCACGCGAATGGCCTCCGTCACTTCCTCGCGGAGCACGGCCGCACCCGCGGGCGTCCTGCGGCGCCGTTTCACCTGGGGAGCGTCGGCGTTCGTCGTCATGCGGACCAGCATAGGGCGTGACGTCGGAACGGTTGCGTTCCGACGTCAGATCGGCTTACGCTCGCGTTGCGACGATACGGTCCCGTCCCGACGCAAAGGGCGGTCGTTCAAACCCCCAAGAGCAGTACAAGACCCAAGAGCAAAGCAAGACCCCGGCAAGAATTGTGAGAAATGCCGGGAGAAGGTGCCAAAGAGGTCATTACGACGGAAGACTGCGGACCGGTTCGCGCAACCGACCCCCGAGTGAAAGCAGCGGATGTGAGCCAGGTTCTCCACACACCGCCCACCGCGGCCACCGACCAGGCCGAGACCCCGGCGCAGATCGCCGCCCGGTACGGCCTCTCGGTCAGCGGCGCGCGCCCCTCCCTGCCGGAATACGTCCGCCAGCTGTGGGCGCGCCGCCACTTCATCTCGGCCTTCGCCACCGCCAAGCTCACCGCCCAGTACAGCGAGGCGAAGCTCGGCCAGATCTGGCAGGTCATGACGCCGTTGCTGAACGCGGCGGTCTACTACTTCATCTTCGGTGTGCTGCTGGGCACCAAGCACGGCGTCGCGGACTACGTCCCGTTCCTGGTGACGGGCGTGTTCGTCTGGACGTTCACGCAGAACTCGATCATGGCGGGCACCCGGGCCGTCTCCGGCAACCTCGGCCTGGTGCGGGCCCTGCACTTCCCCCGGGCCGCGCTGCCCGTCTCCTTCGCGCTGCAGCAGCTCCAGCAGCTGCTGTTCTCCATGGCCGCTCTCGTGGTGATCCTGTTCTGCTTCGGCATCCCGCTCAGCGCCTCCTGGCTGCTGACGATCCCGGTGCTGGTGCTGCAGTTCGTGTTCAACGCCGGCATGTCGCTGATCATGGCCCGCATGGGCGCCAAGACGCCTGACATCGCGCAGCTGATGCCGTTCATCCTGCGCACCTGGATGTACGTCTCGGGCGTCATGTTCAGCATCGACAAGACGCTCAAGGCCACCCACCTGCCTTACATCGTGAAGCGACTGCTGGAGGCGAACCCCGCCGCCATCTACATCGACCTGATGCGCTTCTCGCTGATCGACAGCTTCCACGCCAAGCAGCTCCCGCACCACGTGTGGGCGTACGCGGTGGGCTGGGCGCTGCTCGCCGGCGTCGGCGGCTTCATCTACTTCTGGAAGGCTGAGGAGAAGTACGGCCGTGGCTGAGCTCATGAAGGACGAACCCACCCCCACCGTCATCTGCGACGGCGTCGACATCGTCTACCGCGTCAACGGCACCGGCTCCGGCCGTGGCTCGGCCACCGCCGCGCTCAACCGCATCCTGCGCCGCGAGCAGGCGGAGAAGGCGGCGGGCGTGCGTCGGGTGCACGCCGTCAAGAACGTGTCGTTCACCGCGTACAAGGGCGAGGCCGTCGGCCTGATCGGTACGAACGGGTCCGGCAAGTCGACGCTGCTCAAGGCCATCGCCGGGCTGCTGCCCGTCGAGAACGGCAAGATCTACACCAACGGCCAGCCTTCCCTCCTCGGGGTGAACGCGGCCCTGATGAACGACCTGACGGGCGAGCGCAACGTCTACCTCGGCGGCCTTGCCATGGGCATGTCCCGGGAGCAGATCAAGGAGCGCTACCAGGACATCGTCGACTTCTCCGGCATCAACGAGAAGGGCGACTTCATCACGCTCCCGATGCGGACGTACTCCTCCGGTATGGGTGCCCGCCTGCGTTTCTCGATCGCCGCGGCCAAGGACCACGACGTCCTGCTGATCGACGAGGCGCTCGCCACAGGAGACCGCGCCTTCCAGAAGCGGTCCGAGGAGCGCATCCGCGAACTGCGCGAGCGCGCGGGTACGGTCTTCCTCGTCAGCCACAACAACAACTCGATCCGTGACACCTGCGAGCGGGTGCTGTGGCTGGAGCGCGGCGTGCTGCGCATGGACGGTCCGACCGAGGAGGTAATCGCCGCGTACGAGGAGTTCACGGGCGGCAGGGACAAGCCCAAGGCGGAGAGCGGGCCCAAGGCGCAGTAGCGCTCAGGGCACGGCAGCGCTCAGGGCACGGCAGCGCTCAGGCCACGGCAGCGCTCAGGGCGCCGCAGCGCCTGGAATGGTCCTCAAAAACGTCGGAGGGGCTGACACAGTCAGCCCCTCCGACGTTCGCGCAGCGGGGTGGCGCGGGCGCAGACGGCAACGGCGGGACCGCGCGCCGTCGCCCCGACACCGACGCCCTCAGCGCACCACCTCGTACAGCACCTGGCCCCCCGGCCCCGAAGCCACCCGCCGCAGTGCCGGGTCGCCCGGCGGCAGGCCCCCTTCCGCGGGCCGCTGGACAATCCACCGCACCCCGTACGACCGCAGCACCCCGAGGCGCGCCGCCCGGGACACCCCCGCGTCGAAGTACGTCCGCACCGCGGCCTCCCGCTTCGCCTCGTCCGGCAGGAAGAAGTCCGGATACCCCGGCGCCACGGTGTACGCCCCGTACGCCGGCACCTGCCGCGCGGCCCACGTGTTGGCCATCACGACATCCCCGTACCGCACCCACGGCGTGATCCAGTGGTACCCCACCCACGGCAGCCGGTACTTCGCGGCGACCGCCCCGGGCAGGGCGCTGCGCCCCACCACGTACCCGACGGTCTGCACCTGCGTCCACACACCGATGCCCAGCGCGGCCGCCAGCACCCCGGCCGCCACCTTTCGCAGCGTCCCGCGCGCCGCACCGGCCACCTCCACTGCCGCCGCCAGCTGCGCCGGGACCAGTGCCACCGGCAGCGCACGCCCCCACGAGTAGTGCCCGCTCAGCCCGCCGGCCGCGAACACCAGCACGCCGAGCAGGAAGAACACCACAAGCGGATCCCGCAGGTCACGCCGCGCCCGCACCGCCAGCGCCACGACGCCCAGCAGCACGAGCCCGAACCGTACGAGCAGATGCTGGTACAGCGGCTGGTGTATCGCCTCGAGCCCGCCCGCGTGCAGCAGCGCGAAGAAGTCGTAGTACGGCCACAGCGTGATGACCGTCACCCCGAGCAGAATCCCGGCCCCCAGCCGCAGCAGGGCCCGGCGCCCGGCGCGCGCCGCGATCACCGTCGCCAGCGCGCCCAGCGTCGTCACCACCCCGGTGAACTGGTGGCTGAGCAGGATCACCGCCCACATCGCACCGAGCCCCAGGAACACCACCCATCCCGCGGGCTCGTCCTTGAGCGACCGCGTCAGCAGCGCCCACAGGTGGAAGGCCATGCCCAGCGCGAACACGCTCGGATAGGCCACCGTCAGCGCCAGCGAGTTGAGCCCGAGGAAGCCGCTCCAGTTGAACACCTGCGTGCCCCACAGGAACATCAGGCACAGCAGGGCGAGCGGCGGCGCCAGGCGGTGTGCGCTCAGCGTGCGCACATACCGCCGCACGCCCGTCACCAGCAGCGTCAGGCTCATCACCGCGGCGATGCGCAGCACCACCCAGACGGACAGCCCGGTGAGACGGGCGACGGCGCCGAGGAAGACGGTCCACGGCGAGTAGTACGGGCTGGGTGTGTCCTCCTGGACCAGTGGGTTGCCGGGGTCGAACAGCCGGTGCCGCAGCCGTTCCACGGTCGCCGCGTGAATCCCGAGGTCACCGTCCCACGGCAGCCGGACGATCACGAGCAGCATGAACACCACGACCAGTGCGACCGCGGCCCACAGCGTGATGCCGGCCGCGCCCCGCGGCCTCCCGGCGGCCACGCGCGGGCCCCAGGGTCTTCCGAACCGTCTTTCTGTTGTCCCAGCGCCCCGAGCGCTGGTCCCTTCCGCAGCGACGCTCATCGTGCGCCGGCACCCTGCTTCGCCTCGTGCTGGAAGACCCACGTCCGGTAGACCAGGAAGCGGAACGCCGAGGCCAGCACGATCGACAGCGCCTTCGCCATGTTCGAGCCGATCGGCCCGCTCATGTCGAGACCTTGGTAGCCGGCGTAGAACAGCACGCTCTCCATCACCACACCGAGCCCACTGAAGACGAAGAACAGCACGATCTGCTGGCGGGTGCGCGAGGCACGGTCGCGGTAGGCGAAGAAGCGGAAGCCGAGGTAGTTGGTACCCATGGCGATGATGCTGGCGAGCACGGTCGCCGTCATCGGCGCCCACTTCAGACCGTGCAACAGGGCATTGAAGACGAGAAAGTTGACCGCGACGCCGCTACCGCCGACGACCCCGAACTTGGCCACCTCGACCACGAGCCGCCGGACCCGGGACGGCGCCGGGGCGGGGGCGGTAAAGACAGCCTCGGCGACCGGGCGAGCGACCTGCGGCCGCTGCTCGGTGAGGTTCACAGTCACGGGTACGGGTCCTCCACTGTCATCCGACGGTCACGCCAAACGCTGGTCCCCCGGTCCTGTTTAGCGAGGACGGGTAAAGCGATTGCCTGAATTCCCCAAGCTCCTGGCAAGAAAGGAGTACATGGTATCGGGCGCGGGCAGTATTTCCGAATGCGCGAACGGGGGCACCCCCTCATCAGGGGTGCCCCCGCCGTCGTACCGGCAGTGCGGGACCGGGCTTACCGGACCGGCCGCTCCCGCAGGAGCGGACTAGCCGTGCGTACGCAGCAGCGTACGCATGGTGCGCATCGCCACCGAAAGGTTCGCCAGATCGAAGGAGTCCGAGCTCGAGATCTCGTCGAGGGTCGTGCGTGCCCGCGTCAGGATCGCCGCGTTCTTCTCCTCCCAGGCCTTGAAGCGCTGCTCAGGAGTGGAACTGCCGTTGCCCACCGAAAGGATCTCGGCCGTCAGGCCCGCGTGGGCCGCGTACAGGTCCTCGCGGATCGCCGCACGTGCCATCGACTGCCACCGGTCGGTGCGCGGCAACTCGATGATGCGGTCCATGAGATGGGTGATCTTCAGCCGGTCGGCGAGGTCGTAGTAGACCTCGGCGACGGCCATCGGGTCCTTGCCCGTGCGGTCGGCCACCGAGACGGTGTCGAGAGCCGGGAAGACGGAGGAGAACCCGGCCACCCGCGTGGCGAGTTCGTCCGGGACGCCGGCGCCCGTCAGCTCGTCGTAGATCTTCTGCCACCAATCCAGGTCCGCGCCGCGCAGCAGCTTCGGCAGCTCGCTCCAGACCTGCTCGACGCGGTCCTGGAAGAACTCGACGGTCCCGGTGAGCTCCAGCGGCTGCGGCCGGTTGTTGAGCAGCCAGCGCGTGCCGCGCTCGACCAGCCGCCGCGAGTGCAGCCGGATACGGGTCTGGACGGCGGCCTCGACCTTGTTGTCGAGCGCCTCGACCGCGTCCCACACCTCGCCGGAGTGGAAGATCGCACGGGACGCGGTCTGCGCCCTCACGATCTCCTCGAGCGAGGCGCCCGTCTCCTCACGGAGGCGGTGCAGGAAGCTCGTACCGCCCGTGTTGACCGTGTCGTTGACCAGGAGGGTCGTCACGATCTCGCGGCGCAGGGCGTGGCCGTCGATCTGCTCGGGGAACCTCTCGCGCAGCGCCGTCGGGAAGTACTCGTGCAGCAGGTTGCGCAGGTACGGGTCGTCGGGCAGCGGAGTCTCCAGCATCTCCTTCGCGACCGTGATCTTGGTGTAGGCCAGCAGGACGGCCGTCTCCGGACCGGTCAGGCCCTGTCCGGCACTCAGCCGCTCGCGGATCTGCCGGTCGGTGGGCAGGAACTCCAGCGCCCGGTCGAGGTGGCCCTCACGCACCAGGTGGCGCAGGAACCGCTGCTGGGCGTGCAGCATGTCCTTCGACTGGAACAGGGCGTTGGCGATGGCCACGTTCTGCGCGTAGTTGTTGCGCAGCACCAGGGCACCGACCTCGTCGGTCATCTCGGCGAGGAGCTGGTTGCGCTGCTTGACCGTCAGATCGCCGTTGGCCACGACCGCATTGAGCAGAATCTTGATGTTCACCTCGTGGTCGGAGGTGTCCACACCGGCGCTGTTGTCGATGGCGTCGGTGTTGATCTTCCCGCCGTGCTGCGCGAACTCGATCCGGCCGAGCTGGGTCAGACCGAGGTTGCCGCCCTCGCCGACGACGTTCACGCGCAGGTCGCTGCCGTCCACGCGGATGGCGTCGTTGGCCTTGTCGCCGACGTCCGCGTTCGACTCCGTCGAGGCCTTCACGTACGTGCCGATGCCGCCGTTCCACAGCAGGTCGACCGGCGCCTTGAGGATGGCCCGCATCAGGTCGGCCGGGGTCATCTTGGTGACGTTGCCCTCGATGCCGAGCGCTTCGCGGATGTGCGCGTTGATCTGGATCGCCTTGGCCGAACGGGGGAAGACACCGCCGCCGGCCGACAGCAGCTCGGTGTTGTAGTCGGCCCACGAGGAGCGCGGCAGCTCGAACAGCCGGCGGCGCTCGGCGTACGAGGTCGCCGCGTCCGGGCTGGGGTCGATGAAGATGTGCCGGTGGTCGAAGGCCGCGACAAGGCGGATGTGCTCGGACAGCAGCATGCCGTTGCCGAACACGTCACCGGACATGTCACCGATGCCGACGACGGTGAAGTCCTCGGCCTGGGTGTCCACGCCCAGCTCCCGGAAGTGCCGCTTCACGGACTCCCAGGCGCCGCGCGCGGTGATGCCCATCTTCTTGTGGTCGTAGCCCGCGGAGCCGCCGGAGGCGAAGGCGTCGCCGAGCCAGAAGTTGTACTTCTCGGCGACCTCGTTGGCGATGTCCGAGAACGTCGCCGTGCCCTTGTCGGCCGCGACCACCAGGTAGGTGTCGTCCGAGTCGTGCCGGACCACATCCGCCGGCGGTACGACCTCGCCGGCCACCATGTTGTCGGTGATGTCGAGCAGCGCCGAGATGAACGTGCGGTAGCTGCGGATGCCCTCGGCGAGCCATGCGTCCCGGTCCACGGCCGGGTCCGGCAGCTGCTTGGCGACGAACCCGCCCTTGGCGCCCACCGGCACGATGACGGTGTTCTTCACCATCTGCGCCTTGACCAGGCCGAGGATCTCGGTGCGGAAGTCCTCGCGCCGGTCGGACCAGCGCAGGCCGCCTCGCGCGACCTTTCCGAAGCGCAGGTGCACGCCCTCGACCCGCGGCGAGTACACCCAGATCTCGTACGCCGGACGCGGCGCCGGCAGGTCCGGGATGGCCTGCGGGTCGAACTTCATCGAGACGTAGTCGTGCGGCTTGCCGCCCCGCGCCTCCTGGAAGAAGTTGGTGCGCAGGGTCGCCTTGATGAGGGTGAGGAACGAGCGCAGGATGCGGTCCTCGTCGAGCGAGGCGACCTGGTCGAGGGCGGCGTCCAGCTCCTCCAGCAGGGCGTCGGTCAGCTCCAGACCGGCCCGCTGCCGCTCCGGTGACATCCGCGCCTCGAAGAGGGAGACCAGCAGCCGGGTCGTGTGGACGTTGTTGCGGAGGGTGTCCTCCATGTAGTCCTGGCTGAAGGTCGAACCGGCCTGGCGCAGGTACTTGGCGTACGCGCGCAGCACCATCGCCTGCCGCCAGGTGAGCCCGGCGCCCAGCACGAGGGCGTTGAAGCCGTCGTTCTCGGCCTGTCCGGTCCAGGAGGCCGCGAAGGCGTCCTGGAACCGCTCACGGGCGTCGTCGCCGAGGTAGTCGCCGTTGCCGATGACCGACTTGGGCAGACGCAGACCGAAGTCGTAGATCCACGCGGTCGTCCGGTCCGCGCAGCGCAGCTCGTACGGGCGCTCGTCGATGACCTCGACGCCGAGTCGCTGGAGCACGGGCAGGACGGCGGACAGGGAGACGGACTCGCCCCTGCGGTAGATCTTGAAGCGGCGCTCGCCCGGGCCGACGCCCACGGGCTCGTACAGGCTGAGGGCGAAGTCCTTGCCTCCCTCCTCGGTCGTGAGCTGCTCCAGGTGGACGAGGTCGGCGACCGCGGCGCGCGGGGTGTGGTCGGCCTTGTAGCCCTCGGGGAAGGCGTGGCCGTAGCGGCGCTGCAGCTCTGCGGCGCGCTCCTCGCCGAGCTCGGCGTTCAGGGCCTCGGTGAAGGCGTCGGCCCAGGAGCGGGCGGCCTCGACGAGCCGGGCCTCGATGCGGTCCTTGTCGGCGTCGGACAGCTGGGGCAGCTCGGTGCCCTGCGGGACGCGGACCACGAAGTGCAGCCGGGAGAGGATCGACTCCGTGTTCCAAGCGGTGAAGTCGACGCTGGTGCCGCCGAGCTCCTCCTTCAGGATGTCGATGATCCGCAGCCGGACGCCGGTGGTGTACCGGTCGCGGGGCAGGTAGACGAGGGCCGAGTAGTAGCGCCCGTATTCGTCCTGGCGCAGGTAGAGCCGCAGACGGCGGCGCTCCTGGAGGTAGAGGACGGAGGTGACGATGGAGCGCAGCTCGTCGGCCGGGGTCTGGAACAGCTCGTCGCGCGGGTACGTCTCGAGGATCTGTAGCAGGTCACGGCCGTCGTGGCTGTTGGGCGAGAACCCGGCGCCCCTGAGGACCTCCTCGACCTTGCGCCGGATGACGGGCACGCGGCGCACGGACTCCGTGTAGGCGGCGGACGAGAACAGGCCCAGGAAGCGGCGCTCGCCGATGACGTTGCCGGCCTCGTCGAACTTCTTCACACCGACGTAGTCGAGGTATGACGGGCGGTGCACGGTGGCGCGGCTGTTGGCCTTGGTGAGGATCAGCAGCCTGTGCTCGCGGGCCTTGGCGCGGGCGTCGGCGGGCAGCCGCTCGAAGGACGGGCTGACCGGGTGGTGGTCGTCGCCGGCGTGGTGCGGGTCCGATCGCAGTATGCCGAGCCCGGTGCCGGGGACGGCGGCCAGCGAGTCGTCGTTGCGCAGCTCGTACTCGCGGTAGCCGAGGAAGGTGAAGTGGTCGTCGGCCAGCCAGCGCAGCAGCTCACCGGCCTCCTCGAGTTCCGCCTCGGGCAGGTCCCCGGGCAGGGACTCCTTCGGCAGGATCTCGGCGACGCGCAGCGCGGCCTCCCGCATCTTCTCCCAGTCCTCGACGGCCTCGCGGACGTCGGACAGGACGCGCAGCAGATCGGCGGTGATCTGCTTCAGGTCGGAGCGGTCGGTCTCGCGGTCGATCTCGACGTGGATCCAGGACTCGACGTGCGCGTCGTGCGGCAGCGCGCCGGCAGGCGCGTCCGGCAGCACCTCGAGCAGCTTGCCGGTCAGGTCGCGGCGGACGACGAACTGGGGGTGGACGACGACGTGGATCCCGCGTCCCTTCCGCGACAGCTCGTTCGTCACGGAGTCGACGAGGAACGGCATGTCGTCGGTGACGACCTCGACCACGGAGTGGCTGCACGTCCAGCCGTTCTCCTCGACGGTCGGGGTGTGCACCCGCACGTTGGCCGTGCCCTGGGGACGCGTCTCGGCCAGTCTGTAGTGCGAGAAAGCGGCACCGAAGACGTCGACCGGGTCACGGTCGGCCAGGTCTTCCGGTGCGGTGTGCAGGTAGTAGCGCTGGAGGAACGCGAGCACGGTGTCCCGGTCCGGGGTGCCCTCGCCCGTGATCCCAGTCGGTAGGTGCCCCCCGACCGGGCTGTTCTCAGCTACCCGGGCGGCCCTCTCGAGCAGCTCGGCCTTGGCTTCGTCCAGCTTGGTCTGCATTGTCCTCTGGCTCCTGTCGCGCGCCGTTGCGTGACGTTGAAGGAAGTACGGTCTCTTCTCCGACGTAACGCCGAGACGCGGGGTGTCCGGTCTGATTCGACGCTATGCCGCATGGAGAGATGGGCGAAGGGGTATCGGCCATTTCCGGCCCCTTGGGTGACTGTGACGCTGCTCTCGGCGCTCTGTGCGCCTTCCGCGTCATGGGCGCCCCGGCTGTCCCCGAGGGCGCCTGCGGCGCCCTGTGCGACCGGCCCCGCCTGCGAAGACCAGCGACCGCCGCCCGGTCACGGATGTCGTCCGTGCTCACCGGGCGCAGGGCAGGGACGACGACGTCCCCGCGAACTATCGCGCTGATCACGCCACCAGGCTATCGCTCCCCGTGGGGGGCACGTCATGAGCCGTATGTGTACAAAAGAGGGGGGCGAACTTTGACGTTCTGCACAGGGGCGAACAGAGCGGTGCCGTGCAGTGCCCGCGGTGCGAGCATGGCCGTACCGGTCTTGACCGAGGGGAGAACAGCGAGCATGACGCAGAAGATCCTGATCGTCACCGGCGACGCGGCGGAATCACTGGAGGTCCTGTACCCCTACCAGCGCTTGCGCGAGGAGGGCTACGAGGTCCACATCGCCGCCCCCACCGCCAAGAAACTCCGCTTCGTCGTCCATGACTTCGAACCCGGCTTCGACACGTACACCGAGAAACCCGGCTACACCTGGCCCGCCGACCTCGCCTTCTCGGAGGTCGACCCCGGTGAGTACGTCGCCCTCGTCATCCCCGGCGGGCGTGCCCCGGAGTACCTCCGCAACGATCCCGAACTCCGCAAGATCCTCAAGTCGTTCTTCGACACCGACAAGCCGGTCGCGCAGATCTGCCACGGCCCCCTGCTCACCGCCGGAGCGGACGCGCTCCGTGGTCGGCGCGTCACGGCCTACCCCGCCCTGGAACTGGACATGCAGGCGGCCGGTGCCACCTTCCAGGACGCCGAGGCGGTCGTCGACGGCACCCTCGTGTCGTCCCGGGCCTGGCCGGACCATCCCGCTTGGATGCGCGAATTCCTCAAGGTCCTGCAGACGAAGGCGCCCCTGACCTAGGCGCCCGTCGCCTGACTCCAGGTCGACCAGGGTGCGGCGCTCCCCCGGCTCTCCCGGGGGAGCGCCGCTTGCGTTCACGCCGCCAGTCGCTCGGCCTCCTCGACTGCCTCCGCCAGTGTGTCGACCACCGGCGCGCCGACCCCCTCCAGGCTGGCGCGGCTGTGGGAGCCGCCGGTGTACAGAACGGCCCTCGCTCCGACGTGCCGGGCGGCGACCGCGTCGTCCGCCGCGTCCCCGATCACCACCGTGCGCGCGGGGTCGACACCGTTGAGCGCCCGTATGTGCCGGACCATGTGCTCGGCCTTGCTGCCGCCGGACGGGCCGGTCCGCCCCTCCACCCGTATGAAGTGCGCCTCGATCCCGAACCCCCGGACCAGCGGGACGAGTTCGTCGTGCCCGTACATGCTGAGGAGCGACTGGCTGCGGCCCGCCGAGCGCCACCCGGCGAGCAGTTGCGCGGCGCCCTCGGTCAGTCGGCAGGCGAGCCGGTGCCGCGCGTAGTGCCGGTGGAAGGTCTCGTCCATGAGCTCCCACTCGGCGTCCGTCGGCAGCCGTCCCATCAGCCGTTCGTAGAACTTCGGCACCGGCACGCAGTACAGCGCCCGATACCGCTCCAGCGTGATCGGCTCCAGGCCCAGTTCGGCGAACGCCGCGTTCGTCGCCCCGATGATCGCGTCATTGTCGTGGAACAGCGTGCCGTTCCAGTCCCAGACAATGTGCGCGTTTCCGTACGTCCCCATGCCGGAAAACGTACCCGGCCGCACTGACACTCAACTGTGCCAGGGCACGTGCGGTGGAAAACGCCAGGTCAGTCGCCCAGCCCCACCAGGTTCGGAATTTCCTGCGTCGCATACCAGAGCAGTTCGTGGTCCTCGGCGCCGTCCACGACGAACTGCGCGTCGTCATCCCCGCCGTCGGCCGCCTGAAGCGCCTCGGCCGCCGCGGTCACGTCCGTCTCGGCGTCGGCCGCGTCGACGTGCACGGCGGCGGCCTTGGCCAGCGGTACGGCCCCGATGACCCGCACCTCGCCCAGCGCCGCCGGATCGAGGCCACGGTCGGGGTCTGCCACCGCCGCCCCATCGGGTACGTCGACCGCGACCACGACCCGCCGTCGCGGCGCCCCCGGATCAGCCGCGAGGAGACGCAGCGAGGCCAGCGCGGCCCGGCTCAGCGCGGCGTACTCGAGTTCCTCGATGTCGTCGGAGAGGTACCACTCGCGCAGCGCGGGTGTGACGGCGTATGCGACGAACGGTCCGGCGCCCAGCTCGCCCGTCTTGTACGCCTCGGCGAGACCGGGGAGGGTCAGAGGGACGTAGACGCGCATGGCGAGCCGCTTTCGTAGTCGGTGAGGGCGGCCGGACGGCCGGGAAGGGCCCCGCGGAGATCGTTCCCGAGCCTCCGGCAAGGTTCCCACGAGCCTCCGGCGAGTCATCCCAGGATACGTGCGGGCGTCCCCCTTCGAGCCCCGGCAGCGCCCTTGCGCGGCGTCAACCGAGGCGCTCACGAATCACCCGGCACGCCCCCGTCGTGCAAAGGACCGCCACCTCTCTCCTCACCCTGATAGGTGAACCCCGCAGGCCCTCCGAGGGCCTTAGCAGCCGCCTTGCGGACCCGATCCCCCGCCTCGTACAAGATCCCCACCGAGAAGTTACCGACCGGTACTCACCGGTCCCGCGAGAGTGGGGTCCCCATGAACAAGGTGATGACCAGGAACCAGGCGATGGCCAGCGCCGCACGGCGGCCCGGAGGCCGCCCGCCGGTACGCCACGACACCCGCCGTCCCGGCGCCGTCCCCCGGCGTACGGCACCAGGGCAGCGCACGTCCCCGGCGAGGACGCCGAGTGCCCCGCGCCGGGCGGCACCGGCCGCCCAGCCCCGCCCGACGGACATCTTCGCCGACCGTCTGCTCTCCGTGCTGAGCGGTCAGCGCCCGGTGCACAGCATGCTCCGCCACACCGTCGGCCGCGCCTACGACGAACTGGCCCGGCTTGCCGAACGCGGCACCCTGCGCACCCGAGGCACCCGCCCGGTCGTCCGTGACATCGGCTACTACGTGCCGCGTCCCGGCGCCATCGAGGCCTTCGCCCGCATCGGCGCGGGCGACCAGCTCCGGGCCATGGCCTTCCGGCTGGAGTGCGGCCCGGACCACCGCTGGCGGTGCACGGCGGTGGAGCTGGGCGGGCCACGGACGCCACGGACTGACGACGACTGAACCCACCGGCACGCCGTTCCGAACCCACCGGCACGCCGTCCACGACCGGCGACCGGCGACCGGCGACCGGCGACCGGCGACAGCGGACGAAAAAGGGCAGCCGGGCGACGGACGGACGACAGACGGAAGGACGACGGACGAACGGACGGACGGATGACAGACAGCAAACGACCGATCACCGGATGACATGAGGGGCCGGGCAGCCTTGGGTGCCCGGCCCCTCGTCACGGCTGTCTCGCCGCCTCCACCGTCACTTCTTGCGGCGGCGTCCGCCCTTCGCCTGCTTGCGGCGCTCCGCGCGCGTGAGGCCGTCCGCCTCCGAGCGCACCGGCTCCTCGTCGCCGGCGAAGTCGCCCTCGACGATGCCGCCCTCACCGTCCACGGTGGGCGCGGAGAAGTGCAGCCGCTCTCGGCGCTGCGGGGCGTCGAGACCCTTGGCTCGGATCTCCGGGCGGGCGGCCTGCGCGGCCACCGCCTCCTCCTTCTCCAGGGACGGCTTGGCGTCCTCGACGGGGACCTCCTCGACCTGCTGCTCCACCTGGACCTCCAGGTTGAACAGATAGCCGACGGACTCCTCCTTGATGCCCTCCATCATCGCGGTGAACATGTCGAAGCCCTCGCGCTGGTACTCGACCAGCGGGTCCTTCTGCGCCATCGCGCGCAGGCCGATGCCCTCCTGGAGGTAGTCCATCTCGTAGAGGTGCTCGCGCCACTTGCGGTCCAGGACCGACAGCACGACCCGGCGCTCCAGCTCACGCATGATCTCGGAGCCGAGCTGCGCCTCACGCTGTTCGTACTGCTCGTGGATGTCGTCCTTGATGGACTCGGAGATGAACTCGGCGGTCAGCCCGGCCCGGTCCCCGGCCGCCTCCTCCAGCTCCTCGATGGTGACCTTCACCGGGTAGAGCTGCTTGAAGGCGCCCCACAGCCGGTCCAGGTCCCACTCCTCGGCGAAGCCCTCGGCGGTCTCGGCGGCGACATAGGCGTCGATCGTGTCGGCCATGAAGTGCTGGATCTGCTCGTGCAGGTCCTCGCCCTCCAGTACGCGCCGCCGCTCGCCGTAGATGACCTCGCGCTGCCGGTTGAGGACCTCGTCGTACTTGAGGACGTTCTTCCGGGTCTCGAAGTTCTGCTGCTCGACCTGCGACTGGGCGGACGCGATCGCACGCGTGACCATCTTGTTCTCGATCGGCACGTCGTCCGGGACGTTCGCCATCGACATGACGCGCTCGACCATCTGCGCCTTGAACAGACGCATCAGGTCGTCGCCCAGGGAGAGGTAGAAGCGGGACTCGCCGGGGTCGCCCTGACGGCCGGAACGGCCGCGCAGCTGGTTGTCGATGCGTCGCGACTCGTGGCGCTCGGTGCCGAGGACGTAGAGGCCGCCCAGCGCCTCGACCTCCTCCTTCTCGGCCTTGACCGCCTGCTCGGCCTTCTCCAGGGCGGCGGGCAGAGCCGCGGCCCACTCCTCGATGTGCTCCTCGGGGTCGATCCCGCGCTGGCGCAGCTCTGCCTCGGCAAGGTCCTCGGGGTTTCCGCCGAGCTTGATGTCAGTACCACGGCCGGCCATGTTGGTGGCCACGGTCACGGAGCCCTTGCGGCCGGCCTGCGCGACGATCACGGCCTCGCGGTCGTGCTGCTTGGCGTTGAGCACCTCGTGCTGGATGCCGCGCTTGGCGAGCTGCTGCGAGAGGTACTCGGACTTCTCGACCGATGTGGTGCCGACCAGGATCGGCTGGCCCTTCTCGTGCTTCTCGGCGATGTCGTCGACGACCGCCTCGAACTTGGCGACCTCGGTGCGGTAGATCAGGTCCGACTGGTCCTTGCGGATCATCGGCCTGTTGGTCGGGATGGGGACGACGCCGAGCTTGTAGATCTGGTGGAACTCGGCGGCCTCGGTCATCGCCGTACCGGTCATGCCGGAGAGCTTGTTGTAGAGGCGGAAGAAGTTCTGGAGGGTGATCGTGGCGAGCGTCTGGTTCTCGTCCTTGATGTCCACCCCTTCCTTCGCCTCGATCGCCTGGTGCATGCCCTCGTTGTAGCGGCGGCCCGCGAGGATTCGGCCAGTGTGCTCGTCGACGATCATGACCTCGCCGTCGATGACGACGTAGTCCTTGTCGCGCTTGAAGAGCTCCTTGGCCTTGATGGCGTTGTTCAGGTAGCCCACCAGCGGGGTGTTCACCGACTCGTAGAGGTTGTCGATGCCCAGCCAGTCCTCGACCTTGCTGACGCCGGACTCGTGGATGGCGACGGTGCGCTTCTTCTCGTCGACGTCGTAGTCGCCGGTCTCCTCGAGGCCCTTCAGCGGGTTGCCCGCCTCGCCCTTCTTCAGGCGCGTGACCAGCTTGGCGAAGTCGCCGTACCACTTGGTGGCCTGATCGGCCGGGCCGGAGATGATCAGCGGCGTACGGGCCTCGTCGACCAGGATGGAGTCGACCTCGTCGACGATCGCGAAGTTGTGACCGCGCTGGACGAGCTCGTCCTTCGACCACGCCATGTTGTCGCGCAGGTAGTCGAAGCCGAACTCGTTGTTCGTGCCGTACGTGATGTCGCAGGCGTACTGCTCGCGGCGCTGGGCCGGCGTCATGTTGGCGAGGATGCAGCCGACGCTCAGGCCGAGGAACTTGTGGACGCGGCCCATCATCTCGGAGTCGCGCTCGGCCAGGTAGTCGTTGACCGTGACGATGTGGACGCCGTCTCCGGACAGAGCGTTCAGATACGCGGGCAGCGTGCCGACCAGGGTCTTGCCCTCGCCGGTCTTCATCTCGGCGACATAGCCGCGGTGCAGCGCGGCGCCGCCCATCATCTGCACGTCGTAGTGCCGCTGGCCCAGGACGCGCTTGGCGGCCTCGCGCACGGTGGCGAAGGCCTCGGGCAGCAGGTCGTCCAGGCTCTCTCCGTCGGCGTACCGCTGCTTGTATTCGTCGGTGAGGGCCCGCAGCTCGGCGTCGGAGAGGCTGATGAAGTCCTCTTCGATGGAGTTGACCTGGTCCGCGATGCGGTGCAGCTTGCGCAGGATCTTACCTTCGCCTGCACGCATGATCTTCGAGAGGACGGACACGGGGGTTTGTCTCCTTGCCGGTCGGGCCTGGGACGGTCGGTTACGTATGACAGCTTGAGCAACGGCCATCGTAAGCGAGGACCGCACCGCACCGGGAGGTCTGCCGTTGACAGCCACTAGGACAACGGACGGGCGTCGCGGAAGGTGCCGCGTCCTCGCCACGAAAAGTAGCGGTGCCCTCACTCGGTGCGGAGTGATGCGGGACGACGGCGTGGCGAGGCCGGGCAAGGCGCCGGCCCGGCGGCAAAAGTCGTGGCGGAGGGGCGGGGGCGCGAGCAGAATCGGGCGATGGACCCCGTCACCCTGACCACCGACCGCCTCCTGCTGCGCACCGTGGGCCCGCAGGAGACGGACGCGGTGTACCGAGCCGCCCAGGACCCCGAGATCCAGCGCTGGACCACGATCCCGTCGCCGTATCTGCGCGAGCACGCGGACGCGTTCCTGGCGCAGACGGTACCGGAGGGCTGGGCGGACGCCTCGATGTTCACGTTCGGCGTCTTCCTGCGCTCCGGGGAGCTGGTGGGCATGCTCGGCCTGACGATGCGCTCGCCGGGCGTCGCCGAGGTGGGCTTCTGGACGGCGAAGGAGCACCGGGGCAACGGCTACATGCCGGAAGCCACGCTCGGCGCGTCGCGCTGGGCCTTCACGCACCTGTCGATCGACCGCGTGGAGTGGCGCGCGGAGGTGGGCAACGGGGCCTCCCGCGCGGTCGCGGAACGCGCGGGCTTCACCATCGAGGGCATCCTCCGCTCCGCGATCAACAACAAGGGGGTGCGCCGGGACTGCTGGGTGGGCTCTCTCCTGCCGTCGGACCTGGGGCTGCCCTCGACGGCACCGTATCTGCCGACACGTTCCTAAGGGCCTGCGGCGCGTTCTTGTTCCGGGGTCCGCGGCACGATCTTGTTCCGGGTCTGCGGCGCCGTCCCAGGGTCTGGCGGCGCCTTCTTCGGGCCCCTTCCGACGACCGGTGAAAACCCCGGCTCAGGCCGCGCTGTCAGTGCCGCCGCCTACGGTGTGACCATGCCGAGTCTCCCGCGCCCCGCCGCCGAACTGACCGCCGACGAAGCCCGCCGCATCGCCCTGCGGGCGCAAGGGTTCCTCGGCGCGGCCGACCGCAGGGCCGGTGTCCGCGGCATCCTGCGTCACCTCGGTGCCGTCCAGCTCGACACCATCTCGGTCCTCGCCCGCTCCCACGAGCTCATTCCGTACGCCCGCCTCGGCGCGATAGGCCGCAGGACGGTCGACGCGGCGTACTGGACACCGTCGTCGGCCGACGGCACGGCCACGGCCCCGCCCCACGCGTTCGAGTACTGGTCGCACGCCGCCTGCATCCTCCCCATCGAGGAGTGGCCCCACTTCGCCTTCCGCCGCCGCGCCTACCGTTCCCGCCCGCACTGGCACCACCCCCTCCCGGACGGCGCCTACGACCAGGTCATCAAGCAGCTGCGCGCCGAAGGCCCCCTCACGGCCACGGACCTGGGCGGCGCGAAGAAGACCAGCGAGTGGTGGGACTGGTCCGGCACGAAGGTCGCCGTGGAGCGCGCGCTGATGTACGGCGAGGTGGTGTGCGTCGAGCGTCGCGGCTGGAAGCGGGTGTACGACCTGGCCGAGCGCGCCGTCCCCGACGCGCTGCTCCACGACGAGCTGGACGACGCCGAGTGCCTGCGCCGTCTCGTCCGCCTCGCCGGGCAGTCCCTCGGTGTCGGCACGCGCGCGGACATAGCGGACTACCACCGCCTCAAGGGCGAACAGGTCGACGCGGTGATCGCGGACTCGGGCCTGGTGCCGGTGACGGTCGAGGGCTGGGGGAAGCCTGCATGGGCGGACCCGGCAGCCCTTCAGTCCCCGCCGCGCGGCCGCCACCGTACGACGCTTCTGTCGCCCTTCGACTCGCTGATCTGGGAGCGGGCGCGCACGGAGCGGATCTTCGGCTTCACCCACCGTCTGGAGGCGTACGTTCCCAAGCCGAAGCGGGTGTACGGCTACTTCGCCATGCCGGTCCTCGCCGGCGGTCGGCTGGTCGGCCGCGTGGACCCCGCGCGGGAAGGCCTCACGCTGGTCGCCAAGCAGGTCACTGTGGACGATGCGAGGGCGGTCCCGGCAGTGGCTCAGGCCCTGCTGGAAGCGGCGTCGTGGGTGGACTGCACGAACGTCCGCGTGGAGCGGATGGACGCCCCGGCCCTGCGGGAGCCCCTCGTCCGCGAGCTGGCCCGTTACCTGGACTGACACGGGTCCCGGACCGCCGGGGACCCCGTCCCGCTAACGGATCTCGAGGATCTTCTCCCGCATCGCATAGACGACGGCTTCCATCCTGGAGTGCAGCTGCAGCTTCTCCAGGATGTTGCGCACGTGGTTCTTGACGGTGTTCTCGGAGATGAACAGCTCCTTGGCGATGTCCCGGTTGTTCATCCCGGTGGCGACCAGCTTGAGGACCTCGAGTTCCCGGTCGGTGAGCCGCGGCGCCGGAACGAGTCGGCGCTCGTCGGTCCGCTGGATCATCGACTTGAACTCGGTGAGGAGTTTCGACGCCATGGAGGGGCTGATCTGCGACTGGCCGTCGGCGACCGCGCGAATGGCCGTGGCCACCTCGTCCGTGGAGATCTCCTTGAGGAGATAACCGGTCGCGCCCGCCTTGATCGCGTCGTAGAGGTCGGCCTCTTCGTCGCTGATGGTCAGCATGATGATCTTGGCGCTGGGGGCCACCTCCTTGATGGAGGTGCACGCCTCGATCCCGCCCCGCTTGGGCATCCGTACATCCATCAGCACGATGTCGGGCAGCAGATCGGCCGCCTTGTCGACCGCCTCCGCCCCGTCCCCCGCCTCGCCGACGACCTGGATGTCCTCCTCGGCCGCGAGCACGATCTCAAGACCGCGCCGGAAGAGGGCGTGATCGTCCACGACGAGGACGCGGATGGGCTCCTTACCTGCAGAGCCCGCCTCCGGGCCCATGCCGACGACGCCGTCGTCGGCATCCTCGTCATGCATCGGTCCGAAGCTGTCCGCCATCGTTCCTCCCCCTGAAGGCTGTGGCCTGTGGTCCCGTGCCATCGCCAACCCAAGGCAACGGCCCACCGGTTGAGCCGTTACCGTCATGATTTCATGCCCGGGCGGCACTCAGGTGACAGAGCGCGGGGCCAAGTGGTCGCACACCGGTGCCCCTGGGGGCGCAAAGGCTCACCAGGGGCACCGGATACGGCCATCACCAGACCGGGATCAGCCGCCGAGCGCTCCGCCCGCATCGGCCGTCTGCGCCTGAGTCACCATCTGGTCCGTGCTGAGGTGGATGACGCCGTAGTCATAGGCATGCCGCCGGTAGACCACGCTGGGCTGCTTGGTCTCGGAGTCGACGAACAGATAGAAGTCGTGCCCGACCAACTCCATTTCGTAGAGCGCCTGGTCGAGCGACATCGGGGACGCGACGTGGGTCTTCTCCCGGACGACGAGGGGGCCCTCGCCCTTCACCTCGAGCGATCCGATCCTCTTGGCCGGCACGCCGTCCGACTCCTCTTCCGGTACGACACTGCCGTTGCCGTTGAGCGTCGCGGCGCCCGGAACGTGATCGGGCACCTCGGCTGCCGTGAGCCGACGGATCCCGCGGTAGCTGTGGCGCTTGTCGTGCTGCTTGCGCAGCCGGGCCTCAAGCTTCTCCGCCGCCAGGTCGAGTGCCGCGTACGGATCGCTGGCCGCTGCCTCCGCCCGGATCACCGGACCGCGGGAGTAGAGCGTGATCTCCACTCGGTCACAGCGGTCGGCCTGTCGGGGGTTGGGCTCCCTGGACACCTCGACGTCGAGGCTGATCACCTTGCCATCGAGCTTCTGGATCTTGTCCAGCTTCAGCTTCTCGGCCACGTGCTTCCGGAACCGCTCGGGCACCTCGGTCTTGCGGCCCTTGACGACGATGTCCACGCAGAACTCCGTTCCCGGATCGCTCCGCACACCTGGCGGAGCATCTCCCTTGTGCACCAGGCTCCGGTGAGTACCGGAACCTCGGACTCGGTGACTTCCACCTCCTCCTCCCCCGTGGGCGAGATCTCCACCCCACCACTGCGGGTGATTAAGAAAACCCGCAGCACGGCATTCGGATAAGCGGGGGATGGCCTGCGCCTTTCCCTCACAACCGAACATATCTCGCCCGGACGGATGTCGTCACCCTCTACTGCGGCGTACCTCCGTTCAGGTGAATTGACCTGCTCATTACCTGCAACGATGCAAGTTCTCAGTCAGTTCCGGTTGTTTTCGAAGGAATCCGGCGAGGCGGCGACAACCGCCGCACAGATCCCGTCCTCGACGCCGCTCCCCGCGGCCATTCCCGGCGGTGCCCAGGTCCGGTTCGCCGGTGGCGTCGTCTCCGCTCTTCTTCGTTCCCCCGTTGCTTCCCCTGCCGCGGGCACATACACCTCCCTGTCCCCCATCTGCGCGTGCCCCAGAGCCGTCCGTACGGCGCGCGCCGCCTCCGTCAGCGAGGCGCCCGTCGTCATCAGGTCGTCGACGAGGACGACCCTCCCGCCGGCCAGCAGCCGGGTGCCCCCTCCGGCCACCCCCAGCGCGCCCGTCAGGTTGGCCAGCCGCTGCCCGGAATTGAGCCCCGCCTGGTCGGCCACGGGCCGAAGCTGCCGCAGCACGGACACGACGCGCGCCGCCGTCCCGGTCCGGCGCAGCTCTCCGGCGGCCGCGAGTGCGATCCGCCGCGCGGGATCGTGCCCCCTCGCCCGCACGGCCCGGCGCGAGGAGGGCACTGGCACGAGCAGCAGCGGCCTGGGGCCACCCCGTGCACCGGAGGGCACCTGGCCGCCCGGCCCCGCCCGCACGGCCCCGGCCAGAGCCGCGCCGAGCGGTCCCGCAAGCATCAGGGCACCGCGCTCCTTGTGGGCCAGGAGCGTGGCGCGCACCGCGCCCTCGTACGCCGCCGCCGCGTGCACCACGGGCAGCCCGGCCGGCTCCGGCACCGGCCGCACACTGCGTGGCGCGGTGCCTTGCAGAGCGGCGCGGCACTCCGGGCAGAGCACCGTGCGCGGCCTGCCACAGCCTCCGCACTCGGCTGGCAGCACCAGGTCGGTGAGGTCCTGCCACCACCCCCGCATGACCACCACTGTGCCAACGCCCGCGGCGGCCTGCCAGGGCTGTGGAAAACTCCCTGTGGACAACCGTGCGGCAGACGTCCAAGGCAGCCCGCACAGCCCGTGCCGGGCGGCTCCGGGGCGGCCCGAGAGAGCCTCACCCCCGGACAGCGGAGCCTCACACCCGTCGGGAGAGCCTCACCCCGGATAGACGGGAGCCGTCCCCTCCTTGACCACCTTCTGCCACTGGGCGCCGGCCGACAGCCGCACGATGCCGTCCTCCGAGTAGGCCACCAGGGGCAGCCGCTCGTCCTCCGAGGCCGCGATCTGCTTCACGCCCGTCAGCGAGGCCGGCGGATTGCCCGCCGGTGTGGAGCCGTCGACCTGCACGAAGCGCATCTGCTGGACCCCGCCGGCCTCGCGTCCCACCATCACAAGCCGGCTGTCACCGGCCCACGACATGGCCGTGACCTCCTCCAGCTGCGGCGTCACCGAGTGCAGCTCGAGGATCGACACGGCGAGCCGGCCGTCGGCCCCGTTCTCCCGTTCGACTCGCCCGATCTGCAGCGACGTCTTGCCGCCCTTCTCCACGATCAGCGCGATCCGCACCCCGTCGGCCGCCACCCGCACCGCGTCGATGCGCCCGTCGAGGCCCGGCGTGCGCACGTCCACAGGCTGGCCCGCGCCCTTCTGCAGCATCACCAGACGCGCGTGCTTCGGATCGCGGTCGGCCACCCACAGATCACCCGCACCGTCCCAGCTCGGCGTCGTCAGCCGGTCGCCCTGCGTGGCACCCCGGCTGGTGACCACCGGGCCCGCGAGCGAGGCGCCCGGCACCAGCGACCCGACATACAGATACTGCCCGTCGGCCGAGACCCCGGCCGCGGAGTCCTCGGCACGCGATACCGCGGCCGCGCGCAGCTTCTTGTCCCCCTCGCCCAGCGCGCCCGGCACCGGGGTGGGTACCTGGGAGCCGCTGCCGCTGGGCAGACGGACGAGCCGCTGCTTGCCGTCGATGAAGTACTCGTACTCGGTCTCGGCCCGCCTGCCCGTTCCGTGCAGGGCGATGGTCTCGGCCCGGTCCTCGTTCAGCTCGCACAGTTGCCGGCCGTCCGACCGCTGCAGCTCGACCTTGTTCACTCCGGTGGGCGTCAGGTCCTGGAGCGTGAACAGCAGCTGCGCCGCCATCCGGGCGCACTGCGCCTGCCCGACCCGGTTCGCCCTGTCGTTGAGCGGCACCGTCAGCTTGTTCTGGTCGTCGGGCTGCAGCGTGGTGACGTCCTTCCTGAGCGCCGTGCCCGAGGGGAAGCTCGACGTCGCCACAGGATCCAGCCAGCGCGTGGGGCCGCTCAGCAACGAACGGACCGTCGACGTCACCGGGTCCACCTTGCCGCGCACGTACACCGGGTCGGCGACGGTGCTCAGCTGCCCGCCCGCAGCGGCGGGCATGTTCGCCGCGTAGTAGTACTTGTTGACCGACACGTAGTTGCGCTGGAAGTCGGACCTGCCCATCACCACACCCTGCGGCAGCGAGTCGATGCGCCACTGGTTGGTCTTCTTCTCCAGCGTGAGGTGCACCGACCGGCTGTACGTCCCCGAGTCCGGCGCGTACGCGTGCTGTGCGTCCACGACCGCCAGTTTGCTGCCGGTCAGCGTGTACGTGTAGTCGTCACCCGCCTCCTGGCTCCTGGTGTGATCGGGCACGGTGTTCGGCCCGTCCGACAGCACCGTGGTGGACGCGTCCGGGTTCCACCCGCGCGACGCGCCATCGGTCAGATACTTCCGAGCCGTCTCGTACCGCGGGTCGTCGCTCGTCAGCGCCTCCAGGAAGCCCTGCACGATCTCCGCGGGCCCCGCATCCTCGCGCGGCGGCATCGCGAACACGCGGACCTGCGCGTCCTGCCGGGGCGTCGATTCGACCCCGCGCAGATCCCCGCTGTCCGGCATCGAGGCGCACCCGGCCAGCACCACGGCACCACAGCCGACGGACACCCCCACGGACAGCACACGCCGCCGACCGCCCCCCTCAGCGCCCACGAAACGCCTCCCCTTGCTCCCGCTCGTCCGCCCCGTCCCCGCCCTGTGGCGGCTCCTGAGTCCTGTCGTCCGGCCGTCGCGCGCCACCGGTGGGCCGCGGCACCACGCGCGCGCCGTTGCCGGGCAGCGCGGTCGGGTCCGCCGTGGGCGTCACCGCGGCCAGCCGCGGGGCGATCGGGTCCCGCGGCGGCACCACCTCGCCCGTTGCCTGCGCGGGCACTGTGGCGGCCTTGCCGGCACCGCCCTGCGCAAGACCGGCCTCGCTGAGTCCTCGATTGCGCCGTGAGTCCAACGGCTCCAGGGGTATCGGGGAGCCCCGCAGCGGCTCGTCCGCCGTCCGCGGCAGCGTCAGCCGGAACTGCGAACCTCCGCCCGGCTCACCCCACGCCTGCAGCCAGCCGCCGTGCAGCCGCGCGTCCTCCAGAGCGATCGACAGCCCCAGGCCCGTCCCACCGGTGGTACGCGCGCGTGCCGGATCCGCCCGCCAGAAACGGCTGAACACGCGGGTCGCCTCGCCCGGCTTGAGACCCACGCCGTAGTCGCGCACCGCGACCGCGACCGCGCCGCCCGCCGAGGCGAGCTTGACGATGACGTCCCTGCCCTCACCGTGCTCGACCGCGTTGACGACAAGGTTGCGCAGCACCCGCTCGACGCGCCGGGCGTCCGCCTCGGCCACGACGGGCTGCTGGTCGCCGACGACGCGTATCTGCGTGCCCTTGCGCTCGGCGAGTGGCTCGGCCCCGCTCACCACCCGCCGCACGACCTCCCGCAGGTCGATCGGCTCGGCCTCCAACGCCGCCGCGCCCGCGTCGAAGCGGCTGATCTCCAGCAGATCCGCGAGCAGCGACTCGAACCGGTCCAGCTGGTCCGCGAGCAGCTCCGCCGACCGCGCGGTCACCGGGTCGAAGTCGACCCGCGCCTCGTGGATGACGTCCGCCGCCATCCGCACGGTCGTCAGGGGCGTACGCAGCTCGTGCGACACGTCCGACACGAACCGCCGCTGCATCCGCGACAGGTCCTCCAGCTGCTGGATCTTCAGCTGGAGGTTCTGCGCCATCTTGTTGAAGGCCTCACCCAGACGCGCGATGTCGTCCTCACCGGTGACCTTCATCCGTTCCTGCAGACGCCCGGCGGACAGCCTCTCGGCGATGCCCGCGGCCATCCGTACCGGGGTGACGACCTGGCGCACCACGAGCCAGGCGATGGCCCCGAGGAGTACGACCACGAAGAGCCCGGCGGTCGCGAGCGTCCCCTTGACCAGGCTGAGCGACTTCTCCTCCTGGGTGAGCGGGAAGAGGTAGTACAGCTGGTACGGGTCCCCGTTCGGGTCATTGATCTGCTTACCGATGATCAGCGCCGGCTGGGGATCCCGGCCGCTGTCGGTGTAGACGATGCGGGTGTAGCTCTGGGCGACGCCCATGCCGGCGTCGACACGCTTGCGCAGGTCCTCCGGCACGCTCTGGCTCGGGTCCACTCCGCCCGAGGCGCGAGGTCCCAGACCGCGGTTCTCGTTGTCCGCGGCAGTGGTGCTCAGGGTGACCACGTCGAAGGCGCCCTGGCCACCGCTCGACAACGACTCCACGAGGTCGCTCATCCACCCGCTGACGTTCTGCACCGGGTTGTTCCCCGGGCCCGAGTTGTCGTCCCCGCCGCTCGCGCTGGCCGCGCTGTCGGCCTTCTGCCCGGCGACCGTGAAGCCGCCGACGGCCTGGCTCTGCGACGCCTTCACCTTGGCGTCCAGCAGGCCGTTGCGCACCTGCCCGATGACGACGAAGCCCAGCAGCAGCACCACACCCAGTGACATCAGCAGGGTCGTGGCGACGATCTTGAGCTGGATGTTGCGCCGCCACAGCCGCATCACGGGCAGCAGCGGCCGGCGCACCCAGCGCATGACGAGCCGGAGGACCGGGCTGCCCTGGACTCCGCCCTGGAGCAGCCCGCCCTCGAAGAACCGTTCCCACCGCGAGCCCGTCGTTCGTCCGACAGGCCGCTCCGGACGGGCCCCGGGCCGGCCGGGCGCCGAAGCGGCGCTGTCCCGGGACATGTCAGCTTGGTCCGGCCTTGTACCCGACACCACGGACGGTAACCACGATATCCGGCCGCTCCGGGTCCTTCTCGACCTTGGAGCGCAGCCGCTGGACGTGCACGTTGACAAGACGGGTGTCCGCCGCGTGGCGGTAGCCCCAGACCTGCTCAAGCAGGACCTCGCGGGTGAACACCTGCCACGGCTTGCGCGCCAGCGCCACCAACAGGTCGAACTCCAGCGGTGTCAGCGCGATCGACTGCCCGTCCCGCTTCACGGAGTGACCGGCCACATCGATGACGAGGTCACCGATGGACAGCTGCTCGGGCGCCGGCTCCTCCGACCTCCGCAGCCGCGCCCGGATCCGGGCCACCAGCTCCTTCGGCTTGAACGGCTTCACGATGTAGTCGTCCGCTCCCGACTCCAGACCGACCACCACGTCCACGGTGTCGCTCTTGGCCGTGAGCATCACGATCGGCACGCCGGACTCCGCCCTGATCAAGCGGCACACCTCGATGCCGTCCCGCCCGGGCAGCATCAGGTCGAGCAGCACCAGGTCAGGCTTGGTCTCACGGAAGGCGGCCAGCGCCTTGTCGCCGTCGGCTACGAAAGACGGCTCAAAACCTTCACCACGCAACACAATGCCGAGCATCTCGGCCAGTGCGGTGTCGTCGTCAACGACAAGGACTCGTCCCTTCATGGACCACATCATCCCATTAACTAAATCGTTACCTGGCGTGACCTGTCACACAGCACAGCGAGTGCCTCGCCCGTCACGGGGGACACGACACCCTCCTCGGTGACGATCGCCGTCACCAGTTCGGGCGGCGTCACGTCGAACGCCGGGTTGTACGCCTGAGTCCCCAGGGGTGCCACCGGTATCCCGCCTCCCGCTTCCGTTCCTGCCACCGGCACCCGAGGCGCCGTGACTTCCGTCACCTCGTGACCGGCCCGCTGCTCCACCTCGATGGACGCCCCGTCCGGCGTGTCCGGATCCACCGTCGTCACCGGCGCCACCACGATGAACGGCACATGGTGGTACCTCGCCAGCACGGCAAGGGGGTAGCTCCCCACCTTGTTCGCCACCGAACCGTCGGCCGCGATCCGGTCCGCCCCGACCAGTACGGCGTCCACCTCTCCTGCCGCGAACAGCGAACCCGCCGCATTGTCCGTGAGCAAGGTGTACGCCATCCCGTTGCGAGCCGCTTCGTACGCCGTCAAGCGAGCACCCTGCAGCAACGGCCGCGTCTCGTCCACCCACAGCCTGCGCAGCCGCCCCCTCCGATGCGCCGCCAGCGCCACCGCGAAGGCCGTGCCCTCCCCGCCGGACACCAGCGCACCGGTGTTGCAGTGCGTGAGCACCCGGTGCCCGCCGCCCGGCAGCAGCTCGTCCAGCAGCGCCAGACCGTGCCGCGCCATCCGCGCGCTGGCCTCGGCGTCCTCCCGATGCAGCGCCCGCGCGGCCGCAAGCGCGGCCTCGGCGGCCCGTCCCTGGTCACCGCCGCCGGCCAGCGCCGCCCGGTAGGCGGCCAAAGCCCTGCGCACACCCACGGCGAGGTTCACCGCGGTGGGCCGGGCCCCCGCCAGCGCGGCAGCGGCCTCATCCACGTCGAACCCGCGCGCCGCTGCGAGCGCGACACCGTAGGCCCCGGCCAGCCCGAGCACCGGCGCCCCGCGCACGGCGAGGGTGCGGATCGCCTCCACCAGCGCGGGCGCGTCCGTGCACACGAGCTCGACCTCCTCGACCGGCAGCCTTCTCTGGTCGAGAAGCACCAGTACCGGGCCTTCGGGCGGCTCGTCCCAGCGGATCGCGGGTATCGCCGCCGACGGGTTGTCCTCGCCGGATTGCGCGTACTGATCAGCCATGCGGTCAGTCTGCCCCCTACCGCCTCGACAATTGAAGGCGTGCAGCCAACAACCACCCCCGGTTCCTTCCCGCGCGCAGCGTGGCACGATGGCTGCCAACTCGCCGCCGCAACCGCGGAACGGCACTGAGAAGGAGCGACGATGAAAGACACTCCGGGCTGGGCCTCGCCCGGATCTGCCCCCTCCGACGGGCACCCGGGCGCCTCCGGTGCGCAGCCCCCGGAGCAGCCCTCGGACCAGGGCGGCGCCGATCAGCCGCAGTCGCCGTCGAAGTGGTCCAAGGAGCAGCCCCCGCCCGGGCAATGGACCGCTCCTCACCCCCAGGGTCCCGGCCAGTCCCCGCCACCTCCTCCTCCCGGCCCCGGCTGGGGCACCCAAGCTCCCGCCGGCCCCGGGGGCTACGGCGGCCCGGGCGGCGGATACGGCGGCCCCGGCGGATACAGCGGCTGGGGCGGCGCCTGGGGTCCGCCGCCCGCAGCGAAGCCCGGCGTGATCCCGCTGCGCCCGCTCGGCGTCGGTGAGATCCTCGACGGCGCCGTCTCCACCATGCGTACCTACTGGCGCACGGTCCTCGGCATCTCGCTCACCGTCTCGGTCGTCACGGAGATCGTCGTCATCCTGATCCAGGGCTTTGCCCTGAAGAGCAGCACGACCACGAACAGCCTCAGCAACCCGAGCGCCTCCCCGGGCGAGGTGAGCCGCGCCCTGGCCGACTCGCTGCTGAGCTCCGGCGCCGTCTTCCTGGTCGCCCTGCTCGGCACCATCGTCGCGACGGCCCTGCTCACCATGGTCACCAGCCGGGCGGTGCTCGGCAGGTCGGTGACCACAGCGGAAGCCTGGAGCGACGCCCGCCCACAACTGATGAGGCTGCTCGGCCTCACGCTCCTGCTGCCGCTCATGGCCTTCGCGATCATCGCCGTCGGCGCACTGCCCGGCATCATCGTCGCGGTGACCGGCTCGACCGTCGCGGGTATCGGGCTGGCCGTCCTCGGTGGCCTCGCCGCCTCCGTGGTCGCCACCTGGATCATGATCCGCTTCTCGCTCGCCTCGCCCGCGCTCATGCTGGAGAAGCAGAGCATCCGCAAGTCGCTGAGCCGCTCCGTGAAGCTGGTGCGCGGCTCGTGGTGGCGGGTCTTCGGGATCCAGCTGCTGGGGCAGCTCATCGCCGGCATCGTGTCGTCGATCATCGTGATCCCCTTCGCCTTCATCGCCGGGGCACTCGGCGGCGGGGGCATCACCGGCCTCGTCAACGGCAGCGGTACCGGCGGCTTCGGCTGGACGTTCCTCATCGTCAGCGGCATCGGCTCGGTGATCGGGCGCATGCTCACCTTCCCGATCACCGCCGGGGTGAATGTGCTCCTCTACATCGACCAGCGCATCCGCCGCGAGGCCCTCGACCTCGACCTGGCCCGCGCCGCCGGCATCCAGGGCTACGGCTCCCCCGTCCCCGGCACCACCCCGGGGAGCTGATGCGGTGAGCCCGGCGGGGGGAGTACTGAGAGTCGTACCGGTGCTGTGGCGCTCCGGCGACGAACCACCGGTGACGATCTCGCGCGACCCCGCGCGAGAGGCTGCCCGGCGCGAACTGTCCAGGCGGATGTACCACGAGAACGACCCCAGCCTGCTCCAGCGCGCCCTGAACGCCTTCTGGAACTGGGTGGACGGGCTCTTCAACGCCGCCTCGACCGCGACGCCCGGCGGCTCGGTCGGCCTCCTCGTCATCGTGCTGGCGGTCCTGGCGCTCATCGGGGCGCTGTGGTGGCGCCTGGGCACTCCGCGCCGCACCCCCACCTCGTCCGCGGCGCTCTTCGACGACCGTCCGCGCAGCGCCGCCGAACACCGCGCGGCCGCCGAGGCACACGCCGCCCAGGGCCACTGGAACCATGCCGTCCAGGAACGCATGCGCGCCGTCGTCCGCTCCCTGGAGGAACGCGCCCTCCTCGACGAACGCCCAGGCCGCACGGCCGACGAGGCCGCCTCCGAGGCCGGCCGCGCGCTCCCCGGACACGCGGACCGCCTACGCGCCGCCGCCCGCGACTTCGACGACGTCACGTACGGCGGCCGGGCCGCGGGCGAAGAAACGTACCGCAGGCTCGCCGCCCTCGACGACGAGCTGGAGCGCACCAAACCCCAGCTCGCCACCAGCGACCACAGCACGGCCCACAACGCCCGCCAGGGAGCCGCCGGATGACCTCCGAGGCCACGCTTCCGTCCACCTCGGCCTCCCCCACCGCACGACAGGTGTGGACCCGGGCACGCGGTGTCCTGCTCGCCGTCGCGCTGCTCCTCGTCGGCGGCGTCGTGATCGCCGTCATCCGCTCCGGCACCCACCACGGCAGACTCGACCCGCGCTCCGCCGACCCCTACGGCAGTCACGCCGTCGCCGCACTCCTCGCCGACCGGGGCGTCTCCACGCGTGTGGTCACCACCCTCGACGAGGCACGAGCCTCCGTCGGTCCCGACACCACGCTCCTGATCGCCGTGCCCGACCTTTTGACGCACCGTCAACAGGACCTGGTGCGCAAGGCGGTGACGGACTCCGGCGGCCGCACGATCCTGGTCGCCCCCGACACATCCGTCGCCGGTCTCGCCCCCGGCGTCTCGGCCGACCCCGCCGTCGCCCTCGACCCGACACTGAACGCCGGCTGCGAACTGCCCGCCGCCCGGCGAGCGGGCACCGCCGAGACGGGAGGGATCCGCTACCTCACGAGGGACTCCGACGCCGACACGTGCTACCCCAGTGACGGCCTGCCCACCCTGGTGCGCCTTCCCGCCGCCTCCAAAGGCGGCGACACCGTCGTACTCGGCGCGCCCGACATCCTCTACAACAACCGCCTCGACAAACAGGGCAACGCCTCGCTCGCCCTCCAACTGCTCGGTTCCCGTTCCCACTTGGTCTGGTACCTCCCCTCGCTGTCCGACACCTCGACCACCGATTCGGGCAAGCGGAGCTTTTTGGACCTGCTCCCCTCGAGCTGGCTCTGGGGCACGCTGCAGCTCTTCATCGCCGCGGCCCTGGCCGCCCTCTGGCGAGCGCGCCGGCTCGGCCCGCTCGTCCCCGAAAAACTCCCCGTCGCGATCCGCGCCTCCGAAACCGTGGAAGGCCGCGCCCGCCTCTACCGCAAGGCGAGCGCCCGCGACCGCGCCGCCTCCGCCCTGCGCTCCACCACCCGCAGCCGCCTCGCCCCCCTCGTCGGCATCCCCCTCGGCCAGGCGCATGCGCCCGAGGCCCTGCTGCCCGCCCTGTCCGCGCACCTCCACGGCGACGGACAAGCCCTGCACTCCCTCCTCTTCGGCCCGCCGCCCGGCGACGACGCGGCCCTGATCGCCCTCGCCGACCAACTCGACGCCCTCGAAAGAGAGGTACGCCGTCCATGATGGACCCGACCACTGACAACGCCGGGAACACCGGGGACCCGGGCACCGCCCGCGCCTCTCTGGAGGACCTGCGCGCCGAGATCGCCAAAGCCGTGGTCGGCCAGGACCCCGCAGTGACCGGCCTCGTCGTCGCCCTCCTGTGCCGTGGACACGTACTCCTCGAAGGAGTACCCGGGGTCGCCAAGACACTGCTCGTCCGCGCCCTCGCGTCCGCACTCGCACTCGACACCAAGCGCGTCCAGTTCACACCCGACCTGATGCCCAGCGACGTCACGGGCTCACTCGTGTACGACGCCCGGACCGCCGAGTTCTCCTTCCAGCCGGGCCCGGTCTTCACCAACCTTCTCCTCGCGGACGAGATCAACCGCACCCCGCCCAAGACCCAGTCGTCCCTCCTCGAAGCCATGGAGGAACGCCAGGTGACGGTCGACGGCACCCCGCGCCGGCTCCCCGACCCGTTCCTGGTGGCCGCGACACAGAACCCCGTCGAGTACGAGGGCACCTACCCCCTCCCCGAAGCCCAACTCGACCGATTCCTCCTCAAACTGACGATCCCTCTGCCCAGCCGTCAGGACGAGATCGACGTCCTCACCCGCCATGCCGCGGGCTTCAACCCGCGCGACCTGCGCGCCGCCGGCGTACGCCCCGTCGCGAACGCGGCCGACCTCGAGGCGGCCCGCGCCGCAGTCGCCAAGACCACGGTGTCCCCGGAGATCGCCGCGTATGTGGTGGACATCTGCCGAGCCACCCGTGAATCCCCGTCCCTCACCCTGGGTGTGTCGCCCCGTGGCGCGACGGCGCTCCTCGCCACGTCCCGCGCCTGGGCCTGGCTGACGGGCCGTGACTACGTCATCCCCGACGACGTGAAGGCACTGGCTCTTCCGACACTCCGTCACCGTGTGCAACTCCGCCCGGAGGCAGAGATGGAAGGGGTGACCGCCGACTCGGTCATCAACGCGATCCTCGCCCACGTTCCCGTCCCCCGCTGATGGCACTCACCGGACGCGCCGCCCTCCTCGCGGCACTCGGCACCCTCCCGGTCGGCATCTGGGAACCCGGCTGGACGGGCATCCTCGCCGTCAACGGTCCCCTCGCCCTGGCCTGCGCCTGCGACTTCGCGCTGGCCGCACCCGTACGCAGACTGGGCCTGACCCGTTCCGGCGACGCTTCGGTGCGCCTGGGCGAATCGGCCGATGTGACGCTCACCGTCACCAACCCCTCCGGCCGTACCCTTCGCGCACAGCTGCGCGACGCCTGGCCGCCCAGCAGCTGGCAGCCAGGCACCGAAGTGGCCGCCTCCCGCCACCGTCTGACGGTCCCTCCGGGAGAGCGCCGCCGACTGACAACCCGTCTGCTTCCCACCCGGCGAGGCGACCGTCACGCGGACCGGGTCACGATCCGCTCCTACGGGCCTCTCGGTCTCCTCTACCGTCAGGGCACGCACAAGGTCCCGTGGACGGTACGGGTCCTGCCTCCCTTCACCAGCCGCAAGCACCTTCCTTCCAAGCTGGCCCGTCTCCGTGAACTGGACGGTCGCACCAGCGTGTTGACGCGCGGCGAGGGCACCGAGTTCGACAGCCTGCGCGACTATGTCCCCGGGGACGACACCCGATCCATCGACTGGCGCGCGACTGCACGCCAGAACTCGGTCGCAGTACGAACCTGGCGCCCCGAACGCGACCGCCACATCCTTCTTGTCCTGGATACCGGCCGTACCTCCGCCGGACGGGTCGGCGACGCCCCCCGCCTGGACTCCTCCATGGATGCGGCCCTTCTGCTGGCTGCCCTGGCCTCCCGGGCCGGCGACCGCGTGGACCTGCTCGCCTACGACCGCCGGGTACGCGCCCTGGTCCAGGGCCGGGCCGCCCGCGAGGTTCTCCCCTCGCTGGTGAACGCCATGGCCCCGCTGGAGCCGGAGCTCGTCGAGACGGATGCCCGCGGCCTCACGGCCACCGCACTGCGCACGGCATCGCGCCGATCCCTGATCGTCCTGCTGACCGCACTCGAAGCGGCCCCCATCGAGGAGGGGCTCCTTCCGGTACTGTCCCGCCTCACCCAGCGGCACACGGTTCTGCTCGCATCGGTGGCCGACCCGTACATCGCCCGTATGGCGACGGCCCGGGGAAGCACGGATGCGGTGTACGAGGCCGCGGCGGCGGCACAGGCCCAGGCGGAACGCACACGGACGGCCGAACAGCTGCGTCGCCATGGCGTGACAGTCGTGGATGCGACACCGGAGGATCTGGCGCCGGCGTTGGCGGACGCCTACCTGGTGTTGAAGGCCGCGGGCCGTCTCTGAGTCCTGAGGGGTCCGTCTTCTCAGGACTCAGAATTCATTCCTGTACAACGCAGAAAACCCCGCACCGTGAGGTGCGGGGTTTTCCCAAGA
>NZ_LBMW01000113.1 GCF_026168105.1 Streptomyces hygroscopicus
CGGCAGGGGCCGGGGCGGGCTCGGCGGCCGGGGCGGGCGCCTCGGCGGCGGCCGGAGCCGGAGCGGCAGCGGGCGCGCCAGTGCCGTCGTCGATGACGGCCAGCTCGACGCCGACCTCGACCGTCTCGTCCTCGGCGACCTTGATGGAGGTCAGCACGCCGGAGGCGGGCGCCGGGATCTCGGTGTCGACCTTGTCGGTCGAGACTTCGAGCAGCGGCTCGTCGGCCTCGACGCGCTCTCCCTCGGCCTTCAGCCAGCGGGTGACAGTGCCCTCGGTGACGCTCTCGCCGAGCGCCGGAAGGGTTACGGAAACCGCCATGGTTTCGGTTGCTCCTTACGGATGGGGTCTCCCCCAGTTCGAGCGAAGTCGAGCTCTAGGGGAAGCGGAAGTCTGTGTCGTCGCGCCCGATGACGGAAGGCGTCAGTCGTGGGAGTGGAGGGGCTTGCCCGCCAGGGCCAGGTGGGCCTCGCCGAGCGCCTCGTTCTGCGTCGGGTGGGCGTGGACGAGCTGGGCGACCTCGGCCGGCAGCGCCTCCCAGTTGTAGATCAGCTGAGCCTCGCCGACCTGCTCGCCCATGCGGTCGCCGACCATGTGGACGCCGACCACGGCACCGTCCTTGACCTGGACGAGCTTGATCTCGCCGGCGGTCTTGAGGATCTTGCTCTTTCCGTTGCCCGCCAGGTTGTACTTGAGGGCGACGACCTTGTCCGCGCCGTAGATCTCCTTGGCCTTGGCCTCGGTGATACCGACGGAGGCGACTTCCGGGTGGCAGTACGTCACTCGCGGCACGCCGTCGTAGTCGACCGGAACGACCTTCAGACCCGCCAGACGCTCGGCCACCAGAATGCCCTCGGCGAAGCCGACGTGCGCCAGCTGAAGGGTCGGGACGAGGTCACCGACGGCGGAGATGGTCGGGACGTTGGTCCGCATGTACTCGTCGACGAGGACGTGGCCGCGGTCCATGGCGACCCCGGCCTCCTCGTAGCCCAGGCCCTGGGAGACCGGGCCGCGGCCGACGGCGACGAGCAGGACCTCGGCCTCGAACTCCTTGCCGTCGGCGAGGGTGACCTTGACACCGTCCTGGGTGTACTCGGCCTTCTGGAAGAACGTGCCGAGGTTGAACTTGATGCCGCGCTTGCGGAAGGCGCGCTCAAGAAGCTTGGAGGAGTTCTCGTCCTCGACCGGGACGAGGTGCTTGAGGCCCTCGATGACGGTGACGTCGGCACCGAAGGACTTCCAGGCGGAGGCGAACTCGACGCCGATGACACCGCCGCCGAGGATGATCGCGGACTTCGGCACGCGGTCCAGGACGAGGGCGTGGTCCGAGGAGATGATGCGGTTGCCGTCGATCTCCAGGCCCGGCAGCGACTTCGGCACGGAACCGGTCGCGAGGAGGACGTGGCGGCCCTGGATCCGCTGACCGTTCACGTCGACGGAGGTCGGGGAGGACAGACGGCCCTCACCCTCGACGTAGGTCACCTTGCGGGAGGCGATCAGGCCCTGCAGACCCTTGTACAGGCCCGAGACGACCTCGTCCTTGTACTTGTGGACCGCCGGTACGTCGATGCCCTCGAAGCTGGCCTTGACACCGAACTGCTCGCTCTCGCGGGCCTGGTCGGCGATCTCGCCGGCGTGGAGCAGAGCCTTGGTGGGGATGCAACCCCGGTGCAGGCAGGTGCCGCCGACCTTGTCCTTCTCGATCAGAGCGACGTCCAGGCCCAGCTGCGCCCCGCGCAGGGCCGCGGCGTAACCACCGCTACCACCGCCGAGGATCACTAGGTCGAAAACGGTGCTGGCGTCGTTCGCCACGTCACGTCCTCCATGCATGTGCGCCGTGCGCCGGTCTCCGATGACCGGCAGGCGGCTGGTGTCCGGCCGCTGTTGCTTCGGCCCTTCGGTGGGGGCCCTGTCCTGCCGAGCCCCATCTTCGCACTTGTCGGCGGCTGAGGAGACGCCGGGCCGGTGTCTGAGACGTCTGATCCATCACGTCGGGAGGTCGCGGCGGCGGACGATCGTACGGATTTCGTCGAGGGCGAAACTCCCGTACGGCCATGAGGGCGGCTCCGGATTCCGCCGAACCCGTTGCCGCCCTCCGCAGCGCCTCACGTCAGCCGAGGTCGCCCGCGGCCGTCAGTTCCGCCAGCCGGACCAGCGTGCGGACCGCCGAGCCGGTGCCACCCTTCGGGGTGTAGCCGAAGGGGCCCTGCTCGTTGAAGGCCGGACCCGCGATGTCCAGGTGGGCCCAGGCGATGCCCTCGCCGACGAACTCCTTCAGGAACAGACCGGCGACGAGGCCGCCACCCATCCGCTCGCCCATGTTGGCGATGTCCGCGGTGGGGGAGTCCATGCCCTTGCGCAGGTGCTCCGGCAGCGGCATCGGCCAGGAGTCCTCGCCGACCTCCTCGGCGGCCTCGTGGACCGCGGTGCGGAACGCGTCGTCGTTCGCCATGATCCCGAAGGTGCGGTTGCCGAGCGCCAGCACCATCGCGCCGGTCAGGGTCGCGACGTCGACGATCGCGTCAGGGTTCTCCTCCGACGCCGCCCACAGCGCGTCGCCGAGGACCAGTCGGCCCTCCGCGTCCGTGTTGAGGACCTCGACGGTCTTGCCGCTGTACATGCGCAGCACGTCACCCGGGCGGGTGGCGGAGCCGGACGGCATGTTCTCGGCGAGGGCGAGCCACCCGGTGACGCTGACCTCGAGGCCGAGCCGGGCGGCGGCGACGACCGCGGCGAAGACCGCGGCAGCGCCGCTCATGTCGCACTTCATGGTCTCGTTGTGGCCGGCCGGCTTGAGCGAGATGCCGCCCGAGTCGTAGGTGATGCCCTTGCCGACGAACGCCAGGTGCTTGTCCGCCTTCGGGTGCCTGTAGGACAGCTTCACCAGACGGGGCGCGGCCGCCGAGCCCGCGCCGACGCCGAGGATGCCGCCGTAGCCGCCCTTGGCCAGCGCCTTCTCGTCGTGCACCTGCACCTTGAGGCCGTGCTCCTTGCCGGCGGTCTGCGCGATGGCCGCGAAGGCCGCCGGGGTCAGGTCGTTCGGCGGGGTGTTGATGAGGTCGCGGGCGCGGTTGAGCTCCTCGGCGACGGCGGTGGCCCGCTCGACGGCGGCCTTGTAGGCCTTGTCGCGGGGCTTGCCGCCGAGCAGGGCGACCTCGGCGAGCGGGGCCTTGCCGTTCTTGCCGTTGCTGCCGTTCTCCTTGTACGCGTCGAAGGAGTACGCGCCGAGCAGGGCACCCTCGCCGATGGCGCCGGCGTCGGCGGGGTCCGAGACCGGCAGGGCGAAGACGGCCTTCTTCGAACCGGCCAGTGCGCGGGCCGCGGAGCCGGCGGCGCGGCGCAGCGACTCGGCGGTGAACGCCCGGTCCTTCTCGGGCTCGGCACCCAGGCCCACCGCCACCACGACAGGCGCCTTGAAGCCGGAGGGCGCGGGCAGCTTCGTCACCTCGCCCTCGGCGCCCGAGGCGCCCAGGGTCTCCAGGATGGCGGCGAGTCTGCCGTCGTACGCCTTGTCCACGGCCTCGGCGCCCGGCGCGACGACCGGGCCCTCCGCGCCCTTCGCGACACCGACCACGATCGCGTCGGCCCGCAGGCCGGCCGCTGCGGCGGTGCTGAGAGTGAGAGCAGTCACTGTGGTGAAATCTCGCTTCCGATTGAGTTTCGGTGGCCGAACGGATGGGGTCGACCGGCCCGGGAACCGACCCTAGATTGCTCCGAACGTTCGGTCTCCGCCTGGGCTGGGGAACACCCGTCATGAGCCTACGCTCGGGGCCCCGTTTCGCTCATTCCCGCGGGGCCTCTTCCGGCTGAGGTGCCCGGGCCGGTCCTTCCCCGGGGGTGGCGGGCCGGGGCCCACGGCCGCATCTTCCGCCGCGCCAAGTCGCTTTCGGCCGCGACCCGTTGTGACCCGTGCCGAGGAGGTGCCGCATGGGTACCTCGTGCCGGACCGCCTCGGGCCGTCGGCCGGGTCCGCTCCCCCGGCCGGCGACCTCGGGGCTCAAGAAGTACGAACCGGGGGCGTGACGGCCGCTCTGCCGAACCGCAGTCCCTCCACCGCCGTCCCCGCGACCCGGTCCGCGAGCGAGCGGCGACTCGGGGAGAGGACGGACAGGGCGTTCAGGAGGAACACACCCACGGCCGCCCCCCAGACCAGCACCGAGACCACGAACCGGCCCTCGACCAGCAGGACGCAGGCCAGCGCGTACACGGCCACGTCCGCGGTCGTGGTCACGACCGCCCGCAGCGCTGCGCGGCGCCAGGGGCTCGGGGTGACCTTCAGACCGGCCAGCGCCTTGCCCGCGGTGCGTCCCGCGCAGGCGAGCGACGCCCACTGGTAGAGGAACGTGGCGAAAACCAGCAGCCCGAATCCCTCTTCCACGTAGAGCACCGCCTTGTGCCACAGCGAGAGCCCCAGGCCTGCCGAGGCGTGGAGGACGTCACCCCGAGACGTGAGCAGTTCCAGGCCGCCCCTGGTCGCCAGCTCGGGCACGTCGGTGAAGAGCGCGGCGACCCGGTGGAAGGTGAGCACGGCAAGTGCGGACGCCGCCGCGATCACCAGTGCGAAGTCGATGAACCAGGCCAGGATGCGGCGTGTCCTGTGCACAGTCGCCCCCGATGACGGTGACTTGCGATGACAGTGGTGTGAGAGGTCGGTGCGACAGACTAGCCGAGCGAGAGCACCACCAGCGCGACCGTCGCCGCCGTCTCCGCGAGCCCGCCGAACACATCGCCCGTCACCCCGCCGAACCGCCGGACACAGTGCCGCAGCAGCAGCTCCGCGGCGGCCGCCGCGACCAGTACGGCGGCGGCCGTACGGACCGCGCCGTACGTTCCGGACAGCGCGCCCCCGACGGCGGCCGCCACGGTGACGGCGACGGCCACCGCCACCGCACCGCGCACCGGAACGACCTCCGCGACCGCGGCCCCCAGCCCCTCCGGGCGGGCGGCGGGCGTCCCGCTGCGCGCGGCGAGCGTGAGG
>NZ_LBMW01000128.1 GCF_026168105.1 Streptomyces hygroscopicus
GCGCGGGGCGCGGGGCGCGGGGCGCGGGGCGCGGGAAGCCCGCGTCGGCCCCCGGAGCGGCCAGGTACATCTTGAACGCCTGCTGGTGCGCACGCACCCGGGGTCGGCCCCGTGGTGAGGTGGCGAACAGCATCTCCGCCGCATCCGGCGCCCGGTCGCCGACGAGTTCGCCGCCCATGTACGAGCGCCTCCCGGGCGTACCCCGATGAGAGAACCGTCGTTCCCCGCTTACGGTGGCATCCGCCCGACGGGCCACCCCGCCTCTCGCCCTTCCCTGGAGTGTAGCCGTGACCGAACGCGCCCCGAAGCCGTTCCTGTATGTCGTCGTCTGTGCCGCGGGCATCGCACAGGACGTCAGCAAGCTGATCACCGCAGCCCAGGAGCGCGACTGGGCGGTGGGCGTCATCGCCACACCGCTGGCGCTCCGCTTCTTCGACACGAGTGCGGTCGAGGCACAGACGGGGCGCCCCATCCGGTCCGCCTGGCGCACCCCGGGCGACCCACGGCCGTTCCCGGACCCCGACGCCGTCGTCGTGGCCCCGGCCACCTTCAACACCGTCAACAAGTGGGCCGCCGGAATCGCCGACACCCTGGCGCTCGGCACCCTGTGCGAGGCTCCCGGGCTCGGCGTCCCGATCGCCGTCCTGCCCTGCGTGGGCGACGCGTTGGCGGCCCATCCCGCCTACCGGGCGAGCCTCGAACGGCTGGGCGGCATGGGTGTGCGGTTCGGGGATCCCTACGCCAAAGCGGTGGGCGAGGGCGGCATGCGCCCGGAGTTCACCTGGGAACGAGCCCTGGACCTGCTCACCCCGGGCACCTGACCGGGTTCCCGGCGGTCATGCCGCCGGTGTACCTGTCCGCGCCGCCGGACCCGAGGCCGACTGAGGCGCTCCGCGCGCCGCTGTCCTTGAGCGTGCCTGCTGATGCGCAGCGGGGCGCGGGACGCTGCGCGCATGCCGACGGGAGATCGGCCCGGGCGACCGGCTGGGCCACCGCCGTCGAGCCGACCACGGCGGTCAGGACGACCGCCACGGCCAGGGGCCGGGGCGTCTTCAGGGGTGTCATGCGTGTCGGCATCGCATTTCTCCCGTGCGGCTGTGAGCGGCCCGGTGCCGCTCGCATGCGACGAGAATGCGGGCACCGCCCGGCCGCGGGTCCGCGCCCACGCCGCGCGGTCACCTGGGGGCGGGAACGCGCTGACCTCAGTGGCTCAAGCGTGACGTACGGAGACCCGTGTGCAAGCCGGGACGACGCTCTACTGTCGTCCCATGACCGGAGACCGCATCGCGCTGGCCGTCCACGACCACGGGGGCGACGGACCGCCCCTGCTGCTCCTCCACGGCGCCGGACGCACGCTCGCCGACTGGGCCGCCGTCGCGCCGCTCCTCACGGCGCGCCACCGCGTGCTGGCCGTGGATCTGCGCGGCCACGGCCTCTCACCCTCAGGTCCGTGGAGCCTGCCGGCGGTGCTCGGCGACCTCGAGGAGATCCTGGCCGAGCACGGGATCCCCGGTGCCCTCCCGGTCGGGCACTCCCTCGGCGGCATGCTCGCCGTGCTGTACGCGCTGGAGCACCCGGACGTCACCCCCGGCGCCGTGAACCTCGACGGGTTCGGGTGGGGACGCCCGGACCAGTACCTGGGCCTCGATCCGGACCTGGTCGTACAACACCTCGCTGAGGTAAGGCAGTTGAGCGCCATGAGCCTGGGCAGGGAACTGTCCGCCGACGGACTCAAGGAGCTGCTCGCCGAACAGCGCGCGATCTCCGACCAACTCGGTATCCCTTACGAGCTGTTGGAGGCCGGGGTGGTGCGCTCCGTGCGGGAGCGCGACGACGGCGTGCTCGAGCTGCGGCCCGGGTGCAAGGACGGACTGCGGATGCTGGCGGAAACGGAGTCGCTCGACCTCTTCGCGCTCTTCCGGAGGATGACCGCGCCACTGCTGCTCGGCCGTGCCCTGCGGACCCGCCCGTCCGGCCCGTCCGCCCCCGGCTCGGACCGGTTCGCTGCGATGACGGGCGCCTACGCCGAGGGGCTCGCCCGTGAACTGGCCGCTCTGGCCGAGGAACGGCCCGGCGTGACGGTCGCGGAGATCGACGCCACGCACGCGATGCCGCTGGAGAACCCGAGGGCGGTCGCGGACGCGGTCCTCGCCTTCGCCTCCTGACCGGGAGCGGGGCGGTGCGGGGTCCGCGGGGTGAACTCCGTGCCGCACGGGCAGGCGCCCTCGCTCCCGCGTAGGCGCCCTGGGTCCCGGGCAGGCGCCGTCGCTCCCGGGCAGGCGCCCTGGCTCCCGGGCAGGCCGACGGGCGCGCCGTCCGTGGTCAGGGTGCGGTGGAAGCTGCTGATGCGCCGCGTGGAGCGGCGGACGTAGTGGCCGATGAAAGAGCGGCGGAACCGTTCAGCGCTGTGATTGGGCCCCAGGCCCGGCCCTCCCGGCCCTCCCGGCCCTCCCGGCCCTCCCGGCCCT
>NZ_LBMW01000079.1 GCF_026168105.1 Streptomyces hygroscopicus
CCCTCCCCCGGTACCGCTCCCCCCGTGGTGGTGCTCCCCCGTTCCCCCCATCCCTCAGGCGACAAGCTCCCCGAAGGACTCCTCCTCGTCACGGCCGAAGCTGAGGACCTCGTCCTCACGCAGCCGGCGGAGCGACCGCCAGATGCTGGACTTCACCGTGCCGACACTGATGTCGAGGATCTCCGCGATCTCCGGGTCCGTGCGGCCCTCGTAGTAGCGAAGGACCAGCATGGTGCGCTGGAGTTCCGGCAGCCGGGCCAGCGCCTGCCACAGGACGGCGCGCAGTTCGGTGCCACGCATCGCGTCCGTGTCGCCGACGGTCTCCGGCAGTTCCTCGGTCGGGTATTCGTTCAGCTTGCGGCGGCGCCACGCGCTGATGTGCAGATTGGTCATCGTCCGCCGCAGGTAGCCACCCACGGCCGCCTTGTCGCTGATCCGGTCCCACGCCTTGTACGTCGAGAACAGCGCGCTCTGCAGCAGGTCCTCGGCCTCGAAGCGGTCACCGGTCAGGTGGTAGGCGGTGGCGTACAGGGAGGCGCGGCGCTCCTCGACATAGGCGGTGAACTCCGCCTCCGTCGCCGAACGACGCTCCCCCGAGACCTCCCCGTACGCGGCTCCCCCGTGAGCTTCCCCCGTGTGAGCGTCAACCACCGTCATATAGGCGGTGTGCTGACGCCCGGTGCCGCGAGCGCACCCCCGCCCGCTCACGGCACCGGACTTTTCCGAACCCCGGGTCACGTCGTGCAGACGCGTGACCACTGCGCCGCTGGTGCTGGTGCCGTGCAGCGTGTTCATCTCGCGCCCCCCGTCGTGGAGTCCCCGGTCTTCGACTTGCTTCCTTGCCTGTGCCGAAAACTCTGCCCGGGCGACTTCATGGCCGTGTCCGCCGACTGTCACAGGCCTGTCACAGGGGTCGTCCGCAACCGCTTCACAACCCGGACACGGACAAGAGTCGTACGGCTACGCAGCCGTACCATTGGCCGGTACCTCGCACCGGCCGGATGTGCGGGAGCGCTCGAGCAGTCGAAAGACGGCCATGGCATGGGCCAGAATGACCCCCGTGCCTTCCCTGTTGCTGATCGAGGACGACGACGCCATCCGAACGGCCCTGGAGCTCTCTTTGACGCGCCAGGGACACCGTGTGGCCACTGCTGCCACCGGCGAGGACGGTCTCAAGCTGCTGCGCGAACAGCGGCCGGATCTGATCGTGCTGGACGTGATGCTGCCCGGCATCGACGGATTCGAGGTGTGCCGGCGCATCCGGCGCACCGACCAGCTGCCGATCATCCTGCTGACGGCGCGCAACGACGACATCGACGTCGTGGTCGGGCTGGAGTCCGGCGCGGACGACTATGTCGTCAAACCCGTGCAGGGGCGGGTGCTCGACGCCCGTATCCGGGCCGTACTGCGCCGCGGCGAGCGCGAGTCCAGTGACTCGGCGGCCTTCGGCAACCTCGTCATCGACCGCTCGGCGATGACCGTCACCAAGAACGGCGAGGATCTGCAGCTCACCCCGACCGAGCTGCGGTTGCTCCTGGAGCTGAGCCGGCGGCCCGGACAGGCACTGTCCCGGCAGCAGTTGCTGCGGCTGGTGTGGGAGCACGACTACCTGGGCGACTCACGGCTCGTCGACGCGTGCGTGCAGCGCCTGCGCGCCAAGGTCGAGGACGTGCCGTCGTCGCCCACGCTCATCCGTACGGTCCGTGGGGTCGGCTACCGGCTGGACGCCCCTCAGTGACCGATCCGCAAGGGGGACTCCGCGGCTGGGCCGCGGCCCGCAAGGCCGTACTGTCACGACTCCGCTTCACGAGCCTGCGACTGCGCCTGGTCGTGGTGTTCGGGCTGGTCGCCCTGACCGCCGCCGTGTCGGCGTCCGGCATCGCGTACTGGCTCAACCGCGAGGCCGTGCTCACCCGCGCCGAGGACGCGGTGCTGCGCGACTTCCAGCAGGAGATGCAGAACCGGGCGAGTTCACTGCCGGTGCACCCGACCCAGGACGAACTGCAGCACGCCGCCGGGCAGATGGCGAACAGCAGTCAGCGTTTCAGCGTGCTGCTGATCGCGCAGGACGAGCGCGGCAGGACCGTCACCGGCAACTCCGACCTGGACACCTTCACGCTCGACGACGTGCCGAAGTCCCTGCGCAAGGCGGTGGACAAGCAGCAGTCGGGATCGTCCGCCGGCAAGCCCGCCTACCACCTGTACTGGCAGCGGGTCGTCGAGGGCGACAAGCCGTACCTGGTGGGCGGTGCGAGGGTGATCGGCGGGGGCCCCACCGGCTACATGCGCAAGTCGCTGGAGCCGGAGGCCAAGGACCTCGACTCGCTGGCCTGGTCGCTCGGCATCGCCACGGGCCTCGCGCTGATCGGCTCGGCGCTGCTCGCGCAGGCCGCCGCCACGACCGTGCTGAAGCCGGTGCACCGCCTCGGTATCGCGGCCCGGCGCCTGGGCGAGGGCAAGCTGGACACCCGGCTGCGCGTGTCCGGCACCGACGAACTGGCCGAGCTGTCCAGGACGTTCAACCGTGCGGCCGAGTCCCTGGAGAAGACGGTCGCGGACATGAGCGCCCGCGACGAGGCCTCCCGCCGTTTCGTGGCGGACATGTCCCATGAGCTGCGTACGCCCCTGACGGCGATCACGGCCGTCACCGAGGTCCTCGAGGAGGAGCTGGACGCGGAGACGGGCGGCATCGACCCGATGATCGAGCCGGCCGTACGGCTCGTGGTCAGCGAGACCCGGCGGCTGAACGACCTCGTCGAGAACCTGATGGAGGTCACCCGCTTCGACGCGGGCACGGCCCGGCTGGTCCTGGACGACGTGGACATCGCCGACCAGATCACCGCGTGCATCGACGCCCGCGCCTGGCTGGACGCCGTCGAACTGGACGCGGAGCGGGGCATCATGGCCCACCTCGACCCGCGCCGCCTCGACGTGATCCTGGCGAACCTGATCGGCAACGCGCTCAAGCACGGCGGTTCGCCGGTACGGGTCCGTGTGCGCGAGGAGGGCGAGGACCTCCTCATCGAGGTGCGGGACCACGGTCCCGGTATCCCCGAGGACGTGCTGCCGCATGTCTTCGACCGCTTCTACAAGGCGAGCGCCTCACGCCCGCGCTCCGAGGGCAGCGGCCTCGGGCTGTCCATCGCCATGGAGAACGCGCACATCCACGGCGGCGAGATCACGGCGGCCAACTCGCCCGAGGGCGGGGCGGTGTTCACGCTGCGCCTGCCGCGCGACGCTTCGCCGCTGATCGCGGACGAGACGCGGAACAGGAACGGCACCGAGGGGAACGCCGGATGACGATACGAGGCGGACGCTCCTGGCTCGCCGTACCGCTGCTGGCCGCGCTGCTGGCCGGGTGCGGCATCCGCGCCACCCAGGTACCGACGGACTTCGGTCCCGCGCCCTCCCGGGTACCCTGCACGCTGTCCGGCACGGACGTGTCCACGCAGGCGGGCCGTGGCATCCCGGTCCAGGTCTTCCTGCTGTGCTCCTCCCAGCTGGTGACGGTGGACCGTTTCGTGCGCATACCGGACGGCACGGCCGAGGCACAGCGCCGGGTGCTGGTGGCGCAGGGGCTGCTCGACCAACTCGCCGCCAAGCCCTCCGCCCCGGAGAGGCAGGCCGGCTACACGACGGACGTGACCAGCGGCATCGAGGTGAGCGGCCCGCGCGGCAAGGACCCGCAGAACACCTTCCGGCTGAGCACCCCCCTGGGAGCCCTCGCCTCGGCCCCCCTCGCGCAGATCGTCTGCACCTTCGCCGACTCGGAGGCGACCGCCGCCGACGACGGGACCGTCGTGCTCGGCGGTCCGCAGGACCGGCCGCTGCGCCGCTACGAGTGCACCGGCGCGGTGCGCGCCCATCCGCGCAGTGTGGCGCCGCCGTCGAGCGAGGTGCCCGGCGCGTGAGCGCTCCGTAGGCGCGCGACTGCGGGAAAGGGGAACCGATCGTGCCGCACCCCGCGTCTAGGGGGGCGTGCAGCGTCAAGGCTCAGACGGCGGCAGCGCCGCGATCCGCGTCCGTGTGGCAGGGGGTGTCCTCCTCGTCGCACACCTCGCGCTCGTCGCCTGGATCACGTTGCGCCCGTTGGACGTGCCCTGGGTGAGGCCCGCAAATCTCCATCCGTTCGCCGGTATCAGAGCCGATCTCGCGCTGGGCTGGCCGGAGGCCGCCCGCCGCATCGGGGAGGGCCTCGCGCTGCTCGCGCCGCTCGGAGTGCTGCTGCCGATGGCGGGCGGGCGGCTCTTCGTCTCGCCGCTCGCGTCGCTGCTGCGTACGATCGCCGCGGGCACCCTGATCTCCCTGGGCATCGAGCTGCTTCAGACCGGGGTACCCGGTCAGGTCGTGGACATCGACGCGGTCCTGCTCAACACGACCGGGGTGGCGCTGGTCCATCTCCTGGTCGTGCCCGCGGCCCGGTTCCGGCTCCGCCGCCGGGCCGCGTCACGCAGCCGGGACGCCCTCCCCCGGGAGGAACCGGCTCAGGGTCGGACCCCGACTATTCCCAGGGTCGGGATGGCCCCGTAGAGCGACGCTTTGGCCGCTTCGTCCCCGTAGCGTGGAACACGTCGAACAGGTCGAACAGATCGATTCCCATCCACGGTTCGCGAAGGAGCCCTCATGACCGCCCTGGCCCGCCCCACCCACGGACGGATGATCGGCGGAGTGTGCGCAGCGCTGGCACGGCGCTTCGGCACCTCCGCGACCACGATGCGCGTGATCTTCCTGCTGTCGTGTCTGCTTCCGGGCCCGCAGTTCTTGCTCTACATAGCGCTGTGGATCCTGTTCCCGTCGGAGGACAAGACGGACACCCGCACCGCCTGGTGACGACCGGCGCCGCTTTGCGCCACCGCCGACACGCCGACATACCGATGGGCGCCCCGGATCGGGGCGCCCATCGGCGTCGTACGGGTGGGTCGCCTCAGGTCAGCGGGGCCCCGTTCACCGGGAGGCCGTGGGTGGGCAGTCCCCGGACCGGCAGTCCGCCGAGCAGCCCGGCGACCGGCGTGGCCGGACCGCCGGTGACGGCCTCCTCGGCCACGGGACGGGTGGCGGCCACCGCCCCGCCGAGCGCGTTCCGTCCCTGGCCGAGCACATCACCGGCCCCGGGCAGCACCTTGGCGGCGTCGCCGACGGGCAGCGTCCGGGTGACGGTGTCCGGCCCGGCGACGTCCGGGACGGCCGGGGCGGCACTCGCGACGCCCGCGCCCGCGGCGGCGAAGGCGGCACCGAGGGCGGCGACACCGAGGGTCTTGGCAGCAGACTGCTTCATGGTGATGCGTCCTTGGATCCGATAACGGGGGTATGAGCAGTCCACGACCGTAAACACGCGCAGCCCGGCTCCGCAAACATGCGAAAACGGCCGGAAAGTTGTTTCCCGGCCGCTTCGAAAAGGCAGCCGTCAGTCCTCGGACACCGCAGAACCGCTGGTGGACGCGGTCTGCTGGAACAGCCATTCGGACTTCAGCTCGGCAAAGCCGGGCTTGATGACGTCATTGATCATCGCCAGTCGTTCATCGAAAGGAATGAATGCTGACTTCATAGCATTGACCGAGAACCACTGCAGGTCGTCGAGTGTGTACCCGAAAGCCTCGACCAGGTGGTCGAATTCCCGGCTCATGCTCGTCCCCGACATCAGACGGTTGTCCGTGTTCACGGTGGCGCGGAAGTGCAGGCGCCGCAGCAGTCCGATGGGGTGCCCGGCGTACGAGTCGGCGGCACCGGTCTGGAGGTTGGAGCTGGGGCAGAGCTCCAGCGGGATCCGCTTGTCGCGCACGTACGAGGCCAGGCGCCCGAGCTTCACCGAACCGTCCTCGAGGACCTGGATGTCGTCGATGATGCGCACCCCGTGCCCGAGCCGGTCGGCACCGCACCACTGCAGGGCCTGCCAGATGGACGGCAGTCCGAAGGCCTCGCCGGCATGGATGGTGAAGTGGTTGTTCTCGCGCTTGAGGTACTCGAAGGCGTCGAGATGCCGGGTGGGCGGGTAACCGGCCTCGGCGCCCGCGATGTCGAAGCCGACCACTCCCTGGTCCCGGTAACGGTTGGCCAGTTCCGCGATCTCCAGGGCGCGGGCCGCGTGCCGCATGGCCGTGAGCAGGGCGCCGACGCGGATGCGGTGCCCGTTCACCTTCGCTCGCCGCTCGCCCTCCCGAAAGCCCTCGTTGACCGCCTCGACGACCTCCTCCAGGCCGAGGCCGCCCTCCAGATGCTGCTCGGGCGCGTACCGCACCTCGGCGTAGACGACCCCGTCCTCGGCGAGGTCCTCGGCACACTCGGCGGCCACCCGTACGAGCGCCTCGCGGGTCTGCATCACACCGACGGTGTGGGAGAAGGTCTCCAGGTACCGCTCCAGGGAGCCGGAGTCGGCGGCCTCGCGGAACCAGATGCCGAGCTTGTCCGGATCGGTTTCGGGCAGATGCCGGTAGCCCGTTTCGCGGGCGAGTTCGACGACGGTGCCGGGGCGCAGACCCCCGTCGAGGTGGTCGTGCAGCAGGACCTTGGGCGCCCGGCGGATCTGATCCCAGCTCGGGGTGTTCTGGTGCTGGCTCGTCATTTCCGCACCATAGCCCCTACGCGCGTAGAGCTCGGGGCGATGCAGGGTGTCGATACGCAACGGTGACCCACAGGACTGGTTTCGTGCACCGTCGATTCTGACACTGTTCTGTCATGGCACACCAAGCGACGCCGGTTCGCAGGGCCCGGCTGGGCAGGGCGCTCGGACCGGAGCCGACAGCGGTGAGCGGCGCGGTGCTGCTGCTCCCGGGCGGCGACGAGGTCTCAGCCCGCAGACCGTCCCCCCTGATGGCCACCGCCTCCGTCCGCGCACTCGGCCGCCGGCTGGCGCGGGCGGGCCAGGGCGAGGGCCTGGTGGCCCACGTGGTGCACTACCGCTACCGCGGCTGGAACGGCAGCGAGGCACATCTGGCCCGGGACGCCGCCTGGGCCACGGACGAGGTCGTACGGCGCTACGGGGACGTGCCGGTCTGTCTCGTCGGCGTGGGCATGGGCGGTCGGGCGGCGCTGCGCGCGGCCGGCCACACGGCCGTCAACTCCGTACTGGCACTGGCCCCTTGGCTGCCCGAGGAGGACATGGCGGCATCGCCCGAACCGGTGAAGCAGCTCGTGGGGCGCCGGGTGCTGATCGTGCACGGCACGAACGACGAGCGTACGGACCCGGAGCTGTCGTTCCGGCTCGCGGCGCGGGCGAAGAAGGCGAACCGCGACATCTGCCGCTTCGAAGTGCACGCCGACGGGCACGGGTTGCACCAGTACCGGTCCGAAGTGCACGCGCTCTCCGAGGACTTCGTGATGGGCACGCTGTTCGCACGGTCCTTCTCCCGGCCGGTGGAGGACGCGCTGGCGGCTCCGCCGCCGCTGGGCCTGCGGATGCCGTTGGCGGCGGGATTCGGGAAGTCGCTTCGGAGGTAGCCCCGGAGCGGCGTGGAACACCTCGCCGTTCACCTCCGCGGGCCCGCCGTGGCCGGTCGCACAGTTCGCGGCGACCCCCGCACGGGAGGCGTCAGTCGGGCAGCAGCCGCCCCCTCCTGGACAGCAGAAACCTCTTGAACGCCGCCACCGGTGGCGTGTCGACGCGCCCCTCCAGCCACGCGACGCCGATCTCCCGCACCGCCCGCGGCGCGGTGACCGTCAGCTCGACGACCCCGGGGCGCGGCACGGCCGGCGGCGGCAGCAGCGCCACGCCGAGGCCCGCCGCGACCAGGCCCCGCAGGGTCTCGGCCTCCTCGCCCTCGAAGGCGATGCGCGGCTTGAACCCGGCCGAACGGCAGAGGTCGTCGGTGATACGGCGCAGACCGTAGCCCGCCTCGAGGGTCACGAAGGTCTCGTCGGCGGCCTCGGCCAGACGCACCCGCCTGCGGCCCGCGAGCCGGTGGTCGGCAGGCACGACGAGCCGCAGCTTCTGCTCGTCGAGACGGCGCGCGACCAGGTCGGGGGCGTCGGGCACCGGAGAGGTCAGGCAGAGGTCCAGCTCGCCCGCCCGCAGCCTCTCGAGCATCGCCTCGCCGTAGTTCTGGACGAGGCTGAAGCGGACGCGGGGGTGGCCGACGCGGAACGCGTGGATGAGGCCGGGTACGGTCTCGGCGCCCATGGTGTGCAGAAAGCCGAAGGCGACCTTGCCAGTGGCCGGGTCGGCGTCCGCGCGCACCTCGTCGGCGCCCCGCTCGATCTCCGCGAGGGCACGCTCGACGGAGGCGAGGAACGTACGGCCGGCCGGGGTGAGCGAGACCGTCCGGCCGTGACGGGCGAACAGCTCGACGCCTAGGTCCTGTTCGAGCCGGACCAGTGCGCGGGACAGGGTGGACTGCGGGACCTGCATCTCCTGCGCGGCCCGGGTGACGTGCTCGGTGCGGGCGGCGCCCGCGAAGTACGCCAGGCGGGGGGCAAGTACCGCAACGATGTCTTCTGTGTCACTGGACGGTGACAGGCTCCCGCCTGACCTCTGCTGATGCACCATGGGAACGATTATGGGGTTTCTGTGCATTGGACGGATGAGTGGCGGGGTCCGTACGTTCGAGTCATGCCTGCCGCCGATACCGGGGCGTCCACCACCGTGGGCGCCGATGCCGCACACGTCCCCGCCGCCGACTCCCGTATGACCCCGGGTGGCCCCGGCTACCACCGGATGAGCCTCGCCCTCTTCCTCGCGGGAGTCGCGACCTTCGCCCTCCTCTACTCCACGCAGGCCCTGCTGCCGCTGGTCTCCCGCGACTTCGGGGTGACGGCGAGCGCGGCGAGCTGGACGGTGTCGGGCGCCACGGGCGCGCTGGCCCTGTTCGTCCTTCCCATGAGCGCGCTCTCCGAGCGGTTCGGTCGGCGTACGGTGATGACCGCGTCGCTGGCGGTCGCGGTCTCGGTCGGTCTGCTGGTCCCGTTCGCCCCGTCGCTGGGCGCGCTGATCGCGCTGCGGGCGGTGCAGGGCGCGGCGCTGGCCGGACTGCCGGCGTCGGCGACCGCCTATCTGGCCGAGGAGGTCAGCCCCAAGGCCCTGATCACGGCGATCGGGCTGTTCGTGGCCGGCAACAGCGTCGGCGGGATGAGCGGCCGGGTCATCACGGGCTGGGTCGCGCAGGAGTGGGGCTGGCGGGTGTCCGTCGGCACGATCGGCGCGATCGCCGTGGCCTGCGCGGTGGCCTTCCGGCTGCTGCTTCCGGCGCCGCGGCACTTCCGGCCGGGCTCGCTGCGCCCGCGTCTGCTGGCCGGCACGGTCCGCGACCACCTCGCCAACCCGCTGCTGCGTCGGCTGTACGCGATCGGCGCGCTGTTCATGATGGTGTTCGGCGGCGTCTACACCGTGATCGGCTACCGCCTGACGGAGGAGCCGTTCGGGCTGCCGCAGGGCATCATCGGCTCGATCTTCCTGGTGTACCTGGTGGGCACGGTGTCGGCGTCGGCGGCGGGCAGGCTGGTGGGCCGTCTGGGCCGTCGCGGCGCCCTCTACCTGGCGGCCGGTACGACGACGACGGGTCTGCTGCTGTCCCTGGCCTCCGAGCTGACGCTGGTGCTGCTGGGCCTGGTCCTGATCACGGCCGGCTTCTTCGCGGGCCACGCAGTGGCGTCGTCGGCGGTCAGCCACACGGCGAAGCAGGGCCGCGCCCAGGCCTCTGCCCTCTACCAGTCGGCGTACTACATCGGCTCCAGCACGGGCAGCACGCTCGGCGCGGTGGCCTTCCGCGCGGGCGGCTGGACCGGAACCGTGGGCATGGGCGTGGTGGCGGTGCTCGGCGTCGTGACGATCACCCTGCTCGGCTCGAGGGCGGCCCGCACGGAACGCCGCCCGGCGACCGCCTGAGCGCGTGGCCCCACCTGCGCCTTCCCACGCTGCGGGGGCCGTTGTCAGTGGGCTGCGGTAGCTTCCGAAGTGCTGGGGCGCGAAGGTGCGCGACAGGAACGGCCACAGGGGTGGGTGGACCATGAGTGACGGCACAGCGACGGCGGAGGACCTCGACGTCCAGCTGGAGAAGCACCGTGTCGAGCTGACCGGGTACTGCTACCGCATGCTCGGCTCCTCCTTCGAGGCCGAGGACGCGGTGCAGGACACGCTGGTCCGCGCCTGGCGGAGTTACGAGAAGTTCGAGGGCCGCTCCTCCCTGCGCTCGTGGCTGTACAGGATCGCGACGAACGTGTGCCTGGACATGCTGAGCGCGGGCAACAAGCGCGCCCGCCCGGTGGACCTCACCGACTCCACGCCGCTCGCCCGGGCCGCCCTGTCCCCGCGCCCGGACAACACCTGGCTGGAGCCGATGCCGGACGCCCGCGTGCTGCCGACCGTGAGCGACCCCGCGGAGGCCGCGGTCGCCAAGGAGTCGGTCCGCCTGGCCTTCATGGCGGCCCTGCAGCAGCTGCCGCCCAAGCAGCGCGCGGTGCTCATCCTGCGCGAGGTGCTGGCCTGGAGGGCGAGCGAGGTCGCCGAGCTGCTCGAGACCTCGGTCGCCTCGGTCAACAGCGCGCTGCAGCGGGCGCGCGCGACGCTTGCGGAGCGAGGCACGGAGGGCGCCGAAGCCGCCGTTTCGGACCCTCTCGACGCGGAGCAGCAGAAGCTCCTGGAGCGCTATGTCGCGGCCTTCGAGGGGTACGACATGACGGCGCTGACGGCCCTGCTGCACGAGGACGCGGCGATGACGATGCCGCCGTTCGACCTGTGGCTGCGCGGCACCCCGGACATCACCGGCTTCATGACCACCATCGGCTCGGCCTGCGCGGGCTCCCGGCTGGTGCCGGTCGCGGTCAACGGCCTGCCGGGCTTCGCCCAGTACAAGCCGGACCCCGACACGGGCGGCTTCACGGCCTGGGCGGTTCAGGTTCTGGAGATATCAGACGGCCGGCTCACCGGGTTCCACTTCTTCCTCGACACGAAGCGCTGGTTCCCGCTGTTCGGCCTTCCCCTCCAGCTCGAAACGGAGGCCGACGAGGTCGAGTAGAGCACGCAGGACGGGGGCCGGATCACGCAGCCGGATGCGGCCTCCTGCGCGTTGGGCGGCCAGCTGGAGCCGGGCCAGTACGTCGACGGTGCCGAGCTGCACGGGCCTCAGCGCTCCGACGTCACATACGACGATCCCGGCTCCCGTGGCGTCGAGCAGCGCCCGCAGGTCGCCGCCGAGCCTGGTCACATCGTCCGGCGTGACAAGACCGGCCAGCACGAGGACGGTGGGTGTCTTGGGCTCCACGATGGGTAGACCGGGCGGCCCGGAGGAACTCATCGGCTCCGGGGCAGGGCGAGGCTGTTTCCCTACTTGGCCGGAAACTCGCCGGTGTCCAAGGTGAAACCGAACGGCTGGGGAAGGTCGATGGCGTCACCGAACTTGCATGCGCGCAGGACACGGAAGACGTTGTCCTTCGGCTCACCGTAGAGCGTGATGGTGGGACCGCCGGGGGCACAGCCGTCAATGAGCAGGTAGAGCGGGACACCGGCCTGGGCGTAGCCTGCGGCCTTCTTGATCCGTTCGTTGGTCGCGTTGGACTTGGAGGTGATCTCGACGATGAGTTCCGCAGCTGCCGCGGGAATGTAGTTGCCAGCTTCGGCACGCAGCACCTCCCTGGGCGCCACAGCGATATCAGGGAGATCCGGACCAGGTCGTCCCACTCGTGTCCGTTGGCCGCCGAGTGGTCGACGGGGAGTGCGCTCATGGCCGTCTCCAATCGGTGTGACACCGACCCCAGCATGCCGAACGGGACCGGTGGCGGTCCACCGATCCCGTTCACCCGAAAGGGGCCGTGACATCAGCGGCCTCCGGCCGCGGCCCAGGTCAGGCGATGCGTTCCAGCACGACGGGAGACGCCGTGAACGCCGTTCCGGCAGGGGCGACGTCGTAGGAACCCTCCACCGCCTCGAGCGCGTACTCGAAGCGCTCCGGCGTGTCGGTGTGCAGGGTCAGCAGCGGCTGGCCCTCAGTCACCGTGTCGCCCGGCTTGGTGTGCATCTCGATGCCCGCCGCCGCCTGCACCGGGTCCTCCTTGCGGGCGCGGCCGGCACCGAGGCGCCAGGCGGCGACGCCGATGTCGTACGCGTCCAGGCGGGTGAGGACACCCGACGCCGGGGCCTTGATCACGTGCTGTTCCTTCGACGTCGGCAGCTGCGCGTCCGGGTCACCGCCCTGGGCCGCGATCATGCGGCGCCACACGTCCATCGCCGAGCCGTCGGCAAGGGCCTTCGCCGGGTCCGCGTCCTTCACCCCGGCCGCGTCCAGCATCTCCCGGGCCAGCGCGATCGTCAGCTCCACCACGTCCGCCGGACCACCGCCCGCCAGGACCTCCACGGACTCGCGGACCTCAAGGGCGTTGCCCGCGGTCAGGCCCAACGGGGTCGACATGTCCGTCAGGAGCGCGACCGTCTTCACGCCGTGGTCCGTGCCCAGGCCCACCATGGTCCGCGCCAGCTCACGCGCGTCCTCGACCGTCTTCATGAAGGCGCCGGAGCCGACCTTCACGTCCAGGACCAGGGAGCCCGTGCCCTCCGCGATCTTCTTCGACATGATCGACGAGGCGATCAGCGGGATCGCCTCCACCGTGCCCGTCACATCCCGGAGCGCGTAGAGCTTCTTGTCCGCGGGCGCCAGGCCGTCGCCCGCCGCGCAGATCACCGCCCCCGTGGTGTCGAGGACATGCAGCATCTCCTCGTTCGACAGCAGCGCGCGCCAGCCGGGGATCGACTCCAGCTTGTCCAGCGTGCCGCCGGTGTGGCCGAGGCCGCGGCCGGACAGCTGCGGGACGGCCGCACCGCAGGCGGCGACCAGCGGGGCCAGCGGAAGCGTGATCTTGTCGCCGACGCCGCCCGTCGAGTGCTTGTCGGCCGTCGGACGCGACAGCGACGAGAAGTCCATGCGCTCGCCCGAGGCGATCATCGCGGCGGTCCACCGGGCGATCTCACGCCGATTCATGCCGTTGAGCAGGATGGCCATCGCGAGCGCGGACATCTGTTCGTCGGCCACCTCGCCCCGCGTGTACGCGTCGATGACCCAGTCGATCTGCTCGTCACTCAGCTCGCCGCGGTCCCGCTTGGTGCGGATGACGGAGATGGCGTCCATGGCCATGGCTTCCTTCCGAAGTTCCGAAGGGGTGCGGCCCCTCCGCGCCGCACAGGGCGAGTCGGAGGGGCCGCACGGGAGTTACTTGGTGAGATGGTCGGGGCCGAAGGCCTGGGGCAGCATCTCGGAGAGCGGCAGGATCCCGGCCGGTGTCTCCAGCAGCAGGTCGGGACCGCCGAACTCGTACAGCAGCTGGCGGCAGCGGCCGCACGGTACGAGGACGTCCCCGTTGCCGTCCACGCACGTGAAGTGCGTCAGCCGGCCGCCCCCGGTGTTCTGCAGCTGCGAGACGAGTCCGCACTCGGCGCACAGACCGAGACCGTACGAGGCGTTCTCGACGTTGCAGCCGGTGACGATCCGCCCGTCGTCGACGAGGGCCGCGACACCGACCGGGTAGCCCGAGTAGGGGGCGTACGCGCGGCCCATCGCCGCGCGCGCCTCCTGCCGCAGGGCCTCCCAGTCGGCCGTCGCGGACGGGGTCACTTGCCCTGTCCCTTCCGGTACGGCAGACCGTCCGCCTTCGGCATCCGCAGGTGCTGCGCGGACAGCGAGAGCACCAGCAGGGTGACGATGTACGGGGTCGCGGTCACGAGCTGCGCCGGAACCTCGCTGGTGCTGACGTACCAGACGAACATCAGGGCCGCGACCACCGCCGTGATCAGGGCGGGGACGTACCTCTTCTTCCACACGAAGTAGGCGGCGCCCAACACGACCAGGATCCCGAGCAGAAGGATCAGCGCGTGGACGTTGGTGGTGCCGCCGCGCAGGTTGAGGCTGTCGGTGTAGCCGAACAGGGCCGCGCCGAGGGCGGTCCCGCCCGGCATCCAGTTACCGAAGATCATCGCGGCGAGACCGATGTAGCCGCGGCCGGCCGTCTGGCCGTCCAGGTACACGTTGGACGCCACGATCGACAGGAACGCACCGCCCAGTCCGGCGAAGCCGCCGGAGATGATCACCGCGATGTACTTGTACTTGTAGACGTTGACGCCGAGGGACTCCGCCGCCACCGGGTTCTCGCCGCACGAGCGCAGGCGCAGGCCGAACGACGTGCGCCACAGCACCCACCACGTGACCGGGACGAGGGCCACCGCGATGACCGTCAGCGGCGACAGGTCGGTGACCAGACCGCCGATCAGGCCCGCGATGTCCGAGACCAGGAACCAGTGCTTCGAGTTGAGAGTGTCCAGCCAGTCGGACAGGCCCGGGATGCTGAACGTGCCCAATGACGGGATCGGCGGGGACTGCTTGGCGGAGCCCTGCGGCGCGTTCTCGAAGGTGAACTTCGACAGATAGCGGGTGGTGCCGAGGGCCAGGATGTTGATCGCCACACCGGAGACGATGTGGTTCACGTTGAAGGTGACGGTGGCGATGGCATGCAGGACGGCGCCGAGCGCGCCGCCGATGATGCCGAAGGCGACACCGATCCACGGACCCCACTGGTAGCCGGCCCAGGCGCCGAACCAGGTGCCGAGGATCATCATGCCCTCGAGACCGATGTTGACGACGCCCGAGCGCTCCGCCCACAGGCCGCCCAGGCCCGCGAGACCGATCGGGACGGCCAGGCGCAGGGCCGTGGACATCTGTCCCGTGGAGTCGATGCCGTCGGCACCGGTGATCAGACGGACGACCGAGGTCAGGATCAGTACGCCCGCGATGATCATCAGAAGTACGGGGAGCGAGACACGGCGGCTGCCCTTGCCGGGCTGCTGCGCCTTCGGCTTCGCGACGGTCGCGGTGGTCATCAGGCAGCCACCTCCTTCTTGTGCGAGTTGTTGTTGGCCTCGGCGGCCAGCTCCGCGCCGACCCGCTTCTGCTGGCGGCGCAGACCCCACTGGCGTACGGCCTCGTAGGAGATGACGACCGCGAAGACGATCAGGCCCTGCATGATCGTGGCGATCTCCTTCTCGTACGCCACCGGGGTCGCGTAGTCGAGGGCGGGAGACGCCTTGTCGAGGAAGGCGATCAGAAGTGCGGCGAAGGCGATACCGACCGGGTTGTTGCGGCCGAGCAGGGCGATGGTGATACCGGTGAAGCCGAGACCCGTCGGGAAGCTCAGGCTGTAGGTGTGGGCATCGCCGAGCAGCAGCGGCAGGCCCGAGAGGCCCGCGACGGCGCCGGAGATCAGCATCGCGGTGCGCACCATCTTCTTGGCGTCGACGCCGGAGGCCGCGGCGGCGGTCTCGGAGGCACCGGTGGCACGCAGGTCGAAGCCGAAGCGGGTGCGGTTGAGGACCAGCCAGTACAGGATGCCCGCGAGGATCGCGAAGAAGACCAGGCCGTAGATCTCACCGACGTCGGCGCCCAGGTTGATGCCCGGGAACCAGCCGGACTTCTTCATGATGCCGGTCGTCATGTTGTTGCCGACCTGCACGCCCCAGACGTTGGAGAGCGTGAGGTAGCCGATGAGGCTGGTGGCGATCGCGTTGAGCATGATCGTCGAGACGACCTCGCTCACGCCCCGGGTGGTTTTCAGGACGCCCGCGATACCGGCCCAGAAGGCGCCGGTGAGCATGGCGACCAGCATCAGGAACGGGATCTGCAGGAAAGACGGCAGCGCGACGTGCGCGCCGACGACCGCGGTCATCATCGCGGCGAGGCGGTACTGGCCGTCGACGCCGATGTTGAACAGGTTCATACGGAAGCCGATGGCCACCGCCAGCGCCGCCAGGTAGTACATCGACGCCTGGTTGATGATCAGCACCTGGACGTCGGAGAACGACGCCTGCTGGAGCATCAGCACGTACGGCTCGAACGGGTTCTTGCCGGAGGCGACCAGCACCACCGAGGTGAGCAGGATCGCCGAGACGAGGGCGATGACCGGGCCGGCCACCGCGAGGAGCACCCGCTCCTTGTCGAACTTCTTCATCAGGCCTCGTCCTCCGGGGCGGCGTCCGTTGCGTCTTCCGTGGATTCCTCCACGTGTTCCAGGTGTCCGGACGCGGCACCCGTCATGGCCGAGCCCAGTTCCTCCGGAGTGATGGCGGCCGGGTCGGCGTCGGCGACCAGCTTGCCGTTGTAGATCACCCGCAGGGTGTCGGACAGGCCGATCAGCTCGTCCAGGTCCGCGGAGATCAGCAGCACGGCCAGGCCCTCGCGGCGGGCCTCGCGGATCTGGTCCCAGATCTGTGCCTGCGCGCCGACGTCCACACCGCGGGTGGGGTGGGCGGCGATGAGGAACTTCGGCTTGTGGCTCATCTCGCGGCCGACGATCAGCTTCTGCTGGTTGCCGCCGGAGAGGGAGGCGGCGGTGACGTCGATTCCGGGCGTGCGGACGTCGTACTCCTCGACGATCCGCCGCGTGTCCTCCTGGGCGGCCTTGAGGTCGAGCCAGAAGCCCTTGGCGTTGGGGCGCTCGGTGACATGGCCGAGGACGCGGTTCTCCCACAGGGGGGCCTCGAGGAGGAGGCCGTGGCGATGGCGGTCCTCGGGGATGTAGCCGACGCCCTGCTCGCGGCGCTTGCGCGTGGGCCAGGCGGTGATGTCCTCGCCGAGGAAGGAAATGGACCCGGAGTCGGCGTGCTTGAGGCCGATCAGCGCGTCGATGAGCTCGGTCTGGCCGTTGCCCTCGACGCCGGCGATGCCCATGACCTCGCCCGCGTGGATGGTGAAGGTGACGTCGTCGAGGACGCGTTTCACCTCGCCGGCGGTCTCGGCCGTCGCCTCCGTGAGCAGGCCGCCGGCCGAGGGCTCGGCGAGCTCTCCGAGGGAGGGGCCGCCGACGGCGTGCACGGTGAGGCCGTTGACCTCGATGACGGCCTCGTCCGTGACGGTGGACTCGGCGGTCTCCGGGGTGGGCAGCTCGCTGCCGACCATCAGCTCGGCGAGCTGGCGCGGGGTGGTCTGGGAGGGGACGGCGGTACCGACCGTCGTGCCCCGCCTTATGACGGTGATGTCGTCGGCGACCGACAGCACCTCGCCCAGCTTGTGGGAGATGAAGATGACGGACAGACCCTCGGACTTCAGCTCGCGCAGGTTCTCGAAGAGCGCGTCGACCTCCTGCGGGACCAGCACGGCGGTCGGCTCGTCCAGAATCAGGGTCCGGGCGCCGCGGAAGAGGACCTTGAGGATCTCCACGCGCTGGCGGTCGGCCACGCCGAGGCTCTCGACCAGGACGTCGGGGCGTACCCCGAGCCCGTACCGGTCGGAGATCTCCTTGATCTTCTTACGGGCGCCGCCGCCGATGCCGTAGAGCTTCTCGCTGCCGAGGACCACGTTCTCCAGGACCGTGAGGTTGTCGGCGAGCATGAAGTGCTGGTGGACCATGCCGATGCCGCGCGCGATGGCGTCGGCGGGGCTGCCGAAGGCCACCTGCTCGCCCTCGACGGTGATCGTCCCCTCGTCCGGCTTCTGCATGCCGTAGAGGATCTTCATCAGCGTCGACTTGCCGGCACCGTTCTCGCCGACGAGGGCGTGGACTGTGCCCTTGCGGACCGTGAGGTGGATGTCGTGGTTGGCGACGACACCCGGGAATCGCTTGGTGATCCCCGCCAGCTCGACCGCGGTCGTCGACTGTGCGGTGAGCGGAGGGCTGCTGGACGCGTCGATGGCGCACTCTCCTTGGAAAAGGGGCCTTTCTACGCGCGTAGCGCCCCTGCTTTAAATAGTGCTCGGATCTGACTGGATCCGATCGGTTTCCAATCCGTTCCGAGCATTGTGCCGCGCGAACGGGGTGCGGGCAGGTCATCCTCCCCGCACCCCGTTCCGTGGCCGTAACGCTGCCACTACGGCGGCGCCTTGGCCATGGCCTGTCACGGCCTTTTGGCCGGGGTGTCCCGGCGTCGTGATCTCGACGCCGGGACATCCGGGCCGCGAACCTCAGGACGTCAGGACGCCCGGCCCACGGGTCAGGACGTCTTGATCTTGATCGTGCCGTCCTTGATGCCCTGCTCGGCCTTCTTCAGTGCGGCCTGCAGGTCGGCGTTGTTCTTGAAGACCGGGTTGGAGTCGGCCAGGCCGACACCACCGTTGGCGAGGCTGCCGCGGACCTCGCCGGCCAGCGGCTTGCCGTCCTTGACGACCGACTTGGCGAGGTCGTAGACCGCGCCGGAGACGTTCTTCAGGGCGGAGGTGAGGATGTAGTTCTTGTACGCCGCCAGTGCGCTCTGCTGGTACTGGTCGGAGTCGACGCCGATCGCCCACACCTTGTGCGCGGCAGCCGCCTTGATGACACCCTGACCGGACAGACCGGCCGCGTGGTAGACGACGTCCGCACCGGCGTCGATCTGGCCGTTCGCGGCGTTCTCGCCCTTGTCCGGGCTGGAGAAGCCGCCCTCCTGCGCGGTCTGCGTCAGGTACTGCTTCTCGATCTTGATCTTCGGGTTGACCGACTGGGCACCCTGGACGAAGCCGTCCTCGAACTTGTGGATCAGCGGGACGTCCACGCCACCGATGAAGCCGATGTGGTTCTTCTTGGTGACCTTGGCGGCGGCGACACCGGCGAGGTAGGAGGACTCCTCCTCGTGGAAGACCAGGTCGGCGACGTTCTTCGCCTGGATGGTGTTGTCGTCGATGATGCCGAAGGTGACCTTCGGGTACTTGGCCGCGGCCTCCTTGACGGCGGGCGCGTACGCGAAGCCGACACCGATGACCGGGTTGTAGCCGGACTTGGCCAGCGTCTCCAGGCGCTGCGCCTTGTCGGCGTCGGACTCGTTGTCCTGCGGCTCGACGTCGCGGCCGCCGACACCGAAGTCCTTCTCGGCCTTCTGGAAGCCTGCGTACGCGGCGTCGTTGAAGGACTGGTCGCCCTTGCCGCCGACGTCGTACGCAAGGCCGATGCCCTTGCTCTTGCCGCCGCCGGCCGACTCGGTGGACGAGCTGCCGCAGGCGGACACGGTGACAGCGAGGGCTGCTGTTGCAACGCCAGCTACGGCGATTCGGGACACCCGGCGCATGGAACGTGACTCCTTTGTGCGTGCGCCCCTACCAGGCGCTGGTTCCGCGGCAGCGTAACGCGCGTAGACCGGACGGAAAACCCCTTCTGTCCGGTCCGTTATCGAGATGTGGCCGCAGACACAGCACGGAGTTACGGAGAGCGGTGCGCCGCTTGCGGCAGGCAAGGGCGAGGGGCGACGGATGGTGGTTTTGGGGACTTGTGGGGGTCGTGAGGCGGGTGTGTTTCTCCGGGGGCGGAACGGCTCGGGGTGTGACTTTTTCTTACCCGTTCCGTTCTTCCGGAGTCGATTGGGCCGGGGGCCGGAGTTGTCATTGGAGCAGCCGGGCCGGAGCTGTCATGGGCGGGGGCCCGAGTTGCGGTGGGCCTTGCGGGGATGCCGGGACGGGGGTTGTTTACGGCCCGGAAGCGGGAGGGAGGCCGCGACTGTGATCGCGAGGCGGCGGGGCCGAGCGGGAGAAACGCGGGCGCGGGCACGCATCGAGCGCGGCGTGGGCGCGGGCACGCATCGGGCACGCATCGGCCGCGGCGCGGGAGGCGGGCACGCATCAGCCGCGGCGCGGGAGGCGGGCACGCATCAGCCGCAGCGCGGGAGGCGGGC
>NZ_LBMW01000005.1 GCF_026168105.1 Streptomyces hygroscopicus
CTCGGCGAGGACGTCGGGCCGCAGCAGCGGCGCGAGCCCGGCCGCCAGCAGCTCCGACTGGCCGGGTGCGGACGGGTAGTTGAGCTCCAGGTTGACGGGCGCCGTCGTCGCCGGTTCGGCGAGCGCACGGCCCGACGGCACCGGCGAGGCCCGGACGAAGGTGCCCCGGCCGACCTCTCCGGCCACGAGGCCGCGCCGCACGAGTTCGCCGTACACCCGACCCGCGGTGGACGCCGCGATCCCGCATCGCCGCGCAAACACCCGTTGCGGCGGCAGCCGTTCACCCGGCCCGAGCCGTCCCGCGGCGATGTCCGCGGCGATCCGGTCGGCTATGCGCCGGTAGTCCTCCATCGACCCCCCTTGGATTGCACCGAGAGCAAAGATCTTATTGCGCCGACGAGTTGACGCTTCTAGGGTCATGTCCATGGCACTCTTCCCCGCATACGAGGACATAGGCACCCGTACGGACCGGCTGCCGCTCGTCCTCGTCCACGGCCACCCCTTCGACCGCACCATGTGGACCCCGCAGCTCACGGAGTTCGCACGCACACGCCGCGTGATCGCCCCCGACCTGCGCGGCTACGGTGCCTCGCCGGTCGTCCCGGGCGTGACCCCGCTGTCGGTGTTCGCCGACGACATCGCCGCACTCCTCGACGATCTGGACGTGGACCGCTTCGTCCTCGCCGGGCTCTCCATGGGCGGCCAGATCGCCATGGAGTGCTGGGCCCGGTTCCCGGAGCGGATCGCCGCGCTGGTCCTCGCGGACACCTTCGCGGCCGCGGAGACCGAGGAGGGCAGGCGCGGCCGGTACGCGATGGCGGACCGACTGCTGCGCGAGGGCATGCGCGGCTACGCCGACGAGGTGCTCCACCGGATGGTCGCGCCCCACGCGGACGCGGACGTGGCCGCGCACGTGCACCGCATGATGACGGCGACGCCCCCCGAGGGGGCGGCGGCGGCCCTGCGCGGCCGGGCGGAGCGCCCCGACTACCGCGGCCTGCTCACCCACGTCACGGTCCCGGCCCTGGTCGTGGTGGGCGAGGAGGACACATACACACCGGTCGCCGACGCGCGGGCCCTGCACGCGGCCCTTCCCGACGCCACGCTGCACGTCGTGGCGGGTGCGGCGCACCTGCCGAACCTGGAGCGGCCCGAGGAGTTCAACAAGGCGCTGGCGGAGTTCCTGGAACGGGTGGACGCCTGACCGCATCCACGCGTGCGCGCCGCCCCACCCACGCGTGCGCGCCGCCCCACCCACACGTGCGCGCCGCCCCACCCACACGTGCGCGCCGCCCCACCCACACGTGCGCGCCGCCCCACCCACGCGTGCGGGCCACCCCACCCACGCGTGCGGGCCACCCCACCCACGCGTGCGGGCCACCCCATCCACACGTGCGGGCCACCCCATCCACACGTGCGTGCCGCCCCGCCGTCACCCGTTCGGCCCGGTCCACCGGGCGACCCCCCGCCCGCCGCGCGAACCTGCGGATGAAACGGACTGAAACGGACGAACGGTCCCGAGGAGGCGACCCCCATGGTCCAGCCCACCGCACGCACCACACACACGAAGCACACGGAGTGGGTCACCGGCGGCACGATGTTCGCCGGCGTCCTGATGCTGGTCGCGGGAGTCATCGGGGTGCTGAACGGCATCGCGGGCATCGTCACGCGCGGCGTCTACTTCGCCGTCGGCAACTACGTGTACCAGTTCAACCTCACCGCCTGGGGCTGGATCCACCTGGTCATCGGCGTCCTGGTGGCAGTCACGGGCTGGGGCGTCCTGCAGGGCAGGTCGTGGGCCCGCGGGGTGGGTGTGGGGCTGGCGGCCGTGTACATGATCCTCTACTTCATGTTCCTGCCGTACGCACCGGTCTGGTCGGTGATCGCCATCGCGATCGGCGGGTTCGTGATCTGGTCCCTGGTGACGGCGGGCAGTACGGAGACGACTCGCTAGCGCTCCGCGGGGACGCGAGCCGCATTGCCGGGGACCGAAACGTTCCCGCGTCCGGCTCGGGCCACGTCACGGACTGGCGGATCGAGGTCGTACGGGCGTTCTACGCCGACCCGTCGGCACAAGGGGCCACCGAGGCCTTCACAGCGCGCGGCGCTCCATCGGCAACCGTTCCTCCGCCCTCCCCCGTCTTCGGGGGAGGATTCGGGCACTCACCCATCGAGGGGAAGGCGGCCGATACGTGGAGACTGCGACCGTGGAGTGGACCGGAACGGCCGGGATCCGGCGACGGTCCCGGGGGCGGACCGCCGGGGCCTGGCTGTCCGGGCTGCTGCTCGCCGGGGTGAGCGTCGTCGTCGGCTGCCGTGCCGCCGACACCGACGCGGTCACGCCCGTCCCTCAGCTGCTCGCCTTCCTGCCCTGGCTGCTCGCCCCCGCGGCCGTCGCCCTCCTGCTCGCCCTGCTCGCCCGCTGGCGCACCGGCATGGTCTGGGGCGTCCTCGCGCTCGCCGCCCTCGCCTGGTACGCGGAGCCGTACGGAAGGACCGACGAGCCCACGGGCACCGCGCTCGCCGAGTTCCGGGTGCTGACCTCCAACGTGGAGTTCGGCCGTGGCATCTCCTCCCTCGTTCCCGCGATCCGCCGCGTGCACCCCGACGTCGTGTTCGTCGAGGAGTGCGAGTACCACTGCTCCGCCGTCCTGCAGCGCACCTTCGGCGGCGCGCAGGGCACCTACCCCTACCGCCAGGCCGTCGAGGGCGCCGGCTCCGACGGATCCGTCATCCTCAGCCGTTTCCCGCTCAGGGCCGCGCCCGGCGTCTCCGGCACCATGGGCATGCCCGGTGCGGTCGCCGACGTCCACGGCCACGCCGTACGCCTCCAGCTCGCCCACCCCATGCCCCCGCTCCCCGGCCGGCTCGCCGTCTGGCGCCGCGAGCTGGGGGCGCTGCGGACCTACGCGGCCGGCGGCGGCGACGCCCCCACCGTCCTCGCCGGCGACTTCAACGCCTCCCAGGACCACGCCGTCTTCCGCCGCATCCTCGCCACCGGCCTGCGCGACGGCGCCGACCTCGCCGGCGATGCCCGTACGCCCTCCTGGCCCACCCGGACCGCCCCGCCGTTCGGCACCCAGATCGACCATGTCCTGGTCTCCCGGGACTTCTCCGCGAACACGGCCCGATTCCTGCACATCGCCGACACCGATCATCGCGCCCTGCTCGTCGACATCACGCTCCACCAGCGGTCCTAGGCGCGGGGCCCCTCTCGCCAAATGGCGATAATGAGGGCATGTCCCGCGAGTTCCGCATCGGCCACACCCCTCCCGACTGGCTGGTCGGGAATCTTCGGCCGAAGCAGGAACCCGTCAACTGGCCCGCCGTCGTCCGCGCCGCCGTCGCGATGTCCCTGCCGCTCGCGGTGGGACTGGCCTTCGGGGAACCGGCCTACGGCGCACTCGCCTCCATGGGCGCCGTGTCGGGCGTCCTCGGCGACACCGCGGACGCGTACCGGATGCGGATCCTCAACATCGCGATCCCGCAGCTCGTCGGCGCTGTCGGCGTCACCGTCGGCGTGCTGACGCACGGGCGGGGCTGGACCACCGTCGCCGCCGTGACCGGGGTGGCACTGGTCTCCGGGATGCTCTCCTCGATCGGCGCGATCGCCTCCGTCTCCGCCCTGCTGCTCCTCCTCAACTGCGTGATCGCGGCGGGACTCCCCCTGCCCGGCCCCTGGTGGGCGGCGCCGCTGCTGCTGTCCGGCGGGGGACTGCTCGTCCTCGTCCTCGCCCTGCTCACATGGCCGCTGCGCTCGGGCGTCCCGGAGCGGGCCTCGGTCGGGGACACCTACCGCGCGGTCGCCGACCTGCTCGCCGCCTGTGGATCGGACCGGTACGACGCCGTCCGGCACGCGGTCACCCGATCGCTCGACCTGTCGTACGACCTCGTCCTCGCCCGCCGTGCCCGTCACCACGGCCGCAGCCCGGAACTGGTCCTGCTGCTCGCCCAGTTGAACGCGATCACCCCGATCGTGGAGGCCGCCCCGGCGGTCCATCGGTACGGCAGGCCGCTGCCGGACGAGGTCCCCGCCGCCGTACGCCGCCTCGCCGACGCCGTCGATGTCGGCCACGAGGGGTCCATAGCCCTCGACCTGCCGCAGCCGCACGACGAGACGGGACACGCCGTCGACCACGCGTTGCGCCACGCCGCCGAGGTCGTCACGGCCCGGAGCGTCGACTCGCGCACCATCGTCGACCGTCTCGGCCGCCCGGCCTCCCTGCGCGTCCGCGCCTACCGTGCGACCCGCAACGTCGTCCTGTCCGGAGCCTCCTGGCGCTACGGGCTGCGCCTGGCCCTGTGCATCGGCATCGCCCAGGCCCTGGTGTCCCTGGTCCCGGTCCCGCGCTCGTACTGGATCGCCCTCACCGTCACCTTCGTCCTGAAGCCGGACCTCGGTTCGGTCTTCTCCCGGGCGCTGCTGCGCGCCCTCGGTACGGTGGCGGGCCTTCTGGTGGCGGCCGTGGTGCTCGCCGCGGTGCCGCTCGGCTGGTGGGACGTGCCCGCGCTCATGGTCCTCGGCCCGCTCATTCCCCTCCTGACACCCCGCGGATACGGCTATCAGACGGCCGCCATCACCCCGGTGATCCTGGTGCTGTCGGACGTCCTGAACCATCTGGGCACGGCGCTGCTGGTCCCCCGTCTGGTCGACTCGCTGATCGGCTGCGCGATCGCCCTCGTCGCCGGATACCTGCTGTGGCCGGAGAGCTGGCACACCCGCGTGGGTGACCGGCTCGCGAACGCGGTCGCCGACACGGCGGAGTACGTGGAGGCGGCGTTCGGTGACTCGACGGATCCGGCGGCCCGCACCCGGATGCGGCGCCATCTGTACCGCGACCTGTCCACGATCCGTACGGAATTCCAGCGGGCGCTGACCGAACCGCCCCCGACGGGACGCCGGGCCGCTGCCTGGTGGCCGCTGGTCGTCGCGGTCGAGCGGATCGTGGACGCGACGACGGCCGCGCGGGTGCGGGTCAAACAGGGCGCACGGCCGCCGTCGGCCGCCGAGATCACACAGGTCACCCTGCAGCTGCGTGAGTTGTCGGAGGGCCTGCGGGAGTCGGACGTCCTGGTCGCGAGGCGCACCGACCTCACCGGCCCGGCGGACAGCATCCTGGAGCCACTGCGCCAGGAGGTCGCGGCGGCCAGGGCGATCGCATCGCCGCACTGAGACGACGACGCCGGTCGCGGCCACCCAGCTTGGTGCGAACATGACACGAGCGGTGGATGTGCGTGAGTGGGCCGGGCGGGTGAACGGTTGGTGAAACGGGAGGCGGCGTAAGGGGGTTGTGGCATGCGTTGGCACGACCCGGCCCGCGGGCCCGGCCGACCCGCCCCGGGCGTGGGCAACGGCGGGATCTCGGTATTGACAACGGGCGCTTTCAACCGCTGGACCCTACCCAAGATCACCGTCTACGACCGCTAACCTTACGTGTCCGTCCTGGCCAGGGATTGACGGGCATCAACTCACGCGAAGGGTTGCGCACATGGGCATTCTCACTCTCCTGCGGAACGCGTTCGGCCGCTCACGCAAGGGTCGCTCCGCCGAGGAGGAGCCCTCGCGGGAGACTCCGAGGACCACGGAACCGAAGGCTTCGGACCTGCAATCGGAGTCGGCGCCCGCCGAGATCCCGGCCCAGTCGTCGGGCCTCTCGGACGAACACGAACTGGTGGCGGCGGCGTTCGACAGCGTGACGGTCCCGAGGCAGGCGTCGAGGACGCAGGAGCCGAACGTCACGCCGGAACCGACGGTCGAGGCGGAACCGACGGCTGCGGCGGAATCGACGCCGGAGCCGACGATTGAGGCGGAGTCGACGGAGACCGCCGCGGAGCCGGAGGGCTCGGAGGAGCCCGGCATCACGCCGGAGCCCGCGGTCGCGGAGAAGCCGACGGCCGAGGAACCGGAGCCGGAGGGCTCGGAGGAGCCCGGCATCACGCCGGAGCCCGCGGTCGCGGAGAAGCCGACGACCGAGGAACCGGAGCCGGAGGCCGCGGACGAGCGGGAGGCTACGAAGCCGGAGGCCGAGGCGGCCGACGAGAAGCCGAAGCCGCAAGAGCACTCGAAGCCGGAGCAGTCGAACGCTGAAGAGCCGAAGCCCGAGGCGCCGAAGACCGAGGCCGAGACGCCCGCAGAGGCGACGGCGGAGCCGGAGTCGAAGCGAGAACCGGAGTCGGAACCGGAGTCGAAGCGAGAGCCGGAGTCGGAACCGGAGTCGAAGCGAGAGCCGGAGTCGGAACCGGAGTCGAAGCGAGAGCCGGAGCCGGTCTCTGTGGCGGAGGCCGCGACCGACCGGGCCGACGACGTCCCGGCAGCCGCCGACGGCGAGGAAGCCCCACAGGAAGCCCCACAGGAGGCACCCGCGGCCGACGGCGAAAGCCGCACTGGTGGTGCGGGCGGGAACGACCCCGCCGAAGGCGAAGCCGAGGCGGCACCCCCCGCCAAAGCCACCCCCGCCCTCGCACTCGCCCGAGTGAAGTCCAGCGCTCCCGGCCTGACCACCGCCTACAAGGCCGCCGCCGACGCACTCAAGAAGCACGACCTCACCGGCACCCGCGCCCAGGTCTACCTCGTCCTGGACCGTTCGGCCTCCATGCGCCCGTACTACAAGGACGGCTCCGCGCAGGCCCTCGGCGAGCAGGCCCTCGCCCTGGCCGCCCATCTGGACCCCGAGGCCACGGTCCACGTCGTCTTCTTCTCCACCGAACTGGACGGCACCGGGGAACTGACCCTCACCGACCACGAGAACAAGATCGACGAACTGCACGCGGGCCTCGGCCGCATGGGCCGTACCAGCTACCACGCGGCCGTGGAAGCGGTCATCGCCCACCACGAGAAGTCCCCGGACCCCGCCCTCCCCGCCCTGGTGATCTTCCAGACGGACGGCGCTCCCGACGCGAAGACCCCCGCCACCCAGTCCCTCACGGACGCCGCGAAGAGCCACCCCGGCCTCTTCTTCTCCTTCGTCGCCTTCGGCGACCCGGAGAACAAGGCCTTCGACTACCTCCGCAAGCTCAAGACGGACAACACGTCCTGCTTCCTGGCCGGCGAGACCCCGCGCGAGCTCACGGACACCGAGGTCTACGAGGGCGTACTGATGTCCTGGCGCCCGTAGCCGCACATGGCCGACCGCCCACGCGCACAAACCTACACATAACCACTCGGAAACCCCCACCTGTCCCCACCCGTCCCCCTGGGACGACACCAGGCCGCCCCTTCCCACCCCTTAAAACGGGAAGCGGGCGGCCTGCCCACGTCGGCTACGATTTCAAGGTTCGTAGACGATAGGGACGACCCAGAAGACCGCCGATCGTCACCCCACGTAGCGACTTGGGAGCAGCCCGCGATGGCTCGACACCTCATCACCAGCGCCCTTCCGTACATCAACGGGATCAAGCACCTGGGCAACATGGTGGGGTCCATGCTCCCGGCGGACGTGTACTCCCGGTACCTGCGCCAGCGCGGCCACGACGTGCTCTACATCTGCGCGACGGACGAGCACGGCACCCCCGCCGAGCTGGCGGCCAAGGAGCTGGGTCTTCCGGTCGACGAGTTCTGCGCCCAGGCCCACGAGGCCCAGAAGGCGGTCTACGACGGCTTCAACCTGGCGTTCGACTACTTCGGCCGCAGCTCCTCCCCGGAGAACCACGAGATCACGCAGGAGATCGCCCGCGAGCTCAAGGCGAACGGGTTCATCGAGGAGCGGGCCATCCGCCAGGTGTACTCCAACGCCGACGGCCGCTTCCTGCCCGACCGGTACATCATCGGCACCTGCCCGCACTGCGGCTACGACAAGGCGCGCGGCGACCAGTGCGAGAACTGCACCCGGGTGCTCGACCCGACCGACCTGATCGAGCCGCGCTCCGCGATCAGCGGCAGCAGCGACCTGGAGATCCGCGAGACCAAGCACCTCTTCCTCCTCCAGTCGGCGCTGGCGGGCGAGGTCGAGGCGTGGGTCGACGAGCGCGCCGACAACTGGCCGGTGCTGGCTTCCTCGATCGCCCGCAAGTGGCTCACCGAGGGCCTGCACGACCGTGCGATCACCCGTGACCTGGACTGGGGCGTCCCGGTCCCGGCCGACACCTGGCCGGATCTGGCCGCCGAGGGCAAGGTCTTCTACGTCTGGTTCGACGCCCCGATCGAGTACATCGGCGCGACCAAGGAGTGGGCGGACCAGGACCCGGAGAACCGGGACTGGCGTTCGTGGTGGTGGGAGTCGGACGCGGACGTCCACTACACGCAGTTCATGGGCAAGGACAACGTGCCCTTCCACAGCGTGATGTTCCCGGCGACCCTGCTGGGCACCCGCGCGCCGTGGAAGAAGGTCGACGTCATCAAGGCCTTCAACTGGCTCAACTACTACGGCGGCAAGTTCTCCACGTCCCAGAAGCGCGGCGTCTTCACGCACGACGCGCTGGACATCCTCCCGGCCGACTACTGGCGCTACTTCATGATGGCGAACGCACCGGAGTCCGACGACTCCTCGTTCACCTGGGAGCACTTCACGGCCACGGTGAACAAGGACCTGGCGGACACGCTGGGCAACTTCGTCAACCGGGTGCTGTCCTTCTCCCGCAAGCGCTTCGGCGACGCGGTCCCGGAGGGCGGCGAGCCGGGCGAGGCCGAGGCGAGGCTCGGTGAGGAGATCGCACGACTCCTCGCGGAGTACGAGGAGCACATGGAGGCCATCCAGTTCCGCAAGGCGGCGGCCTCGCTGCGCGCCCTGTGGTCGGCCGGCAACTCGTACCTCGAGGAGAAGGCCCCCTGGCTGGAGATCAAGACGAACAAGGAGGGCGCCGCCCTCACCCTGCGCACGGCGATGAACCTGATCCACCTCTACGCGGTGGTCTCGGAACCGTTCATCCCGACGACGTCGGCGACGATGCGCGCGGCCTTCGACCTCAAGGACGACACGGCGACGTGGGTCACCCAGGAGGAGGCGAAGGCCCTCGACACCGTCGCCCCGGGCACCCCGTTCACGGTCCCGCCGGTCCTCTTCGCCAAGCTCACGGAAGAGGACCTGGAGAACTACAAGGAGCGCTTCGGCGGCGAGTCGGAGTAAGACACCCCTGACACCGCCACACGCCTGACTCCGGACGACGAGAGGGCCCGGGAACCGTGTTGGTTCCCGGGCCCTGTGTCGTACGCGCGAGCACGCTCTCGGCTGGGTCAGGGGGTGACTGAGCTCGTCGTACCGGTCGTCATCCCGGTGACCGTGGCCCGTCACGGTTAGGCACTGGGTTCAGACAGAGGTGGCTCGGAACCGACCGTCGGTTCCGAGCCACCCGTTGCGCGCGTGCGGTTACTTCGGCTGCGGCTTGCGCACCGAGAGGTGCAGCTCCCTCAGCCGCTCCTGAGGCAGCTCCGTCGGGGCGCCCATCATCAGGTCCTGCGCGTTGCCGTTGAGCGGGAACGCGATCGTCTCGCGGATGTTCGGCTCGTCGGCCAGCAGCATCACGATGCGGTCGACGCCCGGCGCGATGCCACCGTGCGGCGGGGCGCCGAAGCGGAAGGCGCGGAGCATGCCCGCGAACTGCTCCTCGACGGTCTCGCGGTCGTAGCCCGCGATCTCGAAGGCCTTGAGCATGATCTCCGGCTCGTGGTTCCGGATGGCGCCGGAGGACAGCTCGACGCCGTTGCAGACGATGTCGTACTGCCAGCCCAGGATGTCCAGCGGGTCCTGGGTCTCCAGCGCCTCCAGGCCGCCCTGCGGCATCGAGAACGGGTTGTGCGAGAAGTCGATCTTGCCGGTCTCCTCGTCCTTCTCGTACATCGGGAAGTCGACGATCCAGCAGAAGCGGAACACACCCTCCTCGAAGTGGCCGGAACGCTTGGCGGCCTCCACCCGCACCGCGCCCATGATCTTCGAGACCTCGTCGAACTCGCCCGCGCCGAAGAACACCGCGTGGCCCGGCGCCAGCGACAGCCGCTTCGTCAGCTCCCCGACGTTCTCCTCGGTCAGGAACTTCGCGATCGGGCCCGTCAGCGAGCCGTCGTCGGCGACGCGCACCCAGGCCAGGCCCTTGGCGCCCAGCGACACGGCGTACTCACCGAGCTGGTCGAAGAACTTCCGGGGCTGCGACGAGACGTCCGGCACCGGCAGGGCGCGTACGTGCTTGCCCGCGAAGGCCTTGAACTCCGAGCCCTCGAAGACGTCGGTGATGTCCACCAGCTCCAGCTTGGCGCGAAGATCCGGCTTGTCGGAGCCGTACTTCAGCATCGCCTCGCGGAACGGAATCCGCGGGAACGGGGAGGTGACATGACGTCCTCCGCCGAACTCCTCGAAGATCTCCGTCATCAGCTTCTCGATCGGCTGGAAGACGTCCTCCTGCTCGACGAAGCTCATCTCGACGTCGAGCTGGTAGAACTCGCCCGGCGAGCGGTCCGCGCGGGCGTCCTCGTCACGGAAGCAGGGCGCGATCTGGAAGTAGCGGTCGAAGCCGGAGATCATCAGCAGCTGCTTGAACTGCTGCGGAGCCTGCGGCAGCGCGTAGAACTTGCCCGGGTGCAGGCGGGACGGGACGACGAAGTCGCGGGCACCCTCCGGGGACGTGGCGCTGAGGATCGGCGTCGCCATCTCGTTGAAGCCCATCGCCGCCATCTTGTGGCGGATGGCCGAGATCACGGCCGTACGCAGCAAGATGTTGCGGTGCATCCGCTCGCGGCGCAGGTCCAGGAAGCGGTACTCCAGGCGCCGCTCCTCGTTCACCCCGTCCTCGGTGTTGATCGTGAAGGGGAGCGGGGCGGCGGCGCCCAGCACCTCCACCTCGCCGACCTCGATCTCGATCTCGCCGGTCGGCAGGTCCGGGTTCACGTTGTCCGTGCCGCGGGAGACGACCTTGCCGTCGACGCGGACGACCGTCTCCTTGGAGAGCTTGTCCAGGGCCTCGTACGCGGGCGTGCCGGGGCGGGCGACGAGCTGCGTGATGCCGTAGTGATCGCGCAGATCGATGAAGAGGATGCCGCCCAGGTCGCGCCGATTGTGCAGCCAGCCGCTCAGCCGGACGTCGCTGCCGACGTCAGAGGCGCGGAGCTCGCCGCAGGTGTGGGACCTGTACCGATGCATCGTCGTTCATCCAGTCTTCGCGGATCGGGGTCTTGCCGAGGTCGCTCACCCCGGCGCCTCCGGGCGGGCACGGCCCGGACCTACCAAGGGTACCGGCCGCCCCAAGATCGCCTCCCCCTTATTGAGGGCGGTCGTCGGACGGCGCCTGGGCCGGACGCACGGGAAGGACTTCAAGATCACCTCGAACATGTTCAAGATCGGGCTTTTCCTACTTCGGTGGCACCCCTCGATCACCTCTTCTTACAGTGGGGCAATGCGCACTGGTGAGCCCCTGCCCTCCGTGGGGGACGTCCTGGCCGATCTCGCGACCGGTCTGTGGCGCTACGACGCCGCCGCTGGGGTGGTCACCCTGGACGCCGAGGCCGCACGGCTGGTCGGGCTGCCCGCGGAGCCGACGACGCTCACCGAGGCGGGGATCCGGGCGCGCTTCCACCCGGTCGACTGGAACGAGGTGGACGGGATCGTCCAGCTCGCGCTCGCCGAAGGCACCATCGCCGAGGTCCGGATGCGGGTCATGGACGAGCAGGGACGCGTCGTGCGCACCGTACGGAGCCGCTCCAAACCCTCGCTCGACCCGGAAACCGGGAAGTACGAGCTGGTCGGCACCCTTCAGGAGGTCACCGAGCCCTCCCCGGGTGCCGCCGCGCGCTCCCCCGTCACCGGCGACTGGCGCCGCTCGCGCGAGGCGTTCCTGCTCGACGCGGGGCGTGCGCTCGCCGAGGCGCGCTCCACGGAGGAGGTGCTGCGGGTCGCGGCCGGACTGTCGATGCCCGGGTTCTCGCCGGACGGGCTCGCAGTCTTCGGGGCCGAGGGCGAGCGGCTGACCGTGGTCGGCCACTACGGGCAGAAGCCGGGCGACGAGGGCCCCTTCACACAGATGTCGCTGGACACGGACTACCCGGCCGCCGAGGTCGTCCGCACCGGCCGCGCCGTCTACCTCTCCTCGCCCGAGGAGTACAAGGCCCGCTACCCGGTCTCCTGGCCGCTCGCCCGGCGCTTCGGCCGCCAGTCCTGGGCGTTCCTGCCGCTGACCGTGGCGGGGCGCACGATGGGTGCGTGGATGGCGGCGTTCAAGTACCCGGTGGCTTTCACGCCCGACGAGCGGTCGGTGCTCACCACGGTCGCGCGCATGCTCGCCCAGGCCCTCTCCCGCGCGGGCACCGCCGAGACGGAGCGGGAGCTGACGGACGGACTGCAGCGCTCGATGCTGCCCACGCTGGGCCCGGAGATACCCGGCATGGCCGTGGCCGCGCGCTACATCCCGACCGGCGGGGGACTCCAGGTCGGCGGCGACTGGTACGACATGATCCAGCTGCCCGGGGGCACCCCCGGGACGAAGTCCGGCTCAGGCCGCTTCGCGCTCGCCATCGGCGACGTCCAGGGCCATGACGTACGCGCCGCGGGGCTCATGGGCCAGCTGCGGATAGCGCTGCGCGCCTACGCCTCCGAGGGCCACCGCCCGGACGCGGTGCTCTCCCGCGCCTCACGCTTCCTGCACGGGATGACGTACGGCGCGGACGGCGCCGATCTGCGCTTCGCGACCTGCCTCTACATCGAGGTGGACCCGGCGACGGGAACGCTGGAGATCGCCCGCGCCGGTCATCCCGACCCCGCGATCCGCATGGCCGACGGGACCGTGCTGATGCGGCCGACCGCGGGCGGGCTGCCGCTCGGTATCGACCCGGACGCGGACTACCCCACCACGCGGCTGGTCCTGGAGCCCGGCGAGACCATGCTGCTGTGCACGGACGGGCTGATCGAGACCGGCGGGCACGATCTGGACACCGGCTGGCGGCGAATCCGGCGGATCCTCGAGGATCACGACGGTGACATGGAGGAACTGGCCGACGCGCTGGTCCAGGCCGTGCACGGGCCCTCCTCGCACCACGCGACGGGGCCGCTGACCGACCGACGCGAGGACGACATCGCCATGGTGCTGCTGTGCCGGACGGCCGAGGGGAGCGGCTGCGAAGGCATGGCCGGTCGTCCGCGCCCGACCGTGCGCCGCACGATGCTGACGGTCGCGCAGGCCGAGCCCCAGCGGGTCGCGGGAGCCCGGCAGCAGGTGCGCGAGCTGCTGCACGACTGGTCCTCCGAGGAACAGGTCGACTCGGCGGTGCTCCTGGTCTCGGAGATTCTCACGAACGTCCTCGTCCACACCGACACGGACGCGCTCCTCGTCGCCGAGGTCTCCGCGAACGGGACGGCCCGCGGGGGCGGACGCCGGCTGCGTGTGGAGGTCACGGACGCCAGCGACGACCTCCCGCACCGACGCGACCCCGGCGAACTCGCCTCCTCCGGCCGCGGTCTGGTCCTCACGGAACTGCTCGCGGACGCCTGGGGGGTGGACCCCCGGGGCGAGGGCAAGAGCACCTGGTTCGAACTGTACGAGGAGCCCGTCGAGGAGGACGCGGCGGCCTAGGACACCCGGCCCTGGCCCGTCCGGGAAGTCCCGCCTCTTCACGAGGCCGGGGCGCAGGCTGCACGCCCCCGGCGAACCCGCAGCGCCTCCGGCGGCCTCCGTCCGTCCGCGGCTCCCGTCCGTCCGCGGCTCCCGTCCCTCTCCGGCTCCCGTCCCTCTCCGGCTCCCGTCCCTCTCCGGCTCCCGTCACGGACGCGGTGGCGGTACCTGCCCCGGCGCCTCCGGCCCTGCCTCGCCCGGCTCCGCGCCGCCGTACCGCGTCCGCAGTTCGTGTGCCACCCCGAACGCCGCCGCCGTCAACGGCACGGCCAGCAGCATCCCCAGGATCCCGGCCACCGACGCGCCCGCGGTGAGCGCCAGCAGCACCGCCGCCGGATGCATCCGCACGGTCCGGCTCTGGACCATCGGCTGGAGCACATGGCCGTCCAGCAGTTGCACGGCGACGACCACGCCGAGCGCCCACAGCGCGATGACGAACCCGCGGTCGGCGAGCGCCACCAGAATCGCGAGCGCACCGGAGATGAAGGCGCCCAGATAGGGGATGTACGCGCCGACGAAGACGAGCGCGCCGAGGCCAAGGGCGCCCGGAACGCGCAGGATGAGCAGCCCCACGGTGATCAAGAACGCGTCGATCAGTGCGATGACCGTGGTCCCCCGCATGAATCCCTCGATGGAGCCGAAGGCACGCCGCGCCACGGCCTCCACGGTGTCGGCTGTGCCGCGCGGGGCGAGCGAGCGCAGCGCGTCCGCGACCCGGTGGGAGTCACGCAGGAAGAAGAAGACGAGCAGCAGCGCCAGGACGGCCATGGCGATGGTCTCGGCGACGACGCTGACCCCGCTGATCACGTTGGAGGCGGCCGTCCCGCCGAACTTCTCGAGCCATTGCCTGGAATGGGAGGCCAGGTCGTCCAGCGAGGTGCCGGCCGCCCCGAAGAGCTGTGACACCGACGTCGCGGCCCGCTTCAGCGAGGAGATGATCTGGTCGCCGCTGTCGATGAGCGCGGCGACGACGATGTACGCCGCGCCGCCGACCACGGCCACGACGGCGACACAGGTGATCCCGGCGGCGAGCGACCGGTGCACACCGGCCCGCACGAGCCGCCGGTGCAGTGGGCCGAGGAGGGCGGTTCCGAGCAGCGCGAGCAGCACGGGCACCACGGCCGTACGGAGCACCCCGCACAGCCGGACCCCGACCCAGCCGACCCCGGCGACCAGCAGGAAGACGACACACCAGGCGGCGAACCGGCGTACGGGGTCGGGGAGGAGCTGCACGCCCCCAGCCGATCACGCGCAGGGCGGGCTGTCCTGTGCGGACGGCCCGCCCGGGTGACGCGGCGTCAGGATCCTGTGGCCGGGAGGGCCTTGGTCAGGCGCCCAGCGGGCCGCTCCCGTCCATCCCGTGCACCGCCGGGACCGTGCCGAGGCGCCCCTTCTGGAAGTCCTCGAAGGCCTGCTGGAGCTCCTCGCGGGTGTTCATCACGAACGGCCCGTAGTGCGCCATCGGCTCACGGATCGGCCGTCCGCCCAGCAGGACGACCTCCAGGTCCGGCGTGTGGGAGTCCTGCTTCTCGTCCGCGCGGACGGTCAGCGAGGAGCCGGCGCCGAACACGGCCGTCTGGCCGAGGCGGACCGGCCGCCGCTCCGCCCCCACGCCGCCGCGCCCGGCCAGGACGTACGCGAGGCCGTTGAAGTCCTCGCGCCAGGGCAGGGTGATCTCCGCGCCCGGCGCCACGGTCGCATGGACCAGGGTGATCGGCGTGTGCGTGATGCCGGGGCCCTGGTGGCCGTCCAGCTCACCGGCGATGACCCGCAGCAGCGCGCCGCCGTCGGGGGTCGTCAGCAGCTGGACCTGGCCGCCACGGATGTCCTGGTAGCGCGGAGCCATCATCTTGTCCTTGGCGGGGAGGTTGACCCAGAGCTGGACGCCGTGGAACAGGCCGCCGGACACGACCAGCGACTCCGGCGGCGCCTCGATGTGCAGGAGGCCCGAGCCCGCGGTCATCCACTGGGTGTCACCGTTGGTGATGGTGCCGCCACCGCCGTGGGAGTCCTGGTGGTCGAAGACGCCGTCGATGATGTAGGTGACGGTTTCGAAGCCACGGTGGGGGTGCCACGGGGTGCCCTTGGGCTCGCCCGGCGCGTACTCCACCTCGCCCATCTGGTCCATCATGATGAACGGGTCGAGGTGGCGGTAGTGGATCCCGGCGAACGCGCGGCGGACCGGGAAGCCCTCGCCCTCGAAGCCGCTGGGCGCGGTCGTGACACCGAGCACGGGACGGGACACCGCATCGGCCGGGGCGGCCACACGGGGCAGGGTCAGCGGGTTCTCGACGGTCACTGCAGGCATGTCGGTACCTCCTTGTGATCCCACTTTAGTTGACGGTTGAACTTTCTGCACCTCGCAACAGAGAAAGCCCGGAGGGAATTCCCTCCGGGCTCTGGGTGCACCCCCTCAGGGGCATCAGCACCAGGGGCGCGGGGCCGTGACACATGCCGCTCCGCCCCGCGGGCGCGACCGGCCACACGCGGCCCGCGGGCGCGACCGGCCACACGCGGCCCGCGGCCGGACGACCACCTCAGCCGTGCGGACGACCACCTCAGCCGCACATACGAACGTCACCTCAGCCGTACAAACGACCACCTCAGCCGTACATACGACGCATGGCGAACTCCACCATCTGCTCGACCGCCTTCGCGTCGAACACCATCCGATGCTCGCCCTCCATGTCGAGGACGAAGCCGTACCCCGTCGGCAGCAGGTCGATGACCTCCGCCCCCGTGATCACGAAGTACTTCGACTCCTTGCCCGCGTACCGCCGCAGCTCCTTGAGCGAGGTGAACATCGGAATCACGGGCTGCTGCGTGTTGTGCAGCGCGAGGAAGCCGGGGTTGTCGCCGCGCGGGCAGTACACCTTGGACGTCGCGAAGATCTGCTGGAAGTCCTCGGCGGACATCGACCCCGTGGTGAACGCGCGCACCGCGTCCGCGAGCGACGGCGGCGACGGCTCGGGGTAGAGCGGCGGCTGCTGGCCGTATCCGCCGGGCATCTGCCCGCCCGGCATCTGCCCGGGCATCTGCTGCTGGGCCGAGGCGTACTGCTGCTGCGCGCCCGCGTTCTGGTAGCCGTACATGCCTCAAAGAGTAGTGGGCCACATATGGGCCATCAGGGGTTGATTCTTATTACCGACGGGTAGCATCATCGGAGCTACTTGTTGGTAGCTGAACCAAGATGCGAGGAGCCAGTGCCTCGCCGATCCCTCTAACGGAGCCGTCGCCATGGGGCACTACAAGTCGAATCTCCGCGACATCGAGTTCAACCTCTTCGAGGTGCTCGGGCGCGACAAGCTGTACGGCACCGGCCCGTTCGCGGAGATGGACACGGACACCGCCAAGAGCATCCTCGAGGAGCTCACCCGCCTGTCGGAGAACGAGCTGGCGGAGTCCTTCGCGGACGCCGACCGCAACCCGCCGGTCTTCGACCCCGAGACGAACACCGCTCCGGTCCCGGAGTCCTTCAAGAAGAGCTACAAGGCCTTCATGGACTCGGAGTACTGGCGCCTCGGCCTGCCCGAGGAGATCGGCGGCACCACCGCCCCGCCGTCCCTGATCTGGGCCTACGCGGAGCTGATCCTCGGCTCGAACCCGGCGATCTGGATGTACTCGTCCGGCCCGGCGTTCGCCCGCATCCTCTTCGAGGAGGGCACCGAGGCGCAGAAGAAGATCGCGGAGATAGCCGTCGAGAAGACCTGGGGCTCCACCATGGTCCTCACCGAGCCCGACGCGGGCTCGGACGTCGGCGCCGGCCGCACCAAGGCGATCCAGCAGGAGGACGGTTCCTGGCACATCGAGGGTGTGAAGCGCTTCATCACCTCCGGTGAGCACGACATGGAGGAGAACATCCTCCACTACGTCCTCGCCCGCCCCGAGGGCGCCGGCCCCGGCACCAAGGGTCTTTCCCTCTTCCTCGTCCCGAAGTACCTCTTCGACTTCGAGACCGGCGAGCTGGGCGAGCGCAACGGCGTCTACGCCACGAACGTCGAGCACAAGATGGGCCTGAAGGCCTCCAACACCTGCGAGATGACCTTCGGCGACCGCCACCCGGCCAAGGGCTGGCTGATCGGCGACAAGCACGACGGCATCCGCCAGATGTTCCGCATCATCGAGTTCGCCCGCATGATGGTCGGCACGAAGGCGATCTCCACGCTGTCCACCGGCTACCTGAACGCGCTGGAGTACGCCAAGGAGCGCGTCCAGGGTCCGGACCTGGCCAACTTCATGGACAAGACCGCGCCCAAGGTCACCATCACGCACCACCCGGACGTGCGCCGCTCGCTGATGACGCAGAAGGCCTACGCCGAGGGCATGCGTGCCCTCGTCCTCCACACCGCCTCCATCCAGGACGCGATCGCGGTCAAGGAGGCGAACGGCGAGGACGCCTCCGCCGAGAACGCCCTCAACGACCTGCTCCTGCCGATCGTCAAGGGCTACGGCTCCGAGAAGGGCTACGAGCAGCTCGCCCAGTCGCTGCAGACCTTCGGCGGCTCCGGCTTCCTGCAGGAATACCCGATCGAGCAGTACATCCGCGACGCCAAGATCGACACCCTGTACGAGGGCACCACCGCGATCCAGGGCCAGGACTTCTTCTTCCGGAAGATCGTCCGCAACCAGGGCACCGCACTGAACTCGATCGCCGAGGACATCAAGAAGTTCCTGGCGCTCGGTACCGGCGGCGAGGAGCTGGCGGGCGCCCGCGAGCACCTGGCCAAGGCGGCCGTGGAGCTGGAGGCGATCGTCGGCCTGATGCTGACCGACCTCGCGGCCACCGAGCAGGACGTCAAGAACATCTACAAGGTGGGCCTGAACACCACCCGCCTGCTGCTGGCCTCCGGTGACGTCATCGTCGGCTACCTGCTGCTGCGGGGCGCGGCGATCGCCGCCGAGAAGCTGCAGACGGCCTCCGCGAAGGACAAGGCGTTCTACACCGGCAAGATCGCGGCGGCGAAGTTCTTCGCTGCCAACGTCCTGCCGGGCGTGACCCTGGCCCGCAAGGTGGCCGAGGGTGTGGACCTGGACCTCATGGAGCTGGACGAGGCCGCGTTCTAGGACACGCCCGGCCGTGGGATCCCGTCGTCACCGACGTCCGTGGCGGGGCTGACCGGACCCTGTCCGTCCGATCAGCCCTCCAACCTCCACATCCCCCTTACGAGGGCCCGCTTCCCATCATCGGGAGCGGGCCCTCGTCCGTCGTTAAGGTGAACCCATGAGCACAAGTCCCCGCTTCGACCGCGGCCACACCGACGACCTCATGTCCTTCCTGGCAGCGAGCCCGACGCCCTACCACGCCGTGGCGAACGCCGCCGAGCGGCTGGAGAAGGCCGGTTTCCGACAGGTCGCGGAGACGGACGCGTGGGACGGGACGAGCGGCGGAAGGTACGTGCTGCGCGGGGGCGCGATCATCGCGTGGTACGTCCCCGGGGGCGCCGATCCGCACACACCGTTCCGGATCCTGGGAGCCCACACCGACTCCCCGAATCTGCGGGTCAAGCCGCGGCCGGACGCCGGTGCGCACGGCTGGCGGCAGATCGCGGTGGAGGTCTACGGCGGCCCGCTGCTCAACTCCTGGCTGGACCGTGACCTGGGTCTCGCTGGCCGGCTGACCCTGCGCGACGGCTCGACCCGCCTGGTGAACGTCGAGAGACCGCTGCTGCGCGTGCCGCAGCTCGCCATCCATCTGGACCGCTCCGTGTCGTCCGAGGGGCTGAAGCTCGACAAGCAGCGTCACCTTCAGCCGGTCTGGGGCCTGGGCGACGATGTGCGCGACGGCGATCTGATCGCGTTCCTTCAGGAGGAGCTCGGCCTGGCCGCGGGCGAGGTGACGGGCTGGGACCTGATGACCCACTCCGTCGAGCCGCCGTCCTATCTGGGCCGGGACAAGGAGCTGGTGGCGGGCCCGCGGATGGACAACCTGCTGTCCGTGCACGCGGCCACCGCGGCGCTGGCGGCCGTGGCCGCCTCCGGCGCCGGTCTCTCCTTCATTCCCGTGCTCGCGGCCTTCGACCACGAGGAGAACGGCTCCCAGTCGGACACCGGCGCCGACGGCCCGCTGCTCGGATCGGTCCTGGAGCGCTCGGTGTTCGCCCGCGGCGGCTCGTACGAGGACCGGGCGCGTGCCTTCGCCGGCACGATCTGTCTGTCCTCGGACACCGGGCACGCCGTCCACCCCAACTACGCGGAGCGGCACGACCCGACGCACCACCCGCGGGCGAACGGCGGCCCGATCCTCAAGGTGAACGTCAACAACCGCTACGCCACGGACGGTTCGGGCCGTGCCGTCTTCGCGGCTGCCTGCGAGAAGGCCGGCATCCCCTTCCAGTCATTCGTCTCGAACAACGCGATGCCCTGCGGCACGACCATCGGCCCCATCACGGCCGCCCGTCACGGCATCAAGACGGTCGACATCGGCGCGGCGATCCTGTCTATGCACAGTGCCCGTGAAATGTGCGGCGCGGACGACCCCTACCTGCTGGCGAACGCGATGGTGGCGTTCCTGGAGGGCTAGCTGCCCAACCGCCGCCCAGGTGGCCGAAGGAGCGGCGCCACCCCCTCCGCATGCCTCCCGATCTCCGGGGTACCCGGATCGGGGCCGGAAGGACCGGCCCCCAAGGGAGGGCAGTACTCATGGGCCTGGGTGGATGCATCATCCTGATAGCCGCGGGGGCCATTCTCGCGTTCGCGACCGACTGGCACATGAACGGTGTCGACCTGCACCTGGTCGGCTTCATCCTCATGGTCGTCGGTCTGATCGGGGTGGCAACGTTCAGCAGTATCGCCCGCCGGAGGCGGGTCGTGATGCCGCCCACACCGGTGGTGGAGGAGGAGCGGCACCATCACCGGGACGGGTACGGCGACGGGTACGGGATCTAGCCCGGTCGCGGCGCCCGCCCGGCCCTACTCCGTGTCGACCATGCCCGCCAGCACCAGCGGAAGCCGGGTCGCCCCACCCTCCGCGAGGCGGACCGGAACGCCCCAGTCCTGCTGGTGGACGTGGCACGCCGGGTACTCGTTCGCCGGATCGTCGTCGCAGGACGCGGCCATCGCCGAGACGTGCAGGACACCCTCCGGTATGGAAGGGTCCAGCTCCAGCTCGCGGGTGAGGTCCGTGTCCGCGCCCTCGCCCTTGAGCAGCAGCTCGGGCGGGGTCGAGGAGACCAGCAGACGGGTCGACGGGCCGTAGCGCGTGTCCAGCTTCTGGCCGGCCGGAGCCTGGAAGATCACGTCCAACCGGAGCCCGCCCGGCGCCACTTCGGTCGCCGCGCGCTGAGTCCGATGGGCGACCGAGGCGACCTGCACCGCCTCCTCCGGCAGCCGCAGCCGGGTCAGCCGGTGCCGCGCCGACTCCACGACCACGATGTCCTCACCCACGAGCACCGCGTCCGAGGGCTCCCGCAGGTCCGTCGCCAGCGTGGTCACCTCACCGGTCACCGGGTCGTAGCGGCGCAGCGCGTGGTTGTAGGTGTCGCTGACCGCGACCGAGCCGTCCGGCAGGGCGGTCACGCCCAACGGATGCTGCAGCAGTGCCTGTTCGGCCGCGCCGTCGCGGTGCCCGAAGTCGAACAGCCCCGTGCCGACCGCCGTGTGGACCGCGCCGTCCCGGTCCACCCAGCGCAGGGCGCTCGTCTCCGAGTCCGCGAGCCACAGTCGCTCCCCGTCGGCGGACACCGCGAGCCCCGAGGGCTGCGCGAACCATGCCTCGGCACCCGGACCGTCCACCAGTCCCTCGTTGGTGGTGCCGGCAGCCACCGCGACCGTGGCCGTCCGCGGGTCGTACGTCCACAGCTGGTGCACGCCCGCCATGGCCGTCCAGACCCGGCCGCCGAAGACCGCCACGTCCCACGGGGACGAGAGGTCCACCTCCCGCGCCGGACCCGCTGTCGGCGAACCCTGCCACCACTGCCTGCCGGTGCCCGCGAGTGTGGTGACCTCGCCCGTCGCCAGGTCCAGGCGGCGCAGCGCGTGGTTCACCGTGTCCGCGACGACCACCGCGTCCTCGTCCAGCAGCGCCAGGCCCTGCGGCTCGCTGAAGCCCGCCACCTCCGCCGGGCCGTCCGCGAAGCCCCGATCACCCGAACCGATGCGGCGCACGACCGTCTCCCCGTCCGCCGCCAGTTCCACCAACTGATGCCGGGTGGTGTCGCTGACCAGGAAGGTCCCCGACGGCAGCAGGAGCGCCTTGCCCGGGAAGCGAAGGGTGGTGGGCTCGGGGTCCGGTGCCACGTACGGGCCGTCGCCGCGACGCAGGGTGCCCTTCGCCGCGTGCTCCTGCTCCAGCTCCTCGACGAGCCGCGCTATCGCATGGGCGTGGCCCTCGCCCGCGTGCTGGGCCACCACGTACCCCTCGGGGTCGATGACGACGAGCGTGGGCCAGGCCCGCACGGCGTACTGCTTCCAGGTGGCGAGCTGCGGGTCGTCGAGGACCGGGTGCTCCACCCCGTACCGCTCGACCGCGTCCACCACCGCCCGGTGGTCCGCCTCGTGGACGAACTTCGGAGAGTGCACGCCGATGATCACCACGGTGTCACGGTGTTTCTCCTCCAGCTCGCGCAGCTCGTCCAGGACATGCAGACAGTTGATGCAGCAGAACGTCCAGAAATCGAGGATGACGATACGTCCTCGCAGATCGGCGAGGGTGTACTGCTCTCCGCCCGTGTTCAGCCAGCCACCCTGGCCGATCAGCTCGGGGGCGCGGACACGGACGCGACGCGGTGTGGAGTCGTTCATGGGTCAAGGGTGCCATCCGCGACGGTGGCGCCGGTGAGCCTGTGGACAACGTGGTGACGGTGCGCACACGGAGTCTTACCGGATGCGCACATGCCGTCACGGAGAGATGCTCGTCGCATACAGGGGGGCCAGCGCAAGGGAGCAGTTCCAATGCCACGAGACATCGACGACCACCAGATGCGCCGCCGCGACCGCGACCGCGAGCACGGTGAGATCACCGGGGAGGAGATCCGCGACCGGGACCGGCAGGACCCGGACATGAGCGGGTCCGACGTGTCGGACCCCGACACGCGCCGTAACGGCAGCGACCGGCGTTCGTCGTGGGACGACGACGAGGACGACATGCAGGAGGGCTACCGGTAGAGCCGGTCCTCGGCAGTCCACCGACGGTCCCTTCGCGGTCCGCGTGCGAGTCCCCCGCCCGCGTCGGCGGGGGACTCGTCCGCGTCGGCGGGGGACTCGTCCGCGTCGGCGTGGGACTCGTCCGCGTCGGCGGGGGACTCGTCCGCGTCGGCGGGGGACTCGTCCGCGTCGGCGGGGGACTCGTCCGCGTTCATCGGCTTTCAGCCACGTTCGGGCAGGCCCGGGCCTGGCGCCCGGCGCACCCTGCACGATGAGGTGGGCGGCGGAGACGAACCTCCGGGCGGTGAGAACGACGCATCGGCCGACGGGAGCGGGCCCCGGGGCCGTGAAGCCGAACCTCCCGGCGGTGAGCACGACCCTCCGGACACCGAGGACGACGTTCCGGGCGCGGCCCGGCGTTCCGGGCGCGGCCCGGCGTTCCGGGCGCGGCCCGGCGTTCCGGGCGCGGCCCCGCGTTCCGGACACCGAGAGCGACGCCCCGGGCAATGGCGGCGACGCTCCCGCCCGTGGTGCGGCTCAGGTCAGCGCGTGCCCCGTCGTCGCGTCCACGTGGCCCGGAACCTCCTCGTGGCGGTCTCCGACCGTCATCGTGCCGGTCGGCTCGAACACCAGGATCGACGCCCCGGCGGGGGCGGACGGCTTGTGCTCCGTGCCGCGCGGGACCGTGAAGACCGAGCCCCTGGGAAGCGTGACCGTGCGCTCACCGCCCGCCTCGCGCAGCGCGATGCGCAGTTCGCCGTCCAGGACGAGGAAGAACTCGTCGGTGTGGTCGTGCGTGTGCCAGAGGTGCTCGCCCTCGACCTTGGCGACCCGTACGTCGTAGTCGTTGACGGCCGTGACGATGCGCGGGCTCCACAGCTCGGAGAACGAGTCGAGGGCGGTGGCGAGGGAGATGGGTTCCTTGGGTTCCATGCGGCCATCGTGCGGGGTGCCCACCCGGTCGTACGAGTGCTAGAAATCGCATATGCCGCAAGGATCCTCTCAGGTGTCACCCCCTCACCGCGTCGTGCTCGTCGTCGATGAGAACTCCAACCCCTTCGAGATGAGCTGCGCCATCGAGGTGTTCGGCCTGCGACGACCCGAACTCGGCCGGGAGCTGTACGAGTTCCGGCTGTGCGCGGCCTCGTCCTCGACCCGGATGCGGGACGGCTTCTTCACGCTCACCGACGTCGCGGGGCTCGACGCGGCCGACGACGCGGACACCCTGATCGTGCCGAACCGGCCGGACACCGGCATGCCGCGCTCCCCGGAGGTCCTGGACGCAGTCCGCCGGGCGTACGCGCGGGGCGCACGGCTGATCGGCTTCTGCTCGGGCGCGTTCACCATCGCCGAGGCGGGACTGCTCGACGGGCGGCGGGCGGCCTGCCACTGGATGTGGGCAGAGTCGTTCCGGGCGCGGTTTCCACAGGTCAATCTGGACCCGGATGTGCTGTTCGTGGACGACGGCGACATCCTCACCGCCTCCGGCAGCGCCTCTGCGCTCGACCTCGGACTGCACGTCGTCCGCCGCGACCACGGCGCCGAGATCGCCAACGCCGTCTCCCGGCGGCTGGTCTTCGCGGCGCACCGCGACGGTGGGCAGCGGCAGTTCGTGGAGCGGCCCGTGCCCGACGTGCCGGACGAGTCGCTCGCCCCGCTGCTGGCCTGGGCCCAGGAGCGCCTGGGCGAGCCCCTCACGGTCGCCGGCCTCGCGGCGCGCGCCGCGGTGAGCCCCGCCACGCTGCACCGCCGCTTCCGCGCGCAGCTCGGCACCACCCCACTGGCCTGGCTGACCGGGGAGCGGGTCACCCTCGCCTGCCGGCTGATCGAGCGCGGGGAGGAGCGGCTGGACGTGGTCGCCGAACGCAGCGGACTCGGTACCGCCGCCAATCTGCGGGCGCGGCTGCGGCGCGAGACCGGACTCAGCCCGTCGGCCTACCGGCGGCGTTTCGGGCCGGCCACGGGGGAAGCTCTCATCGTATGAGATTCCTCGTACGCGACAGGCTCCTCGGCTTCGGTGACGACTACTGGATCGAGGACCAGCACGGCAACAAGGTGTTCCTGGTCGACGGCAAGGCGATGCGGCTGCGGGACACATTCGAGCTGAAGGACACGCAGGGGCGCGTCCTGATCGACATCCACCAGAAGATGTTCGCGCTGCGCGACACCATGATCATCCAGCGCGACGGTGACACGCTGGCCACGATCAAGCGCAAGCGCCTGTCCCTACTGCGCAACCACTACCGGGTCTCACTCGTGGACGGCACGGAACTCGACGTCAGCGGCAAGATCCTCGACCGCGAGTTCGCCATCGACTACGACGGGGAGCTGCTGGCGCAGATCTCCCGCCGCTGGCTGACCATCCGCGAGACCTACGGAGTCGACATCGTGCGCGACGACGCGGACGCGGCGTTGCTGATCGCGGTCGCGGTGTGCGTCATCCACCTGGCGGAGAAGGAACGGGGGGAGGACTGAGCGGCGACACGTCGGGGCGGCGCCGGGCCCGAGAGACCCGGCGTCCCCGGAGCCGGCCCGACGCCCTCTACAGCAAGCGCACGACACAAGCGCCTACGACGAGCCCGGTCCGCCGTGCCCGTGCCCACCGAGATCCCGCACACTCGACCGCGCGGAGAGCCGGTCGTGCGCGGCCATGACCGCGCCTGTCGTCCGCCACCGCCGTTGCCCCGGGGCCGCTCCGGTGGCATACCCGTGTGCCCCCTGCGGTCCGCCGTGTACCCCCGTACCCGCAAGGTCGCGTACCCCGCCTACCCGCGGGCCGTCAGGCTCCTTCGGCCCCGGACTCCGCTGCTCCGTCGCCTACTTCGTCACCGCGAACGCCAGCAGGATCGCTGCCGTCAGTTCCGGGTCGCCCTCCGCCTTGATGCGGTCCGCCACCATGTCCGCGGTGACCCGGCCGCAGGCGATACGCACATAGGTCTCCCAGTCCAGTGTGAGTGACACCGCCGGGCCCAGCGAAGGCGTGCCGTCGATCGAACCGCGCCCCTCCGCATCCACACGGACCGTGCGCAGGAACTCGACCGGGCCGTGGACGTCGAATACGACCGCCGAACCGGGGGGCGCCCCCGCGTCCTCGGCCACGACCTTCGGCAGCGCGGCCAGCAATTCGTCCCGTGTCACGTACGCGCCCGGCGAGTCCAGGTTCCCCGGACGTCCCAGTGTTGCGCGCAGGTCCTGCTCGTGCACCCACAGATCGAACGCGCGATAGCGCATGGCTTCTTCGAGGGTCTGCTCACTGCCGAGCGGGCCGCGCACCTTGGTGTCCGGATCGCGCGACTCGTTCCGCAGCTGGCGGTTGCGGCGGATGACGGTGTATTCCAGCTCGGACGTCATCTCCGGGGCCGTGTGGTGGCGGCGGACGTCGACCTGCATCTCCGTGTAGCGCTGGTGCTCGTTCGTCACGTGGAACAGGTCGCGCGGCAGCGTGTGGATCGGGCGCGGGTCGCCGAGCATCTCGCAGTCCATGCCGATGACATGGGAGACCACGTCGCGTACCGACCAGGCGGGGCAGGGCGTCCGCCGGTTCCACTCGCCCTCCACGAGCGGCTGCACCAACTCGGATATCGCTTCGATCGAATGAGTCCAGGCGTCGGCGTAGGGCTGAAGAGTGGGATGCAGACTCACGGAACGGGACCCCTCGGGCGATCGGTGCACGGGCTGTTGTGACGGCATTGTCGACGGGCGGCGGCTGTCGGCGGGTGTCTTGGAACGTTAAGTTACGCTGCTGTGAGGCACCCCGGCAGTGCTTTCGTGTGACGATCGTAGGCCTGAAGAGAATGCATCGAATGCCAGGACGGTGGTACTGTGCGCGCCTCCCTCATCCAGATCCGGGTGGACGAGGACGAATCGGTCGACTCGCGTAGGCAGCGAGCCGCCTCCCTCGTACGGGATCAAGCCGGAGTCGACCTGGTGGTACTGCCGGAACTCTGGACGACCGGCGCGTTCGCCTACGAGGAGTTCGGCACCGAGGCCGAGCCGCTCGAAGGGCCGACGTACGAGGCGATGTCCAAGGCGGCGAGCGACGCGGGCGTGTGGCTGCACGCCGGCTCGATCCCGGAACGCGACCCCGATGGCCCCCTCTACAACACGTCTCTCATCTTCTCCCCTTCCGGTGAGCTGGCCGCCGCCTACCGCAAGATCCATCGCTTCGGCTTCGACGAGGGCGAGGCCGTGCTGATGGGCGCGGGCACCGAGCTGGTGACGGTACGCCTGCCGGAGACGACCGTCGGCGTGGCCACCTGCTACGACCTCCGCTTCCCCGAGCTGTTCCGCTCACTCGTGGCCGCGGGGGCCGAGACGCTCGTGATCCCGGCGGGCTGGCCGGAGCGCCGCCGGTCCCACTGGACACTGCTGGCCCAGGCGCGGGCGGTCGAGAACCAGGCGTACGTCCTTGCCTGTGGAACGGCCGGCACGCACGCGGGAGTTCCGCAGGCGGGTCACTCGATCGTGGTGGATCCCTGGGGCGAGGTCCTCGCCGAGGCGGGCGCCGACGAGGAGGTCCTCACGGTGGATCTCGATCCGGCGAAGGTCGCGACGACGAGGGAGCAGTTCCCGGCGCTGAAGGACCGGGTGCTGGGTCTGGAGCCGCCGCGCCGTCGTCCGTAGGCTCCGAGGCTCGCCCACCGCCGCCCTGCGCCCGCGCCCGGCTCGGGCGCAGGGGAAGCGGACCACGCTCCTCCGTGAGCCTGGCGCCGGCCGCCTAAGCGGGGACGTGCACCGTCTCCACCCGGCTCGCCACCAGTCGCTCCCGCTCCCTCAGCGCCGCCTGCCTGCGCAGCCGCAGGATCTGGCTCAGGCCCAGCGCCTGGAGGACGAACACCGCGGAGAACGCCAGGGAGTAGTCGTCGCCGGTCGCATCCAGCAACACCCCGATCGCCAGCAGGGTCGTCATGGAGGCGATGAAACCGCCCATGTTGGTGATGCCGGAGGCCGTGCCCTGACGCTCCGGCGGGTTCGCCGGGCGGGCGAAGTCGAAGCCGAGCATCGAGGCGGGGCCGCAGGCACCGAGCACCGCGCACAGCACGATCAGCAGCCACATCGGCGCGTGCGCACCCGGGTAGGCGAGCGTGGCCGCCCACACCGACGCCGTCGCCCCGACCGTCCCCAGCGCGAGCGGCAGCCGCGCCGCGTGGTGCCGGGCGACGATCTGCCCGTACACCAGGCCGACCACCATGTTCGACAGCACAACCAGCGTGAGGAGTTCACCGGCGGTCGCCCGCGACAAGCCCTGCGCCTGTACCAGGAACGGAAGGCCCCACAGCAGCAGGAACACCATCGCCGGGAACTGCGTGGTGAAGTGCACCCACATACCGAGACGAGTTCCGGGCTCCTTCCACGACGCCACGATCTGCCGTCGGACATAGGCCGATCCGTGGTGCGGGAACGGCTCCGGCTCGTACCCCTCGGGATGGTCCTTCAGGAAGAGGACGAGCAGGACAAGGACGAGGACTCCCGCGAGGGCGCTGCCGGCGAAGGCCGCCGTCCAGCCCAGCCCGTGCAGCAGCCGCGCCAGCACGAGCGTCGAGACCAGGTTTCCGGCCATGCCCACCAGACCGGCGAGCTGCGCCACCAGCGGACCGCGGCGGGCCGGGAACCAGCGGGTGCCGAGCCGCAGCACGCTGATGAACGTCATCGCGTCGCCGCAGCCGAGCAGCGCGCGCGAGGCGAGCGCCATGGCGTACGAAGGGGAGAATGCGAACCCGAGCTGACCGGCCGTGAACAGGACGGCGCCGATGGCCAGCACCTTTTTGGTGCCGAGCCGGTCCACCAGCAGGCCGACGGGTATCTGCATGCCCGCGTACACGAGGAGCTGGAGGATGGAAAAGGTCGACAGGGCCGACGCGTTGACGTGGAAGCGGTCCGCGGCGTCCAGCCCGGCCACGCCCAGCGAAGTACGGAAGATGACGGCGACGAAGTAGACCGAGACACCTATGGCCCACACGGCCACGGCACGGCGGCCGCCCGGCGGATCACCGGGCAGCGACACGGAGCGGGAGCTCATGGACGGAGAGCTCATCGCACCTCGCCCCGCGCCAGGTGGGAGAACCAGCTGACGTGCCGGTGGACGAGGTCGACGGCCGCCTCCGCGTCGCCGGACCGCAGGGCCTGAAGGATCTCCTCGTGCTCGGTGAGTGTCTTGGCGATCCGGTCGGGGTGCGAGTGCATGACGGCGACCCCCATCCGCAGCTGGCGGTCGCGGAGTTGGTCGTACAGACGCGCGAGGATCTCGTTGCCGCCGCTGCGCACGATCTCGGCGTGGAAGGTGCGGTCGGTGACCGCCGCCGCGGCGAGGTCACCGGCGGCGGCCTGCTCCTTCTGCCGTGCGAGCAGGTCCTCGAGACGGGCGATCAGCCCCGCCGGGGCGGGGACGGCCTTGCGGGCCGCGTGTTCCTCGACGAGCTGACGCGTCTCGACCACGTCCGCGATCTCCTGGGCGGAGACGGGCAGGACGAGCGCCCCCTTCTTCGGGTAGAGCCTGATCAGCCCTTCGACCTCCAGCCGGAGCAGCGCCTCGCGAACCGGCGTCCGCGACACCCCGACCTCCTCGGCCAGCTCGCCCTCGGTGAGCAGCGTCCCGCCCTCGTAACGACGCTCCAGGACGCCCCGTTTGACATGTGTGTACACACGGTCGGCGGCGGGCGGCTGTTTGAGGGACGGCTTCTCGGGTGCGGGGACGGCGGAGGGCGCGGAAGGCATGGGCACATCATAGATACAACACGTACGCATGCCGATGGACGTCCACGATATGGACCGGTGAATCGGTCCCGGAATTCACACGGGCAACCGCGCATCTTTTTGTGCTACTTACGTGTCTCACGAGAAGGTGGCCTTTTCATCCGGCCGCTCTCCAGGGGCATTTGGATGCATACAGCTGCATCAGAGACGCAATCGGAGCGTTCAACTTGATTACCGGCATTAAGGGCGCGCGAGTTCGCAGGACAGTAGCGGCAGTGGTCACCACGGGAGCCGTGCTCACCACCGGAGCCCTCACCGCGGCGCCCGCGCAGGCCGTCACGGCACCCTCGATCACCGCCAAGGGCGGGTTCGTGATGAACAACGGCACCGGCCAGAGCCTCTACACCAAGGCCGCGGACGGCAGGCTGTCCACCGGCTCCACCACCAAGATCATGACGGCCAAGGTGGTGCTGGCACAGCCGAACCTGAATCTGGACGCCAAGGTCACCGTCGACAAGGCGTACAGCGACTACGTGGTCGCCAACAACGCCTCCCAGGCACACCTGATCGTCGGCGACAAGGTCACCGTCCGCCAGTTGCTGTACGGGCTGATGCTGCCGTCCGGCTGCGACGCGGCCTACGCACTCGCGGACAAGTTCGGCTCCGGCTCGACCCGCGCCACGCGCGTGAAGTCGTTCATCGGCAAGATGAACAGCGCCGCCACGAGCCTCGGCCTGAAGAACACGCACTTCGATTCCTTCGACGGCATCGGCAACGGCAACAACTACTCGACGCCGCGCGACCTGACGAAGATCGCCAGCAGCGCGATGAAGAACTCCACCTTCCGTACGGTCGTGAACACGAAGTCCACGCAGCAGAAGGTGACCACCAAGAGCGGCGGCTACCGCTACTACACCTGGACCAACACCAACCCGCTGCTCGGCACCTACAGCGGCGCCATCGGGGTGAAGACGGGCTCCGGCCCGGAGGCCAAGTACTGCCTGGTCTTCGCCGCGACCCGGAACGGCAAGACCCTCATCGGCACGATCCTGGCATCCACGACGATCGACAACCGTGCGGCGGACGCGAGGAAGCTGCTGAACTACGGCTTCGCCGTCTGAGCCCGATCGCATACGGCACGAAGGGGCCGGCCGCTCGTCCGCGGCCGGCCCCTTCGTCGATGTGCGATGTGCGCTGTCGGACGCTACGCCCAGGTGATCAGCCGCTTCGGCTGCTCCAGGATCGCCGCCACGTCCGCCAGGACCTTGGAGCCCAGTTCGCCGTCGACCAGGCGGTGGTCGAAGCTGAGCGCCAGGGTGGTGACCTGACGCGGCTTCACCTTGCCCTTGTGGACCCACGGCTGCAGCTTGATCGCACCGACTGCGAGGATCGCCGACTCGCCCGGGTTGAGGATCGGCGTTCCCGTGTCGACACCGAACACACCCACATTGGTGATCGTGACGGTGCCGCCCTGCATCGCAGCCGGAGACGTCTTGCCCTCACGGGCCGTGGCCACCAACTCGCCGAGCGCCTCGGCCAGCTGCGGAAGGGTCTTGTCGTGCGCGTCCTTGATGTTCGGCACGATCAGACCGCGCGGGGTGGCCGCCGCGATGCCCAGGTTCACATAGTGCTTGCGGACGATCTCCTGGTTCGCCTCGTCCCAGGACGCGTTGATGTCCGGGTTCCGCTTGATCGCCACCAGCAGCGCCTTGGCGATGAGAAGAAGCGGGTTGACGCGCAGGCCCTGCAGGTCCTTGTCCTGCTTGAGCTCCTCGATCAGCTTCATGGTGCGCGTCACGTCCACCGTCACGAACTCGGTGACGTGTGGCGCCGTGAACGCCGAGCCGACCATCGCCAGTGCGGTGGCCTTGCGGACGCCCTTGACCGGGATCCGGGTCTCGCGAACGCCGTCGTACGACACCACGGGCGCCGGTGCCTCGACGGCAGCGGGGACCGTCGGTGCCGCGGGGGCCGGCGCGGGGGCCACCGCCGCGTGCACGTCCTCGCGGGTGATGATCCCGTCCGGGCCGGACGGCGTCACCGTCGCCAGATCGACACCCAGGTCCTTGGCGAGCTTGCGCACCGGCGGCTTCGCCAGCGGACGGGTCCCCCCGCCGTGCCCGTTCAGCTCGCCCTGGAGTGCCGTGGCCGCCTGCGGAGTGCCCGCCGCGGCCGCCGGAGCCGTCTTGCGAGGGCGGCGCCGGGTGGAGGACTCGGCGACGCCGTAGCCGACGAGGACCGGCTTGCGACCCTCCTGCTTGGGCTCGTCGGACGCCGGCGTCGGGGCCGGAACCGTCTCGACGGGCGCGGAGGCCTCCGCGGCGGGGGCGCCCCCGGCCACGTCGACCGCGATGATCGAGGTGCCGACGTCCACCGTGGTGCCCTCGGGGAAGTGGAGCTCGCGGACCACTCCGTCGTACGGGATCGGCAGCTCCACGGCCGCCTTGGCCGTCTCGACCTCGCAGACGACCTGTCCGTCGGTGACGGTGTCACCCGGCTGCACATACCACTTGAGGATCTCGGCCTCGGTGAGTCCCTCGCCCACGTCGGGCATCTTGAACTCGCGCACGGACGCGTCAGTCATCGTCGTCACGACCCTCTCCTCAGTACGCCAGGGCGCGGTCGACTGCGTCGAGCACCCGGTCCAGGCCCGGCAGGTACTCCTCCTCCAGCCGCGCCGGCGGATACGGGGCGTGATAGCCGCCGACCCGCAGCACGGGGGCCTCCAGGTGGTAGAAGCACCGCTCCGTGATGCGGGCGGCGATCTCCGCACCCGAACCGAAGAACACCGGCGCCTCGTGCACCACGACCAGACGGCGGGTCTTCTCCACCGACGCCTGAACGGAGTCGAAGTCGAGCGGGGACACCGAGCGCAGGTCCAGCACCTCGAGGGACTTGCCCTCCTCCTGGGCGGCGGCCGCGGCCTCCTGGCACACCTTCACCATCGGGCCGTAGGCGGCGAGCGTCAAATCCGTGCCCTCGCGCACCACACGGGCCTTGTGCAGGGGCCCTGGGATCGCCTCGGGGTCGACCTCGGCCTTGTCCCAGTACCGCCGCTTGGGCTCGAAGAAGATCACCGGGTCGTCGCTCTGGATCGCCTGCTGCATCATCCAGTACGCGTCCGACGCGTTCGACGGAGACACGATCTTCAGACCCGCCACGTGCGCGAACAGCGCCTCGGGGGACTCGCTGTGGTGCTCGACCGCGCCGATGCCGCCGCCGTACGGAATGCGGACGACGACCGGGAGCTTGACCTTGCCCAGCGAGCGGGCGTGCATCTTCGCCAGCTGGGTGACGATCTGGTCGTACGCCGGGAAGACGAAGCCGTCGAACTGGATCTCCACCACCGGCCGGTACCCGCGCAGGGCGAGGCCGATCGCCGTGCCGACGATGCCCGACTCGGCGAGCGGCGTGTCGATGACCCGCTCCTCGCCGAAGTCCTTCTGCAGACCGTCGGTGACCCGGAAGACACCGCCCAGCTTGCCGACGTCCTCGCCCATCACCAGGACCTTGGGGTCCGACTCCAGGGCCTTGCGCAGCGACTCGTTGATCGCCTTGGCGAGCGCCATCTTCTCCGCCATGTCACCTGCCCCCTTCTGCGTCCGCGAACGACGCCTGGTAGGCGGCGAACTGGGCTCGCTCCTCGTCGACGAGCGCATGCCCGTCCGCGTACACGTTCTCGAAGATCGCGAAGTGGTCCGGGTCCGGCATGGCACGGACCGCTTCGCGCACTCGCCTTCCCAACGCTTCGCTCTCCGCCTCGAGTTCCGCGAAGAATCCCTCGTCCGCGTGGTTTGAGGCCTCGAGGTAGGCGCGCAGGCGGGCGATCGGGTCCTTCGCCTCCCAGGCGGCCCGCTCGTCGTCATGGCGGTAGCGGGTCGGGTCGTCGGAGGTCGTGTGCGCGCCCATGCGGTAGGTGAAGGCCTCGACCAGGGTCGGGCCCTCACCGTTGCGCGCCCGCTCCAGCGCCCACTTGGTCACGGCGAGGCACGCCAGGACGTCGTTGCCGTCGACGCGCACGCCCGGGAAGCCGAAGCCCTGTGCGCGCTGGTAGAGCGGCACGCGGGTCTGCTTCTCGGTGGGCTCGGAGATCGCCCATTGGTTGTTCTGGCAGAAGAACACGACCGGCGCGTTGTAGACCGCGGCGAAGGTGAACGACTCCGCGACGTCGCCCTGGCTGGAGGCACCGTCGCCGAAGTAGGCGATCACGGCCGAGTCGGCGCCGTCCTTGGCGACGCCCATGGCGTAGCCGGTGGCGTGCAGCGTCTGGGAGCCGATCACGATCGTGTAGAGGTGGAAGTTGTTGCCGTTCGGGTCCCAGCCGCCGTTGTTCACGCCGCGGAACATGCCGAGCAGATTGGTGGGGTCGACCCCACGGCACCAGGCGACGCCGTGCTCGCGGTAGGTCGGGAAGACGTAGTCCTCGTCGTCCAGCGCCCGGCCGGAGCCGATCTGGGCGGCCTCCTGGCCGAGCAGAGAGGCCCACAGGCCCAGCTCGCCCTGGCGCTGCAGGGAGGTGGCCTCGGCATCGAAGCGGCGGGTGAGCACCATGTCCCGGTACAGACCGCGCAGCTGTTCGGGCGTGATGTCCTCGACGTACGCGTCGTACTCGGCGTTCTTGACCCGCTTGCCCTCGGGCGTCAGCAGCTGAACGAGGTCGGGGTCGCCGCCCTTCCCGGGCGTGGTGCTGGTGGTGCGCTTGGTGCCGGTGGTGCCGGCCTTGCTCCCGGCGCTGCGTCGCGGCTTACGCGCGGCAGTGCTCTCCACGGTCACGTGTGCTCCTCCGTCGGTCCGGCCCCCGGGTTCGCCGGGTGCCTGGGGGTCCCCTCGGCCCGCTTGAGGCTGGGGGGAGCGGCTCGCCTGCAGCTCACGGACGCACAGGGTGGGTGCGGCTCGTTCGAAGCAGACGTGACAGGTGCCCCGGCGAGCGCCCTGCAATAGGCACGTTACCCAGTGCTCCACAATTCTGTGAAACCCCTCCTGACCTGGGATTTTGCTTGGATTTCCAAGTAAATCGTGAAAGTCGGGAACAGGTGCTGGTCAGGGCCTTGCAGGGGGCCGGAACAACGGCACGTTATCCCGCTCACCTGGAGCACGGGAAGACATCATTTGGGGTGGCGGCGTCGGCACAATCCGTCACGAGGCCGTGATCGGCACGCATACCTAGATCACCTTTGCGGACTCGATGCGACCGATTGCGACTGTCTGTGACGAACCCCAGCTCACGGCCCTGGTTCGTGCCCTAACATCTGGCGCGTGCCGCGCTCATCTGCACCACACCCTGAGTTATCCGCGCCCCCTCTGGGCGTCCTCCTGCGCCAGTACGCCGCCGGTTCCGCGCTGGCCTGCGACCCCGTCGAGCAAGGGCTGCTCAACCGCGGCTACCGGCTGTGCACGACACGGGGCCGGTATTTCCTCAAGCACCACTTCGACCCCGAGACCGCCGATCTGACGGCGATCGCCCGCCAGCACCGCGCCACCCAGCGCCTGGCGGACCTCGGGGTCCCGGTGGCACCGCCGCTGGCCGGTCACGACGGACGTACCTTCGCGGTCATCGGCGGCCACGCCTACGCCCTGCACCCGTGGATCGACGGACGGCATCGGCACGGCAGCCAGCTGACGGCGGAGCAGTGCGGACGGCTGGGGGCGCTCCTCGGGGTGGTGCACGCCAGCCTGGAGCGGGTGATGCCCACCGAGGGGCACACGGGCGGGGCCGCGGCGCAGGGGCACGCGGCAGACAGCACCGCACCCCGGACCGGGGCCCGCGCGCGGCGGGGGCTCCCCCGCGCGGCCCATGGCCCCGAAGCGCCCTCCCGGGCAGCCTCTGCGCCCGGTCCGCGCCCCGAGAGCGCCAACCCCGCCGACACCTTCGCGCTCATCGACGACCTGCTGCGCCGGGTGCGCAGGCACCGGCCCCGGGACGCCTTCGACGAGCTCGCCCGGCACCGCCTGCTGGAGCGGCGGACGCTGTTGGAGCAGCACGCGGACCGGCGGCCGCCGTGTGCCGGCTCGGTGGGCTGGGTGCACGGCGACTTCCACCCGTTCAACCTGCTCTACCAGGGGGACACCCCCGCCGCGATCGTCGACTGGGACCGGCTCGGCGTGCAGCCGCGTGCGGAGGAGGCGGTACGGGCCGCGGCGATCTTCTTCGTACACCCCGTGGGCGCGCTCGACCTTCCGAAGGTACGGGCCTACGCGCGCGCGTACCGCCGCGCCGCCGGCGCGCCGCCCTCGGAGCTCGCCTCCGCCGTGCACCGCGTGTGGTGGGAGCGGCTCAACGACTTCTGGATGCTGCGCTGGCACTACGAGCGGGGCGACACCCGCGCGGACGCGCAGTTCCCGGCGGCCTCGGCCCTCGCGGTGTGGTGGACGCGCGCGTACGACACCGTGTGCGAGGCGTTCACCGGCTGAAGGGCACCCGCCTGGCCGCCCGCGCGCCCGGCCGGGTACGGCCGTATGGGTGCCGCCCGCGCACGAGAGGGCACCGAAAGGCCCCTCGCGCGCCGGAAGCCGCCGCGGGCCGGAGCGGGCCGGGATAACGCCACGCGCGCGTGGAGCCCGTTTCCGGGCCGCACGCGCGCGTGGAGGCCGTCTTTCCCCGCGGAGCGCCCGCCCCGCCGTCATCCTGCGGGGCCCGCCCCGCCGTCGTACTGCGGACCGGTCGCCCGTCAGGGTCCCTCAGAGCCCTGAGGGAGTGATGTCACCGCCCCCGCCCGGCGCCTGCGAAGGAGAGGCGTCACTGCCGCCCGAGGGCGTGTTCGACGGCTGGCTCGAAGGCGCCGACTGCGAGGGGTGCTCGCTCGGCTGGTCCGGCGTGGTCGACGGCTCGTTCGGCGGCGACTGGTCGTAGCTGTGCGACGGCGAGTACGAAGGCGTGTAGTCCGAGCCGTTTCCCGTGTCCGAGCCTGTGCCCGTGGACGTGTTGTCCGTCGCGGAGTCCGACGGCGTCGAGCTGGACTGCTTGTCCTCCTGCGAGTGCGTGACGGCCGGCGACTGCGGGCTGTCGTTCCCGCCGCCGGTGTTCGTGTGGTTCATCGCCAGCGCCACGCCCGCGGCGATGGCGATGACCGCGAGAACCGCGAGGATCCACAGCTTGCCTCGGCCGCTGCCCCTGGTGCTGTTCCCCTCGAAGCCGCCGTCGTCCCCACCGCCGTAGCCCGAAGGCAGGATCGGCTGCGGGATCTGCGTGGTGCCCGGCTCGCCGGGGTGGGGCAGCACTGCCGTGCCGGCGAAGCCCGCAGCCGGGGTGTGCCGGCCGTCGTGCACCTCCACCGGGCCGGTGTTCCAGGTGCCGGTGTGTCCGCCCTGGTCGTACAGCATCTGCAGCCCGTACTGGACCAGCCCGCGCATCTCCTCGGCGGTCTGGAACCGGTCGTCCGGGTCCTTCGCGAGCGAGCGCATGACGAGCCCGTCCAGCTCCGGCGGCGACGCCCCCTCGGAGACCTGGGACGGCGGCACGGGGATGTCCTGGACGTGCTGGTAGACCACGGACAGCGGCGTCTCGCCCACGAACGGGGGCCGCAGCGCCAGCAGTTCGTACAGCAGGCAGCCCGTCGCGTACAGGTCGGAGCGGTGGTCGACGGCCTTGCCGAGCGCCTGCTCCGGGGAGAGGTACTGCGGCGTGCCCATGACCATGCCGGTCTGCGTCATCGTCGTGGACGCCCCGTGCAGGGCGCGCGCGATGCCGAAGTCCATCACCTTCACGGCGCCGTTGTGGGTGATGATGACGTTGGCCGGCTTGATGTCGCGGTGCACGATGCCGTGCTGGTGCGAGTACGCCAGCGCCTCCAGGACGCCCGAGACGATGATCAGAGCCTGCTCGGGGCCGGGTGCCTCGGCGTTCAACAGCAGGTCGCGGATCGTGCGGCCCTCGACCAGTTCCATCACGATGTACGGCACCGACTGGCCACCCACGTGGTCCTCGCCCGAGTCGTACACGGCGACGATCGCATGGTGGTTGAGCCCGGCCACCGACTGGGCCTCACGCGTGAAGCGCGCCTTGGACACCGGGTCCTCGGCGAGGTCCGAGCGAAGCAGCTTGACCGCGACCGTCCGGCCGAGGCGCACGTCCTCGGCCGCGAACACCTCGGCCATGCCGCCCCGGCCGAGTCTGCGGGTCAGCCGGTACCGGCCGTCGCCGACAAGTCCGCCGTTGCCCCACATCTCCGGCGCGTCTGACATCCCGCCGCCAGTCGCCTCGGGGTCGGACGGGCCCTGGGCGCGCTGCGTCTGTGCCATCAGTCCTCGCCGTCGTTTCTGCCCGCGGTCTGCGCGGTGGTTGTTACGGGTCTCCGTCGGGCCACGCTACAGGCTCCGCGCAAGACGCCGGTCCGAGATGGATTCGAGATGGACCGACCATCAAACCCTGCACGGGGTTCCACATGCAAATCCCGTGTACTGCCCGTACGGCACCTGTAACGCTTCCGCGACGCTTCTTTCGCGTACGGTCACGGAACGGGCACCGAGCTTGACGTGTCACTGCCCTGGGGCAGACTTGGCCGGGAATAGGCCAGTCGATCACGGAACAATCGCTGTCGATCGTCACCGACAGGGACTTCGATCACGGACCGCGGGAGCACGAACCAGCCGCTGCCGCCGCGCCGATGGGGGACGCAGAACATGAGCCAGGACGGCGCACAGGGCCGGTATGCGGGGCGATCGGTCGCCGGCGGCCGTTACCAGCTGCGCGACTTGCTCGGCGAGGGTGGCATGGCCTCGGTTCATCTCGCCTACGACACGGTGCTGGACCGCCAGGTCGCGATCAAGACACTTCACACCGAGCTCGGTCGCGAACAGGCCTTCCGTGAGCGGTTCCGCCGCGAGGCCCAGTCCGTGGCGAAACTCACGCACACGAACATCGTCTCGGTGTTCGACACCGGCGAGGACACTCTCTTCGACGGCGGCTCCGACGCGAGCTCCGGGACGCCGACCCCGTACATCGTCATGGAGTACATCGAGGGACAGCCGCTCGGTTCGGTCCTCGACGCGGACATCCAGCAGTACGGTGCCATGCCGGCCGACAAGGCGCTGAAGGTCACCGCGGACGTACTGGCGGCCCTGGAGATCAGCCACGAAATGGGCCTGGTCCACCGGGACATCAAGCCGGGCAACGTGATGATGACGAAGCGGAACGTCGTCAAGGTGATGGACTTCGGCATCGCCCGCGCCATGCAGTCCGGCGTCACGTCGATGACGCAGACGGGGATGGTGGTGGGCACACCGCAGTACCTGTCGCCGGAGCAGGCCCTCGGCAGAGGCGTGGACGCGCGCTCAGACCTGTACTCGGTCGGCATCATGCTGTTCCAACTGGTCACCGGACGGCTGCCGTTCGAGGCCGACTCCCCACTGGCGATCGCGTACGCACACGTGCAGGAGGAGCCCGTGGCTCCTTCGTCGATCAACCGCTCGCTGCCTCCCGCGGTGGACGCGCTGATCACCCGCGCGCTGAAGAAGAATCCCAACGAACGCTTCCCGAACGCCGAGGCGATGCGCGGCGAGTGCCTGCGTGTGGCCGCGTCGCTCACGGCCGCCGCGCCGAGCATCGTGCCCGGCGCGCAGACGTCGAACGGCGCCGGCGTGAGCTCCGCAGTCTTCCCGCCGGTCGACCAGTCGGCCCCGGCGCCGACGGGCCCCGTGCAGACGCCGTACCAGCCCGGCCCGTACGGGACCCCGGCCCCCGCGTACGGCTACCCACAGCAGGGCGGCTACCAGGCGCCGCCGCAGGCGGCCGCGTACGCCCCCCAGCAGTCCCCGGCGACCCCTCCGCCGTACAACATCACCCCGGGGCCCTCGACGCCCGCCGCGGGCGGCTCGCGCGGGCAGAAGGGCAACCGGGCCGTGGTCATCGGCTCGATCGTGGTCGCCCTGGTAGCGATCGGCGGCCTGATCACAGCGCTGACCCTGAGCAACGGCGGCGGCAACAACGCCAACGGCGGGGGCGGCAGCAACAGCCCGAGCGCGTCCTCGTCGGCGGTCGCGGGTCACAAGGGCCCGGACACGACCAAGACGATCGAGACGACGAAGTGCACGGAGCCCGAGGAGTCGTACAACGACCCGAAGAAGATCCGGGTGCCGGACTTCTCCTTCAAGTACATCCAGTCCGTCAAGTCCTGTTTCCAGGCCGCGGGTTGGCAGATGAAGATCAAGAACGTCGACGAGAACACCTACGGCGAGGGCACGGTCATGGACCAGTTCCCCTCCGCCGGTACGGACGTCGACCCGAAGAACGTGCCGGAGATCGAGCTCAGCGTGTCCACGGGCAATCCGTCGTGACTCGCCGCTGACGCTGTGCGTTGCGCCCGGCACCGTGCAGGTGCCGGGCGCAACGCAGTGCGAGGGGCCCGGCACCTGCATGGTGCCGGTCCCCTCGCATGACCTGGGGTTTACAGGTAAGGGCCGCCCGCGCGGCCGCCCGTGTGGCGGTCCTCCTCGCCGTCGGCGGAGCCGACGCCCGGCGGGAGGGCTCGGCGCATCTGCTCCAACTGGGCCCGCGCCGCCATCTGCTGGGCGAACAGCGTCGTCTGGATCCCGTGGAAGAGGCCCTCCAGCCAGCCCACCAACTGGGCCTGCGCGATGCGCAGTTCCGCATCGCTCGGGATCGCCTCGTCCGTGAAGGGCAGGGAGAGCCGCTCGAGTTCCTCGACGAGTTCGGGGGCGAGACCGTCCTCCAGTTCCTTCACCGAGCTGGCATGGATCTCCTTCAGGCGCTGTCGACTCGCCTCGTCAAGAGGAGCGGCACGCACCTCCTCCAGCAACTGCTTGATCATGCTGCCAATGCGCATGACCTTCGCCGGCTGCTCCACCTGTTCCGTCACCGGGACCTCGCGGAAGTCGTCGTCTCCGGTGCCGCCGAGAGCCATTCCGTCCTGGCCCACGACCAGGATCTTCTGGGCGTTCTCCGACGACCTGTCGTTCCTCGGCATCTCCATGCCGCCATTCTCTCGCACCTGTACTCCTCATCACCCACGTGCCCTCGACGGGGAGTGATCCACCCTGTCGCATCCCGCCCGTCAGAGCGGAGCATCGGGGGATTCCGTGGCCGCCGGGGGCTCCGTGGCCGCCGCCGAGGCAAGGCGCTGCAGTCTGATTTCACAGTGGTCGAGCCAGAGGAGTTCGGCCTCGGTGTGCAGCACCCGCTGTTCCAGCCCGAGCAGACGGGTGACCTCGTCCCGGTGGACGGGCGGCTCGGCGAGGATCTCGCAACGCTGCCGGGTGTACTCCCGCAGTGCCTCCCTCAGATGCCGGCGCTGCACCTCGAGGACGGTCCGTACGTCGACGCCGGGCGCGCCCACGGCCATGGTCAGCTTGATCGCCAGCTCGTCGTGCGGCGGACTCGTCCACTCCACCGGGCGGGTGTACCAGTCGTGCAGTTCGGTGCGGCCCGCCGCGGTGAGCGCGTACAACGGGCGCCCCCGCGCGTCCCGGCCCTGCTGCATGATCAGCCCGTCCCGCTCCAGGCGCGCCAGTGTCGTGTGCACCTGCTCGACGTTCAGCCCCCATACGGCCCCGGTCCCCGCCGTCGGCTCCGCGCGCAGCCAGGCACCGTACCCGGGTCCGCGCTCCAGCAGCGCCAGCAGGCCGTGCCATATCGACATGGCCGTATCTGTAGTCCCTGGTGTGGGGGAGTGCCACCCGGCGAGGGCTCCTCCACTTGGCCGCACGACCCCCGCAGTCGAGATGCCGCGCGCCGGGGTCCGTGTGACGCTGAGGCTGTTGATCTTGCCGCCCGCACCCGGGAGGGGGTCACTCACGTGACTCCATGTCTGCGTAGGCCGTCCGGATTCCGCATGCTCCGCGCGGCCGTCCTGCCGCCGGTCCTCACGACGACGGCCGTCCTCGGATACGGCATATCGCCCGCGTACGGCATCCCGCCCGGGCAGAGCAACAGGCCCGTCTTGGGCAGCCGGTCCGCCTCGTACGCCGCTCAGCCCATAGCCGACACACGGCCCGCGCCGCTCGCGTCGCGCCCGGCCGTCCAGCAGAGGCACGTCACCCGACTCGTCCACCCCGCCGATCTCTCCATGGCGTCGCCCACGGCCCCCACGCACGCCTCCGGGCCCAAGGCGTCCAGCGCACCGGCCCGCACGTCCGCTCCCGGGCCCGGCTCTGCCGCCCGGTCCACGCACCCACCAGCAGCCGGGCACACGGCGTCCCTCATACCGAGGGACCCACCCGCCAGGCCCGCGGCTTCCAGCACATCGACGCACACACCCGCCAGGCCCGCGGCTTCCCGCATACCCACGCACCCACCCGCCGAGCACACGGCTTCGGCCCCGCCCGCCCCCGCGCCCTCCGCCGCCGGGCACTCGACGCCCTCCATGGCCACGCAGGCACCCGGTCCCGGCCCGGCAGCCCCCTCCCGCCACGCGTCCGCCCGCGGGCACTCGGCGTCCCGCGGCCCCACGCGTCCAACCTCCCCCGGGCACTCCACCGCTCGACCCTCGCCCGACTCCTCCCTGGCCGGCAGTTTTCCCGGCGAGGGCCGGATACGGCCAGGACGGCCGGACCCCGAGGACGAGGACGAGTCGAACGAACCGGGCTACACGGCCCACGACCCGGCCTCACCGGCGGACCGGACGCCGACACCGTCGGACGATGACACCGAGGACGCAGGCTCGGGCATCGAGCCCTCGGCCGACGCCACCGACCTCGCGGCAGCCTCCCCCACGCCCTCTCGGAGCACCGCCTCGGCCACCCCGTCGCAGGACTCCGCCCTCTCGGCCCGGCAGGCCGCCGCCTCGGAACCGGTGGCGGAGATCCTGCCCCTCGGCAGCGGCCTGGTCCTCGTCGGTCTCGGACTGGCGCTCGCGCTGCTCGCCCTGCGCCTGCGGCGGGAATGACCGACGCGCCTGCTCACTCCACGACCAGCAGCACCTTCCCGATGTGCCCGCTCTCTTCCACCACCCGGTGGGCCGTGGCCGCCTCGCGCATCGGGATCTCCCGGTCGACGATCGGGCGGACATGACCGGAGGCGATCAGCGGCCAGACGTGCTCGCGCACCGCCGCCACGATCGCCGCCTTCTCACTCAGCGGCCGTGCCCGCAGCGAGGTCGTGGTGATCGCCGCCTGCTTCCGCATCAGGGCATTGAGGTCCAGCTCGCCCTTCGTTCCGCCCTGCATACCGATGATCGCCAGGCGGCCGCTCACCGCGAGCGCCTGGACGTTTCGGCCCAGGTACTTTGCGCCCATGTTGTCGAGGATGACGTCGGCGCCCGCCCCGGCCGTGGTCTCCCGGAGCTCCTCCACGAAGTCCTGCTCACGGTAGTTGATCAGCACGTCCGCACCCAGTTCGGCGCAGCGTTCCAGCTTCTCCTTGGTGCCCGCCGTGACCGCGACCTTCGCGCCCACCGCCTTGGCGAGCTGGATCGCCATCGTGCCGATGCCGCTGGAGCCGCCGTGCACGAGCAGCGTCTCACCCGGACGGAGATGGGCGATCATGAACACGTTCGACCAGACCGTGCAGGCCACCTCGGGCAGCGCGGCGGCGTGGCGCACGTCGAGCCCCTCGGGCACGGGCAGCAGCTGCCCGGCCGGGACGGCAACCTTCTCGGCATATCCCCCGCCCGCGAGCAGCGCGCACACCTCGTCGCCCACGGCCCAGCCCGAGACACCGGGTCCGAGCGCGGAGATCCGTCCCGAGCACTCGAGCCCGGGGTACGGAGGCGCGCCCGGCGGCGGATTGTAGAAGCCCTGCCGCTGGAGGATGTCGGCGCGGTTGACGGCGCCGGCCGCCACATCGACCAGCACTTCGCCCTCGGCGGGTACGGGATCGGGGACCTCGGTCCACACCAGCGCCTCGGGCCCACCGGGTTCGGGAATCGTGATCGCGTACATGAAGGGGACGCTACTCCCCCGGGTGACCCTGTCGGCACGGGTACCGCGGAGACGGCGACACGTACCCGACGAGACGGCGACGCGTACCGGAGAAGACCGTGAGGCGTACCAGAGGACGGCGAATGGAGACCCGGGGGCAAAGCCTCCTCGGACACCGGGCAGCGGACGGACACCGGGCAGCGGACGGAATTTTCACCCCATGGGTGACGAGATGTTCGTCAGGCCGACGCGCCATCGCGTCCCGTAGCGGACGTTTCACGTGAAACACTCCGCGATCTGACCGACCCCGCCGAGCTCACCCCGCCAACGGCCAGGGCAGGTGGAGGAGTTCCAATTCCTCGCCGGGGTGGGAACCACCGGGCGGTACGACCGCGAGGGCGTCCGCGGCGGCGATACCGCGCAGCATGGCCGGGCCGTTGTAGTGCAGCGGAACTGCACGGCCGCCGCGTACTACGACGGGGATGAGCCGGGTGTCATGCGGGTGGCCGTGGACGGGATCCCTCAGCGGCAGCGTGTACGGCTCCCGAGTCACGCGGCCCGCCAGGGTGCGCAGCAGCGGCTCGGCGAGCGTGAGCAGGCCGGAGACGGCGGCGAGGGGGTTGCCGGGCAGACCGACGAGATGCCGGCCCTCACGGACGCGGGCCAGGAGCATGGGATGGCCCGGACGCACCTTCACCCCGTCGACGAGGAGTTCGGCGCCGACCCTACGCAGGACGGGGTGCACATGATCGACGGGGCCCGCGGCCGTGCCGCCGGTGGTGACAATCAGGTCGGCCGTCGAGGACATGACCGCCCGGTGCAGGGCCTCGGGGTCGTCCCCGATCCTGCGCACGGCCACCACGTCCGCTCCGAGCGCGCGCAGCCAGGGCGGCAGCATCGGGCCGAGCGCGTCCCGGATCAACCCGTCCCGGGGCAGGCCCTCGGTGAGCAGCTCGTCGCCCAGGACCAGGATGTCGGCGCGCGGCTGCGGCACTGCGGCGAGGGTGTCGTACCCGGCGGCCGCGGCGAGCCCGAGCACGGCCGCGGTGATCACGGTGCCCGGCGGAAGCAGTTGGTCGCCACTGCGGCACTCCTGGCCGCGCGGCCGGATGTCCTGCCCGTGCGCGAGCATGGGGGTCCCTACTGCTCTAGCGGAACCGACAGCCTGGGGGAGAGTCGTATGCAGCCGCCCCCTTGCGTCGATACGTCCGTGTTCACTGCGCAGTACCGCGGTGGTGTCGGGCGGGATGCGCGCGCCGGTGGCGATCCGCGTGGCCTCGCCGTCCTGGAGCGGCTCCGGCTTCGCGTGCCCGGCGAGCACCCCTTCCTCCCGTACGTCCCAGGGACCGGGGCCCGCGACCGCCCAGCCGTCCATGGCCGAGGTGTCGAAGGAGGGCAGGTCGGTGAGGGCGGTGAGGGGCTCGGCGAGCACCAGGCCGAGCGCCGCGTCGAGGGGGACGTCGACGACGTCCTGACACGGCACCGAACGGGCGGCGCGCTCGGCGACGGCACGGGCTTCGGGCCAGGACGTGGCCCGGTGGTGTGGGTGGCGCCTGGACAGGGGCGTGGAGGGCTCGGCGCTCGCCGGGCCGTCCTGGTCCTCGTCCCCGCTGCCGGGGTGACGCGGGGCGCGGAGCTCGGTCCCGGACGTACGAGTGCCAGACCGGGCGGCGCCCGGCCCCGGCTCCCGCACGAGGGCGAGGGCCTCTTCCAAGTCCAGGTCGTGCTGCTCCGGCCCGTGGCGCTCGTCCGAGCTGGAGGCGGCACTGGTCTCCCCGTGACGGCAGCTCCCGCGGCTGTCGTCGACCACGGCCAGGGCCTCCTCCTCGAAGCGTTCCTCGCCGTCCGGGCGTCCCTGGTTGCCCCGCGCGGTCATCCGGCGTCCGGCTTGGCCTGGGCTGCGTCCTCGTCCGACCAGCGCAGTGCCAGCGCGGCGGCCTTGCGGGCGGCCTCGGCAACCGCCTCGGGGCCGCCCTTCGCCTGCGCGGCCGCATATCCGACGAGGAACGTCGTCAGCGGGGCCGCGGGGCGGGCGACGCCGTGCGCGGCGTCCCGGGCAAGATCGAGCAGAACGCCGGTGTCGACATCCAGATCGATGCCCAGTTCGTCCTTGACTGCGGAAATCCATTCATCCAACACGTGCCCATGCTCCCTGATGCGTGAACGGGCGGCGGCGATGTCGTCCCAGGTGTCGCAGTCGAAGGACGCGACGGGGTCGGAGATACGGGTGATGCCGAGCCGCGCGACCAGCCGCCGCAGCGGGAGGCCGGTGAGACCCCGGCCAGGAGGACGCCGGGCGCCTCCCGCGAACTCGGGCTCGGGCCGGCTGAGTTCAGCCTGATGAGAGGTATGAGAGGTAGCGGTGTGCTCGGGCTGACCGAAGGCAATGGTGTGCTCGCCCCGGCCGGAGGAACCGGCAGGCCCGGCGGCCAGGCCCTCGAGCCCACGGCGCAGGGCCTCGCTGCGATACGCGGCGACCAGGGGCTGGTCGCGGCCCTCGGGGTCGGTGAGCACGGCCCCTTCGGCGCCGCTCTGCCGCAGAGCGTCCAGCAGCCGTCGTACCGTCCCTTCTTCCAGGAACGGCAGATCGGCGGAGAGCACGACGACGTACGCGGCCGACGTCTGCCGCAGGCCCGCGTCGAGCGCGGCGACAGGTCCGGCGCCGCGCGGCTCCTCGCGAGCCCAGACCACGGGGCGCGCGGTGGGCCTGGGGTCGGCGACGACCACCGTGGTGGCCGCACCGGAGCAGGCCGCCAGTACACGGTCGAGCAGCGCCCGCCCGCCGACCCGCACGCCGGGTTTGTCGATCCCTCCGAGCCGTCGCGCCGCACCTCCGGCGAGCACGACGGCGTCGTACACATCGGCGCCGGTGACGCCCGGGGACTGGTACGCGGTCATGCCCCCGAGTATGGGCACAGCGTCGATCATTGCCACCCCGCGCACGTCAGCCGGGCACGTGGGCCTTCTCACCCTGGTGCCGGGCTCCGGTCGCGCCCCCGGCTCAGAGGGTGCGCAGCAGCACCGCCGGCTGTTCCACGCAGTCCGCCACGTACCTCAGGAAGCCGCCCGCCGTGCCTCCGTCGCACACCCGGTGGTCGAAGGTGAGCGAGAGCTGCACGACCTGCCGCACCGACAGCTCACCCTCGTGCACCCAGGGTTTGGGGACGATGCGGCCGACGCCGAGCATGGCCGCCTCGGGGTGGTTGATGATCGGCGTGGAGCCGTCGACGCCGAACACCCCGTAGTTGTTCAGCGTGAAGGTCCCGCCGGTGAGCTCCCCGGGCGTGAGGGTGCCGGCGCGGGCGGCCTCGGTCAGCCGCGCGAACTCGGCGGTCAGCGACTCGGCGTCCCGTGTGTGCGCGTCCCGTACGACGGGGACGACGAGCCCCCGCTCGGTCTGCGCGGCGAACCCGAGGTGCACCTGGTCGAGCCGGACGACCTCCCGGGCCTCCGTGTCGACGGTGGAGTTGAGCTCCGGGTGACGGGCGAGCGCGGCGGTGCAGATACGGGCCAGCAGGGCCAGGAGAGAGACCTTGGTGCCTCCGGCCGCGTTCATGGCGGCCCGCGCGCGCATGAGCTCGGTGGCGTCGGCATCAACCCAGCAGGTGGCGTCGGGGATCTCGCGCCGGCTCCGGGACAGCTTGTCGGCGACGGCGCCACGGACGCCCTTGAGCGGGATGCGGGTGCCGGTGGTCCCTGCGCGCGCGGAGGTCACGGAGGAGGCGGCATCGAACCTGGCGGCGCCCGCTCCTCCCGGTGCCGCGGCTGTCGCGGCAGCGGCCGGAGCCGCCACGCCCGCCGCGGTGCCCGCCGACCCTCCATGGGCCGACGCGACCCTCAGGGCCCCCTCCACATCCGCTCGCAGGATCAGCCCGTCGGGACCTGAGCCCGCCAGCTGCCGCAGATCCACGCCGTTCTCGCGGGCAAGCCTGCGCACGAGCGGGGAGATCACGGGGATGGGGCCGTCGGGGCGCTCCGTGGCGCCGGGGCGGTGCGACCGGTCCAGGGCCACGGCTGCCGGGACTTCGGCGGCGGACCGCGGTGTCTCGCGGGCGGGCGCGGGGTCCGGGGCGGCCGATGCCTCCGCGCCGACGGGTTCGGCCGCCCGGGAGACTCCGGCCGTGGGCCGTGCGCCGGGCTGGGGCGGTCGTACCCTGCGGCGGCGGGCGGGAGCCGCCGACGTGCCGTACCCGACCAGCACGTTCCCGGACGACTCCTCGGCGGACTCCGCGGGAGTGCCGACGGCGACCGTCAACAGGGGTGCGCCGACGGGCAGTTCCGTGCCCTCATCGCCGAAGCGGGCCGTGACCACACCCCCGTAGGGGCACGGCACCTCCACCATCGCCTTCGCCGTCTCGACCTCGACGACCGGCTGGTCGACCGCGACGACGTCCCCGACCTGTACCAGCCAGCGGACGATCTCCGCCTCGGTCAGCCCCTCCCCGAGGTCCGGCAGCCTGAACTCCAGCACCTGGGCCATCAGCTCTCCGCCTCCCACTGCAGGCGCCCCACGGCGTCCAGGATCCGGTCGACACCCGGCAAATGGTGCCGCTCCAGCATCGGCGGCGGATACGGGATGTCGAACCCGGCCACCCGCAGCACCGGTGCCTCCAGGTAGTGGAAGCAGCGCTCGGTCACGCGCGCTGCGATCTCGCCACCCGGGCCGCCGAAGCCGTTCGACTCGTGCACCACCACCGCCCGGCCCGTGCGGCGCACGGACGCGGTCACCGTCTCGTCGTCGAACGGCACCAGGGAGCGCAGGTCGACGACTTCCAGGTCCCAGCCCTCGGCACGCGCCGCCTCGGCCGCCTCCAGGCAGACGGGCACCGACGGGCCGTAGGTGATGAGCGTGGCACTTCGGCCAGGGCGCCGCACCACCGCACGGCCTATCGGTTCAACCGTCTCGGGCTCATCGGGGTTCCAGGAGTCCTTCGACCAGTACAGCCGCTTGGGCTCGAGGAAGACGACCGGGTCGTCGGACGCGATGGCGGCGCGCAGCAGTCCGTACGCGTCGGCGACCGTCGCGGGCATGACGACGTGCAGGCCCGGGGTTGCCATGTAGTACGCCTCGGAGGAGTCGCTGTGGTGCTCGACACCGCCGATGCCTCCCCCGTAGGGGACGCGGATCGTGAGCGGCAGCGGCATGGCGCCACGCGTGCGGTTGCGCATCCGCGCGACATGGCTCACCAACTGCTCGAACGCGGGGTAGGCGAACGCGTCGAACTGCATCTCCACGACCGGCCTCAGGCCGTACATCGCCATGCCGACGGCCGTGCCGAGAATGCCCGCCTCGGCGAGCGGCGTGTCCGTGCAGCGGTCGTCGCCGAACTCCTTGGCGAGCCCGTCCGTGACCCGGAAGACACCGCCGAGCGTGCCGACGTCCTCGCCCATGACGTGCACGGACGGGTCGGCAGCCATGGCGTCGCGCAACGCGCGCGTGAGAGCCTGCGCCATGGTGGCCGGCTTGAGGGCAACGGTCGTCATCGCCCGGCTCCTTCCGGTCCGTCGGCCTCCGCGTCCAGCTCGGCCCGCAACTGGTTCTCCTGCTCGAGGAGTTGGGTGGTGGGCCGGTCGTACACGTGGGCGAAGAGGTCCATCGGGTCGAGCACGGGGTCCTGGTTCATGCGCGCCCGCAGGTCCCCCGCCAGCGTCTCGGCGTCCTCGCGCGCGGCTCGTATCCCGTCCTCGTCGAGCAGCCCGCGCTCGGTCAGCTCCCGCTCCAGCAGCAGGATCGGGTCGTGGTCGCGCCAGGCCTCCACCTCGGCGTCGCCGCGGTAGCGGGTCGCGTCGTCGGCGTTCGTGTGGGCCTCGATCCGGTACGTCACTGCCTCGACGAGTGTGGGACCGCCACCCGCGCGCGCGTGCCGGACGGCTTCGGCGAGGACCTCGTGCACGGCCGCCGCGTCATTGCCGTCGACCAGGCGGCCCGGCATGCCGTAGCCGACGGCCTTGTGGGCCAGTGAGGGCGCGGCGGTCTGCTTGGCCAGCGGGACGGAGATCGCGAAGCCGTTGTTCTGGACGAAGAAGACGACGGGTGCCTGCCAGACCGCGGCGAAGTTCATGGCCTCGTGGAAGTCACCCTCGCTGGTGCCGCCGTCGCCGACCATCGCGAGCGCGACCACGTCGTCGCCCCTCAGGCGTGCGGCGTGAGCGAGGCCCACGGCATGCGGCAACTGGGTGGCGAGCGGGGTGCACAGGGGGGCCACCCGGTGCGTGTACGGGTCGTAACCGGTGTGCCAGTCGCCGCGCAGCAGGGTCAGGGCCTCGACCGGGTCGACGCCGCGGGCGACGGCGGCGAGCGTGTCGCGGTAGCTGGGGAAGAGCCAGTCGCGCTCCTGAAGGACGAGCGCGGCGGCGACCTGGCAGGCCTCCTGCCCGGTGCTGGAGGGGTAGACAGCCAGACGGCCCTGCTTGGTGAGCGTCGTCGCCTGCGCGTTGTACCGGCGGCCGCGCACCAGCTGGGCGTACAGCCGGCGCAGCAGCTCGGGATCGGCCTTGGCGGCCGCCTCGGTGCCGAGAACGCGGTACGGACGCTCGTCGGGCAGCAGCGGAGCGGGGTCGGTGCGGGGCTGCCAGGCGGGCGGCGGCGTAGGCCGGTAGGCACCTCGCTGCTCCATGACCGTCATGACGGCACCTCCTCGTGGGAGCGGCTTCAGGCGCGCCACGGGAGTGATGCGCCTCACCTACCGATTGTTCGGTCGACGGCACATTTTGGCTACAGGCGCCTCAAGGCTGTGGACAAACGGTTCTCCACAACCTGAGATGGACGCAGTACGTCCATGGTAGAGAGGCGGGGGCGCATGGCACCTGAACAAATGGCCGAGCCGCAGGAGTCCGGTCCCGCTCCTCCCAGCTCTCCACTTCGTTCGAGCAGGGAGGTGCCTCCATCGCCCCCATCGCCCCCACGCCCTCTCGACGCCATCGACCGGGACATCCTGCAGATGCTCCAGGCGGACGGCCGTGCCTCCATACGCTCGGTCGCCGAACGGGTCCACGTCTCGCGCGCCAACGCCTACGCACGGATCAACCGGCTCATCGAGGACGGGGTGATCCGCGGATTCGGGGCGCGGGTGAACCACGAACGCGCCGGTCAGGGGACATCCGCGTACATCACGCTGAAGATCGTGCAGAACTCCTGGCGCACGGTCCGCGAGCAGCTGCGGGTGCTCCCCGGCGCCTCCCACATCGCCCTGGTGGGCGGCGACTTCGACGTGCTGCTTCTGGTGCACACGCCGGACAACAGGTCGCTGCGCGAGCTGGTCCTCACCCGGCTCCAGGCGATCCCCGAGGTGCTCAGCACGCGCACGTTGCTGGTGTTCGAGGAAGAGGACCTGGAGCCGGAGAGCTGACTCGACGGCGCGGGCGTCCCCGCCTCAGTGTTCCTGGCGCAGTCCCGAGAAGGCCACCTGCACGACCGCGTCGGCGACTTCCCGCTCGTCCATGCCGCGCCCGTCGGGCCGGTACCACTCCGCGATCGAGTTGATCATCCCGAAGACGAGCCGTGTCGCGAGCCGAACCTCCACGTCACCGCGCACGTCCCCGTCGGCCGCCGCCGCCTTGAGCAGCTCGGCGACCCGGTGGTCGAACTCGCGGCGCCGCTCCAGCGCCCACCGCTCGGTGTCGGTGTTGCCGCGCACCCGCAGCAGCAGCGTCACATAGGGCAGTTCGGCTATGAGCACCTCGACCATGCGCCGTACGACGTGTTCCAGCCGCTCCACCGCACACCCCACGCGCGCGTGCTCCTCGTCCAGGATCCCGAAGAGACCGTCCAGCGCCCGGCTGACGGCACGCCGCAGCAGCTCCTCCTTGCCCGCGACATGGTGGTAGATCGACGACTTGGAGATTCCGGCCGCCTTGGAGAGATGCTCCATGGACGTGCCGTCGTAGCCACGCTCGTTGAAGACCTGCACCGCCACCGAGAGCAGGCTCTCGGGGGTGTACGTGTCGCGCTTGACGGTCGTCATGAGGTGCCCTCCCGCTTCTCGGAGGCGTACGCGTGGCGGTAGAGCGCGAGGGACGGCGCGTACCGTCCGGAGGGGTCGCGCAGATGCAGGTCGTCCAGAAGGCCGTAGGCCCAGGTGCGGCCGAGCACCCGGCTCCATTCGAAGGGGCCGCGGGGGTAGTTGACGCCCAGGCGCATCGCGGTGTCGATGTCCCCCTCGGTGGCCACGCCCTTGGCGACGGCGTCGTGCGCCAGGTCGACGATCCGGGCCACCGTACGGGCGACGATCATGCCGGGTACGTCCCCGATGACGCTGACGTCCTTGCCGAGCGCCTGGAAGAGCCCGGTGGCCTCGGCGAGTGTCCCCGGAGAGGTGTCCTGGGAGGCGGACAGGGCGATGCGGGTCGCCCTGCGGTAGTCGAGCGCAAGGTCGAAGTAGACGACGTCACGGAACTCCACGGAGGTCTGCCCGTCGGCGAGGACCAGCTGGCCGCCGCCGGGCAGCACCAGACGGGTGCCGTGGTCCTCCTCGTCCTCGCGGACGGGGATGCCCGCCTCGCGGATCAGCGGGAGCAACTCGGAGGCGGGACCCAGGTCGCCCTCGGCGACGACGTACGCGGGCGGCTGTGCCTTCTCCGCGGTGTGCGGCTCGGGCCGCTCGGCACCGTCGCCGTACTCGTACCAGCCCTGTCCGCTCTTGCGGCCGAGCCGGCCCGACTCGACCAGACGGCGCTGGGCCAGCGAGGGCGTGAAGCGCACGTCCTGGAAGAAGGACTCCCAGACCGAGCGGGTGACGGATTCGTTGACGTCCTGCCCGATGAGGTCGGTCAGCTCGAAGGCGCCCATCCTGAACCCGCCCGACTCGCGCAGCACCGCGTCGATGGTGACGGGGTCGGCGGCCTGCGCCTCGTACACCGCGAACGCCTCGGCGTAGAAGGGCCGCGCGATGCGGTTGACGATGAAGCCGGGGGTGTCGGCGCAGGCGACCGGCGTCTTGCCCCAGGCACGCGCCGTCTCGTACGCGCGCGTGGCCGAAGTGACGTCGGTGGCGAACCCGGAGACGACCTCCACGAGCGGCATCAGCGGCGCGGGGTTGAAGAAGTGCAGGCCGACGAAACGGCCGGCGTTGCGCAGGGCGCCGCCGATGGCGGTCACGGACAGGGACGAGGTGTTGGTGGCGAGCAGGCAGTCGTCGTCGACGACGGCCTCGAGCTCCCGCAGTAGCTGCTGCTTGACCTCGAGGCGCTCGAGGACCGCCTCGACGACGAGCGAGCAGTCCGCGAGTCCGGCCAGGCTCTCGGCCGGCTGGAGGCGCGCGCGGGCCGCGTCCCGCTCGGCCCCGGTGAGCCGGTCCTTCTCCACGAGCCGGTCGAGGCGGGCACCGATCGCGGCGGCCGCCTCGTGGGCCCGGCCGGGAACGGCGTCGTACAGCCGCACGGGGTGGCCCGCGACCAGCGCGACCTGGGCGATGCCCTGGCCCATGGTGCCGGTGCCCACGACGGCCACGGGGCTGCTGAGGTCGAGTGCTGTCATGTGCGCGATCCTCCCGCACGGGGTTTTCCACAGATGCGGCGGACCCCCTTGTCCCGACCGATCGTTCGGTTACTCTAACTCTGTCCGGCTGTTCCTGCCCAGGTCACGAGCTCAAGGAAGAGCTCACAAGACGAGGAGGTTGGTCCCGCATGGCCGCCGAACTCACCGCGCACCAGCTGATCGCCCAGCACCGGCCCACCCTTGACCAGGCGCTGGAAGCGATCCGCACGCGGGCGTACTGGTCCCCGCACCCCGAGCACCCCAAGGCGTACGGCGAGAGCGGCAGCCTGGACGCTGCGGCGGGCAAGGCCGCCTTCGACGCCCTCCTGGGCGCCCGTCTCGACCTCGGCCAGCCCGGCACCGACGACTGGACGGGCGACGAAGTCTCGCCGTACGGGATCGCGCTGGGGATCACCTATCCCCACGCGGACATCGACGTGCTGCTGCCCGCCATGCGCGCGGGCCAGCCCGCCTGGCGCGACGCGGGCGCGGAGGCACGCGCGGTGGTGTGTCTGGAGATCCTCAAGCGCATCAGTGACCGGACGCACGAGTTCGCGCACGCGGTCATGCACACCAGCGGCCAGGCCTTCATGATGGCGTTCCAGGCGGGCGGCCCGCACGCGCAGGACCGCGGCCTGGAGGCCGTGGCGTACGCGTACGCGGAGCAGGTCCGCACGCCGGACACCGCGGAGTGGACCAAGCCCCAGGGCAAGCGCGACCCGCTGGTGCTGGCCAAGACCTTCAAGGCCGTCCCGCGCGGCATCGCCCTGGTCATCGGCTGCAACACCTTCCCGACGTGGAACGGCTACCCGGGCCTGTTCGCGTCCCTGGCCACCGGCAACGCGGTCCTGGTCAAGCCCCACCCCCGCGCGGTGCTGCCCCTCGCGCTCACCGTGCAGGTGGCCCGCCAGGTGCTCGAAGAGGCGGGCTTCGACCCGAACCTCGTGGCGCTGGCCGCCGAACGCCCCGGCGAGGGCATCGCCAAGACGCTGGCCGTGCGCCCGGAGATCCGGATCATCGACTACACGGGCTCGACGGCGTTCGGCGACTGGCTGGAGGCCAACGCGCGCCAGGCGCAGGTCTACACGGAGAAGGCCGGCGTCAACACGGTGATCGTGGAGTCCACCGACAACTACAAGGGGATGCTGTCGAACCTGGCATTCTCCCTGTCTCTGTACAGCGGCCAGATGTGCACCACCCCGCAGAACCTGCTGATCCCACGGGACGGCATCGCCACCGACGAGGGCCCGAAGTCGTACGACGAAGTGGTCACCGATCTCGCGAAGTCGGTGGGCGGCCTCCTGGGCGACGACGCCCGCGCGAACGCGCTGCTCGGCGCGATCGTGAACCCGGACGTCAAGGCCCGTCTGGAGGCGGCGGCCGGCCTCGGTGAAGTCGCCCTTGCCTCCCGGGAGATCACCAACCCCGAGTTCCCGCAGTCGGTCGTGCGCACCCCGCTGATCGTGAAGCTCGACGGCGCCAAGCCGGACGCGGAGGCGGCCTACATGAGCGAGTGCTTCGGCCCGGTCTCCTTCGCCGTCGCGGTCGACTCGGCCGCGGACGCGGTGGATCTGCTGCGGCGCACGATCCGGGACAAGGGAGCGATGACCGTCGGCGCGTACACCACCTCCGCGGAGGTCGAGCAGGCGGTCGAGGACGCCTGCCTGGAAGAGTGCGCCCAGCTCTCGCTCAATCTGACCGGCGGGGTGTACGTCAACCAGACGGCCGCCTTCTCCGACTTCCACGGCTCGGGCGGCAACGCGGCGGCCAACTCGGCCCTGTGTGACGGGGCGTTCGTGGCGAACCGCTTCCGTGTGGTGGAGGTCCGCCGGGAGGCATAGGCCCGCTCAGTCGGGTGCGCCCCCGGTGGCGCTCCAGTGGTACAGCGTCATGGCCACGCTGGTGGCGAGGTTGTAGCTGGAGACCTGGGGGCGCATCGGCAGTGACACCAGGTGGTCGGTGCGGGCGCGCAGTTCGGCGGACAGGCCGGAGCGCTCGGAGCCGAACGCGAGCACCGCGTCGTCCGGAAGCTTCAGCCCACGGATGTCGTCGCCCTCCGGGTCCAGCGCGAAGAGCGGGCCCGGGGGGAGCTCGGCGACCGACAGCCGTTCCACGGCGGTCGCGAAGTGGAGCCCCGCCCCGCCCCGGACGACCGTGGGATGCCAGGGGTCGAGCGTGCCGGTCGTGACGACCCCGGTCGCACCGAAGCCGGCCGCGAGCCGGATCACCGCCCCCGCGTTGCCCAGGTTGCGCGGGTTGTCGAGGACGACGATGGGCGCGCCGCGGTGCGTACGCCGGAGTGCTTCCAGGTTGGCCTCCCGCGAGGGGCGCACGGCGAGGGCGGCGACCCCGGTGGGGTGCGGGCGCGGCACGAGGGCCTGGTAGGCGGCCTCGGGGACCTCCGTCAGGAGCGCCTCCAGGATGTCCCGCACGTCGGGGGCAAGTTCCTCGGCCAAAGCAAGCGCCGTCCGCCGGTCGGTGGTGACGGCGACCGGCACCCGTGCGTGGAAGCGCACCGCGTGCTTGAGCGCGTGGAAGCCGTCGAGCAGGACGCAGCTGTCGGCGAGCCCGCGCCAGGTGCTCAGCGGGTCGGTGGTGCTGCGGGACGGGTCCGTCATGCCGAGCAGCCTACGTGCGGTCCCGACCGCCCGGCTCCTACGAGCTCACGCGGTGGAGCTCACGCGGTGGAGCTCACGCGGTGGAGCTCACGCGGTGGAGCTCACGCGGTGGAGCTCACGCGGTGGAACTCACGCGGTGGAACTCACGCGGTGGAACTCACGCGGTGGAGCTCACGCGGTGGAACTCACGCGTGTGTGCCCGGCGGACTCGTCGCTGGGCCGCCGCTGGCCGGGCAGTGCCCGGCGGGCGCCGTTCGTGACCAGCCCTCCACGCGCGCGTGCCACCCAGCCGCCCAGCCGCCGCAGGAAGGACGTCGGCAGGAACACGGCGTCGGCGGCGATCATCGCCAGCGAGAAGAACGGCAGCCCGAGGACCACGGCGATCACCGCGTGCTCGGTCATCATGAGCGCCAGCAGGACGTTCTTCGCCCTCCGGTTGAACAGGGTGAACGGGAACGCGATCTGTGCGGCGACGGTCCCGTAGGTCACCAGCAGCACCACCGTGCCGTGCGCGGACAGCAGGTCCGACAGGGCGGGCCAAGGCGAGAAGTAGTCGAGGTGGAGCGGATAGTAGACGGCGGTGCCGTCCTGCCAGCGCGAGCCCTGGATCTTGTACCAGCCTGCGGTCGAGTAGATCAGACACGCCTCGGCCATGATCACGAGCAGGGCGGCGTTGTGGACGAGGTTGGCGACGACGTCCAGCAGGATGCGCGGCTCCCCGTGGGGCGCGCGGCGGACGACGTACCACCACAGGGCCTGGACGGCCCACAGCCCCCAGAACACGGTCAGCCAGCCGTCGCTGAGCCGGCCCGCACCCGTGGCCAGTGCGAGCGCGAAGCCCAGTACCCCCCACAGCGCGATTCCCATCCGGTCGGACGCCGGCCGCTCTCCACGCGCGCGTGCCGCTCGGGCAAGCCGGGCGCGCCGCTCGTCCAGCGACCACACCTGCCCGCAGCGCGTGAACACCAGGTAGATCGCCATCAGATGGATGACGTTGTCGCCGCCGTCGCCCATGAAGACACTGCGGTTCTGGAGCGACAGCACGCCCACCATGAACAGCACGGACATCGTGCGGGTGCGCCAGCCGACCAGCAGCAGCGCGCTCGACACCGCGGCGAGGGCGTACACCGCCTCGAACCACACCTGGCTGCCGGACCACATCAGGATCGTGAAGGCGTGATTGTTCGCGACGAGTTGCCGGGCAAGGTCCCAGCTCCATGGACCGCCGGGCCCGTACATCTCCTGGCGGTGCGGGAACTCGCGCAGCAGAAAGAGCAGCCAGGTGGCGGCGAAGCCGATACGGACGACCGCGCTCTGGTACGGGCCGAGGGCGGCCTCGGTGACGCGGACGATGCCGCGCGAGACGGACGGGGCAATCCGGTTCATCAGGCGCTCACCCCCGTCCGCTCGCCGTCCGTCAGCGACCACCAGGGCAGCTGGCGGTAGACGGGCGCGCCGGGGACCTGCTCGTCGCTCCACCTGGGGGGCGGCACATCGGTGGTGCGGGAGCGGACCTGGACGCGGTCGACGCTCTCACCACGGCCGGCCGCGTGCTCGCGGGCGAGACGCAGGACGACAACCCGGCGCAGATAGCTTTCGGAGAGGGCCCCGCGCAGGCCCGTGGGGCGGTTGTCGCCGTCGTGCGATGAGACGTAGAAGTCCCAGGCGCGGCGCAGTTCGTTCTGCTGGGTGTGGCTCGGCAGCAGATTGCCGTCGATGGCGGCGCCGTCGAGCGCGGACAGGTCGTACCACCCGGTCGTGCGCTCGGCGCCGTCCCCGGTGCGCAGGTCGGCGCGCACCTGGACGTCGATGTTCTGCTGCAGCGGGTTGGGCGCGAACAGCTTCCAGTTCTGCTCGAACTCCGGGTAGATCCAGTCGTCGATCGCCTTGCCGTGCTTCTTGGTGACGATGTTCGCGGGCGCGACGTGCAGAAACACCATGCCGAGGTGCACACAGGCGACGACAGTGACGACCGCGAGGGCCAGTGCGGCGGCGATCTGGTAGCGCAGGGACAGCGCGGCTATGCCGGTGCGCGTGGACGCGGGCTGCGCGGCGCCGCCCGCATCCACGAGGTCGGGGGCGGCAGGCGGAGCCGGGGCATCCGGAGCCGGAGCCGGGGCATCCGGAGCCGGAGCCGGGTCCTCCGGAGCCGGAGCCGGGTCCTCCGCCTCCAGCGGGTCCGTGGCCGCTACCGGGCTAGGCTCGTCCGACCCCGGCGGGTCCGTGACCGCTGCCGGGCCCGTCTCCTCGGATCCGTTCCTCGCCCGGCCTTCGGGCAGGCGGGACACCGGGTCGCCGGAGCCGCCCGGCTGCTCCCGCCGGGCGTCCGGTCCCTCGTCGTACGCGTCCATCCCGCCCCGTCTCCCGAGCTTTCCGTGCGCCGGTGCCGTTCCGTGCCGCCGCGCCCGGTCCACCACCTGCCCTCAGCCACGGGCGCATCGGCCGGATCACCCGTCCGCGCCACGCCGCGGCGTTCGCACGGGAACGGTACTCAGGCACGCCCGCCCCGCACAGCCCCATGGTCACAGCGGCCGGGCTACGGCTCCGAGGTTGTCCACAGCGGTTGACACCCTACGGCGCCTCGTCCCACCATTGAATCGACCGAACCGAACGATCGGTCGGTAGGTGAGTGGTCAAGGGGGACCGCATGGCGACAGCAGCAGCGCACCACACGGCCCGCGCGGACGGCATGACACAGACGGACGCGGCGGCGTACGAGGCCGTCTTCGACGCGGCGGTCGCTGCCGACGAGCGCATCGAGCCGCGCGACTGGATGCCTGATGCCTACCGCGCCACGCTGGTCCGGCAGATCGCCCAGCATGCGCACTCCGAGATCATCGGCATGCAGCCGGAAGCCAACTGGATCACGCGCGCGCCCTCGCTGCGCCGCAAGGCGATTCTGATGGCCAAGGTCCAGGACGAGGCCGGCCACGGGCTGTATCTGTACAGCGCGGCCGAAACGCTCGGCACAAGCCGCGAGGAGCTGCTCGACAAGCTCCACACGGGCCGCCAGAAGTACTCGTCGATCTTCAACTACCCGACGCTGACCTGGGCGGACGTCGGCGCCATCGGCTGGCTGGTGGACGGCGCGGCGATCACCAACCAGGTGCCCTTGTGCCGCTGTTCCTACGGCCCGTACGCGCGCGCGATGGTCCGTATCTGCAAGGAGGAGTCCTTCCACCAGCGCCAGGGGTACGAGCTGCTGCTGACCCTCGGCCGGGGCACTCCGGAGCAGCACGCCATGGCGCAGGACGCGGTGGACCGCTGGTGGTGGCCGTCCCTGATGATGTTCGGCCCGCCCGACGACGAGTCGGCGCACTCCGCGCAGTCGATGGAATGGAAGATCAAGCGCCACTCGAACGACGAGCTGCGCCAGCGCTTCGTGGACATCTGCGTCCCCCAGGCCGAGTCGCTCGGCCTGACCCTCCCCGACCCGCACCTGCGGTGGAACGAGGAGCGGAAGCACTACGACTTCGGCCCCATCGACTGGACGGAATTCCGGGAAGTCCTCAAGGGCAACGGCCCTTGCAACGAACAGCGGATCACCCAGCGCAGGCGGGCGCACGACGAGGGCGCTTGGGTGCGCGAGGCGGCCGCGGCCTACGCGGCGAAGCACAACGGCGCCGGACGCGCGGCCGACGGGCACGCGCACACGGCCGGTGGACCGTCGGCGGATCAGGCCGGCGAGAGCGGAGAGGCGTGAGCATGACGACCGAAGAGTGGCCTCTGTGGGAGGTGTTCGTACGCTCGCGGCGCGGGCTCTCGCACACCCACGCCGGCAGCCTGCACGCCCCGGACGCCGAGCTGGCCCTGCGCAACGCGCGGGATCTGTACACCCGACGCGGCGAGGGCGTCTCGATCTGGGTCGTACCCTCTGCCGCCATCACCGCCTCCTCGCCGGACGAGAAGGACCCGTTCTTCGAACCGGCCGCCGACAAGCCCTACCGGCACCCGACCTTCTACGAGATCCCGGAGGGGGTGAAGCACCTGTGACCGTCACCGTGCACACCGCGGCCGCGCTGGCCCTCGGCGACGATGCCCTGGTGCTCTCGCACCGTCTGGGGGAGTGGTCCGGGCACGCGCCGGTGCTCGAGGAAGAGGTCGCCCTCGCCAACATCGCCCTGGACCTGCTGGGCCAGGCCCGGATCCTGCTGTCCATGGCGGGCGACGAGGACGAGCTGGCGTACCTCCGAGAGGAGCGCGCCTTCCGCAATCTGCAGCTGGTGGAGCAGCCCAACGGCGACTTCGCGCACACCATCGCCCGCCAGCTGTACTTCTCCACCTACCAGCGGCTGCTCTATGCACACCTCGCCGCGGGCGAGGGCGAGTTCGCGGGCCTCGCAGCCAAAGCCGTCAAGGAGGTCGCCTACCACCAGGACCACGCCGAGCAATGGACGCTGCGGCTCGGCGACGGCACGGAAGTCAGCCATGAGCGGATGCAGCGCGGGTGCGACGCACTGTGGCGGTTCACGGGGGAGATGTTCGAGCCGGTCGAGGGCGTGGACGTCGACTGGGCCGAACTGAAGGAGGCCTGGCGGGAGTCGGTGGGCGGCCTGCTGCGCCGGGCCACTCTGGAGGTGCCGGAGGGACCGCAGTCCGGGGCATGGACCGCGGGCGCGGGACGGCAGGGCCTGCACACCGAACCCTTCGGGCGGATGCTCGCCGAAATGCAGCACCTTCACCGCAGCCACCCGGGGGCGTCATGGTGACCGCCACAGCCCTTGAAGAGGAGCTGCGCCGGGTCGCCGGCTCCGTCCCCGACCCGGAGCTGCCCGTGCTCACCCTGGAGGAGCTGGGCGTCCTGCGGGCCGTCCATGTGCGCGGCACGGACTTGGTGGAGGTCGAGCTGACCCCCACCTACACGGGATGCCCCGCGATCGAGGCGATGTCCGTGGACATCGAGCGGGTGCTGCACGAGCACGGCGTGCGCGAGGTCGTCGTGCGTACGGTGCTCGCCCCCGCCTGGTCGACCGACGACATCTCCGACGAGGGCCGCCGCAAACTGCGGGAGTTCGGCATAGCGCCACCCCGCGTACGGCACCGGGAGGCGTCCGGGCCGGTGACGCTCGAGCTGGGCCCGACGCGCACCGTCACCGGCTCCGGCGGACCGAGGACGTCGCACCCGTCCGCCGACTCCCCCGAGACCGACACTCCGGTGCGCTGCCCGTTCTGCGGATCCGCCGAAACCGAGCTGCTGAGCCGCTTCTCCTCCACCGCGTGCAAGGCGCTGCGCCGCTGCCTGGTCTGCCGCGAGCCCTTCGACCACTTCAAGGAGCTGTGATGGCCCGTTTCCACCCGCTCCCGGTGGCCGCGGTCGAGCGGCTCACCGACGACTCCGTGGTCCTGACCTTCGCCGTGCCGCCCGCACTGCGCGAGGAGTACCGGCACGCGCCCGGTCAGCACCTGGCCCTGCGACGCACCGCCGACGGCACGGAGATCCGGCGTACGTACTCGATCTGCTCCCCCGCGCCGGCACCGGACGACGAGGGCCCGCACATACTTCGGGTCGGGGTGCGGCTGGTCGAAGGCGGAGCCTTCTCCACCTACGCCCTCAAGGAGATCGCCGTCGGCGACGAGCTTGAGGTCATGACACCGGCGGGACGGTTCGTGCTGGAGCCCGCGCCCGGGATGTACGCGGCCGTGGTGGGCGGCAGCGGAATCACTCCGGTGTTGTCGATCGTGGCGACGCTGCTGGCGCGCGAGCCCCGGGCGACGTTCTGCCTCATACGCAGCGACCGGACGTCCGCCTCGACGATGTTCCTGGAGGAGGTCGCCGACCTCAAGGACCGCTATCCCGGCAGGTTCCAGCTGGTCACGGTGCTTTCCCGGGAGGAGCAGCAGGCGGGGCTGCCGTCCGGGCGGCTCGACGGGGAGCGGCTGACCGGGCTGTTGCCGGCGCTGCTGCCGGTGGAGCGGGTCGCGGGCTGGTTCCTGTGCGGACCGTTCGGACTGGTGCAGTCGGCCGAGCGGGCGCTGCGCGAGCTCGGGGTGCCACGGACACGGATCCACGAGGAGATCTTCCATGTGGACAACGGGGCCCTGGCCACACCGTCCACACCCGCCCCGGTGCACAGCACGGTGACCGCCCGGCTGGACGGACGCGGCGGCACCTGGCCGGTCCGCGACGGCGAGTCGCTGCTGGAAACGGTGCTGCGCAACCGGCCCGACGCGCCCTACGCCTGCAAGGGCGGGGTGTGCGGTACGTGCCGGGCCTTCCTGGTCTCCGGCGAGGTGCGGATGGACCGCAACTTCGCGCTGGAGCCGGAGGAGACGGACGTGGGGTACGTACTGGCATGCCAGTCGCATCCGGTCACGGAGAAGGTGGAGCTGGACTTCGACCGGTGAGCGGACCCTCGGCCCGCAGCTGCCGAGGGACGACTCCCATGACTGACGGCCCCCTGTTCCGGCGCGTCATGACCGGCCGTTCCCTTCTTGTAGAACTTGTTCTATCTTGACGCTCCGTCAGATCAGCGGATCCGCCAGGAGGACAGGTCGTGGACTTCACCTTCAGCGAGGAGCAACAGGCGGCGGTCGAGGCGGCGAAGGCCGTGTTCGCGGGTGTCGCGCCGGACGGCGTCCCCAGTCCGGCGCTGACCACCGGCGCCGTCGCCGAAGACTTCGACCGGGCGCTGTGGGCACGGCTGGCGGACACGGACCTGCTGAGCCTGCTGCTGGACCCGGAGTACGGCGGTGCGGGTCTCGACGCGATCGCCCTCTGCCTGGTGCTGCGGGAGTCGGCCAAGGTGCTGGCACGCGTGCCGCTGCTGGAGAACACCGCTGCCGCCGCTGCCCTGGGTGCCTACGGAGGCCGTGAGGTGAAGGAGGAGCTGCTCCCCCGGGCGGGTCGCGGGGAGCTGGTGCTCACGGTCGCCGCACACGGCCGGACCGGACACGACCCGGCCGAACTGGCGGTGGTCGCACGACGGGAGAGCGACGACACCTGGGTACTGGACGGGCTGCAGACGGCGGTGCCATGGGCGTACAACGCCGACTTCGTCCTCGTACCGGCGCACACGGACGACTCCGGCCGCGCTGTCCTCGCGCTGGTGCCGCGCGTGCACGAGGGCGTAGTGCCCGCCGAACAGTTCTCCACCACCGGGGAACGGCTCGCGGAGCTTCGTCTGGAGTCGGCGCGGATCGCCGGGCGGTACGTGCTGGACACCGAGGGCGCGTGGGAACGGCTTCGTCTGCTGCTCACCACGGGTACCTGCGCGCTCGCGCTCGGTCTCGGCGAGGCCGTACTGAGGATGACGAGCGCGTACACCGGCAAGCGGGAGCAGTTCGGCCACCCGATCGCCACGTTCCAGGCGGTCGCCGTACAGGCCGCCGACCGGTACATCGACCTGCGTGCCATGGAGGCCACGCTCTGGCAGGCCGCGTGGCGGGTCAGCTCCGGTGCGGCGGGCGCGCTGCTGGCGGCCGGCGATGTGGCCGTGGCGAAGGTCTGGGCCTCGGAGGGGGTGCGGCGCGTGGTGCAGACCGCGCAGCATCTGCACGGAGGGTTCGGCGCCGACACCGACTATCCCCTGCATCGGTACCACGCCTGGGCCAAACACCTGGAACTGTCGCTCGGCCCTGCGGCGGCACATGAGGAAGCCCTGGGCGACCTGCTGGCGGCACATCCGCTGGGGTAGCGGCGGGCGGCCTCCGGCCCGGACTACAGCACGAAGCCGGACTCGCCCTTTGCATCCACGACGGGGCGGCCCGCGGCGGCCCACACCTGCATACCGCCGTCGACGTTCACCGCGTCGATGCCCTGCTGGACCAGGTACATCGCGACCTGGGCCGAACGGCCACCCGAGCGGCAGATCACATGGACCCGGCCGTCCTGCGGCACGGCCTCGGTGAACTCTCCGTACCGTGCGACGAACTCACTGAGGGGGATGTGCAGCGCCCCCTCGGCGTGACCCGCCTGCCACTCGTCGTCCTCGCGGACGTCCAGCAGGAAGTCGCCGTCCTTGAGGTCACCGACCTCGACCGTGGGCACAACAGCTCCGAAATGCATACTCCGACGCTACCGGACCCGAGCGGTGCCGCGCCTCGACCGATCGATCGGAGCGTGCGGGGCCGCCGAGCCCGGAGCACCCTCCGTCACGAACCGCCTCCACCGGGTCAGCCGCGCAGTGCCCGCAGCTCGTCCTCCTTCTCCGCGACCTGGGCGAGCAGCTGCTCCGCGATCTCCTCGAGGAGGCGGTCGGGGTCGTCGGGGGCGAGCCTCAGCATCGAGCCGATCGCGCTCTCCTCCAGCTCGCGCGCCCTCAGCGTGAGCAGTTCCTTGCGCTGCGCGAGCCATTCGAGACGGGCGTAGAGCTCCTCGCTCCGGCTCGGCCTGCGCTCCTCGGGGACGGGCCCGGCCGCCCACTCCTCGGCGAGTTCCCGCAGCAGGTCCTCGTCGCCGCGGGCGTACGCGGCGTTGACCCGGGCGATGAACTCGTCGCGCCGCTTGCGCTCTTCCTCGTCCTGGGCGAGGTCGGGGTGGGCCTTGCGGGCGAGCTCGCGGTAGAGCCTGCGGGCCTCCTCGCTGGGGCGGACGCGCTGCGGGGGCCGCACGGGCCGGTCCGTCAGCATGGCCTGAGCCTCCGGGAACAGCCCGTCGGAGTCCATCCACCCGTGGAAGAGCTCCTCGACACCCGGCATCGGCATGACCCGGGCGCGTGCCTCGTGGGCGCGGCGTATGTCCTCCGGATCGCCGCTCAGAGCGGCCCGCGCCTCGGCGATCTCTGCCTCCAGTTCGTCGAGGCGCGTGTACATCGGGCCCAGCTTCTGGTGATGCAACCGGGAGAAGTTCTCGATCTCGACGCGGAAGGTCTCCACCGCGATCTCGTACTCGATCAACGCCTGCTCGGCGGCCCGCACGGCCCGCTCCAGCCGCTCCTCGGGCCGCGCCCCCGCCGCGGCACCGTCCACTCCGGTGCCTTCGGCGCCCTGGGCACCGGCGCCCTCGGCGACCGGCTCCTCGGCAGCGGACACGGGCTCGCTCTGCTCGGCTTCGGGCGTCATCACCGGACCAGCCTAAGACACGACGGCGGCCCCTCCCCCGGTACGTCAAGGCCGAGAACCACCGTGCTGCCCCGGACCCGATGCCCCAGACCCGCCGACCCTGACCCCGGAAGACTCCTGAACTGGGCCCACGGCCTGGACCCACGAACCGGACCCACGGCCTGGACCCGCGGAACCAGCCCGGCCGTCCCAGCCCCGCCGAATCAGGCCCCCTGAACCAGACGCGCAGAACGAGACCTGCGGGACCAGACCCTCAGAACCAGACCCGCGGGACCAGACCCGCAGAAGCAGACCCCTGGACGTAGGGCTCGGCTGGTCCTCTCCGACGATGCGGCGGGCCGGTCGTCCTTCCTAGGCTCGGCACGTTCAGGATCGATCAGCCCCGAAGCCCCGAGGAGAAGAACCTTGATCGTGGTGACCGGTGCCACCGGCAACGTCGGACGTGCCCTCGTCGAGCGCCTCGTGAGCGAGGACCGGCCGGTAAGGGCACTGACACGCGACCCGCAACGGGCCGCCCTGCCTGCCGCGGCGGAGGTGGTACAGCTCCAACTCGACGACCCCGCCACCCTGTTCCGGGGTGCCTCACAGCTGTTCCTCTACATTCAGGCCGCGGGCGAGCGGACCGCCGCCTTTCTGGAGGCGGCCCGGCAGGCCGGAGTGCGGCACGTCGTCATGCTCTCCTCGGGGATCATCCGGGAGGGCGCCGACGAGACCCACCCCATCCATGTGATGCATGCGACGACCGAACGGGTGGTCCGCGACAGCGGCCTGCAGTGGACCTTCCTGCGACCCAACGCGTTCGCGACCAATGCCTTCCAATGGGCCCCGCAGATCCGCGCAGGGAACACCGTTCGCGGCGTCTTCGCGGACTCGCAGAGCGCCCCCATCCACGAGGACGACATCGCCGCCGTGGCTCAACGCGTCCTGGTCGACGGCGGACACGAGGGCGCCGTGCACCGCCTCACCGGACCCGAGGCGATCACCACGGCCGGACAGGTCGCCGCGATCGGCCGGGCCCTCGGCCGTGACCTGCACTTCGTCGAGATGCCCCCGGACGAGGCGAGCGCTGAGCTCTTCCCACACGTCCCCCCGCCAGTGCTGCAGGCTCTCCTGAAGACCTACGAGGCCGCCGTGGGCGTACCGCCGGAGATCACCACCACCGTGGAGAAGATCACCGGCACCCCGGCCCGCGCCTTCGCCACCTGGGCCGAGGACCACGCCGACGACTTCCGAGCCTGACCGCCCCTTCAGACCCCCATCTCCGCGGCAATCCGCCCTCCCTGCACCGCAGCCACCAGCTCCGCGTGGTCCGCCTCCGTGCGGTCCGCGTAGGCCACGGCGAACGTGGCCATCGCCTCGTCCAGTTCCTCGTTCTTGCCGCAGTAGCCGGAGATCAGGCGCGGGTCGGCGCTGTGGCTGTGGGCGCGGGCCAGCAGCGCCCCGGTCATACGGGCGTAGTCGTCGATCTGGTCGGCGACCAGGGCCGCGGGGTCCACGCTGCCCTTGCGGTTGCGGAACTGCCTTACCTGGTAAGGGCGTCCGTCGACCGAAGTCCAGCCCAGCAGAATGTCGCTGACGACCTGCATCCGCTTCTGGCCGAGCACGACCCGGCGGCCCTCGTGCTCCACCTCCGGCAGCGCATGGCCCACCGTGGCCAGGTGGGGGAGCAGAGCGGACGGACGGGCCTCCTTGACCTGGAGGACCAGCGGTTCGCCGCGGTGGTCGAGGAGCAGCACCACATACGAGCGCGTGCCCACGCTGCCCGTGCCGACCACGCGGAATGCCACGTCGTGCACCGCGTACCGGGCCAGGAGCGGGAGGCGGTCCTCGGACAGCGTCGTCAGATAGTGCTCCAGCGACGCCGCGACCGTCGCCGCCTCCGCGTCGGGTATGCGGCGCAGCACCGGCGACGCGTCCACGAAGCGGCGGCCGCCGTCCTCGACCTGTTCCGTCGACTTCGCCGCGAACCGGCCGCTGGTGTTGGCCCGTGCCTTCTCGGAGACCCGCTCCAGGGTGCCGAGCAGGTCGTGGGCGTCCGTGTGGGAGACCAGTTCCTCGTCCGCGATCGCGTTCCAGGCGTCCAGGACCGGGAGCTTGGCCAGCAGGCGCATCGTGCGCCGGTAGGCGCCCACCGCGTCCTGCGCCGCCTCCCGGCACTTGTCCTCGTCTGCCCCCGCCTCGCGGCCGGCGAGCACCAGCGAGGTGGCGAGCCGCTTGAGGTCCCACTCCCAGGGGCCGTGCACCGTCTCGTCGAAGTCGTTCAGGTCGATGACCAGGCCGCCGCGCGCGTCCCCGTACAGACCGAAGTTCGCCGCGTGCGCGTCGCCGCAGATCTGGGTGCTCATGCCGGTCATGGGGGTGCGGGCGAGGTCGTAGGCCATGAGGCCCGCCGAGCCGCGCAGGAACGCGAAGGGCGTGGCCGCCATCCTGCCGACGCGTATCGGTGTGAGCTCGGGTATCCGGCCGCGGTTGGACTCCTCGACCGCGGTGACCGCGTCCGGGCGATCGACGTCCACCACCAGCTCGGCGTGCGAGCGGCGGCGCACGCGCGCGCGGAGCGCCTTGCCCTCCTCCTTGGGAGAGCCCTGGGCCGGCCACCGAGCGAAGCCACGCACCGCGGAGATCCTGGCCGCCTGCGGCGGCACCGCCGCCCCCACCTCTGCACCGACCCCTGCACCGACCTCGGTCACTGCGACCGCCTCCCCCGCCGTCCACTGTCCACGCAGCCGTACGAACATCAACTGGCCATGACCGTACAGCGGGCCGCCGGGAGGCGTCAGACCCTGTGGACAACTGCCGGAGGTTCGTGAACCCCGTCGGGCTCGTCAGGGGCGGGTAAGCGTGTCCAGCGTCATCGCCACCAACTGGCCCTCAAGTCCGGCCTGCTCAGGCATGAACGCGGCCCGGAAGGTGCGGGCATGCAGGAGGGACATCAGCCACCAGGCGGCCGCGTGCGGATCGAGGTCCTTGCGGATGACCTCTGCCTGCTGGCCGTGGCGGACCAACTCGGCGAATGTCTCGGCGAAGCGCTGGTGCGCGACGTGCACCGCTTCTCGCAGTTCGGGTTCGCCGCTGAGTGTGAACGCGTCGGCGAAGAGGAAACCGAGCGAGCCGCGGGCGTGGAAGCGCGCCATGTGGTCCGGCTCCAGGAAGCCGGCCAGTAGACCGGTCACGGACTGTCCGGTCTCGACCGCTTCGGTGAGCATCGCACAGACGTGGGACACGGCCCGGTCCAGGACCGCCTGGTACAGCGCGGCCTTGGAGCCGAAATTCTGGAAGACGACCGGCTCGCTGACGCCGATGCGGGCGGCGATCGCGGAGACCTTGGTGCGCTGGTACCCGGTCTCCGCGAAGACCTCCGTAGCGGCCCTCAGGATCGACTCACGGCGTTCGGCCGGGGTCATCCGTACTCGCTTGGTGCTCGCTTCCGTCCGCTTCGTCGTGTCGCTCACATGCGCCATCGTACGGTCTCTTGCGCCCATTACTTAGTCGCGACTAAGCTGACCTCAGGTACTTAGTAGTGACTAAGTAAGGAGCATCGCGTGAATCTGGGTCAACTCCTCCAGCACGGTCAGCCGCACCCCGACACCGAGGGCCGGCTCATCGCCCACGCCCGGGGCTATGAACTCTTCGGCGCCGTCTTCTTCGGCGGCCTGCGCCCGCATGCCTACGTCCGTCTGGCCCGCCTCAGCGGCGCCCGCCCCGGCGACCGGGTCCTGGAGGTCGGCTGCGGCACCGGATACCTGACCCGGCGCATGGCGAATGCCGTCGGCCCCGGCGGATCGGTGCTCGGCATCGACCCGTCCGCCGAGGTCATCGCCTACTCACGCCGGAAGACGCCCGAGCCGCACTGCAGCTACGAGACCGGGGTCGGCGAGGCGCTCGACGCGTCGGACGGCTCGTTCGACGTGGTCGTCACCGCCCTGACCATGCACCACCTGCCCGAAGTCCTACGGCCGGTCGCGCTCCGGGAGATGTACCGGGTGCTGCGCCCCGGCGGCCGGCTACTCGTCGCCGACTTCCGACCGCCACGTACCCGGCCCGTCCGGCACCTCATCACCGCGAGCGCCGGACACGTCATGGCGAACTACCGCGTGGACCTGCTCGACGGACTGATCGCGGACGCCGGCTTCGAGGTGCGCGGGCGCGGGGAAGTACGGCCTTGGTTGCGGTACGTGCAGGCAGCGCGGTCGGAGAGGACGTCGTGAGATGTCCGCCGTAAGTGCCCGCGATCGAGGACCGGACCCTGTCCGTCCTGATCGAGGACCAGACCCTGTCCGTCCTGATCGAGGGCCGGACCCTGTCCGTCCCAACGGTGCTCGACAGCGCCGGGGTTTGAACAGGGTGAGCCCAAAGGAGCATGGAGTGATCTTGAGTCCGTGGACGGGCAGCGGAGTGCTTCTGCAGAGCCGTTGCAGAACGGTGAATCAACGGCGAGGGCGGGAGGGGAGGCGGCCGGTTCTGTTCGGCCGTCTGCTTAGCGGGCGGCGTGGGTGCCGGCGGGAGCAGCGGTGAGCAGGGGGTGCAGTACGCCGGTGCGCAGGTGGGCGACGAGCGGGGTGGCGAGGCGGCCCATGAGGAGGCTGGCCAGGTAGGCGACGGGCAGGGCGAGGAGGGCGGCGCCGATGACGTCGTGGGGGTAGTGGGCGCCGACGTAGATGCGGGTGAAGCCTTCCAATAGCGCGAAGACGGCGGCGAAGGCGGACAGGCGCCGGTCGAGGAGCCACAGGGCTGCCACGGTGGCGAAGGCGGTGGTGCTGTGGCCGCTGGGGAAGGCGTAGTCGGTGCGCGCGGGGCAGACGTCGACGAAGTAGTCGTGCGGCAGCGAGTAGCACGGCCGCACCTCCGCAACCAGCTTCTTGGCCACCTCCGCGACGGCGAAGGCGGCCACCACGGCGACCGGCGCGGTCAGGGCGAGGCTCATCGACCGGGTATCGCGGCGGCGGGCATTCCACCAGCCCATCAGCATGAGCACCGCGAACACCCCCAGGCCGGCGTTGGTCCACAGCTCGATCGGGGTGTTGAGCCACGGGGTGTCGCGGGCGAAGTCGGTGACGGTGGTGAACATCGAGCCGTCGACCGTGGAGCCGTCGAAGGCAAGCTGGACCGCAGAGTGCACTGTCATCAAGCGGGGTCTCCCAAGGTCGGGGCCTGCTGGCGGGCAGCACCCCTGACATCTACAGGTGTGTAAAACTTCAGGGCGGCGTGCGCCGCTCCCGGGGAAGGGGCCTTGGCCGCGCATGCTGCGTCCGGAGGGGGTGGCAGACTCGGCGCGGATGCTTCTACGGTGACGTAGAAGTTCTACCGGACTGTAGACGATGAACGGAAGGTAGCCAAGTCATGAACTCGGGCCAAGGTCGGGGTGAGCGCAGAGCGGGTGGCGCGCTGGAGGCCGAGGTCCTGGCCCTGCTGCAGGCATCCCGGCAGGCGCAGACCCCGGGCGAGGTGCTGCGGCAACTGGGGGACGGTCTGTCCTACAGCACGGTGGTGACGGTGCTGTCGAGGATGTTCGACAAGGGGCTGCTGACCCGCAGCAAGCAGGGCCGCGCCTACGCGTATGTGCCGGTCGCCGACGCCCATGGACTGACCGCGCGGCGCATGCGCCAGGTACTGGAGTCCGACCCCGACCGCGAGGCCGTCCTCTCCCGGTTCGTTGAGGACCTGCCTGCCCGGGACGAGCAGCTGCTGCGGCAGCTGCTCGGTGACCTGCCGGACCAGGGGTGAGCCACGTGGTGATGCACCTGCTGGTCTACGTGCCTCTCCTCTTCCCTGTCCCGGCCGCGCTGGCCGCACGGCCGCTGGCCGAACGTCTGGCGCCGTGGCTGGCCACGTGGTTGCTTGCCGCCTGTGCCCTGGCGCTCGCCGCGCTGAGCTGCGCGGCCCTGGGGGTGCTGGTGGTGGCGGGCGTGGTGCGTCTGCCGCTGGCCGCGCTGGTGGGCGACTGGTCGCTGGCCACGGTGCGCGCGGGAGATTCGGTCTCGAAGGTGGAGGCGGCCATCGCGGGCGTCCTGCTCGCGGCCGCGGCGCTGTCGGGGGTGCGGATGCTGTGGCGCCGGATGCGGGCGCTGGCCGCCGCCGCGTTTGAGGCGGCCTGCCTGCCCGGGCACGGCCAGCTGGTGGTCGTGAACGATACGGTTCCCGACGCCTACGCGCTGCCTGGCCTGCCCGGTCGTGTGGTGGTCTCCACCGGCATGCTGGACGCTCTCAGCGATGTCGACCGCGAGGCCATGCTCGCGCACGAACGCGCCCATCTGGCCTGCCACCACTACGCCTTCGTCGCCGCCGCCCATCTGGCCGCCGCCTGCAACCCGCTGCTGCGGCCCGTGGCCGCCGCGGTCGCCTACACCGTGGAACGCTGGGCGGACGAACGCGCCGCGACCGCGTGCGGCGACCGCCGCCAGGTCGCCCGCGCGGTCGGCAAGGCTGCCCTGGCCACCGCCCACCACCCGGCCCGCCGGCGCGTCCCCGAGGCCGTCCTCGGAGTGCTCGGACGCCGCGGCTCAGCGCTTCACCGCGCCGGCCCTGTGCCACGCCGCGTCGCCGCCCTGCTCGCCGAGCCGCACACCTACTCCCCGCCACTGAACTACCCGATCCTGCCCCTGGCCGCAGCCGCCGCCGTGGTCGGCGCCAGCGCCCTGTGCGCCTTCGCCGCCGCCCACGACCTGCACCTCGTCCTCAAGCTCGCGGGCAGCGGCTAACCAGAGCCCCAAGCCGCCCGATGCCCGAGACGACCAGGAAGGACCCGCCCGTGCCGACCACCGCCCCGTGCCCCGAACAACACTCGGAGCGCGCCCGGCTGTGGCCCCTGTACGCGGCCGGCTTCACCACCGCGTTCGGCGCCCACAGCGTCGCGGCGAACCTGGGCCGCTTCACCACCGGCCACCACCAATCGCTCCTGGTCCTGGGCGGCCTGCTCGCCCTGTACGACGGCGCCGAGGTCCTCCTCAAACCCGTCTTCGGCAGCCTGGCCGACAAGATCGGCCCCCGCCCCGTCCTGCTCGGCGGACTGCTGGCATTCGCCGCCGCCTCGGCCCTGTTCGCCTTCGCCGACAACACCTCGCTGCTGTGGGCGGCCCGCCTGGGTCAGGGCGCGGCAGCCTCCGCCTTCTCCCCGGCCGCCTCGGCCCTGGTCGCCCGGCTCAACCCGGCCGCCAGGCACGGCCGGGCGTTCGGCTCCTACGGCTTCTACAAGAGCATCGGCTACACCGCCGGCCCCCTGCTCGGCGGCGCGCTGGTTGCCGGCGGTGGACTGCCCCTGCTGTTCACCGCCATGACCGCCCTGGCCACCGCCGTGGCCGCCTGGGCGGTTCTTGCCGTCCCAGCCGCACCGCCACTGCCCAAGCCCCGGCAGACGGTGGTCGACCTCGCCAAACGGCTCGGTCAAGGCAGTTTCCTGCGCCCGACCGCCGCACTGGCACTGGCCACCGCGGCCCTCTCTGTCGGCGTGGGCTTCCTGCCAGTCGCCGGAGCCGCCGCCCACCTCGGGCCGGTTGCCACCGGGGCGGCCGTCTCACTGCTCGCGGCCTGCGCGGCCCTGGTCCAGCCCCGGGCCGGAGCCGCCCTCGACCACGGGCGCATCACCACGGCGACGGGCATCAGCACCGGGCTCGCGGTCACCGCCGCCGGACTCGCCGCAGCGATGCTGCCCGGCCTGGCAGGCCTCCTCCTCGCCGCGATCCTGATCGGGGCCGGCACCGGAATGACCACTCCGCTCGGCTTCGCCGCCCTGGCCCAAGCCAGCCCGGCCGAGCGGCTCGGCCAGACCATGGGCGCCGCCGAACTCGGCCGCGAACTCGGCGACGCCGGCGGACCACTCCTCGTCGCCTCCGTGGCCGCGGCCATCACCCTCACCGCAGGCTTCGCCGCCCTCAGCGCCCTGACCGCCACCGCAGTCCTTGCCGTTCGGGTCGGCAACGAGCGCGGCGTTCGCCGGCCCCGGCCGTAGGACTCATCGCCCTCCCTGCCTGCGTCCCTTTCCCTCGTCGCTGAGTCCGCAGTCCCTTCGCCGCACTCGGGCCCACGAGCAAGGCCCGTGCTGTCGAAACTCGTGAGCACTTCGAAACGGCCCCAGCGGCCCAGTGCCTCACAAATCGCGGGGCGCAAGTCCGCACACCGAAAGCCCGTGAGCAGGCATGGCTCGGTGGCCGAGTGAGCCCGCTGCATGTGCGAGGCCCGTCGGCCAGGCGCTCCTGGTCCGGGACGGGCGGAGCGGGCGGAGCGGAGCCGCTGTCCCCCGGTGGGACAGTGATAACTCAGCGCACGATCAGCGTCCCCTTCATGTCCGGGTGGTAGGTGCACACGAAGGGGTAGCTGCCGCTCTTGGAGGGGGCGGTGAAGGTTCCGGACTTTCCGCCGTCGATGTTTCCGGTGCGTTCACCCAAACCTCGACCGTGACAGCGATGAGGCCCAACAGCAACACTGCGGCGGTCGCCAAGGCGGCCTTGCGCCGCCGCCACAGCCGCAGGCGCAGCATCCACCTGCCGATGGGACCCGTGGCAGGGGCCGGGTGGCCCATCCGACAGGAGGATGGGCCCTGCTGCGGGGGCAGTTGGCCGCCCGGCCCGGCCGTCGCCGCCGAGCCGGCTGCCGGCGACCGGGGAAGCGGACGGACGGCGGCCGGCTTTCCGCTGCAGGGCGCACCACGACGACGTACTGAACGCCCTCAGGTGCATCCCTGCGGCAGAGCCTGCCGATGAGCGGCGAGATACCGCGCGCGGGAAGGTGACGACGCGACGCAGGTGGCGGGTTGCCGCGCGGCGGCTGGTCCCACCGGGGCGCATGGGGATGGTCGGCAGCGACATCCCGGGGTTGGAGCGTCAGCGCTACTGCCGAGCGCGTCAGCCGGCGTCGACGTGGTGGGCGAGGGCGGCGTGCGGGTCGCCTCCGTGGGAAGTGTGGTCTGTGTGGACGGTGGCGGCAGTCAGCCGGGGAACGGCATGGATGAGGGCGTGCTCGGCGGCGACGGCCAGGGAGTGGGCCTGGACCACGGTCAGGCAGGGGTCGACGACGATGTCCGCCTCGGCGCGCAGCGCGTGGCCGATCCACCGCATCCTGACCTGTCCGATGCCGAGTACGCCGTCGACGTCGTGCAGGGCCTGCTCGGCGGCGTCGACCAGGGCCGGGTCGACGGAGTCCATCAGCCGTCGGTACACCTCGCGGGCGGCGTCCTTGAGGACCATCAGGATCGCCGCGGTGATCAGCAGGCCGACGGCGGGGTCGGCCCACCGCCATCCGATCGCGACGCCGCCGACGCCCAGGAGGACGGCGAGAGAGGTGAAGCCGTCGGTGCGAGCGTGCAGGCCGTCGGCGACCAGGGCGGCGGAGCCGATCCTGCGGCCGGTGGTGATGCGGTGGCGGGCGACCCACTCGTTGCCGATGAAGCCGACCACCGCGGCGAGAGCGACGGCCCACAGACGGGTGATGTCGTGGGGGTGCAGCAGGCGGTCGACGGCCTCGTAGGCGGCCAGGGCCGAGGAGGCGGTGATGGTCAGCACGATGACGATGCCGGCCAGGTCCTCCGCGCGGCCGTAGCCGTAGGTGTAGCGCCGGTTGGCCGCCCGGCGGCCCAAGACGAACGCGATGCCCAGCGGGACCGCGGTCAGTGCGTCCGCCGCGTTGTGGATCGTGTCGCCCAGCAGCGCCACCGACCCGGAGAACGCCACGATCACCGCCTGGATCACCGTGGTCAGACCGAGGATGCCCAGTGACAGCCACAGCGTGCGCATGCCCTCGCGGGAGGTCTCCATCGCCGAGTCGACCTTGTCCATCGCCTCGTGGCTGTGCGGGGTGACCAGGTGGGCGAGTTGGTGCCGCAGCATCGGCCACCGGCCGCCCCCATGGTCGTGGTCGTGGCTACCGTGCCCGTGGTGGCCGTCGGCGGCGTAGGGACGCGGGTGGCCGTGTTCGCCGTGGCTGTGGCCGTGCGGCTCGTGGGCGTGGGACTGCTCGGTCACGGTGGTCGCACCTTTCGCGGGCCGGGGGCCGGGTCGGACTGGACGCCGACACTGCTACCCCTCCATTATGTGCGTATGAACGCACGCATGCATCTATCAGGTGCACATGCCTCGCAGGAGCCAGACGACCGCGAGCGCCTCGCGGTGGCCGTCGAGGTGCTTGGGCTGCTCGCCGACCGCACCCGCCTGGCGCTCTTGCGACGCTTGGGCGAGGGCGAGGCCGACGTCACGACACTGACCGGGTCCTGTGACGCCACGCGGACGTCGGTCAGCCAGCACCTGTCGCGGCTGCGCCTGGCCGGGCTGGTGACCACCCGCAAGGAAGGGCGCCGGGTCGTCTACGCCCTGCGCCACGGCCACCTGCGCCGCCTGGTCGAAGAGGCCCTGCAGGTGGCCGACCACCGGATCAGGCACCTGCCGTCCCACGACTGAACAGCGGTCGGGGCCACGCTCACGCATCGGCTAGATGGTGATCACGTTGACGACGAAGGATGCGATCGTCGCCAGTGCCTGCACCTGGCCGAAGCGCCGGGTGTCGGCCGGAGGCCGCAGACGGGCGTAGACGGTGATGCTGACGTAGGTGATGACGGGGGCGAGCCAGTCGTTGGCGGAGAAGCCGGGCAGGCCGTCGTCGTTGAGCTGGGGCATGTTGGCCGAGGCCCGCCACAGGAACACCGACAGACCGGCGAGAACGGTGACGGCGCCGAGGTCCACGACGTGGTGGGCGCGGGGGACGCGTGGGAGCCGCCACCAGGCGGCGGCCAGGGCGAGGACGGCGGTGATGGTGGCGGTGAGGGCGATGTGGGAGCGGCTGAACACGGTGGTGCTGGTGGCGAAGGTGTAGGCGAGGGTCATCGCGCTTCCAAGTGCGGTGGGCGGGTTGTGGGTTCAGGTAGCGGTCCGGGGCGCGGCTCAGTGGAGCAGGAGGCCGAGGGCTCCGGCCGCGATGACGACAACGGGTTCCTGGATCTTGAACCGCCACAGCAGACCGAGCGTGACGACCGCGATGACGGCGGTGGCTACGTCGGTGACGGCCTGCCGGGTGAGCACGACGACCGCCCCGCACAGTGCACCGCCGGCTGCGGCGGTGGCGCCGGTCACGAGCGCCTTGACCTGCCGGTTGTCGCGGTGCCTGACGAACCAGCGGCCGGGGACGACCACGCCGACGTAGATGGGCAGGAAGATCGCGAAGGTGGCGACGAGGGCTCCGGCGGGGCCGGCGACGAGGTAGCCGATGAACGCGGCGGTGATCACGACCGGGCCCGGGGTGATCAGGCCCATCGCGACGGCATCGAGGAACTGGGCCTGGGTGAGCCAGTGATGCTGGGCGACCACGCCGTCGCGCAGCAGCGGGACGATCGCCAGCCCCGAGCCGAAGACCAGAGCGCCGGTCTTGAGGAAGAACAGGCCCAGGGACAGCAGCGTCCCACCGGAGGCCGCCACGGCCCACGGCGTGGCCAGCGGCCACCCGACCAGGCTGAGCGCCTTGGAGTCCGGGCCGGTGGCTATTCGGCGGCGGAGCCAGGACCGGTGGGTGGGGCGGGCGTCGAGAAGGATCATCAGCACCCCGGCGCCGACGATCAGGTAGATCGGCTCGCGGCCGGTGGCGGCGGTGACCGCGAAGACGACTGCGCTGATGGCCCAGGCGCGCCAGTCCTTGCCGTCGGTGAGCTTGACGAGCTTGTAGGCGGCGATGGCGATGATGCCCATCACGGCCGGGGCGATGCCGTAGAAGAGCGACTGCACCACCGGCAGCCCGGCGTAGTGGACGTAGGCGGCGGCGACAACCGTGACCAGCAGGAACGAAGGGGCGATGAACGCCAGCGCGGTCGCCGCCGCCCCCCAGGCGCCGCGGCGCAGGTAGCCGACCCACATGGCGACCTGGGCAGCGAGCGGGCCGGGCATGGTCTGGCCCAGGGCAACGCCGTCGAGGAAGTCCTGCTTGGCGATCCAGCCGCGCTCCTCGACCAGATTGCGCTGCATGTAGCCGACCACGGCGATCGGTCCGCCGAAGCCGAGTGTGCCCAGCCGCAGGAAGTACCGCAGCACGCTCGCGAACGCCGGGCCCGGCCCCGCTGCGGTGCTGTCGGCAGGGGGTGTCGGCTGGTCGGACGTGCCCCGCGACGTGTCCGGGGAAACCATGGTTTCACTGTAACCACGGTTTCATCCTTTCATCAACGGCGGAATGAAAGGGCACCGTGGCCCGGCTTGGGAGCGCGGATGAGCGGTCGAGGACGTGAATGCGGGTGGGGGCGGCGGCATTTCTGCTGGTCCTCCCCCGACGGGCGTACCTGGTGCATCGCCGACATGGCCCGCAACGGGGTGTGGGTCCTGGACGGCGACCGGTTCACCCTGCCGACGCTGCTGCCCACCGGCAAGGACGCGCAAGGTCGGCCGGGAGCTCCATGGCCTGGCGGTCCATCCCCAGCCGGGCCGCTATTCGCTCGGCCATACCGGCGTCTTCCGCTGGACGGGGGCGAGGCCGGCCGCGGTGCGGTGTGAATTCGGAGGTTTCCCGGGATGGTTCAGGCGGGATCGTGCCCGAGCAGCAGGCCGCGCTTGAGGTACTCGTACAGGCCGTCGAAGAGCGGGCCGGTCACCTCCAGGGTGCGCTCGTCGGTGCACACCATGGACAGGCCACGCAGGGCGACGTCGAACCCGGGCGCCTCCGGGGCGTCGTAGCGCTGATCGTCCAGGTCCGCCTCGTGGACGATCTCGGCGATCCGCCACAGCACCGGGTCACTCAGCTCGTAGCGGCGCAGGATGGTCTCGAACGTACAGTCCGCGCCGTGGTGCGACAGGTCCACCCCGCGCATGTCGAACGCGGTCGCATCCGAAGGGACCAGCGCCGGGTCGGTGACGAACACGAACTGTGCGTCCGCGTCCAGGAACCGGCGGATCAGCCATGCGCACGCCGCCCGGTCGATGTGCACGCCCGCCCTTGTCGCCCACTTCACGCCCGCACCCCCCGGGTGCCGCTGCGCGGGCCGGAACCCTCGGCCAGCTCCGCCACCGCTACGGCGGCTGCCTCCCGTTCAACCGGAGGGAAGAAGTCCCGCCGTCCGATGCGCCGCATCTCCGCGCGCAGCCTGGCGGCCCCACGTGCCCGCTCGCCGACCGGGCCCGAAGCCAGAGCCGCGGCCTGCTGCGCGACTACCCGGTACTCCTCGGCGCGGGCCTGCCTCATGGACGCCGCGAGCTCGCGCTCCTGTGCCACGCTGCCCGGCCGGGCCAGCCAGATCCCCGCCGACCCGTCGGCCTCGACCACCTCCTCGGCGATCCACTCCAGCTGCTCCCGGGTCCGCGCGTCCGCCGGCAGCGCTACCAGCCCATCCGAGATCTGCGCCACGCCCAGCCGCTTCAGCTTGCGCCACACCGTGATCCGCGGCGTCGAAGGCTCACGCGGCAGCCGGTACGACAGCAGCACCCACGCGCCCGCCGCCTGCTCCGTCACGGCGGCCACCTCCATCTCGTCCGCACACGGCGGTCTTCAACTCCCACCCGAAACGTAACCCAGGTTACGTCGGCCAACCCAGCGACCGCTGCTCGGGAGAGGCCACTGCGCAGGATTACGTGCCCACGGCAGCTACAACGGGACTTCGCCGAGCTGTTCAACGCTTCCAATCCCCGGGGCGGCTGGGCGGTTCCGTATCGAGCGCGTGGTTATGTCAACGTGCCGGGAGGGTGATCCATACGACGGCGCCGCCGTCGGGGTGGTTGGCGGCGCCGTGGCTGCCGCCGCCGGCGCGGGCGATGGCGGCGGTGATGGCCAGGCCGAGCCCGGTGCCGGTGGTGGCGCGGGCGCGGTCGGCCTGGGTGAAGCGGTCGAAGGCGTGGGGGAGGAAGTCGGGCGGGAAACCCTGGCCGTGGTCGCGTACCTCAATGCGGATCTGTCCGTCGCGGCGGGCGGTCACGTCGATGGGGCCGTGGCCGTGCTGCTGGGCGTTGCGGATCAGGTTCGTGACGGCGCGTTCCAGCCGGTCTTCGGGGATCGCGACAGTGAGGCCGACGGGACAGTCGACGGTGACCACGCTGGCGGGTGCGCCGTTGCGGAGGCGGACGGTCACACGACGCAGCACCGGCTGGAGGTCAAGAACGACGACTGCCTGGGCCGCAGTGCCCTGACGGCGGTCGGTGCGAGCCAGGAGCAGCAGGTCCTCGGTGAGCTGGACCAGCCGTACGGTCTCTTCGAGGGCGGAGACGAGTGCGGCGTGCAGTTCGGTGGCGTCGCGGGGGTGGCGCAGGGCGAGTTCGATCTCGGTGCGCAGGAGGCTGAGCGGGGTGCGCAGTTCGTGGCCGGCGTCGGCGACGAAGTGGCGTTCGCGCTCCAGGGCCGTCTGGAGGCGGGCCAGCATGTCGTTGAGGGTGGTGGCGAGGCGGGCGATCTCGTCGCGGCTGGGCGGCACGTCGAGGCGGTGTCCGGGGGTGTCTTCGGTGACGGCGGCGGCCTGGGTGCGCATGCGCTCGACGGGGCGAAGCGCGGCGGCGGCCAGCAGGTAGGCGCCGATGGTCGCCAGCACGAACACGATGGGCAGGGCGGTGACCAGTTCCCGGACCAAGTCGTCCGTGGCCTCTTGCTGTGCTTGGCGGGCGACGCCGGTGGCGGTGCCGTACTCGCTCTGGGCCTCGCGGAAGCGGCTGAGAGTGACGTATCCGGCCCCGGCCAGGACCAGGGCCATTACGGCGGCGAAGATCGCGGTGAGGCGAATGCGGAGTGGGATGCGGTTCATGGCGTGCGGGTGGTGATGCGGCCGCCGTCGGGGCGGATGCGGTATCCGGCGCCGCGGACGGTCTCGACGGCCTGGGTGCCGTAGGGGCGGTCGATCTTGGCGCGCAGGGCCTTGATGTGGGCGTCGACCACGTTGGAGCCGGGACTGGTGCCCAGGTCCCAGCAGTGTTCGACGAGCACGGTGCGGGTCAGGACGGTGCCGGGGCGGCGCAGCAGTATCTCCAGGAGTGCGTATTCCTTGGCGGTCAGGGGGATCTCCTCGGCGCCGCGTCGTACGGTCCGGGTGGCCGGGTCGAGTGTGAGGTCCCCGGCGGTGAGGACGGTGGGGCGTTCAAAGGGGCCTCGGCGGATCAGCATCCGCAGCCGGGCCATCAGCTCCTCGAGGCTGAAGGGCTTGGTCAGGTAGTCGTCGGCGCCGCCGTCCAGGCCGCGGACGCGGTCGGCGACGGCGTCCTTCGCGGTCAGCATCAGCACCGGCAGCCAGTTTCCGCGCCGGCGGAGGGCGGAGCAGACCTCGAATCCGTCCAGGCCGGGCAGCATCACGTCCAGCACCATCGCGTCGTAGGCGGCCACGTCGGTCAGGGTGATCGCCTGGAGCCCGTCGGCGGCTGTGTCGACGGCGTAGCCCTCCTCGGCCAGGGCCCGGTGCAGCAGGTCCCGCATCTTGGGTTCGTCCTCGACCACGAGGATCCGCATGGTGCCTTCCTTCTCCTTCCGCCTCTTACTTCTCCGCGCCGTTCGGCTCCCACGATCCTGGGCGCTGATGAAGCTGTCATGAAGTCACCCGGGTGGGCGTGTTCTTCATGCCACCTTCATCAGCGGCGGTTTGTCTGGCCACACACGCACCATCGACGACGATCTCGACGAGGAGTGGTCATGTCACCCCGTTCGTATGTCAAGCCGGTCGCTGGAACGGCGGCCGCGCTCCTTCTGGTGGCGGGCTCCGGCCTGCTGACAGGCTGCGGCAGCCCTACGAAAGACGCTGCGTCAGGCGGTACGGAGGAGGTCGCGGCCCCGATGGCCGCTCGCGGCCCTGCGCAGCCGCCCGTGCAGACGACCGAGGCGGACTGGAAGCCGGTCGCCGACACCCTCGGCCGCACCGGCACCCTGATGAAGGGCACCGTCTACCGGATCCCGTTGCCCCGCAAGGACCTCACCGTCACCACCCAGGGCGTCACCATCAAGCCCGGCCTCTCCCTCGGCGGCTACGCGGCCTTCGCCAAGTACAAGCACGAGACCATGCTCATGGGCGACCTGGTCGTCACCGAGGACGAACTGCCCAAGGTCACCGACGCGCTGCAGGCCGCCGGTATCGAGCAGACCGCCCTGCACAAGCACCTGCTCCAGCAGTCCCCGGCCATCTGGTGGACCCACATCGACGCCATGGGCAACCCGGTCACCCTGGCCAGGGGCCTGAAGTCCGCCCTGGACGCCACCGCGATCCCGCCCGCCTCGCCGCCCCCGGCCACCCAGCCGCCCATCGCCCTGGACACCGCCGGGATCGACAAGGCGCTCGGCCGCAAGGGCACCGCCGACGGCGGCATCTACAAGTTCTCGATCTCCCGCAAGGACACGGTTACCGACGGCACCCACGTGCTGCCGCCCGCGGTCGGCATCACCACCGGCATCAACTTCCAGCCCCTGGGGGGCAACAGGGCCGCGATCAACGGCGACTTCGTCATGACCGCCTCCGAGGTACAGAAGGTCATCCGTGCGCTGCGCAAGGGAGGCATCGACATCGTCGAACTACACAACCACGCCCTGAACGACCAACCGCGCCTGTTCTACATGCACTTCTGGGCCACCGGTGACGGAGTCACCCTGGCCAAGGCACTGCGCCCGGCCCTCAGCGCGACCGCGACAGCTCCCGCCTCGTGATCAGCTGGGGCCAGATCGGCTACGGCGCCGCGCTGTCGGCCCTCTTCGCAGCCGTCCTCATCGCCGCCGCCCGAGACCGCAGCCGTGCCGCCCTCGCGACCGGCGCGCTCGCCGCGGCCGTCGGGCCCCTGGCCTGGAACGCGATCCTGCGAGCCACTCACGCACAACAGTTCTTCACCGACGCACCCGTCATCGTCTTGCCCATCAGCTGGCAGGACACCGGCTCCGGCGTCTTCACCCTCGCCGCCGCCTCCCTCGGTTACGGCCTCGGTCCGCTGGCCGCCCAGCCGACCCGGACCACCATCCGTTACGCGCTCCTGGCCGCGGTCGCGGCCCTGCTCGTCGACATCTACCTGTACTGACCGTCCGGCCGTCAGGGATCTGTGCAGGGCGGTGGGCGGCAATCCGTCCGGTGGGCAAGCGCCGGTCAGGGCGCCGCCTGCCGCACCCATGGCTTGCCCAGAACCACTTTCGGCCTCATCGTCACCGGCATCGAGCCCTCCATCCCCTATGAGATCGGCGGGGTGCCTACGCTGCTCGCCGCCATAACGGCTCCTCACCCTCCAACCCGGGAAAGCCTGCACATGCCCCGTCGCCTCAGCCCCCGCGCACTGCTGGCCCTCGCCGCCGGAGTGCTCATCGCCCTCGCCGCCGCGGTGACCGGCGTCCTGCTCACCCGAGGCGGCAACCAGCCGTCCAAGGTGGCGCTTCCGCTCCGCCCGGTGAAGGAGATCGCCCTGCCGGGCGACAGCTCCCGCTTCGACTACGCGAGCCTCGACGCGAGCCGGGGGCTGCTGTTCATCGCCCACCTCGGCGCGAGCCAGGTCATCGAGGTCGACGTCCGCGCAGGACGCGTCGTACGGACCATCGACGGCCTGCCCGGCGTCCACGGCGTCCTGGTCGTCCCCGACCGGCACGAGGTGTACGCCACCGCGACCGACGCCAACCAGGTCGTGGCCATGGACGAGGCCACGGGCACCGTCCTTCACCACACCCCCACCGGCGACTACCCCGATGGCCTGGCCTACGACCCGGCACACGGCACGCTGTGGACCACCAACGAGTCCGGCGGCTCGGAAACCGTCGTCGACGCGGCCACCGCAGCCGTCCGCGGCACCGTCCCCCTCGGCGGTGAGGCCGGAAACGTCGCCTACGACCCCACCAGCCGTCAGATGCTCGCCGACGTCCAGACCCGCGACCAACTCGCCGTCATCGACCCGGCGACCCTGCACATCCGCCGCCGCGTCGCGCTGCCCGGCTGCGACCACGACCACGGCCTCACCCTCGCCCCCGCCGACCGCCTGGCCTTCGTCGCCTGCGACGGCAACGCACGACTGCTCACCGTGGACCTCACCACCTGGCACGTCACCGGCACCGACCGGGTCGGTGAGGAGCCCGACGTGCTCGCCTACGACCCCGCAGCCCGCCACCTCTACGTCGCCTCGGAGACCGGCTGGGTCACCACCGCCGACAACAACAGCGGGCATCTGAACGTCACCGGCCGCGCTCACCTCGCCGACGGCGCTCACGTCGTCGCCGTCGACTCCACCACCCATCTGAGCTACTACCCCGTCCCGCACGGCTCCGGCGGGCACCCGGCGCTTCTCGTGTACCGGCCTGGACCGTGACCCCTTCTACTGGGACCACCATCTGGTGTAACCATGGTTGCATCATGGTGCTGAACGGTGAGGTGAGTCCCGTGGAGACGAGCGCGTTCGCCCTGGAGCGTGTCACGGTGCGACGCGGCGACACGACCCTGTTGGAGGAGATCACCTGCTCCATTCCCGCCGCGGCCTGCACTGCCCTGGTCGGACCGAGCGGCGCGGGCAAGACGACTTTCCTACGTCTTCTCAACCGGCTTGAAGAACCCACGGCCGGGACCGTCGCCTTCCAGGACCGCGCCCTGGCCGACTGGAACGTCCTCGCCCTTCGTCGCCACGTCACCCTCGTGGGTCAGCAACCTGTCCTGCTCACCGACAGCGTCCTGGACGACCTGCGCGTCGGCCGTCCCGACCTCGGCCGGCCAGAAGCGGCGGTGCTTCTGGACCGCGTCCACCTGCCCACCACGTACCTCGACCGCGCCACCACGAACCTGTCCGGTGGCGAGGCACAACGCGTCTGCCTGGCACGCGCCCTGGCCGTCACCCCCAAGGCACTGCTGCTGGACGAACCCACCTCCGCCCTCGACGCGGTCGGCACCGCGGCGGTCGAGGACGTCGCACACGATCTGGTCGCCGACGGCCTGACCGTGGTCCTGGTCAGCCACAACATCGCCCAGGCTCGCCGCCGGTCCGACCACGTCCTCGTACTCGACCGCGGCCACCTCGTCGACCAGGGCGAAGCCCACCACGTCGACTACCTCAGGGAGCACGCGTGAACCCCGCCGTCCCCACCTGGGCGGGCGTCGCCGCCTCCGCAGCCCTGGTCGCCCTCACTGTCACCGTGGCCTGGCGCGGACGCCTCCGCCTGGCTCGCGACATTGCCCTCGCCGCAGTCCGCGCGGCACTCCAACTCGCCGCCGTCGGCGCCCTCCTGCTCCTGGTCTTCCGCCACGCCGGACTCGCCGGAGCCACCGGCTGGCTCGCCGTCATGGTTCTCATCGCGGGGCAGGTCGCCGCCCGCCGCACCCGGGCCCTGCCCAGGGCTCTGCCCACCGCGACCGTCGCGATCACCCTCGGCACGGCGGCGACCATGGGCACTCTGCTGGCCCTGGCCGTGATCGCCACCCAGGCCCGCGTCGTCATCCCCGTCGGCGGCATGGTCGTCTCCGGAGCCATGCAGGCCACCGCCCTCGCCCTGACCCGCCTCCACGACGAGGTCCGCACCGCCCGTCCCGCCATCGAGGCCCGTCTCAGCCTCGGCCTCGCCGCCACTGACGCCTTCGCCCCGCATCAGCGCACCATCGTCCGTACGGCCCTGATCCCCGCCCTCGACTCCACCAAGACCGTCGGTGTCATCAGCTTGCCCGGAGCCATGACCGGCCTCATCCTCGCCGGAGTCGGCCCCTTCACGGCGATCCGCTACCAGATCGTCGTGATGTACATGCTGCTCGCGGCGGCGGCACTCGCCGCGCTCACTGCCGTCCGCCTGGCCGAACGCGCCCTGTTCGACGACGCCCACCGCCTGCGCCCCTTTGAAGGAGCTGAGGGCGCCAGGGCAACTCCCGATTCCCGGGGCTGAGAAGTGCTGAGGGCCCGCTCCGCGAGGCACTGCGAGAGCGCCTGTTCGACGGGTTGGGTGCGCGCGCGAACGAATCGAGGGCCCTGGTAGGCAACCGGGGCACGCCGATGACCGCCGCCCGACCGACGAACTCGACACCCCGCTCGCGGTGCACTCGGCCTCCCCACGCCCCGGCTTCTTCTCGTTCAACAAGTTCAACGCCATGCAACTGCTCATCAGGACCGCTCGGTTGGCCCAAGCCGAGGCGGAACAGAGCACCGTGGGCGGTCCCGCCGAGTGGGACGTGAAGAAGCGGCTCATGCTCGTCGACCGCACCAGGGTCGTCCGCCTGGAACGGCAGGGCGGCCGGTATCGCCCGAGTGGTCACCAACCGGGGCACGATCGACGTCCCCGCGAGCGGCCACGTCTTCCTCGGCCTGGGCACGGTGGAGAACACCCGGGTCGCCCTGGCGACGCTGCCGAACACGCACTGCCTGATCGGCCGCAACCTCATGGCGCACCTGCGTTCCAACCTCACGATCCGCGTGCCGCGCGCCGCACTTGGCAACGCCTTGGCCGGCGTCGAGGAACTCGCCGTCTCAGCCCTGTTCGTCAAGGGCGTTCACACCCACACCGACGGCAGTCCGGAACACTTCCATCTCCAGATCACGGCCTCCGGCGTCGGCGCGCTGGGCACCGACTCCGAGGCGGAGCTGTTCAAGAAGATCCCCGACATCGACACGCTCGACAGCTTCCGCGACCTGACGGACGAGTGGGTCGTCGTCACCTTGCGCGGCATCGGCGAGATGACCGGCGACAAGACATCGCCCGATCCGGAAAACCGGGGAGCACATCCTGCCCCGCGGCGCAAGCCTGCCACCGCAGACCCGGCCTCGGGCTTCGTCGGACTCCAGGGCCACACCTGAAAGGTCGCCTTCCGGAACATCCGCATCAAGGAACTCTGACACCCGGCCCCGGCCTGGATCCTGAACCGGATGCGCGAGCGGGGACGGCCCGTCCACGGCCAGCGGTGGTCCTGGACCCCGACCGGCCACCTGGCACCAGTCGCGCAGACCGAGCCGACCAGGCCCAGCCGAAGTACAACTCGAAGAACAATCCGCACGCCCAACAAGCAGGGCCCCGCCGTGAGATAAGTCACGCGCCGGGGCCCTGTCGCGTCCTCGCCTCGGGCCGTGCGATACCTCACATCCGGCACGGACAACGAGAAAGGGCCCCTCCAGGACTTTCGTCACTGTGAGAGACCCGTTTCGTCGGTACCTCGTGGTGCGCGAGGGGGGAGTTGAACCCCCACGCCCTTGCGGGCACTGGAACCTGAATCCAGCGCGTCTGCCTATTCCGCCACCCGCGCATTGGGTGTGTCCTCCGGCTCCGGCCTCTTTCGTTGCTGGCGCCTTCCGACATCCAGAACATTAGCACGCTGGAGAGGGTGGGTTCACATCCCTTTCCCGCAGGGCGGCCCCGCCCGCCCCGGGACACCCCCCGCCCGACCAGCGACAACCCCGGGACGACCAGCGACGACGGGCGGACCGGCCGCGGCGTCCGGAACCCGGCGCCCTGCCCCGGCACCCGACGAGCGGACCGGGCCCGCCCGTCATCCGCGGCGCTCCCGTCCCACCCCGGCTCACCGGGCCCGGCCCCGTCCCGAGGTCCGACCGGCGCCGACCCCGGCACCCACCCGCGCCCCCGACCCGGCCCTCGCTCCGCACTGCCCCAAATCCGGGCCCCGCCCCAGACCCCGACCGCGACCCCGACCCCGGCCCCGACTCCGATCGCCACAAACGTCCAAATATGTCCCACTTGAAGCAACATGCCCAGGTTCACGTTCTCGACGTGTCCCGCCTCACGTTCGCCCTGTGTTCCGGTTCACCTTCTCGACGTGTTCCGGTTCACCTTCTCGACGTGTCCCGCCTCACGTTCCCCCCGTGTCCCGGTTCGCGCACCCGCCGTGTCCCGCCTTCACGCCTCAAAACGTGTCCCGCTTCACGTCTCAACATGTCCCTGTTCACGTATCAACCTCGTACCGGTACCACTCATCTCTCCGGTAGGCGGGCGGGCTCCACAGCCAGGTGCGGGACACTGGTCTTCGGCCGCCTCTACGATCCATGTCAGGAGTACGTCCGAGGAGTACGCCCGGGAGGAGTTCGAAGAGGCTGTTCGCAGGGAACTCCGCAGGCGTCGACACCCGTCGACAGGGCCGACAGGGGGAACCAGGCGATTTTCCGGCGCGTGGATACGATCAGTAAGCAGTACCAGGTAAGCAGTAGACAGGACGGCAACGAAGGAGGAGGTGCCCCATGGGAGTCCTGAAGAAGTTCGAGCAGCGTCTCGAAGGTCTGGTCAACGGCACCTTCGCCAAGGTGTTCAAGTCCGAGGTACAGCCCGTGGAGATCGCCGGTGCGCTCCAGCGGGAGTGCGACAACAACGCGACCATCTGGAACCGCGACCGGACCGTCGTCCCCAACGACTTCATCGTGGAGCTGAGCGCGCCGGACTACGAGCGCCTCAGCCCCTATTCCGGCCAGCTCGGCGACGAGCTCGCCGCCATGGTGCGCGACTACGCCAAGCAGCAGCGCTACACGTTCATGGGCCCCATCAAGGTCCACCTGGAGAAGGCCGACGATCTCGACACCGGTCTGTACCGGGTCCGCAGCCGTACTCTCGCCTCCTCCACGAACCAGCAGCCTCCCGCGCCGGACGCGGCAGGGCGCCAGGCCCCCGGCGGTTATGGCTATCCTCCGACGGGCGGGCCCACAGGGGCTCCGCCCATGCCGTCCGCGCCACCGCCCGGTGGGGGTCCCGGCGCCGCGCCCCACGGCCAGCGGCCCACGGCCGCGGCCACGGCGGGCGGGCGCACCCGCTACTGGATCGAGATCAACGGCACCCGCCACCAGATCTCCCGTCCGACGCTGGTGCTGGGCCGCAGCACGGAGGCCGACGTGCGGATCGACGACCCCGGCGTCTCGCGTCGGCACTGTGAGATCCGGACCGGAACGCCCTCGACGATCCAGGATCTCGGGTCCACCAACGGCATCGTGGTGGACGGGCAGCACACCACCCGCGCTACGCTCCGCGACGGCTCGCGGATCGTCGTGGGCAGCACCACCATCATTTACCGGCAAGCCGAAGGGTGAAGCGGGGGCAATGTCAGAGCTGACCCTCACGGTCATGCGGCTGGGTTTCCTGGCCGTACTGTGGCTGTTCGTGATCGTGGCCGTGCAGGTCATCCGCAGCGACCTGTTCGGTACGCGTGTCACCCAGCGCGGCTCGCGCCGGGAGAGCGGACGGCCGCAGCAGGCCGCCCGTCAGGCGGCGGCGCCCCCGGCGCAGCGCCAGCAGCCGAGCGGCGGCCGTCAGCGTCGTGGCGCCCCCAGCAAGCTGGTCGTCTCCGAGGGTTCCCTGACGGGCACGACGGTCGCGCTGCAGGGCCAGACGATCACGCTCGGCCGCGCCCACGACAGCACTATCGTGCTGGACGACGACTACGCCTCCAGCCGGCACGCAAGGATCTACCCCGACCGGGACGGCCAGTGGATCGTCGAGGACCTCGGCTCCACCAACGGCACGTACCTGGACCGGACCCGGCTGACGACCCCCACACCGATCCCGTTGGGCGCGCCGATCCGCATCGGCAAGACGGTCATCGAGCTGCGGAAGTAGTACGACAATGAGCGAGCGGAGCGAGCACGCAGCGGCGGTCCACACCGCGGGCCCCGGCGCGCTCCCGACCGGAGGGTGGGCACCGTGCGGATGTACCCGGAGCCGACGGGCGAGGTGCGCATGAGTCTGTCACTGCGCTTCGCCGCCGGATCGCACAAAGGCATGATCCGCGAGGGCAACGAGGACTCCGGTTACGCCGGGCCCCGACTGCTCGCGATCGCGGACGGGATGGGCGGCCAGGCCGCCGGCGAGGTCGCCTCCTCCGAGGTGATCTCCACCATCGTCGCGCTCGACGACGACGTCCCCGGCTCGGACATCCTCACCTCGCTCGGCACGGCGGTGCAGCGCGCCAACGACCAGCTGCGGGCGATGGTCGAGGAGGACCCCCAGCTCGAGGGCATGGGGACCACGCTCACCGCCCTGCTGTGGACCGGTCAGCGGCTCGGGCTCGTCCACGTCGGGGACTCCCGCGCGTATCTGCTGCGGGACGGCGTCCTGACGCAGATCACCCAGGACCACACCTGGGTGCAGCGGCTCGTCGACGAGGGCCGTATCACGGAGGAAGAGGCCACCACCCATCCGCAGCGTGCCCTTCTGATGCGCGCGCTGGGCAGCGGCGACCATGTCGAACCCGACCTGTCCATCCGTGAGGTCCGGGCCGGCGACCGGTATCTGATCTGCTCCGACGGTCTGTCCGGGGTCGTCTCCCACCAGACGATGGAGGAGACCCTCGCCAGCTACCAGGGCCCGCAGGAGACCGTGCAGGAGCTGATCCAGCTCGCGCTGCGCGGCGGCGGCCCCGACAACATCACGGTCATCGTGGCCGACGTCCTCGACCTGGACACCGGGGACACCCTCGCAGGGCAGCTGTCCGACACCCCGATCGTGGTGGGCGCGGTCGCCGAGAACCAGCACCACCTGCACGACAACGGCATCATGCAGACACCCGCGGGACGCGCCGCCGGCCTCGGCCGCCAGGTGCCCGGACAGGGCGGCGGGGGCGAGTTCGGCCCACCCGGCAGCGGCGACACCACCGGCTACGTCCCGGCGGGCAGCTTCGGCGACTACACCGACGAGGACTTCGTCAAGCCGAAGAAGGGCCGCAGGTGGCTGAAGAGATCCTTCTACACGGCCCTGGCGCTCGGCATCGTCGGCGGCGGCCTCTACGGCGCCTACCAGTGGACGCAGACGCAGTACTACGTCGGTGCCAACGGCGAGCACGTCGCGCTGTACCAGGGCATCAGCCAGGACCTGGCCTGGGTGTCGCTGTCGAAGGTGCAGACGGACCACCCGGAGATCGAACTCAAGTACCTGCCTCCGTACCAGCAGAAGCAGGTCAAGGCGACCATCGCCGAGGGCGGCCTCACTCCGGCCCAGTCGAAGATCTCCGAGCTGTCCGTGCAGGCGTCCGCGTGCAAGAAGGAGAGCCAGCGCCAGCAGGCCGAGAGCCAGAACGCCAAGAACGGCGCGGGCCAGGCCAAGAGCACCACGGGAACCACAAAGACCTCACCGACGTCCAAGGCCACACCCTCGCCGAACCCATCGGCGTCCAAGTCCCAGACCGCACCCACTCCCACACCCGGCCCCAGCCTCTCGGAGGAAGAGCAGAAGGTCGTCTCACTGTGCGGTAAGCAGTAAGCAAGCCGTGAGGGGCCCTGTCACACCATGAGCAGCAGTACGAACACGACGACGCACCACACGTCCACGATCGGCTCGATCGGCACGCCGAGTCGCCGCAACACCGAACTGGCGCTTCTGGTGTTCGCCGTCGTCATTCCGGTGTTCGCCTACGCCAATGTGGGCCTCGCCATCGACAGCAAGGTGCCCCCCGGCCTGCTGAGCTACGGCCTCGGTCTCGGTCTGCTGGCCGGCGTGGGGCATCTCGCCGTACGGAAGTTCGCCCCGTACGCGGACCCGTTGCTGCTGCCGCTGGCCACGCTGCTCAACGGACTCGGACTGGTCGTCATCTGGCGGCTGGACCAGTCCAAGCTGCTGCAGTCCATCAAGCAGGCGGGCGACAAGGCGCCCAACCAGCTGATGTACACGGCGATGGGCGTCGCGCTCTTCGTCGCCGTTCTGGTCTTCCTCAAGGATCACCGGGTCCTGCAGCGCTACACGTACATCTCCATGGTCGGCGCGCTGGTCCTGCTGCTCCTGCCGCTCGTCCCGGGCCTCGGCCTGAACGTGTACGGCGCGAAGATCTGGATCCACGTCGGCAGCTTCAGCATCCAGCCCGGCGAGTTCGCGAAGATCGTGCTGGCTGTCTTCTTCGCCGGCTATCTGATGGTCAAGCGCGATGCGCTCGCCCTGGCCAGCCGCCGCTTCATGGGTCTGTATCTGCCGCGTGGCCGCGACCTCGGTCCCATCCTCGTCGTCTGGGCGATGTCGATCCTCATCCTGGTCTTCGAAACCGACCTCGGTACGTCGCTGCTGTTCTTCGGCATGTTCGTCGTCATGCTGTACGTCGCCACCGAGCGGACCAGCTGGATCGTCTTCGGTCTGCTGATGTCCGCGGTCGGCGCCGTCGGCGTGGCCTCCTTCGAACCGCACGTGCAGCAGCGCGTCCAGGCCTGGCTCGACCCGATGAAGGAGTACACGCTCAGCCGCCAGGGGGTCGCGGGCCACTCCGAGCAGGCCATGCAGGCCCTGTGGGCCTTCGGCTCCGGCGGCACCCTCGGCACCGGCCTCGGTCAGGGCCACTCCGAGCTCATCCGGTTCGCCGCGAACTCCGACTTCATCCTCGCCACGTTCGGCGAGGAGCTGGGCCTGGCCGGCATCATGGCGATCCTGCTCATCTACGGTCTGATGGTGGAGCGCGGCGTGCGCACCGCCCTCGCCGCCCGCGACCCGTTCGGCAAGCTGCTCGCCGTCGGTCTCTCCGGCGCCTTCGCGCTCCAGGTTTTCGTGGTCGCCGGCGGTGTCATGGGCCTCATCCCGCTGACCGGTATGACGATGCCGTTCCTGGCGTACGGCGGTTCCTCCGTCATCGCCAACTGGGCGCTGGTCGGCATCCTGCTGCGCATCAGCGACACCGCGCGCCGCCCGGCCCCGTCCCCCGCCCCCAACCCCGACGCCGAGATGACCCAGGTGGTCCGCCCGTGAACAAGCCCCTGCGCCGGATCGCGATCTTCTGCGGGCTTCTCGTCCTCGCGCTGCTCGTCCGCGACAACTGGCTCCAGTACGTCCAGGCCGACAGCCTGCGCACCGACCCGAAGAACCGCCGCGTGCTGATCGCCCGGTACTCGACGCCGCGCGGCGACATCATCGTCGACGGCAACCCGATCACCGGGTCCCAGAAGACGTCCACGGACAGCCTCAACGACTTCGCCTACAAGCGCACGTACAAGGACGGCGCGATGTGGGCGCCGGTCACCGGCTACGCCTCGCAGGCGTTCGGAGCCTCGCAGCTGGAGTCCATCGAGGACGGCATCCTCACCGGCACCGACGACCGGCTGTTCTTCCGCAACACCCTGAACATGCTGACCGGCAAGCAGCAGCAGGGCGGCAACGTCGTCACGACGCTCAACGCCGGCGCGCAGAAGGCCGCCTACGACGGTCTGCAGAAGGTCGGCGGCAAGGGCGCGGCCGTGGCGCTGAACCCGCAGACCGGCGCGATCCTGGCGCTGGCCTCCTACCCGTCGTACGACCCGTCGACGTTCGCGGGCAACTCCACGTCCACCGACAGCAAGGCGTGGACCAAGCTGCAGAAGAGCAGCGACCCCGACGACCCGATGCTGAACCGGGCGCTGCGCGACACCTACCCGCCGGGCTCCACCTTCAAGGTGGTCACCGCGGCCGCGGCGCTGGAGAACGGTCTGTACAACGGTGCCGACCAGCCGACCAACTCCCCGCTGCCGTACATCCTCCCGGACTCCAGGACCGAGCTGAAGAACGAGGGGGACATCCCCTGCAAGAACGCGCCCATGCGGGTCGCGCTGCAGTACTCCTGCAACACCGTCTTCGGCAAGATCGGCGCCGACCTGGGCAAGGACAAGATGCTGGAGGAGGCGAAGAAGTTCGGCTTCGACTCGGAGCAGTTCACGCCGGTGCGCTCCGTCACCTCCAACTTCCCCGAGACCATGAACAGGCCGTCGACCGCGCTCAGCTCGATCGGCCAGTTCGAGACGGCGGCGACCCCGCTGCAGATGGCCATGGTCGCCTCGGCGGTCGCGAACGACGGCAAGCTGATGAAGCCGTACATGGTGGACAAGCTGCAGGCGCCCAGCCTGGACGTGATCACCCAGACCCAGCCGCAACAGCTGAGCCAGCCGCTGTCCTCGAAGAACGCCCAGGTCCTGCAGTCGATGATGGAGACGGTCGTCACCGACGGTACGGGCAAGAACGCGCAGATCCCGGGCGTCACCGTGGGTGGCAAGACCGGTACCGCCCAGCACGGTCTGAACAACAGCGGGAAGCCGTACGCCTGGTTCATCTCGTATGCCAAGCTCAAGGACGGCAGCTCGCCGGTGGCCGTGGCCGTGGTCGTCGAGGACAGCGAGGCCAACCGAGGCGACATCTCCGGTGGCGGCCTGGCTGCCCCGATTGCGAAGAACGTCATGGAGGCGGTCATCAACAGCAAGAAGTGACCCCCGTCACGTCCCCTTCACATCGGTGCACGTTGCGATACCGGTCCTGTATCGGGTGGCGGATGTGGCCAGGTCACACAAAGCGAGCCGGGTACCGTATGCCCGGACAGCACACCGCCGGACCACACGCGGGTGTGGTCAGGACCGACGGAGAGGGCTGGTAGGAAGCTATGGAAGAGCCGCGTCGCCTCGGCGGCCGGTACGAGCTGGGCCAGGTGCTCGGCCGTGGTGGCATGGCGGAGGTATACCTCGCGCAGGACACCCGGCTCGGCCGCACTGTGGCGGTGAAGACGCTGCGGGCGGATCTCGCACGCGATCCGTCGTTCCAGGCCCGGTTCCGCCGGGAGGCCCAGTCGGCCGCCTCGCTCAACCATCCCGCGATCGTCGCGGTGTACGACACGGGCGAGGACTACATCGACGGGGTCTCGATCCCGTACATCGTGATGGAGTACGTCGACGGCTCCACGCTCCGTGAGCTTCTTCACAGCGGCCGAAAGCTGCTGCCGGAGCGGGCCATGGAGATGACCATCGGCATCCTCCAGGGCCTGGAGTACGCCCACCGCAACGGCATCGTCCACCGCGACATCAAGCCCGCGAACGTCATGCTGACGCGCAACGGCCAGGTCAAGGTGATGGACTTCGGCATCGCCCGGGCGATGGGCGACTCCGGAATGACGATGACGCAGACCGCGGCGGTCATCGGCACGGCCCAGTACCTCTCGCCGGAGCAGGCAAAGGGCGAGCAGGTCGACTCCCGGTCGGACCTGTATTCGACGGGTTGCCTGCTGTACGAGCTGCTGACCGTCCGCCCGCCGTTCGTGGGCGACTCCCCGGTCGCGGTCGCTTACCAGCATGTGCGCGAGGAGCCCCAGCCGCCGAGCGTCTTCGACCCGGAGATCACGCCCGAGATGGACGCGATCGTGCTGAGGGCGCTGGTCAAGGACCCTGACTACCGTTACCAGAGTGCCGACGAGATGCGCCAGGACATCGAGGCGTGCCTCGACGGCCAGCCGGTCACGGCGACGGCGGCGATGGGCTCGGCCGGCTACGGCGGCTACTCCGACCACCAGCCGACGACGGCCCTGCGCGCCGACGCCGGCGCGGGCGCCACGACGATGATGCCGCCGATGAGCCCGGACGACGGCGGCTTCGGCTACGACGACCGCCCGGACCGCCGCCGCCAGAAGAAGTCGAACACGTCGACGATCCTGCTGGTCGTCGCCGGTGTGCTGGTGCTGGTCGGCGCGATCCTCATCGGCAAGTGGATGTTCAGCGGCAACATCGCGGGCAACGACACCGTCTCCGTGCCCAACTTCGTCGGGCAGTCGCAGAAGGACGCGCAGAGCCTGGCGACGAACTCCGACCTGAAGCTGACCTTCTCCGGCAAGCCCTGCGACAACCAGGCGAAGGGCAACGTCTGCTCCCAGAACCCCACCGCGAAGACGGAGGTCAAGAAGGGCAGCACGGTCAATCTGGTGATGTCGACGGGGGCACCGAAGGTCACGGTGCCGGACGTCAAGGGGCTGCAGTTCGACACCGCGAAGTCCCAGCTCGAGGGCAAGGGCTTCCATGTCGAGCAGAAGACCGTGGAGTCCGACCAGACCCCGGGCGTCGTCACCGACGAGAACCCCCCGGGCAACACGGACCAGGAGAAGGGTTCCACGATCACCCTCACGGTCGCCACGGCACCGGCGACGGTGACCGTGCCCGACGTGACGGGCCAGACCTGTGACGCCGCCAAGAAGCAGATGCAGGACAACAACCTGAACGGCACCTGCACCGAGGTGGACAACAGCGACCCGAACCAGGCGGGCAAGGTCATCCAGACCTCGCCGGCGGCGAACAGCCAGGTCAGGAAGGGCTCGACGGTCACCATCCAGGTCGGCAAGGCGGTCAACCAGCAGACCCAGGTCCCGAACATACAGGGCCAGAAGCTCAAGGACGTCAAGCAGCTGCTGCAGCAGGCGGGGCTCCAGGTCGGCAACATCGCCGGCTCCCAGGACGACAACTCCGTCGTCGTGGCGTCTAACCCGCCCCAGGGTTCGACGGTCAACCGGGGCACGGCGGTGAACCTGTTCACCGTGGACCAGGCAGGCGGCAACAACGGCGGAAACAACGGCGGCACGAACATCTTCGGCGGAGTGACCGGCAGAGGCTGACCGGCCAGGCGCGACGGCCGAGCCCCGGCACCCCATCTGGGGGCCGGGGCTCGGTCGTGCGGGTCTCGCACCCGCGGGCCGCGAAGGCCGCCGCTCAGGTCAGTTCCTTCGGCGGAGTCCGCTTGCTGTCCACCTTGTCCACCCGTACGAGCTCGCCCCACACGATGTAGCGGTACTCCGACGTGAAGACCGGGGTGCACGTCGTCAGGGTGATGTAGTGGCCCCGCTTCCTCACGCCTGCCTGCTTCGGGACCGAGGTGAGGACGTCCACGTTGTACTTGGACGTCTGCGGCAGGATCGCGAAGACCTTGTAGACGTACCAGTTGTCCCTCGTCTCGAAGACGATCGGGTCGCCCATCTGCAGCTTGTCGATGTTGTGGAACTTCGCCCCGTGCCCGTCGCGGTGCGCGGCCAGCGCGAAGTTGCCGGTCTTGCCGGTCATGGGCAGAGTCGCCTTGACGGGGTCCGTGTAGTAGCCGGCCACGCCGTCGTTGAGGACGTCCGTCGACGTGCCCTTCTCGACCAGTACGTCGCCGTTCCCCATCGCCGGTACGTGCAGGAAGCCGATCCCGTCCCCGGTGTCCAGCGCGCCCGGCCCGCTGTCGGGTGTCGCGGAGGCCCAGTGGTGGCGCACCTGGGCGCCCTGCCGGTCGGCCTTGCGGTCCGCGAGGACGTTCGTCCACCACAGGGAGTAGACGACAAACAGGCCGAGCACCAGGCCCGCGGTGATGAGCAGTTCCCCGAAGACACTGACCGCCGTCGCGATCCGGCCGCGCCCGCGGCGCCGCGGCATGGACGGGGAGTCGGAGCCCGGCACCTCGGTCTGCTCGTCCTGGTCGGTCGTCACTCCCACTGCATCTGCCCCGTCTGTTCCACGTGTCTGCGAGTCCACGTGCCCTACGAAATGAGCGCGTCCGGCTTGCCCTTGCTGCGCGGCCGTTCCTCGACCATCTTGCCCCAGACGATCAACCGGTACTTGCTGGTGAACTCGGGCGTACAGGTGGTCAGTGTGATGTAGCGGCCCGGCTGGGTGAATCCCGACCCCCTCGGAATGGGGTCGAGGACGCTCGTGTTCGCCGGGGACGTCACCGGAAGGGTAGATGTCATCTTGTAGACGAAGTACTCGTCCTGCGTCTCCACCACGATCGCATCGCCCGGCTGGAGGCGGTTGATGTACCGGAACGGCTCACCGTGCGTGTTCCGGTGCCCCGCGAGCCCGAAGTTGCCCGTCTTGGCGTCCGGCATCGCCGTCTTCAGGCTGCCCTCCCCGTAGTGCCCGACCATGCCCTTGTCGAGCACCTGGGACTTGCTGGTGCCCTCCGCGATCGGCACGACCACGTCCAGCTTCGGGATGTGCAGGATGGCGAAGCCCTGTCCGGGCGCGAACTGTCCCGGCGCGCGCTTGCCGCTCGCCCAGTCCTGCTGGAGGTGCTGCGCGGCGTTGCCCGCCTCCTCGCGCGCCCGTATGTTCGACCACCACAGCTGGTAGGTCACGAACAGCAGCATCACCACACCGGTGGTGATGAAAAGCTCACCGACCACACGGCTCACGAGGACCGCCGCACCGGGCTTCTGCGCCCTTGCGGCCCGCCGGGCCTCCACCCGGGACAAGGGCGCCCGCACGGCCGCCCCAGCGGGCTTCCCGGCCGTTTCAGTGGCCTTCCCGGCCGTCTGCCCGCCTCCGTGCCGTCCGTGCCTGCGGGCCGCCCTGCGCCGCGCGGCACGGCCGCCGGGCGCGGGTCCGGAGACCCCGGTGCGGTCCGTGGCCCTCCGCGTCTGGCCTACGTCCGCGGAGCGCAGCGCGACGGTCTCGTCGTCCATGGGCGCGTCCGGGAACCCGGAGCCGCCCCGGGGCGCCGGTCGGTCGTACGGCGGCACGGCGCCGCCCCCGTCGTACGAAGGGGCCGCCGGGGATCCCTCGTACGAGGGAAGCACCGTCGTCGCGTCGTACGCCTGCTGGGGCATCTGGTGCCCGTACGGTCGCTCGCCGTAGCCCGCGCCACCGTCCCCGGAGTACTGATGGTAGGAAGACCACTCCTGCTCCTGCCCCGACCACACACCGGAGCCCTCGTACGGCTGCCCGTACGAGGACCCGTGCTCCGCGGCGCCCCCGTAGGAGGCGCCGGTCTCACGCTCGGGGCGCAGCGCGGTCACGCCGTGGCCCTGCCCACCACCGGGGCGAGCCCCGCCGACCTCGCCACGGCCCCGTCGTCACCGCACTCCGCCAGCCAGTTGGCCAGCATCCGGTGACCATGCTCGGTCAGGACCGATTCAGGGTGGAACTGCACGCCCTCGACCGGGAGTTCACGGTGTCTGAGACCCATGATGATCCCGTCCTGGGTCCGCGCGGTGACCTCCAGTTCGGCCGGCACCGTCTCGGGCTCGGCCGCCAGGGAGTGGTAGCGCGTGGCGGTGAAGGGGGTCGGCAGTCCGGCGAACACGCCCTTGCCCTCGTGCTCGACCAGCGAGGTCTTGCCGTGCAGCAGCTCCGGCGCCCGGTCGACCACACCGCCGTACGCCACCTGCATCGACTGCATGCCCAGGCAGACACCGAAGACGGGGACACCGGTCGTGGCGCAGTGCCGCACCATGTCGACGCAGACGCCCGCCTCCTCGGGGGTGCCGGGCCCGGGGGACAGCAGCACGCCGGAGAAGCCGTCCTGGGCGTGTGCCGTCGACACCTCGTCGTTGCGCAGCACCTCGCACTCTGCACCCAGCTGGTAGAGGTACTGGACGAGGTTGAAGACGAAGCTGTCGTAGTTGTCGACGACGAGAATCCGCGCACTCACTGGTTGTTCACCGTCACATCGTTGAAGGGCAACAGCGGTTCGGCCCACGGGAAGACGTACTGGAAGAGGACGTAGACCACGGCCAGGGCCAGCAGGAGCGAGATCAGTGCCTTCACCCATGCATTGCCCGGCAGATGCCGCCAGATCCAGCCGTACATGCCGTCCCTTCCGTCTCACCACGGCACCAGACTCACGCCGCACGCCACCAGACTAACGGCGCAGAGCCGCCGGTTTGCCTGCCTCCACAGGCTGTGTGGAATCCAGGTGCGCCCAGACGATCAGCCGGTGACTGTGCCCCCATTCCGGATCACACGTGGTCAGCGTCAAATAGCGTCCCGGGTCCTGATACCCGGATTTACGTGGCACAGGGTCGATTACCTCGATGTCCGTGGGCACGGTTTTGTAAGGGCCTTTGTCGATCCGATACGTGAACCAGGTGGTCCCGTCGGTGAGGACGACCGCGTCGCCGGGCCGCAGCGTCGGGAAGTCCTTGAACGGATCGCCGTAGGTGCGCCGGTGACCGGCGACCGCGAAGTTGCCCTCCTGCCCGAGCTGTGCGGTGCCCGCGTAGTGGCCCAGCCCCTTCTTGAGGGTGTCGACGGCGGTGTCCTCGAGCACGGGCTTGTTCCACGTGAAACCGAGCCGCGGAATGTACATGAGGGCGAACGGCCTGCCCGGTACGTACGGTGCCGGCTTCTTCGGGCTCGAGCCGCCGGGTGCGGCTGTCGCTCCCACGGCTGCCTGCGACCACTGCCTCTGAAGCTGCTCGATCTGGTCGTTCATCGCACTGTCGGCCGTCACACCGGTCCAGAACAGGACATAGGACACAAAGAGGATGATGACCACGCCCACGGTGATGCACAGTTCGCTGACGGTCCTGACGATCAGGCGCACCGACACAGGTCCCCCCGCGGCAGCTGTTCCCGGGCTCTACTCCACGGGCTTCGCGTAGTGCAGATCCACTGTGCCCGAGTAGCCGGGAAGAGTCACCGTCCCGTCCTCGGTGACTTTCCAGCCGAGGCCGTAGACGTTGACGTAGACCATGTAGTTCTGGATCGCAGGTGAGGCGGCGAGCGCCTTCTGGAGCTGTCCCGGGTCCCCGATCGCGGTGATCTTGTACGGGGGCGAGTAGACGCGGCCCTGGAGGATCAGGGTGTTGCCGACGCAGCGCACTGCGCTGGTGGAGATCAGCCGCTGGTCCATGACCTTGATGGCCTGGGCGCCGCCCTGCCACAGGGCGTTCACCACGGCCTGCAGGTCCTGCTGGTGGATGACCAGGTAGTCGGGCTGCGGCTCGGGGTAGCCGGGCAGCTTGGCGGTGGCGTTGGGCGGGGCGTCGTTGAGAGTGACCGTGACGGCCTTGCCGGTGAGCTGCTGGGTGCCGGCGTTCTTCTCGAGTGCGGCGAGCCGGGCCTCCTCGGCCTTGCTGATGCCACCCCCGGTGCGCTTGGCCAGGGCCTCGACGTCGTCGCGCAGCGCGGCCTCGGACTCGTCGAGCCGGGCGTTCTTGTGGCTGCGTTCATGAATCAGGTCGGACAGCTTCAGCAGAGAGGAGTCCGTGCGGAGATTGGTGCCCTTGGCCGTGTTGAAGCTCGTGATGAAGAGGAGTCCGGCGAGGGCGAAGACACCCACGGTGAGCACGCGCACGGGCCGCAGCCGTGGCGTACGGGATGACGACGTGGGTCCCGCTCCCGTTTCCGGGGAACCGGAACCCGCCTGAGGAGAGTCGGCAGTATTGCTCAACGTACCCTTATCTCCTTCGGCGCCGCGGAAGCACTACGCTAACGGACGCCCGGGGGAGCGCCCAGTGCCCCCTTGTACGCTCACCGGAGCCCGCCCCAGTTCCCTGCGCGGCCACGCAGCGCATCGACAGGAGAAACCCTCGTGCCGAAGTCACGTATCCGCAAGAAGGCCGACTACACGCCGCCGCCGTCCAAGCAGGCCACAACCATCAAGCTGGACAGCCGCGGCTGGGTCGCGCCGGTCATGCTGGCCATGTTCCTCATCGGTCTGGCCTGGATCGTCGTCTTCTACGTGACCGACGGCTCGCTGCCGATCCACGCGCTCCACAACTGGAACATCGTGGTCGGCTTCGGGTTCATCGCGGCCGGGTTCGGCGTCTCCACGCAGTGGAAGTAGCCGCGCCGCCCGCTCGTCGGCGGCCGGCTTTACCCACGGCTGCACACCGAGTTATCCACAGCCTTGTCCACAGAGGCAGCGATCAGTGGAAAAAGAACGACGATCTGTGGATAACCCATCGAGCGTTGACGCCGGTATGACGGAATCACCGGCCTCCGCAAACATGTTCGCCCCCTGCGCCACCTGCGGAAACTCCGGGTGGTGACAGGGGGCACGCTTGTTCCCCACCGCATGCACAAGATCCGCCAGGGACTGTGGACAACGCTGGGTACAACCTCGGGCTACGGCCTGTGCATATCTGCTGCTCAGGTGAGCTGAGCGGTCCTGATCGCGGTCATGAGAACCACGGCGACCAGCACCAGAGCACACACCCCGTACTGCACGAGGGCCCGGCGCTCACGCGGGGCGTGGACCATGGCATAGCCGACCACGACACCGCCGACGAGTCCCCCGATATGGGCCTGCCAGGCGATGTTGCCCCACCCGAAGGTGATGATCAGGTTGACCACCAGGAGACCGATCACGGGGCGCATGTCGTACCTGAGCCGGCGCATGAGCACGGCGGTGGCGCCGAACAGCCCGAAGATCGCTCCGGAGGCACCGAGCGAAGGCTGGGCGGGGGTGGCGATCAGATAGGTGAGCGCGCTGCCGGCCAGCCCGGAGGCGAAGTAGAGCGCGAGGTAGCGGGCGCGGCCGAGGGCCGCTTCCAGTGGGGCGCCGATCCACCACAGGCTGAGCATGTTGAACAGGATGTGGACGTAGTTGGCGTGCAGGAACATCGCGGTCAGCAGCCGGTACCACTGGCCCTCCGCGACACCCACGACCGAGTGGAGCGCCGGGGCGATCGCCTGACCGATGAGTTCGAACCGTTCGGTGAAGCGGTCACCGAGCGACAGCTGGATCAGGAAGACGGCCAGATTGACGCCGATCAGCAGCTTGGTGATCAGCCGGGGGTCGGCGGAGACCGCCCCGCCCGCGAGGGTGCGCGGTCGCGAGGCGTCCGGCGCGTGGCCGGTGCCGGAGCCGCTGCGGACGCAATCCGGGCACTGGAAGCCGACCGAGGCGTTGACCATGCACTCCGGGCAGATGGGGCGCTCGCAGCGGGTGCAGCGGATTCCTGTCTCCCGGTCCGAGTGCCGGTAACAGACCGGCAGCTCGCGCGCTCCGTGCGGTCCCTGGTTCTGCGGGCTGCCTGGCGCCTGGTCCATGGGTCCCCTCAATTCTCCGTACGAGCGGGTGCCCCGCCCTTCCTTCTACGGATGGGCGGGGCGCTTTTGTTCCCTCGTGCGGTGTGCCCCGTGGGGCTCAGCCCTCGCGGGTCTCGACGACGACCGACTCGATGACCACGTCGTTGACCGGACGGTCCGTGCGCGGGTTGGTCTGGGCGGTGGCGATGGAATCCACGACCTTCTGGCTCGCCGCGTCGGTGACCTCACCGAAGATGGTGTGCTTGCGGTTCAGCCAGGCCGTCGGCGCGACCGTGATGAAGAACTGCGAGCCGTTGGTGCCCGGACCGGCGTTGGCCATGGCCAGCAGGTACGGCTTGTCGAAGGCGAGGTCCGGGTGGAACTCGTCCGCGAACTGGTACCCGGGGCCGCCGGTGCCGTTGCCCAGCGGGTCACCGCCCTGGATCATGAAGCCGCTGATCACCCGGTGGAAGACCGTGCCGTCGTAGAGCTTCTGCGTGGACTTCTTGCCGGTCGCCGGGTCGGTCCACTCACGCTCGCCCTTGGCGAGCTCGACGAAGTTACGGACCGTCTGGGGCGCGTGGTTCGGCAGAAGCCGGATCTCGATGTCGCCGTGGTTGGTCTTCAGGGTGGCGTAAAGCTGCTCAGCCACGATCTGCCTTCCGTTGTCCTCTGTGACTCCCCCGATCCTCGCACGGTATGCGCCGTGCGTCGCCCGACCACCACGTCCGAGCGAAGATCGGAGAGCCGTTCCCAGGCGCCTCAGGGGCCACAGGAGCAGATTCCGGACGGACCAGGGGATGCCCGGGGCTCTGGGAATGCAGAAAACCGGCCGAGTCGCCCTGTCGCGGGAGCGCGGTGCGACGATCCGTGGCATTGTCGTCGACAAGCTCCTGTTGTCCCGTATTCATCCGCTATTGCATGCGATCAGCCGATGAAAATGATCACCTCGATCGTCGCCCGTCCCGATGAGGACCGCAGTCGCCGTCCCCGGGCCGTATGACCCGGATGCCTGCCCGCGCATGCCCAAGGGCTCTTCGGGAGGCATGATCCGTAAAAGGCGGGAAAGTCGAAATACCGTACGCCACCGAGGAGGAGGAAGCCGTGACCCGCATCGACAGCGTGCGCGCCGCGACCGGTTCGGCGAAGGACAGCGTGCTGCATGCCGCGGAAGTGGTGGCGCCCTACGCCGACACGGCCAAGGACAAGGCAGCGCACTACGCACACGAGGCGCGCGTTCGTCTCGCGCCCAAGGTGTCGCAGGCCGCCGAGCAGGCCCGCGTCCAGTACGACGCCCACCTCGCCCCGCGCCTGGAACAAGCCCTGGAACAGGCCCGCAGCCATGTGCCGCCCAAGGTGGACCAGGCCGCACACGACGCCGCGGTCTACACCCGCAAGGCAGCCCGTCAGGCGGCCGACTACTCCCGCCCGAAGATCGAGCACGCGGTCGCCGCCGCGGGCCCGGTCCGCGAGGAAGCCGCAGCGCGCGGTGCCGCAGCACTGGCCGCGCTGCGCGGCCAGGTCTCGCCGCGGCAGGTCCAGAAGCTGGTGCGCCGACAGCAGCGGAAGGCCCGAGTCGGCCGCATCGCGAAGGGCCTGGCGCTGCTGGGCGCCCTGGTCGGCGGCGCCTTCGCCGCCTGGAAGTGGTGGGACAAGCAGGCGAACCCCGACTGGCTGGTCGAGCCGCCCGCCGCCACGGAGGTCCCGCAAGGCGACCGCCTGACATCGGTGGACGGCAGTGAGCTGGACCCCGAGGTGCAGGCGAAGCAGGCTGACGAGGACTCCACGGAGAACGACGACCGCCGGTGAACCCGTCCGGTCACCAACCCGGACTCCAACAACGCCGTGGGGCAGGAGACTTGGGGGTCTCCTGCCCCACGGTGATGTTTCACGTGGAACAACGAATGTGGAACGTCGAATGTGGAACGTCGAACGTCATGGGAGGGTTTACACCTTCCCTTCACGATGACGTTTGCAACGCACCATGTGTGCAAGTTCCGTGGAGACTTCTTTTACGGAGCGCATTCTTCTGCTTACACAGTTGCGGGCATAACGACTCACACAAGGCGGGTCAGATCGCCCCACAACACCCCCTGGTCACATCCGTCACCCGGATCCGCGTCGAGGGACCCGGCCATGTCCGGTTGTTTGCGCAAAGAAATGCAACGGGTGCAAATTCTTCGTGTGACACGGGTCACGGGGAAACAAAGACCGGCCAGCCGCCACGAAGGGCACCTGACCGGTCCGAGAAGTGGAGCCTAGGGGAGTCGAACCCCTGACATCTGCCATGCAAAGACAGCGCTCTACCAACTGAGCTAAGGCCCCGGAGGAGTCGCGTCCGGCCGGTGACCAAGCAACCGGCGGGCGCTGCGGACCAGCGTACCGGGTCACCCCCCGTATCTCACAAAAAGAGGGGGGTCCCCGTGGACAACCACTCTCCGTAAGATGCTCGTCGTGGTTCGCTACAGCGAACCGCGGTATATGGGGAAGCGATGGGGAGACGCAATGGACGCCGCACAGCAGGAAGCCACGGCAAGAGCGCGGGAGCTGCAGCGGAACTGGTACGGGGAGCCGTTGGGGGCGCTGTTCCGCAAGCTCATCGACGATCTCGGCCTCAACCAGGCCCGGCTCGCCGGCGTGCTGGGACTGTCCGCCCCGATGCTGTCGCAGCTGATGAGCGGTCAGCGCGCCAAGATCGGCAACCCCGCGGTGGTCCAGCGGGTGCAGCTGCTGCAGGACCTGGCGGGGCAGGTCGCGGACGGGAGCGTGAGCGCCGCCGAGGCGACCGACCGGATGGACGAGATCAGGAAGTCGCAGGGGGGCTCCGTGCTCAGCAACACCACGCAGACGACGAGCAGTTCGGGAGTCCCCACGGTCAAGCGGGTGGTCCGCGAGATCCAGTCGCTGCTGCGCTCGGTGGCGGCGGCCGGGGACATCATCGAGGCGGCGGAGACCCTCGCCCAGACCCACCCGGAACTGGCAGAGTTCCTCAGGGTCTACGGCGCCGGCCGCACCTCCGACGCGGTCGCCCACTATCAGTCCCACCAGAACTGAGCCGATGCCTCGGCCACCGGGGACTCTCGCGCCGAAGGGTGCGCGGGGGTCCTCATCGCCGTTCGGAAGGGGGAGCGACGCACGACCATGGGTGAGGTCTTCGCCGGACGGTACGAATTGGTCGACCCCGTCGGAAGCGGGGGAGTCGGTGCGGTCTGGCGCGCCTGGGACCATCGGCGGCGCCGCTACGTGGCCGCCAAGGTGCTGCAGCAGAGCGATGCCCATGCGCTGCTGCGGTTCGTGCGCGAGCAGGCGCTGCGGATCGACCACCCGCATGTGCTCGCCCCCGCCAGCTGGGCCGCGGACGACGACAAGGTCCTGTTCACCATGGACCTGGTCGCCGGGGGCTCGCTGGTCCACCTCGTCGGGGACTACGGCCCGCTGCCGCCCGCGTTCGTCTGCACCCTGCTGGACCAGCTGCTGTCCGGGCTCGCGGCAGTGCACGCGGAAGGGGTCGTGCACCGGGACATCAAGCCCGCCAACGTGCTCCTCGAGGCCACCGGCACCGCCCGGCCCCGCCTGCGCCTGTCGGACTTCGGCATCGCCATGCGCCTGGGTGAGCCGCGGCTGACGGAGACCGACTATGTGGTGGGGACGCCCGGTTACATCTCGCCCGAGCAACTCCTGGGCGCGGAACCGGACTTCCCGGGCGATCTGTTCGCCGTGGGCCTGGTCGCGCTGTATCTGCTGGAGGGCGCCAAGCCGGACACCAGGGCGCTGGTCGAGCACTTCGTCGCCAACGGCACTCCGGGGGCGCCGCGCGGCATCCCCGGGCCCTTGTGGGAGGTCGTGGCGACGCTGCTGCAGCCGGACCCGGCCGCGCGGTTCCGCACCGCCACGGGGGCCCGCAAGGCGCTGGCCACGGCCATGGAGCTGCTGCCGGAGCCCGGGCCCGACGACGAGCAGGTGGAGATCTTCGACCAACTCGGGCCGCTTCCGGCCGGCTTCGGACCCCAGGGACCGCTGCGCAGAGCCTCGGGGTCCGCGAAGGGCTCCCCACCGGCACCGCCCCACGCATCGGGCACCACGACGGGCCGGGCAGGGGCGACGCAGTCCGCCGCCCGGATGGGCGCGGACTGGAGTGGTACGGGCCGTAGTGACGCGGACAGGAGTGACGCAGACAGGAGCGGTGCAGGCAGGAGTGACGCGGAATCACCCGGCCCGCCGGCTGCCGCACCGGCCTCACCGGGTACCGCGCCCCCTCGGCAGGGGGCCGCTCCCCGGCCGCCGCTCCCCGACACGCCTCACACCGGCGGCGGACCGGCTCGGCCCTCGGCCGGTCCTGTACCTCCCCGTCCCACCACGGCCCCCACGGCCTCCGGTGCGTCCGCCGCAGCTGCCGACGCCCCCCGAACACCCGCGGCCACGCCCGGCACCCCTCCCCCCGCCGTACGACCCGGCGCCGCGCCCCCCGTCGTACCGCCCATGCCCTCGGTCGACCCGACGCCGCCCCCGCCGCCCTCACCGATGTCGGACACCGGCAGCTTCCACCTCCCGCCCCCGCTGCCACAGGAGCCGGTCCATACGGTGCGTCGCCCGCCCGAACGGCCCCCCACACCACCAGGCACGGCGAAACCGCCCGCCCCGGCCCACACGGCTCCCACGGCCCCCGCCTGGCTCCACCACCCCGCGCACATACCCTTACCCGCTCCCGATCCGCACCCGGCCCCGACGGCCGCGGTACGGCAGTCCACCCACGCGTACGTCGTCGGGTCCCCGCACGCGCCCACGCGCCCACAGGGCATCGCGCGGCACGGCAGGAGAGCGGCCGTTCGGCGCCCCGGACCACCGGCGAAGGTCGCCGTACCGGTCCTGCTCCTGGCGCTCGTCTGCTTCGCCGTGGGGTTCTGGGCCCTGACCCGGATCTGAGCGGTGGTCGCCCGGCTCACCTGCGGGCCCGCCGTCGGCCGGCCGCCGTCCACAACCCGAGCCAGAGGACCAGGGCGCTCCCGGTGCCGATCCCGCCCACGGCGACCAGTTTCATCGTGCGGGGGTCCCCAGCGAAGCCGCCGCCCCCTCGCGCTCCGGCTGCCGCGCCCGCTCCGCCGGTGCCTCCCCTCCGGCTGCCGCCGCCCGACGCCTCGGCCTTCGGCCCGGCGGAACCGTCTCCCGCGCCGCCCGTCCCCGTCCGTGCCGCCGCCTCCTTCCGGTCGGCGGCCGTGACCTCGAACACGTCACGCGGCGCGGAGCGCCCCGCGTACGCCGGACCTGCCGCCGGCGTCCCCTTCACCCGCACACGCAGCGTCAGCGCGAACGGCCCGGCGCCGAACTTGTCCGCCACGGGTGCGCCGAGGTGCACGGCGAGGTAGTACCAGCCCGCGAACCGCATCGCGCTAGCGCGGCTGCCGACGGCATGGCGGTTGGCGTAGTCGACGGGCGGCAGCGGGTCGAGCGCGGCCGAGGTCTGGGCGCCGCTGTACCCCGCGTCGGCGTCGCCCACGTAGGCACGGACGGGGTTGTACAGCGACATCGCCAGGGCAGTGCCGACATAGCGGTCGGCCACGGTGGAACTGCCCATCTCGACCGTGGCGGACAACTGCTGGCCCCAGTCGACGGGCACCTTGTAGAAGAGGGTCTGCCCGGGCCTGATCGCGTCCCGCCAGACGCCCTGCCCCAGGGCCCCGGCCGTGGCGAAGCCCGCACCGCCCGCGCGACGCGTGGGGTCGCCCAGGACGGCCTCGGGGGTCGCGGAGTCCCAGGCGCCGGGCGCAGTCGTCGCACCGGGCTGCCGCAGGGCGGGCTCCGACACGTGGTCGAGCTCCAGGTCCCACACGCCCGGTGCGGAGGTGGCCAGGTCGCGGCGTTCGACCACCACGTAGTACGCGCCCGCCCCCTTGCACCCATAGGTACCGGGGCCGGTCTCGCGCGCGGCCCAGGCGGCGATCGGGTGGGGGCTCTGGGTGGGGCCGAAGTAGGTGGCGCCGGAGGAACAGATGGTGCCACCGGCGTCCTCGACGGACACCTTGAGACCGTCGGAGGAGGAGACCTGGGCCCCGGCCCTGGGAATCGCGGTCACGGAGACATAGGCGCCGGCGGTGGCGTCGAGTTCCAGGCGGTAGTAGCGCTTGCTCCCGGCGGGCAGCGTGCTCCTGTACGTCCGGCCGGCATCCAGGCGGGCGGCGTCCGCCGTGCCCGTGGCACCCGCGACCGTTCCGGCGTCGCGGGCGAAGGCGTACGGGGTCGGCGAACCGGCCGTAGATGCCGAGGCGACCACGGACTCCGCGGCGGCCGTGGCGGGCCACGCCGGGAGCGCCATGGTCGGACCGAGCGCGGCTGCCGCGCACAGAACCACCGCCGCGCGCGTCCGCGCCCGTCCGCATCCGAACGCGCCGCGCCCTGCCTCCGTGCGCCACCCCATCACGCGCCCCCTCGCCGTGTATGCAGCCCGGAACGTCGCCCATCCTGCCCCGCACACCCCGTCGGCACCCGCGCATTGCGTACGAGCGACTGAAACGCCCTCCCCCACGCAACACAGAACCCCGACCGCGTCGGCGGTCGGGGTTCGCTCTGAACCTATGGTCTGTCGGACCTCACGAACCCGTTGGCACGGAGTCGGTCGCCTCCGTCCACAGATCCTGCTCGGCGCGATCCGCCTGGATCTGGCGGTACACGAGGAGCCCGCCGATGGCGGCCAGTACGACCAGGAGAAGCTTCTTCACCGCGCGACCTCGTCTTTCCTTGACGTAGGGGACCTCTGGCGCCCGACTATACACACCGATCGATACCGATCGGTGACCTGAGTGGGCCCTCAACTCCGGCCCGGCACAGCGCAGTACAACCGGACCGCTCCACTCCGATCTCCGGGTGATCGCATCTCACGGACTGTGACCTTTCACCTCCCTCCCCACCCTTTTCCTCACCTTCCCGGCCTCTTGCGTCCATCCGGGTGGTGTTCATCAGAAGAACGCCGCGCCGCGGGCGTCGGTCCACCACTTCGGGACCCTCATACACATCATGAGGAAAGTACGCAAATCGCCCAACCCGAAAGTGAGGGGTCATGGCCCGCAACAAGGTCATGAAGCTCTGGACCGCGGTCGTCACCGCCTTCCTGGCGCTGTGCACCGCGCTCGGACTGATCGCCACGACCACGACCGCCGCCGCGGCGGCGCCACTACCGCAGACCCAGCCGGCGCGCAACAGCGACGAACAGGCGACACTGCCGGGACCGGCCCGGACGAGCTGGGCCCGCGACCGGTCCCTACCCCCCACGATGAAACAACGGATCAGCGCCGAGGCCCACGGCTCCTCACCGACCTGCCGACATCAGGCACTCACCGCGAAAGCCCCGACGATCCCCCTGGCCCGCTCCGCCCTCCGGTCCCGCGCCGACCCCGCCGCGGCCCTCGAACCCTCGGCACGGCTCCAGCGCTGATCCCTCTCTTCTTCTTCCCAGAGGCACCCTCACACCTCAGGCGAACTTGCGTACAAAGCCGCCCAAGGCGAACGGCCCGGCACCTGCCCCAGGTGCCGGGTCGTTGACATGAGCCAAGAACGCCGAAAACCCCCAACCGTGATCGGTCAGGGGTCTTCTTCCGTGTGGGGCTAACAGGATTTGAACCTGTGGCCTCATCCTTATCAGGGATGCGCTCTAACCAACTGAGCTATAGCCCCGCCGCGCTCTGCGGTGCGTGTCCCGCGCGCTGACTCCTGAAGATTAGCGCACGACGTGGGAAGTCCCAAAATCGGTTACCACGGGCGACCATCGGCCCGCCCCGGCCCGGCACCTCGGCCCTCCCGAGCCCACCCGCCCGGCCCGGCACCGGGGCCGGCTGTCAGTCCCGGGTGCCGGACGGCGTGCTTCCGCACGGGTCCGCGAGGACGGCGGCAGCCATCGCCGACCCGTGCGGGAACCGTCAGGGCGGCGGAGACCGCCGACGTATGCGGGAACCGTCAGAGCGGCGGACACCGCCGACGTATGCGGGAACCGTCAGAGCGGCGGACACCGCCGACGTATGCGGGAACCGTCAGAGCGGCGGACACCGCCGACGTATGCGCGAACCCCCAGGACGGCGGAGACCGCCGAAACGTGCGGGAACCGCTTACTCGTCCTCAGCCAGCGTCAGCTCGATGCCGCCCACGGAGGCCGCGGAGATGTTGTAGATGAAGGCGCCGAGGGTCGCGAGTGCGGTCGCCAGGACGACATCGATGACCGCGATGATCGTCGCGAAGATCAGGACGTGCGGCAGGGACAGGAAGGCCTGCAGGTCGAAGCCGTTGGACTCGTTCGAGCCGGTGGCCTCCAGGATCGTGCTTCCGACCGTCGAGAAGACGCCCATCGCGTCCATCACCATCCACAGCACCGCCGACGCCACGATCGTGCAGATGCCGAGCGCGATGGAGAGCAGGAAGCTGACCTTCATCACCGACCACGGGTCGGCCTTCGCCACTCTGAGGCGCGCCTTGCGGGTGCGGGGGGTGGTGCGTGCGCCGGTCCGGGGACGGCGTACGGCCCCGGTCGACGGCTGCGCCTGGTATGCCTGCGGCGGGTGATAGGGCGCCGCGGGCTGCTGCGGCCGGCGCTCCCCCGGCAGGGGGGAGGCGGGCGGCACGGTCGCCGCCGGCGCCGCGTCGGGCTGCGCGGCGCCCTGAGCGGCCGGACCCGCTTCAGCCGCCTGCTGCTGAGTCCCCGGGCCTCGGGTGTCCGTCACAGTTCCCCCCTGGGATCCATGGGTGTCAGGCGAGTGCGAGCCGGTCGCATCCGTGGCGGAGCCACGGCCGCCGCCGTCCGTTTCCGTGCCGGTCGATCCGGCGCCCGTGGCTCCACTCACGCTGACTCACTCCTCGTGCTACTCGGCCGAGGGCGCCTCACCCTCGTCCGTGCCGCTGGTCGTGGCTTCCTCGGCGGTCTCGTCCACGGCTTCGTCACCGTCGATCTCCTCCGCCTCGGGCCCCGCCTCGGCGTTGCGTGCGATGCCGACCACGGCATCGCGCTTGCCCAGGTTGATCAGTTGGACGCCCATGGTGTCACGGCCCGTCTCCCTGACCTCGTTGACTCGCGTACGAATCACACCGCCGGACAGCGTGATGGCGAGGATCTCGTCGCTCTCCTCGACCACCAGCGCGCCGACGAGCGAGCCGCGATCCTCAACGATCTTGGCGGCCTTGATGCCGAGGCCACCGCGACCCTGGACGCGGTACTCGTCGACGGCGGTCCGCTTCGCGTACCCACCGTCTGTGGCAGTGAACACGAACGTACCGGTTCGAACAACATTCATCGAGAGAAGCTCGTCTCCCCCGCGGAAACTCATCCCCTTCACACCGGAGGTGGCGCGCCCCATCGGGCGCAGGGACTCGTCGGTCGCGGTGAACCGGATCGACTGTGCCTTCTTGCTGATCAGAAGCAGATCGTCGTCAGGCGAAACGAGCTCGGCCCCGATCAGTTCGTCATCAGAACCGTTCTCGGTCTCCCGAAGGTTGATCGCGATGACGCCGCCGGAGCGGGGCGAATCGTAATCCTTCAGAGGCGTCTTCTTGACCAGACCGCCCTTGGTTGCGAGCACCAGGTACGGCGCGGCCTCGTAGTCGCGGATCGCCAGGATCTCGGCGATCGACTCGTCCGGCTGGAAGGCGAGCAGGTTCGCGACGTGCTGGCCGCGGGCGTCCCGGCCGGCGTCGGGCAGCTCATAGGCCTTGGCGCGGTAGACACGGCCCTTGTTGGTGAAGAACAGCAGCCAGTGGTGCGTCGTCGACACGAAGAAGTGGTCGACGATGTCGTCTTCCTTGAGCTTCGTGCCGCGCACGCCCTTGCCGCCGCGCTTCTGTGCGCGGTAGTCGTCGGTCTTCGTGCGCTTGATGTAACCGCCGCGGGTGACGGTGACGACGATGTCCTCCTCGGCGATGAGGTCCTCGATGGACATGTCACCGTCGAAGGGCACCAGTTGGCTGCGGCGGTCGTCGCCGTACTTCTCGACGATCGCGGCGAGTTCCTCGCTGATGATGCCGCGCTGGCGGACCGGCGAAGCCAGGATCCCGTTGTACTCGGTGATCTTCGTCTGGAGTTCGTCGTGCTCCTGGACGATCTTCTGGCGCTCCAGGGCGGCCAGACGCCGCAGCTGCATCTCGAGGATGGCGTTCGCCTGGATCTCGTCGATCTCCAGGAGGTTCATCAGACCGTCGCGCGCGATCTCGACCGTGTCGCTGCGCCGGATCAGCGCGATGACCTCGTCGATGGCGTCCAGGGCCTTGAGCAGACCGCGCAGGATGTGCGCACGCTCCTCGGCCTTGCGCAGCCGGAAGCGCGTACGGCGGACGATGACCTCGAGCTGGTGGGCCACCCAGTGGCGGATGAACGCGTCCAGCGAGAGGGTGCGCGGCACGCCGTCGACGAGCGCCAGCATGTTGGCGCCGAAGTTCGTCTGCAGGTCGGTGTGCTTGTACAGGTTGTTCAGGACGACCTTGGCGACCGCGTCCCGCTTGAGCACGATGACCAGGCGCTGGCCGGTGCGGGACGACGTCTCGTCGCGGACGTCCGCGATGCCGCCGATCTTGCCGTCCTTCACCAGGTCGGCGATCTTCTGCGCGAGGTTGTCGGGATTGACCTGGTACGGCAGCTCGGTGACCACCAGGCACTGGCGGTTCTGGATCTCCTCGACCTCGACGACCGCCCGCATGGTGATCGAGCCGCGGCCGGTGCGGTAGGCCTCCTCGATGCCCTTGCGGCCCACCACGAGGGCACCCGTCGGGAAGTCGGGGCCCTTGATGCGCTCGATGAGGGCGTCCAGCAGCTCCTCGTGCGAGGCCTCGGGGTTCTCCAGGTACCACTGGGCGCCCGCCGCGACCTCGCGGAGGTTGTGCGGCGGGATGTTGGTCGCCATGCCGACCGCGATACCGGCCGAACCGTTGATCAGCAGGTTCGGGAAGCGGGACGGCAGGACCGTCGGCTCCTGGGAGCGGCCGTCGTAGTTGTCCGTGAAGTCGACGGTCTCCTCGTCGATGTCGCGGACCATCTCCATGGACAGCGGCGCCATCTTGCACTCGGTGTAGCGCATGGCGGCCGCGGGGTCGTTGCCCGGGGAGCCGAAGTTGCCGTTGGAGTCCACCAGCGGCATCCGCATCGACCACGGCTGCGCGAGGCGGACCAGCGCGTCGTAGATCGAGGAGTCGCCGTGCGGGTGGTAGTTGCCCATGACGTCGCCGACGACGCGGGCGCACTTGTAGAAGCCCTTCTCGGGCCGGTAGCCGCCGTCGTACATCGCGTACAGGACGCGGCGGTGCACGGGCTTGAGGCCGTCACGCACGTCGGGGAGCGCACGCGAGACGATGACGGACATCGCGTAGTCGAGGTACGAGCGCTGCATCTCCGTCTCGAGCCCGACGGGCTCGACACGCAGGGTGGCCTCGGCGCCCTCGTCAGGAGTTACTGGGGTGTTCTCGTCGGCCATTGCTGGTGAAGATCCTTTCTGGTGCGGTCAGCTGAGACCGACTCAGATGTCGAGGAACCGGACGTCCTTGGCGTTGCGCTGGATGAACGCACGGCGCGCCTCGACGTCCTCGCCCATGAGGACCGAGAAGAGGTCGTCGGCCTGCGCGGCGTCGTCGAGGGTGACCTGGCCGAGGACGCGGTGGTCCACGTCCATGGTGGTGATGCGCAGTTCCTCCGCGTTCATCTCGCCGAGACCCTTGAAGCGCTGCACCGAGTCGTCCTTGATCCGCTTGCCGTTGCGGCGGCCCAGCTCGATCAGCGCGTCGCGCTCACGGTCCGAGTACGCGTACTCGAAGTCGTCCCGACCCCACTTGATCTTGTACAGCGGCGGACGCGACAGGAAGACGTGTCCCGCTTCGACCAGTGGCCGCATGAAGCGGAACAGGAACGTCAGCAGCAGCGTGTTGATGTGCTGGCCGTCGACGTCGGCGTCCGCCATCAGGATGATCTTGTGATAGCGGAGCTTCGAGATGTCGAAGTCCTCGTGCACACCGGTGCCGAACGCGGAGATCAGCGCCTGGATCTCCTGGTTCTGCAGGATCTTGTCGATCCGTGCCTTCTCGACGTTGAGGATCTTGCCTCGGATCGGGAGGATCGCCTGGTACTGCGGGTTGCGGCCCGACTTGGCCGAGCCGCCGGCGGAGTCACCCTCGACGATGAAGATCTCGCACTGGGTGGGGTCGTTCGACTGGCAGTCGGAGAGCTTGCCCGGCAGCGACGCGGACTCCAGGAGGCCCTTGCGGCGGGTCAGGTCGCGGGCCTTGCGGGCCGCCACGCGCGCGGTGGCCGCCTGGATCGACTTGCGGATGATGTCCGAGGCCTCGTTCGGGTTGCGGTCCAGCCAGTCGCTCAGGTGCTCGTGGGCGACCTTCTGCACGAAGGTCTTCGCCTCCGTGTTGCCCAGCTTGGTCTTGGTCTGGCCCTCGAACTGGGGCTCGCCCAGCTTGACCGAGATGATCGCGGTCAGACCCTCGCGGATGTCGTCACCCGTGAGGTTGTCGTCCTTCTCGCGCAGAAGCTTCTTGTCGCGCGCGTACCGGTTGATGAGGCCGGTGAGCGCCGCACGGAAGCCCTCCTCGTGCGTACCGCCCTCGTGGGTGTGGATCGTGTTCGCGAAGGAGTACACGCCCTCGCTGTACCCGTTGTTCCACTGCATCGCGACCTCGACGGACAGGAGCTTCTCCTTGTCCTCGGCCTCGATGGAGATCACGGAGGGGTGCACCACGTCTCCCTTGCGGGAGTTGAGGTACTTCACGAAGTCGACGATGCCGCCCTCGTAGTGGTACGTGACGGTCTTGACCTCGGGGGTCTCGTCCGCGCCCGCCTCGTCCGCCTTGGCCGTGGCCTTCGCGGACTCGCGCTCGTCGGTGAGCTTGATCGTCAGGCCCTTGTTGAGGAACGCCATCTCCTGGAAGCGCCGCGAGAGCGTCTCGAAGGAGTAGTCGGTCGTCTCGAAGATGTCCGGGTCGGCCCAGAAGGTGACCGAGGTGCCGGTCTCGTCGGTGGACTCGTGCCGCTGGAGCGGCGCCGTGGGGACGCCCATCTTGTATTCCTGCGTCCAGCGGTAGCCGTCACGCCTGATCTCGACCGAGATCTTGGTGGACAGCGCGTTCACCACGGACACGCCCACGCCGTGCAGACCGCCGGAGACCGCGTATCCGCCGCCGCCGAACTTCCCGCCCGCGTGCAGCACGGTCAGCACGATCTCGACGGCCGGCTTCTTCTCGACCGGATGGATGTCCACCGGGATGCCACGGCCGTTGTCGACCACGCGCACGCCGCCGTCGGCGAGGATCGTGACGTCGATCGTGTCCGCGTATCCGGCCAGCGCCTCGTCGACCGCGTTGTCGACGACCTCGTACACAAGGTGGTGGAGTCCGCGCTCACCGGTCGAGCCGATGTACATGCCGGGTCGCTTGCGGACCGCGTCCAGACCCTCGAGGACGGTGATGGCGCTGGCGTCGTACGAGGCGGAGACCTCGCTGTTCGAGGCTGTGGCCTCGCCGTTGACGTCGGCGTCGGCGGACGGGATGTTCTCGTTGGGGTTGCCGGAATCGGCCACGAAGCGCCCTTTCTGGCACAGCACAAACCAGGCTCGTCGGCGGGTTGCCGGAGCGGCTGCGGCATGTTGCGTTGGTAAGCCTTGATCAGCGTTGCTCAGCTTGTCCCGGACGGTCCCCACGACTGGGGCGGGATTGTCTTCCAGTCTACCGGTAGCGCCGACAGTGATGGGGGTTTGCGGGCACCTGAGTCCGCATGTGCCGCCCTCAACCGGTCTTGGCCGACTCCCCATATGCGGAACGGGGCTCCAAGAGGCTCTGAGCGGCACTCAGCGCTTCCGGCCGTCAACCCTTGGCAATATCGGAGTCAGACCGGTGTTCGCGACCGCATGCGGTCACGCCCGAAGAGCCGTCGGCACCTGCTCCGAGCGGCCCCGAGTGATGTCGGTCACCCGTAGGTGTCACCGGGTCCCGTGCTCCCGGGGGCGCGCAGGGGACCGAAGCGACGGGCGGGGCCTCCGGGGCCGTGAACCTTGATCAGCCGGACCCTGCCGTGCCCTAGATCCTCGTTGAGACGCGCGACCAGCTGGGGGGCCAGCAGCCGCAGCTGCGTCGCCCACGCCGTGGAATCGCACTGCACGGTCAGCACGCGCTCGTCCTCGTCGTACCGCTGCGGGACACAGTGCTTGGCGAGGTCCTCGCCGACGATCTGCGGCCAGCGGCCCATCACGCCCCCCACCGCGGCGGGAGTCTCCCAGCCCCGCTCGGTGATCAGCCGGTTGATGGCGGCACCGAGCGCCATGGGGTCGCGGCCGTCGGCGCGGGCGCCGGATCGCAGGCCGCCGCGCCGCGCCTGCTTCTTCTGCTGCGCCGCGTCCCCCCGCGCGCGTGCCTGCTCCTTCGCGGCCCTGAGCGCCACGCGCGCGAGATCCACGCCGGACAGCTCGGGCGTCTTCTTCGGTGCGGGTTCGTCGGTGCTCATGCGCGCTCCACGGTGCCGTCGGACACGGTGTACCGCATCCCCGTCAGTACGTGCGGTACGTCGTCGTCGACCGCGGCGGTCACCAGGACCTGCTCCCCGGGCGCGACCAGCTCCGCCAGCCGCTCACGGCGGTGGGTGTCCAGTTCGGCGAAGACGTCGTCCAGCACGAGCACCGGTTCGTTGCCCTCCGCGCGCAGCAGGTCGTACGACGCCAGGCGCAGCGCCAGCGCGTAGGACCAGGATTCGCCGTGGGACGCGTACCCCTTGGCGGGCAGCTGGCCGAGCTTCAGCAGCAGATCGTCCCGATGGGGTCCGACCAGGGTGACGCCGCGCTCGATCTCCTGCTTGCGGGCCTCGGCGAGTGCGGCCGTCAGCTGCTCGTAGAGGGCCTCGCGGGTGTGGGCCTCACCCGGCGCGGACGGCTTGTACTCCAGGGCCAGCGGGCCCCCGCCGGGAGCCAGCTGCTCGTAGGCCTTGTCGGCGAGCGGCTGGATCGCGGCGATCAGGTCGAGGCGCTGGGCGAGCAGTTCGGCACCCGCCCGCGCGAGGTGCTGGTCCCACACGTCCAGCGTGGACAGGTCCATGGAACGGCCCCCGTGTCGGCGGGCCAGCGCGGCGGTCTTGAGGAGGGTGTTGCGCTGCTTGAGGACCCGGTCGTAGTCGGAGCGGACGCCCGCCATGCGCGGGGAGCGGGCGGTGATCAGCTCGTCGAGGAAACGGCGCCGCTCACCCGGGTCGCCCTTGACCAGGGCGAGGTCCTCGGGCGCGAACAGCACGCTCCGCACAATGCCGAGCACATCGCGGGGCCTTGCCTGGGAGGACCTGTTGATGCGGGCGCGGTTGGCCTTGCCCGGGTTCAGCTCCAGCTCGACCAGCTGCTGCCGCTCGCCCTGGCGCACCGCGGCCCGGATGATCGCGCGGTCGGCTCCCATACGGACGAGGGGGGCGTCGGAGGAGACGCGGTGGCTGCCGAGCGTGGCGAGATAGCCGACCGCCTCGACGAGGTTCGTCTTGCCCTGTCCGTTGGGGCCGACGAAGGCGGTGACGCCCGGGTCGAGCGGGACCTCGACCCGGGCGTACGAGCGGAAGTCGGCCAGCGACAGATGCGTGACGTGCATGGTCGTTCGCCGACCTCCCCCAAGGTTGTGGACCGCCGGGCGGCCCTGTGGACTACTTCTTCTCGACCGCGTGGCCGCCGAACTGGTTGCGCAGCGCCGCGATCATCTTCATCTGCGGCGAGTCGTCCTGCCGCGAGCTGAACCGCGCGAACAGCGACGCGGTGATCGCGGGCAGCGGCACCGCGTGGTCGATGGCGGCCTCGACGGTCCAGCGGCCCTCTCCGGAGTCCGCCGCCCAGCCGCGCAGCTTGTCCAGGTGCTCGTCCTCGTCAAGGGCGTTGACCGCGAGGTCCAGCAGCCAGGAACGGATGACCGTGCCCTCCTGCCAGGAGCGGAAGACCTCGCGGACGTTCTCCACGGAGTCGACCCTCTCCAGCAGCTCCCAGCCCTCGGCGTAGGCCTGCATCATCGCGTACTCGATGCCGTTGTGGACCATCTTCGCGAAGTGGCCCGCACCGACCTTGCCCGCGTGCACCGAGCCGAAGTCGCCCTCCGGCTTGAGGGCGTCGAAGACCGGCTGCACCTTGGCGACGTTCTCGGCGTCACCGCCGTACATCAGCGCATAGCCGTTCTGCAGGCCCCAGACGCCGCCGGAGACGCCGCAGTCGACGAAGCCTATGCCCTTGGCCGCAAGCTCCTCGGCGTGCTTCTCGTCGTCCGTCCAGCGGGAGTTCCCGCCGTCCACGACGACGTCCCCGGGCTCGAGGAGCTCGGCCAGCTCGTCGATCGTGGACTGGGTCGGGGCACCGGCCGGGACCATCACCCACACCACGCGCGGGCCCGCGAGCTTGCCCACAAGCTCTTCCAGGCTGTGGACGTCGGCGAGGTCCGGGTTGCGGTCGTATCCGATGACGGTGTGGCCTGCGCGGCGGATCCGCTCGCGCATGTTGCCGCCCATCTTGCCGAGGCCGACGAGACCGAGCTCCATCAGTTGTTCCTTAGGTTGGGACGTGGCATGAGGGCACTTTCGTACCCGCGTCCGAGCCTAAACCCGCACTCTCCTGCACACCTGTGGGCATACGCGCTCATACGTAGGCCCTCACCTGCGGCTTCGCCGGGTGGGCCCGATGATCCACCGGGCCCACCCGGTGCTGTGGACGGTCGTCGGCCACTGAGCCGCAGCCGCACCGGCGTACTGCGATCTTGTGGGAGACGACCCGGACCCGGCCGAGGCTCCCGGACCGGGCTCAGCCGCTGAGCCGCACCGGCATGATCAGGTACTTGTACGCCTCGTCCGCCTCGGCGTCCACGGCCGGCTTGCCGCTGAGCAGCGCGGGCTTCGTGGACGTCGTGAAGGACAGCTGGGCCACCGGCGAGTCGATCGCGCTCAGGCCGTCCAGCAGGAAGGTCGGGTTGAAGGCGATCGAGATGTCGTCACCCTCCAGCTGCGCGTCGACCCTCTCCACAGCCTGTGCGTCGTCGCTGGAGCCGGCCTCCAGGATCAGCACGCCCTGCTCGAAGCTGAGCCGCACCGGGGTGTTGCGCTCGGCGACGAGGGCGACGCGCTTGACGGCCTCCACGAAGGGGGCGGTCTCGATGGTGGCGACCGAGTTGAACTCCGTCGGGAACAGCGTGCGGTACTTCGGGAGGTCACCCTCGAGGAGTCGGGTGGTCGTCCGCCGCCCGGCTCCCTCGAAACCGATCAGGCCCTCGCCCGCGCCCGAGCCGGACAGCGCGAGGATCACGCTGTCGCCGCTGGTCAGCGCCTTGGCGGTGTCCAGGAGCGTCTTGGCGGGTACCAGGGCGACCGCGGACGCCTCCGGGTTCTCCGGCTTCCACAGGAACTCGCGGACCGCGAAGCGGTAGCGGTCGGTGGAGGCCAGCGTGACCGTGTCGCCCTCGATCTCGATGCGCACACCGGTGAGGACGGGCAGCGTGTCGTCACGGCCGGCGGCGATGGCGACCTGCTGCACGGCGGAGGCGAAGACCTCGCCCGGGACCGTGCCCGTCGCATTCGGCATCTGGGGAAGCGCCGGGTACTCCTCCACCGGGAGGGTGTGGAGGGTGAACCGCGAGGAGCCGCAGACCACCGTCGCCCGTACACCGTCTGTGGAAATCTCCACGGGGCGGTTGGGGAGAGCCCGGGAGATGTCGGCGAGGAGCCGGCCGGAGACGAGGACCGTGCCCTCCTCCTCGACCTCCGCCTCCACGGAGACCCGCGCGGAGACCTCGTAGTCGAAGCTGGACAGGCTCAGCTGGCCGTCCTCGGCCTTCAGCAGCAGGCCCGCGAGGACAGGCGCCGGCGGACGGGCCGGGAGGCTGCGCGCCGCCCAGGCCACTGCCTCCGCGAGTACGTCGCGTTCCACCCGGATCTTCACCGTAAGCCGCCTCCTGCTGTTGCCGGCGTTCTCGCCCTGCTTCGCCTTCGTCGTCTGACTCGGTGTCGCCGGTCCCTGTGAGGGGAAGGACACCGGGGACCAGTCTGACGCACGGCACTGACAGTAGGTGCCTCTCGGGGTCAAGTCGTGACGAGGGGCGGCCGGGAGCCGGAGAGCGAGTTGTGCACAGGCCCCGCTTCGAAACGAAATCCCAGCTCTCTCTAGTTGGGAGTAGTAGTAGGGGCTGTGGATACCGTGGATAACCGCGTTTTCCCAGCTCAGAGGCGATATTTTGTCCACTGACCCTGTGGGCGGGAGCAGTGGACAACCAGGTGTCTCTGTGGAGAACGGAAAGTTCTGCACACCCCATGCACAGCCGCGGGGCACTTCTCCCCAACGCCGTCCCCAGCTTTACCCACCTTTCCCACAGCCCACCGCGGCACCTTGGTGTGACGCCTTTCACTCGACCTGGTGAGGGGGAGCGTCGTGTTGCCGAACAGTGGACAGGGATGTGGAGAAGCCGGCGATCACTGGGGACAACCGGCCGCAGCCTGTGGGCTGTCGGTGGACAACTCCGTGCACAGCCTGTGGATCTTCCTTTTGTCCACAGTCTGTGGAGATCGTTCGTCCACCAATCCACAAGCGTCTGAGCTGGACTGATCGTCTTTCAACAGCACAGCCTGTGGATGCCGTCTGGACAACTCCACAGTCCCCAGGATGTGGACGCGAGAAAGTCACCGAATCTGTGGAGAGTGGCCGTAACCCCGCAGATATTCGAACAGCGGATGGCCGGCGAACGACGAAGGGCGCCGCCGGGATCTGCTCCCGAGGGCGCCCTCAGTGCCGTGTGCGTGCGGCGGTCAGCCGTTCTTGATGCGGTTCGTCAGCTCAGTCACCTGGTTGTAGATGGAGCGCCGCTCGGCCATCAGCGCGCGGATCTTGCGGTCGGCGTGCATCACCGTCGTGTGGTCCCGGCCGCCGAACTGGGCACCGATCTTCGGCAGCGACAGGTCCGTCAGCTCACGGCACAGATACATGGCGATCTGCCGGGCGGTGACCAGGGCGCGGCCCCGCGAGGTGCCGCACAGGTCCTCCACCGTCAACCCGAAGTAGTCGGCGGTGGCAGCCATGATGGCGGTCGCGGTGATCTCGGGGGCCGTGTCCTCGCCGCCGGGGATCAGGTCCTTGAGGACGATCTCCGTCAGACCGAGGTCCACGGGCTGACGGTTGAGCGAGGCGAACGCCGTCACCCGGATCAGGGCGCCTTCCAGCTCACGGATGTTGCGCGAGATGCGGGAGGCGATGAACTCCAGCACCTCCGGAGGCGCGTTCAGCTGCTCCTGCACCGCCTTCTTGCGCAGGATCGCGATGCGCGTCTCCAGCTCGGGCGGCTGGACGTCGGTGATCAGGCCCCACTCGAAGCGGTTGCGCAGCCGGTCCTCCAGGGTGACCAGCTGTTTGGGCGGCCGGTCCGAGGACAGCACGATCTGCTTGTTGGCGTTGTGGAGGGTGTTGAACGTGTGGAAGAACTCCTCCTGCGTCGACTCCTTCTGCGCCAGGAACTGGATGTCGTCGACCAACAGGATGTCCATGTCGCGGTAGCGCTTGCGGAACGCGTCCGCCTTGCCGTCGCGGATGGAGTTGATGAACTCGTTGGTGAACTCCTCCGAGCTCACGTACCGTACCCGCGTGCCCGGGTAGAGGCTGCGTGCGTAGTGCCCGATGGCATGCAGCAGGTGTGTCTTGCCGAGCCCCGACTCCCCGTAGATGAAGAGGGGGTTGTACGCCTTCGCTGGCGCCTCGGCGACGGCGACCGCGGCGGCGTGTGCGAAGCGGTTCGAGGCACCGATGACGAACGTGTCGAAAAGGTACTTCGGGTTGAGGCGCGCGGTGGGCTCGCCCGGTCCGGTCGCGGGTGCGGGCTGTGCGGCCAGCGGGCCGGGAGCGCCGGTGGTGGGCAGGCCGGGCCCGCCCGGGCCGCCCCGGTGCACCTGGCCGTTGCCGGATGACTGCTCCGGGAGCTCGCGTCGGTCGGGGCGCTGCCGGTCGTAGTCGGGGCGCGGGCTCTCGTAGTCCGGACGTGCGCTCTCGTAGTCCGGGCGCTGCTGCTCGTACGGCGGACGCTCCAGCGACTGCGCGCGGTAGTCCGGTGCCGGCGTCGCGTAGGGGTCGCGCTCGGGAAAACCGAGGCGCTGCTGCTGCCAGCCGTAGTCGTCCTGGGAGGCGCGCGGCCAGGCTCCGGGCTCGGGGCGCTGGTATTCGCCCGGATACGCCGGTCGGGCGGGGGGGAGCTGGTCCGCGCGGGCGGGCGGAAGCTGATCGCCGGGGCCGGGGGGGAGCTGCTCGGGTCGGCCCACGCGGTGGTCGTCGGAGCGGTGGCGGCCGTATCCCTCGTAGCCGCCCTGGCCGTCGTACACATCGCGGCTCTGGGAGGGGTCGTATGCGTCGCGGCCCTGGCGGGAGGGAAGCTCGGGCTCCTCGTAGCGTGGCTGGGCGGACGGGGCCGGAGGCTCGCCGGCGGAGTCGTCGACGGTGATCGCGATGCGGATCGGGCGGCCGCACTCGCGGCTCAGCGTGTCGCTGACGATCGGCGCGAGCCGCCCCTCGAGGACACCCTTGGCAAACTCGTTCGGCACGGCGAGCAGGGCGGTGTCGGCGACCAGCGCCAGCGGCTGGCAGCGCTTGATCCAGTGCTCGTCCTTCGCCTCGACACCCGGCCCGCGCCCCTCACCGAGAAGCTGCTCGAGTACTCGTGGCCACACTGCGGCAAGATCGGCAGGGACGTCAGCCACAGGGCACGCTCTCTCACGGGTCCCACGAACGTGTGGTTGCGGGACGGATCGGTATGTAACTCGGGTGAGCCCGGGTCGGGGGCAAAACTGCTGGGGTGGGGACAAGGGAACGAATCGGAGTTCAGCCACGGTAGTCAGGGCGGCCGGTACGGTTCAAGTTGTTGTCCCCAGCCTGTGGACAAGTGTCTCTCCCCGGCCGTTGGTTTGACCGGATGGCGTAGCCCCGCGTACCGTAACCAGGTCGAGTTGTCGATGGCTGCTGCCGCCTGCCTCCGATGGGCACAGATCACGTACTCGTGCTCCTACCAGGGCACATTCGGTGATCGGGAAGCGGTGCACTCGGGCGTAATGCGAGCTACTCGTGGGCGCACGGTGACAGCCAGGCGACACCCCGCCACCCACCGAATCATTACTGGAGCCCCCGAGTGAGCAAGCGCACCTTCCAGCCGAACAACCGTCGTCGCGCGAAGACCCACGGCTTCCGGCTGCGTATGCGCACCCGTGCCGGCCGCGCCATCCTGGCGTCCCGCCGCAGCAAGGGTCGCGCCCGCCTGTCCGCCTGATCGCTTACAGGTCATGACGTGCTGCCTACCGAGCATCGGCTGAGGCGGCGCGAGGACTTCGCGACCGCGGTACGTCGAGGACGTCGGGCCGGACGCCCGCTTCTCGTCGTCCACCTTCGTAGCGGTGCCACGGACCCGCATGCGCCTGGGGAGAGCGCTCCCCCGACGCGTGCGGGTTTCGTCGTGAGCAAGGCTGTGGGTGGAGCGGTCGTGCGCAACAAGGTGAAGCGCAGACTTCGCCACCTGATGCGGGACCGAGTGGCCCTGTTGCCCCCCGGTAGCCTGGTAGTCGTACGAGCGCTGCCCGGTGCGGGTGACGCCGACCATGCACAGCTGGCCCGAGACCTGGACGCCGCCCTCCAGCGGCTGCTGGGAGGAGGGGGCACGCGATGAAGTACCCGCTGCTGGCTCTGATCAAGCTCTACCAGTGGACGATCAGTCCGCTGCTCGGGCCGGTATGCAAGTACTACCCGTCGTGTTCCCACTACGGGTACACAGCCATCGACCGGCACGGTGCGATCAAGGGAACGGCACTCACCGCCTGGCGCATCCTGCGGTGCAATCCGTGGTCGCTCGGCGGTGTGGACCATGTCCCGCCGCGCAAGCGTCCGCGGTGGCACGAAATGCTGCGCGACGCCTGGCGTGCACGCAAGGGCGGGCCCTCCGCCGCCGAACCGGCCATCGAGGGGAACATCTCCTCGAGCCCGGCCGCAGAGACCTCGTCCCATGTCCAAGGAGCATGATTAGTGGACACGATTGCCAGCCTCTTCAGCTTCATCACGACACCCGTCTCCTGGGTCATCGTCCAGTTCCACATGGTGTATGGCGCGATCTTCGGCGCCGACACGGGCTGGGCCTGGGGCCTGTCCATCGTGTCCCTGGTGATCCTGATTCGTATCTGCCTGATCCCGCTCTTCGTGAAGCAGATCAAGGCGACCCGGGCCATGCAGACGCTCCAGCCCGAGATGAAGAAGATCCAGGAGCGCTACAAGAACGACAAGCAGCGTCAGTCCGAAGAGATGATGAAGCTGTACAAGGAGTCGGGCACCAACCCGCTCTCCTCGTGCCTTCCCATCCTGGCGCAGTCTCCGTTCTTCTTCGCCCTGTACCACGTGCTCAACGCCATTGCGACGAGCAAGACGATCGGCGTCCTCAACGAGCCGCTGCTCGCCAGCGCCCGTAAGGCACACATCTTCGGCGCCCCGCTGGCCGCGAAGTTCACGGACAGCGCCGACAAGGTGGCTTCTCTCGGTGCCTCGCTGACAGACGTCCGTGTCGTCACCGCGATCATGATCGTGCTGATGTCGGCGTCGCAGTTCTACACGCAGCGCCAGCTGATGACCAAGAACGTCGACACGACGGTGAAGACGCCCTTCATGCAGCAGCAGAAGATGCTGATGTACGTCTTCCCGGTCATGTTCGCCGTCTTCGGCATCAACTTCCCGGTCGGTGTCCTCGTCTACTGGCTGACCACCAACGTGTGGACCATGGGCCAGCAGATGTACGTGATCCACAACAACCCGACCCCGGGTTCCAAGGCTCAGGCCGCCTACCTGGAGCGCCTTCACAAGCACGTCACGCACCACGGCAAGACCCGCAACCGGCGTGAGAAGGCCATCGTCAAGGCGATCGTCACCAAGGGTCGCGACCGCAACGAGTTCGAGCGCAAGTTCATCAACGGTCTGACCAAGGCCGGCCTCGCGGCCCAGACCGACGGCACCGTGGTGAAGGGTGAGGCCGCGGCCGTGGCCACCGTCGAGGACGGCCCCGCGACCGCTGGTGCGGCGCCCAAGCGCCAGCAGCCCAAGCGGCAGAGCAAGTCACAGCGCCAGTCCGGTGGTGCCAAGTCCGCGGGTGGCTCGGAGACGGACTCGTCTTCGCTGAGTGAGTCCGACGAGCCGCAGGATGCCAAGTCGGCCGACGCCGCCAAGAAGGCGACGTCCCAGCCCGGCAGCGGCTCCCGCAGCAAGGCCCAGTCCGGCCAGCGCAAGGGTCCGCAGCGGCCCAAGTCCCCGTCCAAGAAGTAAGAAGGAGTCCATCCCGTGACGGAAGGCACCACCTCCGCCGCTGCCGAGGGTGCAGACACCCTGACCCGCCTGGAGCAGGAGGGCGAGATCGCGGCGGACTACCTCGAGGGTTTGCTGGACATCGCCGACCTCGACGGTGATATCGACATGGACGTCGAGGCGGACCGTGCAGCCGTGTCGATCATCAGTGACACGGGCAGCCGCGACCTGCAGAAGTTGGTCGGCCGTGACGGCGAGGTGCTGGAGGCGCTCCAGGAGCTCACGCGCCTGGCTGTGCACCGGGAGACCGGGGACCGCAGCCGGCTGATGCTGGACATCGGGGGCTACCGCGCCAAGAAGCGTGCAGAGCTCTCGGAGCTGGGCGCCAAGGCTGCTGCAGAGGTCAAGAGCACCGGCGAGCCCGTGAAACTCAAGCCGATGTCGCCCTTCGAGCGCAAGGTGGTGCATGACGCGGTCAAGGCCGCGGGCCTGCGCAGCGAGTCCGAGGGCGAGGAGCCGCAGCGCTTCGTCATCGTGCTGCCCGCCTGATTCGGTCCGTACGTTTCTTCGGCCCCGTCTGTAGCGCAGGCGGGGCCGAACTTTGTCAGCCTGGTAGTGCCCTCGGGGCTGCGGTCCCGGCAGCCGGTAGTTCCTGTTAGTCCTGGTGATCTGCGCTCAGTGCGCCCATGCGGTACGGAAGGACGGTCCCCGTGACGGAGGCAGCAGAGCTTCCCCCTGCGCCCGAGAAGGCGCGCGAGGTGTTCGGCGATCGCTTCGCGGACGCGGTCCGCTACGCGGAGCTGCTTGCCGAAGCAGGTGTGCAGCGCGGCCTGATCGGCCCACGGGAAGTGCCCCGGTTGTGGGAACGGCATCTGCTGAACTGTGCGGTGCTCTCGGAGGTCGTCCCCGACGGGGTGACCGTGTGTGATGTCGGCTCCGGCGCAGGGCTGCCCGGCATCCCGCTTGCGCTCGTCCGGGAGGACCTGAAGATCACGCTGCTCGAGCCGCTGCTGCGGCGCACCAACTTCCTCACCGAGGTCGTCGAGCTGCTCGGCCTCGACCATGTGACCGTCGTCCGTGGGCGGGCCGAGGAGGTCATGGGCAAGATCCAGCCCGTCCATGTCGTGACCGCGCGCGCGGTGGCTCCGTTGGACCGCCTGGCCACCTGGGGCATTCCGCTGCTGCGCCCGTACGGGGAGATGCTGGCACTCAAGGGCGACACCGCGGAGGAGGAGCTGAAGAGCGCCGCCACCGCTCTGACCAAGCTCGGCGCTGTGGAGACGTCCATCCTGCATGTCGGCGAAGGAGTGGTGGACCCGCTCTCGACGGTGGTGCGCGTGGAGGTCGGGGAGAGCCCGGGAGGTGTGCGCTTCGCCGCCAAGAGGGCGAAGGCGGCCAGGACGGGGCGGGCGCGGCGGCGTCGTTGACCGGAGACATCGGCTTCGTTGGGTCGGCGGTGAGCTGATCCGCGCTGACGACTCGGCGTACTCCACACAAGCTGCCGAACCTACGCATCTCGGAGTGTCGCGGAGGCCCAGCCCGAGCTGCTGTGCATCGTGTTTCACGTGAAACGTCGCTCACTGCTGCACGGCATCATCAGTCGCGGCCGGGCCGCTGCCGAACCCCGCGACCGGAAACCTCTCGGATCCCTCGGAGAACCGTCCACACCTGGCGCCATGCCCCCCGTGGAGGGCACGGAGTTGTCCACAGAGGTGGATTTCTCCACAGAAGACCAGACCTCACTGGTTCACGACCCCGAAGACATGGGAGGCTCTGTTCATTGCGAGCCTGAAGTCGAGGAGAGTGAATCCTTGCGGTCCAACGCCAACATCGCGGGACCGATGACCGATCCGGTCCCCGGTCCCCGTACCGAGTCGATGGGGGAGGATGTTTCACGTGAAACACCGCCTCCGATGGACGACACTCCCATCGGTCGTGCTGCCCAACTTGCGGTGGAGGCACTGGGGCGCGCCGGTGAAGGCCTGCCACGGCCCGAGCAGACCCGGGTCGTCGTGGTCGCCAACCAGAAAGGCGGGGTGGGCAAGACCACGACGACGGTCAACCTCGCAGCCTCTCTCGCCCTGCACGGAGGCCGCGTCCTGGTGATCGATCTCGATCCTCAGGGCAACGCCTCTACGGCCCTGGGAATCGACCACCACGCCGAAGTTCCTTCCATCTACGACGTGTTGGTGGAGAGCAAGCCGCTCGCAGAGGTCGTCCAGCCTGTCCCTGATGTCGAGGGTCTCTTCTGCGCTCCCGCCACGATCGATCTCGCCGGTGCGGAGATCGAGCTGGTGTCCCTGGTGGCGCGAGAGAGCCGGCTACAACGGGCAATTCAGGCCTACGAACAGCCGCTGGATTACATCCTCATCGACTGCCCGCCCTCGCTGGGTCTGCTGACGGTCAATGCACTGGTCGCCGGGCAGGAGGTCCTCATCCCCATCCAGTGCGAGTACTACGCATTGGAAGGCCTGGGTCAGTTGCTGCGCAACGTGGACCTCGTTCGGGGACATCTCAACCCCGCCCTGCATGTGTCGACCATCCTGCTCACCATGTACGACGGCCGGACCCGCCTGGCATCCCAGGTCGCGGACGAGGTGCGCAGCCACTTCGGCGACGAGGTGTTGAGGACGAGCATTCCCCGCTCGGTCCGCATCTCCGAGGCGCCGAGTTATGGACAGACGGTGCTGACCTACGATCCAGGATCGAGTGGTGCTCTCTCTTATCTTGAGGCGGCACGTGAAATCGCGCTGAAGGGCGTTGGCGTCGCGTACGACGCACAGCAGGCCCATATCGGCGCCCAGACGGAACAGAGCATGGTGGAGGGGATCCAGTGAGCGAGCGACGGAGGGGGCTGGGCCGCGGTCTCGGCGCACTGATCCCTGCTGCCCCAACAGGGGAGAAGCCGACAGTTCCGGCTGCGGCGGGCGGCGGCACGTCCGCCTCACCGGCCGTGCCCGTTCTGACGACGGACCGTGGAGTGGCGGCCGCGAAGGTGGCCACACTGCCGTCTGTTTCACATGAAACCGAGGAGCCGTCGATGAACGGCGCCGGGGAGACGCCGAGGGCTTCTCTCGGTGCCCACTTCGCCGAGCTGCCCCTGGACTCCATCACTCCGAACCCTCGCCAGCCCCGCGAGGTGTTCGACGAGGATGCCCTCGCCGAGCTGATCACCTCCATCCAGGAGGTAGGGCTTCTCCAGCCCATCGTGGTGCGTCAGGTGGGGCCGGCTCGCTATGAGCTGATCATGGGTGAGCGGCGCTGGCGAGCTTGCCGTGAGGCCGGTCTCGAGGCCATTCCCGCGATCGTACGGGCGACGGACGACGAGAAGCTCCTCCTGGACGCTCTCCTGGAGAACCTGCACCGGGCTCAGCTGAATCCGCTGGAAGAGGCGGCGGCCTATGACCAGCTCCTCAAGGACTTCAACTGTACCCATGATCAGCTGGCGGACCGCATCGGCCGATCCCGCCCGCAGGTCTCCAACACGCTGCGTCTGCTGAAGCTGTCCCCAGCGGTGCAGCGCAGGGTGGCGGCCGGGGTGCTGTCCGCTGGACACGCCCGAGCCCTGCTGTCCGTGGAGGACTCCGAGGAGCAGGACCGCCTGGCTCATCGCATCGTGGCCGAGGGCCTCTCCGTCAGGGCGGTCGAGGAGATCGTCACGCTCATGGGGTCCCGGCCGCAGAGCGCCCCCCGCTCCAAGGGGCCGCGCGCCGGTGCTCGTGTCTCTCCGGCCCTCAGCGAGCTGGCCACCCGGCTCTCGGACCGCTTCGAGACCCGGGTGAAGGTTGACCTCGGCCAGAAGAAGGGAAAGATCACCGTCGAGTTCGCATCGATGGAGGATCTTGAGCGGATCCTCGGAACCCTGGCTCCGGGCGAGGGTCCGGTTCTTCAGCAGGGCCTTCAGGACGGTGCTCCTGAGGAGCCGGAGGACTGAGCCGGCAGGTGGGCGACAGATTTCGATCGGCCGACCACCAGAGCGGACCATGTCCGGTGTGTACCGGAACACGGTCCGCTCTTTGCTTTCAGGCAGTATCGATGCAATCGCATCATGGATACGATGTTTTGGGGTATGGCGCATCCACCTGACGGCACCTTCATCGGGGAGGCGGGGGCCATGCGAACCGTGAGCCGTACCGGACTGGTGACCGCGGGCCTGAGCCTGGGGGCGCTCGGCGGCTTCGTCGGCAGCCTGCTCAGGGAGCGGAGCGCTCTGACAGCCGCCCGCACTGCTGCGGGCGAAGGAAGCGAGGAACTGCCTTCATGGGGCGTCGGCTCGTACCGCTCACGCTGGACAACCTTCCCGACCTTCCCAACCGCTGTCGCGCGTGTGTCTTCTGGGAGCTGGATCCCGTCAGCAGCGAAGCGGCGGTAAAGGCCGGCACGGCCGCGCTGGAGAAGGAGGCATGGATCTCCGCGGTCCTCCTGGATTGGGGATCCTGCGGGCGTGTCGCCTACGTGGACGAGGTACCAGTGGGCTTTGTGCTGTATGCGCCGCCTGCCTATGTTCCGCGGTCGACGGCGTTCCCCACGAGTCCGATGTCACCGGATGCCGTTCAGCTGATGACCGCCTTTATCCTGCCCGGATATCAGGGTCAGGGACTCGGGCGTGTGATGGTCCAGACGGTCGCCAAGGACTTGCTCCGCCGCGGCTTCAGGGCGATCGAGGCCTTCGGCGACGCACGCTGGAAAGAGCCTGCGTGCCTCCTGCCCGCGGAGCACCTCCTGGCGGTGGGCTTCAAGACCGTACGCCCGCACCCGACGTATCCGCGGCTGAGGCTGGAGCTCCGCACCACGCTCTCCTGGAAGGAAGACGTCGAACTGGCGCTGGACCGTCTGCTGGGGGCTGTACAGAAGGAGCCCGCGCTGCGCCCGCTGTGATCGATGGCCGTTGTGCTCGTGAGCACCTCACGTCATGCGAATGGGCCAGCCCTTTCGGACTGGCCCGTTCGTGTTTCACGTGAAACATCGCCGCCCCTGGTTCAGCGGCGTCGCCGCTCACTCGGCGATGAAGTCCTCGAGGTCGCGGACGATGGCGGCCTTGGGCTTGGCGCCAACGATGGTCTTGGCGACCTCGCCACCCTGGTAGACGTTCAGAGTTGGGATCGACATGACGCCGTACTTGGCGGCCGTACCCGGGTTCTCGTCGATGTTGAGCTTGACGACCTCGATCTTGTCACCGTACTCGGCGGCGATCGCCTCGAGGGACGGAGCGATCTGGCGGCACGGACCGCACCAGGCGGCCCAGAAGTCCACCAGGACGGGCTTGTCGCTCTTGAGGACGTCCTGCTCGAAGGAATCGTCGGTCACGTTCTTCAGGGTGCCGGCCACGGCGAGGCTCCTTAACTAGGTGGGGAGTAGGGGCGGGAAGGGGGTCAGACGGTGGTCTTCTCGGGCTCGGCCTGCTGCTCGCTGTCCGCGAGGGCCGCGAGGAAACGCTCGGCGTCGAGGGCGGCGGAGCAGCCGGTGCCAGCCGCGGTGATCGCCTGGCGGTAGGTGTGGTCGACGACGTCGCCGGCGCCGAAGACGCCGGTGAGGTTGGTCCGGGTGGAGGGTGAGGTGACCTTCAGGTACCCCTCCTCGTCCAGTTCCAGCTGGCCCTTGAAGAGCTCGGTGCGCGGGTCGTGTCCGATTGCGATGAACAGGCCGGTCACCGGCAGCTCCGTGAGCTCTCCGGTCTTCAGGTTGCGCAGCGTCAGGCTCTCGAGCTTCGGGTCGCCCTTGATCTCGGCGACCTCGCTGTCCCAGACAAAGCTGATCTTCGGGTCGGCGAAGGCGCGTTCCTGCATGGCCTTGGACGCGCGCAGGGTGTCACGGCGGTGGACGACGGTGACGGACTTGGCGAAGCGGGAGAGGAAGGTGGCCTCCTCCATAGCGGTGTCGCCGCCGCCGATCACGGCGATGTCCTGGTCCTTGAAGAAGAAGCCGTCACAGGTGGCGCACCAGGACACACCACGGCCAGAGAGGGCATCCTCGTTCGGCAGGCCCAGCTTGCGGTGCTGAGAGCCGGTGGCGACGATGACGGACTTCGCCTTGTGGACAGTGCCGACGGTGTCCGTAACGGTCTTGATCTCACCGGTGAGGTCGACGGCGACGACGTCGTCCGGGACCAGCTCGGCACCGAAGCGCTCGGCCTGCGCACGCATGTTGTCCATGAGCTCGGGGCCCATGATGCCGTCCTGGAAGCCGGGGAAGTTTTCGACTTCGGTGGTGTTCATCAGGGCTCCGCCCGCGGTGACGGCACCTTCGAACACCAGCGGCTTCAGCGACGCGCGCGCGGTGTAGAGCGCCGCCGTGTAGCCGGCGGGCCCGGAGCCGATGATGATCACGTTACGGACGTCGCTCACGGCTTCATTCCTTGTCTTTGGAGAGTGCTGCTACTGCCGGTGGGAGGCTCTCTCTGCTCTCACCCCACCCAACGGATCCTAAGGGGCCAGCATTCCCGGTGTGTCCGGGCACACGGAGACACGGCATCGCACACAGATGCCAAGCGGCACTTGGGCAGGAACCGTCCCGTACAGGAGCCTCAGGAGCGGGCGTACGAGTGGGTCAGCAGTACCTTGCCCGTCGCGGCCGAGGACTGCACGCACGCGGCGTCGACGATGTAGGCCGTGACCCTGGTGTTGTCGGAGGCGGCGGGCGTGACGACGAGATAGACGGCCCTTCCCTGGTACACACCCTTGTCTGCGGCGAGCAGAGCCTCGTTGGTGTGTATGGCTGTCCCGATGCAGCTCGGCACATTGACGGTGGTGTCCTGGAAGGTCTTGTTCGGCCGCATACCTGTGGACCCTGTCGTCCCGGAGTCGGATTCGGCGCTCCAGGGCCTGGCACTGCCTGATCGGCCTTCGTTCGTCTTCTTCGCTGCGAGCAGTCCCGCCACCTGGCTCTGCAGCGAGCTCTCGGAGTAGGTGTGTGCTGCGTCGGTCTCCGGGGCGGCCGTCGGTGGAGCCTTGCCCGAGTCATTGCCCAGTGTCTGCACCAGCAGCGCGCCCAGGCCGAGGGCAGCGGCCGCAATGACGGCTCCCAGGGCGACGACCCTGCGGCCGCGGCGTGTGCGTGGCGTGCGCCCCGGTCCAGTGGCTGCGCGGGCGTGCCCCGAAGGACGGTCGTCCGGGAAGGAGGGCGATGTTTCACGTGAAACATGTGCCACGGCGAGGTCGGAGGAGGGCGTATTCGCGGCGGTGTCTGGAGCCGTCGCGTTCAGGAGCGCCTCTGCGGCGAGCGCGGCGTCGATACGGCTCGCCACATCGTCGGGCATCCGCGGCGGGCCCGATACGGTGCCCAGAAGGCCGCGGATCTCCTCGAGGGAGTCATAGACGTCGGCACAGAGGGCGCAGTAGTCCAGATGCCGTCGTACGTCGGCAGTGCGGGCAGACGGAAGGAGACCTTCGCTGAGGTCGGAGAGCTCTTCGACCTCCGGGTGCCCGGCTGTGTCGGTCGTGGATGTCACGCTCGCCCACCTCCGCCCTTCACAGCAGCTGAATCGCTTGGCCCCGCTTCTCGTGGTCCCGCTGCGGGTGGGACGGATGCCCCGCGCCCCCGGTTCCGTCCGCCGTCCGACTTCTTGCCGTCCTCGCCGCCGCTCTCGGTCCGCAAGTGGGTGAGCAGCGGCAGCAGTCTCGCTCTGCCCCGGGCACAGCGGCTCTTCACGGTTCCGGTCGGAACATCGAGGATGTGGGCGGCCTCCGCCACGGGGTAGCCCTGCATGTCCACCAGGACGAGGGCGGCTCGTTGGTCGGGCGAAAGGGTGCCCAGGGCTTCCAGCAACTCGCGGTGCAGCTCGTTGCGCTCGGCCGGGGCGGATGCCGACTCATGCGGCTCCAGGAGCTGCTCCAGCCGTTCCGTGTCGTCGACGGGGGAAGTCTTCCTGGACGCGGCCTTTCGAGCGCGGTCCAGGCAGGCGTTCACTGTGATCCGGTGCAGCCAGGTCGTGACGGCCGACTGGCCGCGAAAGGTATGGGCGGCCCGGTAGGCCGAGACAAGGGCGTCCTGGACGGCGTCGGCGGCTTCCTCGCGGTCCCCCAGCGTCCGCAGGGCCACGGCCCACAGCCGGTCGCGATGCCGCCGTACGAGCTCACCGAAGGCGTCGGGGTCGCCGTCGACATGACGGGCGAGGAGATCAGAATCAGAGAATTCGGTTTGACCCGATCCGTTATCCACGCATTTCCCCCGAGTCCTTAGGGGAGCCAACCGTGACGCTATTACCCAACTCGGAAGCCCGACCAACAGGATGCCACAGAGTCAGGTCGGTTGAGGTGGGTGGCGAGGATCTTTCCGCGGCCGGCTCCGATGCCACCATGGACGGAACCGGGGGCCCACCGAGTTGTCGAAGGGCTCCCCGTTCCGTCCATTCCGTGTTGCTGCTAGCCGCGCCCGCGGGCGTCCTGCGACCACCCGGCAGACGCCGCACTCGCCCTCGATGCGCCACGTTCCGCGGCCAACCCACGAGCCGTAGAGCGTCTTTCCGTTGCTGCACTCGGTGATCGAGCGAGCCTGACCGCTCCTGACGGTACAAGTGGCGCGTCAGCCCCTGAACTTCACCTCGGTGATGGCCTGCTTGTAACCCTCGCCGGTGTACGAGCTCGGGTCCGCTCCCGAGTACGGCACAGCGGTGATCCATACGAGGACGTACTGGGTCTTCACCGGCTTGGTGACCTTCACTCTTGCGTTGGTTCCGCTCGTCGTGACGCTGCCGATCTTTTGCATCGAGTCCAACGACGACGGCGTCAGCGAATCGGCCGCGTAGAGGTCCACCGTCGTGTGATTGCCCGCGTAGCGGAGCCCGATGGTCGCCGTGGCGGGTGCCTGCGCCGAGCCGAGATCGTAGACGATCCCCACGCCCGGCTTGTACGGGGCGAGGGTCGGACCGCTTACGAAGGTGTTGGTCCTCCAGTACGTCGAGTCGCTGCCGTCGTACGTCTTGCCGACGTCATCGGGGTGCTGGGCATCGCCCTTCGCGACGAACTCCTGGGCTCCCTGGATCGTGAGCGCCTTGACCGGCTTGGAGTTGGTGCCGCCGTTCTTGTCGTTCCCGTCCGTCGTCTGGTTCTGCTTCGTGTTGTCGGACTTCTTGCCCTGGTCCATCAGGGCCTCCGCCAACTGCCAGCTGCCGAGACCCAGCGCGGCGATGAGCAGTGCCGAGACGGCCCACTTGAGGGCCTTGCCGGTACGGCTCTGGAGCGGCGGCGGCGGGGTCGCGACGGGCTGGGTGGCGCCCGGATGGGTCGAGGGATGACCGTACGTGCCCTGCTGGTACGTCGTGCGTTGGTATTCGGGCGGTGCCGTGAACGCGAGCTCCGGCGGGCGGATGCGGGGCATCTCACCGATCGCCTTCACCAGTTCCTCGGGCGTCGTGCACGGGGACTCGTGGCGGGAGGCGGTCGCGCCGTCGTTGGCCAGGGCGCGCATGGACAGCTCGGACAGACCGCGGTGGACGCCGGCGCGCACCTGGTCGGGGGCGATCAGGCCGACGCCCTTGGGCAGCCCGGACAGTCCGTAGGCATCGTCCTCGTAGGGCCAGCGTTGGGTCAGGGCTGCATACAGGAGCGCGCCGATGGCCTCCGTATCGGTGCGCTGCGGCGTGTCGGAGCCGATGCCGCGCAGCGCGGCGTTCACGGCGAGGCCGCGGATGCGCCATTGACCGGAGGACGTACGCAGCACGGTGCCCGGGTTCAGGCGCAGATGGGCGAGGCCCTCGCGGTGGGCGGCGGCCATCGCCTGGGAGACCTGGGTGACCATCTGGTAGGCGTCGTGGGCCTCGAGCGGCCCGGTGGCGAGCAGCGTGGTCAGTTCGACGGCGTCGGGCAGCCACTCATGCACCACATAGACGACATCGTTCTCCTCGACGGCGTCCAGGACCTGCACGAAGCGGGGGTCCCCGAGCAGCGCGGAGGAGCGGGCGGCGGCCAGTACCGAACGCGCCCGCACATGGTCTGCGGGAAGGATGTGGACGCCGACGGCGCGGCGGAGTTTCTCGTCCACCGCACGCCAGCTGCTGAATCCGTCCAGACGGGTGACGCACTCCTCGAGTCGGTAGCGTCTGGCGAGCTTGTGACCACTGTGCAACTCGGGCGTCGAGGCCTTCCCGGGACACTCGGTCCCACCGCTCCCCTGTGCCTCGTCGGCGTTCGTGATCCGCTCCCGGTCCTGGGCCACCCCGTCGGACGTGGACTGGTCCGCCTTGGCGGCCAGCGGCTCATCGCCGCTGTTGTCTGCCACGTCGACGGCAGCCGTGCTCCGTTCCGCCACCGTCGTTCCTGCCTCCCCATCCGTTGCGCGCTGTCCGACGCAGAAACCAATTGTGCCCACAGTCCGCTGCTATGCACGACACACGGCGACGGACGATGGTTGTGCGCGTACCCCCGCCTCAGCGCCCCAGGCGCCCGCGGACCATGCCCACCATTGAGTTGAGTTCCTCGATGCGCATCTTCCGCGCGGCGATGTAGAAGACACCGAGGAGAAGAGCTCCACCGCCGAGCAGGGCGGCGAGCGAGCCGCCGACGCCCTGGCCCAGCGTGTGGCCGATTTCGTAGCAGGCGGCTCCGCTCAGCAGAGTGGCCGGTACCGAGGCGATGCCGAGGCGCGCGTACGTTCGCAGCACCCGGGCGCCGTCCAGATCGCCGCCCAGCCGCTTGCGCAGCCGGGCCCACGCCACACCGACACCGATGGCGTACGCGAGGCCGTACGAGGCCGCCATGCCGATCACGGCCCAGCGGGCCGGGAGGACGTAGTAGCACACGGTCGAGGCACCCGCGTTGACGGCCGCGACGATGACCGTGTTGTAGAAGGGTGTGCGCGTGTCCTCGTACGCGTAGAACGCGCGGAGCACCACGTACTGCACGGAGTACGGGATGAGGCCGAGACCGAAGGCCATCAGCATGTAGCCCATGTTGGTGGCGCCGCCGGTACCGGAGGAGCCGAAGATCAGCGTGCACATGGGGATGCCGAACGCAACGAACCCGAAGGCGATCGGCACGATCGCGACGGCCGTCGTGCGCAGGCCCTGGGAGATGTCGTCGCGGACGGCTCCGCCGTCGCCCTCGGAGGCTGAGCGCGAGATGCGCGGGAGCAGGGCGGCCATCAGGGAGACCGTGATGATCGCCTGGGGCAGGCCCCAGATCAGCTGGGCGTTCGCGTAGGCGGCGAAGCCGGTGCCGTCGACGCGAGCGTGCTTGCCCGCGGCCGTGGACAGCTGGGACACGACGAGCGCGCCCGCCTGGTTGGCGAGGACGAAGAGGACGGTCCACTTGGCGAGCGTGGCGGCCTTGCCGAGGCCGTGGCCCTTCCAGTCGAAGCGGAGCCGCAGCCGGAATCCGGTCTCCCGCAGATAGGGGATCATCGCGAGGGACTGGACCACGAGTCCCAGCAGAACGCCGACGCCGAGCAGGCGCTGGCCCTCCGGCGGGATGTTCGTGACCTTCATCCCGGAGTGTTCCGCGGTGCCGTACACCCAGATGAACATGCCGAGCGTCACGATGATGACGATGTTGTTGAGGACCGGGGTCCACATCATCGCGCCGAACTTCCCGCGGGCATTCAGGATCTGCCCCATCACCACGTGGATCCCCATGAAGAAGATCGACGGCAGGAAGTAGCGGACGAAGGTGACGCCGACCGCGTTGGCCGCCGGATCGCTGGCCACGGAGTCGGACAGCAGACGGATCAGGAGCGGTGCGGCGAAGATCGCGACCGCGGTGAGGGCGCCCAGGGCCACCATGACCAGGGTCAGCAGCCGGTTGGCGTACGCCTCACCGCCGTCCTCGTCCTCCTTCATGGCGCGCACGAGCTGCGGCACGAAGACGGAGTTGAGGCCGCCGCCGACAGTGAGGATGTAGATCATCGTCGGCAGCTGGTAGGCGACCTGGAAGGTGTCGCCGAGCACGCTGACGCCCAGCGCCGAAACGATCATTGCAGAGCGGATGAAGCCGGTGAGGCGGGAGACCATCGTGCCGGCTGCCATCACGGCGCTGGACTTGAGCAGGCCGGAGGCCCGCCCACCCTTTTTCGCCGCGGGTACGGGGGCGGTCGCGGGAGTGGCAGCGGCGGCCGGTACGGGCGCGGGCGCCGATGCGGCCTCTCCGGCAGGGATGGGCGTGGTGGCGTACGCACCGGCCCCCGGGGAAGCGGAGGAATAGGCCTGTCCCGGGTACTGCCCCGCCGGGTTCTGGGCCGGGGAAGGTGAGGTTGCCGGGCCGGGTACGGACGGCGATCGCCCGTAGGGCCCGCCGCCCTGTTGCTGGTCCCGGAAGAGATGGGCGAAGGCGTCCGGCTCGTGGCGCTCCTCGCCGGCCTGGGTGACCAGGTCGTCGACGCCCACGAACTGGGTCGTACGGGGGTCGTCGCCGTACGGCAGGTGCTGAGTGGGCCCCTCGGGCTCGGGCGCGGGTGGCTGGGCCCACACACGCGGGTCCGGGGTGTACTGCGGGGCCGGTGGCTGTGCGTACAAGGACTGTGGCGGTGGGTAGGTGCCCGGTGGCGGCGGGGGATGTGCGGCGCGGTCGTAGAGCGCCTCCGTCACCGGATCCTGGGCGGAGAGGTCCTGAGCGCGGTAGGGGTCCTGGTCGTAGGCGTCCTGGAGGTACATGTCCGCCGGGGGCTGGGGAGGCACCTGGCCGGGCTCCTGGGGCGGCGGGCTTTCGGGGTGACCCGAGCTGCCCACGGCGCCCTGACCGCGGTCACCGTCGTACGGCGCGTTCATGGATACCCCACCTCATACTCCCCAGGCCCACCGGCCACGACATCGCTCAACGGTCCACTCTCTCACCCGTGCCGGACGGGTCGGCGCTTTCCGGTGCGGTGTCCGGTGCCGGGTCACTCGGCTGCTCCGGGGCGTCTGCCCGGCTCTCCCCGTCCGACTCCTGTTCGGAAGCTTTGGCGGAACGTTCGGTGTCGTCCGTGTCTACGGGGCTGTCCGCGGAGCCGTTCAGATCCCCGTCCTGCGCGGTGGTGTCCGGGTCCTGGGTGCCGCCCTGCGCCTCCTCATCGGTCTGCCGCGTGGCCAGACGCTTGCGCTGGGTGTACATGCGGAACCCGGCAAGGACCAGCAGCAGGACGCCACCGGCGATGACCAGCATCACCGTCGGCGTGATCTCCGTGACATTCACGTCGAAGGTGACGGCGGGGCCGTAGGCCTGCCCGTCCTCCGTGAAGAGCTGGGCGACCACGGCGGCCCGGCCGTTGGCATTGGCCGTGGTGGTGAACTTCACGGACTGGCTGTGCCCGCCCGAGACGGTGATGGGCTGCTCGGTGTAGGGCCCGTTCCCGACCTTCAACCGGGTGGGCTGCTCCGAGGTCAGCCGCAGCACCAGATGGTTGACCCCTTGCATGAGGTTGTTCTGCACCGTCACGGGGATCGTCGCGCTGCGGCCTGAGAGCTTCGTCTCGGATTTCTCGATCAGCCTGACCTGGTCGGTGAGCCCGTCGAGGTACGCCTCCACGCCCTGGCGGAAGGTCGATGCCTGGGTGGCGCTTCCGCGCCAGGAGGTGGACATGGCGCGGTCTATGGCCCGTCCGAAGGGCGTGACGACCCGTGCCGGGTCGGTGAGGATCACCTTGAAGCTGTCGAGCTTGTCCTGGGTGTCTTCGGTCTGCTGGAACGCCGACTCCGGCAGCTCCGCCTTGCGCAGCGACGACGGGTAGCGGTAGACGGACGGCACCCTGGTCGCGGCCCTCGGGTCCGGCTTGGCCTTGGCGGCCGCGGACAGGTCGTCGGACTGTGACCAATTGCTGCCCTGGAGGGCCGTCAGCGCCTGTGCCATCGACTGGGCCTGGCTCGCGGACGGCATCCGCTGCGGGGCGACCACGATGCTGCGCTGCTTCTGCGGCTCCTCAAGATTGATCATCAGGCTGTGGGCGAGGAACTCCTGCACGGCGAGCGTGGAGCTGTCGGCCGAGGTCATGTCGTCCTCGAAGGCGGTCGACAGGTCGTCGTCCGTGACCACCGCCGTGGTGCCGCCGCCGATGGGGCGCGCCGCGGTGGGCGTGTAGGGCAGGCTGCCGGTCTCCTGGAGGCTGTCACTGCGGGCGATCACCTTGTCGGCGCCCGCGGACGTGGCGACCTTGACGATCGAGGGGTCGATCGCGCCGTCGACGGGCCAGGCGAAGTCTGTGTCGGGATTCACGTGGAGGACGGTCTCCACGGTGCTCGCGGCCACATCCGTGGCGTCCTTGAGGTGGCTCAGGGAACCGGTGACGTTCCTGCCGTTGTGGGCGATCGAGGCCAGGTCGGGGTCGGCGAAGGGGAGGGCGACGACCTCCTTGTTCTGGACAGCTTTCTCGAGATCGCCGAGCCACTGCTTGGCGACCGCCTGGTTCTTGCCCGCCGCGACCGTGTCGCCGTTGCCCTTGACGCCGTAGCTGCCCGTCATCGCGTCCACCGAGGCGAGCAGGTCGGGATCGATCACCCAGGTGACATCGAGGTTCTTGCCCAGCGCCAGGAGCTGGGAGAGCCGGCCGCCCGGAGAGATCTCCTTGGCCAGGTCGTCGTTCTGGAAGACGGGCGTCTGCTGCTGATTGGGAAGGGTCTCCACAGTCATGTGGACGGATGAGATCAGCGGCCAGAGGTACGCCGTCTTCGTCTTGGTCGCGGCGCTGTCGGGTTCCCAGGGCAGAAACGTCCGCTGGATGCCGAGTACCTGCTCGTAAGGCTGCGCGGCGGTCTGGCCGGAGAGGGAGACACCGAGCGGATAGACCCCGTCGGAGTCGAGGTTCAGCTCCTTGACGGGCACGGAGACGCTGAAGTCCTGCGAGGACCCCGGGTCGATCTTGGTGAACTTCTCGGCATACTTCCCGTCGACCTCGCTCCCGTCGACGCTCGGCAGGAAGCCGGTACGCCGGGCGGCGCTGTCGATGGAGGCCCGGTTGCTCAGGGACGAGCCGACGCGCAGTCCCACATGGGCGTCCGTGATGGGCTGCTTGCCGTTGTTCGTGACCGTGCCGGTGACGGTGAGGGTGTCGCCGTCGGTCGGCACGCTGGGACTGAGCGAGTTCAGGGAGACGGCGACCGTACGGCTGCCGTCGGCCGCCGTCGGTGAGCCCTTCTCGTCGGCGTGCGCCGCCGGGCCGGCGGGCAGCTGCAGCAGACCGGCCAGCAGGGGCGCGCCCGCGAGCAGCGCCGCGGTGCGCCGGAGCCACCGGCGGGCAGGTGAGGAACTCATCCCCTGGGAGTCTGCCGCCTCGGCCACGCGTTCGTCCGTCCCTCGTCGTCGTCAGTGGTCGTCGGAATGTGCGTCCAGGCATGGTAACGATGTGCGCGCAAGGGAAGTGCCGCGGACCGCGTCACAAGATCGGAAGCGCGCGCCCGGGCTGTCCCGAATATGTCTGTATCCAGGGTGCATGGATACATGGCGCTTATGCATGCTTACGGAACGCTTGTGCAGGTTTAATGGAGGCGCTCGCCGCAGCCCGGGCCACGTACCCTTTTCTGTTGTGCCGAACGCCAACGAAGCCAATCCCCGTGCCCTGAGTCAGGTGCAGCGCCCCGAGGTGAGTGAACTGCTGCGGGTCTCCCCTGTCGCCGACGACCTCGCCCGCCGTTTCCAGGAGGCCGGGTTCTCACTCGCCCTGGTCGGCGGCTCGGTGCGGGATGCCCTCCTCGGCCGGCTCGGCAACGACCTCGACTTCACGACCGACGCCCGCCCCGAGGACGTCCTGAAGATCGTACGGCCGTGGGCGGACGCCACATGGGAGGTCGGGATCGCCTTCGGGACGGTCGGTGCCCAGAAGGACGGCTACCAGATCGAGGTGACGACGTACCGCTCCGAGGCGTACGACCGCACCTCCCGTAAGCCCGAGGTGTCGTACGGCGACACCATCGAGGAGGACCTGGTCCGGCGCGATTTCACCGTCAATGCGATGGCGGTCGCGTTGCCCGAGAAGGCGTTCATCGACCCGTACGGCGGTCTCGACGACCTCGCCGCCCAGGTCCTGCGTACACCGGGAGCCCCTGAGGACTCGTTCTCGGACGACCCGCTGCGGATGATGCGCGCCGCGCGCTTCGCGGCCCAGCTGGACTTCGAGGTCGCTCCTGAGGTCGTCACGGCCATGAAGGAGATGGCCGGGCGGATCGAGATCGTGTCCGCCGAGCGGGTACGTGACGAACTGAACAAGCTCATCCTGTCCGCCCACCCGCGCAAGGGGCTGACGCTGCTGTCCGGGACCGGTCTCGCCGACCATGTCCTGCCGGAGCTTCCCGCACTCCGGCTGGAACGTGACGAGCACCACCGGCACAAGGACGTCTACGACCACACGCTGATCGTGCTGGAGCAGGCGATGGCGCTGGAGGAGGATGGCCCGGACCTGACCCTGCGGCTTGCCGCGCTGCTGCACGACATCGGCAAGCCGAGGACGCGCCGCTTTGAAAAGGACGGTCGGGTCTCCTTCCATCACCACGAGGTGGTGGGCGCGAAGATGACCAAGAAGCGGATGACGGAGCTGAAGTATCCCAACGACCTGGTGAAGGACGTTGCGCGCCTGGTCGAACTCCACCTGCGCTTCCATGGCTACGGCACAGGAGAATGGACGGACTCCGCGGTGCGCCGCTATGTCCGTGACGCGGGTCCGCTCCTCGACCGGCTCCACAAGCTGACCAGGTCCGACTGCACCACTCGCAACAAGCGCAAGGCGACCGCGCTCTCGCGCGCGTACGACGGTCTGGAGAGGCGCATCGCCCAGCTCCAGGAGCAGGAGGAGCTGGACGCGATCCGCCCTGACCTGGACGGCAACCAGATCATGGAGATCCTGGGAGTCCGTCCCGGCCCGGTGGTCGGCCAGGCGTACAAGTTCCTGCTGGAGCTGCGTCTGGAGCATGGTCCGATGGAGCATGACGCCGCGGTGAAGGCACTCAAGGACTGGTGGGCTGAGCAGAGCTCCTGATCCATGGGTCCGGGTCATGTTTCACGTGAAACATGACCCCGGGACGCACAGTGGGGCGGTGTTTCACGTGAAACACCGCCCCACTGTTATGGGCCATCCAGGTTCTTACTTGTTGTCCTTCAGGCAGAGCACCACGTCATGGCCGTTGCCGTACTGGACGTAGGCGCTCGTCGCCTCCTTGACCGCCTGGCACTTGTCCTGGTCGCTGCTGCCGTCAAACTTCTGGACGACCTTGTACTGGGCTCCGCTGGAGGAGCAGTCGACCTCCGTGAGGTTGGCCTTGGAGTCCGAGCCGTCGTTGTGCATACAGGCGCCCACCGACGTCGTCTCGGCATCGGTCTCGCTGGCCCACCAACCGATGCCGAACTTCACGGCCAAGCCGATGATGACGACGACGATGGCCCCGACGATGCGCAGCGCTTTCTTGCTCGCACGCTTGCCCGAACCGGCCTGCGGCGGTACCGGGGCCGGAGCGCCCTGGTTCGGGAACGGCGCGTAGGGACCCTGCGGCGGAACTCCCGGTTGGCCGGGCTGCTGCCCCATAGGCATGGTGGGCTGCTGGGCGTACGGATTCGGGCCCTGGGGCGGCGGAGTGGTCACTTTGGGGGTCCCCCTCGAACGTGGGTGCGCATATAAGACGCCCGTAAGTTACCGGTCCCCACGGACAACTCTGAAGCTCAGAGGGGCTCCGTAGCCTTGATGTGACACTTACTGACTTTCAAAACGGGACATAGTCATAGCAATTGCGGCGTAGATAACAGCGACCGTGACCACCAGGACGGCTGAGCGACCGTCAGGCGGCAGCATCAGGGCGGCAACACCGGCCGCACCGACGAAGGCGACGTTGAAGAGCACGTCGTAGACGGAGAAGATACGGCCGCGGAAACCGTCCTCGACCGTGGACTGGACGATCGTGTCCGTGGAGATCTTCGCGCCCTGGGTGATCAGCCCCAGGACGAAGGCCGCGACCATCAGGGGAACGGTGGCGAACGGGAGGCCGAGCGCGGGTTCGAGAACCGCGGCGGCCGCGGCGCACACAACGATCCAACGGCGTGGACCGAGCCGTCCCGCGGCCCACGGCGTCACGACGGCCGCGGCGAAGAACCCGGCGCCGGACACCCCCAGCGCCACACCCAGCAGAGCGAGTCCCTCTTTCGGGTTCGAAGACAGGGCGTACCGGCACAGCATCAGCAGAAGCACCAGCAGCGCGCCGTAGCAGAACCGCATCAGCGTCATCGCCGCCAGTGCCCAGGCTGCCTCCCGCCGCGGAGGGGCCGCCAGATGCCGTACGCCCGCCACCAGGTCGCGGGTGGCGTCGACGACGGCCCTGCCCAGCCGTGGCGGCATCGACTCCCGGTCGGGACCCAGCAGGTTCGGTGCCAGGCTCAACGAAGCGAGAGCGGCGGCGAGATACAGGGCCGCGCCCAGCAGCACCACCGCGGCGTCCGAGTCCGCAGCCACCAGGCGTACGGCGAAGGCGAGTCCGCCGCCCGCGGTGGCGGCGAGCGTCCCGGCCGTCGGTGAGAGCGAGTTGGCCATCACCAGACGTTCGTCGTCGACCACCCGGGGCAGCGCCGCGGACAGGCCCGCGAGGACGAAGCGGTTGACCGCGGTGACGCACAGCGCCGAGACGTAGAAGAGCCAGTCCGGGACATGGCTCAGCATGAGGGCGGCCGTCGCGCAGGCCAGCAGGGTCCGTAGGAGGTTGCCGTAGAGGAAGACCTGGCGGCGTCGCCAGCGGTCCAGCAGGACACCCGCGAAGGGGCCGACGAGCGAGTACGGCAGGAGCAGCACGGCCATCGCGGAGGCGACGGCGGCGGCCGATGCCTGCTTCTCGGGGGAGAAGACGACATAGGTGGCGAGCGCGACCTGGTAGACGCCGTCGGCCCCCTGGGAGAGCAGCCGTACGGCGAGCAGGCGCCGGAAGCCCTGGAAGCGCAGCAGAACACTCAGGTCGCGCACGACGGACATGAGGCACAGCCTCACATACACGCAGGGTCCCCGGGCACATGGCCCGGGGACCCGGTCAGGACCAGCGACGGACGGTCCTAGCGCTCGACCTCGCCCCGGATGAACTTCTCGACGCTCTCGCGGGCCTCGTCGTCGAAGTACTGGACCGGCGGGGACTTCATGAAGTACGAGGACGCGGACAGCACGGGGCCGCCGATGCCGCGGTCCTTGGCGATCTTCGCGGCGCGCAGGGCGTCGATGATGACACCCGCGGAGTTCGGGGAGTCCCACACCTCGAGCTTGTACTCCAGGTTCAGCGGGACGTCGCCGAAGGCACGGCCCTCGAGGCGGACGTACGCCCACTTGCGGTCGTCGAGCCAGGCCACGTAGTCGGACGGGCCGATGTGGACGTTCTTCTCGCCGAGGTCCCGGTCGGGGATCTGGGAGGTGACGGCCTGCGTCTTGGAGATCTTCTTCGACTCCAGGCGGTCACGCTCGAGCATGTTCTTGAAGTCCATGTTGCCGCCGACGTTCAGCTGCATGGTGCGGTCCAGGACGACGCCCCGGTCCTCGAACAGCTTCGCCATGACGCGGTGCGTGATGGTGGCGCCGACCTGCGACTTGATGTCGTCACCGACGATCGGCACGCCCGCCTCGGTGAACTTGTCCGCCCATTCCTTCGTGCCGGCGATGAAGACCGGGAGGGCGTTGACGAAGGCGACCTTGGCGTCGATGGCGCACTGGGCGTAGAACTTCGCCGCGTCCTCGGAGCCGACGGGCAGGTAGCAGACGAGGACGTCGACCTGCCGGTCCTTGAGGACCTGGACGACGTCGACCGGCTCCTCGGCGGACTCCTCGATGGTGGCGCGGTAGTACTTGCCGAGACCGTCGAGGGTGTGGCCGCGCTGGACCGTCACGCCAGTGGTCGGGACGTCGCAGATCTTGATGGTGTTGTTCTCGGAGGCGCCGATGGCGTCCGCCAGGTCGAGGCCGACCTTCTTGGCGTCCACGTCGAACGCGGCGACGAACTCGATGTCACGGACGTGGTAGTCGCCGAACTGAACATGCATCAGACCCGGCACCTTGGACGCCGGGTCGGCGTCCTTGTAGTACTCGACTCCCTGCACCAGCGATGCGGCGCAGTTGCCCACGCCGACGATGGCTACGCGAACCGAACCCATTCCGGTTGCTCCCTGTGTGTACGAGGTGAAGCCCCGACTGGACCTCACGTGGTGGTGTCGTCGGACGGATCCGGCCGGGTGCTGTCCCGGTGCCGGGGCAGGCCGCCCGTCTCTCCAGATGTGCTGTCGTGAGCGGAGCCGTCGGCGGCGGAACCCCTGAGGTCCCGTCCGGCCCGCTCGCTCTCGATGAGCTCGTTCAGCCAGCGCACTTCGCGCTCCACGGACTCCATCCCGTGGCGCTGGAGCTCGAGGGTGTAGTCGTCGAGGCGCTCCCGGGTGCGCGCCAGCGAGACGCGCATCTTCTCCAGACGCTCCTCCAGTCGGCTGCGGCGCCCCTCGAGGACGCGCATGCGGACATCACGGGACGTCTGTCCGAAGAAGGCGAAACGAGCGGCGAAGTGCTCGTCCTCGTAGGCGTCAGGACCCGTCTGGGAGAGCAGTTCCTCGAAGTGCTCCTTACCTTCCGCCGTCAACCGGTAGACGATCTTGGCGCGGCGTCCTGAGAGCGGAGCGGCGAGGGCGTCGTCCGGGTCGCCGCCCGACTCCTCGGTCAACCAGCCGTTCGTGACCAGCGTCTTGAGGCAGGGGTAGAGCGTCCCATAGCTGAACGCGCGAAATACACCCAGTGATGTATTGAGTCGCTTGCGCAGCTCATAGCCGTGCATCGGGGACTCGCGGAGCAGGCCCAGGACGGCGAACTCGAGGATCCCGGAACGCCGGCTCATGCGCGCCTCCCTCCTGTCGCTGTCTCGTCGCATGGTCTTTATGTCGAGCTGATGTATCGACTCGATACATCATGACGATAGAACGCGTCTCCGTATGCGACAAGAGGGGGCATGGTGAACGGGGTCACATCACCGATTCGTAGGATGCGAGTTGCCTGATTTGGGGTGAACTTATGAGCTCGGGGGGTTTTGGCGGTGCGTAGTCTGTGCGGCATGCACACCAACGGGAACCGAGTGACGGCAGGAGGCGTCCTCGTCCTTGGTGCAGTACGGGTGAATGACAAAACGACCGCATCCGTACTTCGGGGGGACCGGAAACCAGCCGCCGTCTCCAGGCGCGCCAGGATGCGCCTGCCCGAGGAGTAGTCGTTCGATGAGCGAGCACCGTCGCAAACCGCCGCAGCCGCAGGGAGGCGGACGTGCCGCGGCCCGACGCGGCCAGTCGCCGCCCTCCGGCCGCCGCGCGACACCGCGAGGCGCCACCGGGTCCCCGTCCGCTTCCTATGGAGCGGGAGGTGAGGAGCGCCCGTACGGTGGTCGTGCCGAGGCCCGGCGGGCGGCACAGAGAAGTGGGGGCGCACGACGGAGAGGGTCCGAGGAGCCGGGATACGGTCCCGGTGGTCCGAGCGGGCCTGGTCGGGGCAGAGGGCGCAACCCCGCCCCCGCCAAGAAGCACTTCATCGACTACCCGCGTGCAGGCAAGTCCGGGGTCGGGCGCTGGCTGCCGTCGTGGAAGCTGGTGACGGGCCTGTTCATCGGCTTCATAGGGAGCCTGGTCGCGGTAGCGGGCATTGGGTACGCGATGGTGAGCGTCCCGAACGTGGCCCAGACCGCGACCGCGCAGAACAACGTCTACTACTGGTCCGACGGCACGCCGATGGTCGCCACCGGCGGTGAGATCAACCGGCAGATCATCAACTACTCGGAGATCCCCAGGGAGATGCGGTACGCCGTGATCTCGCAGGAGAACAAGACCTTCGAGACCGACAGCGGTGTCGACCCGAGCGGCATCGCACGCGCCGTCCTCAACATGGCGCGCGGTGGCCAAACACAGGGTGGCTCGACCATCACGCAGCAGTACGTCAAGAACGCGATGCTGAACGACCAGTCGCAGACCGTCTCCCGGAAATTCAAGGAGATCTTCGTCGCGATCAAGGTGGGTGCCGTGGTCCCCAAGGACCAGATCATGGCCGGCTACCTGAACTCGGCGTACTTCGGCCGCGGCGCCTACGGCCTCCAGGCGGCGTCCCGCGCCTACTTCAACAAGGAAGCCAAGAGCCTGAACCCGGGCGAGTGTGCCTTCCTGGCGGCGATGGTCAAGGGCGCCACCTACTACGACCCGGCGGGTGCGACGTCCATCGACCCGGCCGCCACTCCCCAGGCCAACAGCAAGCGGGCCCTGGCGCAGATGCAGGACACGCTCAACAAGATGGTCCAGTACGGCCACCTGAGCGCCGCGGAGCGGGCAAAGTACACAACGCTGCCCACGGTCCAGAACCCGCGGTCCAACACCCGGCTCAGCGGTCAGATCGGTTATCTCGTCGACCTGGCCAACAGCTACCTCATGACCCACAGCAGTGAGACCGGGATCACTCCGGACAAGCTGCGGCAGGGTGGCTACCAGATCCACACGACCTTCAACCGGAAGAAGGTCGATGAGCTCGAGAAGGCCGTCAAGAAAGTCCAGCAGGCCAACATCAAGCCCAAGCTGCGCCCGAACACGGACACACACGTCCAGTTCGGCGGAGCCTCTGTGAACCCGGCCTCCGGTGCCATCGAGGCGATCTACGGCGGTGAGGACGCCACCAAGCACTTCACCAACAACGCCGACTCGACCGGTGCCCAGGTGGGTTCGACGTTCAAGCCGTTCGTGCTGGCGGCGGCCATGCAGGACGGCATTCGCAATCCCCACGGGGGCCCCTCTCAAGCCCAGGACGAACGCACCCAGATCTCACCCAAGAGCCTGTACAGCGGTCAGAACAAGCTCAAGATCAAGAACTACGACAAGACCGTCTGGACCGACAAGGACGGTAAGGAGTGGCTGCAGACGAACGACGGCAACGAGTCGGTGGGGAACCCGCCCAACTACCAGATCGACCTTCGTGAGGCGATGCGGGCATCGGTCAACTCCGCCTACGTCCAGCTGGGCATGGATGTCGGCCTGGACAAGGTCGAGCAGGCGGCCGAGAACGCGGGCATCCTGAAGTCCAGCATGGCCAGCTCCAACTACCCGTCGTTCTCCATCGGCACTTCTTCCCCGAGCGCGATCCGCATGGCAGGTGCCTACGCCACCTTCGCCGCCAGCGGCACCCAGAACGACCCGTATTCGGTCGACAAGGTGACGAGCAAGGACGGGACGATCTTCCAGCACGTCAAGAAGCCCACCAATGCCTTCACCTCGGCGGTCGCCGACAACGTGACCGACGTCCTGAAGACCGTGGTCGACAAGGGCACCGGTACCGCCGCGCAGCTGCCGGGCCGTGATGTCGCGGGCAAGACCGGTACGACGGACGGCAACAAGTCCGCCTGGTTCGTCGGGTACACCCCGCAGCTGTCGACCGCGATCGGCATGTACCGCATGGACGACAACGAGACCAGCAAGAACCGCCAGTTCCTCCAGATGTACGGGACAGGCGGTCAGAAGAAGATTCACGGTGCCTCATTCCCCGCCGAGATCTGGCACGACTACATGGCGGAAGCGCTCAAGGGGCAGCCCGCGGAGTCTTTCCCGACTCCCCAGCCCATTGGAGTGGTGGTCAACGGCGCTCCGAGCCCGAGCGTGACGCCCACCCCCACGCCGAGCATCACGCCGAGCCCGACGCCGAGCCCGACGCCGAGCAAGTCGCTGCTCTCCCCTTCGCCCACGCCGAGCAACACCTGTAGCAACTTCGGCTGGAACTGTGTCCCGAACGGTGGCACCGGCAATGGAGGCACGGACGCCGGCGGCACGGGCGGAGTGACCTCGACGCCGACAGAATCCACCGGTACCGGAAGCTCCCGGGGCAATGGCAACGGAGGGCTCTTCGGAGGCCCGAACGGGTAGCTGTCACGCACTGTGTTTCACGTGAAACGCTCCGTTTCACGTGAAACACAGGCCGGAGGAGGGCCGTCATACCGAGCAGGTGTGGCGGCCCTCGGTGCTTTCTCAGACTGATGCGGCAGGATGAGGCACATGCCCAGTGCAGAGACGACGCGAGCGAGCGTCCATGAGCCGGACCGGGTGCGGCCGACCAAGGAGGACGAGGTCGCCGCGGCCGGCAGCGAGCTGATCGGCGGTCCCATCGGACGGCGCGCACTGCTCGGGACGTCCTGGTGGACTCCCGTGCGGGTCGTGGCGCTCGTGGCGATCGGAATGTTCGCTCTCGGCATGGTCCAGAAGCTGCCCTGCTACGACAGCGGCTGGTTCTTCGGCGCCAGCTCGCAGTACACGCACGCGTGCTACTCGGACATCCCGCACCTCTATCAGGGGCGCGGTTTCGCCGATGGGCTCGTGCCCTACTTCGACAAGCTCACCGGCGACATGGACTACCTCGAGTATCCGGTGCTCACCGGTGTGTTCATGGAGGTTGCTTCCTGGCTGACGCCGGGCAGCGGCGCCCTCCAGGCCCGTGAGCAGACCTACTGGATGGTCAACGCAGGGATGCTCATGGTGTGCGCCGCGGTCATCGCCGTGTGCACCGCGAGGATCCACCGTCGCCGCCCCTGGGACGGCCTCCTGGTCGCCCTCGCGCCCGCCTTCGCGCTGACCGCCACCATCAACTGGGATCTGCTTGCCGTGGCCCTGCTGGCCGCCGCGATGCTGATGTGGTCGCGTGGCCGGGCTCTCGCCTTCGGCGTCCTGGTCGGTCTTGCCACTGCCGCCAAGTTCTATCCGTTCCTGGTGCTGGGCCCGCTCCTCGTGCTGTGCTGGAGGGCCGGCAGGTGGCGGGAGTTCTGTACCGCCCTCCTGGGCGCGGTGGGCGCGTGGCTCGTGGTCAACGCGCCGGTGATGTTCCTTGCCCCCGAGGGCTGGGCGAAGTTCTACCGCTTCAGCCAGGAGCGTGGCGTCGACTTCGGTTCGATCTTCCTGTTCATCTCGCGCTGGTTCAACATCGAGATCACCAAGGACGTCGCCAACACCAGTGCCTTGATCATGATGGTGGTTGTCTGCGCGGGCCTCGCCGCGATGACGCTGACGGCGCCGCGCCGTCCGCGCTTCGCACAGCTTGCGTTCCTGATCGTGGCGGCGTTCATCCTCACCAACAAGGTCTACTCGCCGCAGTACGTGCTGTGGCTGGTCCCCCTCGCCGCGCTGGCCCGGCCGCGCTGGCGGGACTTCCTGATCTGGCAGGCGTGCGAGGTGGCGTACTTCCTGGGCATCTGGATGTACCTCGCGTACACGACCAGCGGAGACGCCCACAAGGGCCTGCCGACGGAGGGATACCAACTCGCCATCGCCGTCCATCTGCTGGGGACGTTCTACCTGTGCGCCGTGGTCGTACGCGACATCTTCATGCCGGACCGGGACATGGTGCGCCGGGCCGGTGACGACGACCCGTCGGGTGGTGTGCTGGACGGGGCGCCGGATGTCTTCGTGCTGGGCGCCGCGGCCCATCCGCCGCGCCACGCGGTGCACTTCGAAGGGCCCCAGGTGGAGTGGGGCAGCCGGGGCGCGGAGCCCACGGGCAACGGTTCGCTCTGAGCGAACATGGCGTGGAGGCGCCACGCACGAGGCCGTACGCGGGTTCCGTGTACGGCCTTTGTTCGTGCGCCCGCCTTGCGCTCAGCGGTCCACGAGCCGGTCGAACTGTGTGGTCGTGTGCCGCAGATGGGCCACGAGTTCGTCGCCGACCTTCGGCTCCGTGGCGTCCGCGGGAACGAACAGGATCGAGACCTGCATGTGCGGGGGCTCGGCGAACCAGCGCTGCTTGCCCGCCCAGACGAAAGGCGAAAGGTTCCGGTTCACCGTCGCGAGGCCGGCCCGGGCGACGCCCTTGGCGCGCGGCATGACGCCGTGCAGGGCCTTGGGGGCCTCCAGACCCACCCCGTGCGACGTTCCGCCCGCCACGACGACCAGGAAGCCGTCCGAGGCCGCCTTCTGCTGCCGGTAGCCGAAGCGGTCGCCTTTGGAGACGCGCGTGACGTCAAGGACGGCTCCGCGGTACTCGGTCGATTCATGGTCGCCCAGCCACAGCCGGGTGCCGATGCGGGCGCGGAAACGCGTCTGCGGGAACTGCTGCTGCAGTCGGATCAGTTCCTCGGCCTTGAGGTGGCTGACGAACATCGTGTGCAGGGGCAGCCGGGCCGCGCGCAGCCGGTCCATCCAGCCGATGACCTCCTCGACGGCGTCGGAGCCGTCGGTGCGATCCAGCGGCAGGTGGATGGCGAAACCCTCGAGGCGGACATTCTCTATGGCGGCGTGCAGTTGCGGCAGGTCCTGCTCGCTCACACCGTGCCGCTTCATCGAGGACATGACCTCGATGACCACACGGGCGCCCACGAGCCCGTAGACGCCGTCCACGGACGACACCGAACGGATGACGCGGTCCGGCAGCGGCACGGGCTCCTCGCCGCGCCGGAAGGGCGTCAGTACCAGCAGGTCGCCGCCGAACCAGTCCTTGATCCGAGCTGCCTCGTACGTGGTGCCCACGGCGAGGATGTCCGAGCCGAGACGCGTGGCCTCTTCCGCCAGCCGTTCGTGGCCGAATCCGTAGCCGTTGCCCTTGCAGACGGGGACGAGTCCGGGGAACTGCTCCTGCACGTGCTTGTGATGTGCCCGCCAGCGCGCGGTGTCGACGTAGAGCGTGAGCGCCATGGCCGGTCCCGGAACCTTTCTCGTGGGCTGTGGTGTGTCAGAGGTCTGAAGGGGAATTGTGACGGATCCGCCGGGCCGGCGGGTGGTGCCGGGCCGCCTGAGGGCCCGGCACGCGTCGCTGTCAGCGGCGCGACATGTAGATGTCGAGCGCCTTGTGGAGCAGCTTGTTGAGCGGGAAGTCCCACTCGCCGAGGTACTCGGCGGCCTGGCCGCCCGTGCCCACCTTGAACTGGATCAGGCCGAAGAGATGGTCCGTCTCGTCCAGGGAGTCGGAGATGCCGCGCAGGTCGTAGACGGTGGCGCCGAGCGCGTAGGCGTCGCGCAGCATGCGCCACTGCATCGCGTTCGAGGGCCGCACCTCACGGCCGATGTTGTCGGAGGCGCCGTAGGAGTACCAGACGTGCCCGCCTACCACCAGCATCGTCGCCGCCGACAGGTTCACACCGTTGTGCCGCGCGAAGTAGAGCCGCATGCGGTTGGGGTCCTCGGTGTTGAGGGCCGTCCACATGCGCTGGAAGTACGACAGCGGGCGGGGCCGGAAGTGGTCGCGGACGGCCGTGATCTCGTACAGCCGCTGCCATTCCTCGAGGTCCTGGTAACCGCCCTGGACTACCTCGACACCGGCCTTTTCGGCCTTCTTGATGTTGCGGCGCCACAGCTGGTTGAAGTTCTTGTGGACCTCTTCCAGGGAGCGGTTCGCGAGTGGCACCTGGAAGACGTAGCGAGGCTGCACGTCGCCGAAGCCGGCGCCGCCGTCCTCGCCCTGCTGCCAGCCCATGCGGCGCAGCTTGTCCGCCACCTCGAAGGCACGCGGCTCGATGAAGTCCGCCTCGATGTCGCGCAGGCGCTTCACATCGGGGCTCTGGATGCCCTGCTTGATGGAGTTGGCCTCCCAGCGCCGGATGATCACCGGCGGCCCCATCTTCACGGAGAACGCGCCCTGGTTCTTGAGGTGCGCGAGCATCGGCTGGATCCACTCGTCCAGATTTGGCGCGAACCAGTTGATGACCGGGCCCTCGGGCAGGTAGGCGAGATAGCGCTTGATCTTGGGCAGCTGACGGTAGAGCACCAGTCCGACGCCCACCAGTTCGCCATTCCTGTCGAACCAGCCGAGGTTCTCGGAGCGCCACTCCGCCTTGACGTCTGCCCAGGCCGGGACCTGCATGTGGCTCGCCGCCGGCAGGCTCTGGATGTACGCCAGATGCTGCTCGCGACTGATCGTCCTCAGGGTCAGGCTCATTCGGGGCGCTCCTCGGGCTGGTGTGTCCCCATGGGTACAGGGGCTCCGGCTCTCGCGCCGAAGCCTACTGCGCCCCGCGAGCGCCCCGTCTGGCCCTATGCGACCTGTGTGGTCGCCGGTCGTCCCACGAACCCCGTGGGACGACCGGCGACGTTGTGGATCAGCTGATGATCCCGCCGAGGAGTCCGCCATGTGCCATGCCGAGGAAGAAACCGATGGCCGAGGCGCCGAGTCCCAGGATCAGCCCGAAGCGCTCACGCGTGGTCACGGAGATGTACTGTCCGTATGCGCCCGTGAAGATCCCCACCAGGCCCGTCCAGGAACTGATCAGATGCAGGTTGGGGAACATCGCCGTGATGAAGGCCGTGAGTCCGAGCACCAGGGTCACCGCGAGAAGGGTGTCCTGGACGGGATGGGCCTTGCCATCCGTGGCGAAGAGAGAACCGGTGGTGTTGGGTCGCAATGCCTGTGCCATGGGGCACCTCCTGCGGAAGGCGGCGCATCGTAGCGCCATACACACCCGATGTGTACAGATTGACGGCCTTGGCGGCCGGATTTCAACCGGAAGCACGTGTGCGGGTACTCTGTACCGTCTGCACCGGTGTCTGCCCAGGCTGAGCCGGGTCAACCGTCGACTGGCCTCCGATTGTCAGTGGCGGCCGATACCGTTGCGTACGCATCACAACCCTCCTGCCACGGAACGACCGTGGCCGCTGAGTCCAGAGGAGGTGGGTTCCACATGCGTCACTACGAGGTGATGGTCATCCTCGACCCCGATCTCGAGGAGCGCGCTGTCTCCCCGCTGATCGAGAACTTCCTTTCTGTCGTCCGTGACGGCGGCGGAAAGGTCGAGAAGGTCGACACCTGGGGCCGTCGTCGTCTCTCGTACGAGATCAAGAAGAAGCCCGAGGGCATCTACTCGGTCATCGACCTGCAGGCCGAGCCTGCGGTCGTCAAGGAGCTCGACCGCCAGATGAACCTGAACGAGTCGGTCCTCCGGACCAAGGTCCTCCGCCCCGAGACCCACTGAGCCTCCGGCTCAGCCGATCTCGGGATTTCGAGTAGCAGCACAAGCAGCCAGCAGCAAACCCGCCGAGAGGTTCCCCCATGGCAGGCGAGACCGTCATCACGGTTGTCGGCAATCTTGTCGATGACCCCGAGCTGCGCTTCACCCCGTCCGGTGCGGCGGTCGCGAAGTTCCGCGTCGCGTCCACTCCCCGCACCTTCGACCGCCAGACGAACGAGTGGAAGGACGGCGAGAGCCTGTTCCTGACGTGCTCAGTCTGGCGTCAGGCGGCGGAGAACGTCGCCGAGTCGCTCCAGCGAGGCATGCGCGTCATCGTGCAGGGCCGGCTGAAGCAGCGGTCCTACGAGGACCGTGAGGGCGTCAAGCGCACGGTCTACGAGCTCGACGTCGAGGAAGTCGGCGCGAGCCTGCGCAACGCCACGGCCAAGGTCACCAAGACCGCCGGTCGCGGTGGCCAGGGTGGTTACGGCGGCGGTGGCGGCCAGGGTGGCGGCGGCTGGGGCGGTAGCTCCGGCGGCGGTCAGCAGGGCGGCGGCGCTCCGGCCGACGACCCGTGGGCGTCCGGCGCTCCGGCCGGTGGCCAGGGTGGCGGCGGCTGGGGCGGTGGCTCCGGCTCCGGCTCCGGCGGCGGTGGCGGCTACTCGGACGAGCCTCCCTTCTAGGCCTTTCGGCCGGCTCCGTGGGGACCGGCCGGGTCGAGGGTGGGTCGTACCCCCAACTTCTTGATCACACAGGAGATACACCATGGCGAAGCCGCCTGTGCGCAAGCCGAAGAAGAAGGTCTGCGCTTTCTGCAAGGACAAGGTCACGTACGTGGACTACAAGGACACGAACATGCTGCGGAAGTTCATTTCCGACCGCGGCAAGATCCGTGCCCGCCGCGTGACCGGCAACTGCACGCAGCATCAGCGTGACGTCGCCACGGCCGTCAAGAACAGCCGTGAGATGGCGCTGCTGCCCTACACCTCCACTGCTCGCTAAGGGAAGGGTGACCGACTCATGAAGATCATCCTCACCCACGAGGTCTCCGGCCTCGGTGCCGCGGGCGACGTCGTCGACGTCAAGGACGGTTACGCTCGCAACTACCTGATCCCGCGGAAGCTCGCGATCCGCTGGACCAAGGGCGGCGAGAAGGACGTCGAGCAGATCCGTCGTGCTCGCAAGATCCACGAGATCCAGACCATCGAGCAGGCCAACCAGGTCAAGGCCCAGCTCGAGGGTGTGAAGGTCCGTCTGGCCGTCCGCTCCGGCGACGCCGGCCGTCTGTTCGGTTCCGTCACTCCGGCCGACATCGCTTCGGCGATCAAGGCCTCCGGCGGCCCCGAGGTCGACAAGCGCCGCATTGAGCTGGGTGCGCCGATCAAGACGCTGGGCGCCCACGAGACGTCGGTGCGTCTGCACCCCGAGGTTGCCGCCAAGGTCAACATCGAGGTCGTCGCTGCGTAAGCGCAGCGCTCGCTGAAGCGACACAGGGGGCCGCATCCTTGGGATGCGGCCCCCTGTGCTTGCCGTCAGATGTCCCGCCAGGGCGCCTGACCACGTTTCACGTGAAACATGGTGACCTATCGACGCAACCGTCGTCTCGCCCCATATATATCGGTGTGTACTTCCCTGTCAGCGCGTCGCGCCTGTCACGATCCAGCGGCCCGAGCTGGCGCGCAGCCACAGCGTGAGCATCCGCATGGTCATCATCAGTGTCATCGCTCCCCACAGGGTGGCGAGTCCGCCACCGAAGAACGGGACAAGCAGGGCCACGGGCGCGAAGACCGCCAGGGTCAGCACCATTGCCCGGGCGAGATAGGGTCCGTCCCCCGCGCCCATCAGCACGCCGTCCAGCACGAAGACGACTCCGCAGACGGGCTGCGCGACGGCCACGAGTACCAGCGCGGGCAGGGCTGTCTGGTGGACGGCCGTGTCATTGGTGAACAGTGGCAGGAAGAGCGGACGGGTCACCAGGACGAGCAATCCGAGCACGACCCCGGCGACGATCCCCCACTGCACCATGCGCCGGCATGCCTCTCGGGCGCCCTGGGGGTCGTCCGCGCCGAGAAAGCGCCCGATGATGGCCTGCCCGGCAATGGCGATCGCGTCGAGGGCGAAGGCGAGCAGGCTCCACAACGACAGGATGATCTGGTGTGCGGCCATGTCCGCGTCCCCGAGCCGGGCGGCGACGGCGGTGGCGATCATCAGGATCGCCCGCAGCGAGAGCGTCCGGACCAGCAGGGGTACTCCCGCCTGGGCACACGCGCGTATCCCGGCCGCATCCGGCCGAAGCGGGGCGCCGTGTCTGCATGCGCCGCGGATGACGACGCAGAGATAGACGGCGGCCATGGCGCACTGGGCGATCACGGTGCCCCAGGCCGAACCGGCAATGCCCAGTCCGGCGCCATAGACGAGAGCTGCGTTGAGCGCGGCGTTTGCCACGAAACCTGCGACGGCGACGTAAAGAGGGGTCCTCGTGTCCTGCAGGCCGCGCAGTACACCGGTCGCGGCGAGCACGATCAGCATCGCGGGTATGCCGAGTGCCGAGACCCGCAGATACGTCGTCGCATAGGGGGCCGCGGTCGGCGAGGTGCCGAAAAGGTCCACGATGCCCGGCGCCGTGGGCAGCACAATCGCGATGACGGCCAGACCGAGAAGCAGCGCCAGCCAGATACCGTCCATGCCCTGCCGGATGGCGGCGCGTAGATCGCCCGCGCCGACGCGACGGGCGACCGCGGCCGTGGTGGCGTACGCGAGGAAGACGAACACGCTCACCGCGGTGGTCAGCAGCGCCGAGGCGACGCCGAGACCGGCCAGCTGTGAGGTGCCGAGATGGCCGACGATCGCGCTGTCGGCCATGACGAAGAGGGGCTCCGCGACGAGTGCGCCGAACGCCGGAACGGCCAGCGCGACGATCTCCCGGTCGTGCCGACGGCGAGTGGTGCGCGGTGGCGCGGAAGCCTGTGTCATGAGCATCAATGTAATCGTCCACAGGTAAGAGATGCAAAGTGCCTGTACCCCTTACTCGAGCTCTGGCGGAGTGTGGCGCTGTGCACCGTTCGCGGCGATCTTGATCCGACTGGGGAAGTTTTTCTTCTGCACAGCCGGTGGACGGGAAAAGGCCAGGTCGGAGCAGGTGCGGTGAAGGGGCTGAGGGCTTGTTCACAGGGCTGTCCACCGTGTCGTGCACAGGTTTTGCGGAGTTCTCCACAGCAACGGGGCCGTCGTCCACATGGCCTGTGGATAACCAGATTGGCTGACGGTGCCTGGGGGCCTACCGTGGTCCGGCGCCCACTCCCTCCTCCGTCCTCGGAAATCGCGCGGAATCGACGCGTCTGAACCGGAGCTGGGCTTCTCGCTTTGTCAGTGTCGTGCCCTAGAAATGAGGTGCACGGCGAGGTCCGCGTGGCGGACGGGAGGAGGCGGCCCGGTGAGCATCTCCGAGCCCTTGGACGATCCGTGGGCCGACAGCGGTCCCAGTGATCGTGTCCCCGCCTCCCGTCGTCGCCGCGACGGCGGTCCGGGCCGTGACGAGCAGCACGACCGGGGCCAGGACAGTGGTTCCTGGGACGGCTCCGGCTCGTCCTTCGAGCGAGTTCCGCCGCAGGATCTGGACGCCGAGCAGTCCGTCCTGGGTGGCATGCTCCTGTCCAAGGACGCGATTGCCGACGTTGTCGAGGTCCTCAAGGGCCACGATTTCTACCGGCCCGCCCACGAGACGATCTACCAGGCGATCCTCGACCTGTACGCGAAGGGCGAGCCGGCCGACCCCATCACGGTCGCCGCCGAGCTGACCAAGCGGGGCGAGATCACCAAGGTCGGTGGCGCCCCGTATCTGCACACGCTGGTGCAGACGGTCCCGACCGCGGCGAACGCCGAGTACTACGCGCAGATCGTGCACGAGCGCGCGGTGCTGCGCCGCCTGGTCGAGGCCGGCACACGGATCACACAGATGGGATATGCGGCCGACGGAGACATCGACGAGATCGTCAACAGCGCCCAGGCCGAGATCTTCGCCGTCACCGAGCAGCGGACGGCCGAGGACTATCTGCCGCTCAGCGAGATCATGGAAGGCGCGCTCGACGAGATCGAGGCGATCGGCTCGAGATCGGGGGAGATGACCGGCGTACCGACCGGCTTCACCGATCTCGACCAGCTCACCAATGGACTGCACCCCGGCCAGATGATCATCATCGCGGCCCGCCCGGCGATGGGTAAGTCGACGCTCGCCCTGGACTTCGCGCGGGCGGCATCCATCAAGCACAACCTGCCGAGTGTGATCTTCTCGCTCGAAATGGGCCGTAACGAGATCGCGATGCGTCTGCTGTCCGCCGAAGCCCGTGTGGCCCTTCACCACATGCGGTCCGGCACGATGACGGACGAGGACTGGACCCGGCTCGCCCGCCGTATGCCAGATGTCTCGGCGGCCCCTCTGTACATCGACGACTCGCCGAACCTGTCGATGATGGAGATCCGTGCCAAGTGCCGACGCCTCAAGCAGCGCAACGACCTGAAGCTCGTCGTCATCGACTATCTCCAGCTGATGCAGTCCGGCTCCAAACGGTCCGAGAGCCGCCAGCAGGAAGTCTCCGAGATGTCGCGAAACCTGAAGCTGCTGGCCAAGGAGCTAGAGCTGCCGGTGATTGCCCTCTCGCAGCTCAACCGAGGCCCCGAGCAGCGGACCGACAAGAAGCCCATGGTGTCCGACCTGCGTGAGTCCGGCTCGATCGAGCAGGACGCCGACATGGTGATCCTGCTGCATCGCGAAGACGCGTACGAGAAGGAATCGCCGCGGGCGGGCGAGGCGGACATCATCGTCGGCAAGCACCGTAACGGCCCGACGGCCACGATCACGGTCGCCTTCCAGGGCCACTACTCCCGTTTTGTCGACATGGCTCAGACCTGACCTGACCCACCGTCCCGGGGGATGCTGTGTCCACCGATGACCGGGCGCTGTAGCGTTCGAAGGCTTCGCGGGCATCTGGAACGAACGCTCGATGGCGGACCTTGTCGGTCAGTTCGGACTCCGTCAGCCAGTCATACCAGGCGATCTCCGAGGGATCGGGCTGGACCGGTTCCGTGACAACGACCTCGTGCAGACCGAGCCAGTACGGACTGATCGCCCCGGCGCACAGGAACTTGAACACGAACCGCGGTTGACCCCGGACGCCCAGCTCCTCCGCCAGCTCTCGCGTGGCGGCCTCCTCATACGACTCGGCAACGCCCACCGCGCCTCCGAGCATCCAGTTGAAGTGCCCCGGGAAGAGAAGCACATCGTCCGGACGGCGGTGCACGAGGATCCGCCCGTCGGTATCACGGCACACGATCGTAGCTATGCGATGCAGCCACCCATGCCGAATCGCATCGCCCCTGTCCACCACGCCCAGCACGTCGTCGTGCTCGTCGACGCGCTCAACCAGTTCGCCCATAGGCCACACGATGACAGGGAGGACTGACGGCGGTGAACGTCCTGCCGGTGCTCGGCGGCGTCGGGGGATATGGGCTCGACGCGGGATGCGGGGCCGGGTGGACTTGGGGCATGACGACATCTCAGGAAGAGCTGCTGCCCGCCACACGCCGGGCCCTGCTGCACCGCATCGCCGTGGCACAGACCGTGGGACGGTCGCCGTCGCTCGTGGCGGCGGTCGTCCGGGAAGGACGGACGGTATGGCACGGCTCGCGCACCTCCGTGGATGGCCATGCCCCGGACGAAAATGTGCAGTACCGGATCGGCTCGATCACCAAGACCTTCACGGCGGTTCTCGTACTGCGGCTGCGCGACGAGGGGCTTCTGGACCTAGGTGACCCGTTGGAAAAGCACCTGCCCGGGACCGGGGCGGGGGAGGCAACCATCGCCCATCTGCTCGCACACACGGGCGGTCTGGCGGCCGAGTCGCCCGCGCCCTGGTGGGAGCGCACGCCCGGCTCGCTGCGTCCGGAACTCGCGGACGTGCTGGGCGAACGGCCCCTGAGGCACCCGGTCGGCCGCAGATTCCACTACTCCAACCCCGGCTATACGCTCCTGGGCGCCCTGGTGGAGGAGCATCGCGGAGCTTCCTGGGAGGACGTCCTGCGCCGCGAGGTGCTCGAACCTCTGGGGCTGCACCGGACGAGCAGCCGGCCGCAGCCGCCGCACGCGGGTGGCTGGGCCGTGCATCCATGGGCCGATGTGATGCTCCCGGAACCCGCGGAGGACCTTGGCCGGATGGCCCCGGCTGGTCAACTGTGGTCCACAACCGGAGACCTGGCCCGCTTTGCTGCCTTCCTCAGCCGTGGTGACGACCGAGTGCTGAGCGAGGAGTCGCTTCACGAGATGCGCACACCCGCCGCCCCCTCCGAGGCCGTGGATCTGGTGGCGGGTTATGCCTACGGACTCGGCCTGGAGTTCCGGCGCCGGGACGGCCGCCTGCTCCTCGGACACTCTGGCTCCCTGCCGGGCTTCCTGGCGAACCTCACCTTCAGCGCCGAGGACGACGTGGCGGCCGTCGTGCTGGCCAATTGCACCTCGGGTCCGAGGCTCTCCGGTGTCGCCGCCGATCTCGTCGGCATCGTGGCCGACGCGGAACCCCGGATCCCCGAGCCGTGGCGTCCACTGCCGGACGTCGACCGGGCTGTCCTGGAGCTGGCAGGGCAGTGGTACTGGGGCACCCAGGGCTTCCTGCTGCGGCTGACCGCCGACCGGGGCCTGTCCCTGGAGCCGCTGTCCGGCGTGGGGCGACGTTCGCGTCTGCGGCCGAACGGGGACGGCACCTGGACCGGCCTCGACGGCTACTGCGCGGGAGAGGTCCTGAAGGCCGTGCGACGGCCGGACGGATCATTGAGCCATCTGGACTTCGGATCGTTCGTGTTCACGCGTCAGCCGTACGACGAGGGCTCTCCGGTGCCCGGTGGAGTGGACCCGGAGGGGTGGAGCGGGCTTCGATAGGCACTGCGGCGCCCATGGAGGGGCATGTTTCACGTGAAACATGCCCCTGTGTCCTTGTGTGCCGTCTGCTTCCGTCGCCGGTGCTCCTCGACCCACGTGACGGGCCTCCTCGGCTCTCGAAAGGGGTGTCAGAGCAGCCGTTTGAAACCCACGTGCGAGGCTTCGAACCCCAGACGTTCGTAGAAGCGGTGGGCGTCCGTGCGGGTGGCGTCGGAGGTCAGTTGGACCAACTGGCAGTCCTGGCGGCGGGATTCCTCGATTGCCCACTCGATGAGTTGTGTGCCAAGGCCACCGCCGCGCTCGTCGGCGTGGATGCGGACGGCTTCGATGAGCGAGCGGGCCGCGCCCTTTCGGGAAAGCCCCGGGATGATCGTGAGCTGGAGCGTGCCGACGACACGCCCGTCGCGCACGGCGGCCATGAGGTGCTGATTCGGATCGCTGCTGAGCCGCTCCAGGGCGTTCAGGTACGGCGTCAGATCGTCCGGTGACTCACGCTGGGCGCCCAGCGGATCATCGGCGAGCATGGCGACGATCGCCGGGACGTCGTCCGCGACGGCGGGGCGTATCTCAAGATCTCCCATGCTCGGCACCCTATGGGGCCCGCGCGACCCGGGAGAAGGGGCGCACTTCTAGTGTCCTGGCCTTGAGTTCTGCGGTCCGATGGCGGGATGGCTGGACCGCGGTTGAACCCGCTCGTGTTGTCTGATGCCGTGTGCACGCTGGAGCAGACGCCCGAGGGGGCCACGCACTGGTCGAAGCGGGAGCTGGCGAAGCGGGTGGGGTTCTCCCCGACCGGCGTGCACCGCATTTGGCGGGCTTTTGGGCTGCAGCCGTGGCGGACCGAGGACTTCAAGATCTCCCCGGATTTGCTGCTGGTCGACAAGATCCGTGATTGTGGTGGGCTTGTATCTGGCGCGGCCTGCGAACGCGGCTGTGTTCGCGGTGGACGAGAAGCCGCAGATCCAAGCCCTTGAGCGGACCGCGCCGGTGCTGCCCATGGTGCCCGGGACACCTGAGCGGCGCAGTTTCGATTACGTCCGGCACGGCACGGTGGATCTGTTCGCCGCGCTGAACACCGCTACGGGGAAGCTGTCCGCGCAGCACCGGGCGGTGGACTTCCGTGACTTCCTGGACGAGATCGACCGCCAGACCACCCTGGCCTGGCGGTCCACGTCATCTGCGACAACCTCTCCACCCACAAGGCGCCCGTGGTGCACAAGTGGCTGCTCGCCCATCCCCGCTATCTGCCGCTACTGCTCAAGAATCTCCGGACCATGACACTAGGCAGGAATGTTCAGTGACTCCACCACGCGGACCAGGGGGGCCAGCTCGGGGTTCTTCGCTGCTTCGTCGAGTGCCTCACGCAGGGCGGCGTCATTGGTGGGACGGGCCTCTTCGAGGAGTGCGAGGCCGGCCTCGGTGACGTTGGTGTAGATGCCGCGGCGGTCGGTGGGGCAGAGGTAGCGCGAGAGAAGGCCGCGGTCCTCGAGTCGGGTGACCAGCCGGGTCGTGGCGCTCTGGCTGAGTACCACCGCGTCGGCGACCTGCTTCATCTGGAGGTGACCGCCGACGCCGTCGTGCTGCCGGCTGAGGACGTCGAGCAGGGAGTACTCCCGCACGCTCAGGCCGTGCCGGGTCTGCAGGGCGCGCTCGATGGCAGCCTCGATCCTCCCGTGCAACAGGGAGAGAGCACACCAGCCCTGCGCAAGGGCGGTGAGCGCGGGGTCCGTCGCTGTCATGGCGTTTTCCTCCGTCCCGGAGCGGCTCACTCTCAGGATAGGGCACCACGGCAATATCCTGCGGTTGCATATATGACGCGTCTGCAATTATTGTTAGTGAAGGCATAGTGCTCATGCAATCGTTCTGGGAAGGTGTACCTCCATGCCTCTCGCGCTCTTGGCCCTCGCGATCGGGGCCTTTGGAATCGGGACCACCGAATTCGTGATCATGGGTGTGTTGCCCGAGGTGGCGGGTGACTTCGGGGTCTCCATTCCGACCGCCGGCCTGCTCGTGACCGGCTATGCCCTGGGTGTGATGGTCGGGGCCCCGATCATGACCGCGCTCGGGACCAAGGTCCCCCGCAAGCGCATGCTGATGCTCCTGATGGGCCTGTTCGTCCTGGGCAACCTGCTCTCGGCCGTTGCCCCGGTCTTCGGGCTGATGCTGTTGGGCCGGGTGGTGGCCTCCCTGGCCCATGGCGCGTTCTTCGGCATCGGCTCGGTGGTCGCCGCCGAGCTCGTCGCCCCGGAGAAGAAGGCCGGCGCCATCTCCATGATGTTCAGCGGCCTGACGGTGGCCAACGTCGTCGGCGTCCCGCTCGGCACGCTCATCGGGCAGTCCGCGGGCTGGCGGGTCACCTTCGCCGTCGTCGCCGCTCTGGGCGTGGTGGGGCTGCTCGGCGTCGCGAGGCTCGTGCCCGACCTGCCCAAGGCCGAGGGCGTGCATCTCCGCCACGAACTGGCCGCCTTCAAGAACGGCCAAGTACTGCTCGCCATGGCGATGACCGTCCTCGGCTTCGGCGGAGTGTTCGCGGCCATCACCTACATCGCGCCCATGATGACCCGTGTCTCCGGCTTCGCCGACGGCTCGGTCACCTGGCTTCTGGTCCTTTTCGGTCTTGGGATGGTCGGCGGCAATCTCATCGGCGGCCGGTATGCCGACCGCGCGCTGATGCCGATGCTGTACGTTTCGCTCGGCGGCCTTGCCCTAGTACTGGCGCTGTTCACCGTGACCGCTCACAGCAAGGTCCTTGCAGCGCCCACCATCGTGCTGATCGGCGCCCTCGGGTTCGCGACCGTCCCTCCGCTGCAGAAGCGGGTCCTGGACCACGCACACGGGGCTCCGACCCTCGCCTCGGCGGCGAACATCGGCGCCTTCAACCTCGGCAATGCCCTCTCGGCCTGGCTCGGCGGCCTCGTCATCGCCCGCGGCCTCGGCTACACCGCCCCCAACTGGGTCGGCGCCTTCCTTGCCCTCTCCGCGTTGCTGCTTGCGTTCCTCTCGGCTGCGCTGGAGCGCCGGGAGACGGGCTCCAGCTCGGTCGTAGTGGGTGCCTCGTCCGGCGAGACACGCACAGCCTTGCACCACTGAGCGGGGCCTTCCCTTACCGACACGGCACACGCCCGCTCCCTACAGCCAGGCGGCACGCGTGCCGTGCCCTGTGAGGTCAGCCTGCCGCCACTGTCAGAGGAGCGAAGCGCCGAGTCCAGTCGCCGGGCAGATCGGGGATGCCGTACGTCATGACCGCGTTGAAGCCGACGGAGACCAGTCCGCGCTCCTTGAGCCAGGTCAGCAGGTGCTCGTGCCGTACATCGACGTCGGTGCGCAGCGGCCGGTCGGTATGGGCGGCGAGGGATGCCACCAGGGCTTGCGCCGTTTCCGTGTCGCGGGCGATGAGCGGGCCCATCACATGAGTGTCCATGTTGGGCCAGGCGGCCGCGTACCCGGTGATCCGTCCGTTCTCCTCGGCGACGCGCAACTGGTCGGCGAAGGCGGGAAGCCGCGTGATCAGATGGGTGCGGTCCGCCCCGAAGACCTCCTCATCGAGCCGGACGAGTGTGGCGAGGTCTTCCCCGTTGGCCGGGCGGGTGTTGACGGCGGACGACGGGCCGTCGGCTGTGAAATGCCCGCTCACCATCTCGGAGGTGCCAGTGACCTTGAAGCCCAGTTCTTCGTAGAGGGGACGTCCGTAGGGGGTTGCATAGAGGGTGAGCGGGCTGGTGCCGGCCCCCGCCACCACATGACGCATCAGCCGACGGCCGACACCCTGGCCGGCATGCCGCTCGGCCACCAGAACCATGCCGATGCCGCACAGATCCGGCCGGTACCGGGATCCGTACTCGGTCACGACACAGGCGGCGACGAGACCGCCCTGGGGGTCGTCGATGCCGTAACCGGTGCCGGCGGCGAGGAGCAGCCCCCACTTGTGTTCCTCGCGGGGCCAGCCGCGATCCTCGGACAAGTCGGCGCAGGCGAGTAGATCGCGATGCGTCAGACGGCGGATGGGCAGCGCAGCGAGGGCAGGTGTCGACACGCAGGTCAGGCTGTCTGACATGTGCCATTGGCGTCTACCGGTTTGGGATCGAACGCACACGCTTTTGGCCATGCCCACCCCCTTGCACAGTACGAGGACAGATGTTTCACGTGAAACGGCGACGACCCGATCACGATCGGTCGGCGTCGAGCAGATGAACAGTCGCGGTCCAGGAGTGCCGGGCCCGACGGAAGCCGGCCGCTAGCCTCCTCGCCCACGGTGAGGCTTCATCTCTTCGACCTCGACGGCACACTGTTGCATGGGACGTCCGCCCCCGTGGAGATCTCTCGGCAACTGGGCCTGGAGGCCGAAACGGTGGCACTGGACCGGGCAGCCGCGACCGGGCGCATCGGCCCCCCGGAGTACGCGGTACAGGTGCACGCCCTGTGGGCGGGGCTCACAGAAGCACATGTGGCGGCGGCGTTCGCAGCGGCTCCCTGGTTGTCCCGTATCGAGGAGGTATGGGCGGAGATCCATGAGAACAGTGACTATTGTGCCGTCATCTCCCTGTCGCCCTCCTTCTTCGTGGAGCGGCTGACGCAGTGGGGCGCACATGCGGCATTCGGCTCGCGTTTTCCGCCCTGCCCTTCAGGGAAGCGGTGGACCTCACGGGGATACTCAACGCCGCAGCCAAGGTGTGGATCGCGGACCAGCTGTGCGCGGAGTTCGGCGTACGGCGCGCGGACTGTGTCGCCTATGGGGATTCGCTGTCGGACAAGGACCTGTTCGACGCCGTACCGGTATCCGTCGCGGTCAATGGGGACCGTCATCTGGTGGGCCGTGCCACCCACTCCTATGTCGGACGGGATCTGTGGGATGCCTATGAATTGGTATGCGGCGCCCGGTAATTGAGGGAATTGATGGTTCGCCCGCCTGTTCCTGCGTCCGGGGGCAAGGGGGTACTTGTCTGCGGAACGGCGACCGGTATGGTCGAGTCCGGTTCGCGTCCGGTGTGGTGTGCGCACGTCCCGCAAGGCGCGAGCGGAGGCCGGTGCAGCCTAATGGGACGGAGAGATCGAAGACACGCATTCTCTGTTCCGCGGCCGAGTGTGGGCCCAAGGTGAGATGCTGCGGTGCGACCACTGCGGCCAATGTCACACTCTCGTATTACTTGTCCGTACGCGGCAAGATTCCGGATTGAATGTGGCCGCATTGGCGGGTAGGGACACAACGGGGGAAAGCAAGGTCGTCGGCGGGGGAAACAGGCACCCTCCGACCTGGGAAGTGCGCAGACCACCGAAAGATGTTCGAGGCGAGGCACACCATGGACGCTCCGACCACCATGTCGGCCGACAACGGCACGTCCGGCGGCAGCGGCGGTGGCGGCTGGTTCACTCCCCGTCAGTTGCCCGAGACGCCCACGAGCGAAGAGCAGGAGACGCCCGATGGTGGCCACCCGGCAGCGACAGGTCCCGTCGGCAGTCCGACGCCCGGGAACGCCACAGAGCAGCCGCGAATAGCTGGGACCTCGGGAACGGCCGCCCCGACGGAACGTCCCTCCGCCGCCTCCCCCGATGCCGTGCTGATCCGGCGGACCATGGTCGAGATCGGACCGGTCGCGGACAAGGTCACCTCGTACTTCTATGCGCTTCTCTTCGTGCGCCATCCCGAACTGCGGCCCCTGTTCCCCGCCGCGATGGACACTCAGCGGGACCGGCTGCTCAGAGCGCTCCTGACCGCCGCCGAGCACCTCGACAACACCGAGGTCCTCGTCGCCTATCTGCAGAACCTCGGCCGTGGGCACCGCAAGTACGGGACCCGGCCCGAGCACTACCCGGCCGTCGGTGAGTGCCTGATCGGCGCGTTGAGCAGGTACGCCTCGGCGATCTGGAGCGAGGAGACGGAAGCCGCCTGGGTGCGTGCGTACACGACGATCTCCCAGGTGATGATCGACGCGGCGGCTGCGGACGAGTTGCTCGCCCCGGCCTGGTGGTACGCCGAGGTCGTCTCGCACGACCTTCGCACCCCGGACATCGCGGTGATCACGGTCCGTCCGGACCAGCCGTACCCGTTCCTCGCCGGGCAGTACACGAGCGTGGAGACCCCGTGGTGGCCACGGGTGTGGCGGCACTACTCCTTCGCCTCGGCGCCGCGCTCCGACGGCCTGCTCTCGTTTCATGTGAAAGCGGTCCCGGCGGGCTGGGTCTCCAACGCGCTGGTCCACCGGGCCCGTCCCGGTGACATCATCCGCCTCGGTCCGCCGGTCGGCACGATGACCGTGGACCACACGACCAACTGCGGACTGCTCTGTCTCGGCGGCGGCACCGGCATCGCGCCCATCAAGGCCCTGGTCGAGGACGTCGCCGAGTACGGTCAGCGGCGTCCCGTCGAGGTCTTCTACGGCGCCCGCACCGGGCACGACCTGTACGACATCGACACCATGCTGCGGCTTCAGCAGAGCCACCCCTGGCTTTCGGTCCGCCCGGTCGTCGACGCACAGGCGCACCTCCAGCTTCCGGATGCCGTGCGCGAGTACGGGCCGTGGAACGAGTACGACGCGTACCTTTCGGGTCCCCCCGGCATGATCCGCAGCGGTGTGGACGCACTGAGGGACATTGGTATCCCGTCGGAGCGGATCCGCCATGATTCGGTGGAGGAACTGATCACGGCCGAGGCCCGAGTTCCGTAGGAGAACGCCTTGTGTCGGGACGTCAGCCCAGGTCGGGCGCGTGCATGGCTCGTACGCCCTCGATGTTCCCGTCCAGGTAGTGCCGCAGCGACAGGGGCACCAGGTGCACGGAGGCGATACCGACCCGGGTGAAGGGCACCCGTACGATCTCGTACTCGCCGGCGGGCTCCTCGACCTCCGGGCCGTGTCGCAGGCGCTCGTCCATGGACTCCAGACGGCAGACGAAGAAGTGCTGGACCTTCACACCGGTCGCGCCGCCGTCCTCGCCGATGTGCTCGACCGTGTCCACGAAGCAGGGCACCACATCGATGATCTTGGCGCCGAGTTCCTCGTGCACTTCACGGTGGAGCGCGTCCACGACGGTCGTGTCCGACGGCTCGACTCCGCCCCCCGGTGTGACCCAGTAGGGATCGACGCCGGGCTTGGTCCGCTTGATCAGAATCAGGTCGTCACCATCGAGCAGGATGGCGCGGGCGGTGCGCTTGACCACGGGGCGAACGGTCATGGGTGAAATGTGGCCCAGCCTGTTCCACGTGAAACATCGCGCGCCCCACACGGACCCGAACCCCGGGTGAACTCCGGGTGGATCCCCTGGCGGGCCATGGAACGAAGGGCTGACGCCGGTATCGGCCGACCGTGGCGCCGGCACAGTGCGGTCAGCCCCAGCGGGCCGCCGTCCGCAGCAGCCACTCGTGAGCCCGTGCGATGTGCGGCATGGCCAGAGTGCCGGTGCGCACCACCAGGAAGTAGGTCCGCAGCGGAGGCACCGCCGGTTCGTGCAGGGCCACCACGTCCCCATGCTCCAGTGCGGAGGCGCAGAGGTAGCGAGGCAGCACGGCCAGTCCGGCGCCTGTGACGGCGCAGGCGAGCACCGCGCGCAGGTCGGGGACGATGACGGTGCCGGAGGCGGCCGGACAGGAATCGAAGACGGAGGCCCAGTAGCGGGACACAAAGGGCAGCGACTCGTGCACCTCCACCACCGGAAGGTTCTCCAGCGCGTGTGCGCCCTTGCGGCGCAACTTGCCGGGGCCGATGCGGGAGACCCAGCGGGGGGCCGCGACCAGCACGTGCTCCTCGTCGCACAGGGGAGTCGCCGTGAGCAAGGGGCCCCGGGGCCGGGCCGTGGTGATCGCCAGGTCGTGGTGTCCGGCGGCAAGCCCCTCCAGGGTCTCGTCCGCGTTCCCGAAGGAGGCGCGAAGGGCGAGCACCTGGCCGTCGTCGTCGGTCAGCTCCGCGAGCGCGGGCAGGGCGCGCTCCGCGGTGAACTCCGGTGGCCCGGCGAGATGAAGGGTACGCACTGACGACTGCTCGTCGAGACCGGTTTCGGCGATCTCGACGAGGGCGTCGAGATGGGGCGCGGCCTTGTGCGCCAGTTCGTCGCCGATGGTCGTGGGGGTCACACCGCGGGCCTGGCGCAGGAAGAGGGGGCGTCCCAGTTGCCGTTCCAGGGTGCGAATCTGCGAGGTGACCGCCGGCTGCGAGAGACCGAGCAGTGCCGCGGCGCGGGTGAAGGAACCGGCCCGGTGCACGGTTACGAAGGTGCGCAGCAGGGCCAAATCCATGGCGCTTCCTCCCCTCCCAGCACCCCCGACCGCGCTCAACTATAAATAAGTCGATAGGTCTCTGTCGCTACCGTGATTGGACACTGACACAGAGTCAACTAGCCTTGTTCGCGCGGTTCTTCGCGCGCGGAACCGGGACGGTCCGAGCCACGAGGGGGGAGGTTCGGACCGTCCGTTGTACGTAGCGGAACCCCTCCGGCGAGCCCCCTCCCCCGGCCGTACGTAGCCGAGGTCGCGGACCATCGCTCGAGGCATGGTCACCGAGCCGACTCGTCCAGCGCACGCAGCACATCGGCCACAAGGTCCTCGGGGTCCTCGGCACCGGCAGAGAACCGGATGAAGCCCTCGGGCACCGCGTCACCGCCCCAGCGTCCACGCCGCTCGGCGGTGGACCGGACGCCTCCGAAACTCGTCGCGTCGTCAACGATGTGCAGCGCGCCCAGAAAGCGCTCGGCACGTGCGCGTGTGGGCAACGTGAAGGACACCACGCACCCGAAACGCCGCATCTGCTGCGCGGCGACCTTCTGCGAGGGATCGTCGGGCAGACCCGGATAGCGCAGCCCGGTCACCTCGGGGCGGCCGTGCAACGCCTCGGCGACCGAGAGCGCGTTGGCGGTCTGCCGGTCGGCGCGCAGCTGGAGCGTGGCCAACGAGCGGTGTGCGAGCCAGGCCTCCATGGGACCCGGGATCGCGCCGACGATCTTGCGCCAGCGTCGTACGGAGGCCATCAGGGCGGCGCTCCGGGACACCACGTATCCGAGCAGCAGGTCCCCGTGCCCGGTGAGCATCTTGGTGCCACTGGCCACGGAGAAGTCGGCGCCCAGCTCGAGGGGCCGCTGGCCGAGCGGGGTCGCGAGCGTGTTGTCGACGGCGACGAGGGTGCCCTGCGCACGCGCCGCGCCGACCAGCCGCCGCACGTTGCAGACGTCGAGCCCGGGATTGGAGGGGGTCTCGATCCACAGCAGCTTCGCGCCGTCCAGGACGTCGAGCTGGGCGTCGTCGCCGGTCGGCGCGGTGCGCACATGGATGCCGTACCCGGTCAGCTGTTCGCGCACCAGCGGCAGCACCTGATAGCCGTCCGAGGGCAGCACCACGGTGTCACCGGCGCGCAGCTGGGAGAAGAGGACGGCCGAGATCGCGGCCATGCCGGAGGCGAAGGCAAGCGTTTCGACACCCTCCTCGCCGGGCGCCTCCAGCTCGCCGATGGCACGCTCCAGATGGGTCCAGGTGGGGTTCTCGTCACGCCCGTAGGCGTACGGGCCGGTCGGCTCCCCGGGCAGATGGAAGTGCGCCGCGAAGACAGGACCCGGCAGGGTCGGCTCGTACTTGACGGGCTCGGGCAGCCCCGCCCGCACCGCACGTGTGCCGTCGCCCATTCCCGGGCCGGATGGGTCGGAATCCCCGGATGTCATGCTGCCTGTCCCTCCACATGCTCTCGTACCGCGGCGAGCAGGCCCTGGCTCGCCGCCTCCACCATCCCAAGGCACGCCACGAATCCGTCCATCCCCCCGTAATACGGGTCCGGTACGTCGAGGTCGTCGTCGGCGGCCGGGTCGTACGAGCGCAGGAGGCGGACCTTCGCCGCGTCCTCCGGGGTGGGTGCCAGACGGCGCAGGACCTTGAGATGGCCGGAGTCGAGGGCGATCACGAGGTCGAGGCGGGAGAACCAGGAGGGCTGGAACTGGCGAGCGACGTGACCGCTGTCGTAGTCGTTGCCCTCCAGCACGGCGACCGTGCGCGGATCGGCGCCGTCTCCCTCGTGCCAGTCGCCCGTGCCCGCGCTGTCGACCTCCACCAGGCCCCCGAGACCAGCCTCCGCCACCCGAGCCCGGAAGACGGACTCGGCCATCGGGGAGCGGCAGATGTTGCCGGTGCAGACGAAGCAGACGCGATAGGTCATGGAGCGCATCAGTCCTTTTCGTCGGGGAGCACGATGTGCAGCGCCCAGGAGACGATCGAGATGATCAGGCCGCCCAGGACGGCGGTCCAGAAGCCCTCGACATGGAAGCTCAGATTCAGCTTGCCTGCCAGCCAGGAGGTCAGCAGCAGCATCAGGGCGTTGACGACCAGGGTTATCAGGCCGAGCGTCAGGATGAACAGCGGGAAGGTCAGCACCTTCACGATCGGCTTGACCAGGAAGTTCACCAGACCGAAGAGGAGCGCTACGACGATCAGCGTGCCGATCTTCTTGCCGGTGCTGGTACCTGTCAGGGTGATCTTGTCGAGCAGCCAGACGGCGACGGCGAGAGCCCCGGCGTTGGCGATCGTCTTGACTACGAAATTCTTCATGTGTCTGATCGTGGCAGATGGGATCGGAGTCGAGTACCGAGCGAGGGCGGACAAGTGCGATGAAGGCATTCCGGCTGGACGAACTGGAGGCGGAACGTGCCGCCAACGAAGGTGCCTACCTGCAGTTCCTGCGGGAGCGGAACATGTCGGTCGGCCTGTACGCGCTCGACGCCGGCGATCTGGACCCGCAGAAGCCGCACCAGCAGGACGAGGTGTACTTCGTCGTCAGCGGGCGCGCCTCGATCACCGTGGGCACGGAGACCACCCAGGTCGGGCGCGGCAGTGTTGTGTACGTGCCCGCCGGGGTCGCCCATAAGTTCCACCACATCACCGAGGACCTGAGGGTTCTGGTGGTGTTCTCTCCGCCCGAGAGCTGAGGCCCGTCTCGGGGTTCCCTAGGGGGACGATCAGGGGCGGACAAGGGGTGCGAGCTCTCTTCTTCGGCCCTTGGCGGTCCTAGCATCGAAGGCAGGACATCGAAGGACCCGGAAGCACAGCCCCGACGGTATGCGGGGCGACGGGCGGAGAGACAAGGACAAGGGCGATGCGAGAGATCTTCACGGGTTTGCCGTGGTGGGTGAAGTGGGTCGCGGTGCCGGTCATCGCCCTGGTTGTCTTCGGGAGCGTGATCGCGACCGTCATCGGGTTCGTGATCGGGCTGCTCTTCAAGGTGCTGCTCTTCGTCGCGCTGGTCGGCGGACTCATCTACGTCGTACGGAAGTTCATGTCGAGCTCGACGTCACGCAGCGACTGGTGAGCCGTTTCGGAGCGGGTAGGGCGGCGGGGCGCGCCACGCGACGGGCGTGGCCGGGCAGAGAGTCGTAACGGGCGGGCAGGTAACAGCAAACCGAGGTTCCCTCGGGCGAGGGAAGTTTTCCCGGTGAAGCCGTCGGCGGGCCATGGCGGACCGTTAGAGTCCGGAACTCGGCGCGCGGCAGGCCCCGCGCGCGGCGCATCCCCTCCTGTGTCCTCGCACGGGAGGCCCACCTCGCGCTCCGGGAGTGACCTTTGGCCACGGTTGGCACCGCACCCGCAGACTCACCCGCCCCACCCGCACAGCGACGTTCATCACCGGCGGAAGCGCATTTCCCGCCCGTGCAGCAGCAGTCCACCACGCTCATCGGATCCGTGCAGCGGGCGATGCGGCTGCTGGAAGCCGTCGCCGACCATGAGTACGGGGCGCCCGCCAAACAACTGGCCCGCGAGGTCGGCCTGGCGCTCCCCACCGCGTACCACCTGTTGCGCACTCTGACCCATGAGGGTTACCTGCGCCGCGAGAAGGGCCTGTTCTTCCTCGGAGAGGCGGCTGAGCGGCTCAGCGGCAGCGCAGCCCAGCAGAAACGTCGCAGCATGGTGAACGACGCGCTCGCACAATGGCGTGATGCGATCGGTGCTCCCGTGTACTACGCGGTCTACCGCGAGGGTGAGATCGAGGTCCTCAGCGTTGCCGACAGCCCGGGCAGCCCGGCAGTCGAGGAGTGGGCGGATTTCCGGGAGACGGGGCATGCCCACGCGGTCGGCCAGTGCCTGCTGTCGCAGCTCGACGAGGAGGCCCGCCGGGACCACCTGCACCGCTATCCCGTGCAGTCCATCACCCCGTACACGGTTCGTGACGAACAAGCGTTTCTGCGGCGGCTGGACCGGCTGGGGCGGATGGAACCGGTCGTCGAGCGCCAGGAGTACGCGCTGGGGACGGTTTGTGCGGCGATTCCCCTGATGGCCGGGGTGACGGCCGCGACGATGGCCATCTCCCTTCCGTCCCACCAGGCCGACCGGCTGCTGCCGGCGGCACATCAGTTGCAGGCCGAGATCGGCAGGCTGCTAGGGACACTCGCCATCTCTATCAGCATCTGAAAACTCACTCCTTGTGATCTGTCGTGTACGTTCAGCAAACTTCCAGCAGGTGTCAGGGGGATCATTCCTGGCCAGTCGACGGCTACTGACGGGGTAGGCGATGCGCGAGTCGGTACAGGCAGAGGTCATGATGAGCTTTCTCGTGTCGGAGGAGCTCTCGTTTCGTATTCCGGTGGAGCTGTGCTACGAGACCTGCGATCCCTATGCCGTGCGGCTGACTTTCCACCTGCCTGGCGATGCGCCCGTGACCTGGGCATTCGGGCGTGAGCTCCTGGTCGACGGCGTGGGCCGGCCGTGCGGGGACGGGGACGTGCACATCGCGCCCGCCGAGTCGGACACCTTCGGTGATGTGCTGATCCGGCTTCAGGTGGGCGGAGACCGGGCGCTGTTCCGGTCGGGAGCGGTGCCGCTCGTGGCGTTTCTGGACCGCACCGACAAGCTGGTGCCGCTCGGGCAGGAGGGCTCCCTCGCAGACTTCGACGCTCATCTGGACGAGGCGCTGGACCGGATCCTGGCCGAGGAGCAGAGTGCGGGCTGAGGCCGTAGGCGGCGCTGTAACGGTTCCTCGCGGGAGTGCGGGGGCGCGGTGGGTGCCGTAACGGTTCCTCGGGAATGTCGAGGCGTTGAGGCGCGGCAGAGCGCCGTAACGCTTCTGCGTGGCATCTCCCCTGGACCGGCGCGGCTCAGCGCTTGCGGCGGCGCCCCTTCCCCCCGCGGCCCGGTGCCGCGGCCGGCGCGGCCGCCGGGGCCGGACGGTCTGCCGCCACCACGAGGGCGGCGAGGGCCGTGGTCACCGGTACCGAGGCGACCAGACCGATCGAACCGACGAGGGTGCGTACGATCTCCTCGGCCACCAGCTCGCTGTCGGCGACCGCGGCGACACTGCTCTGCGCGATCGAGAAGAGCAGCAGCAGGGGGAGGGCGGCGCCCGCGTACGCGAGGACCAGCGTGTTGACGACCGAGGCGATGTGGTCCCGTCCGATGCGGATGCCCGCGCGGTACAGGCCGCGCCAGCCCATCGTCGGGTTCGCCTCGTGCAGCTCCCAGACTGCCGATGTCTGCGTCACCGTCACATCGTCGAGAACGCCCAGCGAACCGATGATGACTCCGGCAAGCAGCAGACCGCTCATGTCGATGTGCGGGTACAGGCCGTGGATCAGACCGGTGTTGTCGTCCGTGTTGCCCGTCAGCGCGGCCCAGCCGATGAACTGTGAGCCCAGGACACCGATCAGCGACAGCGAGATGAGCGTGCCGAGCACCGCTACGGAGGTACGAGCCGAGAGGCCGTGGCACATGTAGAGGGCGATCAGCATGATCGCACTTGAACCGACCACGGCCACGAGCAGCGGATTCGAGCCCTGCAGAATCGCGGGCAGAACGAAGAGGTTCAACAGCAGAAAGCTGACGGCCAGCGCGACGAGCGCCATGACACCGCGTATCCGGCCCACGACCACCACGGCGACGGCGAAGATCCCGGCGAGCAGCGCCATGGGGAACTTGCGGTTCACATCGGTCACCGAATACTGCAGGTCCTTGGGGGCGGAGGGCTCGTACGCGGCCACGACCTTCTCGCCCTCATGCAACTGGCGTGACTGGTCCGGCTGGACTATCTCCGTGAATGTGCGGCCCTTGTCCTTGCCGGTGTCGACGCGGACCGTCGCCTTCTTGCAGGTGCCGGCCGACTGCTGCTGGGCCGAGGAGCCCTCGGCGGTGGAGGTGTCGCCGGTCGGGGTCTCACTCGAGGCGTTCACGGACTTGCAGTCCACCTCCACGACCCTGGTGACCGTGGCCTGCTGGGTCTGTCGGTCGAAGCCGACTCCGGTGCGCTTGTGAGAAGGAACACCGCCGGGCCACAGCACCACCAGACCCACCACGACCGCCGCGGTGAACGGAATGAGGATCGCCGCGATGACCTTGCGAAGGTGCCGCGACACCGGGGCCGCGGGGCCGTGACTGTGGGAGTGGCCGTGTCCGCCGCCGGACCCATGACCACGGTCTCCACTGAGGTCTTCGTGCGTGTCTCCGGGACCGTGGCCGCCTCCGGGGCCATGGCCGTGTCGGCTGCCCGTGCCACGGCGATGAGGTGGCTCGGAGGGCGGGTACGGAGGTGGATCCTGCGTTGCGGTCACCGCCGCATCATTGCAAGAACGGGCGAGGACCACTGTTCAGTGGGCCACATTGGGCGCTAGCGTGGGAGGACCTTTGCACACGCGGGAGCTCGGAGCACCGGGCTGAGAGGGCGCTGACCTCCGCAGGCGCGATGTTTCACGTGGAACATCGCCGGCGGAAGCCGCTGCGTCGACCGCTGAACCTGTTACCGGGTAATGCCGGCGTAGGGAGTAGGTCTCATGACCATGAAGGACGCACGCACGCCTGCCTCCGTCCAGGGCGAACAGTCCCAGGAGGCCGGAAAGTCCATCGGCTGGCACAAGGCGTATGTCGGGGGTTCGCGCCCCGACCTGCGGGTGCCGGTCCGTCAGGTGCATCTCACCAACGGGCAGTCGGTCGCGCTGTACGACACCTCCGGCCCGTACACCGATCCGCTCATCGAGACCGACGTCCGTAGGGGCCTGGCGCCGCTGCGGGAGAACTGGATCATCGCTCGCGGCGACACCGAGGAGTACACCGGCCGTCCTGTCCGCCCCGAGGACGACGGGATCAAGCACACCTCGCCGCGTGGCGGACTGCGCAACCTCGACGCGGTGTTCCCGGGGCGGCCGCGTCAGCCGCGTCGCAGCCGGGACGGCAAGGCGGTCACGCAGCTCGCCTACGCACGACGCGGCGAGATCACGCCCGAGATGGAGTTCGTGGCGGTTCGGGAGAACGTCTCCGCGGAGGCCGTACGAGAGGAGATCGCGGCGGGTCGCGCCGTTCTCCCGGCCAACGTCAACCACCCGGAGATCGAGCCGATGATCATCGGCAAGCGGTTCCTGGTGAAGGTCAACGCCAACATCGGCAACTCCGCGGTGACCTCCTCGATCGAGGAGGAGGTGGAGAAGATGACCTGGGCGACCCGCTGGGGCGCCGACACGGTCATGGATCTGTCCACCGGCCGCAACATCCACACAACGCGCGAGTGGGTGCTGCGCAACTCACCCGTGCCGATCGGCACGGTGCCGCTCTACCAGGCCCTCGAGAAGGTCGACGGGAAGGCCGAGGAGCTGACCTGGGAGATCTACAAGGACACGGTCATCGAGCAGGCCGAGCAGGGCGTGGACTACATGACGGTGCACGCGGGCGTGCGTCTGCCGTATGTGCCGCTGACCGCGAACCGCAAGACCGGCATCGTGTCGCGGGGCGGTTCGATCATGGCGGCCTGGTGCCTCGCCCACCACAAGGAGTCGTTCCTCTACGAGAACTTCGAGGAACTGTGCGAAATCCTCGCGGCGTACGACGTCACATACTCGCTGGGGGACGGTCTGCGGCCCGGCTCGATCGCTGATGCCAACGACGAGGCGCAGTTCGCGGAGCTGCGCACGCTCGGTGAACTCAACCGGATCGCCAGGCGCTTCAACGTACAGACGATGATCGAGGGCCCGGGGCATGTCCCGATGCACAAGATCAAGGAGAACATCGACCTTCAGCAGGAGGTCTGCGATGAAGCTCCTTTCTATACGCTCGGGCCTCTGACCACCGACATCGCGCCGGCGTACGACCACATCACCTCCGGCATCGGCGCCGCGATGATCGCCTGGTGGGGCACGGCCATGCTGTGCTACGTCACGCCCAAGGAGCACCTGGGCCTGCCCAACCGTGACGACGTCAAGACCGGTGTCATCACCTACAAGATCGCCGCCCACGCGGCCGACCTGGCCAAGGGCCATCCGGGTGCGCAGGAGTGGGACGACGCGCTCTCCGACGCACGCTTCGAGTTCCGCTGGGAGGACCAGTTCAACCTGGCCCTCGACCCGGACACGGCTCGTGAGTTCCACGACGAGACGCTCCCGGCGGAGCCGGCCAAGACGGCCCACTTCTGCTCGATGTGCGGGCCGAAGTTCTGCTCGATGAAGATCAGCCAAAGCATCACAGAGCGGTTCGGTGGTGGCGCGGCTGAGGGGGCGTCGCCGGAGGAGGTCGCTGAGGGGATGCTCCAGAAGTCCAAGGAGTTCGCGGACGGCGGGAACAGGGTGTACCTGCCCATCGCTGACTGACGCGCGGTCGCGGTCATGCAGGGCGCTGAGCCCGGGATGCCGCTGAGGCTGTCTCGGGCAGCGCCTTGCCTCGGTCATACCGCGGCGCGGTGCTGCCGAGGCGCTCGGTGCCTCCCGGCGGTCCAGTACCGGGCGGGGTACGGCCGGCACTGGACCTTGGGGCGCATTCCCGTCAGACCGGGGTCCGTTCCACCGGGATCCACAGCTGAGTGTCCAACTCCCTACCGTCCTGCGACGGCCGCGTACGCAGGATCTCCGGCCCCGGCCGGCTCGCATACGGGTTGGACGGGAACCATTCCGTGGCCACGCCCCGCGAGAGGTTCTGGAGGGCCTGAGGATAGGGGCCGGTGTTCTCGAAGACGACCCATGTGCCCGCAGGGAGGGTGAGGCTGTACCGCGTGGTGCTCTTCCCTTCGATGGTCAGGCGGAAGGACATCCGGGGTTGTGAGCACAGGACCGCACCGGTGCGCCTGGCCTCGCTGGGACCGATGCCGTGCATGGCGCGAAACGCCCGCGCGAACGCCTCCCCGATGAGTAGCCGTAGCGCATCGCGATCTCCAGCAGCGTCCGGTCACCGGCCAGCACTTCCCGCTCCGCAACAGTCAGCCGCCTGCGACGCATGTACTCCGACAGTGGCATCCCTGCCAGGGTCGAGAAGAGCCGCCGGAAGTGGTACTCCGACGTCATCGCGATCCGTGCCAATGCCGCTGTCGCAGCCGCGGGCAACAGGGTCTGCCTGCCGTCGGCTCAGGCCGATTGGGCCCGGCGCGGCTGCGACAGCGGCATTGGTCGGCGGGCTGCGGTGAACAGGCGTGCCAAGGTCGCTGATCGCCCGCTGTCCGCCTTGTGCGGGGCAATGGCTCGGACACCATCGTCGAGCCAGCGGTTCCATGCGGGCCGGTCCTCCGGCTTCAGCCGGCCGTGTGCGACGGCCATGTCGAGGATCGTCCCGCCGATCTCGTGAGCCATGCTGCCTCCGTTGTAGCGGAAACGGCTCTCGATGATGCCCAGGTGACAGACGCTCGCCGTGCCGCCGTCCAGGGCCGTGGAGATGTTGAGGAAGGCCTCCACACCGAAGTGGGGCGGCAGCGGTTTCCGGATGCGTGACGTCCTGATCGCCCGATATCCCGTCAGGGAATTGGCGCCGAGGAATCCGACTTCCGGAAAGAGCGCGGCTGTCAGGGGCTCGTAGATGGTGAACGTGGAACTCAGTATCGTCCCGGGGTAGTCGTATTCGTAGTCGCCGACCACATGGTCGGCCGTGCCCGACGCCGCAGCGTCGCGAAGCATGGCCGGCACGTCGTTCTTCGAAGAGACGAGGTCGGCGTCGAGAAAGCAGACCCACTCGGCCCGGACCTCCGCGAGAGCGGCGTTCATGGCCGCTCCCTTGCCGCGCGGCCCGTGCAGGACCTCTGCCCCTGCCTTTGCCGCCTCCCTCGCGGTGCCGTCGGTCGAAGCGCTGTCGACGACCACGACGCGGTCGCCGGCCTGTGCGGCGGCACATGCCTGCTCGACGATCGTCGCCACAGTGGCCTCTTCGTTGTAAGCGGGTATGACGAAGGTGAACATTCGATTCCTTTTCCCATGTCCGTCGTGCGAACAGGGAGCGTAGGCGGAGAACGATCTTCGCCGGTAACGATACTGAGCGCGTAGGGGAGTTGCGGCCCGAGGTGTTTCCGCCACGACGTCGGGGCGGCACCCGAAACCGTCCTGGCGATGTCGTCATGCGGGGTGACGGTTCGCGGATCAGGGCCAACGGTGGGCTTGCAGTGAACCAGGCGAGACAAACGCCGCCTCGAGATGTCAACTTCTCGGACGGCGTTCGTTGTTCCCGGTCGTGGTGTCCGCTTCGCCGCAGGCACCGACACTGCCACCCGCCGCATGCACCGGCACCGTCGCCTGCGGACGGTGCGGCGGCGCCGGGCGGCAGGAGATTCTCACTCCGGCTGGTGTTCCGGTCCCCCGAAGTCCGGGCTGGTGAAGTCCGGGCTGCTGAAGCTGGGACGCGGCCCCGCGGCGGGGCCGCTCTCGGGACTGCTGAAGCCTGGACGGTCGTAGCCGAGTTGCGGGATGCGGCTGGGTGTCGGTTCCGGCGCCTTCCGGCTCAGTGAGGCCGCGCCCGGGTCCGTGAGGGCCTCGCGAAGGAACGGCAGGATGCCGCGCTCCAGCAGCGCCTCGTGCCAGGCTTCCCTGGCCCGGGTCACCTCCGCCGTCAACTCGCCCCGGACACCCGCCTCCTGGCCGGAGGAGCTGTTGCGCAGGGCGGTGAGCAGAAGGCCGATCGCGGCGATCAGGATCGCCGCCGCAGTCACCGCGCCGAAGACCCACCCGGTGATCAGAAGGGTCCGGGCGAAGGGCTGCTCGGGGTTGACCATCTTGAGGATGTAGCCCACGAGCAGGAAGATCACCGCGGCGGCACCGGCCAGGAAGGGAGCGAGCACAGCGGCGACGGCACCGGCTCCGGCGCTCGCGGCGGCCTCTCCCACGGTGGCGGCGAGCCCCTGGGCATCCACGTCCGGCTCCGTGACGCCGGGCGTGCTCTCGTGGACGGACGAGGTGGCCGGCGCCGGCCGGCGCAGTTCCTCGCGGACCCTCACGTAGTGGTGGTACTCGGTGGCTGCCGCCGCGGTGATCAGGGCGGTGGCGTTCAAGGCCATGGTGCGCAGTTGTTCGGGGTTGAGCCGCTGTCCCACAGCGGCCAGATCCGGGTGGTGTGGTGCGGAGCGCAGCGCCTCATCGAGGATCCGCTCGTAGTCCTGGCGGTCCTCGCTCAGCAGGTGCTGCGGAACGCTGTTCATGTGCATCCCCCGATGCTCCGTAGGGCTTGGGGCTCGGCATGCTGACGAGCCGTCGGGCAGAAACGGAGGGGAGCCTGCTACGGATAAGCCGATGGTAGAGCGGCGACGGCGCGCGGTGACAGGGGGTTTCCGGAAATTGCCCCCGCCCGGCGCGGCCCGCTACGGGTCTGAGTCCGGGCGGATGCCCTGCCGATGAACGCTCAGCCGGCCAAGGGGAGTTGCTGGACCAGCAGCTTTCCGGCCATGGTCACGCCGCCGTCCATCGCGATCGCCAGCCCGTCCGCGTAGATGTGGGGACCCTCCACAACCGGACCCGGGCCGTCCTCGTCGTCCTCCGAGCCGACCTCGCCCAGGAGGTACGGGATGGGGCTGTGGCCGTGGACGATGCGACTGCCGCCGTAGGTGTCCAGCAGGGACCGCACGGCGTCGGCGCCTCCCTCGTCGCGGAAGGAGAAGCGCTTGGTGAACTTCCGGAAGAGGTCCCACACCTCGTCCGCGTCGTTGCGCGTGAGCGTCTCGCGGATGGTGTCGTTGACCGCTTCGATGGAGTCGCCGTAGTCGAGGTAGGCGGTGGTGTCCGAGTGGACCAGAAGGTGTCCGTCCACCTCCTCGACCGCGTCCAGACGGGCCATCCACTGGAGGTGGTGGTCCTGCAGGCGGTCCATGTCCGTCTTCTGGCCGCCATTGAGCAGCCAGGCCGCCTGGAAGGTGGCGGTGCCCGCGCCGGAGCTGACGGGCGTGTCGCCGAACCGCTTGGCGCCGAGTAGCAGCAGTTCGTGGTTGCCCATGAGGGCCTTGCAGTAACCGCCGGCCGCGGCCGCCTCCGCGGACAGTCGCATCACCAGGTCGATCACGCCGATGCCGTCGGGACCCCGGTCGGTGAAGTCGCCCAGGAACCACAGCCGCGCCGTGCCGGCGGACCAGCGGCCCTGGGCGTCGATGAGGCCCTTCTCCTGGAGGGCGGCCACGAGCTGGTCGAGATAGCCGTGGACGTCTCCGACGACGAACAGCGGGCCGGGGCCGTCGGCGGGCTCCGGGGCGGGTGCGGTCGCGGGATCGACGGCCACCTGGAGCGTGTCACTGCGGGTGATGACGGGGAGGTCGCGCTCGGTGGGTGTGTATTCGTCGGAATACCCCTGGGGGTGGCCAGCCGGCGCCGTGGCGGCTGCGGTGACCTCGCCCGGCGGCGTGCCCTGCGCGTACGGACCGGTCTCGTGGACGTACGCGGGCACCCGGAAGTCGCGCAACGTCGCCGTCCGCTCCGCCTCGGGTCCCTGTCCCTGACCGGCCCCCTGAGTCATCGACCCCTCCACCATCGCGCCGCATCTGCACCGACTCGGACTGCCTGGTCGCAGCGGCCCGCGGTGCCGTGGGCCCATCATAGGAATGCGGATCGCGCCATGTGATGACCCAGGGGCGGTGAATCGGGGCGAGACCCCGGTTCACCGCGGCTTTCGCCCCAATTGGGTGGTCCTTTCCCTGCCGGGAGCCCGACAGGGTGCCTTCCGCGGGCAACCCGTGTGTCACCCGTGCGCCACCGACGGGCTACCCCTGCTCGGGCGACCGCGGCGGGCTGACCGTCGTACGGGGCGGGCGCCGCTCGGACGACGTACGCACCATCAGCTCCGTCGGTATCACCTGCTCGACCGGCTGCTCCGACTCCACCCCCTCGATCGCGTCGATGAGGAGCTGGACCACGGCCGTGCCGATCCGGCGCGGCTTCAGTGAGAGCGTCGTCACGGGCGGCTCGGTGTTGGCGTACACGGCGGACTCGCTGCAGCAGACGAGCAGCAGGTCGTCGGGGACGCGCAGTCCGTAGCGGCGTGCGGCCGCCAGCAGGTCGGTGCCGTTCGGGTCGAAGAGCCCGTAGACCGCGTCGGGGCGGTCGGGGCGGGCCAGCAGCCGGTCGGCTGCGACCGCTCCCGCGCAAGGGTCGTGGGCGGGGTACGCCTCGTAGACCGGGTCCTGTCCGACGCGCTCGCACCAGTTCAGGTAGGCGGTCGTGGACAGGTGCGTGTACGTGTCGGTGGTGGTGCCGGTCAGCAGCCCGATCCGGCGCGCGCCTGCCTCCGCCAGGTGGTCGAGGATGCCGAGGACCGCGGCCTCGTGGTCGTTGTCGACCCACGCGGTGACGGGGAGCGAACCGGCCGGGCGACCGTCGGAGACGACGGGTAAGCCCTGCCGGACCAGTTCGCTGACCACGGGGTCCTGGTCGGAGGGGTCGATGACGACCGTGCCGTCCAGGGCGACGTTCGACCAGACGTCGTGGCGCGAGGTCGCGGGCAGGATGACCAGGGCATAGCCCCGGGCGAGCGCGGCCGAGGTGGCTGCTCTGGCCATCTCCGCGAAGTACGCGAACTCGGTGAAGGTGAAAGGTTCATCCCCGTATGTCGTCACGGTCAGGCCGATGAGGCCCGACTTTCCGGTACGGAGGGTGCGGGCCGCGGCGGAGGGGCGATAGCCCAGCCGGTCGGCGACCTCGCGGACATGGCGTCGGGTGGCGTCCGGCAGCCGGCCCTTGCCGTTGAGGGCGTCGGAGACGGTCGTGATGGAGACCCCGGCGGCGGCGGCCACGTCTCTGATGCCCGCCCGGCCCGGCCGGCTGCCTCGGCGGGAGGTCTCCGCCCGGCTCACCTGGTGCTTCCCTGCTGCTGTCATGGCGAGCCGATAGTAGGGCTCATGTGGTGGGGTAGCGCGGACGCATATGCACTCGTTGACAGGCACGTTTCTGCAAGGTCAAGAGTCATCAAATGCCTTAGAAGACAAAGGAGTTGTGCGATCCAACGGTGATAGATGGCGTGTTGGCGCGCATGAGCCTGCCAAGGTGCCCATATTTCGAAGAGGTCTCAACTCACCTTCACGAGGGATGCGCGCCACGGCGTGAGCTACCGGCGCATGGGACAAAGAGAGATGCGCCCCCTGATATGCGCGCCTTTCGAGCGGGGATGCACCCCCGCTTCATACGGTGAAGCGCCCCCGTTCGTTCAGCGAGCCGCCCCGGGACGGATGCGGTTGTCCACAGCCCATTCGCAGCGGCGCCGAATCCTCATAAGGTGAGAAGCATTGGAAGCCGGCGGCGTCATGAGCCGTGGTGTGCGCGAGGAGGACTGCGGTGAGCGAGACAAGCCCGAGGCTGCGTTCCGTGCTGGAGGGTATCCCCACGTACAGGCCCGGCAAGCCCGCCGCGGCGGGTGGCCCGGTGGCCTACAAGCTCTCCTCGAACGAGAATCCCTACCCGCCGCTGCCGGGCGTGATGGAGACCGTGACCGCGGCGGCCTGCTCCTTCAACCGTTACCCGGACATGGCGTGCTCGGGGCTGATGAGAGAGCTCTCGGAGCGCTTCGGGGTGCCCCAGGCCCACCTTGCGACCGGCACGGGCTCGGTCGGTGTCGCGCAGCAGCTGCTGCAGGCCACGAGCGGTCCGGGTGACGAGGTGATCTATGCGTGGCGGTCCTTCGAGGCGTACCCGATCATCACCCAGATCAGTGGCGCGACGTCGGTGCGGGTTCCGTTGACCGCGGGCGAGGTCCACGACCTGGACGCGATGGCCGACGCGATCACCGACCGGACCCGGCTGATCTTCGTCTGCAACCCCAACAACCCGACCGGCACGGTGGTGCACCGGGACGAGCTGGAGCGTTTCCTCGACCGGGTGCCCGACGACGTGCTGGTGGTGCTGGACGAGGCGTACCGGGAGTTCATCCGCGACGCGCGGGTGCCCGACGGAGTCGAGATGTACCGCCGGCGGCCGAACGTCTGCGTACTGCGCACCTTCTCCAAGGCGTACGGCCTCGCCGGGCTGCGGGTCGGCTTTGCGATCGCCCATGAGCCGGTGGCCTCGGCGCTGCGCAAGACGGCGGTGCCGTTCGGGGTGAGCCAGCTGGCGCAGGAGGCGGCCATCGCCTCGCTCCGCGCCGAGGACGAGTTGCTCGGCCGGGTCGGCTCGCTGGTCTGCGAGCGGACCCGTGTGGTCGACACACTGCGCGCCCAGGGCTGGACGGTGCCGGAGACCCAGGCGAATTTCGTGTGGCTGAGGCTGGGGGAGCGCACGATGGACTTCGCGGAGACCTGTGAGCGTGCCGGCGTGGTCGTGCGGCCCTTCCCGGGCGAAGGGGTGCGCGTGACGATCGGCGAGTCCGAGGCGAACGACATCTTCGTCAAGGCGGCGGAGGGCTACCGCAAGGAGGACTAGCCCCGGAGGTTCCACGCGCTCGTTCCGCGCGCTCGCGAGGCGGCGGCCCCGGACTCCCGGTCGGGGCCGCCGCCTCTTCCGCATCCCGTCGAAGAGTCGAAGACGGGGTCCGGCCTGTTGGAGACCGGGCCTGGCCTGTTAAGGACCCCCCGCCCATCCGGCCTCGAACCCCTATGCGCCATAATTGCTTGTGAATGTGAACGCGTTCACAAGCGCGCCGGATTGTGCCGGCGATACGCGTGACGAGCGGCCCGAACCGGCCGCTTGTGATCGCGGTGAGGTAAGGAGGGACGACGTGAACCTGGCTCTGGCGCCAGAGACACTGGCGCGATGGCAGTTCGGCATCACCACCGTCTATCACTTCCTGTTCGTACCGCTGACGATCTCGCTGGCCGCCCTGACGGCCGGCCTGCAGACCGCCTGGGTGCGGACGGAGAAGGAGAAGTACCTCCGAGCCACCAAGTTCTGGGGCAAGCTTTTCCTGATCAATATCGCGATGGGCGTCGTCACCGGCATCGTCCAGGAGTTCCAGTTCGGCATGAACTGGTCCGCCTACTCCCGCTTCGTCGGCGACGTCTTCGGTGCGCCGCTCGCATTCGAGGCCCTCATCGCCTTCTTCTTCGAGTCCACCTTCATCGGGCTGTGGATCTTCGGCTGGGACAAGCTGCCGAAGAGGCTCCATCTCGCCTGCATCTGGATGGTCTCGATCGGCACGATCCTCTCCGCGTACTTCATCCTCGCGGCCAACTCCTGGATGCAGCATCCCGTCGGCTACCGGATCAACAAGGTGAAGGGGCGCGCCGAGCTCACGGACTTCTGGCACGTCCTGACCCAGAACACCGCGCTCACCCAGGCCTTCCACACCCTGACCGCGTCCTTCCTCACGGGCGGCGCGTTCATGGTCGGCATCTCCGCCTACCACCTGTTCCGCAAGAAGCACATCCGTGTGATGAAGACCTCGCTGAGGCTGGGTCTGGTCACCGTGGTCATAGCCGGCCTGCTCACCGCTGTCAGCGGTGACCTGCTCGGCAAGGTCATGTTCAAGCAGCAGCCGATGAAGATGGCCGCTGCCGAGGCCCTCTGGGACGGTCAGAGCTCCGCCCCGTTCTCGATCTTCGCGTACGGCGATGTCAGCAAGGGCCACAACACCGTGGAACTCTCCGTCCCCGGGGTGCTGTCGTTCCTGGCCGACGACGACTTCAGCTCCTACGTCCCCGGCATCAACGACACCAACAAGGCCGAGCAGCAGAAGTACGGCCCCGGCGACTACCGTCCCATCATCCCCGTCACCTTCTGGGGCTTCCGCTGGATGATCGGCTTCGGTATGGCGTCCTTCGCCATCGGCCTCGCCGGACTCTGGCTGACCCGCAAGAGGTTCATGCTGCCGGACCATCTGCGGGTCGGTGAGGACGAGGTGCCGCACCTGGTCCTCTTCAGGGAGAAGGCACTCGGCCCGACGCTCACCACGTGGTACTGGCGCATCGCGATCTGGACCCTGGCCTTCCCGCTCATCGCCAACTCCTGGGGCTGGATCTTCACCGAGATGGGCCGTCAGCCATGGGTCGTCTATGGCGTGCTGCGCACCCGTGACGCGGTCTCCCCCGGTGTCTCCCAGGGCGAGGTCATCACGTCGATGACCGTGTTCACCTTGCTCTACGCCATTCTCGCGGTGGTGGAGGTCAAGCTGCTCGCGAAGTACGTGAAGGCCGGACCGCCCGAGCTCAGCGAGTCCGATCTCAACCCGCCCACCAGGATCGGCGGCGACTCCCATGACGCCGACAAGCCGATGGCCTTCTCGTACTAGGCCGAGGGAGCGCTCACATCATGCAACTTCACGACGTCTGGTTCGTCCTCATCGCGGTTCTCTGGATCGGCTACTTCTTCCTGGAGGGCTTCGACTTCGGGGTCGGCATCCTCACCCGGCTGCTGGCCCGTGACCGCCTCGAGCGGCGCGTACTGATCAACACGATCGGTCCGGTGTGGGACGGCAACGAGGTGTGGCTGCTCAGTGCGGGTGGCGCAACCTTCGCCGCGTTCCCCGACTGGTACGCCACGCTCTTCTCCGGTTTCTACCTGCCGCTGTTGGTCATCCTGGTCTCCCTGATCGTGCGCGGTGTCGCCTTCGAGTACCGGGTGAAGCGGCCGGAGGAGAGCTGGCAGCGGAACTGGGAGACCGCCCTCTTCTGGACCTCACTGATTCCCGCGTTCCTGTGGGGTGTCGCCTTCGGCAACATCGTGCGGGGCGTGAAGATCGATCAGCACTTCGAGTACGTGGGTGACGTCTGGGATCTGTTCAACCCGTTCGCGCTTCTCGGCGGTCTGGTGACGCTGACGCTGTTCACCTTCCACGGAGCGGTTTTCACGGCGCTCAAGACCGTGGGGGAGATCCGGGAGCGGGCGCGCAGGGTGGCTCTGTGGGTCGGACTGGTGACCGCTGTTCTGGCGGTGCTCTTCCTCGCCTGGGCGCAGATCGACCGGGGCAACGGCAGGAGTCTGGTCGCGATGACCGTTGCGGTCGCCGCGCTCGTCGCGGCGCTTGTGGCGAACCGGGCCGGGCGCGAGGGCTGGTCGTTCGCGTTCTCCGGCATCACCGTCGTGGCGGCGGTCGCGATGCTCTTCCTGACGCTGTTCCCGAACGTCATGCCGTCCACGCTCAACGCGGACTGGAGCCTGACGGTCAGCAACGCCTCGTCGAGCCCCTACACCCTGAAGATCATGGCGTGGTGCGCCGGGGTCGCGACGCCGATCGTCATGCTCTACCAGGGCTGGACGTACTGGGTGTTCCGCAAGCGCATCGGCACCCAGCACATCGCCACTGAAGCGGCGCACTGATTCCAACCGGTGGGTGTGTTTCACGTGAAACCGATCGATCCACGACTGCTCCGCCACGCCCGCGCCACCCGCCTCTTCCTCGGGTCGGTCGTGGCCCTGGGCTCCGTGGGCGCGGCACTGGTCATCGCCCAGGCGATGCTGATCGCCGAGGTGGTGGTCGGCGCCTTCCAGCACCATCAGTCGGCCGGTGAACTGCGCACGCCGCTGCTGCTCCTGCTGACCGTGGCGGTCGGCCGCGCGTTGGTCTCATGGCTCACCGAACTCGCCGCTCACCGGGCGAGCGCGGCGGTGAAGTCCGAGCTGCGGGGGCGGCTGCTGGAGCGGGCGGGGGCACTCGGTCCCGGATGGCTGGGCACACAGCGGACGGGTTCGCTGGTGGCCCTGGTCACGCGGGGAGTCGACGCCCTCGATGACTACTTCTCGCGCTATCTGCCGCAGCTGGGGCTCGCCGTCGTCGTACCGGTGGCGGTGCTTGCGCGGATCGTGACCGAGGACTGGGTGTCGGCGGCGATCATCGTCGGCACGCTGCCGCTGATCCCGCTCTTCATGGTGCTGATCGGCTGGGCCACCCGCTCCCAGATGGACCGTCAGTGGCGGCTGCTGTCCCGGCTGTCCGGGCACTTCCTCGACGTGGTCGCCGGACTGCCGACCCTCAAGGTCTTCGGACGAGCCAAGGCACAGGTCGAGTCCATCAAGCGGATCACCGGCGCGTACCGGCAGGCGACCATGCGGACGCTGCGCATCGCCTTTCTGTCGTCCTTCGCGCTGGAGCTGCTGGCCACGATCTCGGTCGCACTCGTCGCGGTGACGATCGGCATGCGGCTCGTCCATGGCGACCTGGACCTGTACACCGGGCTCGTCATCCTCGTCCTCGCGCCGGAGGCGTATCTGCCGCTGCGGCAGGTGGGCGCGCAGTACCACGCGGCAGCGGAAGGCCTCTCCGCCGCCGAGGAGATCTTCGCGGTGCTGGAGACGCCGGTGCCGGCCTCCGGCACTCGGCGCCTGCCGGAGGGGGAGATCGCCTTCGAGGACGTGACCGTGCGCTACCCCGGTCGCTCGTCCGACGCGTTGTCCGAGGTCACGCTGACGGTCGTACCCGGTGAGACGGTCGCCCTCGTCGGACCGAGCGGCGCGGGCAAGTCGACTCTGTTGAACGTCCTGCTGGGGTTCGTGCAGCCCACCGGGGGACGGGTACGGGTCGGGGGAGTCGATCTCGCCTCGGCCGATCTGGAGGAGTGGCGCTCGAGGATCGCCTGGGTGTCGCAGCGGCCGCATCTGTACGCGGTCAGCATCGCCGAGAACGTACGGCTTGCGCGGCCGGAGGCGGACGACGCGTCGGTACGGAGGGCACTGGCCGACGCCGGGGCGCTGAAGTTCGTGGAGGCGCTGCCCGCCGGGGCCGACACGGTGCTCGGCGAGGACGGCACGGGGCTGTCGGCCGGTCAGCGGCAACGGCTCGCCCTGGCACGCGCGTTCCTCGCCGACCGTCCGGTGCTGCTGCTCGACGAGCCGACGGCGTCTCTGGACGGGGCGACCGAGGCGGAGGTCGTGGACGCGGTGGGCCGGCTGGCGGTCGGGCGGACGGTGCTGCTGGTTGTGCACCGGCCCGCGCTGCTCGGGGTGGCGGACCGGGTCATCCGGCTGGACGCCGAGGAACACGCCACGACGAGCGATACCCCGCAGGCTCCAGCCGCTGCCTCGCCGAGCGACGGGATGCCGGACGCGTCACCGCCCCCTCAGGGGCGGACCTCCGTCCACTCCCCCGCGAACCGCGGCGACGTGCTCAGCCGCGTCCGCGCCATGGCCGGTCCCCGCCGCGGTCGGCTCGTTCTCGCCCTGTTGCTGGGCGCTCTCGCGGTCGGCAGCGCCGTGGGGTTGATGGCCACCTCCGGCTGGCTGATCTCGAGGGCCTCCCAGCAGCCCCCCGTGCTGTATTTGATGGTCGCCGTGACGGCGACACGGACGTTCGGGATCGGGCGGGCGGTGTTCCGGTACGCGGAGCGGCTCGTGTCGCACGACGCCGTGCTGCGGATGCTGGCCGACACGCGGGTTGGGGTCTACCGGCGCCTGGAGCGCCTGGCACCGGCCGGGCTGCGTACGACCCGGCGCGGTGATCTGCTGTCGCGGCTGGTCGCCGACGTGGACGCACTGCAGGACTACTGGCTGCGCTGGCTGCTGCCGGCCGGCGCCGCGCTCCTCGTGTCGGCCGCATCCATCAGCTTCACCGCATGGCTGCTGCCCGAGGCCGGTGCGGTCCTCGCCACAGGGCTGCTCGCGGCCGGGGCCGGGGTGCCCCTGGTGACCGGTGCCGTGGCGCGCCGCGCGGAGCGGAGGCTGGCGCCCGCCCGTGGCGTGCTGGCGACCCGGGTGACGGACCTGCTCACCGGGACGGCCGAGTTGGCGGTCGCCGGGGCCCTGCCCGCGCGGACCGACGAGGCTCGGCGGGCCGACGGCGTGCTCACCCGCATCGCCTCCCGGGCCGCCACCGCCACCGCCCTCGGTGACGGGCTCGCCGCGCTCGTCACCGGGCTGACCGTCGCGGCTGCCGCCCTCGTGGGCGCGCAGGCCGTTGCCGACGGACGGCTCGGAGGCGTTGCCATGGCGGTCGTGGTGCTCACTCCGCTGGCCGCCTTCGAGGCGGTTCTGGGAATGCCGTCGGCCGTGCAGCACCGGCAGCGGGTGCGCAGGAGCGCCGAGCGTGTGTACGAGGTGCTGGACGCCCGCGAGCCCGTACGTGAACCGGAGCGGCCGCGGCGGGCTCCCGTGTCGCCCTTCCCGCTCGTCCTGGAAGGGCTGGTGGCGCGTCACGACGGTCAGCGGCGGGACGCCCTCACCGGGTTCGGCCTCACTCTGGAACAGGGCCGCAGAATCGCCGTGGTCGGGCCCTCGGGTGCGGGCAAGACGACGCTCGCGCAGGTACTGCTGCGGTTCCTGGACGCGGCCAAGGGCTCCTACACGCTGGGCGGCGCGGACGCGTACGCGCTCGACGGCGACGACGTACGACGTCTGGTCGGGCTGTGCGCGCAGGACGCGCATCTCTTCGACAGTTCGGTTCGGGAGAACCTGCTGCTGGCGCGGAAGAACGCGAGTGAGGGGGAACTGCGTGACGCGCTCGCGCGGGCGCGGCTCCTCGACTGGGCCGACGGGCTGCCCGACGGTCTCGACACGCTGATCGGCGAGCATGGCGCACGGCTGTCCGGCGGCCAGCGGCAGCGGCTCGCGCTGGCCCGTGCCCTGCTGGCCGACTTCCCCGTCCTCGTCCTCGACGAGCCCGCGGAGCACCTCGACCTGCCGACGGCGGACGCGCTCACGGCGGACCTGCTGGCCGCCACGGAAGGCCGTACGACGCTGCTGATCACTCATCGGCTGGCCGGTCTTGAAGCGGTCGACGAGGTGATCGTGCTCGCGGACGGCCGGGTGGCCCAGCGGGGCCCCTACGCGGAACTCGCGGCGGTGGACGGGCCGTTGCGTGAGATGGCGGAGCGGGAGGCCCGCGGGGATCTGCTGGGAGGCCCGGCGCGAGACGCGGGGCCGCCGGCCGGCACCTTCGCGGGCGCATAGGACACCTCGACGTGGGACCGGAGTTCCCATCGGATGGGGGACGGCATGGGCCATCCGTGGTCGCCCGTTACCCCATCCGTACGACGCGAACAGGACCATGGTCCCCGCCGCGCGTCATGCTCGCTGACATGGGCTCATCTCGCGGCAGCTCCCTGTTCGTTCCGCTGCTCCTGTGCGCGCTCGCGGTGTTCCTGGCGCGCCCCACGGCGGCCGAGAGCGGGGCGGGCGGCGGTGAGACGGACTCCGGCGTCAGCGCTCGGGTGGCGCGGCTGTCCGAGGATGCCGGCGCGGTGACACGGAGGTACGACGCGGGGCGCCGGGAGGCCGCGAAGCAGCGCGCCAAGGCGCTGCGGTCCGGTCGGCTGCTGTCACGGGAGCGGAGGCGCGTCGCGGTCCTGCGCAAGGATCTGGGCCGGATCGCGCGCGCCCAGTACCGCCAGGGCGGCGGGTTGCCGTGCACCGCGCGGACCCTGTTCTCGGGCACCCCCGAAGAACTGATGCGAAGTGAGCACGTGCATGAGCAGGCGGATCTCGCCGTGGAGCACGCGGTCGTGAAGAGTCTGGGGGCCCAGGCCCGGCTGGCCGTGGACGAGGCACGGGCGTCCGCGCAGTGGCGGGCCCTGGAGAAACGGAACGGTGAACTGGCCGGGAAGCAGCGCACCCTCCAGACGCAGCTGGAGGAGGCACGGCAGGTACTGCAGGGCCGGGCCGACGAGTCAGCCGCCGCGGGCTCGTGCCAGGGCGCCGTACGACTGGGCCGGCCCCGCGCGAAGACCACCCGGACCTGGGTCGCGCCGGTGGAGACCTACCGCCTGTCGGCCGGATTCGGCAGTGGCGGCGACCACTGGGCGAACCGGCACACCGGCCAGGACTTCGCGGTGCCGATCGGGACGCCGGTGCGGGCGGTCGGGGCGGGCAAGGTCGTGAAGGTGGAGTGCGGGGGCGCGTTCGGGATCCAGATCGTCATCCGGCATCCGGGCGGTTACTGCACCCAGTACGCCCATCTGGCCGCCGTCACCGTCGACCAGGGCGAACGGGTGACCCCAGGACAGTGGATCGCCCAGTCGGGCACCACGGGCAACTCGACCGGCCCGCACCTGCACTTCGAGGTGCGGACCACCGAGGACCTGGAGTCCAGCATCGATCCGGTGCCATGGCTGACGGCCCGGGGCGTACAGGTGCGGGGGCCGGTGTCCAAGTGACGGCACGCTCTGCCGGGCCGCCGCGCGCCGGCTCCGGTCGTGGCCTACGCCCGTTCCGCGAGGATGTGCTCGATCACCACGGCCACCCCGTCCTCGTTGTTGGCGACCGTCCGGCCGGAGGCCGCGGCCACCACGTCCGGGTGCGCGTTGCCCATCGCGTACGACTGACCCGCCCAGGTGAGCATCTCCACGTCATTGGGCATGTCCCCGAAGGCGACGACCTCCTCGTGGGAGATGCCCCGCTCGGCGCAGCACAGCGCGAGCGTGCTCGCCTTGGAGACGCCGGGGCCGCTGATCTCGAGCAGGGCACTGGGGCTGGACCGGGTGATGTTCGCGCGGTCTCCTACGGCGAGCCGGGCCAGGGTGAGGAAGGCGTCCGGGTCCAGCTCCGGGTGGTAGGCGAGGATCTTGAGGACCGGCTCGTGGGCGCCGGGGGCGTCCGGCGCCAGCAGCTCCTCGGCGGGCGCGAGGAGGTCCGGGATCTCCATGTGCAGCTTCGGGTAGGCCGGCTCCTGGTAGAAGCCGTACGTCTGCTCGACGGCGTACACCGTGCCGGGTGCGGCGTCCCGCAGCAGTCGTACGGCGTCGAGTGCGTTGTCCCTGGTCAGTTCCCGGACCTTGACGAAGCGGTGGGTGCCCGGGCCGCCGTGCAGGTCGACCACGGCGGCGCCATTGCCGCAGATCGCCAGCCCATGACCGTGGACATGGTCGCTGACGACGTCCATCCAGCGGGCCGGACGCCCCGTGACGAAGAACACTTCGATGCCGGCCTCCTCCGCGGCGGCCAGTGCGGCGACCGTGCGCTCGGAGACCGACTTGTCGTCGCGCAGGAGAGTGCCGTCGAGGTCTGTCGCGATCAGCCGGGGCGGAACGGTGGCGGCAGGGGTCTCGGGCTGTCTGGTCGCTGAGGTCACGGGCCTCATTCTGGCGCATATGCCCGCACGGCCGTGCGAGAGATGGCACAGGTGAGTGGTGACGCTGCTCACCAGCGCCGTCACGCCCCGTGCCCCGTTGCTCAGGCCAGCTGGGCCGGGGCCTCCATGGCGATCTGTTCGAAGACCTTCGCGTCGGCCGCGAACTCGGAATCGGGAATGGGCCAGTGGATCACGAGGTCGGTGAAGCCCAGCTCCGCGTACCGGCCGGCGAAGTCGACAAACGCGTCGAGGGACTCCAGCGGACGACCGCGGTCCGGGGTGAAACCGGTGAGAAAGATCTTGTCGAGGCCGGACACGTCGCGCCCGATCTCGGCGCACGCGTCGGCCAGCTTCTCGGTCTGCGCGCGCAGGGCCCGCAGCGACTGCTCGGGGGTGCCGGTCTCGTACAGCTTCGGATCGCCGGTGGTCACCCATGCCCGACCGTACTGGGCGGCGAGCCTGAGGCCGCGCGGCCCGGTCGCGGCCACCGCGAACGGCAGCCGGGGGCGCTGCACACAGCCGGGGATGTTGCGGGCCTCGTGCGCGGAGTAGTGGTCGCCCTCGTACGAGACGGAGTCCTCGGTGAGCAGGCGGTCGAGCAGCCTCACGAACTCGGCGAACCGGTCGGCGCGCTCGCGCGGCGTCCAGGGCTCCTGGCCGAGCGCGGTGGCGTCGAAGCCGGTGCCGCCCGCGCCGATGCCCAGCGTGATCCTGCCGCCGGAGATGTCTTCGAGGGAGATCAGCTCCTTGGCGAGGGTGACCGGGTGCCGGAAGTTGGGCGAGGTCACCAGGGTGCCGAGGCGCAGCTGGTCGGTGACGGCGGCCGCGGCCGTGAGCGTCGGCACGGCGCCGAACCAGGGGCCGTCGCGGAAGGACCGCCACGACAGGTGGTCGTAGGTGAACGCGGTGTGGAAGCCGAGCTGCTCCGCACGCTGCCAGGCGGAACGCCCGCCCTCGTGCCAGCGGACGTACGGCAGGATCACGGTGCTCAGACGCAGACTCATGCATCGAGCGTAAGCGGAGGCGAAGCGTGGTCGCGTCCCCGACGTGATCACAACGGACCGGGAATCGCAGGCGGGGGGTCAGTGCGGACCCGGAAAGCGCAGGTACTGCGGTGGTACGGCCTTGGTGAGCCACACCCCGTTCGCGCTGACATGGAAGACATGGCCGTCGCGGTACATGGCTCCGGCGTCCACCGCCAGGACGATCGGACGTCCGCGGCGGGCTCCGACACGGGTCGCGGTCTCGCGGTCCGGCGAGAGGTGCACGTCATGCCGGCTCATGGGCCTGAGGCCCTCCTCGCGGATCGCGTCCAGATTGCGGGCCACGGTTCCGTGGTAGAGGTACGCGGGCGGGGTGGCCGGGGGCAGTCCGAGCTCCACGTCGATGGTGTGGCCCTGGCTGGCGCGGATGCGGGTGCCCTGGATCGCGAAGCGCTTCTTGTCATTGGCGGCGACCACATGGTCCAGCTCGTCGCGTGTGATCCTGAAGCCGTGCGCGGCCGCCGCCGCGAGCAGCGTGTCGATCTCCACCCAGCCGCCCTCGTCGAGGGTGAGGCCGATGCGCTCCGGCTGGTGCCGCAGATGTTTCGAGAGGTACTTCGACACCTTCACGGTGCGTCTCTCGTCGTACCTTTCCGTCATGTGTCCAGCGTGCGGGAGAGATGCGGATCACGCATATGATTTTGCTCCGGATGTTTGATCCACAACCAAGTGCGGTTATCCACAGGGGACTTGGCGATTCTGTGGACAACAAGCCGCCCGCTTTGTGTTGTTAGCCAACTAAGCGTGCTTTGCGCAGGATTGGTGATCCACTCAAAAGGAAGCCGCAGGCAGGCGTGTTCATGGGTGGCGCGAGTGGTACTGGCCAGTGCTGCGTATTCAACTGGCCTTCACGGCCACTTTAGATCACCTTCACCTGCATCGAGACCCGAAACGTCTCCAGCTCGGGATCTCGCCCTGTGAAGTGACGTTTCACCGCGCTGACTTGGGGTCCGGACGAAGCACGACCCTTCAAAATCGAGCTGGCCGGTCGCATCGGTCGCATTGTTCGCATCCGCGTGAGACGACCTTGGCTTCCGAAAAGTGACGAGACGTCAACTCTGCTTACATGGGCGGCTTCCATCGCGCGATCGCACGCAACGCCCTCGGTGCGAAACGGGACATGAGGTGCGCGCCGCGCGCCTCCGCAGTGACCGGCACGACGGCCTGGTTGCGCACGACGGCCCGCAGGATCGCGTCGGCGACCTTCTCCGGCGGATATCCCCGCAGGCCGTACAGCCGCGCCGCCCGCCGCTGCCGTCGCTTCTCCTCCTCCGCGTCCATGCCGGTGAAGCGCGCGGTCGACGTGATGTCGGTGTTGACGAGACCGGGGCAGATCGCCGACACCCCGATGCCCTTCCCGGCCAACTCCGCGCGCAGGCACTCGCTGAGCATCAGGACCGCCGCCTTGGAGGTGCTGTAGGCAGGCAGCGCCCTCGAGGGCAGATACGCAGCCGCGGACGCGGTGTTGACGATGTGGCCGCCCTGTCCGCGGTCGGCCATCTGCTTGCCGAAGAGCCGGCAGCCGTGGATGACGCCCCAGAGATTGACGTCGAGGACCCTCCGCCAGTCCTCGGTGGTCGTGTCGAGGAAGGACCCCGACAGACCGATCCCCGCGTTGTTGACCAGTACGTCCACCACCCCGTACTCGGTGGCGACCTTCTCGGCGAGCTTCTCCATGGCCTGCTCGTCCGAGACGTCGGCCGTCTCGGCCCAGGCCTCGGGGGCGCCGGTCAGCCGAGCCTGCCTCGCCGTACGGGCCGCGCCCTCCGTGTCCCGGTCGACGGCCACCACGCGCGCGCCGGCCTCGGCGAAGGCCAGAGCCGTGGCCCGCCCGATGCCGCCTGCCGCGCCGGTGACCAGCACGAGTTGTCCGCCGAACCGGTCCGCGTACCGCCTGTCGGTCACCGGCACCGGTCGGCCGCTCTCGACCGTGGTCACGAACTCGGTGATCCAGGCGCCCAGTTGGTCGGGCCGGGTGCGCGGGATCCAGTGCTTGTCGGGCAGAGTGCGGCGGGTCAGCCGCGGAGCCCACCGCTCCAGTCCGTCGTAGAGCCGCTCCGACAGGAACGCGTCCCCGAGGGGCGTGATGAGCTGCACGGGTACGTGTGCGTAAGCGTCGGGGCGGGGGTGGCTCAGCCGGGACCGTACGTTGTCGCGGTACAGCCAGGCGCCGTGGGCCGCGTCCGTGGGCAGCGACGGGGCCGGATAGCCGTCACCGGTGACCTTCTCGACGCGCTCGAGGAGAGCGGGCCAGCGCCTGCCGAGGGGACCGCGCCAGGCGAGTTCCGGCAGAACCGGCGTGTGCAGCAGGTACACGTACCAGGACTTGGCGCCCTGGCCCAGCAGTTGGCCCACTCGGCGCGGGGTGGGCCTGCGCATCCGCTGCTTGATCCAGTGCCCGAAGTGGTCCAGGGACGGTCCCGACATCGAGGTGAAGGACGCGATCCGGCCCTCGGTGCGCCGGACGGTGACGAACTCCCAGGACTGGATCGAGCCCCAGTCGTGCCCCACCAGATGCACCGGCCGGTCCGGGCTGACCGCCTCCACGACCGCCAGGAAGTCGTCCGTCAGCTTCTCCAGCGTGAAGCCGCCGCGCAGCGGCTTCGGCGCCGTCGACCGGCCGTGGCCGCGGACGTCGTACAGCACGACGTGGAACCGGTCGGCAAGGCGCGTGGCCACCTCCGACCAGACCTCCTTGCTGTCGGGGTAGCCGTGCACGAGCACCACCGTCGGCCGCCCGGGATCTCCCAACTCGGCGACACAGAGCTCGATTCCACCCGTCCGCACCCGGCGCTCCCGCGCCCCCGTGAGACTCACACGTCCTCCCTCGAGCAGGACCGTCCCGACCGTCGACCCGACCGCACTACGTGTCGGCAACATGACACCGGCGAATGTGGCAGTTGTTAGAGGCTGCGTCAACAGGGAACGCCGCGGCTGTGGACAACCACGGCAATGTGGACAACACGGCCTGCATGGCATCGGGGAAGGTCGGCCTCTGGGGTGACCCCTACGGGCCCGTACGACTGGAGTCTGACGCGTATCCCGCTCTGCGGTCTGACGACGGCAGTGGCCTGCCTCACTACCGTCGACGACGTGACTGTGATCGCGACCGAGAGCCTGAGCAAGCGGTACCCGAGGGTGACCGCGCTTGACCGGCTTTCCGTGGACGTCGAACCCGGTGTGACGGGGCTCGTCGGTGCCAACGGAGCCGGCAAGTCCACACTGATCAAGATCCTGCTGGGTCTGTCCCCCGCCACCGAGGGCCGCGCCGAGGTGCTCGGACTCGACGTCGCCACCAAGGGCGGCGCCATCCGGGAACGCGTCGGGTACATGCCGGAGCACGACTGTCTGCCGCCCGACGTGTCGGCCACCGAGTTCGTGGTCCACATGGCGCGCATGTCCGGACTGCCTCCGGCGGCCGCTCGCGAGCGCACCGCGGACACCCTGCGCCACGTCGGCCTGTACGAGGAGCGCTACCGTCCCATCGGCGGCTACTCGACCGGCATGAAGCAACGTGTGAAGCTCGCCCAGGCCCTGGTCCACGACCCGCAGCTGGTTTTCCTGGACGAGCCGACCAACGGCCTCGACCCGGTCGGCCGCGACGAGATGCTCGGCCTGATCCGCCGCATCCACACGGACTTCGGCATCTCGGTGCTGGTCACCTCCCATCTGCTCGGCGAGCTGGAACGCACCTGTGACCATGTCGTCGTCATCGACGGCGGCAAGCTCCTGCGGTCCAGCTCCACCCTGGACTTCACCCAGACCACCACGACCCTCGCGATCGAGGTCACCGACACCGACGAGCACCCGGACGGCACCAGCGCGGTGCGCGACGCGCTCCACGCGCGCGGGCTGACCGCACAGGACGGCAGCGGACTGCCGGGAGCCGGTCGCATCCTGCTCGTGACCGCAGAGGGCGAGCAGACGTACGACCTCGTCCGGGACGTTGTCGCCGACCTGGGCCTCGGCCTGGTCCGCATGGAGCAGCGCAGGCACCACATCGCGGAGGTCTTCAAGGAGAGCGACGCGCAGCGGAAGGAGGCGGTCGGCCATGGCGGTTGAGCAGCCCACGGCCCGCGAGGCCGAGCAGACCCGGATCCACAACATCGGCTACCGCTCGTACGACGGCCCGCGCCTGGGCCGTGCCTACGCCCGCCGGTCGCTGTACTCGCAGTCCCTGCGCGGCGCCTACGGCCTCGGCCGCTCGGTGAAGTCCAAGGTGCTGCCGATGCTGCTGTTCGTGGTGATGTGCGTGCCCGCGCTGATCATGGTCGCGGTCGCGGTCGCCACCAAGGCGAAGGATCTGCCCGTCGAGTACACGCGCTACGCGATCATCATGCAGGCCGTCATCGGTCTGTACGTCGCGTCGCAGGCGCCCCAGTCGGTCTCCCGCGACCTGCGCTTCAAGACGGTGCCGCTGTACTTCTCGCGCCCCATCGAGACCGCCGACTACGTCCGCGCCAAGTACGCGGCCCTGGCGTCGGCGATGTTCATCCTGACGGCCGCGCCCCTGATCGTCCTCTACGTGGGTGCGCTGCTCTCCAAACTGGACTTCGCCCACCAGACGAAGGGATTCGCCGAGGGGCTGGTCTCCGTGGCACTGCTCTCCCTGCTGTTCTCCGGCATCAGCCTGGTCATCGCGGCGGCCACGCCCCGGCGCGGCTTCGGCATCGCGGCCGTCATCGCGGTGCTGACCATCTCCTACGGCGCCGTCTCCACAATCCAGGCCATCGCCCATGTGCACGCGGCCGACTCCACGGCGCTGGTGTGGATGGGACTGTTCTCCCCCGTCACGCTCATCGACGGAGTGCAGACCGCGTTCCTCGGCGCGTCCTCCTCCTTCCCCGGAGGGCACGGTCCCTCGTCCGCACAGGGAGTCGTCTTCCTCCTCGTCGTCCTGGGACTCATCGCGGGCAGCCACGGCCTGCTGATGCGCCGCTACCGAAAGGCCGGACTGTGACCTCCCGCCCGTCGCCCGCCACCACCCTTCTGATGAGGCGCTCCGCGCCGCCCCTCCTGATCCCGTCGCCCGCCACCACCCTTCCAAGGAATGGGCTGCGCCCATGAGCACGCTTTCCATCGACCACGTCTCGCGCTGGTTCGGCAACGTCGTCGCCGTCAACGACATCACCATGACCGTGGGCCCCGGTGTCACCGGCCTGCTCGGCCCGAACGGAGCCGGGAAGTCCACCCTCATCAACATGATGGGCGGCTTCCTCGCTCCCTCCACCGGTACCGTCACCCTCGACGGCCAGCCCGTGTGGCGCAACGAGGAGATCTACCGGCAGATCGGCATCGTCCCCGAGCGCGAGGCGATGTACGACTTCCTCACGGGGCGCGAATTCGTCGTCGCCAACGCCGAGTTGCACGGACTGGGCGCGAAGGCCGCCGCGCGGGCGCTCGCCACGGTCGAGATGGAGTACGCACAGGACCGGAAGATCTCCACGTACTCCAAGGGCATGCGGCAGCGCGTGAAGATGGCGTCCGCCCTGGTGCACGACCCGTCCCTGCTGCTGCTCGACGAGCCGTTCAACGGGATGGACCCGCGCCAGCGCATGCAGCTCATGGAGCTGCTGAAGCGGATGGGCGCCGAGGGATGCACTGTGCTGTTCTCGTCCCACATCCTCGAGGAGGTCGAGCAGCTCGCCGCCCACATCGAGGTGATCGTCGCCGGACGCCACGCGGCGAGTGGCGACTTCCGCAAGATCCGCCGCCTGATGACCGACCGCCCGCACCGCTACCTGGTGCGCTCCAGCGACGACCGGACGCTCGCGGCCGCGCTGATCGCCGACCCGTCGACCTCCGGCATCGAAGTCGACCTCGCCGAGGGCGCATTGCTCATCCAGGCGGTCGACTTCGGCCGGTTCACTGCCCTGTTGCCGAAGGTCGCGCGCGAGCACGGCATCCGGCTGCTCACCGTGTCGCCGTCGGACGAGTCCCTCGAGTCCGTCTTCTCGTATCTGGTCGCGGCGTAGGAGGCCGAAGATGTACGACCCCACAGTCGCCCGGCTCACCTACCGGGGCCTGCTCGGCCGCCGGCGGGCGCTCATCCTCGGTGCGCTGCCCGTGCTGCTGATCGTGATCTCCGCGGTCGTTCGCGCGCTGACCGGCGCCGACGACCAGGTGGCCCACGACGTCCTCGGCGGCTTCGCGCTCGCCACGATGGTGCCGATCATCGGTGTCATCGCGGGCACCGGCGCCATCGGGCCCGAGATCGACGACGGCTCGGTGGTGTACCTGCTGGCCAAGCCGGTGAAACGGCCCACGATCATCTTCACCAAGCTGATCGTCGCCATCGCGGTCACCATGGCGTTCTCGGCTCTGCCGACGTTCATCGCGGGCATGATCCTCAACGGCAACGGCCAGCAGATCGCGGTCGCGTACACCGTGGCGGCGCTGGTCGCCTCGATCGCGTACGCCGCGCTGTTCCTGCTGCTCGGCACGGTCAGCCGGCACGCGGTGGTCTTCGGCCTGGTCTACGCACTGGTCTGGGAGGCGCTCTTCGGCTCGCTGGTCTCCGGGGCGCGCACGCTCAGCGTTCAGCAGTGGGCGCTCGCCGTGGCGCACAAGGTCTCCGCCAGCTCGCTCGTCACCTCGGACGTGGGGCTGCCCACCGCGACCGTGCTGTTGATCGCAGTGACCGTGGCCGCGACCTGGTACGCGGGCCAGAAGCTGCGGGCGCTGACACTCGCGGGCGAGGAGTGACCGTCGTCCCGGCGGGCGAGGGGTGACCCTCGTCCCAGCGGGGTGGAGTGACCGTCGTCCCGGCGGGCGTGGAGTGACCCTCGTCCCAGCGGGGTGGAGTGACCGTCGTCCCCGCAGGGCTTCGGCAGGGATGCCGTGCGGGTGCGGGCCGGAAACGGACCGCACCCGCGGGCGGAGAAGGAACCGGGTCTCTCTTCTTGCTTTTTCGAAGGCATTTTTGACAGCGGCTTCACATCTGCCCGGGCACACTGGGCAGAGGGGATGCGCAGCGGAAGGGACCGGGGATGGCAGCGGAGGCACCACGGGGCGACGGCGCGGGCGAGGCGGGGGACGCCTGGGACGACGTCGTGTTCGACGAGGACTTCATACGGTCCGCGTCCACCACCGAGCCGTCCGCGCGCGCCCGGATGCTGTCCGCCCGCTGGCGCAATGAGGCGCCCGGTCCTCAGCCCTGGCGCTCCGACGAACCGCCCGCCGGCTGGTTCTTCAGCAAGGCCCGCCGCCGCAGGTGGCGCCGCCGGTAGCGGTCGGACATGCGGTGACGGCAGCGTCGTTCGCTCCGCGATGCGGGTGCGTTTTATTCGGTGGCGTCCGATTCGGCTGACGGGCACAGTGGTGTCCACGACGCCGGGCCGAGCCGGCGCCACGTTCTGGGAGAGGAGCTGGGCGATGTCCATGCACGGCAGTCCGTCGAGCTCCCGACAGGGCGGCCCGCGGCGGTCTCCGGAGTAGTTACCCCTCCGTCGAGCCCGCTCCTACGGGGAGCTGCCCGGGGCGGCCGCTTCGAGCGCGCGACTGGCTTCGCGCGGGCCGCCCACCCGGAGGATTGGCCGAGTGGTAAGGCACCGGCTTGCGCAGTGCTCCGTCACAAGCAAGTCGTGGTCGGGGTCAACCCCCGCGCGCGTTCGATCCGCGCATCCTCCGCACCATGCTGTTGCCAGGGCTAAGCGGCCTGCCCCAGCAACCGCTCCAGCACCACCGCGATGCCGTCCTCCTCGTGGGAGAGCGTCACCTCGTCCGCGACCGCCTTGAGGTCCTCATGGGCGTTGGCCATGGCCACACCGTGTGCCGCCCACGCGAACATGGGGATGTCGTTGGGCATGTCGCCGAAGGCGATCGTGTCCGCGGCCTTCATCCCGAGGCGGCGCGCGGCCAGCGACAGTCCCGTCGCCTTGGACAGGCCCAGCGGAAGGATCTCCACGATCCCCTCGCCGGCCATCGTCACTCCGACCAGTCCGCCGGCGGCCTGCTGCGCCGCCTCGGCCAGCTCGTCGTCGCCCAGCGACGGGTGTTGGAGGTACACCTTGTTCAGCGGCGCCGCCCACAGATCCGCCGCGTCCCTGATCGGCTGGTGGGGGAGCGGCCCGTCGTGGACCCGGTAGCCGGGTCCGACCAGGACCTCCCCGTCCAGCCCGTCCCGGCCGACCGCCAGCAGCAGCGGGCCGACCTCGGCCTCGATCTTCGCCAGCGCGAGCGCCGCGATCTGCCGGTCCAGCGTCAGCGAGGTCAGCAGCCGGTGCTCCCCCGCGTCATACACCTGCGCTCCCTGACCGCACACCGCTATGCCCTGGTAGCCGAGCTCGTCGAGGATGGGGCGCGTCCACGGGACCGCGCGTCCGGTGACGACGATGTGCGCGGCGCCCGCCGCGGTGGCTGCGGCGAGCGCCGCACGGGTGCGCTCCGAAACCGTCTCGTCGGAGCGCAGGAGCGTCCCGTCGAGGTCGGTCGCGATCAGCTGGTACGGAAAACCGGGGGGCTCGGCCGTCACTTGGCCACGGGCTCCAGCAGCTCCCGGCCGCCCAGGTAGGGGCGCAGGATCTCGGGCACCCGCACGGAGCCGTCGGCCAGCTGGTGGTTCTCCAGGATCGCCACGATCGTGCGCGGTACGGCGCACAGCGTGCCGTTCAGCGTCGCGAGCGGCTGGACCTTCTTGCCGTCCCGCATGCGGACCGACAGCCGACGGGCCTGGAATGAGTCGCAGTTGGAGGTCGAGGTCAGCTCGCGGTACTTGCCCTGGGTCGGGATCCAGGCCTCGCAGTCGTACTTACGCGACGCGGAGGCGCCGAGGTCGCCCGTGGCCACGTCGATGACCTGGAACGGCAGCTCGAGGGCGTTCAGCCAGTCCTTCTCCCACTCGAGGAGCCGCTTGTGCTCGTTCTCGGCGTCCTCCGGGTCGACGAACGAGAACATCTCGACCTTGTCGAACTGGTGCACGCGGAAGATGCCCCGGGTGTCCTTGCCGTACGTGCCCGCCTCGCGGCGGAAGCACGGCGAGAAGCCGGCGTAACGCAGCGGCAGCTTCTCCGCGTCGATGATCTCGTCCATGTGGTACGCCGCGAGCGGGACCTCGGAGGTGCCGACCAGGTAGAAGTCGTCCTTCTCCAGGTGGTACACGTTCTCGGCGGCCTGGCCGAGGAAGCCGGTGCCCTCCATGGCGCGAGGGCGGACCAGGGCCGGCGTCAGCATCGGGGTGAACCCGGCCGCCACGGCCTTCGCGATCGCCGCGTTGACGAGTGCCAGCTCCAGCAGGGCGCCGACGCCCGTCAGGTAGTAGAAGCGCGAGCCGGAGACCTTCGCGCCGCGCTCGACGTCGATCGCCCCGAGTGCCTCGCCGAGCTCCAGGTGGTCCTTGGGTTCGAAGCCCTCGGCGCCGAAGTCGCGGATGGTGCCGTGCGTCTCCAGGACGACGAAGTCCTCCTCGCCGCCGACCGGGACGTCCGGGTGCACGAGGTTGCCCAGCTGCTCCAGAAGCCGCCGGGTCTCCTCCTCGGCCTCGTGCTGCTCGGCGTCGGCCGCCTTGACGTCGGCGGCGAGCCGGCTCGCCTTCTGCAGCAGTTCGGCCTTCTCGTCGCCGGAGGCCTTGGGGATCAGCTTGCCGAGCGCCTTCTGCTCGGAACGGAGCTCGTCGAAGCGGACGCCGGACGACCTGCGCCGCTCGTCGGCGGAGAGAAGGGCGTCGACGAGCGCGACGTCCTCACCACGGGCGCGCTGGGAAGCGCGAACACGGTCGGGGTCCTCACGGAGCAGGCGAAGGTCAATCACCCCTCAAGGCTACCGGTGCGGAGTTCCGGCCCACGACTCTGTTTTCCCATCCGTGGCCAATTTTCCGTTATGAGGCAATTACGCTGTGTGTCAATAAAAGGAGTACTGACGCCCGGAAGGGGCGATACGGGGGCGGCTTGTTGACTCGAATTCCTTATGGGGAACGGGATTTGGGTTGCGCTTGTCCACAGGCGTCCACAGTCGCCATGGAGTTATCCACAGGCTGTGCGGAAGATCTGTGGACTTCGGAAATGATCATTCTCAGAGCGATGCACGGGGCGGAGAATTCCCGGTTCAAACCACCACTACACGCACTTTCGGGTGGAAAGGGGTCGCTCCAAAGGGTTGATCGAAAGAAACGGGTGGACAACGGTGAGGAACGCGGTGATGGACGGACGGGAGATCCGAAGAGAGATTTGTCGACCCCGCGACGCCATGGTGTCGACTTGTCCCCAGATCGAGATGCCCACCTGTGGATAACTTCTGTGGACAACGAAAATCGGCAGGTAGGACTGGATGTCCTGGCGCCAGCAGTCTAGAACCGGCCGTCCTGGCAGCGCGCCACCCAGTCGGAGGCTGACATGAACTCGTCGTCCGAAGTGCCCGGCGGCGGGACACGGACATCGTCCGGCTTGATGTCCGCGCGCGGATACGAGCCCAGGAACCGCACCCCCAGACAGATCCGCTTGAGCCCCATCAGCGCCTCGGCCACGCGACGGTCCGAGATATGGCCCTCGGCGTCGATGCAGAAGCAGTAGTTCCCGATGCCCGCGCCGGTCGGGCGTGACTGCAGCAGCATCAGGTTGACGCCGCGCACCGCGAACTCGCCCAGCAGGTCGCGCAGCCCACCGGGATGGTCGTCGCGCTGCCACAGGACGACGGAGGTCTTGTCCGCACCCGTGGGTGCCGACGGCCGGGCGGGCCTGCCGACCAGCACGAACCGTGTCTGCGCATTCTCCGCGTCGTGGATGCCGGTCTCCAGCGCCTTGAGACCGTAACGCGCGGCGGCGAACTCACCCGCGAACGCTGCGTCGTAGCGCCCCTCCTGGACCAGACGGGCGCCGTCCGCGTTCGAGGCGGCGGACTCCCAGAGGGCGTCCGGGAGGTTGGCCTTAAGCCAGTTGCGCACCTGCGGCTGCGCGGCCGGGTGCGCGGTGACCGTCTTGATCTCCGAGAGCTTTGTGCCGGGCCGGACCAGCAGCGCGAAGGTGATCGAGAGGAGCACCTCGCGGTAGATCATCAGCGGCTCGCCCGCGACCAGCTCGTCGAGCGTGGTGGTGATGCCGCCTTCCACCGAGTTCTCGATCGGTACGAAAGCGGCCTCGGCCTCGCCGTTGCGAACGGCGTCCAGCGCCGCCGGCACCGACACCATCGGAACGAGCTCCCGGGTCGCTGTCTCCGGCAGCGTACGCAGGGCGACCTCGGTGAAGGTGCCCTCGGGGCCGAGATACGCATAGCTGGCTGGCATGACCTCACCCTAATGGGCCCGGGCCGACTCGGCCGACACCTGTGGAAACCGCGACCCGTCCGAGGGAAGCCGCTGTCATCCCTCCAGCAGCCGCTGGCCCACGTACTCCCCCTTTGCCGCTCCGCCCGGCACCGCGAACAGGCCGCTCGCCTCGTGGCGGATGAACTGGGAGAGCGCGTCGCCGCGGTCGAGCTTGCGCTGCACCGGGACGAAGCCGCGCAGCGGGTCCGCCTGCCAGCAGATGAACAGCAGACCCGCATCAGGGGTCCCGTCCGCGTCGAAGCCGTCGTGGAAGGAGAACGGGCGGCGGAGCATCGCCGCGCCGCCGTTCTGGTCGGGCCGGGTGATGCGCGCGTGCGCGTTGATGGGCACGGCCGGCTGGCCGCCCGTGCCGGTCTTCTCGAGGTCCATCGCGGTGGTCTCGGTACCGCCGCTCAGCGGTGCCCCGTCGGACTTGCGGCGCCCGATGACCTCCTCCTGGGCCGTGGGCGAGAGCTTCTCCCAGTCATCGAGGAGCATCCGAATACGGCGTACGACGGCGTACGAGCCGCCCGCCATCCAGGCCGGGTCGCCGGACGCGGGCACGAAGATGCGCTGGTCGAAGTCGGGCTCGGCCGGCTTCGGATTGCGGGTGCCGTCGAGCTGGCCCATCAGGTTGCGGGCCGTCATGGGATGCGCGGTCGCGCCCGGCGAGCGGTTGAACCCGTTCATCTGCCAGCGGAGCCGGGCCGCGCCGCCTGCGTCCTTCTGGATCGCGCGCAGGGCGTGGAAGGCGACGAGCGCGTCGTTGGCGCCGATCTGCACCCAGAGGTCGCCGTCGCTGCGGGACTTGTCGAGGCGGTCGGAGGAGAAGTCGGGCAGCGGGTCCAGGGCGGAGGGGCGCTGCTTCTCCAGTCCCGTACGGGAGAAGAAGCTGTTTCCGAAGCCGAAGGTGATCGTCAGGGAGGACGGTCCGGCGTCATGGGCAACGTAGGTGTCGTCGTGCACCGCCGCCTCTCCCGCCATCAGCCGCTCGGCGGTGGCCGACCAGCGCCGCAGCAGCGCGGCGGCCTCCTTGCGGCCCGCGCCCGCCGCCAGGTCGAAGGCGACGAGGTGGCCACGGGCCTGAAGGCCTTCGGTGATGCCGGGTTGATGTTTCCCGTGAAACATCACGCTGTCCGCACCGAGCGAGGTCAGGGGTGCGGCCTTCTCGGAGGGCGCGGCGGCATATCCGGCGGCCCCGCCCGCGGCACCCAGCGCGAGCCCGGTGGCACCGGCGGTTCCAAGCAGCCGCCGCCGCGAGACGACCCTTCGGGAGGAGGGGCCGTCGGAAGAGGCGTCCCCGGGGGTGCGGGTCTTCCGGGCAGGGTTGCTCTTGGCGGTCGTTTCCGGCGTGGTCTGGTCAGCCATGGTGGGGTTCAGCCGATCTTCGCGTTCTTGTTCACGGTCACCTGGTCGATGTCGGACGTCCGCACGGTCACCGCGATCTGCCAGTCGCCCGCCATGGGGATCTGTACGCCGCCTGCCGACCAGTGCCCGGTGGCGATGCGGTCGGGCGCGACGGGCAGCGGGCCGATGCCCTTCGCGGCGAGCGTGAACTCGACCTTCACCTCGGGGACGTCAAAGGCCTTGCCATTGGGGCGCACCACATAGACGTGCATCTGGTTGCCGCCGACGCGGGCGGGGTCGATGGTGACCTGCACGGTGCCCTTGCCGTCCTGGCCGCCCGTGTCGAAGGGGATCTTCAGTGACAGGGGTCCGGAGCGCTGTGATGCGGAGGCGATGCCGGTCTTGGCGGCCTCCTCCGTCCGTCCCGGCTCGGTGGTCGTCAGTGCGGTGGTGACGGCGAGCAACACGACCGCGACGGCCGTCTCGGCGAGCACGGATCGGCGCAGACCGGCACGGACGGGGTCGGCGTCCCGGTCCCGCTTGGTCCGCGCCGTGGCCATGGCAGCCTGCTGCCGCGCCAACTGGGCGGCGCGCCCGGGGGCGGCCGAAGCCCGGCTCCCGGAGCCGCCGCCCTTGCCTGCGGCTCCCTTACCGGAGGCTCCCGAGCCACCACGCTTACGGGACGCCCCCGGGCCCGCGTCCGTACCGTTGCCCGAAGCCCTGGATCCCTTGCCCGTGCCGGAGGCCGTCGCGGGACCCTTCTCCGAGCCACCGGCCTTTGCGGACACGCCGCTTCCGGCCGACGCCTTCGCCGCCACCATCGCCCGCTTCTTCTCCTTCTTCTCCCCGTCCTGCGCCCTACGCCGCGTCGCCACCGCCGTGGCCGGGGCGTCCGCCAGTTGCGCGGTCCAGCGACGTGAGATCCAGGCGATGCCGACGACGAGCGCGACCAGTCCGACCTTCACGAGCAGCAGCTGCCCGTAGGTCGTCCCGGTCAGCGCCGACCACGAGCCGACCTGGCGCCACGACTGGTAGACCCCCGTCGCGGCCAGCGTCAGGACACTTCCGAACGCGACGCGGGAGAAGCGCCGTACGGCCTCGGCGTCGATCGACGGCACCCGGTACAGGGCCACGAGCAGCGCAGCGAGCCCGCCCAGCCAGACGCCGACCGCCAGCAGGTGCAGCACGTCGACCGGCATCGCGATACCCGGCTGGATTCCGGTCGAGGCGTGCTCGGCCATCGCCCAGGTCGCCGCGAGCCCCGCGGCGACGACGGTCCCGCCGACGGCGAGCCCGAAGGTGAGGTCCTGCTTCTCGGCGGCCCGGTCGTCGGTCTCCTCGACGGAGGCATCGCCGCCAACGGACCCACTGCCGGCATCGTGAGCGCCGTCGGTGGTGTCGGTGTCGGTGGTGTCGTCGGCGTCCCGCTTCACATACGCCCCGAAGAGCACCGCGATGAACAGCGCACCCGCCGCGAGCAGCAGCAGCCGGGAGACCAGTGCCGCCCCGGTCTTGGTCTGCAGCACCTGTCCGACGAGGGACAGGTCGAAGATGTCGGCGACCTTCCCCGAGCCGGCGTACGAGCCGCGCAGGAGCAGCAGCGCGAGCGTCGCCGCGGTGAGCGCTACCCAGCCGGAGACCACGAGCCGCTGCATCGGCCGCACCCCGGCGCCCCGCTGCCAGCAGGCCAGCACGAAGGCCGCGCCGCCGACCAGGACGATGAACCCGGCGTAGGAGACGTACCGCGCGAACCCGTAGAGGTCCCCGACCACCCCGCCGCCTGCCGTCGGGCCGGAGGGCGAGACCGTGGTCGAGGACGGGGCGCCGATGGAGAAGGTGAAGGCGCCGGAGACGGGGTGGCTGTCCGCGGACACCACCTGGTAGGTGACGGTGTAGGTGCCGTCGGGCAGCCCCGGGCGCACGTTCACCCCGTAGGTCGTCCCGTCCAGGTGGGAAGCCTTGCCGGTGTCGACCCGCTGCGCCCTGGGGTCCAGGACGCGCAGCGAGCCGTCGGAGAGGGTGACCTGCTCGGAGAAGGTGAGCGAGACCTCGGTGGGCGCCTTGTCGACCACCGTTCCCTGCGCGGGGTCGCTGCCGGTCAGCGCGGCGTGCGCGGACGCGGGAGCGGCCCCGCCGAACAGCGCGCCCGCGACGGCGAGCAGCAGCGCCAGCAGCCCGCGCACCGCCAGGACGCGGAACGCGCGCCGGGGCGCCGTGCGGACGTTCCCCGCGATGTGCCCGCCGGGAGCGATGGCCTGTGTCACGGTGATCCCTCCCTCAGTGACCGGTCGTCGGGTTGTACGTCGCCGACTTCACCGGTATCTCGACAGTGACCGTTCCGGACTTGGCAAAGTGCAGCTGCACGGCCACCTTCTCGCCCTGTTTCGGCTTGTGGGTGAGCTTTTCGAACATGAGGTGGTTGCCGCCGCTCGCGAAGTCGAGGGTGCCGTCCGCGGGCACGGCGAACGACTTCTCCTCCTCCATCGCGCCGCCCTTGGTGGAGTGCAGCGTGACGTCGCCGGCGAGAGCGCTGGTGACGGAGGTGAGGGTGTCGGCGCCGCCGGAGTTGGTGACGGTGAAGAAGCCGGCCGCCATGTCGCTGGTGACGGGCGCGGGCATGTAGGCGCTGGTGATCCTCAGCGCGGGCTTGGCCGAGGACGAGCCGGCCGAGGACGAGCCGGCCGAGCCGCCGCAGCCCGCGAGCGCGAGCCCCGCGGCCATCACGACGGCGGTCCCACCGAGGCATCGGTTCACGGGTTCTCCCCCTTGATGATCTTGGGGAGGTCCTTGGTGTAGTCGTCGACGGTGGCGTTCTGGCCGTAGACCAGATAGCCCCCGTCGGTCTTCGGCGAGAACGCGATGACCTGGGTGCCGTGGGTGGAGACGACCTTGCCGTCCTTCTGCTTCTGCGGTGCCTCGATGCTGATGCCGAGGGTGCGGGCACCGGCCTGGATGGTGGAGAAGTCACCGGTGAGACCCACGACATCGGGATCGATGCCCTTGAGCCAGGTGCCGAGCGCGGAGGGGTTGTCGCGCTCCGGGTCGGTGGTGACGAACACGATCCGCAGCGAGTCCTTCTGCGCCTGGGTCAGCTGCTTGTTCTTCTGCAACTCCTTCTTCGCGACGGCGAGGTTGTTCATCGTCAGCGGGCAGACGTCGGGGCAGTGGGTGTAGCCGAAGTAGATCAGCGTCGGCTTGCCCTTGGTCTCGGCACGGAGGTCGTACTTCTTGCCGTGGGTGTCGGTGAGGACCAGGTCCGGCTTCTCAAACGGCTGGTCGAGCACGGTCGCGGCCTTGCCCGAGCCGGACTCGGCGGAGACCTCGGCGACCGGCTTGTCGCCGCTGTTGCCGGACCCGCAGGCGGACAGGGTGAACGCGGCGGCGGCGAGAAGGGCGGCAGCGGCGAGCGTCTTCTTCTTGTGCATGGAGAGATGTCCCAGATGTGAGGGCTCCGGCGAGCGCCGGGGTCGTACGCGATGCGTCACGGCGATGTCGTACGACCCCGGCCCGCGTCCGGAGACGAGTCGTGCCTCAGGCGTTGGTGGTACGCCGACGGCCGGCCAGGACGCCGTACGCCACGCCCGCGGCGCCGACGAGGATGCCCACGATGCCGAGCACACGGGCGAGGGTGTCGCTGCCGCCGGTGGAGGCCGTGGCCGCGGTGTCCTTGGCGGTCGTGGCGGAGGCGTCCTCGGCCGTGGAGCCGTGGTGGCCGGACGGGGAGGCGGCGGTCAGCTCGAGCGCCGGGGCCGGGTTCTCGGGCTCCGCCCGGCCCGCCTGCTGCGGCTCGATCCAGCGGACGACCTCGTTGTCGGAGTACGTCTGCAGGGCCTTGAAGACGAGATGGTCGGTGTCCTCGGGCAGCGGGCCGACCGAGAGCGGGAACTTCTGGAAGTAGCCCGCTTCGATGCCCTTGCCGGTGGCGTTCCAGGTGACCTTGGTGACGGCCTCGTCGATCTTCCGTCCGTGCAGCGTGAGCGGCTTGGCGAGCTTGGCCTTGGTGACCTGCACGGTCCAGCCGTCGACCGGCTGCGGCATCACCGAGGCGAGCGGGTGGTCGGCCGGGAAACTGACCTCCAGCTTGGTGGTCGAGGCGTTGTCGCGCTCGTTCGGAACCTTGAAGTCGACCGTCGCGTAGCCGCCCTTGGCGGCCGTGCCCTCCGGCTGCACGGTGACGTGCGCGAACGCGGGCGCGGACAGAACGAGGACGGCCGATGCGGCGGCGGCACCGACGACGGCGACGCGGGAAGCCTTCAGGGAACCCTTGATGGCCTTCATGGAAGGAAGCACTCCACTCCGAGTGAGAGTCCGTTGACGAAGAGAGGTACGCGTGCGCGGCATCGGCCATCTCGGGGCGCAGCACGGGCACGCGCGCGTGCCGCGCGACGGCGGTTCCTTCGCAAGGACGAGGGGAGCGGCGCGTCGCGTCAGGCAGCGAGGACGAGAGGAGCGCAGGACGGCGGTCCGCGCCGGATCACCGTGTGCTGCAGTGCGGTCGTCCGCGGCTTCGACGGGACGTGGAACGCGGTGCGCGGAACGCGGAGCCCCGCCGCGGGTGCCCCGGGGAGCCCGGCCAGCAGGGCGCACACAAGAGCGCACGACGACCGCAGGGATCGTACGAGCGCCCCCTCCGAGACTCCCTGCGCCGACAGCCGCATGAGCCGCAGCAGCGCCATGTCCCCCCGGCGCAGCACCCACCCGGCGGCCACCGCCGCGAGGACGTGGCCGAGCAGCATGGGCACGGACGGCAGCATCGGCCACCAGGAGCCGGCCGTCATCGGCAGGGCGTCCGCCGGATGATGCATGGCGGCCGTGTCCGCGACCGTGGTGAGCCGCGCGTCGACGAGGATCTTCTGGGCCTGAGCGGGGGAGATCGCCGCGGCGGTGGTGCCGCACAGGATGTGCGCGGCCCGGGCCACGAGCGTGGCGTCGGCCGTGGACATCGCCTTCGACGTCATCGCCGGGGCACCGGAGTGCTGCCCGAGCCCGTACAGCGAGTGCAGCAGCACCTGACCCACCGCGAGGACCGCGGCGATGCCCGGCAGCGAGCGCTCCCGCCCGGCGAGTACGGCGGCCACAGAGAACACGCCGAGGAAACCGGCGCCCAGCGTCCACAGCGGAACAGGGGCGCAGGAGGCGATGCCGTGCCCTGCCGCGGCCAGCACGACGCAGACCGCGGCGAACACCGCGGCCCGCAGAATCCGGAGATCGCATCCGGCGCGTGTCGTGCGCTGGTCGGGGGCACTCATGGCGGCCTCATCATCCCACTGGGTCCGTCGGCGCCGTACGGCAGGTCCGCAAGGTGGTGTTCGTGTGGCAATCATGGTGATCGCGGTATTCACAGTGATCGCGGTGATCGCGGTGATCGCGTTAATCGCGACAAAAGTGACAACACGACAAAAAGTGCAGAAAGGTCGCGAACTGGACGATCGCATTCCGGTGATGGCTGCGCCCGCATACACCGAACCGCGCTCCGGCGCATCCGCCGTACGGGCGGGATCTCGTCGCTCGGGCGATTGCGAACGGGTACTCGTGGCAATACGTAACGGTATGTCGAGCCGCGGCCAGGAGGCTGGAGCATGAGCATCTGGTGGTCACTCCATCTGCGGCGTGAAGCTGCGAGCGTGCCGCTCGCCCGACGGCTCCTGCTGGGCACGATGGAGACCGCGGGCGTCGACCCGGACATCTCCTACGACCTCTCCGTCGCCCTGAGCGAGGCCTGTGCCAACGCGGTCGAGCACGGGGGCGACGCAGCACACGGCGGTATGTCCGAGGCGTACCGGGTCACGGCCTACCTCGACGGTGAGAAGTGCCGCATCGAAGTCGCCGACTCGGGCCCGGGCTTCCCCTCCGGCAGACCTCGGAACCTGACGCGACCGGCCCGCGCCGACGCCGAGCACGGCCGGGGCCTGTGCCTCATCCAGGAACTCGCCGACCACGTCCACATCGGCAACAAGCCGGACAAGGGCGGGGCAGTGGTGAGCTTCGACAAGATCCTCAAGTGGAAGGCGGACACACCCCTGATGGCCGTCTAGTGCCGGGTGCCTTATGGCCGCGGCCGGAGCCCAGGGGGAGCGGGGTGCCGCTCGCGGGGGAGCCGCTCGAGTGGCCGCTGTTCGCGGACTCCCTTCCGCGGGCGGAGGATTCGGGCGCCTCAACCCCCGCATCCGCCCCAGTACCTAGAGCGCCTGATCCCCCTCCAGTATCCGCCCCAGCACCTCGAGCGCCTCCGGATACGTCCTCTCCCGGGGTGTCCCGTACCCCACCACCAGCCCCTGCGGCCGGTCCTCGCCCGCCGTGTGCCAGTGGTCGCCGAGCCGTCCCACCGCGAGCCCCTCCGCCTCGGCACGCGCCACTGCCGCCTCCTCGTCCGGGACGTCGACCAGCGCGTGCAGCCCTGCCGCGATCCCCCGGACGCTCCAGCGCGCCCCCAGACGGTCCAGGAGCTGGTCGCGCCGGCGCCGGTAGCGCAGCCGGCACGCGCGGATGTGCCGGTCGTACGCATGACTGTCGACGAAATCCGCGAGGGCCAACTGCCCGAGGGACTCGGTGTGGTGGTCGCTGTGCAGCTTGGCGTCGGCCACCGCGTCCACCAGGTGCGGCGGCAGGACCATCCAGCCCAGCCGCAGCGCGGGCCCGAGCGTCTTGGAGGCGGTGCCGAGGTACACGACGTGTCCCGGCGCCATGCCCTGGAGCGCGCCGACGGGTTGCCGGTCGTAGCGGAACTCCCCGTCGTAGTCGTCCTCGACGACCAGCCCGCCCCGCGCGCGTGCCCAGTCCGTCAGCGCCCGCCGCCGCTCCGGGTGCAGCGTGACCCCGGTGGGGTACTGATGAGCCGGCGTGACCACGACGGCCGCCGCATCCCCCAAATCCCCGGCGCAGGCGCCTCGTTCGTCCACGCGCAGTGGCACCACGCTCCCGCCGTTGTACCGCACCACGTCCCGGTGGAACGGCAGCCCCGGGTCCTCCATGGCGACCGCCGCGCCGCCCAGCACGCGGGTGAGGAGAGCCAGCCCCTGCACATACCCCGATGTGATCACGATCTGCTCGGGCGGCGCGATCACCCCCCGCGCCCGCCCCAGATACCCGGAGAGCGCCCTGCGCAGTTCGATCCGGCCGCGCGGATCTCCGTAGTCGTACGCGCGTGAGGGTGCCGTCGCTATCGCGCGGCGCAGCGCCCGCAGCCAGGCCGCCGCAGGGAAGGCGCCGACGTCCGGGCTGCCGGGCCGCAGGTCGAAACGCGGGGCACGCGCGCGTGGAGACCCGTGGGGCGCCGCGGGCACCTGTGAGGGGAGCCGGGCGACCCGGGTGCCCGAGCCCTGGCGCGCCGTGAGGTACCCCTCGGCCACCAGCTGGTCGTAGACGGCCTTCGTCGTGCCGCGGGAGACGCCGAGGTCGGCCGCGAGCCGCCGCGTCGCCGGAAGTCGCGTACCGGGTGTGAGCCGCCCGTCCCGTACGGCGTCCCGCAACGCCCGCTCCAGGCCGGCCCGTCGCCCGTCGGCGGCGTCCGGCTCGAGGTGCAGGTCGACACCGACACAGGACCAGAAGTCGTCCGCGGAGCCGGGACCGGAAACCAACGAAACCCCCCGTATGTCACACGAATGGCCGGGCACCCTGCATCGGTACCCGGCCGTTCACTTCCGTATCAGCCCTTCACGGACGCCACATCAGCCCTTCAGGGACGCCATCCACGTCTCGACCTCGTCGGAGCGCCGCGGAAGGCCCGCCGAGAGGTTCCGGTTGCCGTCGTCCGTCACCAGGATGTCGTCCTCGATGCGCACGCCGATGCCTCGGTACTCCTCCGGGACGGTCAGGTCGTCCGCCTGGAAGTACAGGCCCGGCTCCACCGTGAGCACCATGCCCGGCTCCAGCGTGCCCTCCACATACGTCTCCGTCCGCGCGGCCGCGCAGTCGTGGACGTCCATGCCGAGCATGTGGCCCGTGCCGTGCAGGGTCCAGCGACGCTGCAGGCCCAGCTCCAGGACACGCTCCACCGGGCCCTCGACCAGGCCCCAGTCGACGAGCTTCTCGGCCAGGACGCGCTGTGCGGCGTCGTGGAAGTCGCGGTACTTGGCGCCCGGCTTCACAGCCGCGATACCTGCCTCCTGGGCCTCGTACACGGCGTCGTAGATCTTCATCTGGATCTCGCTGTAGGTGCCGTTGACCGGCAGCGTGCGCGTGACGTCCGCCGTGTAGTACGTGTGGGTCTCCACCCCCGCGTCCAGCAGAAGCAGGTCGCCGGAGCGGACCGGTCCGTCGTTGCGCACCCAGTGCAGCGTGCAGGCGTGCGGGCCCGACGCGCAGATGGAGCCGTAGCCGACGTCGTTGCCCTCCACGCGCGCGCGGAGGAAGAACGTGCCCTCGATGTAGCGCTCGGAGGTGGCCTCCGCCTTGTCGAGGACCCTCACCACGTCCTCGAAGCCGCGCACGGTCGAGTCGACGGCCTTCTGCAGCTCGCCGATCTCGAAGGCGTCCTTGACCAGCCGCATCTCGGAGAGGAAGACCCGCAGCTCCTCGTCGCGCTCGGCGGTCACCTTGTCGTGCAGCGACGCCTCGATGCCGGCGTCGTGGCCGCGGACCAGCCGGACCGGGCCGGTGGCCTCCTTCAGCTTCTGGGGCAGCTCGCGCACGTCCGAGGCAGGGATGCCGTGCAGTTGCTCAGCCTCGGCCAGCGAGTGGCGGCGGCCGACCCACAGCTCGCCCTGGCCGGAGAGCCAGAACTCGCCGTTCTCCCGGTTGGAGCGGGGCAGCAGATAGATCGTCGCCCTGTGGCCGTCCCCGGCCGGTTCGAGGACCAGGACGCCGTCCTCGGTCTGGTTGCCGGTGAGGTACGCGTACTCGACGGAGGCGCGGAAGGGGTACTCGGTGTCGTTCGAGCGGGTCTTCAGGTTGCCCGCGGGGATCACCAGACGCTCGCCAGGGAAGCGCGCGGAGAGCGCGGCGCGGCGGGCGGCGGTCTCGGCGGCTTGGGCGATCGGCTTCAGGTCGCGCAGCTCGGTGTCGGCCCAGCCGGCCTTCATGTTCTCGGCCAGCTCGTCGGACACGCCCGGGTACAGGCCGTTCTTGCGCTGCTTGATCGGCTCTTCGGTCTCTTCCGGGGTCTCCGGAGTGAGCTCGTCCGCCACGGTCATCCTCCTTGGATACGGCACTGGGCCTCCCCCATCGTACGGTCGTACGGAAGGGGGCCCAGGGCCGGAAGGCCTGTTACCGGGCACTCACACGCGGGGCTCCGGACTCACTCGAACCGCGCCGCCAGCAGCACCACGTCCTCCGTGCTCTCCATCTGGTCCAGCCCCTCCGGCAGCACCGTCCGCAGGATGTGGTCGGCGACCGCTCCCGGGTCGGCGCGCACCGGCCTCGGTACGCTCGCGGCCGCCGCGTGCAGCCGGGCGAAGGCACGGTCCAGGGGGTCGCCGGTGCGCTGCAGCAGTCCGTCGGTGTAGAGCAGGACGGTTTCGCCGGGTTCCGCGGTCAGTTCGACGCTCGGCGCCTCCCAGCAGGCCAGCATCCCCAGGGGTGCCGACAGCGATGTCTCCACGAACTCCGTGCGCCGCCGTCCGATCAGCAGCGGCGGGCTGTGCCCGGCCCCGGCGAGGGTGAGCTTGCGCAGCTGGGGCTCGCAGTAGGCGAACAGGGCGGTGGCCGAGCGAGCCGGTTCGGTGAGCCTCAGGAGCAGCTCCAGGTCGGAGAGGACCGCCACGGGATCCTCCCCTTCCATCACGGCGTAGGCGCGCAGCGAAGCCCGCAGACGGCCCATTGCGGCGACCGCGCTGGGCCCCGACCCGGTGACGGAGCCGACCGCGAGACCGAGCGCGGCGTCGGGCAGCGGCAACGCGTCGTACCAGTCGCCGCCCCCGCGTGGACCGGTGCGGCGCCGCGCGGCGAGCTGGACGCCGGGGACCCTGGGCAGCCGGGCGGGGAGCAGTTCCTCGGAGATCGTCGCCATGCACGCGCGCGTGCGCTCGATCTCGACCATCCGCGCCACGTGCTCGGCGGCGTAGCGGGTGTACAGACCGGCGAGGTAGCGCTGGCGCTCGACCGGTTCGGCCGGTTCGTCGTAGAGCCATACGGCGGCACCCAGGCGGTCGGCCGTCTCCGTGGACAGGGGGAGCGCGTAGCTGGCGGCGTAGCCGAGACGGGCGGCCACCTCGCGGTGGCGGGGGTCGAGGCCGTCCTCGGCGAGCAGGTCGGGTTCGGCGATCTCGCGCTCACCGCCCGGCAGCCCGTCCAGGATCCTGCCGTACGACATGGAGCTGCGCGGCACGGTCTCGATGTGCCCGAGGTCGGCACGGGCCAGGCCGAGGCCGATCGTGGTGTCGGGGCCGAGTCCGTCGTGCGGCTCCAGGACGACGAGACCGCGCCGGGCACCCACGAGGGCGGCTCCGGCACGCAGCACTTCCTCGAGCGTTTCGGCGAGTGAGTCCGTACGCGCCAGGCGCTCGGTGAGTTCGTGAAGAGTCGTGAGGTCCGAGACCCAGCCGGCGAGGCGGTCCTGGAGGAGGGCTCCCGGGCCGACGACGGACGGCGAGGTGGCCGAGGGGACGTCCGTGGCGGCAGGCGTCGGCGCGACAGTGTGTGCGGGCGATGGAACCGTTGAATCGATTCCAGCCACTTTCGGAGGGTGAGGGGCGTTCATGGCGTCCGGCTCTCGGACCGGCGCGTATTGCTCGATAGCATCGCAAACCCCCATGTCAATCTGCGCCGCTAGCAGTGTCTCCACATGTACACGCACTCGAGAGGGGATGTCCAGCATTGTCCTCTTGGGATTCCTGGTGTCCGTGGGGCATTCCTACTCTCTTACGCGCCAGCAAAGTTGGCTTAAAACTGCCTCGGGTATCGCCGTATTGCGGTCGACTGGCCTTGTTCGACGGAGCGTCACAGCGGTCGTGATGGGTACGTACTCGGTGAAGGCCAGGGGTGGCTGGGGACCACCCGGAACCTGGCGCAGGACCCGGGCGTCTTAACCACCGATGACCGAGCCCCATCCTCCCGTGGTGGAGGCGGCGAGTAAGAGCGGGACGGCAAATCGCCAGGCGCCGCCACCCCACGCCATGCCCATGCTTGTGATGGGCGCAGTATGGACGCGGACGCAGCCAACGCTCGGCCCATAGGGGTTCCCCCTGTCCAGGACAGGGGTGTGATGCGCCAGCAGGTACGCACAGTGAAGTGATCGACACATGGTGTGATGTGGTCCTCGGTGTTGCCAGGCGTGCAACGGAAAGGAACGAGCGCTCATGCGCGAGATCCTCGGAAGGCGACGCAGGCTCCTGTCCAGGCGGAATGACGGGAGGCCTGACATGATCAGCGCGGCCCTGACCTTCGCGACGGAATGGCAGTGGCCCGTTCTCCCGGGTGTGGCCCCGGACCCGCGGGGGCTCGCCCGCTGCGGATGCCCTGACCCGGAGTGCACGGTGCCCGGCGCGCACCCCTTCGATCCCGGGCTGTTCGCGGCGACCACCGACGAGCGCATGGTGCGCTGGTGGTGGTCCAACCGGCCGTCCGCACCGATCGTGATGGCCACCGGGGGCAGGGCGCCGTGTGCGGTGAGCCTGCCTGCCCTCGCGGCCTCGCGGGCTCTCGCCGCACTTGACCGTCAGGGCATGCGCCTCGGCCCGGTGGTGGCGGCACCGCACCGCTGGGCGATCCTCGTGGCGCCGTACTCCATGGAGCAGTTGGGCGAGCTGCTCTACGCCAAGGACTTCGTCCCCGGGTCGCTGCGCTTTCACGGCGAGGGCGGCTATCTGGCGCTGCCCCCGTCCGGGACCGGCCACGGCGAGATCCGCTGGGAGCGCGCGCCGCTGCCCGGCTCCGCCTCGCCCTGGGTGCCCGATGTGGAGGCGGTCGTGGACGCCGTCGTGGAAGCCCTCACTCGTACGGGTGTGAGCGCCCCCGAGTTGTAGGGGTGTCGGGCGCGCGGCGGACAGGGCGCCCGTGATCGGCGGATATCTTCGGCCTCATGCTGATTCGTCCTGGGGGACGCGGGAATCTGGGGCACGAGAGCGACGCGCCGGGCCGTGGCCGGCCCGACCCCCGCAGGGTGCGATTGCTCGCGCTCATGGGCGTGGTGACGGTCGTGGCCGCACTGCCGATCGCCGTCGCGTCCGCCGGACCGGTGGGCGACAGGTCCGCCGTGCCGGTCGGGGACGAGGCCGCGGGGCCGCTCGGCGACGCGGGCCGCGCCGCGACCCGCGCACCCGCGCACGATGACGCGAAGAGGCCGGTCTCCTCCGGCTCACCGATGCTGGGCACCGGTCTCGCCACCGCCGTCCGCTGTGGTCCCCAACTCTCCTCCCTCGACGGCATCGAGGCGCAGACCTGCGTCGTGACGCAGGGGCGGGAGACCTGGGCGCGCACGTACTACCGCAACGCCACCGGTGCGACGCTGAGTTCCGTCCTGAGCTTCATGGGGCCCGGTGGGCGCAGCGTCGAAATGCACTGTGCGGTGAGCGCCGCGGACGATCCGGAGACCTGTGAGACGCCACGGCAGCACGTGGTGGGTGACACGGGGGCGTACTCGGCCGTCGCGGAGTTCGCCGGGGGCGACGGGAGCGGGCCGCTGCTGCTGCGCTCGGGAAGTGACTCCGTCGAGCCGGATGGACAGTAACTCTACGGTCCAGCAGGGCAGTTGAGGACACCACGGTGACGGAGCGCCTGCGGACATGGAAAGACCCGGTTGCTGGCGACGGGGGATGCACCAGCAACCGGGCTACTGGAACCGTAACAAGAGATCGGCGGTTCGCAAATTCGATCTCGGCTATTCGGACACGGATTTACCCGTCACAACGACGACTTGTGACAGGAGTCACCCGCGACGAGACTCCTGCACCAGCTGACCGGTCGGTCAGCCGAAGGGCTGTGCCTCAGCTGAGCGTCACCTGTCGGTTGGTCAGCCCGCCGCGTGCCCGGCGCTCCTCCGCCGTGAGCGGTGCGTCCGACGCCAGGGCAGCCGCGAGACGCTCTGCGAACTCGGCCGCCGGCTTCTCGACATCGTCCGCGCTCATCCCGCTCGGCAGGTCCCAGACCGGCACGGTGAGCCCGTGCGCGCGGAAGGAGCCGACCAGGCGCGTGCCTTCGCCGAGGCTCGACCGCCCGGCCGCGTGCAGCCGCGCGAGAGCGTCCAGAAGCTGCTCCTCGGGGTGCGGCATGACCCATCGCAGATGGTTCTTGTCCGGGGTCTCGCACCAGTATGCGGCGTCCACGCTCTGGAGCTTGACGGTGGGGATGGCGGCCGCGTTGGCCCGCTCCAGGGAGGCGGCCACCTCCGGCGTCGCATGCTCCGCGTCCGGGACCCAGAACTCGAAGCCGCTGTGCACGACTGGCTCGAAGGTGCCTTCCGGGTCGAGCAGATCCTGGAGCCGCGGGCTGTCGGACGGCGCGCGGCGGCCCTGGACGGGGGTGCCCGGTTCGGCGGTGAGGGCGCGCTGGAGGGTGTCCGCGAGGTCGCGGCTGATGTCGCCCGACGCCGTGTCGTTCTGCAGGCCGAGCAGGACCGAGCCGTCGTCGCGGCGCAGCGCGGGCCACGCCATCGGCAGGACCGTGGCCAACGTGACCGCGGGGACGTCTGCGGGGAGGCCGCCCCTGAGCTTCAGCTCGACGGTCGCCGCCGGCACCAGCTCGCGCAGCGCCACCCAGTCGCACTCGCCGGGAAGCCCCTCGAACGGTCGCTGCACCAGCTCGGTAACCGCGTGCGCGGCCTCACGACCGTGACACGCCTTGTAGCGGCGGCCGCTGCCGCAGGGGCAGGGCTCCCGCGCGCCGACGACCGGAATGCTCCCATCAGCGCCTACGGCGCGGGCACCCTCGGTGAGCTGCGGGCGCTTGGCCTTGGTCTGGGTTCGCTTCTTGGCCATCGTGGGTGTCTCCCGGTTACGGCTCGTTTCGTACTGGCGCGAGCCTAGCCGTTTGTACGACGCCCGAAGGGATCCTGTGGACAACGCACCGAGTCGTCGCCGGAACGGGCTTCGCTCCAGGTCGGCAACATCTGTCCGAGGGCGTCGCGGCGTCCTACGAGCGTGTCGGGGACGGTCCTGGCCGTCCCGGTCGGTCCGGGCTCCCGGCCCGGGCTCTCCCGGCTGGTTCGGGCTCTCCCGGCCGATTCCGGCGCTCTCGGGGCGGACCGCCTGGGCGCCGGGGCGGAGACCATGATCCGAGCCGTTTCCGTCTGAGCCGTTTCCGTAGGAGCCGTCTCGGTCCGAGCCGTCTCGGTCCGAGCCGTCTCGGTCCGAGCTGTCTGGGTCGGGACCGTCTCACTCGGGCGGGACCGTCTCACTCGGGACCGTGGCAGGGACCCGCTTCACTCGGGGTCCGTCTCGCTCCGTACCGTGGCACGGGCCGTCTCAGTCGAGGTTGTCGAACGCGTCCGCGAAGTCCAGATCGGGCAGCTGCGCCACGGAGGGCGCTGTGACGCGCGTAGCGAAGTCGTCGCGACGGTGCGCCGAGACGGCGTCGTCCTGGACGACGACCCAGACCGTGACCTCGCCGTGGACGTCGTCCCGGACGCCCCAGTCCTTGGCCAGTGCCGTGATGATGTTCAGCCCGCGGCCGCCGCGGGCGGTGACCGAGGGTGTCGAGGGAACGGGACGAGTGGGGCCCCCGCCGTCCGTCACCTCGACCGTGAGCCGACCGGAGGTGTCCACACGCCACGCGGCGCGCACGTCCCCGTCCCCGGTCAGGCTGCCGCCGAGTGGTCTGCCATGGCGACACGCATTACTGAGTAGTTCCGAAAGGATCAATACGGCATCGTCGATGACCGTTTCCGACACGCCGCCCGTACGCAGTTGATCGCGCATCCGGTGTCGTGCCTCCCCCACGCCCGCAGGACCATGGGGTACGGCCATGCTCGACGACGTGGGCACCTCCTGTGCCACCACCAACGCCACCCCCGAGACCTCCTTCGCCCCACGCCACGGTGTGGATGCCCCATAGGACTGGACCGGAAACCGACCCCTGTCCGTCCACCGACGCACTCGTCCTGGGCGAACACTTTCTGAACGCGCCGGAGCACTCTCCGTAATCATCCGGCGGGATCCCAGCCGCTTTGAGGAGGAATGCGCAGGGGAGGGCGTGCGCAGCTCAGCGGTCGAGCCGGCGCAGCACCGCGCGCGGGCGGTTGGTGATGATGGCGTCGACACCCAGCTCCACGCAGAGATCGACGTCCTCGGGCTCGTCCACCGTCCATACGTGCACCTGGTGACCGGCCCGCTTCAGCCGCTGGATGTACGCCGGGTGGCTGCGCACGATCCGCATCGAAGGGCCCGCGATCCGGACACCCGCGGGCAGTCGTCCGTCGCGCAGACGAGGTGAGAGGAACTGCAGCAGGTAGACCGTCGGCAGGTGCGGGGACGCGGACCGCACTCGGTGCAGCGAGCGCGCCGAGAAGCTCATGATCCGTACCGACGACTCGCTCGGGGACTCCGGGGCGTCCAAGCCGAATCGCTTCAGCAGGATCAGTAGCCGTTCCTCGACCTGCCCGGCCCAGCGAGTCGGATGTTTCGTCTCGATGGCCAGGTCGATGGGGCGTCCGGCGTCGGCGACGAATTCGAGCAGACGCTCCAGCGTGAGGACGGAGGTGTCCTCGGGGTCCTGCGGCCGGTGCTCCCAGTCGGGCTCCTCGTCGCGGCTCTTCCAGGAGCCGAAGTCCAGGGCGGCCAGGTCGGCGAGCTCCAGGGCGGAGACCGCGCCGCGGCCGTTGGACGTACGGTTGACTCGCCGGTCGTGGACACACACGAGGTGTCCGTCCGCGGTCAGCCTGACGTCGCACTCGAGGGCGTCGGCACCGTCCTCGATCGCCTTCTTGTACGCGGCCAGGGTGTGCTCCGGGGCCTCTTCGGAGGCTCCCCGGTGGGCGACCACCTGGATCGGGTGCTGTCGTGCATGGGTCACCGCGTCATGGTGCCACCGTCAGAGGGAAAGTGTGGGGTCGGAAGGCGACGCCGGAGCATCGGCGAGGTGTCGGGAATGCAGATTTTTGTTCGGAAAGGTCAGATATAAAGGTAGGTCAGGGACCCACAGCCACCGCTTATGGTGCCCTGACGTCCCGTGGGAAAAGCTTGACGGCGTACAAAAGGACATGCACAGCTGAAGCGCGCCCGACGCCGCGCAGGGCGAATGAGTGTGGCCGAGTGCGACCCAAGAAGAACAGCCGTGGAACGAGGAGAAGAGCTGTGAGCACCGAGAACGAGGGCACTGCGGTACCCCCGGCCCCGTCTGCACCTCCCGTGCCGGTGGACGCTCCCGCTTCCGCGTCGGGCGTGACCCCCGAAGGACACGCGTCGCCCGCGGGGACGCCTGGTGCGTCCGCGGGGACGCCTGGTCCCGACGCGGGCAGCGCTCCGCCGGCGGGGAACGCGCCGGGCGCTCCGCAGCCGGAGCCGTCGACCGCCCAGCTCCCGCCCGTGCCGCCGGGGCACGGGGCCGCTCCCTCGGCGTCCGAGGCGGGCTGGCCGCCGCCTCCTCCGGCCACCCCGGGGTACGCGGGCGGCGGCGGAGCGGGCGACGTCTGGGGCGCCTCCTACCAGGCGCAGGCGCCCAAGCCGAGGAACGGCCGCGGCGGACTGGTGGCCGCGGTCCTGGTGGCCGCGCTGGTCGCGGGCGGCATCGGCGGAGGCCTGGGCTACCAGCTGGCCAAGAGCGACGACTCCAGCGGTTCGACCACCGTCTCCGCCGCCACCACCGGAGGCGACGTCAAGCGCGCCACCGGCTCGATCGCGAACGTGGCCGCCAGGGCGCTGCCGAGCACCGTCACCATCGAGTCCGAGAGCTCCAACGGCCAGGGCGGTACCGGCACGGGCTTCGTCTTCGACACCCAGGGCCACATCATCACCAACAACCACGTGGTCGCGGACGCCGTCAACGGCGGCAAGCTCACGGCGACCTTCCCCGACGGCAAGAAGTACGACGCGGAGATCATCGGGCACGCGCAGGGCTATGACGTCGCCGTCATCAAGCTCAAGAACGCCCCGTCCGACCTCAAGCCGCTCGCCCTCGGCGACTCGGACAAGGTCGTGGTCGGCGACGAGACGATTGCGATCGGCGCGCCCTTCGGCCTGTCGAACACGGTGACCGCAGGCATCATCAGCGCCAAGAACCGCCCGGTGGCCTCCAGCGACGGCAGCTCCAGCAACAAGGCGTCGTACATGAACGCCCTGCAGACGGACGCCTCGATCAACCCGGGCAACTCCGGCGGCCCCCTCCTGGACGGACAGGGCGCCGTCATCGGGATCAACTCGGCGATCCAGTCCACGGGCAGCAGCGGTCTGGGCAGCAGCGGCCAGTCCGGTTCGATCGGTCTGGGCTTCGCGATCCCGATCAACCAGGCGAAGTACGTCGCCCAGCAGCTGATCAAAACGGGTAAGCCCGTCTACGCGAAGATCGGTGCCTCCGTCTCGCTGGAGGAGAGCACCAGCGGCGCGAAGATCACCGACCAGGGCGCGGGCGGCTCCGCCGCGGTGGAGTCGGGCGGTCCCGCGGACCAGGCGGGTCTGAAGCCGGGTGACGTGATCACGAAGCTCGACGACACGGTGATCGACAGCGGCCCGACCCTGATCGGCGAGATCTGGACCCATAAGCCGGGTGACAAGGTCACGGTCACCTACCAGCGGGACGGCAGTTCCCACACCGTCGACCTCACCCTGGGCGCTCGCGTCGGCGACAACTGAGCCCGAGGGGCCGCGCCGGGCAGCGTGATCCATGGTGACCCACGCGCGCGCCTGCCAACCCGTTGCTCTTGCCCCGCGCCGCCGATCACGGTGGACGCGGGGTGGGTTGCCCGCCGACCGACGCGACGTGAACCCGAATTACCTGGCGCAGGCCGCCTGATCAGCCCTCTGCCAGCAAGGCGACGATGCCGCCGCCGGGTTGGGAGACGACGAGGGAGAACGACGCGTCCGCGTACCCGCTGGGCGTTGACGGAGTCAAGCTCAAGGTCGAGCACTTGCCCCGGCGACCTTGACGCACCGCCGGTCTGGCTGTGGTCCTCCGCCACCGGCGCCATCCCGGCCGACGCCGACTTCGTCTGGTCGTGCTACCTGCGCAGATTCGACTGGAGCCGGGGACGGGGCCGAACCGCCCCCGGGCCTGGCCGCGTTGACCACGCGCGAGGTGGAGGTTTTGAAACTGACCGCGCGGGGGCTGTCCAACCTGGAGATCGCCGACGGCCTCTACATCAGCGAAGCGGCCGTCAAGACGCACCTGAACCGCACCATGACCAAGCTCGACCTGAACAGCAGGGCGCAGGCCGTCGTCGTCGCGTACGAAACGGGGCTGGTGACGCCGGGCGGTTGAGGCGCGTACGTCCATCGACGCCCAACCGAACGGCAAACGGGATCACTACCGCTCTTCAGGTCACCGTGACCTGCGAAAAGAGGTTGTGACACAGCTTCTCGGGGCCGCAACTGGGGACGCGGGAACCGGGGGGCGGATGTGAAGCTGGCGGGGTTGGGGGAGAGGAGTACCCAGCTCAAGCAAGCAATCGATTCACATGCGGTGATCAGGCCATTGGTGTGCTCATGGCTGTGCTCATGCTGCCTTTCAGGATGCTGCGACGCCATGCTGCCCCCGCCGACGGATGCGGATAGATCTGTATCCGAATTGTGAGTGCCCCATTACAAAGGGTGGTTATCCTCCTTTGCGTAGTTGGCGTCCGGTGAGGCTGGTGCGTGACGAGTTCCACCCACCGGTGGCCGGACATCGGCGAGGAGCTGGGGGGCGCGCCGTGAGCGGGGTCAGCAGTTGGTGGGGTGGCCTGCACGTCACTGTCAAGGGGGCGTACATCGCAGCGGCAGCAGCGATCATTGCTGCGATCATTGGTCTGTGGTCCGGTGCCTTTGGTGGCGAAAGCCATGGCGTCGGCAGCGCTGGTTCGACCGCTTCGCCTCTTGGTGGCGCGTCCGCTGCTGCGACGCCTACGGCGAGCACGGCGATATGTGGTGAGGGGTCCGGCGACGAAGTGACCATCGAACCCCGACAGCTGTCCGTCGCTTCGACAGGGACTCTCACGGCGAACGTCGCGTGCCGACTTCAGCCGGGATGGCACCTGCTCTGGATCGTGCAACTCGACGATGTCGGGACTCCCGACCCGCACCCCAACTACTACCAGCGGGATGACCTGGGGCAGCCCGGTAAGTACACCTATGAGGTCAACTTGTCGAAGGCGGCGCACGGCTCGGTGAGGAGAATGTACGTCGTCCTCATGGACGGGTCGGCCTATGATCAGATGAGCAAGAACCTCAATCGCGATGGATCCCGCCCCTCGTTGCCTAACGGTACTCGGCAGGTTTCCAACACGGTGCTGGTCGGTCGCTACTGACACCGTGAGCCAGAGCTGAGCGGTAGTGGACCCTGTGTGGACCACAGCCTCCGCACGAGGCCCGAGACCGGTACGCTGTACCCGCTCCGCCCCAGGTGGGACGGGGCGAAGGTGGGTTGCCCGAGCGGCCTAAGGGAACGGTCTTGAAAACCGTCGTGGCGCAAGCCACCGTGGGTTCAAATCCCACACCCACCGCACGAGTGACGGCCCCTGACCAGGCAAGACTGTCAGGGGCCGTTGTGCTGTTGGGTGCCCGCTCGTCACCGTGGTGCTCCGTGGTCTGCCGCGCCATCGGGCGCGGATGGGACACGGGTAGCTTCTGATCCGTAGCTCTGAGGAGATCGCTCAGCGAAGCTCATGTAGGTCGCGCCAGGGCCACGGGAGCCGCTGCCGGACGTTGTCGGCTTCTGGGTTGCTGTACTCACTGCTGTACGGCAGGCGGACAGCTCGGTGATCCGGCCCGCGACGGCATCGTATGCGGTGTGGATCTCTGGGAGCGCTGCCGTCTCGCCTTCCATCATCGTGCCGGCGTAGGCGGCCTCCAGCACGTACACACCCTCGGGCAAGTCCCCCGGCTGCGCACCTGTCGCCGAGAATGTGGTTCACCCCTGCTCCCTCGGTGAGAGGGGCCAACAGGCTGTGGAGCACCGAGCGTTGGATCTCCGGTCGGCGCTCCGCGACCTTCAGGTGCGCATGCAGGGCCGAAGCCAGGTTCTCACCGTCCTCGTGGCGCGTGAGCAGGCAACGCACTTCGTCGATCGGAACGTCCAACTGCCGCAGGGCACGGATCAGCTGCGTTGTCCGGACCTGGTCGCGCCGAAAGCAGCGGTAGCCGCTGTCATCGACGGCGATGTGAACGACATGTCTTAACCATCCTGTTGTCCTTACATCTTGACGTTCCCTGCTGATTCCGCGTTTGCTTCTGTCGCATGGGTTGCCATGATGTTCCCTCATTCGGAAGGCACCTGACGTGAGCGCTCCCACCACCTACAGGACCCCCGTGCGTCATATCGCGGTAGCCCTGGCCGCCTCCACGTCGGCTCTTGCGCTCGCCGCGTGCGGCGTCATCGACAACGTCGGCGGAAGCGGCAGCTCCGCATCCCCGAAGAAGGGCGACGACATCACAGTCGGGCTGCTCCTGCCCGACAAGGACACGGCGCGCTTCGAGAAGTTCGACCACCCCATCATCAAGCAGGAGGTCGCCTCCCTCACGCAAGGCAAGGGGAAGGTCGTCTACGCCAACGCCGAGGCGAGCCCGGCCACGCAGAGTCGGCAGTTCCGGCAGATGGTGGACAGGAAGGTCGACATCATTCTGGTGGACGCGGTGGATGCAACGGCCATCGCGCCGGATGTGCAGAAGGCCAAGGACGCGGGCATACCGGTCATCGCGTACGACCGGCTCGCGCAGGGTCCGATCGACGCGTACGTCTCCCACGACAACGAGCTTGTCGGCGAGGTGCAGGGCCGCTCCATCATCGAGGCGCTCGGCTCGAATGCGTCGAGCAGCAAGATCGTCATGATGAACGGCGACCCCGCGGACCCGAACACGGCGAAGTTCAAGGAGGGCGCCCTCGGCGAACTCCAGAACAGGGTCCAGATCGCCAAGGAGTACGACACCGACAAATGGTCGCCGGCGGTCGCCAAGGCGAATATGAGGAAGGCGATCCAGGCCATCGGCCTCAACAACATCGCCGCCGTCTACTCGGCCAACGACGGCATGGCGGGCGCCGTCATCGACGCGCTGAAGGAGGCGGGCGCCACCAAGATCCCGCCGGTGACCGGGCAGGACGCGAATCTGGACGCGGTGCAGCGGATCGTCTCGGGCGAGCAGTCCATGACCGTGTACAAGTCGTTCCTGGACGAGGCCACCAACGCCGCGAGGATGGCGGTGGACAAGGTCCAGGGCCGTGACATCCTGTTCGACGCGCTGACCCGGGACACGGTCGACAGCCCGACGAAGAAGAAGATCCCCGCGATGCTCGTCCCGGTGGTTGTCCTCACGAGGGACAACATCAAGGACACGGTGATCGCGGACGGCGTCTACTCCGTAAAGGACATCTGCACCCCGAAGTTCGAGGCGGACTGCGCGGCAATCGGCCTGAAGTAGCACCCGTCCTCCGCCGCGCGCCAGGGCGCCGCCGACTTCGAATATGCCGCCTCCCAGGCCACCGTCGGTCCCGTCATCCGGGCCTCTGCGCTGTCATCCGGGCCGTCCCTGTCCCGTCATCGCGGCCCTTGCCCCGTCATCCGGGCCGCCGACGCGATCGTCGAGCGGGCCTCGCGTTCCGTGAGGCCGGTGCGGACCGCCGCGTCGACCAGGGCGGCGGCCAGGTCGGGGCCGATGCCGTTCTCGTACGCCCGGCAGGCGGCCCAGAAGAGGCGGGTGTTGCGCTGGCCCTCGTGTGCGGCCAGGACGAACTGGACCAGGCCCTGGCCGTGTCGGCCCGTCGAGGAGGGTGTGGGGTGGCGTGTGCGCTGCGGAGGTGCGAGCAGACGCAGCAGGGCGGGTGGGCAGGGCGCGGGCGCCAGTTGGGCGGTGCCCGGCGCCGTGCTGTACACGCCGTGTTCGGTGCGCGAACCGGGGCCGACCAGATAGCCGCCGGCACCCCGGACGTCGATGCCGGGAGCCAGGCGGCTCGCCGAGTTCGGCACGACGACGTGCGGCGGGCCGCTCAGCCACAGATGGCGGCCGCCGCTCGGAGTCAGCACGACCACCGTCGCGGGGATGGTGAAGAGGTGGCGCAGCGCGAGTTCGCGCAGGGCGGCGGAGGAGTCGGTTCCGGACTTGGTGTCGAGGTCGATGCCGATCAGATGGTGGGGGTGCAGTCCGCAGGCGATGCCGTAGCCGGTGGCCCGGGGCGCGGCGGCGAACAGTTCGCGAATGCGGCGGGGGTCGGTGGAGGCGTCGTACACACCGTGTCCGAAACGGCCGCATTCGCCGTGGCAGGCGGGCGCCGTCGGATCGGGGTGGTCGTGGTGCGGGGAGCGCAGGGCCGGCAGCTTCGTCTTGGACAGCGGGATCACCGCCAGTCCCCGCTCCGCGGCGGACAGGGCATGGGCCAGGGTCAGGGTTGTGGCCTGCCGGTCGGTGGTGGCCATGACTCTATGCTCGTACATTTGTTCGAAGATGGGAAGGGGCTTTTGATGGGCTCGGCTGAACTGAGGGCTCGACGGGGGACGATCGGGGGCAGCGGTCGGCGGGCTCGACGGGGGACGGGCGCTCAACGCTCCGCTTCCAGGTGAGGAAGCGTAGTTAAAGGGGTTTATCGACGCATCCTCACGCTTGAGGGCGAATCACGGCTTCCAGGGTGATTCGCCGGGGTTCGGTGGGCAACTCTGAAGTCGCGACGTCGTGCACTGTCCGAGGCGGTCGGCCAACTGCCTTGGTGCAAGCCCCACTTCACGTACGCCCCGGCCGCGAGGCGGGTGCGTACCGGGTCTGGAGGAAACACATGGCAAGCATCCGTACCGCTCGCGTCCTGGCCGCCGTAGCGGCCCTGCCCCTGGCGGCCGCCCTCTTCACGGGCGTCGCCTCGGCGGACGACGGAGCGTTCGCGGACGACGGATCGAACGCGGCGGCCGCCGGCATCGGCCACAGCGGGGTCGGGCACGACAACAGCGGCAACTCGTCCACCACGCAACAGCAGGCGGTCGGCTCGCACGCCTCGAACCAGAGCAACACCGCTCAGGTGAACCGCTCCGCGTTCACGGCCATCGACCAGCGGAGCGAGAACCTGGCCATCAACTTCACCAAGCTGTGGTGAGCGATGGGCCGATGCTCCGTCATCGGCCCTGAACCTCCCTGCAGGGTGCGCTTTCCGGGTCATCACACGTCCACGCGGCGGTACTTCGGTGCCGCCGCGCGGGCGTTTTCGCTCGGCCCCGTGCAAGCGGTCCGGTCGCGTGCACCCCGGCTTCCCGGGATCGTCGCGACCTTGACACCCAGGGCTGTCTGACGGACAGTCAGAAACCCTGAGGGGAAGGGATGACGATGAGCAACGAGGGTGAGGAGGCGTTCGGCGCGCGGCTGAAGGCGTACGAGGGGCTGTCGGCCGCGGTCACGGGCGTCGGCAAGGACCCGGTCAACGTGCCGATGATCCGGCACTGGTGCGAGGCGATGGGCGACACCCATCCCGCGTACACCGGCCCGGACGCGATCGCCCCGCCCACCATGCTCCAGGTCTGGACGATGGGCGGCCTCTCCGGTCGTACGGGCCGCACCGGGGCGTACGACGAACTGCTGGGACTGCTCGACGAGGCCGGCTGCACCTCGGTCGTCGCCACCGACTGCGAGCAGGAGTATCTGCGCCCGCTGCGGCCCGGGGACGAGGTCACCTTCGATGCGGTGATCGAGTCGGTCTCGGACCGGAAGCGGACGAAGCTCGGCACGGGCTATTTCGTGACCACACGCATGGACGTACGCGTGGACGGCGAGCCCGTGGGGACACACCGGTTCCGGATCCTCAAGTATGCGCCCGCGCGCAGGGAACCCGGCGGGACAAGGCCCCGCCCGGTGGTCAACCGGGACAACGCCGGATTCTGGGAGGGCGTGGGCCGGCACCGGCTGCTGATCCAGCGATGCGTGGGCTGCGGCACCCTGCGCCTGCCCTGGCTCCCGGGGTGCAACGCGTGCGGCTCGCCCAAGTGGGACACGGTCGAGGCGAGCGGCGAGGGGACGGTGTACTCGTACGTCGTCATGCACCATCCGCCCTTCCCGGCCTTCGAACCTCCCTATGCGGTCGGGCTGATCGAGCTGGCCGAGGGCGTGCGGATGGTCAGCAACGTGATCGGCGTGGCGCCCGGCAAGGTGCGCATCGGCATGCCCGTGCGCCTCGCGTTCGTGCGGTACGACGAGGAGCTCGAGCTCCCGGTGTTCCGGGCCCGCGACGGGGAGGAGACGCGATGACGGCCGGTGGAGCGGGGGCGGGAGCGGTGCGGGCGGGGACACGGTTGCCGCCGCTCGAGATCGAGATCACACGCACGCTGATCGTGGCCGGGGCGATCGCCTCCCGCGACTACCAGGACGTGCACCACGACGCGGAACTGGCCCGCCGGAAGGGCTCCCCCGACATCTTCATGAACATCCTGACCACCAACGGCCTTGTCGGGCGGTACGTCACCGATCACCTCGGCCCGGCCGCGGTCCTGCGCAAGGTGGCCATCCGGCTGGGCGCGCCGAACCATCCGGGCGACACGATGGTGCTGACCGGAACGGTCGAGTCGGTCGAGGGGGACACGGCCACGGTCAGGGTGGTCGGGGCGAACGGCATCGGCCTGCACGTCACGGGCACCGTCACCGTCACCGTTCCGGAAGGGGGCGCCGGATGAGCGTACGGTCGAAGGACGCCCTCGGCGGACGGGCGGCGGTCGTCGGGATCGGGGCGACCGAGTTCTCCAAGGACTCGGGGCGCAGTGAGCTTCGGCTCGCGGCGGAGGCGGTGCGGGCCGCGCTGGACGACGCCGGGCTGCGGCCCGCCGACGTGGACGGCATGGTCACGTTCACGATGGACACCAGTCCCGAGATCACCGTGGCCCAGGCGACGGGGATCGGCGAGCTGTCCTTCTTCTCCCGGATCCACTACGGGGGCGGGGCGGCATGCGCGACTGTCCAGCAGGCCGCGCTCGCGGTGGCGGTCGGGGTGGCCGAAGTCGTCGTCTGCTACCGCGCGTTCAACGAACGCTCGGGCCGCCGCTTCGGCTCGGGGGTGCGGCATCGCGAACCGTCGGCGGAGGGAACGGCACTGGGCTGGTCCCTGCCGTTCGGGCTGCTGACCCCGGCGTCCTGGGTGGCGATGGCGGCCCAGCGGTATCTGCACACGTACGGCCTGTCGCCCGAGGCGTTCGGCCATGTGGCCGTCGTGGACCGTCGCTACGCGGCGACGAATCCGGCGGCGTACTTCTGCGGTCGGCCCATCACGCTCGCCGACCACGCGGCCTCGCGCTGGATCGTGGAGCCGCTGCGGCTGCTCGACTGCTGCCAGGAGACGGACGGGGGCCAGGCGCTGGTGGTCACCACCGCGGAGAGGGCCCGCGACCTGCCGCATCCGCCCGCGGTGATCACGGCCGCCGCGCAGGGCGCGGGCCGCGCCCAGGAGCAGATGACCAGCTTCTACCGGGACGACCTGACGGGGCTGCCGGAGATGGGCGTGGTGGCCCGCCAGCTGTGGCGGACGTCGGGGATGGGACCGGCGGACATCGACGTGGGCATCCTCTACGACCACTTCACGCCATTCGTGCTGATGCAGCTGGAGGAGTTCGGCTTCTGCGCGCCGGGCGCGGCGGCCGACTTCGTGGCCGCCGGGCGATTGCCGCTGAACACGCACGGAGGGCAGTTGGGGGAGGCGTATCTGCACGGGATGAACGGCATCGCGGAGGCCGTACGCCAACTGCGCGGCACGGCGGCCAACCAGATACCGGGCGCCGCCCGCACCCTGGTCACCGCGGGCACCGGCGTCCCCACCTCTGGCCTGATCTTGACGGCAGACCGATGAAGGGCACTGCTCCCGTACGCGTCCCTGAGGGGTGAACCCTCAGGCGTACGTACAAGACAGTCCACCTTCAGGAGGTGGATGCGGCCCTCCGCGTACAACCTGAGGGGGAGGCCGCTTCGGGACCTGCGGCCGATCCGCCGCAGCAGGTGGCGACCCTAGCGTTGAGCCATGACCACACCCGTCTGCACCAGCGCTTCGAACGCCGCTGCATCAGCGAGGCAGACTCTTTTCTACCCGTCGTTCTCGTCGTACGTGAGGGCCCGCCAGCCGGTGCTGCTGCGCACCGCCCGGTCGCTGACCGCGAACCCGAGCGACGCGGAGGATCTGCTGCAGACCGCCCTGACGAAGACGTATGTCGCCTGGGACCGGATCGAGGACCATCGCGCGCTCGACGGGTACGTGCGCCGGGCGCTGCTGAACACGCGGACCTCGCAGTGGCGCAAGCGCAAGGTCGACGAGTTCGTCTGCGACGAGCTGCCCGAGCCGGAGGGGGCGCCGGCCGTGGACCCGGCCGAGGGCCAGGCCCTGCACGACGCCATGTGGCGCGCGATCATGAAACTGCCCGCGCGGCAGCGGGCGATGGTGGTCCTGCGCTACTACGAGGACCTGAGCGAGGCCCAGACGGCAGAGGTGCTCGGCGTCTCCATCGGCACGGTCAAGTCGGCGGTCTCCCGTGCCCTGGGCAAGCTCCGCGACGATCCCGAACTGGAGCCGGTGCGCTAGTCACCCGGCATGTGCTCTGATCGATCATGTCGGGGCCTAGTGACATACCGCGCGGTATGTGCGCAGAATCAGCGCAACCTCTACTACCGCGTTGGCAATGCCGCCCAGGAGGACGCCGTGCTGAGCACCATGCAGGACGTACCGCTGACCGTCACCCGCATCCTCGTGCACGGGGTACTGGTGCACGGACGGTCCCAGATCGCCACGTGGACCGGAGAGGGCGAGCCGCAGCGGCGCAGCTTCGCCGAGGCGGGTGTCCGCGCGGTACAGCTGGCGAACGCCCTGCGTGACGACCTCGGCATCCGCGAGGACGACCGGGTCGCGACGCTGATGTGGAACAACGCCGAGCACGTCGAGGCGTACTTCGCGATCCCCGCCATGGGTGCGGTGCTGCACACGCTCAATCTGCGTCTGCCCGCCGAGCAGCTCACCTGGATCGTCAACCACGCCGCGGACCGCGTGATCATCGTCAACGGCTCGCTGATCCCCCTGCTCGCGCCGCTCCTGCCCAAGCTGCCGACGGTCGAGCACATCGTTGTCTCCGGCCCCGGCGACCGCTCCCCGCTCGCGGGCGCTCATGCACGGGTGCACGAGTACGAGGAGCTGATCGCGGGCAAGCCGACGAGGTTCGAGTGGCCGGAGATCGACGAACGCCAGGCCGCCGCCATGTGTTACACCTCCGGCACCACCGGCGACCCCAAGGGTGTGGTCTACAGCCACCGTTCGATCTACCTGCACTCCATGCAGGTCAACATGACCCAGTCCATGGGCCTGACCGATCAGGACACCTCGCTCGTCGTGGTCCCCCAGTTCCATGTCAACGCCTGGGGCCTGCCGCACGCCACCTTCATGACCGGCGTCAATCTCCTGATGCCGGACCGCTTCCTGCAGCCCGCGCCGCTCGCCGAGATGATCGAGAGCGAGCGGCCCACGCACGCCGCCGCCGTCCCCACCATCTGGCAGGGCCTGCTCGCCGAGCTGACCGCCCGTCCCCGTGATGTCTCGTCCCTCACTCAGGTCACCATCGGCGGCTCGGCCTGCCCGCCCTCGCTCATGGAAGCCTTCGACAAGCTCGGCATGCGTGTCTGCCACGCCTGGGGCATGACGGAGACCTCTCCGCTCGGCACCGTGTCCCGTCCCCCGGCCCATGCGGTGGGCACGGACGAGGAGTTCTCCTACCGGCTCACCCAGGGCCGCTTCCCCGCCGGTGTCGAGGCCCGGCTCACCGGCCCCGACGGCGAACGCCTCCCCTGGGACGGCGAATCCGCCGGAGAGCTGGAGGTGCGTGGACCGTGGATCGCGGGCGCGTACTACAACGGGCCGGACGCCGAACCCCTGCGTCCCGCGGACAAGTTCAGCGAGGACGGCTGGCTGAAGACCGGTGATGTCGGCACCATCAGCCCTGATGGCTTTCTCACCCTGACCGACCGCGCCAAGGACGTCATCAAGTCCGGCGGCGAGTGGATCTCGTCCGTCGATCTGGAGAATGCCCTGATGTCCCATCCGGAGGTCGCCGAGGCCGCGGTCGTCGCCGTCCCGGACGACAAGTGGGGCGAACGCCCGCTTGCCACTGTCGTGCTGAAGGCGGGGGCGAACGTCGATTTCGCCACCCTCCGCTTGTTCCTCGTCGAGGAGGCCAACATCGCCAAGTGGCAGCTTCCCGAGCGCTGGACGATCATCGACGCCGTGCCCAAGACGAGCGTCGGCAAGTTCGACAAGAAGGTGCTGCGTCGACGGTACGCGGACGGTGAGCTGGACGTCACTCACATCTAGCGCTGTACATCGGCACGTTGGGGCGCTGTTTCACGTGAAACAGCGCCCCACACCGCTTATGGGGAGCCAATTCCCCTTCGGGCGCGTTCAGTTCGTGTTACGGGCGCGCTCAGTTTGTGCCGATCCGTGCCAGCAGATCCACGATCCGCTCCTGCACCTCGGGGCTCGTCGAGCGCTCCGCCAGGAACAGGACCGTCTCCCCGGAGACCAGGCGGGGCAGATCGGCCTGGTCCACTGCGGCGGTGTAGACGACGAGCGGGGTGCGGTTGAGCAGGTTGTTCGCGCGCAGCCAGTCGACGACTCCGGCCTGGCGGCGGTGCACCTGGAGCAGGTCCATCACCACGAGGTTCGGCCGCATCTGCGCGGCCAGCGTGACCGCGTCCGTGTCCGACGCGGCCCGCGCGACCTGCATGCCGCGTCGCTCCAGCGTCGCGGTGAGCGCGAGCGCGATCTCGGCGTGCTCCTCGATGAGCAGGACGCGCGGCGGGTGCTGCTCGGAGTCGCGCGGGGCGAGCGCCTTCAGGAGTACGGCCGGGTCGGCGCCGTACGCCGCCTCGCGCGTGGCCTGTCCGAGCCCCGCCGTGACCAGCACGGGGACCTCGGCGGCCACCGCCGCCTGACGCAGCGACTGCAGCGCGGTCCGTGTGATCGGGCCGGTGAGCGGGTCCACGAAGAGCGCGGCCGGGAAGGCGGCGATCTGCGCGTCGACCTCCTCACGGGAGTTGACGGTGACGGGCCGGTAGCCACGGTCACTGAGAGCCTGCTGGGTCGTCACGTCCGGCGCGGGCCACACGAGCAGCCGTCGCGGGTTGTCGAGCGGCTCCGGAGGCAGCTCGTCGTCCATCGGCTGCAGGTGTGGCCGGTCGGCGATCTCGACGGCGCCACCGGGGCCGTCGAGCGGCTCGGGACCTTCGTCGGCGTTCTCGTCGGGAGCTCCTATGGCGTACGACCGTCCGGCGCCCTCCGTGACCGCGGCCAGACGAGACTGCCCGGCCAGGGACGGCTGCGCCGGGGGCGGGGTCGAAGCGGCCTGTGGATGCGGGCGCGCTGCCGTCTCCGGACGCTCACCCGCGGGCTCGGGAGGCGTGCCGAGCTTGCGGCGACGGCCCGAACCGTTCGACTGGTGCGGTGGAGGCGTGGCCGACTGGGAGCGGGGCTGGGCCTCCGGCTGCGCCCCCTGACGGGCGAAGGGCACTCCCTGCCCGAGGGTCCGCACGCTGATTGCCCGCCCCTGCGTCGAGTTGGGGTCGACGGGCGCGGACGCCTCGGCGGGCAGCGGCTGAGCGGCCCGTGGCTGGGCGCCGCGCTCCGGGGGCAGCGGGGTGCCCGCCGAAGGGGTGGGCCCCGATACCGGCATCCCGGCGCCCGAGGTGTCACCGGAACCGGGCCAGGGCCCCGGCTGGGCGGCTCCCGGGGGCACGGCCACGCCGGGAGCGGGCGTGGCCCCGGCGGGAACACCACCCGGGGGGGTCGCCCCGTCGGGCACCGGATGCGGGCCGGTCTGCGCCGGGGCAGGGGGCTGACCGGGAAGGGACTGAGCCGGTGTCGCGGCGCTCTGCCCGGGGAGGGACTGAGCGGGCGCCGCGGGGACCGGCCGGCCCGGTGCCGACAGCGCGGGCTGGGTACCAGGGCCGGGCTGACCGGGAGCCTTCTGCGTCGGCTGCGACAGGCCGGGCGCTCCCTGTCCGCCGGGTGCGCCCTGAACCGCAAGTCCCTGCGCGGCAGCGGTCTGCGGGGCGGGCGTGCCCTGCGCCGGGGCGGGCATCCGCGGTGCCGGGAGGGGCCCCGGCCCTTCCGGCGTGGGAGCCGGCTCGTCCTGGGCAGGCGCCGCGGGCGTCATCTGCGCGGGTGCGCTGTGCGGAGGTGTCTGTGCGGGCGCGTCCTGCGGGGACGTCGTGGCCGCGACCCCGTCCGGTCCGCTCGGCCGCTGCCCGGGCGCGGTCTCCCGGCGAGCGCGGCGGCGACCCGTGGGAGCGGCCACCGGGTGCGGCTGCGGCGGCGTGTGGTCCTCGGCCTGATCGCGTGGCACCGCGTCATGACGGCCCTCGTCGGGCCCGGGCGCGGGCTCCGGTGTGCGGTCCGCCTCGGCGGGCGGCAGCGCGAACACCGTCCGGGCGCCGGAATCCGCGGCGGCGGCACGCTCGTTCGCCGCGGCCAGGGCGCGGCGACGGCGTCCCGTCGGTGCGGGGGCGGCCTGGGCGTCGTTCGGGGACGGCTTACCGGAGGCCGCGGGCAGCGCGGCCGGCAGCGCCTGCGGTTCCACCTCCCGGCGGGCGCGTCGGCCGGTGGGCGCGGGAACGCCCTGCGGCGGCACGGCCGCTCCCAGCCCGTTCGCGGCGGCCGGGGCCCCTGCGGCGTGCTCGGCAGCGGTCACCACCGACCCCTCGGCCACGCCCCCGGCGCCGTTCTCGGCCGGGCTCGGCCGTCCGCGCCGCCGTCCCGTACCGCTGGATGCCGGGGCCTCCACACCCTCGTCCGCGGTCACCTCGTCCGGAACCGACGTCTCCTCGACGGGCTCCTCCGCCGCCCTCCGCCGACGTCGCCCGGTGGGCGCCGTCGGGGCCGAACCGGAGGAGGCGGCAGCGTCGCCCACCTCGCTCCCCAGGAAGGCGTCCACGGACGACCGGCGGGCCCGCCGCCGTCCGCCGCCCTGCTGAGTGGCCTGTTCGGGGATCGTGAGCTTGGCCTCGGACGCCGCGGACTCCTCGGCAGGCGTCCCGGCCGGCGGCGCCGCCACGGCCCCGGCGCCGCCGCCCAGCGGCACCTCGAGCACGTACGCGCTGCCGCTCATCCCCGGCACCTCGTGCGTCTGCAGTACACCGCCGTGCGCCCGCACGATCCCGCCGACGATCGGCTGGTGCACCGGGTCTCCCCCGGCATACGGGCCGCGCACCTCGATCCGAACGACCTCGCCGCGCTGCGCGGCCGCCACGACGACGGTGTTGTCCATGTAACCGCCCGCCGAGACGGGCGCGTTGCCCGTGGAGTCGACGCCCGCCACGTCCGCGACGAGGTGCGCGAGGGCCTGCGCGAGCCGCTGTGGGTCGACCTCTGCCTCGATGGGCGGGGCGTGGACGGCGAACTGCACGCGTCCGGGCCCGATCAGTTCGACGGCGCCGTCCACACCGGCGGCGACGACGGCGTCGAGCATGACGGCCGTCCGTACGAGCTCGTCGGCGCCGGCGTCCAGCCGCTGGTAGCCGAGGACGTTGTCGACGAGCGTGGTGATGCGCGAGTAGCCGGCCGCGAGGTGGTGGAGCACCTGGTTGGCCTCGGGCCAAAGCTGGCCGGCGTCGTCCGCGGCGAGCTTGGCCAGCTCACCGCGCAGCTCGTCGAGCGGACCGCGCAGCGACTGGCCGAGTACGGCGAGCAGTTGATCGTGCCGGGCGGTCAGCGCCTCGTAGCGGTCCTTCTCGCGTTCGCCGAGCGCGGCGTGGCGCTCGTCGGCGGCCGCGATCTCCTCCGCGTGCCGTTCGTGCAGCTCGGCGAGCTCGGCGGCATGCTCCTCACGCAGCCGCTCCAGCTCCTCCCGATGCTCCTTGGCGACCCGGTCCAGCTCCTGCAGGTGCTGCTTGTCGGCCTCGTCCTTCTCCGCCACGAGCGAGTCGAGCGGGCGCCGGTCGGTGAAGGTCAACACGGCACCGACGAGCTGGTCGCCGTCGCGCACCGGCGCGGTCGTCAGGTCGACCGGCACCTTGTCGCCGCTCTTGGACCACAGCACCTGCCCGCGCACCCGGTGCTTGCGCCCGGAGCGCAGGGTGTCGTGCAGCGGAGATTCACCGTACGGGAAGGGGGAGCCGTCTTCCCGGGAGTGCAGCACGAGGGTGTGCAGCTCCTTGCCGCCCAGATCGCTGGCGCGGTAGCCGAGGATCTGCGCGGCGGCCGGGTTGACGAGCACGATCCGCCCGTCGGTGTCGGTGCCCACCACGCCCTCGGCCGCGGCCCGAAGGATCATCTCGGTCTGCCGCTGGGAGCGCGCGAGTTCGGCCTCGGTGTCAACGGTTCCGGACAGATCACGCACCACGAGCATGAGCAGTTCGTCGCCGGTGTAGCCGTAGCCGTCGTACGCCTGCCGGCCGTCCTCGAGGTTGGCGCTCGTGACCTCGACGGGGAACTCGCTGCCGTCCGTCCGCCGGGCGGTCATCCGCGTCGGCTTGGTGCGCCCGTGCGGGTCGATGGAGTCGGGACGCCGCATGGACCCGGGGATCAGCCGCGAGTCGAACTCCGGCAGCAGGTCGAGCAGCCCGCGCCCCACCAGGGCGGTTCCGGGCGTCTCGAAGGCTTCCAGAGCGATGGTGTTGGCGTTGACGACGGTCCCGTTCGCGTTGACCAGTACCAACGCGTCCGGGAGCGCGTCCAGTATCGCAGCGAGGCGAGCAGCGCCTCGGGATGGCCTGCTGCTCACGAGACGCTTCCTCCCTGTTACCGCACCCTTCCGACCGCGGAGGCCATCTTGCCAACCGGCCCGCAGCGTGTCACGCGAGGGAGTCTACGGGCAGCGGCCCGGTCGGCGATGCCGGATGAGAGGGAGGTCGCACGCGGAAGTGACGCAGAAGCTGTGACCGCGCAGGTCGCCGGGCGGAACCCCGCTCTCACCCGTGACGCCCGCCCGCTCCGGCCGGGGTCCGGCGGGGCGGAGTCCACGAACGAACGTCCGGCAACAGCGGCACCAGGTCGTTCCACCGGGCGACCTGACAGCCGTCCCGGCGGTCGTACCGTGCGTCGACCGGACGCCCGGCCCAGACGCCGGAGATGCGGGCGGTGGCCGGGCCGCCGTACTCCATCGAGCACATCCGGCCCCTCGGCACCGGGGCGAAAGGGTTCCGGCCCCAGATGGTCCGCCGGTCGAGGATGGCGCACGCTCCGGCGGGGTCCGGGTGACTGCCGCTCCCCGGATGACACCGCAGCACATACGTCCCGTCGGCACGCCCGGCATGCGCGATGGTGACGACGAGCCGGTCACCGCGGGGGACGGGGGGACGGCCGTGCGCATACGCCGTCAGGGGCGCCGTGGCGGCGGCGAGGAGTGCGACGGCACCGAGGAGCGTGCCGCGAGGCATGAACTCGAACATGCCGTGACTAACGCGGACAAGGCGGGAGGGTTGCGCGGGATTGTGTGGCGCCTGTTGCCGGTGGGGCAGGAGGGACCGGCGTCCCGGGGCGTCCCGGGAGGGGCTCCAGGGATGCCCCGAGGCAAGGCCCAGCGAAGTGGCTCGGGGAGGCTGCTCGGGGCAGCTGCTCGACGAAACCGTGAGGAAGCTGTTCGACGAAACCGTGAGGAAGCTCTTCGAGCAAGCAAGGAAAGCGGCTCGAAGCGGCTGGAGGAAGAGGTTGCGCGGCTCCCGGAGCGATCACCACCGGATCCGGCCACGGATTGCGGCCCAATGCTTTGCCCTGCGGCCTTTCCGCCTAGTACCGTGGGGGGCGATTGGTGACACCCCGCTCGGCTGTGTCATCATCTGCACGCACCACTCGCGCTTGCGCGGGCGGTTGTGCTGGAGGCGTCGCCTAGTCCGGTCTATGGCGCCGCACTGCTAATGCGGTTTGGGCCTTAAAGCCCATCGAGGGTTCAAATCCCTCCGCCTCCGCGCTTGATCACGAAGCCCCGGTCTCCGCGACCGGGGTTTCGGCGTTTCCGGGGCCGCCGCGAGCACCACTCCTCCACCGTCCGCCCAGCACGTTTCCGCAGGTCACAAGGGGTAGGGCAAACGGATTTCACATGGCGGCGGCAGTCATGTAATGTTCTTCCTGTCGCCGCGAGCGGGTCGGAAGGGCCGGGAGCGGGGAAGAAAAACATAACAAGCACTCGTAGCTTAACGGATAGAGCATCTGACTACGGATCAGAAGGTTGCAGGTTCGAATCCTGCCGAGTGCGCGCAGCTCAGAGGCCCCGGATCACTCCGGGGCCTCTGGCATTTCGGGGGCGTACAGCAGCGAAGTACAGCAACGGTTGATGTCAGCCGGTTCCCGTACCGGTGCCGCCCATCGCAGCGGACAGCTTGCCGAGCGCGGCCCGCACCTCCTCCTCGCTCGCTTCCGCGTAGACCTCCATCGTCATGGCGATCTGCGAGTGCCGGAGGATGCGCTGCGCCACCTTCGGGTGCACCTTCAGCGCGACCAGGAGCGAGCTGCACGTGTGCCGGGTGTTCCGGAGCGGGATCACGCGGAGTCCGGCGCGACGGGCACGCAGGGCGAACATGCGGGTGAGGTTCCCCGGCTCGATGGCCGTCCCGTACTTCGTGGTGAAGACCAGGCCGCGAGTGTCCTGCCAGAGCTCCCCGGCCGCCTTCTGGTCGCCGAACTGCTGAGCGCGACGCATGCGGAGCGCCTTGAGGCAGAACTCGGGGAGGGGAAGGTAGTCGTCGGATTCCTCCGTCTTGGTCTCTCGGTGGAGGATCTGGCGGCCCGCGCGCTGGATCTGGTGATCCACGTATAGCTCTCCCGTCTCGAAGTCGATCGACTTCCAGGTGAGGCCCAGGACCTCACCCCGGCGCAGCCCCAGGCAGAGGACCAACACCCAGGCTGCGAAGAGCGGATCCTCCCGGGTCAGGGAATCAGCGAGGAAGCGCCCCGCTTCGACTACGGACCACGGCTTGATCCGGCGGCGACGAGGCTTGGGGACCTTGACCAAGGAGGCCACGTTCTTGCTGATCTCCTCCTCGGTCACGGCGTGGGTGAGGGCGGCGCGGAGGGCATCGCGTGCGGCTTGGACCACTCGTCGGGACGGGTACGCCTCACAGCACTCCCCGACGGCACAGCAGCGCTGCCTTTCCATAGGCCGCTTCGCGTCCTTGCCCTGAGCACAGCACTGGCAGATGCCGGCCAGCTTGGTGAGCCACTCGCGCACGTCCCGGACGGTCAGCTTGTCGAGCCGCTTCCCGCCCAGGCGCGGAACGATGTAGAGCCGCACCGAGCCCTCGTACGAGACGTACGACAGCGGGGCGAGGTTCGGCTTCACGATCGACTCAAGCCAGTACGAGAGGAAGGCCTGCACCGTCCGGTGACGGGTCTGCACCGGGCCCCTGGTGGCTTCGCCGTGAAGCTTGATCCACTTCTCGTGCGTCTCCTCGCGGGTCTTGCCGTAGACGTACTTCCGCTTGCGGTCGCCGTCGGGGGTCGTGACCCAGACGTACGCGGCGAAGCCGTTCTTGTACGGGTAGATCGAGCCTTCGCCGTTTGCCCGCTTGCCGCTCATGCCGCCCACTCCTCGGTGTCAGCCGCACAGCGGTTCACGTACTCGTCGACCCACGCCGGGAGGATGCGTCGGTTGCGGCCGACCTTCACGGAACGGATCTCCCCGCTGAGTACGAGGGCCTTGGTCTTGGAGAGGCCGAAGCCGAGCATTTCGGCGACCTCGGCCGTCGTGTGCCATTTCCGCTGGATCGTCACCGAGGTCACTTGGTCGGTTCTCCTTCCGTTCCGGGGGCGGGTTCGAGGGATGCGGCAAGCCAGGCCTCGGCGTCGGAGAGACCGGTCCCGGCGAAGACCCAGTGCGCGAGCACGAGGGTCGTGTCCGAGGTGGTCTCCGTTGCGGCAGCGGCTTGGGCTCGTCGCCATTCGGCGCGGGCGTCGCGGAGGGCGCCGAGGGTGGTGGAGTAGCGGCGGGACTTGGTGGAGAAGTGGCCGCGGAAGCCGAGCATGTGGGCCCAGGCGCGCAGGCGGAGGTGTTCCAGGTCCTTGCGTGCGCCGAGGGTCCAGGCGGTTCGGACCAGTTGGCGGGCATGGTCGCTGATGTCGAGCTGGGCGAGTTCGGCGAGGAACTTGAGGGGGCGGTCGAGAGCTCCCGTGGCTGTCTCGGCGCCCTTGGTGGCGTACTTGGCGATGTACGCGGCTACGGCCCGTTCGGTCAGCTCCTGGCCGTCGTTGAAGTCGGCGGATCGGATGGTGCGGACGTCGAGTTGGCGGCCGAAGGTGAAGGTGTGGGTGCGGCCGTCGATGACCGGGCCGTCGACGCGGACCTTGCCAGCGGCAGCGCCGATGGCGTCGGTGAGCAGCTCGGCGGTTGCCCAGGCGGGCGGCGGGGTGTCGCCTCCCGTCGGGCCGTCGATGCGGATGACGGCGTGGAAGTGGACCGCGCCGCGCTTCTGGTACTCGGCGACCTTGGCGAACGAGACCCGGGCGTGCTCGCGGAACCGGCGCTGGGACAGCCCCGCTCGCTTGGCGACCTCTCGGCGCAGGTAGGTCGAGAAGCGCCGCCACAGGGCACCGGCGTGGGCGTTCCAGAGGACGGCGGCTTCGTAGTCGTAGCTGTCCGGGTCGAGCGGGGTGCCAAGGGTGTCGTCGTCCTGGTCGTGGTGGACGCCGCAGCGGCAGGGGCGCCCGCTGGAGGGGCGGTTGTGGACCGGGCCGAAGCTCGGGGCGGTGACGGTGGCAAAGACGCGCGGGTGGGCGGCGACGTGTTCCGGGATGCCCTTGCCGCCGTGCAGGCCCGAGGTGATCAGGTGGAAGGTGTCGCGGCGGTAGACCTCGGCGCAGGCTGGGCAGCGGGTGGTGCGGCGGTTGTTGCAGCGGACGAGGAGTTGGCCGGCGGGGAGGCTGGAGGAGTCGAGGTGCTGAAGGACGCGGCCGATCTCGCCGGTGGTGGTGTTGAGGTCGTACTCGGTGCGGTGGCCGTCGAGGCGGATGGGGTGGGTGCAGCCGCCGAGTCCGGAGAGCTGGCGGAGGATACCGGGCAGGGTGCCGCCCTCGGCCAGGTTCATCAGTTCCGGAAGCGGTGGCGGGGTGTTGCCGGTGAAGATGGCGGTTCTCCTTCTGGCTGGCTCGGTCAGGAGTGATCGGACCCGGGGCGGCGGATGCTTGGTCGTGTCGTGCCGCCCCGGGTGCCGGGCGGGGTTCAGCGGCGGTGGTGGTCGCGGAGCATGGAGCGCAGGACCACGGCGGCGACGGCCACGGAGATGGCCGTGACGGCGACGGCGGCCAGGAGCGCGGTGAGGACGACCCCGCCGACGACCAGGGCTATGACCGCCTTGTGGTCGATGGACAGCGGCGGGAGCGAGCGTCGTACGGGCGCCGGGTCGGCCGGGGCGTGGGTGTGCGCGGGCGGCGGGGTCGGGCTGTCGGGGTACTTGGGCAGGAACACGAGCCGATCTCCTTATCTACTCGTCTAGGCATGTGAGCCGTTTATGACGTCGACTCCGGAGCGCGTGCCGGACTCGATGGCGGGGGCGAGGAAGGTGTGCGCGAGCCAGAACCCGAAGAGGGCGATCAGGACGACGATCCAGGTGCGGACGCCGAGGAACTTGACCGCTCCCCAGGCGAAGAGGCCGAGGACGACGACGAGCGGCAGGCTGACGGTCACGAGGTGTGGAGTCCTTTCAGCGCACAGGGCAGCCGTGAGTGCGGGCGGCCAGCTCAGCGGCGGCGCGGCTGTCGTAGTCGGCGGAGAAACCGCAGCGCGGCGCGGTGCAGGCGGCGGTGTGCTTCTCGCGGCCCCGGTGGTCGTAGGCGGTGCCGACCTGGACGGGACCGATGCGGGTGACGTCCCGGAATCGTCGGTTTGCGGTCATGCGTTCAGTCCTCCTCTCGCTGGGTCGAGGCGGGGAAGCCGTTGAGGATGCGGGCGGCTTCGACGGGGTCAGGGGTGAACTCGGCGGCGGCTTCGGCGAGAAGCCGGGCGAGTGCCGTCCGGCCGCTTGCGGCCATCTCGTGGGCGGCTTTGAGGTAGTCGGCGACCGTGTTGAAGGAGAAGAGGGGCACAGGTCAGCTCCCTGTCGGGGTGAGGCGGGCGGCGATGGCTTCGGTCATGGGTGCCGGGACGCCGAGGCGGGCGCGGAGGGTCGGGGTGTCGATGGGTGTTCCGGTGCGGGTGTGGTGGTCGGCGGCGACCTTGCGGGCGTGTTCGACGAGGGCGGTCGGGACGGCTACGGCCGGTTGTGCCGGTCGTTCCGGTGGTGCCTCGATGGCGGGTTGGGTGGGTGGCTCGGGAGAGGGTTCGGGCGCGTGCTCCTGGTCCTCGATGACCTCAACACCAGTCCCCGTGGTCGCGGTCGGGGCGGAGTGGGCGAGGAGCGTGCCGCCGAGGAAGGCGACCGCGGGCCAGCCCGCGACGAGGATGCGCAGCCATGCCGGCACCTGGTGCATGTCGAGCAGTCCGGCGGTCGCGACGTTCGCGCCGAGGGACGCGGTCAGAGCGATGACGAACCAGCACCACCCGGCCGCTTTCGCATCGCCGGATCGCAGCCGACGCCAGGCGGCGACGAGGAGCAGGTCAACGCTGATCGGGTAGGCCCACGCTTTCCACCCGCCCTGTCCGGCGGCCGAGGCGATGTCGTGCAGGTGGGCGAAGGACAGCGCGGCGGCGATGACCGCTTGGATGAGTACCGCGTCGACGCGGGCCAGGTGGGCGCGCATGCTGCGGCTCCTTTTCGGATTCGGGCATGGGAGGGGTAGGGACATGGCGCGAGACGGTCACGCCAACCGTGTTGGGGCAGTACGTCAGTCGGTCACCGGTCGCGGTTTGACCAGCGACACCGGAGCTTCAACCGGCGGCAGTAGGGGCACGTCGGGCCGGAAGGGCTTGAGTGCGGGCAGGTCGGGCATCAGGTGCGCTGACTCGCGGCAGATTTCGGCAGCGTCGCCGAGGGACAGGTAGGGCGTGCGGATGCGGGACCAGCCGCCGGAGGTGTCACCGGCCACGGCGAGGCCGGGCCGTTCGGGCGCGATGGCGCAGGCGGCATAGACCGCTTCTGGCGCGATGTCGCCGAGCGCCATCTTGGCGGAGGCTTCGTCGTTGACGCGGTGGCAGACCCGGCCGGTCAACTGTGCCCGCAGCATGGTGGCGCCCTTGCCGAGTTCGGCGCCGAAGCGCTGCCCGCAGACCTCCAGATAGATGCCGGCGGCGCGCCCGAGCTGGGCGAGGCGGATGAGCTGGGTGACCATCTCGTCTCGCCGTTCCTCGTCCTTGCGCGTGGCGACGAGGAACAGTTCGGCCACCTCGTCGACGAACAGCACGATCGGCACCGGCCGTTCCTCCTCGGGCAGGCCCCAGATGTCGGAGGTGATCTCCTCGTCCGGGATGCCCGGGGCGATGCCCTGCCGGGCCTTGATCAGGTCGTATCGGTCCTCCATTTCCTTGACGAGCACGGGCAGCAGCTCGGCCGCCTGCTCCGGGTCGGTGGCCAGCGCCGAGAGCCGGGCGGCAAACGGTGCCAGCTCGACGCCCCGCTTGCAGTCGATGCCGACCAGGGCGACCGGCTGAGGGGCGAGCCCGGCGATCAGGTGACGCAAGTACATGGACTTACCCGACAGCGTGGCGCCAAGGGTTAGCTGATGCGGGATGGTGCGGTAGTCGCGCACGAACGGCGTGGCGTCCTCCCGCAGCGCCACCGGCACCTTGAGAAACCCCCCACCGGCCTTACGGGGCATCTGCACCCGCCGCAGCACGTCGAAGCCGACGAGCCGCAGCTCAACCACACCCGGCTTGACGGTCGTGACGTACACGGCGTGAACACCCCAGGCATGCCGCAGCCGCTCAGCCGAAGCAGCGAGGTCGGCGGGTTCCTGCCCTGGGGCGAGTCGCAGCCGAAGCCGCAGCCCGCACGTCGCCAAGGTCGAGCGCAGTCACACCTTCGAGCGGGCGCGCGACCGAGTGACGGACGGGATGACCGACTGAGGAACCGTCACCGTCACCTCCAGGTGATGCACAGGGAGTTCATGAGGGCAAGCCCGTTCATCCCGTTCTCGTCGGCGCCACGCGGAGAGGCCACCGGCCCCTGAGGCCAGGTGGTTTGGAGGTCTTCCCAGGAGTTCCCTGAGAGGCGCCTGTGTGTTTCTTAGGGAAATCACAGATTAGTGAAAGCGTGCTCTCAGAGGGCCCCGACAAGGTGTCCACCATGACCACGACCTCGCCCCAGGGGCGCACCGAACTGCTGAGGCCGGACGGGAGCCCCGTCCGCGTGCTGGTAGTGGACGACGAGTTGTCGATCACCGAACTGCTGTCCATGGCCCTGCGCTACGAAGGCTGGCAGATCCGCAGCTCGGGTGACGGGCACGGCGCGCTCCAGACAGCGCGTGAGTTCCGGCCCGACGCCGTCGTCCTCGACATGATGCTCCCGGACATGGACGGTCTTGCCGTCCTGGGGCGGCTGCGGCGCGAGCTGCCGGACGTGCCGGTCCTCTTCCTCACCGCCAAGGACGCGGTCGAGGACCGGATCGCGGGTCTGACCGCGGGTGGGGACGACTACGTCACCAAGCCGTTCAGCCTGGAAGAGGTCGTGGCCCGGCTGCGCGGGCTGATCCGCCGCGCCGGTGCCGCGGACCGGCGGTCGGAATCCGTGCTGGTGGTGGGGGACCTGACGCTGGACGAGGACAGCCACGAGGTGGTGCGGGCCGGTGACTCCATCCACCTCACCGCCACCGAGTTCGAGCTGCTCCGCTTTCTGATGCGCAACCCGCGGCGGGTACTCAGCAAGGCGCAGATCCTCGACCGCGTGTGGTCGTACGACTTCGGCGGGCAGGCCAATGTGGTCGAGCTCTACATCTCCTATCTGCGGCGGAAGATCGACGCGGGCCGTGAGCCGATGATCCACACGCGGCGCGGCGCCGGCTACCTGATCAAGCCCGCGGCGTCATGAGGCGACGACGACGGCCGCGTACGCAGAAGCGAGGACGACAGCCGCGCACGCTGCGAACGCGGCTGGTCGTCTCCGCGGTCACCCTGATCGCCGTGGTGGGTGCCGTGATCGGTACGGTCACGACCATCGCGTTGGGTCAGCGCCTGTACGGGCAGTTGGACGGACAGGTCACCGATTCGGCCAGGCGGGCCGCGGGGCCGTCCGCAAACCTGGTCCCGGGCAACGACGGTCAGTGGCCCGGCAATCAGGGTCCCGGCAACCTGAACGGTGACTCGTCGAGGAACTCCTCCGGCCCCGTCACGGCACAGGACAGGCTGGACGAATTCGTCACCCGTGGCCCGACGCAGCCCGAAACCGTCGCCGCCCAGATCGACTCCAGTGGCGTGATCAGGAGGGCGGTCATCGCCAAGGAGGTCTCCTCCACGGGCGGAGGCTTCGAGCGTATGAACGCCGTCGACCTCAGCGCGGCGCAGACGTCCGCGCTCGCCTCCGTCCCCCGTGACAACAAGCTGCACACCGTCACGGTCCCGGGTCTCGGCGAGTACCGCGTCAAGTACCTCTCCGGCGCAAAGGGCAACTACTACGTCGCCCTCCCCACGCGGGCCGTCACCGACAACCTCGACACCCTCATCCTCGTCGAGGTCTGCGTCACCGCCGCCGGGCTCGTCGCCGCCGGGATCGCCGGGTCCGTACTCGTCGGGCTCGCTCTGCGACCGCTGCGCAAGGTCGCCGCGACCGCCACCCGTGTCTCCGAACTCCCGTTGCACACCGGCGAGGTGACCCTCAACGAGCGGGTCCCGGAGTCGGAGACCGACCCGCACACCGAGGTCGGGCAGGTCGGGGCCGCCCTCAACCGCATGCTCGACCATGTTCACGGCGCCCTGCACGCGCGGCAGCAGAGCGAGACGCGCGTACGGCAGTTCGTCGCGGACGCCAGTCATGAGCTGCGCACTCCGCTCGCGTCCATCCGCGGATACGCCGAACTGACCAGGCGAGGACGCGAAGAGACCGGCCCCGACACCCGGCACGCCCTCGGCAGGATCGAGTCGGAGGCGGGGCGCATGACCCTGCTGGTCGAGGACCTGCTGCTGCTCGCCCGGCTGGATGCGGGGCGCCCGCTCCAGTTCGAGCGGACCGACCTCGTACCGCTGGTCGTGGACACCATCAGCGACGCGCGCGCCGCCGGACGCGGTCACAACTGGCGTCTGGAACTGCCCGACGAGCCCGCCCTCGCGTCCGCCGACGCCGCACGACTGCAGCAGGTGCTCGTCAACCTGCTCGCCAACGCCCGCACCCACACCCCGCCCGGTACGACCGTCACCGCGCGTGTGCGGCGGCGCGGGCCGTGGCTGTGCGTGGACGTCCAGGACGACGGCCAGGGCATTCCGCCCGATCTGCTGCCGCACGTCTTCGAGCGGTTCGCGCGAGGTGACTCCGCGCGCTCCCGGTCCACCGGCTCGACCGGACTCGGCCTTGCCATCGTGCAGGCTGTCGCGACCGCACACGGCGGCGCGGTGACGGTCGACAGCGTTCCCGGACGAACGGTGTTCACCGTGCATCTGCCAGCGCTCACCCCCTACGTGCCGACGCCCGCTCCGGAAACGAACTGGCAACGGGACTCACAGGTACAGCACAGCGCCACCACACGGGTGCAACAGGGCACTTGAGAAGAGTCGGTTCCATGCGAACCGACACTTCTCCCGGCACTCTGCCGGCGCGGGAGCACCTCCCGGCCGCAGGAGCCGGTACGCCTGTCCTGGACGTAGTGATCCCCGTCTACAACGAGGAGAAGGACCTCCAGCCATGTGTGCTCGGACTGCACGAGCACCTCAAGCGCACGTTCCCGTACGCGTTCCGCATCACGATCGCGGACAACGCGTCCACGGACACCACCCCCCAGGTGGCCGCGCGGCTGGAGGCGGAGATCGCGGAGGTGAAGTCCTTCCGGCTGGACCAGAAGGGCCGCGGCAGGGCGCTGCGGACCGTCTGGTCGGCCTCGGACGCCCCGATCCTCGCCTACATGGACGTGGACCTGTCCACCGACCTCAACGCACTGCTGCCCCTGGTGGCCCCGCTCATCTCGGGCCACTCCGACCTGGCCATCGGCTCCCGGCTCGCCCGCACCTCCCGCGTCGTACGCGGCCCCAAACGCGAGCTCATCAGCCGCGCGTACAACCTCATCCTGCGCGGCTCGCTGCAGGCCCGCTTCTCGGACGCGCAGTGCGGTTTCAAGGCGATCCGCCGTGATGTGGCCCAGGCGCTGCTGCCGCTGGTCGAGGACACCGGCTGGTTCTTCGACACCGAGATGCTGGTCCTCGCCGAGCGCGCGGGCCTGCGCATCCACGAGGTGCCGGTCGACTGGGTCGACGACCCCGACTCCACGGTGCACATCGTGAAGACGGCGACGGACGACCTCAAGGGCGTGTGGCGGATCGGCAAGGCCATGGCCACCGGGTCACTGCCGTTGGATCGGCTCACTCGGCCCTTCGGCGACGATCCGCGCGACCGGGAGATCCAGGACGTGCCGCGGGGGCTGGCCCGTCAGCTCGTCGGGTTCTGTGTGGTCGGGGGACTGTCCACCCTCTTCTATCTGGGGCTCTACAGCGTCTTCCGGCAGTTCTCGGGTTCGCAGATCGCCAATGCGCTCGCCCTGCTGGTCTCCGCCGTGGCCAACACGGCGGCCAACCGCCGGCTCACCTTCGGGGTGCGCGGCCGGGGCGGTGCCGTCCGTCACCAGGCGCAGGGTCTGGTCGTCCTCGGCATCGGCCTCGTCCTCACCAGCGGCTCCCTGGCCGCCCTGAACGCGGCGACCGGCAACCCCTCGCACTCCACGGAACTGGCGGTGCTGATCGCCGCCAACCTCGCGGCGACGGTGCTGCGGTTCCTGCTCTTCAGGGCCTGGGTGTTCCCGGACCGGCGCGACGACTTCCCGGCGCTCCCGTCGCCCGTCGTGGCCCAGGGCGCGTCCTCGCCCGCCTACCTCACCGGGGCGTTCCGGTACGACCCCCAGTCCCCCCAGTCCCCCCAGGACCAGGGGTACCAGCAGGCGCCGCTGCCTCAGCGACCCACGGCGCCCCAAGCCCCGTACGACACAGCACAGTTCCCCGCCGGTAGCGACGCGGCCGGCTCCCCCTGGAGGGACGCGACCATGCCACTGCAGCCGGTGCGTCCGCACGACACCGACCCGAAGGACTCACGATGACCACTGACTACGACCACACGAGTCATCAGGGGGGTACGGGGTCGTCCTCCTGGGGGCCGCCGCACCCGACGGCCGTGCGGGAGCCGATGACCGGGCCGACTCCGGCCCCGGGTGCCGGCGAGCCGGAGCAGCCGTTCCTGCGCAGATGCCTGCGGGGGCGGTCCGAGGACCCGCGCTGGGCGCGCCCCGCGCTGCTCGGTCTGCTGCTCGCGACAGGGCTGCTGTACCTGTACAACCTGAGCGCCTCCGGATACGCCAACTCCTTCTACTCGGCGGCGGTCCAGGCCGGCAGCAGGTCCTGGAAGGCGTTCTTCTTCGGCTCGCTGGACGCGGCCAACGCGATCACCGTCGACAAGCCCCCGGCCGCGTTGTGGCCGATGGCTCTGTCGGTGCGGATCTTCGGTCTCAACTCATGGGCGATCCTCGCCCCCGAGGTCGTCATGGGCGTCCTGACGGTCGCCGTGGTGTACGCGGCCGTCCGGCGCCGCTTCAGCCCCGCGGCCGGCCTGATCGCGGGCGCGGTGCTCGTGCTCACCCCCGTCGCGGCGCTGATGTTCCGGTTCAACAACCCGGACGCGCTGCTCGCGCTGCTGATGGCGGTCACGGTCTACTTCGTCATCCGGGGCCTGGAGGACGGTCGCACCTCCTGGCTGGTGTGGGCGGGGGTCGCGGTCGGCTTCGCCTTCCTGACGAAGACCCTGCAGGCCTTCCTGATCCTGCCCGCGCCGGCCGTCGTGTACGGCGTCTGCGCGCCCGTGAAGCTGAAGAAGCGGCTCGGTCAGTTGGCCCTCGCGACCGTGGCTCTGGTCGTCTCGGGCGGCTGGTGGGTGGCGATCGTCGAGCTGTGGCCCGCGTCCTCACGCCCGTACATCGGCGGCTCCCAGAACAACTCCTTCCTGGAGCTGACCTTCGGCTACAACGGCCTCGGCCGCATCAACGGCGACGAGACCGGCAGCGTCGGCGGCATGGGCGGTAGGGGCGGCGGCAACGGCGGCCAGTGGGGCGCGACCGGCTGGAACAGGATGTTCAGCTCCGAGATCGGCTCCCAGGTCTCCTGGCTGCTGCCGGCCGCGCTGATCCTTCTCGTGGCGGGCCTCGTGCTGACCCGGCGGGCACGGCGCACGGATCTCGCCCGCAGTTCCTTCCTTGCCTGGGGCGGGTCGCTGCTGATGACCGCGGTGGTCTTCAGCTACATGGCTGGCATCTTCCACCAGTACTACACGGTGGCCCTGGCCCCCTACATCGCCGCCCTGGTCGGCATGGGCGCCACGGTTCTGTGGGAGGAGCGGTCCAGGACCTGGGCGTCGCTCACCCTCGCGGGCGCCGTCACGGCGACCGCGGCCTGGGGGTACGTGCTCCTCAACCGCACCCCGCACTATCTGCCCTGGCTGAAGTGGCTCGTCCTCGTCGGAGGACTGGCGGGCGCCCTCGGTCTCATCTTCGCGGCCCGGCTCGGACGGCAGCTCGCCCTGGCTGCGGTGGGCGTGAGCTTCGTGGCCTCGCTCGCGGGTCCGACGGCGTACACACTCTCCACGGTGAGCCAGGGCCACACCGGCTCGATCGTCACGGCCGGTCCGGCCGGCGCGAGCATGATGGGCGGCCGGGGCGGTCCCGGCGCCGGTATGCGCGGCGGCTTCGGCGGCGGCATCCCGGGCCGGAACCGGCGGAACGGCAACGGCAACGCCCAGGGCCCCAACGGCCTGCAGGGCGGAGGTTTCCCGGGCGGCGCCGGTGGAGTCGGCGGCTTCCCCGGCGGAGGCGCGCCCGGCGGCGGTATGCCGGGCGGAGGCATGCCCGGCCGGAACGGCTCGAACCAGCAGGGAGGATTCCCGGGCGGCGGCCGCACGGGCGAGGGCGCGATGGGCGGTGGCGGCGTCGGCGGCGGACTGCTCAACGGCGCGAACGTCAGCTCCGCGGCCAGGAAGCTGCTGGAGAAGGACGCAGGGAACTACACCTGGGTGGCCGCGTCCATCGGTTCGCAGAACGCCGCGAGCTACCAACTCGCCACCGGCGACCCGGTGATGGCGATCGGCGGCTTCAACGGCAGTGACCCCTCCCCGACGCCGGCCCAGTTCCAGAAGTACGTGAAGGAGGGCAGGATCCACTACTTCATCGCCGGCGGCGGCTTCGGCGGGGGGCGGGGCAGCAGCGCCTCGAGCGTCTCCTCGCAGATCACCTCGTGGGTCGAGAAGAACTTCAAGAAGGTGACGGTCGGTTCGGCCACCTTCTACGACCTCACGCAGAAGACGAGCGGCTGACGGTTCGGGGGGCCGACGGTCTCCTTCCGCAGGCGGTGGCCCGGGGCGCACGGACGCTCCGGGCCATGCTCGACAGGGGGAGTTGGAGGCGGGCCTGCGCACGACACCGCTCGCGCTCCCGGCCATGGCGCTCAACTTCCCCGGCCTGTCCCCGAGGTGGACGACCAGGCAGCGGTGGCGTTGGTGCGTGGGGCGGAGCGGGCAGACTCCGAGGTGCCGGTCGCCCGGTAGCTCGGTCCGCGGGGTGGCTGTGCGGCTGCGGGGCGTTCATGGCAGGCCGTGCCCGCAGGGCGGGGCCGCATGACGGGACGGCATCGCGCCCCCAGGGGGGGCCTAGCATCGTGAGCAGTGGTCGGAGTGTCGAGAGAGGTGCGCCATGGTGAAGGCAGCCCAGCGGGCGGGGCATGCGGCCCGGACCAGCGTCTGGCTGGAGGGCAAGGCGCCCCGGGGCGGTGGCTCTCGTGGTGGCGGCGGTCAGCCGTCCGGCCTGGACCGCGACCGGATCACCGAGGCGACCGTGCGGCTGCTGGACGCGGAGGGCCTCGCCAAGTTCTCCATGCGCCGCCTGGCCGCCGAGCTGAAGGTCACGGCGATGTCGGTGTACTGGTACGTGGACACCAAGGACGACCTGCTCGAGCTGGCGCTGGACGCGGCCTTCGGTGAGATGGGGCTGCCGGCCGCCGACTCGCAGGAGGACTGGCGTGACCAGTTGCGGGCGCTCGCGGCGGAGTACCGGACGCTGCTGGTGCGCCACCCCTGGCTGTCTCCGCTGGCCGGGACCTTCCTCAACATCGGTCCGCACTCGACCGCCTTCTCGCTGGCCGTGCAGCGGGTGATCCGGCTGACCGGACTGCCCGCGCACGGCCAGATGGGCGCGATCTCGGCCGTCTTCCAGTTCGTGTACGGCTTCGGAACCATCGAGGGCCACTTCATCGAGCGCTGCGCGGCGGCCGGGATGAGCCAGGACGAGTACTTCCGTCAGGCCGTCAGCGCGGTGACGCAGAGTCCCGACCTGAGCGAGGTCGTGCACCACTCCGCGAACCTCATGGAGGCCCGCGGCGGCGACACGGTGCAGGAGATGCGCGAACGGGACTTCACCTTCGCGCTGGAGACGCTGATCGCGGGAATCGAGGCGATGGTGGCCCGGGGCTAGTCATTCCTGCGGAGCGAGCCTGGCGGGGAAGCCGCCCGTCGCCACCGGCCCCCAGCGGACCGGGGTGACCCGGATGATCGACTTGCCCTGCTCGACCATGGCCTGTCGGTACTCGTCCCAGTCGGGGTGCTCTCCCGCGATGTTGCGGTAGTACTCGACGAGCGGTTCGACGGAGTCCGGCGTGTCGATGACCTCGGCCGTGCCGTCGATCTGGACCCACGGCCCGTTCCACTCGTCGCTGAGCACGACCAGGCTGACCCGCTCGTCCCGCTTGGCGTTGCGCGTCTTGGCGCGCTCCGGGTACGTGGAGACCACGATCCGCCCGGAGTCGTCGACCCCGCAGGTCAGAGGCGACCCCTGGGGGCTCCCGTCGGCGCGCCGCGTCAGCAGGATCGCGCGGTGACGGGGTCGTACGAAGTCCAGCAGCTCGTCCAGCGATACGGCGGTGTTCCTCGCGATGTTCGGTGCCATGCCGGCAGCCTAGGGGCAGTCGGGCCGGGCCCGGCTGATCCTGCTGTGCCTACGCCTGCGGCAGCGACTCCCCCTGCACCGCCTGGATGTCCAGTTCCACCCTCAGCGAGGTGCCGATCGCGGCGATGCCCGCCTGGACGACCTGGTTGTAGTTCATCGCGAAGTCCTCACGGCGCAGTTCCGCCGTCGCGCGGAAGGCCGCTCGCGTTCCGCCCCAGGGGTCGGAGCCGGTGCCGAGGTAGGCGAGGTCCAGGTCGACCGGGCGCAGGACACCGTGCATGTCCAACTCCCCGTGGACCGTCCAGCGGTCTGAGCCCGCCGCCGTCAGACCGGTCGAGCGGTAGCTGATCTCCGGGTGGCGCTCGATGTCCAGGAAGTCGGCCGACCGCAGGTGGTCGTCGCGCATTCCGTTGCCCGTGTCGATGGACGCGGCGCGGATGACCGCCTCGACGCGGGACTTCTCCACCTCGTCCGGGGCGATCTCGATACGCCCGGCGAACTCCGTGAACCGGCCCCGCACGCTGGAGATCCCCAGGTGCTGGGCGACCGCGGCCACCGAGGAGTGCACCGGGTCGACGGTCCACGGTCCGGGCGGCGGCAGCTCGGTGCCGCCCTTGCGGGCCAGCGTCACGGTCCCGATCTCGGCCCGCCCGCTCGCCGTGACGATCGCGCTGGAGGCGGCGGGCGCGTACCCGACGGCGGTCACGATCACGGTGTAGGCGCCGGGGGCCAGCGCGGTGGCATCCCGTACCGTCCCCTCGGCGTCGGCCTCGGCGCGCAGCATCTGCGTGCCGGTCATGTCGGTCACGGTGACGACCGCGTGCGACACGGCCCATCCGTCCCGCGTACGGATCCGTGCGGTCAGTCCCATCGTGTGGTCTCCCTCTAAATCCTTGAACATCCCCGTAGAAGGCTCAAAAAGTCCGGCCCGTGGGGGCGCACCTCCGCTCGGAGCGCGCCCCCACGGGCCGGGGTCCGTCCTACTCGCCCGGGTGGGCGAGTTCGACGTCGTGGTCGTCGATCCCGCGGCCGGAGACGGCCACCGCGGTGGCCACCGGGGGGTAGCCCGTCGCGATGACGGTGTACTCGCCGCTGCTCAGGTCCGTGAAGGCGTACGCCCCGTCCGCGCCGGTGGTGGCCGTGCCGACCACGTTGCCCGCCGCGTCCACCAGCGTCACGCGGGCATCCGCGAGGGGGCCGTGCGGGGCCCGCACGACTCCCTGGAGCTGGGCACCGGAGTCCAGGTCGACCTCGAGTCGGGTGACCCCGGCCGCACCGATCTCGACGGGCAGGGCCCGCGGCCGGTGGCCGGCGGCGTTCACCGCGACGGTCACGGCACCCGGCACCAGCTCGGCGAAGGCGAACTCGCCCTGCTCGCCGGTGACGGCGGTGGCCAGCAGATCACCGCGGACGTCCGTGACGATCACCATCGCGTCCTTGACCGGCAGCGCGGTTCCGGCGGCGCGGACGACACCGCTCAGGCCGCTGGTGCCGCTGAGCAGGATGTCGTACGACACCGGGTCCTCGTGCACGACGATCGTGGAGGCCTGCGGCTGGAAGCCGTCCGCGGAGGCGATCAGGACGTACGAGCCCGTGCCGGGCGCCTGCACCCCGTAGGAACCGTCACCGTGCGCCACCGACCGGCCCAGCTGCCGTCCCCCGAGGGAGATCAGTGTGACGGCGGCCTGCGCGACCGGCGTGCCCTCGGCGCCGCGGACGAAGCCGCGGACCGGGATGCCACCGGACGGACCGGGCTCGCCGGGCGCGGCAATGGTGGCGACGGCGGCCAGCCGCTGCGTGCCCTCCGGGCCGGTCTCCGAAGCCGAGAGCTCGGGGGAGGCCCAGCTCGGGACCTTCTCCTCGGCGGCGGAAGACGCGGTGGGGGCAGAAGCCTCGGCGGGCGGGGAAGCCTCGGCCGCCGAGGGCGTCTGCTCCGGCTCGGACTCGGAGACGGCGGCCTGCGCCAGGGCGCCCTTGGTCCTCAGCGGGACCTCCTTGATGAACAGGGTGATCACGAAGGCGAGGAACGCCAGGCAGGACGCGATCAGGAAGACGTCGCCGATGGCGTGGCCGTACGAGCTCTCCATGACCGTGCGCAGCGGCTTCGGCAGCTTGTTCAGGTCCGGGATGGAGCCGCTGGAGCCGGAGTGGGCCGCGAGGCGCGCGTACCTGGGGCCGAGGTCGGTGAGGCCGTCCTTGACGTACGTGGTGATCCGGTGGGCCATGACCGCGCCGAGCGCGGAGACGCCGACCGCACCGCCCAGGGACCGGAAGAAGGTGACCGTGGAGCTGGCCGAGCCGAGGTCGGTTGGGGCCACCTGGTTCTGCGTGGACAGCACCAGGTTCTGCATCATCATGCCGATGCCGAGACCCAGCAGCGCCATGAAGATCGCCATCTTCCAGTACGCCGTGTCGTAGCGGATGGTGCCCAGCAGACCCAGACCGGCCGTGACGAGCACGCCACCGGCGACCAACCAGGCCTTCCACTTGCCGGTCCGGGTGATGACCTGGCCGGACACGGTGGAGGAGACGAACAGACCGCCGATCATCGGGATCGTCAGCACACCGGACATCGTCGGGGACTTGTCGCGCGCCAGCTGGAAGTACTGGGCGAAGAAGACGGTGCCGGTGAACATCGCGACACCCACGAAGAGCGAGGCCAGCGACGACAGGGTGATGGTGCGGTTGCGGAACAGGCGCAGCGGAATGATCGGCTCGTCGGCCTTGGTCTCGACGAGGACGAAGATCAGTCCGAGGACGATCGCGCCGGCCACCATCGTGTAGGTCTGCCACGACAGCCAGTCGTACTTGTCACCGGCGAAGGTGACCCAGACCAGCAGCAGGCTGACGGCGGCGGAGATGAAGAACGCGCCCGCCCAGTCGACCTTCACGTCCCGCTTCACCACGGGCAGGTGCAGGGTCTTCTGCAGCACGATCAGCGCGATCACGGCGAAGGGCACGCCGACGTAGAAGCACCAGCGCCAGCCGAGCCACGAGGTGTCGGTGATGACACCGCCGAGCAGCGGGCCGCCGACGGTGGCGACGGCGAACGTGGCGCCCAGGTAGCCGGAGTAACGGCCTCGCTCACGCGGCGAGATCATCGCGGCCATGACGATCTGCGCCAGTGCGGACAGGCCGCCGACGCCGACGCCCTGGACGACACGGCAGGCGATGAGTGTGCCGGGGTTCTGCGACAGACCCGCGGCCATCGAGCCCAGGACGTAGATGACCAGGGCTATCTGGACGAGTGCCTTCTTGCTGTAGAGGTCCGCGAGCTTGCCCCACAGCGGGGTGGTCGCGGTCATGGCCAGCAGCGAGGCGGTGACGACCCAGGTGTAGGCCGACTGGCCGCCGCCGAGGTCGCCGATGATGTGCGGCAGCGCGTTGGAGACGATCGTGGACGACAGGATCGCCACGAACATGCCGAGCAGCAGCCCGGAGAGGGCCTCCATGATCTGCCGGTGCGTCATCGGAGCGTCGTGCGGGGAGCCTCCCCCGTGCTTGGCGTGAGCCCGCACACCGGCTGGTGTGGTCGTTGCCATGGGATTCCTTTTCTTACGTTCCTTATGCGGGTGTACGGGTGGTCCGGTCTGCAACGGGGTCCGCTGCGGGTGCGGTCTGCGCGAGCCGGGGCGCGGCGCGGCAGTCGCCGAAGCTCTCCCGCAGCCGTGCCATCAGCTGGATGAGCCGGCCGACGTCGTCGTCGGACCAGTCCTTCAGCCGCTCGGCCAGCAGTTCGGCGATGCGCCGGGACAGCTCGTCGAGCTGGGCCCGGCCGGGCGCCGTCAGGCGCAGGATGCGTGAGCGTTTGTCCGCCGGGTCGGGGGAGCGCTGGATCCAGCCGCGGTCTGCGACGTGCGCGACATGGCGGCTGGTGACCGACATGTCGACGGCCAGCAGCTCCGCGAGCTTGCTCATGCGCATGTCGCCGTGACGGCCGAGCAGTGTCAGCACGGCGGCGGAGCCGCCCGGGCAGTCGGGCGGCAGGATCCGCCCGAGGTCCCTCTTCACGGCGCCGATGGCGCTGAGCTGACGCGCCAGTTCCTCGTACTGCGCTCGCTCGGCCATCGCACCTCCCGGTATCATTCGTTGCTTAGGGCAACCATAGGAAAATTGGTTGCTGCAGGCAAATGAAATGGGGCCGCCGGGAATAAAAACTTGGCAAAGGCAAGCATTGGCGGACGTAAACGTGCAGGTGGGAGTGGCTCTGACCAGCCCCTCCATGCTGCGAACGGCGGGGCCCTCCGTTGCGGGCGGAGTGCGGAGGCCCGGCCCCCCTTGGGCAGCACCACACGCATTCGCTAGGGTCCGGGGCCATGGCTAACACCCAAGGCCCCCAGGGCAACTACGACCCCGCTGGCAGCACACAGATGTTCCGCGCGTTCGTCGACGAGGCCCCACAGGGCCGTCAGACGGCCGCCGCCCCGGCAGGACCCCGGATCGGCCTGATCGTCGGCGTCGTCGCCGCCGTGGTGATCGTCGCCGCGGTCGCCTGGCTCGCGCTGATGTAACGCCGAAGCGAGCAGGACGGGGCAGGCCCAGGCCCTACTTCCACTGGACGGACACGTCCCGCGTCTCGATGTGCATGCCCAGCGGCACCCTCCAGGCGTCGACGCACACCGTCCAGGTCTTCTTCACCGATGCCCCGGCGTCGATCGGCGCGGGCAGCGCCTCGGCGGACTCGACCGTCGCCCAGTCGATCCCGAGCGCCCCGATGACATGGCTCCCGAAGATCACCGTGCCCGAACGCATCGCGCTGCCCCCGGTGTTGTGGAGGGAAACGGTCACCTCCTCGCACCAGCGCCGGTCCGTCGCCTGCCGCACGGGTTCGCCCACGCTCAGCGCGGCGGGCCCAGCGGGTGTCGTACGAGGATCGGTCGCCGTCCCGGAAGGCGAATCCGTGCTCGTGGGCCCAGGCGTGGCGGGGCGCGGCGAGGGGCCTGCGCTCCCCGGTGTGCCGTTGCCCGGGGCGTGTGTGCCGGTCGCACTCGTGCCCGGTGCGACCGGGTCACCCGGGACGGCACCGCCGGTCGAGCCCGGGGTCACCCCGCTCCCGGGGCTCTGCGTCCCCTCGAGCGGCACCAGCGTCACGTCTCCCGTCGGCGCCACCGCCGTACCGGACGTGCCGCCCGCCGGTCCGGCCGCGACGTACCCGTCACGGCCCCCGCCGCCCGCGCACGCGGCCAGGATGCCGCCCAGACACACGACAGCCGTCGAGGCACCGATCACGGCCCCTCGACGGCCCCGCAACCACGTCGCTCGAAGCATCGCGCCAGTGTGGCTGACGCTCCGTCAATCCGGAACCCTCAGGCGCACGGAAGGCGCCGGAGAACCCTCGTGGCTCCCGCGCACCTCAGTCCGAGATGAGCCCCTCCCGCAGCTGTGCCAGCGTGCGGGTCAGCAGCCGGGAGACGTGCATCTGCGAGATGCCGACCTCCTCGCCGATCTGCGACTGTGTCATGTTGGCGAAGAAGCGAAGCATGATGATCCGCCGCTCGCGCGGCGGGAGTTTGGCCAGCAGCGGCTTCAGGGACTCGCGGTACTCCACGCCCTCCAGGGCCGAGTCCTCGTAGCCCAGGCGGTCGGCGAGCGAGCCCTCGCCGCCGTCGTCCTCGGGGGCCGGCGAGTCCAGCGAGGACGCCGTGTACGCGTTGCCCACGGCGAGGCCGTCGACCACGTCTTCCTCGGACACACCGAGCACGGAGGCCAGTTCGGAGACCGTCGGCGAGCGGTCCAGCTTCTGCGACAGCTCGTCGCTCGCCTTGGTGAGGGCCAGGCGCAGCTCCTGAAGGCGGCGCGGCACGCGCACGGACCACGACGTGTCCCGGAAGAACCGCTTGATCTCGCCGACCACCGTCGGCATCGCGAACGTCGGGAACTCCACGCCCCGTTCGCAGTCGAAGCGGTCGATCGCCTTGATCAGCCCGATCGTGCCGACCTGAACGATGTCCTCCATCGGTTCGTTGCGGCTGCGGAAGCGGGCGGCCGCGTACCGCACGAGCGGGAGGTTCAGCTCGATGAGCGTGTCCCGGACGTAGGCGCGCTCCGGGCTGTCCTCGTCGAGCGTGGCGAGCCGCAGGAACAGGGAGCGGGACAGGGTGCGGGTGTCGATGGCTTCCGAGGACGGAAGGTCCGGGACCTCTGCGGTCGCCGGCAGGCCCTCGTCGCCCGGGAGGTCCTGGGCGGGAAGGGTCTCGGCACTCGGGAGGTCCTGAGGGGCCTGAGGGTCCTGAAGCACGTCGGGCTCGGAGTCGCTCTGCATGAGCGTGAGCACCTTCGAGCTGCCCTGATCTGCGGACATGCCACCCCCTTAGGGTCGCGGGACGGTCGCGGCGGACGCTCCCGTCGGAGGAACGCAGCCTCCACCTGAATACCGGCTGCGAGGCTGCGGCAAACGCGCTTCCGGAAGAATGTCACATGTCGGCAACACGCTGTAGTGACATGTCGACATGCGAGATGCGAATGCGCCCTGGTTGGAAGCAATCTGATGGCGTTTCAGTGCAGAACTGTCGGGAAATGCGCGTGCGGGCGATTCGCCCTCGTGAGTTAAGCGTCGATCCTGTTTGCGGATCTCAGGCGCGCAAAGCTGCGGGCGAGGAGTCTTGACACATGCATCTGGGAGACACCCAGTTCGGCGCTGATCTGCGACTGGGTCAGATTGCTGTAGTAGCGCAGCAGCAGGATCCGCTGTTCCCGCTCCGGCAGTTGGACGAGCAGATGCCGTACGAGGTCGCGGTGCTCGACCCCGTCGAGCGCGGGATCCTCGTAGCCGAGCCGGTCGAGGAGACCGGGCAGTCCGTCGCCCTCCTGGGCGGCCTCCAGCGACGTGGCGTGGTAGGAGCGGCCCGCCTCGATGCAGGAGACGACCTCCTCCTCGGTGATGCGGAGCCGTTCGGCGATCTCCGCGGTGGTCGGGGAGCGCCCGTACGTCGTCGTCAGGTCCTCGGTGGCGCTGTTGACCTGCACCCACAACTCGTGCAGCCGGCGCGGGACGTGGACCGTGCGGACGTTGTCTCGGAAGTACCGCTTGATCTCCCCGACGACGGTCGGCATCGCGAACGTCGGGAACTGCACGCCCCGGTCGGGGTCGAAGCGGTCGATCGCGTTGATCAGTCCGATGGTGCCGACCTGGACGACGTCCTCCATGGGCTCATTGCGGGAGCGGAAGCGGGCGGCGGCGTAGCGCACCAGCGGGAGGTTGGCCTCGATGAGCGCCCCGCGTACGCGGTGGTGCTCCGGCGTGCCCGGCTCCAGTTCCTTGAGCTGGGCGAAGAGCACCTGGGTGAGGGCTCTGGTGTCGGCGCCGCGGCGTTTCTGCGCGCTGGGGGCGGGGGTCGGTGTGGAGGCGGAGGCGGGTGTGGAGGCGGAGGCGGGTGTGGGTGTGGAGGCGGAGGCGGGTGTGGGTGTGGAGGCGGGTGCGGAGGCAGGTGCGGGTGCCGGTGCGGAGGCGGAGGCGGGTGCGGAGGCGGACGGAGGGGACGGTGCGGGAGTCGTGGCGGATTCCTGGGGCCGGTCGGGGATCGGGGCCGGAGCCCCGTCCTGGGGTGGCGCAGTACTGGCCGACACGGTCAACGCCACCTCTTCGTCCGTCCACACATCCGTCAACTCACCGTCAAAAGCGGTCATAGCATCACAAGAAATGGACACTGTGTGCAAGCACCCGATAACTCCGTGTTGAGAGAGGTGCGTACACACGCAGGAAAGCCCCCCAACGCGGCGGTGGAGGGCTTTGCGGCTGGTGTCGCCCGAATCGGTGCGTGCTGTCGCTCAGATTTCGTAGTCGGCGATCACCCAAGTGGCGAACTCGCGCCAGAGCGCGACGCCCGCCTGGTGCGCCGGGTGCTCGATGTAGCGCCGCAGCGCGTCAAGGTCGTCGACCGCCGAGTTGATGGCGTAGTCGTAGGCGATGGGCCGGTCGCTGATGTTCCAGGCGCACTCCCAGATGCGCAGCTCGTCGATCAGGCCGCCGAGGGCCTCGAAGGCGCGCACCCCCTCCATGACGCGGGGGTCGTCGCGCTGGACGCCCTCTTTGAGCTTGAAGAGGACCAGGTGCCGGATCACGGGCGCTCCCAGGGGTACGACGGGGGCCGCCCGGCCGGGAGGAGCTTCACTTCGCTCCGTTGGCGAGCCACGTCATGAAGTGGCCGATGGCCTTGGCGGCACTCGAAATGCCCTCGAACCCTATCTGGACATAGCTGGCGGCCTTGGCCGGGTCGGTGATGATCACGTACAGCACGAAGACCACGAGCACATACAGTGCGATCTTCTTTCCCGATACCGCCACGGTCGCCTCCCCCGTCTCCTCCGCCCCTCGGGGCCCGTTCGCCGCCGGTGAGTCTAACCCGGCCAGGTGTTCGGGGTTCGCAAAAGATCACGTAACGCACCATGTCCTCACGCGGCCCCTGCCCCTGTGACCGTATTCTGCGGACCCCGGCGCGACGCGGCCACGGGGCAGGGGTGACCGAGCCCCGGTCCGGGTCGGTTTGACGGACTCAGGCGAGCCAATCGGCGTAGTGGGTCGGGGCAATGCGGGCGTCACCGTGGGCAATCAGGACGTCACCCTGGACGGCCGCGAACATGCCGGCGGTGTCATCGATGACGACCGAGCGTTCGTCGCCCTTGGCCGTGAGGGTGATACGGCCGAGTTCGTCGAGGGCGAAGACGTCAGGGCCTGCGATGTTGAGGATGCCGTTCAGCGGCGTGCCTGTGGCGACTTCGGCGACGGTGGCGGCGACGTCAGCGGCGGCGATCGGCTGGATCGGCGTGTGCGGCAGGTGGACCGTCTCGCCGTCGGCCGTCCACGACAGGGTCGCGTCCATGAACTCCATGAATTGCGTGGCACGGACGATGGAGTACGGGATCGGACCGCTGGCGAGGATGTTCTCCTGGAGCACCTTGGCCTGGTAGTAGTCCAATTGGGGCACCTGGTCCACGCCGACGATGGAGAGCAGGACGAAGTGGCCGACGCCCCCCTTCTCGCTCGCGGCCAGAAGGTTGGTCATGGATGTGCGGAAGAAGTCCGTCGAGGCGTCGTCGAACGTCGGGGAGTTGGTCAGGTTGACGACCACGTCGGCGCCCGCCACGGCGTTGTCCAGGCCCTGGCCTGTGATGACGTCGACGCCTGTGGACAGGGAGTGCGGTACGGCCTGGTGTCCGGCTGTCTTCAGGTTCTCCACGACCTGCGACCCGATCAGTCCCGTTCCTCCGATAACTGCGATCTTCATGGCCTGTCCTTTTTCTCGACTATTTATCCTATATGCTCCTTACTTACCCAGGGTGTGTCCCCGGACTCGGACTCGCTTGCCTGGAGGAAGCCGAGGCGGCTACTGCGGCAGAACAGAGCGCGATCCGACCCCGTTCAGGGCTGTTCATTCCAGTGCAGACGATGTGCCCGGCGGGGCCGACTGAACCGTCCCAGGTGGTATTGCACAGTCCCCTGAGCGGCGCGGATCTGCGCGGCCGGAACCTATCCGGTGGAGCAGGTTGTGCAGGCGGGCGATGCCCGGCATGGCGTGGTGGACGCCGTCGCCATCGAGGCGGCAGTCACGAAGGATCCCCCGGGTCCTCGCTGAGGACGCAAACGGCCCGCGGCAGAACCCCGGCAGGTCCGCGGTCCGTCCTGATCCCTGGAGGCGTGCCATGCGCTGGGGCGGCCGGGCCAGGAACAGCGGTCACGCCGCCGGAGAGCACGGCCGACAACGAGTGACCACTTCGGCGCGCGTCCACGGAGCTCGACGTCTGGGCCCAGCGTCGTGCACATGACGATCCAACGGAGGACGAGGTCGTCTCGGTGGTGTGGGAGAGGTCGCGGAGGAAGTCGACGAAGGCCAAAGGGACGGATGGTGCCTGACCGGCGGTGCGCCACAGCACGCCGTAGTCCAGGGTGGGCCCGTCCCGGAAAGGGACGAAGGCAATGCCGGGACGATCGTGGTGGCGGGCTGCGCGGGCCGCCACGACGGAGACGCCGAGACCGGCGGCGACCAGCGAGGTTACCTCGGGCCAGAAGGTGCAGGACGGCCCGCGCGGGATGTGGCGGCCCATCGGGGTGCGGGTTGGCACGTGGATGTCCAGCAGGGCTTTCGGGACGTTCCCGCCCGGGATGATCATCGGCACGCCGGCCAGGTCCTCCAGCGACACGCTGTCGCGGCGGGCGAGGGGATGGTCGGCCGGGACCATCAACGCCCGGGGCTCGCGGAGCAGGACGGGTCCGGCGGCGATGCCGGGCCCGGCGACGGGCACCTCGCCGACCTGTAGGTCCAGCTCGCCGCGGCGCAGCAGGCCCTATGGATCGTCGAACTGGATCTCCTGGATCCGTACGGTGCATCCGGCGTACCGGCCCCGGAAGGCCTCGGCGGCCTCGAAGACGGGATCGGCGCACCAGGGCGTGGAGTAGCCGATACGCAGAGCACCAGTGAAGCCCCGCGCGTTGGCGACGGCCCGGCCGACGGCCTGCTGGATCTGGACATGCGCGGGCAGCAGGTCGTCGCGCAGTTGCCGGCCGACCGGTGTGAGTCGGACCGTGCGGGAGGTGCGTTCGAACAACGGCGCGCCGATGCGCCGTTCCTGCTTCTTGATGGCGTGGCTGACCCGGGACGGAGAGATGTGCACTCGCTCGGCGGTGCGCCCGAAGCGGCACTACGTCTTCTCCCGCAGCCTCAGGGAGAGCCTGGATGCGGGCGTGGAAGTGGTCTCCACCGACCCGGCGGCGAAGGTCCGCGAGCTCAAGACCCAGGAAGGCAAGGGGATATGGCTCGTCGGCGGCGGCGAGCTGGCCGGGGCCCTCTACCCGGAGATCGACGAACTCGTGCTCAAGGTCAACCCGGTCACCGTCGGCGTGGGCATTCCCCTGTTCGCGGGGAAGGCCGAGGGCGGTCCGCGCGCGTTCACGCTGACCGGCCACACGGTGCTGTCCAGCGGTGCCGCGTTCCTCACCTGCAAGAGGACCTGACGACCGCACGAGCCGGGCCACCGCGTGCGCAGAATGACCGACCAGGGCCCGAACCTGCGGAAATTGACGGTTTCACGCCGTGCATTTGCTTTTGCTGACGTATGGGTTGAACAGGCGTGGTACCGCTGGTGGACTCGCCTAGCGTCTGGCCGAAGTCCAATCTCGTTTGAACGGGGGGTTTTGCTGATTGACGTGATCGTGGTCGGCGGCGGACCGACCGGCTTGATGCTGGCCTGCGAGTTGCGGTTGCACGGCGTACACGTGGTCGTACTGGAGAAGTTGACCGAGCCGAGCGAGCAGTCCCGCGGGCAGGGCCTGCACGCGCGCAGCGTCGAGATGATGGATCAGCGCGGGCTGCTGGACCGGCTTCTCGCGGTCAGTGAGAAGTTCCAGGTCGGCGGTCTCTTCGGCGGTCTCTTCGGCGGTATCGCCAAGCCGTGGCCGGAGCGGCTGGACACGGCTCACCCCTACGGCCTCGCCACGCCGCAGCCGGTCACCGAGAGGCTGCTCAACGAGCGTGCCCTCGAGAGCGGCGCCGAGATCCGCCGCTGCTGCGAGGTGGTCGGGCTGAACCAGGACGAGGACGCGGTGACCGTCGAGCTGGCGGACGGCACCCACCTGCGTTCGCGCTACCTCGTCGGCTGCGACGGCGGCCGCAGCACGGTGCGCAAGCGGCTCGGCGTCGGTTTCCCCGGCGAGTCGGCCAAGGTCGAGACGTTGCTGGGGGAGATGGAGCTGACGGAGGATCCGGCGACGGTTGCCGCCGTCGTCACGGAGGTCCGCAGGACCCAACCGCGGTTCGGCGCCACCCCCGACGGGAATGGGGTGTACCGCCTCGTCGTGCCCGCCGAAGAGGTGGCCGAGGACCGCACGGTCCCGGCGACCCTCGAGGAGTTCAAGCAGCACCTGCGGACCATGGCGGGCACCGACTTCGGCGCGCACTCGCCACGCTGGCTGTCCCGGTTCGGCGACGCCACTCGGCAGTCCGAGCGTTACCGGGTCGGCCGGGTGCTGCTGGCCGGCGACGCGGCGCACATCCACCCTCCGACCGGCGGGCAGGAACTCAACCTCGGAGTGCAGGACGCGTTCAACCTGGGCTGGAAGCTTGCCGCGGCGGTGGGCGGCTGGGCGCCGGAGGGGCTGCTGGACAGCTACCACGCCGAACGGCACCCGGTGGGCGCCCGCGTGCTGGACAACACCCGCGCGCAGATCGCTCTGCTGGGGACCGATCCGGGTGCGGCCGCGCTGCGGGAGCTGTTCTCGAAGCTGATGGACTTCGAGGAGGTGAACCGGTACGTTGCCGAGATGATCACCGCGGTCGGGGTCCGCTACGACTTCGGCAACGGCCATGAACTGCTCGGTCGGCGGATGCGGGACGTGAAGCTGAAGCAGGGCCGCCTCTACGAGCTGGTGCACGGCGGCCGCGGACTACTGCTCGACCAGACCGGCCGGCTTGCGTCGCAGGCTGGGCGGATCGTGTCGACCACGTCATCGACGTCGGCGAGGAACTGGACGTGCCCGCCGTGCTGCTGCGCGCGGACGGCCACGTGGCGTGGGTCGGCGAAGACCAGCGGGACCTCCTGAGCCGACTGCCGAAGTGGTTCGACGCTGCCGTCGGCTGAGGGCGCACTTGGGGGTTCGAAAGCCCATCGGGCCTGCCGCAGGGCGGAGCGGGTACGCAAAGCCGTCACCCGGGCGGGGACGCACCAGGACGGTGAGGGTTTCCGCGCTTGACGGGTCAACTGAGACGGAAACTGAGCCGGAGACACACGAAGGGTCCGGCTCGATGAGCCGGACCCTTCGTCCATCTGCGGTAGCGGAGGGATTTGAACCCTCGGTGACTTGCGCCACACTCGCTTTCGAGGCGAGCTCCTTCGGCCGCTCGGACACGCTACCGAGGGAGACCCTACCCCAAGGTGGGCCGTGGTCCGAAATCCGTTTCCGGGACCCCCGGACCGGGGCCTCAGCGGGCCCGGAAGAAGTCGGTGAGGAGCCGGGCGCACTCGTCCGCGAGCACGCCGTCGATCACTTCGGGACGATGGTTGAGGCGCCGGTCGCGCACCAGGTCCCACAGCGACCCGACCGCGCCCGCCTTCTCGTCGCGCGCTCCGTAGACCAGGCGGTCCACCCGGGACTGCTGGATCGCGCCCGCGCACATCGTGCAGGGCTCGAGGGTGACGACGAGCGTGCAGCCGGGCAGCCGCCATTCGCCGAGTGCGAGCGCGGCCCGGCGGAGCGCGAGGATCTCCGCGTGGGCCGACGGATCGCCCGTCGCTTCTCGCTCGTTGTGGCCGGTGGCGAGCACTGAGCCGTCCACGGACAGCACGACGGCGCCGACGGGCACGTCACCGCCTTCGGCGGCCTGTCCGGCCTCGTCCAGGGCGAGCCACATCGCGGCCCGCCACCGGTCGCGGACCGGATCCGGCGTCGGCCTCACGTCCTCGCTCACCCGGTGCACCTAGCGGACGGTCTCCAGGACCTCCGAGGCGCCCAGGGCGTCGGCGATCGAGCTGAGGGCGTCCTCGGCGTCCAGGGCACGCAGCTCCTTCTCGCCGACGCCGAGGTCGTCGAGGATCTCGCTGTCGCCCACGGGGCCGTGCGGGACGGCGGTGTCCAGGCTCGCCGCCTCCTCGTCGGAGTCGTCGGGCTCACCGTCCTCCGTGCCGTCGAGGTCGAGGGAGTCCAGGTCGGCGCCGTCGTCGCCGGGCTCCCTCCCGAGCAGTTCGTCGGTGAGCAGGATCTCGCCGTACGAGCTGCGGGCTGCGGCGGCGGCGTCCGAGACGTAGATACGAGGGTCGTCCTCGCCGTCGACGCGGACGACACCGAACCACGCGTCCTCCTGCTCGATGAGCACGAGCACCGTGTCCTCGTCCACCGAGGCGTCGCGAGCCAGGTCGGTCAGATCCGACAGGGTCTCCACATCGTCGAGCTCCGTGTCGCTCGCTTCCCACCCGTCTTCGGTGCGCGCGAGCAGTGCGGCGAAGTACACCGTGACTCTCCCACTGGTCATAGGCGTGCCGGTTGGGGGTCCCCCCGGCGGAGGTTGCGGGCGGGGAGTGCTGCTCCGAGCCCCACCCACTCGGAATCGTGGCAGAAACAAGGCGTTCAGGGGACGTCTTCGGCTCCCTGTGTCTGGCTGTTTTGATCGCGGATGCTCCGACCAAAGCAGTCCACTCACCAGCGCACTCATTGCCGCCACCTGCGGATCGTACGCGGCCCGGGGCGATGTGGTCGCACGGCCACCCCCAAGGCGGCCGCGTCGCTACCAGCGGAAGGTGCGCATGCGCATGGCGTGACGCAGGCGCGCGGCCTTGGCGCGGCGGGGCTGGACGCGGTCGCGCAGCTCACGTGCCTCGGCGAGTTCACGCAGGAACACGGCTCGGCGCCGCCTGCGCTCGGCGTCCGTGTCCTGTGCTTGGGGTTCCTCGTGGGACTCCCGGTCGGGCATAGGCACACCACCCCAGTTCCGTGTCTCCCACTTTCCCTCTGATGGCGGGTCCAATGCCAGGAGCGGGGTCCGAGGTGAGCGGTCTGCCGGGCGGGGAGTGGCGCCGGGTCGTACGGTGGCGCGGCGGGCGCGGAAAGCCCGGTTAATGTTGGGGACATGCGTCTCCACGTCGTCGATCACCCCCTGGTCGCTCACAAGCTCACCACGCTGCGCGACCGCCGCACCGACTCCGCGACCTTCCGTCGGCTCGCCGACGAGCTCGTCACCCTGCTCGCCTACGAGGCCACCCGGGACGTGCGCACCGAGCAGGTCGACATCGAGACCCCGGTTTCCGGGACCACCGGCGTCAAGCTCGCCCGTCCCCGCCCGCTGGTCGTGCCCATCCTGCGGGCCGGGCTCGGCATGCTCGACGGCATGGTCAGGCTGCTGCCGACCGCCGAGGTGGGCTTCCTGGGCATGATCCGCAACGAGGAGACGCTCCAGGCCTCCACATACGCGTCGCGCATGCCGGAGGACCTCTCGGGCCGCCAGGTGTACGTCCTGGACCCGATGCTCGCGACCGGCGGCACGCTCGTCGCGGCGATCCAGGAGCTGATCAAGCGCGGCGCGGACGATGTGACGGCCGTGGTGCTGCTCGCCGCCCCGGAGGGCGTCGAGGTCATGGAGCGCGAGCTGGCGGGCAGGCCGGTGACGGTCGTGACGGCGGCCGTCGACGAGCGCCTCAACGAGCACGGCTACATCGTGCCGGGCCTCGGGGACGCGGGGGACCGGCTGTACGGGGCGGCGGAGTAGGCGCGTTCGGGACGCGGTGCGGTTCTCCCAGGGGGACCGCACACGGCCGCGGGGGTTCCGGACTCGCGTAAGGAACGTCGTGGGCGCTCCGGTTCCTCTGCTCGGCAGCCCGTCTGCTCAGCAGCCCTTCCCGGCCTTTGTACCGGGCGACGGCGACGCGTCCGGATTGGTCAGCTCCGCGAGCGCCTTGTCCGCGTCCGCCTTGCTCGTCAGCGAGGAGAAGCCGTCGCCCAGGATCAGGTCGACGGCCGCGTTCGTGCGGGCGTCCGTGCGCCGTTCCGCATTCGCGAGCTGCGTGCCGAGGACCGGAAGCGAGGTGTCGGCGGAGGCCTTGGGGCCGAGCAGTATCCCGACGCCCTTGACCTTCTTGTCGTACTCCTTCGTCGCGTTGCCCACGGTTCCGATCTGGAAGCCACGCTTCTTCAGCTCGTCCGCGGTCGTCTTGGCGAGGCCGCCGCGGGGCGTGGCGTTGAAGACGTTGACGGTGATCCGGCCAGGCTGGGGCAGTGCCCTGGCGGCGGCCGTGGACGACGCGCTCGCCCCCTTCGCGCAGACCGCCTTCGCACCGGTCGCCGACGTCTTGCCGCGGCCGGTGAAGACGTCGATGAGCTGCAGGGTGCCCCAGCCGATCAGGCCGATGGCGGCAACGGACGCGACGACGGCGAACACGAGCCTGCCGCGGCGGCGGGGCCGGCGCATCCGCGGGTACTTGTCCCCCGTGATGCGGTACTGGCCGCCCATGCCGGGGGGAGTCAGCATGCTCATGGGCGCAGCGTAGTGCGCCTGGGCTGCAATGCCTACTAGATGATCATTGGATGCCGCACAGTCCAACCCGAAAGGGTCAAAGGTGATCCGTACGGGTCCGTGTGTGCGGGTGGGTGGGTGGGCAGGTGTGCCCAGGGCGGACCCGGTGCCGGACGAGTCAGTCGAGTTCGAGAACTCTCGCGTGCAGGACCTGACGCTGCTGCAGCGCCGCGCGGACCGCGCGGTGCAGGCCGTCCTCCAGGTAAAGGTCCCCCTGCCACTTCACGACATGCGCGAAGAGGTCGCCGTAGAAGGTCGAGTCCTCGGCGAGGAGGGTCTCCAAGTCCAGCTGCTGCTTGGTCGTCACGAGCTGATCGAGGCGGACCGGGCGCGGCGCGACGTCCGCCCACTGCCGGGTGCTTTCCCGGCCGTGGTCGGGGTACGGCCGGCCGTTTCCGATGCGCTTGAAGATCACACGGAAAGCCTACCGGTCAAGACGTTCCGGGCGCAGCCATGGAGACGGAGTGGGGCTCCGGAAAAGGTGCGGTAAACGGGGTCAAACAGGAACAGTGGCCGCAGATGGGAGGCGGTCCGGGCCCGCTCGGGGGATCTGGCGCCCGGCGCTTCCTGAGGCCTCCCGCACCGGGCTTTGCGGCGTCCGCGGGCCGGAAGGGGCTTCGGTGAATCGGCGGAGGCGTCCTGGCGGCCGGGGAACGTCCGGCCTTCGGCGTGTCCCCGGTCCTCGGCGGGGGCCGGGGTGCGGGCTTGGGGCGTGAGTGCGCGGACCGTGCCGCCCGGACGGCCGGTGGGGTGAGGGGTCGGCCGGTCCGCGGGCGGGCTGGGCATTGACGGGAGTTCCGCGGGCGCCCGGTGGGGCGGCGGCCGGGATGTCGACGGGCGTTCGTGGGTGGCGGGGCAGGCGTTCGTCGCGCGTCCGGGGAACGTCCGGTTGTCGGCCCGGTTCCGTCCCGTCGGCGGCAACCGCGGCGCAGCCTCAGGGGCGTGAGGGCGTGAGGGCGTGAGGGCGTGAGGGCGTGAGGGCGTGAGGGCGTGAGGGCGTGAGCGCGGGCGCGCGGGCGGCTGGGCACTGGCGGGGTGGGCCGGGGCGTCGGCTGTGTTCGTGGGCCGATGGGCACTCTGTGCGTTCGGGCGGCCCGGGCGCCGTTGGATGCTCCCTGGCAGCCGGGGGACCGCCCGGCCCTCGGCGTGTCTCACGTGCTCGGCCGGATCCGCGGTACCGCTTGCGGACGCGGGTGCGCGGGCCGAGGGCGGCGCCGACTTGTGCGAACGGGGCAGGACGGCCGCCCGGTGTGCGGGCGGCCGCCGGGTGCGCTACTCGCGCTCCCTCTCCTGTGGGGCGGCGGGCGTTGCCTCCTGCCCGGCGTCGGGTTCCGGTTCGGGGGTCGGTCGCGGTTTCCTGTCGCGCATGGCCTCGGCACGCATCAGGGCGCGCAGGACCGCATAGGGGTCGCTGAACATGACGGTGTCCTCGCGTTGCTGAGAGAGGTGACGGTTCCGGGCGAGACCGGATCTGTCAGCAGCGCAGGACGACTGTGTGCACAGCGCGCAGGGCGGCCGAGTGCGGCGCCCGTGCGGAAGCGGTGGCCGGGCTGCCCGGGCGGTCCGGGCCCGACGGCCCGGCGGGCTTCTGGCGGCCAGGCCGCTGCGGCGTGGCGGTGCGCTGTCCCTCAGGGTCCTCGGGCCGTGGCGCCATGGCCAGGACGTCGTGCTCCGCGTCGCACGCCTGGGACGCGGACACCGCGTCGGATTCGGGCGCCATGGCCTCGGCGTGAGCGCCGGCCGCGAGGAGGGCGACGAGCACCAGGAGCACCCACAGCCGGGCACACCGGCTAACGGCGGGCTGGGCGTGCGGGGTGGGGCTCACACGAGGTCATCTCCCCGCCGGACGGACCCCGTTCATCGTGTCGGCCGCGAAACCGCTCTCTCGGCGTACCTGTCGTGCACGAGGTTGACGCTGGTCACACCGTGCGCGGGATCCGCTCCGCGCGGCCGCGGATCTGGAACGCCGTGACGATCTCGACGACACCGACCACGAGCAGCCACCAGCCTGCGACCAGGGTGAGCACCGCGATCGACGTGAACGGCGAGACGATCAGCACCATCCCGGCGAGGAAGGTGATGAGGCCGAGGAAGATCTGCCAGCCCCGTGCGGGCACCGACGGGTCATGGGCGGCCGCCACGGTCTGGGTCATCCCGCGGATCAGCCAGCCGATGCCGATCCAGAGCGCGAGCAGCAGGATCGACTCCATGGGGCCCCGGAAGCAGAACAGGCCCAGCAGGATCGACAGGGCGCCGCTGATGAACGCCATGACGCGCAGCGAGGTCGCCCTGTGCGTGCCGAACGCTGCCGCCAGCTGGAGCACGCCGCTGACGATGAGGTACACGCCGAAGAGGACCCCGGCGGCGAGGAGGGACGGCCCGGGCCAGATCAGCACCAGAATTCCCAGGATCAGGGAAGCGACGCCCGTGGCCAGGACGACCTGCCAGGCGGTGCGGGAGAGGACGTGCAGGAGCCCCTCGAAGGGCGGCTCCAGTTCCTCCGACGGCGGCCTCGTCGCGTGGGCGTCGCGCGCGGCATGAACGCGGCGATCGTCGAATTCGGGTCCCTGGGAGGAGCCGCTCGGTACGTCGGTCATGATCCATGCTGTGAGCGGCCGCCGGCGCCCTGCCACCCGGGGCGGTCCAACCGGCTGACGGCTACCGCCCGGAGGCCTTGGCGGCCTTCGCCGCCGCCTTCATCTCCTGCTTGTGCGCACGGACCTTTGTGAGGGACGCGGGCCCGGTGATGTCGGCGACGGACCGGAACGCCTTCGGTTCGCCGTAGGGCCCGGCCGCCTCCCGCCACCCCTCGGGCCGTACGCCCAGCTGCTTGCCGAGCAGCGCGAGGAAGATCTGCGCCTTCTGCCTGCCGAACCCGGGCAGGTCCTGGAGCCGCCGCAACAGTTCGTGTCCGCTGTCGACGTCCTTCCAGACGGCTTCGGGGTCCCCGCCGTAGTGATCGACGAGGTACTGGCACAGCTGCTGGATGCGTTTGGCCATGGCCCCGGGGTAGCGGTGCACCGCGGGCTTCTCCGAGAGGAGCGCGGCGAACGCCTCCGGGTCGTGGGCCGCGATCTCGTGCGCGTCGAGGTCGTCCGTGCCGAGCCGTCGCGCGACGGTCCACGGCCCCTTGAACGCCCACTCCATCGGGACCTGCTGGTCCAGCAGCATCCCGATCAGCGGCGCGAGCGGACTGCGCCCGAGGAACGCGTCGGCCTCGGGATCCTGGGCGAGGTGAAGGGTGACGTCCATGTCCCGATGATGGCGCGGCGGGGCACCGGGCGCAGCCGGGCCCGTGCGGCGGCTGCG
>NZ_LBMW01000109.1 GCF_026168105.1 Streptomyces hygroscopicus
GGGGATCGTTGAGCGGCTGGTGCCGGATGAGCTGTGGGAGTTGTTCCAGCGAGTGGTGCCGGAGGCGCCGAGTCGACCTCAGGGAGGCGGTCGGCGCCGGCATGGTGACAGGGAGGTGCTGGCTGCGATCGTGTTCGTGGCCACATCGGGCTGCACGTGGCAGCAGCTGCCGGCCGCCTCGTTCGGACCGTCGGGACCCACGGCTCATCGGCGCTTCACCGAGTGGTCGAAAGCCCGGGTGTGGGCGAGGCTCCATCGCCTGGTCCTCGACGAACTCGGCTCCCGGGGTGAACTGGACTGGTCTCGCTGCGCGATCGACTCGGTGAACATGCGGGCCCTGAAAAGGGGGACCTGACGGGTCCGAATCCGGTGGATCGGGGCAAGTACGGCTCAAAGATCCACTTGATCACCGAGCGAACCGGACTGCCCCTGTCCGTCGGGATATCCGGCGCCAACCTGCACGACAGCCAGGCCCTCGAACCGCTCGTGCGAGGCATCCCGCCTATCCGCTCCCGGCGCGGACCGCGTCGGCGACGGCCGGCCAAACTCCACGCCGACAAGGGCTACGACTACAACCATCTGCGCCGATGGTTACGCCAGCGCGGCATCCGGCACCGCATCGCCCGCAAACGCGTCGAGTCTTCCCAGCGGCTGGGACGCCACCGCTGGACCATCGAACGCACGATGGCCTGGCTCGCTGGATGCCGCCGCCTCCATCGCCGCTACGAACGCAAAGCTGAACACTTCCTGGCCTTCACCAGCATCGCCTGCACCCTCATCTGCTACCGCAGACTCACCAAATGAGATGGCTTCTTACCTGGTGCGACTTCGTGTCGCCCACTGAGCGCTTCAGTTGGCGAGTTGAGCGTTGTGGTCGGTGAGCAAGCCGATCTCGCCCCGACACACAAGCTCTCGCCGCCCGGATTGACCGGGACGCTACAGCCCGGCCCGCCCGGGGGGTGGCGCATGAGTAGACGAGGTGGGCGTGTCGGGGTGTGGTCAAGGCTCCGCGTCAGGAGCGGGCGAGGACGCAGAACTCGTGACCCTCCGGGTCGGTAAGACACGTCCACGGGACGTCGCCCTGGCCGACGTCGAGGTCGGCGGCGCCGAGGGCCCGCAGCCGGGCGACCTCCGCTGCTTTGTTGTCACCAGGGTCCGGCACCAGGTCAAGATGGACGCGGTCCGGCACAGTCTTTACGTCGGGCGAGCGGAGGAACTCAAGATACGGGCCGACACCCTTGGCCGGGCGCCACACCGCCTGGTCGTCCGTCACCTCGTGCAGGGTCCAGTCCATCGCCTCGCCCCAGAACCGGGCCATGGCCCGCGGATCCGTGCAGTCGACCACCACCCGGGCGATTGGCCCGGTGTCGCGGTACATCTCCCGAGGCTCCAGTACGCAGAACTCGTTGCCCTCCGGGTCGGCGAGGACCGTCCACGGCACGTCGCCCTGGCCCACGTGGGCGGGCGTCGCACCGAGAGCTTTAAGGCGCGCGACCAACTCCGCTTGATGGGCCGCAGAGGTGGTGGCGAGATCGACGTGCACACGGTTCTTTGTTGCCGTCTTGGGTTCCGGGACGGCAATGACGTCGATGCATACGCCGACCGGGTCCAGCCAATCGAAGCCGACAGGTTTGGCGGCGGTCGCGCCCGGTCCCTCGCCGGTAACCCTCCAGCCGAGCGCCTCCGCCCAGAACCGTCCGACCGCCGAGTCATCAAGAGCCTTTATGTTCACCAGGACAGGTCGCAGTGTCATGCCCGCGATCCTATGCACCCGCTCTGCAACGGCAATCCGCGGATACTGACGCCAAACAGACATCAACTCCCTCACCGGCCGCAATGCTCAGCTCGCCAACCAGAGCGCTCACTCCGCCAGGCCGACTGCTCACTCGCCACGTCACAGCGAGCGAGCCCGGACCAACGGGTTGTGGCTGAGCATTTGATTTGTCGAGTTGAGCAGGGTACCCGTACGGCCTGGTTGTTGATGTTGTTTTGGGCTTTCCCCCGCGTACGGCTCGTGCTTTGCGCTGTGCTCTCGCCATGGGTGACGTACAGGTTGTCGATGTTCCGGCCGGGCCGGTGTGGTCCCACGCCTGCCGCCTTGACGACCTTGCGCTGCCGTACGCGCTGCCCAAGCGGGCCACCAAGTGCCTGGATCTGGGGCCGGGATGGCCGCGTACGTGGACGGTGACGTGGAAGGTCGGGAAGTCCGATGTCATCGTCCCGGTGAATGACCTGTAGGCGGGGCCGGCGATGGCGTCGGTGCCGGTGCGGCGGTACTCGTGGCGGACCTGTCAGCGTCACCGGCCTGGGCTGGAGTGTCTGGTGACAACCCGTCGGCAGCACGGCTTCGAGAGTCTGGCCGAACGCTGGATGCTGCTGGTCCTGGACTTCGTCGGCGGGTTCGACGAGGTGCTGGCCCAGCCGTTCCGGCTGCGGTTTTTCTCCTCGGAGGGCAAGGGTTCGCAGGCCGTCTTGTGACATGTGGTCGGTGCAACGGACTTCGTGATTCCGCCCGCGCGGCATCGGCCCGCCAATCCCACTGGGGGCATGGCCATCCGGTTCAGCGCGCAGGGCGACACCGGGGAAGAGTGCGTCAAGGGGCTCGAACTCCTTGTCGAGGCCGCACTCATTCCCGTCATGCTGCCCGTCCAGGTACGGACCGACGGCTGGATCGCCCGCGCCGTTCCTGCGCCGCGCCCGGCGGACAGCAGCCGGGGCCCCGAGGAACGGTGAGGCCCCGCAACCGGCGGGTCAGCGCGCGGAGTCGCACGTGACCGGCCTCGACGGCCGCCGCCCCGGCGGGAGCGCCCCTGTTCGGCTAGTCGCACGCGCCGAAGGCCCCGGGGCCGGGCGGCTGCTCCGGGACCTCGCCCGTGTTCAGGGGCAGCTCTCCCCGAACTTCACCACGGTGAACTCGACTGGCTGCCCGTTCAGCTTCGCGCCCGCCGCCGGCTTCTGCGTGCACACCTGCCAGTTGGACTCGACGATCACAAGGCGGCCGTCCCCGGTCGCATCGTTGACCGTGATCGACGTGCTGGTGTCGAGGGCCATCCTGGCGGCCTTCATCGACTTGCCGTGGAAGTCCGGCATGGTGCCGCCCGCCGCAGAGGGGGCGGCCTGGTCGTGGCTGGGGCAGGTCTCTTCGAGCTTCACCGCCCCGAAGTCGAGCTTGGTGTCAGTCGACGCGTTCGTGCCGGCCTTCACGTTCTGGGAGCAGACCTTCCAGTCGCGGTCGAGGATCTGCATGCGGGCGCGGCCGAGCGCGTCGTGGGAGTCGAGGCTGTAGAAGCCGTTCTTCTGGGCGGTGTCTTGAGCGGATTGGAGGCCCATGCCGACAAAGTTCGGGACGGTCTTCTTGGCGGTGGCGCCCTTGCTGCCGTTGGTGCCTGTGCTGGCCGTTTCGGTGCTGCCGTTGTTGCCGGTCGTCTTGGCCGGCTGGCATGCGGTGCTGGCGGCGAGGATGGTGATGACGGCGGCGGTGTAGGCGAGTGTTCTGCGGTTCATGGTCCCCCCATGTGTGCGGGTGTGGCAGGGAGGTGAGTGTAGGGGCCAATGGTGGTGGGGTGGTGGTTGTGTGACGGGCTTGTGACCGGATCGGGTAACGGACAGGGTGAAGGCGCCGATCCAAGGCGGATCGGGGCTGCTGCGTGCCTGGCCTTCGACGCGTCATCCACCCTGGGCCACGACGTCGGTGATCTTCACGGACACCTTCGTGCTCGCCGAAGCGGTTTGGATCACAGACGGCGTCGAGTTCAAGCTGGTCCGGTCCGACAGCACCATAGATGGAGCGGGTCAAGATGGAGCGGGTCACAATCGCGCCGGCGCTCGCGCCGGGATGCCGCACGCTCAGAGTCTCCCCGTAATGCTGTCCGGGCCCCGTCGTCAGACGGGCCGAGGTGGACCGCCCGTGGACTCCAGAGCGCTTCCGCCGCCAGTCTTATGGGGCGGGCCAGATCTGGATGACGTTCTTCTCCAGTTTTCCGGCTTCCTGTTGCCGGAAGGCTTCGGAGGAGCCTTGGGGTCGGTCGGCGTACAGTACCCGCAGCCGGTGCCGGGTGGGCTGATCGTGATGGTAGGGGACGGGGATGTCCTCCTGATCGTCATCGGGATTGCACAGCACCAAGACGCGGTCGATCACGACGTCGACGTCTGGAGTGATCTGCCAGCTGGCCTCAGGGGGAGGAGGCGGCTGAGTGAAGAACTGGACGGTGAGATCGACTTCGCCTTGTTGGACGCCGCAGCTGATCATCACGAACTGCCCGTCGTCCGTCGCGGCGAGCAAGCCGCCGGCAGAGGTTTGGATGAAGTCCTCAAATTCCTCGCGCCACAGCTGTTCGGCGTCGTCAGGAGGGAATTGGACCCGGTACTGAAGGTACGAGGCCGGGAAGACCAGGTGGTGTACGGCGACCGGCTCGGGATGGCTCACGGCTCTCCTTCACGACATGCGACCCAGCTTCACCACGACGGTGGCACCGGACATCTGTTGGCCGGTGCCACCGACCCTAGTGAGAAAGTCAGGCGATCACGTAGAACGGATCGTGGTCGAGGATGCGGTACTTCCTCTTGAAGGCCGTTATGAGGCCACCCTGGCGCTGCTGTTCGTTGGGTGTGGTGTAGGTGATCTCCCGCTGACTGGCCGGCAGGGACGTTCCGCCTTCGTAGGTGGCGGCGAACGGGTACTCATCGCACCAGGTACGGCCCTGGGCCTTCTCCGCCGGGGTCGGGGCGGTTTTTCCGCACACGGCGTCCCGATTTTTGGATGCCTGCTTGGAGTCGGCGAGCGCGTGCAGTACCGGTCCGCCGTTGGGGTCGCCGTAGTGGCCACCGCTCGCACGCAAGGCGCGGATGCCGGCGGAGATGTAGGGCAGGTCGACCATGCTCACGGCCCCGGGTGCGTCGCGGAAGACGCAGCTGGCAGACATGCGTTTGAAGGTGTCGTCGCAGCCGTAGTACGCGGACTCGTACACATCCGCGCCGGTGGCGTAGCCCGGCTTGTTGAACGTGTACCGGTAGGTGGTGCGGGACGGGTTGACCTTGCCGGGTCCGACGGAGTCGCTGTACGTCACGCCCGCTGTGAAGGGTCCGTCGATGACGTGTCCTTGAGGGAAGTTCATCGAGGCCTTCGCCGTTCCGACGGCGGTGGCAGTCGCGCTTACCTCGATGCCCTTGGCGTCGCCTTCGATGGTCGCTTTGCTGTACTGGATGCTTTCCGACCCGGTGCGGCTGAGCTGGTTGAGCTGCATCGTGTGGTAGGCGGTGAACGTCGCCGTTCCCACGGGTTTGCCGTTCTTCATTGCCGTGACGATGATGGTGGCGTTCTCGCATTCCCCGTAGCGGGAGATGAAGATTTGGTTGACCTGGCACGTGACGTCGGCTGCGTCCTGCCGGGCAACTGCAGTATGGCTCGGCGCCGTCTGCTGGACGCGGAGGGTGTAGCCGGCCGGCTCAGCCTGCGCGGCAGCCGCTCCTGAGCCGACGAGCGATAACGCCGCTATCCCAGCGACGAGTACGCCCTTGCTGTTGATGAACCACGCTGTGATCCCCCTCTCTCGACGCGATTCGATGCCAGGCGCTTTCCTGGCAGCGCATCGTCAAGAGGCCTCGCAGCTTAGAAGCCATCTCATTTGGTGAGTCTGCGGTAGCAGATGAGG
>NZ_LBMW01000023.1 GCF_026168105.1 Streptomyces hygroscopicus
GTGGGGGTGGGCCGGGGGGCCTGAGCGGGGGCGTGGCCTGAGCGTGGGCGTGGGCGTGGGGGTGGGTGTGGCCTGGGGAGTGGTCGTGGGCGTGGGAGTGGGCGTGGGCGTGCGCGTGGGCGTGGGCGTGGGCGTGGGCGTGCGGAACATCCCGTTCGGGTGAGCGAGTTGTCCACAACCGGTCGGTAGTCCACGGGTCTCGGCGGACTTCGCCGCGAAGCCTCATCGTGGATCGCGTCCCGATCTCGCGATGCAGGTGGTGATCAGCATGGCCCAGTTCTCCCCCTCCCCAAGTCCGGCACACCCGACCGTCGGGAACGCCTGCTCGGGCCCACCGGAGGCGGACGTCCTCGTTCGCGCCCACACGCCTCCGACATGCGCGGTGCCGCATTTCGCGCCCGTCCGGGTGCGCGGCAGCCGGCATCGGCTGCGGCGTCTCGTGCGGCACCGCAAGCGAGCCGTGGCCATGGGCCTGGCGGTCACGGCGGCCGCGCTCGTGGTGGCGGGGCCGGGCCGCTCCGAGGGAGCCCGGGGGCATCCGGACGCCGACGCGCGCCCGAGGGCCGCAGCCGAGCCGGTGCCGGAGCGGCACCGCGTCGAGATGGTGACGGCACCGGTGCGGATCGCCGACGGAGCGACGGTGGGGCTGTTACGGCCGGGCGACCGCATCGACGTGATCGCAGCCGATGAGCACGGCGCGGCGCAGGTGGTCGCGGCCGGGGCCCGGGTGACACGCGTGCCGGAGACCGACCCCACTGCGAGCGGCGCACTGGTCGTGCTCTCCGTTCCACGCACCACGGCCGCACGCCTGGCCGGTGCGGGCATGACCTCACGGCTGGTGGTGACTCTGTGCTGAGCGGGCAGGAGGAACGGGTCGGCCGGGTATGGAGCCCCCTGCCCGCGACCAGGGAGTGGACAGCCGGGGCATGCCCTGACGTAGGTTGCGGAGCTGTTCATTCCACAACCACTGCAGTCGAAGAAAGGCCCACTGTGAGCGAGAAGAAGGTGCCGAACGTCTGGCAGGGCTTCAAGGCCTTCCTGATGCGGGGAAACGTCGTCGATCTGGCGGTCGCGGTGGTCATCGGTGCCGCCTTCACCAACATCGTCAACTCCGTGGTGAAGGGGGTCATAAACCCGGTGGTGGGTGCGCTCGGCACCAAGAGCCTGGACAACTACAGCTCGTGCCTGAAGGCCCCTTGCTCGGGCACCGGCGACAACGCGACGGGCGTCCGCGTCATGTGGGGCTCGGTCCTCGGCGCCACGCTCAACTTCGCGATCTCGGCAGCCGTCGTGTACTTCCTGATGGTCCTGCCCATGGCCAAGTACCTGGCCCGGCAGGAGGCCCGCCGCAAGGCGAAGGAGGGCACGCAGGAGGTCGTGGAGATGTCCGAGCTGGAGGTGCTCAAGGAGATACGCGACGCCCTCGTCGCTCAGCGCGGCGCGGGCAGCCGCAGCGAGTCGTAGCTCCCGCAGCGAGCGACAGCTCACCGACGAACGCCGACGAACGCCGACAGCGTGGTCGTGACCCACAGACCGTCGCGGCTCACAGACCGTCGCGGCTCACAGATGATGAGGCGGCTTCTCGTCGAGGAAGCGCGCCAGGTCGGCGGCGCTGTCACCGCTCGGGACGGGCCGCTCGCCCCATCCCCGGTCCGTGTCGTCCGAGGACTGCTGGCTCAGCGGGTCGTCGAAGACGAGGGCGTCCTTCGGATCGGGCTTGGGGTCGGGCTTGAGGTCGGGCTGGGGATCGCGCGGCTCTCGGGCGGGGGTGGTGCTCATGCCACCAGCGTACGTCCGCGGCGCCCTGGCCCGGGGCCGGAGTCTCGGGCGGCCCGGGCCGAAGGTGCGCCCGGTGACCACGGGGGTGAAACCGGCGGCACGGATCCTCGCCCAAGGGGTCACGACCGACGGATGGCCAAGGATCATGGGCGCATGACGGTTGACGCTCTGACAGATGTCCTGGGACTGCGCGTGGGACATGCCACACGGATCGGGGACGGCTGGCTCACCGGCACCACGGTGGTCCTCGCCCCTGAGGGCGGCGCGGTCGCGGCGGTGGACGTACGCGGCGGCGGTCCCGGTACGAAGGAGACCGACGCGCTCGATCCGCGAAACGTGGTGCAGAAGGTCGAGGCGGTCGTCCTGACGGGGGGCAGCGCCTACGGACTCGACTCGGCGTCGGGCGTGATGGCCTGGCTGGAGGAGCGGGGGCGCGGGGTGCGGGTCGGCCCGGAGCCGACGCATGTGGTGCCGGTCGTGCCTGCCGCCTGCATCTTCGACCTGGGACGCGGCGGCGACTTCGGGGCCCGGCCGGACGCGGCCCTCGGCCGGACCGCGGTCGAGGCGGCCGCCGCGAGCGAGCCCGGGGCGCCCGTGACGGAGGGCTGCGTGGGCGCGGGCACGGGGGCGACGGTCGGGACGGTCAAGGGCGGGGTGGGGACCGCGAGCACGGTGCTCGACTCGGGGATCACCGTGGGCGCGCTGGTCGTGTGCAACGCGGCGGGCTCAGCGGTCGATCCGGCGACCGGCGCCCTGTACGGGGAAATGTTCCAGGGCCGGGTCCACTACCCGGCGCGCGGGGTGCACGAGTCGGCGCAGCGGCAACTCGCCGAGGCGGCAGCCAAGAACGCGCATCCCACGCTGAACACGACGGTCGCGGTGGTGGCCACCGACGCCGATCTCACCAAGGCACAGGCGCAGAAGCTCGCGGGAGTGGCGCACGACGGCCTCGCGCGCGCCGTGCGGCCGGTGCATCTGCTCAACGACGGGGACACGGTGTTCGCACTGGCGACCGGTGCACGTCCGCTTGCCTCCACGAGCCCCCTCGCGCTCAACGAGGTGCTGGTGGCGGGCGCGGACCTCGTGACCCGCGCGATCGTACGGGCCGTGCGCGCCGCCGAGCCGGTGGCCGGGCCGGGTGGGGCGTGGCCGGCGTACGAGGAGTTGTACGGGGGCCATTAGGCCCGGGGCGGACGATTGTCCCGGTTCTGTCACATGGGGGCGTTTCACGGTGGTGGGCGGAACCCTTTCTCGCGACCTCCGCTCTTTCTCCACGTATTTGAAAGCGCATCACCCATCACAACGACCTGGAGAAGCCCGTGACAACGCCGGACATGCGAGCGCGGCGCGTAGTGGGGGCCTGTGCCGCCCTGCTGGTCGGCGCCCTGACTCTCACCGCCTGCGGCGGCAGCGCCAACGCCGACAACAACAAGGGCGGGAAGGACTCCGGCAAGGCAAAGACCTCCACCGCCAAGATCACCATCTCCGCGAAAGACGGTTCGACCGGCGCGTCGATCAACGCGACCGGGGTGAAGGTCAGCGACGGGAAGCTGACCGAGGTGAAGATGACGGTTGCGGGGACGGGCACGGCCGTCGCCGGGGAGGTCTCCGCGGACGGAACGTCCTGGAAGCCGAAGGAGCACCTGGAGCGCGGAACGAAGTACGAGATCTCGGCCACCGCCAAGGACGCGGACAACCGCGTGGCGGCCGCCAACTCCATCTTCACCACGGTCACCACGTCCAACAGCTTCATCGGGACGTACACGCCCGACGACGGAGCGACGGTCGGCGTCGGGATGCCGGTGTCCTTCACCTTCGACAAGGAGATCACCGACAAGAAGGCCGTGCAGTCGCACATCACGGTGACCTCCAGCAGCGGGCAGCAGGTCGTGGGGCACTGGTTCGATGCCCAGCGGCTGGACTTCAGGCCCGAGGAGTACTGGAAGGCCGGCTCCAAGGTCACGATGAAGATCGACCTTGACGGGGTCCAGGGCGCGAACGGCGTCTACGGCGTGCAGAAGAAGACCGTCACCTTCACCATCGGCCGCTCGCAGGTCTCCACGGTCGACGTCAACACGCAGACCATGACGGTCGTACGGGACGGCCAGACGCTCAGGACGGTCCCGATCTCGGCGGGCAGCCCGCAGCACACCACGTACAACGGGCAGATGGTGATCTCCGAGAAGTTCGAGCAGACCCGCATGAACAGCCAGACGGTCGGTCTGGGCGGCGAGTACGACATCCCGGACGTGCCGCACGCGATGCGGCTGACGACCTCCGGGACGTTCATCCACGGCAACTACTGGTACGACAAGGGCAACCCGCCCTTCGGCCACGAGGGCACCAGCCACGGCTGCGTCGGAATGGCGGACGTGCAGGGGGCCGAAGGTGACACGACCGCCAAGTGGTTCTACGACAACTCGCTCGTCGGCGACGTCGTGATCGTCAAGAACTCCCCCGACAGCACGGTCGCGCCGGACAACGGACTCAACGGCTGGAACATGTCCTGGAGCGCATGGACCACGGGAAGTGACGCCTGACCAGCCACTTCTGACGATCGATCGGGCCGCGCGGGAACCCCCCGCGCGGCCCGTCCGTTTTCCCACCGTACGTTTTCTCGGTTCCCGGACATGATGTCCGACCAAGGGGCTACGGTATGCACCCACAAGGTGACATGCAGCAACGCCGGGAGAAAACTTGAGCGTTCCGTACGAGACGGCAGCGTACGAGCCAGCCGAGTTGCCGGAGTCTCCGGAGGAGCATCTCGCGCGACTCCTCGGCCGCGCCCTGAACTCCTTCGAGCTGCCCGACGAGACGATCGGGCGACTCGACTGCGCGCTGGCACAGGACAGTTCGCTGCACTCCGCGCACCACAGCGCGGGGCTGTACCGGGAGACGTACCGGCACACCTGGCTCCTCGCCGACGGCACGGCGGTCACCCTGTGGGAGCTCGTCCACAACACGGGACCGGGCGGTCACCTCGCGTACGAGGTGTACGTGGACGAGGAGGAGCTGCGCGCCGCGACCGCCCGGCTTCCCCTGCCGGCGGACACACCCGACTTCGAACTGCCGGTGCTGGTTCAGCTGCCCCTCGTCCCCGAGCCCCGGCACGCATATGTGCCCGACGACTCCGCGGACCACGCGCGTCGACTGCTGCGCCGCGCGGAGAACCCGGACCGGCCGGGCGCGGACCTGGCGACGTTACTGCTGCGCTCGGCGTTCGCGCACGAGATCACCCAGGCCTTCGGGCGCCCGCGCCGGGCCGGGCAGCCGGGGCTGTGCTTCTCGCTCTACGAGCACGCGTTCCTGCTGCGCGACGGCCGGGAGCTGTCCCTGTGGGAGGTCGAGCACACGGCGACACCGGACGGGCGGCACATGTGCGAGGTGTACGCGACGGAGGACGCGGCGCGCGAGGCGATGGAGCGCCGGGCGGCGGCCCTCGGCTGACCAGGCGGAGCGCTCCCGTCAGTAAGGACGATCGCCGAACTGCCGTACCAGGCCTGCGAAGGCGTCGCGTTCGGCCGGTGTGAGTTCCACGGACTCCAGGTCAGGTCCCGTCTGCCGCTGATGGGGCAGGGCTCCGAGCAAGGTGCCGCGACGCCGAACCGCGTCCTCGAAGCGGCGCCGGCGCAGAATCCGGCCCACGCAGACGATCCAGACGGCGGCCCCCAGGGCGAGGACGGGCACACCCAACAGCTGGAAGGTCGACACATGCGCGTGCATAGCCCCAGTAGACACCACGATCCGGGCCTTAAGCATCGGACCGTGAGGTATCTCATCAAGTACGACTAGTACGGTGAAGGGGTCATGGAGGCCGTAATGGGGTCACTCGGACCGTTGTTGAGGCCCCGCTCGGGGTCGGCCCCTCCCTGAGCACGTTCGCAACCGGCCGACGGGCCACCCGCCCCGGACATGCGTCGGCCGCAACCCTCAAGGGAGTTGCGGCCGGCACCTGGAGTGGTGTGCTCCGCCGGGAGCGAGCGGCCGGGGTCAGGCGACGACCGGCTGCTTGGGGTCGTTCCGGGCCGCTATCGCCGCTCCCGCGGCCTCCTTCGCGGCGCCCTCGGGGCTCTGCTTCCGCATGCCCTTCAGGACGACCACCAGGGTCGTGGTCAGACACATACCGGCGGCGATGGCGACCAGGTAGAGGAGCGGGCTGCCGATGAGCGGAACCACGAAGATGCCGCCGTGCGGGGCGCGCAGGGTCGCGCCGAACGCCATCGACAGGGCCCCGGTGAGCGCGCCGCCGACCATCGACGCGGGGATGACGCGCAGCGGGTCGGCCGCGGCGAACGGGATCGCGCCCTCGGAGATGAAGGAGGCGCCCAGTACCCAGGCTGCCTTACCGTTCTCCCGCTCGGTCCGCGTGAACAGCCTGCCGCGGACCGTCGTGGCCAGGGCCATCGCCAGCGGCGGGACCATACCGGCGGCCATCACCGCGGCCATGATCTTCATCGCCGAGTCGCTCGGGGTGGAGACCGCGATGCCGGCGGTGGCGAAGGTGTACGCGACCTTGTTGACCGGGCCGCCGAGGTCGAAGCACATCATCAGGCCGAGCAGCGCGCCGAGCAGAACGGCGTTGGTGCCGGTCAAGCCGTTCAGCCAGTCGGTCAGGCCCTTCTGCGCGGACGCGATGGGCTTTCCGACGACCACGAACATCAGAAATCCGACGACCGCCGAGGAGATCAGCGGGATCACCACCACCGGCATGATGCCGCGCAGTGCAGCGGGGATGTTGACCTTCTGGATCGTCATCACCACACCACCGGCGAGAAGACCGGCGACCAGGCCGCCCAGGAAGCCCGCGTTGATGGTGAGGGCGATCGAGCCGCCGACGAAGCCGGGCACGAGGCCGGGGCGGTCCGCCATGCCGTAGGCGATGTAACCGGCCAGGACCGGAACGAGGAAGCCGAAGGACACCACGCCGATCTGGAAGAGCAGCGCGGCCCAGCTGTCCGCCTGCATCCACACGAAGTGGTCCATGACCGACGGCGCCTTGTTGATCTTGTAGCCGCCGATCGCGAAGCCGAGGGCGATGAGCAGACCGCCCGCGGCGACGAACGGGACCATGTAGCTCACGCCGGACATCAGCCACTTGCGCAGCTTGGTGGCGTAGCCCTCGCCGGAGTCACCGGCGCGCTCGAGGGGTGCGCCCGGGGAAGCGGCCGCCGCGGTCGCCTCGCCGCGCGCCGCCTTGTCACGCACCTCGGCGATCAGCTCGCCGGGGCGGTTGATGGCCGCCTTCACCCCGACGTCGACGGTCGGCTTGCCGGCGAAGCGGTCCTTGTCCCGTACGGGGATGTCATGGGCGAAGATCACGCCGTCCGCCGCCTCGACGACGGCCGGGTCGAGCCGGGCGAAGCCTGCCGAGCCCTGCGTCTCGACGGCGACTTCGACGCCCGCCTCGCGGCCCGCGTTCTCCAGCGACTCGGCGGCCATGTAGGTGTGCGCGATGCCGGTGGGGCAGGAGGTGACGGCGACGATACGGAACGGGCGTTCGGCGGAGGCACCGGTGGCGCCCGGCACCGGGGCGGCCGCGTCCTCGACGCGCGCGCCCGGCGCCGGGGCCGTGCCGTCCGCGGTGACATCGGAGGTGGCCGCTGCGGCCGATGCCTCCGCGGAGTCCTCGGAGCCGCCCGACGCGGCCGCGGCCGCCGGGGCCTCTTCCCCGCGGATGAGCGCGGCCGCGGCCGCCGCGTCGTCCGCGGACCGCAGCGCGGACGTGAACTCGGCGTTCATCAACTGGCGGGCGAGGGACGACAGGATCGTGAGGTGCGCGTCGTCCGCACCCGCCGGGGCGGCGATCAGGAAGATCAGGTCGGCCGGGCCGTCCGGGGCGCCGAAGTCGATGCCCCGTGCGCTGCGCCCGAAGGCGAGCGTCGGCACGGTGACATGCTCGCTGCGACAGTGCGGGATGCCGATGCCGCCGTCGAGGCCGGTCGGCATCTGCGCCTCGCGGGCCGCCACGTCGGCGAGGAAGCCCTCCAGGTCGGTCACCCGGCCTCGGGCCGCCATCCGCTCGGCGAGGGCGCGGGCCGCCGCTTCCTTGGTGTCGGCGGACAGGTCGAGATCGACCAGGTCCGCGGTGATCATCTCGCTCATCGCGGGCTCCTTAGCACGCGTATCGCCCGGGAGTTGGGGTGGGCGCGGGTGGGGACGGGGGTGCTGTGGGGGGAAGCGGGAGTGGCGGGGGCAGGGCCGGGGAAACCCCGCCCCCACCAGGTGGCGGGGCGGTCCGGACGGTCCTTCCGCCCGGCTGCGGCGAGTAAGGGGGAGTGCCGAGACTTCAGCGCCGTGTCCGCGGCCGGCCCCGTGTCCGCGGCCGGCCCCGTGCCCGCGGCCGTGACCCGTGCGGTGGCAGTCACCGTCTCCCTCGCCGATGCTGTGACCGGTGCCGGTGCCGGTGCCGTCGCCATCACCGTCACCGGTGTGACCGTGACCGGTGCCCTGGCCGCGGCTGTGGCCGTGGCCGTGAGAACGTTCATGACACGGGCTCCGTCAGCGGGCGGTCCACGGGAACCGCCGATGTGACCGTCACGGCGGCGAGGTCCAGGTCCGCCGGGGTCGGCATCACGCTGCCGGGCAGCTGGACCGCCGCGGCGCCGTGCGCGACGGCCGAGACCAGGGCCTCCGGGCCGCGGCCTCCCGCGATCAGGAACCCGGCGAGGGAGGAGTCGCCGGCGCCCACATTGCTGCGTACGACGTCGACGCGCGCGCTGCCGAACCAGATGCCCGCATCGTCCACGAGCAACTGCCCGTCCGCACCGAGGCTCGCGAGCACGGCGCCCGCGCCCATCCCGCGCAGCGCCTCGGCCGCCTTGGCTGCGTCGCCCACGGTCGCCAGGGGCCGCCCGACGGCCTCCGCGAGTTCCGCGGCGTTCGGCTTCACCACGTCGGGACGCTCGCGCAGCGCCGCGAGGAGTGCGGGCCCCGAGGCGTCGAGCGCGATCCGCGCGCCCGCGGCATGGGCGCGGGCCACAAGCTCGGCGTACCAGGACGGGCCGAGCCCGCGCGGAAGGCTGCCGCAGCAGGTGATCCAGGTGATGTCAGCCGCGCGGTACTGCGCTCGTACCGTCTCCAGAAGGAGTTCGGCCTCGACGGCGGAGAGTTCGGGGCCAGGGGCGTTGATCTTGGTGAGGGTTCCGTCGGGTTCCGCGACCGCGATGTTGGAGCGGGTGGCCCCGGCGAGCGGGACCGGCGCGACCTCGATGCCCTGCGCATGGAGCAGATCGGCCACGAGTGCGCCCGGCGCACCACCCAGAGGCAGCACGGCGACCGTGCGCCGCCCGGCGGCAGCGACCGCGCGCGAAACGTTCACCCCCTTGCCGCCCGGGTCCATCCGTTCGCCGGTGGCCCGGATGACCTCGCCGCGGTCGAGGCACGGGACCTCGTACGTACGGTCGAGGGACGGGTTCGGGGTGACGGTGAGAATCATGCGCGCACTACTTCCGTGCCGCCGCGCTCGATCGCGGTGGCGTCCTCGGGGCTCAACCCGCTGTCGGTGATCAGCAGGTCCACGTCGCCGAGTTCACCGAAGCGGGCGAAGTGCTCCTGTCCGTGCTTGGAGGAGTCGGCGAGCAGCACCACGCGACGGGCGGCGCGGATCGCGGCCCGCTTGACCGCCGCCTCGGCGAGGTCGGGCGTGGTCAGTCCGTGGTCGGCCGAGAAGCCGTTGGCGGCGATGAACACGACGTCGGCGCGGATCTCGCCGTACGCGCGCAGCGCCCATGCGTCCACGGCGGCGCGCGTACGGTGCCGTACGCGCCCCCCGACCAGATGGAGCTGGATGCCGGGGTGGTCCGCGAGACGGGCCGCGATGGGCAGGCTGTGCGTGACCACGGTGAGCACGGCGTCCAGGGGGATGCCGCCCGCCAGCCGAGCGACTGTCGAACCGGCGTCGAGGATCATCGTGCCCTCGCTCGGCAGCTCCGCGAGGGCCGCCTTGGCGATCCGGTCCTTCTCGTCGGCCGCGGTCGACTCCCGCTCCGCGAGGTCCGGCTCGAAGTCCAGGCGTCCGGCGGGTATCGCGCCGCCGTGCACCCGTCGCACGAGGCCGGCGCGGTCCAGGGCCCGCAGGTCGCGGCGGATCGTCTCTGCCGTGACCTGGAACTCCTCGGCCAGCGAGACCACGTCCACCCGCCCGCCGTCACGCGCGAGCCGGAGAATCTCCTGCTGCCGCTCCGGTGCGTACATGCCCGTTCGCCTCCGACTCATGCCCGAACATGTGGTTTCACTCGGAGGCTACGTCTGTATTTCCGAAAAGTAAACAGGCTCGGCCCGTGGAGCGGACACAAACGGGCGCTGAGCCGGGACAGGGCCCTGCACGGCGGCGCCCGGCGGCCTCACGGAATGTGAGCCCGCCGGGCGCCGCCGACCACCGTTGGTTGGACGACTCAGGGAACGAGCACCCGATCCCGCTCCTCGGCAGCCGCCGGCTCCGCCTCCGTGTCCGCGCCCTCCACGTGCTGCGCGGGCCGCTTCGGCAGAGCGAACATCAGCAGGAAGATCACCGCCATCACCGCCGCGACCCAGCCCAGCGCGTGCTGGAAGGCGCGTACGAAGGCCGGACCCGTCTGCGCCGGGGTGAGCCGGTCGCCGATCTCGCCGAAGAAGACCACCGACACCAGCCCGAGGCCCAGGGCGTTGCCCATCTGCTGGACCGTGCTGATCAGGCCCGACGCCGAGCCGGAGTGCTCCCGCGGCACCTCGGAGAGCACCGCGTCCGTCAGCGGGGCGACGATCAGGCCCATGCCGGCGCCCATGACCACCAGCGGCAGCGCCATCTGCCAGGCGGCGATGGAGGAGCCGTACCGGTGGGCCTCCGCAATGTAGAGGAGCACGCCCGCCGCCATCACCAGCGCGCCCGCCTGCAGCACCTTGCGGCCGAAGCGCGGGACGAGCTTCTGCACGGACATCCCGGCCGCCGTGGAGACCGCGAGTGAGAACGGCACGCCCGTCAGCCCGGCCCGCAGCGCGCTCCAGCCAAGTCCGACCTGCATGTACAGCGTCCAGACCAGGAAGAAGACACCGAGGCCGACCCCGAACACCGTCTGCACCGCGATGCCCGCCGCGAAGCTCTTGACGCGGAACAGGGACAGTTCGACGAGCGGGGAACCGTCGAGTGCGGCCTTCCGCTTCTCGTACGCCACCAACGCCGCGAAGACCAGGAGCGCGCCCGCCATCGACGCGAATCCCCACAGCGGCCAGCCCAGCTCGCGGCCCCGCGTGAGCGGATAGAGCAGCATCAGCAGGCCGAGGGTGACCAGCGCGACGCCGACGAGATCGAGACGCAGGGCTCGCGGTGCCTTCGACTCCTTGATGTACCGACGGCCGAGGAGAAGCGCCCCGACGCCGACCGGCAGGTTGATCAGGAAGATGGGCCGCCACTCCAGCCCGAACAGGTTCCACTCGGTCAGCAGCGCACCGAGCAGCGGCCCGGAGACGGCACCCAGCCCGACGACCGCGCCGAAGAGACCGAAGACCTTGCCCCGCTCCTTCGCCGGGAAGGTGGCGTGCACGATCGACAGCACCTGCGGCACCATCATCGCGGCCATCGCGCCCTGCAGGATCCGCGAGGCGACCAGCATGTCGGGGTTCGCGGCGAAGCCGCACAGCGCCGAGGCGAGCGTGAAACCGCCCACGCCGATCAGGAAGAGGCGTTTGCGGCCGTGGATGTCCCCGAGCCGGCCGCCGGTGATGAGCCCGGCGGCGAAGGCGAGCGCGTACCCCGCGGTGATCCACTGGATCTGGCTGAACGACGCGCCCTCGTCCCGTTGGATCGACGGGATCGCAATGTTGACGATCGTGACGTCGACCAGGTCCATGAAGGCCGCCGTCATCACGATGGCGAGCGCGAACCAGCGACGGCGGTCCCCGGCCGGGGTGGCCCGCCCGTCCGCGTCAGCCGTGCTGCTGCTGAGTGTGCTCTCGGTGGAGGTCATACTGCGAAGCTAGGACCGCATTAGGTCAGATCATGTCCTAATACTGCGGCATCCTCGATTTCATGACGACCGACACACCGGCCCGGCTCCTCCAGCTGCTCTCCCTCCTCCAGACCCCGCGCGAGTGGCCCGGTGGCGAGCTCGCCGAGCGGCTAGGGGTGTCGCGGCGCACCGTGCGACGGGACATCGACCGGCTGCGTGAACTGGGCTACCCGGTCCAGGCCACCAAGGGCGCCGACGGCGGGTACCGGCTGGTCGCGGGCAAGGCCATGCCGCCGCTCGTCCTCGACGACGAGGAAGCCGTGGCGATTGCGGTCGGGCTGCGCGCCGGTGCCGGGCACGCGGTCGAGGGCCTGGAGGAGGCGTCGGTGCGGGCCCTGGCCAAGCTGGAACAGGTGCTGCCGAGCCGGCTGCGCCACCGTGTCACCACGCTCCAGGCCGCGACCACGCCCCTGACCAGCGGCGACGGGGCGAGCATCGCACCCGAGACACTGACCGTGATGGCCTCGACGATCGCCGGCCGTGAGCGGCTGCGGTTCGCCTACCGCTCCGGCGACGGAACACCGTCCAAGCGCCTGACCGAGCCGTACCGCCTGGTGTCCACGGGCCGCCGCTGGTATCTCGTCGCCTACGACCTCGAGCGCGACGACTGGCGTACGTTCCGGGTCGACCGGGTCACCGAACCCTTCGCGACTGGCGCCCGGTTCGTCCCGCGGGAGCTGCCGACGGGGGGCGCGGCGGAGTATCTGCGGCAGTCGATGTACCGGCGGCAGGAGACATACGAGTTCGAAGCGACCTTCGCGGCACCCGCGGACTTCGTCGCGGCGCGCCTGCCCCGCTGGTTCGCCCCGCCCGAACCGCTCGACGACCACAGCTGCCGGCTGCGGAGCACGGTGAGCGACTCCGTGGAGTGGCTGGCGGTACGGCTGGCGTTGGTGGACTGCGAGTTCACCGTCCGGCGGCCGTCCGAACTCGCCGCGTGCGTACGGGACATGGGGGCGCGGCTGAGCAGGGCGGCGGACGGACGGAGGGGGTGAGGGTGCCGACTCAGCCGCTCCGCCGCGTCCGGCTCAGCCGCTCTCCCAGCCGACCGGCTCAGCCGCTCGCCCAGCCGACCGACTCAGCCGCTCGCCCAGCCGACCGACTCAGCCGCTCGCCCAGCCGGCCGACTCAGCCGCTCTCCCTTCGGAAGTCCCCAGGGCTGCCAGGTTGCGTACGGCGGGTGGATGGGGCGCGGTGCGACCCCGGCGGCGCGGGCGATGCTCTCGGCCCGGGTGGCGCGGAGGCCGTTCGCCACGAAGAGTCCGGGGGCGGCCCGGGCATTCCCGATACGGGAACGGGTCGCCGCCTTGTGCCGCTCACCGAGGGACGCGTCGCGCCCGCCCGCGGACGCACTCCCGGTGGCCTGCTCCGTGCGACCGGACGACGTCCTGGTCACACACTTGGTACCGGTCACTCACGGCAGGTTATGGCCTGTGGCAAAATCTGCCATCCGGGCCGCCCCGGTGTTCAGGTCCGGGGCGCTCCGGCCAGTCTGCACTGCCCGGAACAGTCTCCGGGATGCCCGGAACCGCCTACGGAAACGGGAGGAGCCGGGCCCCGGCACCAGGGGGGAGCGGCGCCTGAGCCCGGCTCGGGAAGAGTCCCGGCGCCGGGGGGAGTGCGTCGGGACTCGGCTGTGAGGGCGCGAGGCCGTACGGCCCGGCCCGTGCCTGTGGAGGGCCCGGAGGTCTTGATGCCCCGGACCCGGGGGGTTGAAGCGACGGAACGCGCCAACTAGTGCACCAGAGGCACCGGCCGCGACGGTGACGTCGGGTCGGCGTCACCGCCGGCCCGACCCACGTCATGCCGCCGCGTCGAACCCCGTCTGCCGCGCCAGCTTCTTCAGCTCCAGCAGCGCGTGCTTCTCGATCTGCCGGATCCGCTCGCGCGTCAGGCCGTGCTCCTTGCCGACCTCCGTGAGCGTGCGCTCCCGGCCGTCCTCGATGCCGTACCGCATCTTGATGATCGAGGCCGTGCGCTGGTCGAGCCGGCCGATCAGGTCGTCCAGCTCCTCGCTGCGCAGCAGCGTGAGCACCGACTGCTCCGGCGACACCGCCGACGTGTCCTCCAGCAGGTCGCCGAACTGCGTCTCGCCCTCGTCGTCCACCGACATGTTCAGCGAGACCGGGTCACGGGCCCAGTCGAGGACGTCGCCGACGCGCTCCGCCGTCGAGTCCAGCTCGGCCGCGATCTCGGTCGGCTCCGGCTCCCGCCCGTGCTCACGGTTGAACTCCCGCTGCACCCGTCGGATCCGGCCCAGCTCCTCGACCAGATGGACGGGCAGCCGGATGGTGCGGGACTGGTCGGCGATCGACCGGGTGATGGCCTGGCGGATCCACCAGGTCGCGTATGTAGAGAACTTGAAGCCCTTGCGGTAGTCGAACTTCTCGACCGCGCGCACCAGGCCTGCGTTGCCCTCCTGGATCAGGTCGAGCAACGGGAGACCACTGCGCGGATAGCGGCGCGCCACGGCGACGACCAGCCGCAGGTTCGACCGGATGAAGATGTCCTTCGCCCGCTCGCCCTGCGCGACAAGGGCCTCCAGCTCCTCGCGGGTGGCATCCGCCTTGGCCTGCTCCTCGCCGTCGAGGATCTGCCTGGCGAACACACCCGCCTCGATGATCTCGGACAGCTCGACCTCCCTGGCGGCGTCGAGCAGCGGTGTACGCGCGATCTCATCGAGGTACATGCCGACCAGGTCGCGATCGGCGAGCTCGCCGCCATGGGCGCGAACACTGTTTGCCGCGTCGCGGGCCCCGCCTTCGGCGGCCTTACGACGGGCGACGGCACGGGTTGCCATGCGTGCTCCCTTGCGATGGTGGGCTGGCGGATGGTCCTCTGACACTTCGGACACCCTTCCGGGTGCCCGGCATCTGAAGGAAACAACGACTGGAATCAGGACAGAATTCCCAACCTGCCCCTCGTTTTTTCTGATCATGCAGTACCCTGTCCCGCCACAGGGGGAGGCCGGATGCCGTCGGAACGTACAGAGGTGCAGGTCAGGCCGGGAGTCGAGGGCGACCTCGAAGCTCTCACGGACATCTACAACCACTATGTGCGTGAGACGTCCATCACATTCGACACAGCGATCTTCACACCGGAAGAGCGACGTCCTTGGCTGCTCTCCCACCCTGAAGACGGCCCGCACCGGCTGATGGTTGCCGTGGCCCCGGACCCACAGGAGATTCTGGGGTACGCCACTTCCAGCGCCTTTCGCGCCAAGCCGGCGTACGCGACCTCGGTGGAGGTCACGATCTACCTCGCCCCGCACGCGACGGGACGCGGCGTCGGCACCCACCTCTACAGGGCCCTCTTCGAGTGCCTGGCCGACGAGGACCTGCACCGCGCCTACGCGGGGATCGCCCAGCCCAACGAAGCGTCGGTGCTGCTGCACGAACGCTTCGGATTCCGGCACGTGGGCACCTACCGGGAGGTGGGCCGAAAGTTCGGCCGCTACTGGGACGTCGCCTGGTACGAGAAGGAACTCCAGGCGGTCGGCGTCTGAGCTCGGCAAGCTCAGCCGAACTGCACCGACCTCTTCGCCAGCCCCATCCAGAACCCGTCGATCACCGACTGCTGCGCGTCCAGTTCCCCCATGGCGTCCGCCGCACCCATCGCGACGAACAGCGGGGCGAAGTGCTCCGTACGGGGGTGCGCCAGGCGTCCGGCCGGGGACTTGCGGGTGAAGTCGAGGAGGGCGTCGATGTCGCCGGCGTCCAGGGCGCGGTGACCCCAGTCGTCGAACTCCGCCGACCAGGCCGGCACCCCTGCGCCCACATGACGCAGGGCGGCCAGGTTGTGGGTGAAGAAGCCGGAGCCGACGATCAGGGCGCCCTCGTCACGCAGCGGGGCCAGCTTGCGGCCCACATCCATGAGCTTCACCGGGTCCAGGGTCGGCAGGGAGATCTGCAGGACCGGGATGTCGGCGTCGGGGAACATCTCGACCAGTGGGACGTACGCGCCGTGGTCCAGGCCGCGGTCCGGGAAGTCCTGTACGGGGATGCCGGGGGCACGCAGCAGCTTCCGTACGGCGTCGGCGAGCTGCGGGGCGCCCGGGGCCTTGTACGTCACCCGGTAGTAGTGCTCGGGGAAGCCCCAGAAGTCGTAGACCAGCGGCACCGTCTCCACCGCGCCGAGGGCCAGCGGGGCCTCCTCCCAGTGGGCGGAGACCATCAGGATCGCCTTGGGGCGCGGCAGGCCGGCGGACCAGGCGGCGAGCTGGCCGGGCCAGACCGGGTCGTCGGCCAGCGGAGGCGCCCCATGGCTCAGATAGAGGGCGGGCATGCGCTCGGGTGCGGTGCGCTCCTCGATGGCGGCGGACATGGCGGCGACTCCTTCCGAGGCAACTGTTTGAAGTCTCAAGCTCCCTCGAAGAAAAGAGTAGCGCTTACTTGTTTAATCTTCAAGAAGAGGCCTCGTAGAGTGGGGTTCATGAAGACGGCACCCGCTGAAGGCACTCGTTGGCTCACCGACGAGGAGCAGCACACCTGGCGTGCGTACATGCACGCCGTCACCCTTCTCGAGGACCACCTGGACCGTCAGCTCCAGCGCGATGCGGGCATGCCGCACGTCTACTACGGGCTGCTCGTCCAGCTCGCCGATGCGCCACGCCGGCGGCTGCGGATGACGGAGCTGGCCATGCGGGCGAAGATCACCCGCTCCCGGCTCTCGCACGCCGTCGCCCGCCTGGAGAAGAACGGCTGGGTGCGGCGCGAGGACTGTCCCTCCGACAAGCGCGGACAGCTCGCGGTCCTCACGGAGGAGGGGTACGAGGTGCTGTCGCGCACCGCACCCGGACATGTGGCGGCCGTGCGCCAGGCACTCTTCGACCGGCTCACCCCTCAGCAGCAGCAGTCCCTCGGCGAGATCATGGAGACCATCGCGGAGGGACTGCAGCCCAAGGAGGCAGGGGCGGACCTGCCCTGGCTCCGCTGACCCCGAGTGGAACGTTCCGGCGGAATGAATCCGCCCCGGCCCCGCCGGACAGCGGGGCCGGGGCGGATCCCCGGAGGCGTACGGACGGGGCGATCCCCCTTCGCTCGCCCGTACGCGAAGGCCCGTACACGAAGGCCGGTAGCGAAGGCCCCTGGGCGAAGACCCGTAGGCGAACGCCCGTGCGGGAAGGTCCGAAATCCGGCCGCCAAGGCTCAGGCCCGTGACCGAAGACCTGCCGGACAAAGACCTGCCGGACAAAGACCTGCCGGACAAAGACCTGCCGGACGAAGACCGAACGGACGAAGACCGAACGGACGAAGATCCTCGCTCTGCACGGCCGTGGTCAGTGGGCGACCACCGGCACGTGCACCTCGTCCTCGACGCCCTCGTCCTCGATGCCCTCGCCGTCGCCCGTGCCCTGGCCGGAGACCCGCCCGGCACCCGGGCGTCCGGCGTTGACGAGGGTCAGAGCGGCGGTCGCGGCGACCACAAGGATCCCGACGGCGAACCAGATCGCGTTCGCGTAGCCGTGCACCATGCCCTGCAGCTGGACCAGCTGCCGCTGCGGCTTGGAGGCGGCGGTGGCGATGTGGTCCTTGATGTAGGAGGCCGTCGCCGAGGAGGCGACCGTGTTCAGCAGCGCCGTACCGATCGCGCCGCCTACCTGCTGCGAGGTGTTGACCATCGCGGAGGCGACACCGGCGTCCCGCGGCTGCACCCCGTGCGTGGCCAGGGACATGGCCGGCATGAACGCCGTACCCATGCCGAGGCCGAGCAGCAGCATGGCCGGCAGCACCAGCGAGGCGTACGACGACCCGATCTCCAGCCGGGCCAGCAGGAACATGCCGGTGGCGGCGACCAGGAAGCCGGGGCCCATCAGCAGCCGTGCCGGGACCCGGGTCATCAACCGGGCGCCGATCTGGGTGGAGCCCGTGATCATGCCGGCGATCATCGGCAGGAAGGCGAAGCCCGTCTTGACCGGCGAGTAGCCCTTCACGACCTGCAGGTAGTAGGTCAGGAAGAGGAAGGTGCCGAACATCGCGATGACCGCGAGACCCAGGGAGAGATAGACGCCGCCGCGATTGCGGTCGGTGACCACGCGCAGCGGCAGCAGCGGGGCCTTGATCCTGGACTCGGTGACCACGAAAGCCAGGAGCAGGACCGCCGACGCGACGAACAGGCCGACCGTCAGGGAGTCGCCCCAGCCGTCGGACTCGGCGCGCGTGAAGCCGTAGACGAGGGAGACCAGTCCCAGGGTGGAGAGGATCACGCCGGGGATGTCGAGCGGCGAGCGGTTGCGACCGCCCTCCGGCTCACGGATGACGAAGTACGCGCCGGCCGCCGCGACGAGCGCGAACGGAATGTTGACGAAGAACGTCCAGCGCCAGTCCAGGTACTCGGTGAGGAAGCCGCCGAGGATGAAGCCCACGGCACCGCCGCCACCGGCGATCGCACCGTAGATGCCGAAGGCCTTGGCGCGCTCCTTGGCGTCGGTGAACATCACGGCCAGCAGGGACAGCGCGGCAGGCGCGAGAAGCGCGCCGAAGACGCCCTGCAGGGCGCGGGCGCCGAACATCATCGCCCCGCTCTGCGCTGCGCCGCCGAGCGCGGAGGCCGCCGCGAAGCCGGCCAGGCCGATGACGAAGGCACGCTTGCGGCCCCACAGGTCGGCAATGCGGCCACCGAAGAGCAGGAGACCGCCGAACGCCAGGGCATAGGCCGTCACGACCCACTGTCGGTTGCCGTCCGATATCCCCAGGTCCTGCTGGGCGGAGGGAAGCGCGATGTTCACGATGGTCGCGTCGAGGACGACCATCAGCTGCGCGAGGGCGATGAAGACGAGCGCACGCCAGCGGCGGGCGTCGGGAGCGGAAACGTCGGGGACGCTTCGGGCTGTTTGCGACATGGGGGTACCCACTTCGGAGCTTCGTGACGGAAATGTCGGGTCGGACGACGAAAGATCAGGTGACGAAATCGGGTGACGAGATCGGGTGACGAAATCGGGTGACGGAAATCGGGTGGCGTGAAAGGGCGCAGGAAGTCAGGGCCCGGCGAGGGCGACGGCGATGGCCGGAAGGCCTGTCGTCGGCCCCGGACGACATCGATACGGACTTGGTCGATACGGGCTGGACGAACGTCGGTGTGGATACGGGCTCGGCGGACGTCGGTACAGACGGGTGAAGCGCGCGGAACTAATCGCTCAGGACTGGCGCAGTTCCTCCATGGTGACGGCGGTACCCGGAAGCTCGGAACGAGCCGGGGCCCGCAACCCGTCCAGGAAGAGCTGCAGATGACGGTGTACGAAGCGGTCGGCGCTAAGGCACGCCGTACCGGCCGGGGGCCGGCTGAGCTGGGCCACGGCGACCATCACATCGCCCACGCCCACGTCGGGGCGGAGCCGGCCGGCCACCCTGGCGCGGTCCATGATCTCCGCGACGAGCCGCTCGACCCGTTCGCGCGCCGCCACCAGGTCCGGGTGGTGCTGGTCGAAAGTGCTGGAGATCATCGGGCACAGGGCGCTGACCCGCTCGTCGGCGGCGGCGTGCACGAAGTGCTCCAGCGCCTCGAAGGCGTCGCCGGACTCGGCGAGCGCCCGCTCGGCCACCTCGGACGTGCGGTCGAGGACGGAGCAGACGACCTCGCGGACGAGTGCGTCGCGGTCGGGGAAGTTGCGGTACACCGTGGCGTTTCCGACGCCGGCCCGGCGGGCGATCTCGTCGAACGGCACATCGGGGCCGAACTCGACGAACATCTCCCGGGCGGCGGCGACGATCCGCTCCCGGTTGCGCAGGGCATCGGCACGCGGCCGGGTCGCTCGGCGCTGCACGGGGCTCGCGGTCTGCACGGCGTACTCCTCGGACGAGTGGAGTGCGATCCGGGGATTCAGTCCCCGTTTCGCTCGGACACAGGTCCAAACGGGGAATCCATCCCCGGTTATTTCCCGACCCGGAGGCCAATTCCATGTGACCTGAGTCACATACCTGAGCCCTCGGCTCCCATGAAGCCCTCGGCTCCAGCTCCAGCCCGACTCCGGCTCCAGCCCCAGCTCCAGTCCGACTCCCGCCCCAGCCCCAGCTCCCGTCCGACTCCCGCCCCAGCCCCAGCTCCAGTCCGACTCCCGCCCCAGCCCCAGCTCCCGTCCGACTCCCGCCCCAGCCGGACTCCAGCTCCAGCCGGACTCCAGCCCCAGCCCCCTCGAAGCGGACGCCCCCACAAGCGCATCGCTCCAACGACACCTCCCCATCCACCGCTTCACCCCTTCCGCGCCCGGGAACCCCTCGTTCGGCCCGTTCCAGCGCGCGCCCGCACCCCCCTCGACACAGGGTGATCGCAAGGGCGCAGCCGGTGACGGGCGGCTGCCCGGGAGCGAAGGGGCACCGCATGCAGCCGAGTCGCCGCCGGATAGGCCCGCGCCGCGTCGCCTCGCTCGCCTCGGTCACCGTTCTCACACTGGCGATATCCACCTCCGCCACGGCCGGACGCCTGATGGCGGGCTCCGCAACGGCGGGCCCCATAGCACCCGTCCGCCCCTCGACGCTTCGGCCCTGCATGATCCGCGGCCATCTGGGCGTCCAGATGCCGGAGGGCATTCCGACCCCCACCGGCTACGCCCACTCCACCGGCACGGTCCACGCCCTGAACCTGATGATCGACTTCTCCGACGCGCCCGGCCAGGGCAGCGCGCTCGACCGGTTCGCGGAGTTCTTCCCACAGACCCAGGAGTGGTTCACCACCAGCTCCTACGGGCGCCTCGACTACCGCCCGGAAGCCCCGATAGGCCGCTGGCTGCGGATGCCCAAGCCGTTCAAGGCTTACGGGATAGAGCGCGGCGCCCCCTTCGACCCCGGATACCGCACCCTGATCAAGGACATCGTCACCGCCGCCGGCACCCGGGTGGACTTCCGCCACTACGACCTGCTGAACGTGCTCGTCACCCCGAACGCCGGCCCCTCCGCCCTGGACACCGTCCTGTCGGTGACCTTCGCGGGCAACGGCGAGGCCCCGGCGGCCGACGGAGTACCCATCTCCAACGCGTCCTTCATCTACAGCCGTCAGGACGACGGCTCCGGCTCGTACTCCCGGACCGGCTACCGGGTCCTGCCCCATGAGAACGGCCATGTCTTCGGCCTGCCCGACCTCTACACCCAGGAGGGCGGGTCCACGGTCGGCCACTGGGACATCATGAGTGAGGACTGGGGCGCCGACAACGACATGCTCGGCTGGCACAAGTGGAAGCTCGGCTGGCTCGACGACTCCCAGATCGGCTGCGCAACCGCGCGCGGCACCACCGACTACACGCTGACCCCGCTGGCCCGCGCCGGGGGCCGCAAACTCGTCTTCATCCCGGTCAGCCCCAAATCCGGGTACGCCCTCGAAGTGCGCACCCGCGAGGGCAACGACACGGCGGTGTGCCGGCCCGGTGTCCTCGTCTACCGGGTCGACGCGGACATCGACACCGGCAACGGGCCCATCACGGTCTACGACTCCCGGCGCAACAGCGGCGGCTGCACCCACAGTCCGAACGTCCAGGCCGAACTGTCCGACGCACCCTTCGTCCCCGGGGAGACCTTCAAGGACCCGAAGAGAGGGATCGACGTCTCCGTCCTGGGGACGGACCCGTCCGGGAACCACCGGGTACGGGTGACGCGCCGATGAGGGGCCCCGCCGCAGGCATACGGAGTCCAGGGCGGCGCACGGCGCGGACGAACCCGGCGGGCGCGGCCGGCCCGGATCACGGTGACCCCATGCTCGCGAACGGCACGCAGGCCCCGGACACGGCCGTACCCGACGAAGCGATCACTCCCCTCATGCGCGGGCTCACCGTGTTGCGGAGGCTCACCGAGGCCGACAGCAGCCGGGCGACGGCACGCCGGGCGCTGATCACGCTGGAGCACCTCGGTTGCGTCACCGAGCACGACCGTGTCTTCCGGCTCGCCCCGCGCTTCCTGAGCCTGAGTTGTCCGCCGCTGTCCCGGTCGACGCTGCGGGAGATCGCCACCCCGCATCCGAGCACCCTGTCCCAACTCCCGCACGCGTCGACCTCGTTGGCGGTGCTGACGGGCGACGACACCCAGCACACGGCCCGGGTGGCCGCCAACCGCCTCATGAGCGTCAACATCACGGTCGGCACCCGGCTGCCGCGTACGCAACCTCGCTGGGCCGGGTGATGCCGGCGGACCTGACGGACACGCTGCCCGCGGCGGCTGCGCCGACACCGCGGGCGGTCACGGATCCGGCCGGGCTCGGGGCGGTGCTCTAGCAGGTACGACGCGAGGGATTCGCCTTGGTCGACGGCGAGTTGGAGGAGGGGCTGCGATCGATCGCCGTACCGGTGTGGTGGCCCGGGCGCCGGGTGATGGCGGTGAACGTCGCCATGCACAGCAGCCGCCGCACAGCCGCCGCGCTTCCCCGCGCCCCCGTCAGCTCGCCTGCGCGAGTCTCCCCGCGGCCACCACTCCCCGAAGCGCCGGCGCCGAGGCGATGCGCGGCAGGAGCAGCAACCAGAATCGGGTCAGCGTGGTGCGGGACAGCCAGCGCACGTCGTGCCCGCCGAGCGCGGCGAAACCCACCGTCGCACCGACCACCGTGGCCACCAGGTCCCGGGGCGGGACGTCCGAGAGCAGCCCCTCCCGCGCCGACCGGATGACGGCGTCCTCCACCCACGCGTGCCACCGCTCGTACAGGTCCTCACCCTGGCGGGCCCCCTCACCACCGTCGCAGAGGTCGAATCCGGCGCGCAGAACGACGTCGTTCCCCAGTCCCTGCAGGAGGGCATGGCTCGCGTCGACCAGTGCCTGGAGCGAACCCCCGAGCTGCGGCGGCGGCCGCTCTCCCGAGGTGATCCGCCGGAACCGCTGGGCCGCCGCGTCCCGCACCGCCGCGGCGAGGGCGGACTTGCTGGGGAAGTGGAAGTGCAGAGCGCCGTTGCTGACCCCGGCTCTGGCGCTGATCGTCGACAGCGTGACCACCTCGAAGCCGTCCCGGCTGAAGAGCTCGGCGGCGGACTGGATCAGAGCATTGCGCGTGCGCACCGCGCGTTCCTGCTTGGCCATCAGACGCTCCGTTACTGCCGGGATTCGGAGCATAACAAACCGCACGTGCGGTTTTCTATTGTTCGTGCAACGATTTCCCCGGGACGAGCCTCACGCCCCTGACCGCCCGGAAGACCCGTTCGAGACGGCTGAGACGTTTGGGACGTTTGGGACGGTTGGGACCTTCGGGACAGCTGAGACGGCTAAGACGGCTGAGCCGGTCGAGATGGCCGCGACGGTCGAGACGGCCGCAGCACGACCGGCAACGTCGCGTATCCGTTGACGATGAAGGACCGCACCGGCTCGACCTCGGCCGGCGGCACAACGGGTTCCAGATCCGGGAACCGGGTGAAGAGCGCCGCGAGCGCGGAGGTCGCCTCCAGCCGGGCCAGCGACGCCCCCAGACACCGGTGCACCCCGAAGCCGAAGCCCAGGTCGTCCCGCCGCCCGGCGCGCAGCACGTCGAAGACGCCGACGTCTTCCCCGTACGCCGCCGGATCCGAGGCCGCACCCGCGAAGGAGACCAGGATCGGGTCACCCTTCCTGATGTGTACGCCGTCGAGTTCGATGTCCTCCACCGCGAAGCGCATCGGCGAGTACGCGGCGGGCGCGTGCGTACGCAATGTCTCGGCGACCACGTCGGCCCAGTCGGCGCGGCCCTCCACCACATGCGCGCGCTGTTCCGGATGGGCGCACAGCGCGCCGATGGCATTGGTGACGAGCGTGCAGGTGGTCTCCTGCCCGGCGGCGATCATCAGATAGAGCGTCCCGAGGAGTTCCTGCTCGGTCAGGCGGCCGTCGTCGGCGTCGTGCACCTCGATCAGCGCGGTCGCCAGATCGTCGCCGGGCCTGGCCCGCTTTCCGGCGGCCAGCTCCGCCAGCCTCCCGTAGACCCTCACCCGGGCCGCGGCCATCTCGTCGCCGGGAACCGCCGTGCCGAACACGACCTCCAGGTCCGTGCAGATGGGCTCGCGCGCCTCCTCGGCGACGCCGAACAACTCGCAGATCACCCGCATGGGCAGCACCTTGGCGAACCGCTCGCGCAGATCGACCGGTTCGCCGTCCGGCAACGCGGCCAGCTCGTCGAGCAGTTCACTCGCGAGCTCCTCGATGCGGGGTCGCAGGGCCTCCGTACGCCGGGCGGTGAAGGCGGCGGCGACGAGCCGGCGCAGCCGTGCGTGACCGTCCCCGTAGGCGAAGAGCATGTTCTCGTTCGCCACCCACGGATACAGCGGCCACTCCTCACCGATACGGCCCGCGACGAACTCGGGCCAGTGCTGCCGGGCGTCCTTCGACACCCGCCGGTCAATGAGGAGTTGTTTGACGTACTTCTGCCGTACGACGGCCCAGGCGCGCACTCCACCCGGCAGTTCCACCTCGACGGCCGGACCCCGGGACCGTAACCTCGCGGTCTCGCCCGCCAGGTCACGCCCGGTCACGTCGAGGGCATACGGGCACCCGGTCATGTCCATCCGTGCACTCCGTTCGGTCGGTCCGTCCTTTCGGCATGCGGTGCGGCGCCCCGCACCGGCACACCACGGCGGAACGCATGCGCATGCGGCCTCCACCCGTCACCCGGCAGACCGCACCGGGCGTGCTCACTCCGCCGCCTTCGCCGCCTCCGACTCACGCTGTCTCAGGGCGGCTTCGTACACCCGCGGGCCCCGCTCCGGGGAGAAGTCCAGTCGCACCAGGACCCCCGGCGAGGCGACGGAAGGCATCAGGTACCGGTAGAGGTCGGCCACCCGCTCGGCCAGGTCCGCCCGCTCGGTCATGATCCTCGACAGAACCTGGACCCCGGTGAACGCGCCGACGAACAGCCGGGCGAGCGCGGCGACATCGACGTGCGGGAGGATCTCCCCCTTCGCCTTGGCCTCTTCGAAGACGGACTGAGTGTGGTCGGTCCAGGCCTGCATGGGCACCCGCCGGTTGAGATGGTCCTTGGGCGACCCCTGGTCCACGGTCAGGCGCACGCTGCCCTGGACGATCGCGTCCCCTGTGTCCTTCCTGAGCAGATACGCCAGCAACAACGCCTCGTCCAGGGATTCCTGGAGTTTCAGCTCCTGCTCCGGGACACGTGGAAGCGAGGAGACCTGCGCGGCCAGGACCTCCTGGGCCAGCTCCTCCTTCGACGAGAAGTGGAAGTAGAGCGCACCCTTGGTGACCCCCGACCGATTGAGCACGTCGGAGATCGTCGCCGCCTCGTACCCGACCTCGTCGAACACCTCGGCCGCGGCGACCAGGATCGCCTGCCGCGTCCGAATGGCTCGCTCCTGCCGTGCCACAGCATCCTCCGTACCCACCGTGCGCGCCGGACGCGATCCCCCGATCCCCCTGCCAATACCCAAGGGACAATAAAACCAGCCGAACGGTTTTTCAACCCTGAAGCTTCCGCAGCACAAACCACCCTTCACCCCTTCAAAAGGGGTCATCAAGAGCCTCTACCGACGGGAGACGGGCTCAGAAGGGTCTTGAATACAAAACCGGATGGTACGTATCTTCGGTCTGTGCTCCACACCTGACCGTACCCACACCAGGGGCAAGCTCGATGACTGTCACCACACCCGAGGGCTTAGGGACGGAAGTGCCGGACCCGACCCATCCGTCGAACCCGGTCCCCTCCCCGTCGAACCCGGTCCCCTCACTGTCGGCCTCTTCCGTGTCGGCCCCGGAACACCCGGTCGCCGCCGCACTGGCCCACCTGCTTCTCGAGGGTGCGGAGCGCGACCGCAGGCACGGCACCTGGCGCGAGATGATCTCCCGCCCCGCGTTCTCGTACCGGTCCGGCCTCTCCCTCGCCGGCCGGGCCGCACTCTCGTACGACCGCCTGCGCCTCCTGAACGGCGTCCTCGACGACCCGGTGCGGTTCGCCGCCGACCCGCACCGGCTGGCCGCGCTGCACGAGTGGATCGGTCCGGTCGACGGAGGGCTGACGACCCTCGCGAGCATCCACTACAACCTCTTCCTCGGCAGCCTCGTCGACCACGACCACGCGGGCCGGGACCTGTCCGCCTTCACCTCCCTCCAGCGCACGGGAACGTTCCTGTGCACGGAAGTGGAGCACGGCAACGACGTGGCAGCCATGGAGACCGTCGCGGTTCTCGACCGTACGAGCGGCGGGTTCCGTCTGCACACGCCGACGCCCGGCGCGCAGAAGTTCATGCCCAACACCAGCCTGACCGGCGGGCCCAAGACCGCGGTCGTCGCGGCCCGGCTCATCGTGGACGACGAGGACCAGGGCGTCTTCCTCTTCCTCACCCCGCTCAGCGACCACACCGGACACCTGCCCGGAGTGACGGTCCGCCCGCTGCCGGAGCGCACCGGCACCCCCGTCGACCACGCCCTCACCTCCTTCGACCACCTGTGGTTGCCGCACGAGGCGCTCCTGCAGGCCGAGCACGGCCGTCTCGCCCGGGACGGCGCCCTGGCCAGCAGCCTCGGCAACAAGCGCAAGCGGCTCCTGCGCTCCATCAACCGCGTCACCATGGGCAAGCTCTGCATGAGCGCCGGCACCCTGGGCATGGCACGCGCCGCGCTCGCGATAGCGGTCCGCTATTCCCACAGCCGCCTCATCGCAGGTCCCAGGGCCGGCGAGCGCATCCCGGTCGCCGCGCACCGCAGCCACCACAGCCGGCTGCTCGACGCGCTGGCGACGGCGTACGCGATGACGTTCCTGCACCGCACAGTGGTGGACCGGTTCGCCGCGCACACCGAGGAGGACCGCGAGGAGGTGGAGCGGCTCGCGGCGATCGCCAAGGGCTGGATCACCTGGCAGGCACGGGACATCACCGCCGAATGCCGGGAACGCTGTGGCGCGCAGGGCCTGTTCCCCGCCAACGGCATCTCGGACCTGTCGGCCAACATCGAGGGCGGTATCACCGCCGAGGGCGACAACCTGGTGATCTGGGTGAAGGCGGCCTCCGAGATGGTCTTCGGCCACCGGGCGGCACCCCCGGACACCGTGCCGCACGCCGACCTGACGCACCTTCCCTTTCTGCGGGGCCTGCTCGCCCAGGTCGAGGTCATCTGGCAGGCACGGGCCCGCGCGGCCCTGCGCGAGGGCCCGTCCGGCGACCCGGTCGGCCGCTGGAACGTCACCTCCTCGGCAGCCCTGGAGATGGTCTCCGCGCACGCCCGCCTGCAGGCCGCGGACGCCTTCGCCGCCGCGGCCGAGCGCGCGGCAGACCCGAGGGCCCGCCGACTGCTCCGCTCCCTGTGCCGCCTGTTCCTGCTCCGCCAGATCGACGGCCACACCGGAGACCTGCTCGCGGAGGGCCATATGACCCCGGATCAGGTGAAGGCTCTGCCGAAGACACTGGACACGGTCGTCGCCGACCTCGCACCGCACATGATGACCCTGGTCGACGCGTTCGACTTCCCGGCGGAAATGCTGTCGGCGATCCCGATCGCCAGCGGGGGGTCGATCGTGCGGACGATGACGATGACGGAGGCGGACTCGGAGACGACCGCGGGGTCGGTGTCCGTACCGGGCCGGCGCTGAGGCGAGCAGGCCACGCGGACGGACGAATCACGACCCGGGCTGGTGCCAGTGCCGGTGCTGGCGCTGGCACTGGTGCTGGTGGTTGTGCCGGTGCGGATGATCTCCCCGTTGCGTTTCCGACGGCCTTCGGGAGGACCCAACGAACAACGGCATCGGGGTCCGGCCGGACGCGGGCTCGGGACCCCACCCCGTGCACCGCGAGCAGCCCCTGTTCGGGGCTTCACCCCAGGTCAGCTGGATGAGGACCGCCGAGGACCTCACCCCTCCGGCCGAAGACGAGGTGCCCGAGGCAGCCGTACGAGACCGCCATGCCGGACCAGACGGTGACGGCGGTCGTCACAAACGTAACGGCCGGGCCACCAGCGAGGATGCCGCGCAGCCGAGCCTGGATCGGGTACCCGACGGCCCCGAAACACGACTCCGCCGGAACAGGGGCGACCACCGCGGAACGCATCCGCTAGGCTGTCACCGATCCGCCTTCGTAGCTCAGGGGATAGAGCACCGCTCTCCTAAAGCGGGTGTCGCAGGTTCGAATCCTGCCGGGGGCACCAGACAAAAGGCCCCGGACCGATCATGGTCCGGGGCCTTTGACATCCAGCTTTGACATCAACGCGGGCAGTCACTGACGACCGGGGCGCCTCCGCAGCAGCCGGTCCATGTGGCCCATGGCCTCGCGCTGGGTGTCCTGCACGACGTGTGTGTACACGTCACGACGCGGGGCGCGACTCCGGCCGCGGTGAGAAGGGTCGCGGTGCCGTGCCGGGCGTCGTGCAGCCGGATGACGCGGAGGCCGGCGGACTGGGCGATGCGGGTGAAGGAGCGGTACAGGTTGCGCGGCTCGACCGGGCGGCCGGTGCGGGTGGTGAAGACATAGGCCGACTCCTGCCACTTCTCCCCCGCCTTCGCGCGGGCAGCTGCCTGCCGCAACCGGTGTCAGCGCAGGGGCGCGATGCAGAGCGCAGAGAGCGGGACGGCCACGGCGACGGCGGCTCTTGGGGTCGTCGTCATAGAGGACGCCACGGCGGCGCTGCGTCTGCTGCCGGACGTAGAGGACGCGGTCGTCGAGGTCGAGGTCAGACCACCGAAGGCCGACGATCTCTCCTCGGCGGAGGCCCATGGCGATAACGAGGACGAAGGCCGCGTAGAGCGGGTCTTTGCGGGAGGCCGCGAGGAAGTCGAGCGTCTCCTCGAGGTCCAGGGCTTCAGCTCGCGGCTGTCGGTGCGGGGTGGCTCGACGGGCTTGGCGACGTTGCGGGTGATCAGTTCCTCGCGGCAGGCGGAGGAGAGGGCCGAGCGCAGAACTCGGTGCGATTCCTTTGCCGTTGCCGCCGTGGTCTCCTACTCCAGGCGGACGAGGAAGCGGCGTACGTCGGCGACGCCGAGGGAGCATGGGCATCGCCGCCCCGCAGATCGGCATCGCCCGAGCCACCGCCGTCGTCATGCCGGCCGACGACGCCCCCTGCCGTCATCCTGCTCAACCCCCGCATCACCGACCGCTCCGAGGAGACGGACCAGCAGTACGAGGGATGCCTCAGCTTCTTCGACGTCCGCGGTTTGGTCCCCCGTCAACTGAAGATCACGGTGGAGGCCACCTCCCTGACCGGCGAGACCACGACGACCGAGTACGAACGCGGACTCGCCCGTCTCATCCACCACGAAATCGACCACCTCGGCGGACTTCTCTACACGGCACACATGCTGCCCGGGGTCGATCCGATCCCCGTGGAGGAGTACCGGCAGACCGGGCGAGCTTGGGCATACGAGTAGGACCGATATCAGCAACGCCGGCGCCTGCCGTGATGCCGGCTCAGGACTGGGATCAGAATGAGGTGCGCTCGCCGCTCGTCAATGACGGGCTGCCAGTTCTCGTTGCCAGGCAGGGGTGGGTGCGGCCAAGACGCGCGGTGGGGGCGGGCGGGCTCAGGAAACAGCCCAGGCGCTACGGCGCGGGCGGCTTGCTTGGCGGTTCCCAGCCCTGGGTGAGGATGTCGAAGATTTCCTCGACGGCGGCCCGGCGGTCCTGCCGCCCGCGAGCGATAACCGGGATCTGGAGTACGAATCGAGCAAGAGCCACACATGCGAGGTTGTCGTGGTCCACGCCGATCTCGTCGGCGATGGCTGCACTGAGGCCGTCGGTGTGCCGGGTCCACATGCGTTCGGCGTACTCGCGTAGCGCCGGCGTTGAGTCGACCAGGTTGGTGAACTCGGTCATCTGTGGATGCGCCGCGATCGGCAGCCAGGTGTCGAGGACGTGCTGTCGGAGGGCATCGAGGATGCTCTGGCCGGATGCCCGCTGCCGCACCGCGGCGGTCAGTTCTGACTCCCGGTCCTCGTCCTCGTCGAATACCAGCGCTTCCTTGCCGCTGAAGTGCTTGAACACCGTAGCGGTCGACACGTCGGCGGCGTCGGCGATGTCACGGATGCCCACCTGGTCGTAACCGCGCTCCAGAAAGAGCTGCAGCGCGGCGTCGGCGATCGCCTGTCGGGTGGCCGCCTTCTTGCGTTCGCGGCGGCCGACGGGGGGAACGGTCATGACTTGAGCGTATCCGATAGTCGAACCCTTGGAAAAGTTGACTCGTTGCACTTTTGCATTTGATCTGCTTTTGTAGGCGTGGCAGTTAGTCGAGCGGCACATCCTCGCCGGCATGCAGATCGCCTGCACCGCACAGCTGGTCGCCGTCACGTTCATCGAGGGAACCCCGCTGCGGGGCCCGTCCGAGACCGAGGTCGCCCCCGGAACGCCCTGGCCCGCTCGCCCGATGCCCCCTCTTCGTCGACCGAAAGGAACAACCATGAACTCCCCAGAACCCGCCCGCGCCGGCATCAGCATCATCGGCGCCGGACCCGGCGGCCTGACCTGCGCCCGCATCCTCCAGCAGCGCGGCATCGCGGTCACCGTCTACGACCGTGACCCGAGCCCCGACGCACGCAACCAGGGCGGAACCCTCGACCTGCACGCCGACAACGGTCAAATCGCCCTGCGCGAAGCCGGCCTGCTCGACGAGTTCTTCCAGCTGGCCCGCCCCGAAGGGCAAGAAATGCGGCAGATGGACCCCACCGGCCAGATCACGTCCCACAAAGTCCCCGAGACCGACGAGCTCTTCAAACCGGAAATCGACCGCGGCCAGCTGCGCAGCCTGCTCCTCGACTCCCTGCACCCGGGAACCGTGCACTGGGGCCGCGCCCTCGACACGATCAGCGGGCCCACCGACGGGCCGCGGCAGTTGCGCTTCGCCGACGGCACGACCATCGAGACCGATCTGGTCATCGGCGCCGACGGCGCCTTCTCCCGGGTACGCCCGGCCGTGTCCCCCGCCGTCCCCCAGTACACCGGGGTGAGCTTCCTGGAGGCATGGTTCTCCGACGTCGACAACCGGCACCCCGATATTGCCGAGCTGGTCGGTTGGGGCAGCGCCCACGCAGCCGACGGCAAGCGTGGCCTGTTCGCCCAGCGCAACGGCGGAGACCACATCCGCGTCTACATCATCCAACGAGTCCCGGTCGACTGGATCAGCACGAGCGGCCTGACGACCGACGACACCCACGGCATCCGCACCGTGCTCTGCGACGAGTACGCCCACTGGTCGCCCCGCATGCGCCAGATGATCACCGAAAACGACGGCCCCTACGTCGACCGCCCCCTCTTCGCCCTCCCGGTCCCGCACACCTGGGAACACAACCCGACGGTGACCCTGCTCGGCGACGCCGCCCACCTCATGCCCCCGCTCGGCGTCGGCGTCAACCTCGCCATGCTCGACGCCAGCGAACTCGCCCTCGCCCTAGCCAACGCCGCCACCGTCGACGACGCCATCCGCACCTACGAGAAGACCATGCTCCCCCGCTCCACCGAGACGGCCAAGGTCCTCGAACACGGCGCCGAGCACCTGCTGTCCACTGACGTACCCGACTTCGACAGCGACAGCGACGCCCCGCCCCAAGGAGCGGGATCACAGTGAGGTCTTCAGCCGACGCCAGCAGATGCTGGCGCAGCCCAGGCTGACGAAGGCTTGGTGGATGTCGTCGCGAATCTCCCAGCGGATACGCAGGCGCCGGAACCAGTGCAGCAACGCGAGGGCGCCCTCCACGACCCAGCGGTGGATTCCGAGACCGGAGCCGTGCCCGGTGCCGCGTCGAGCGATGATTGGGGTGATTTCCAACCGGCGGACGCGGTCACGGTACACGTCATGGTCGTAGCCGCGGTCGGCGTAGAGGCGTCGGGGACGACACAGCGGTTGGCCGCACCTGCCGCGGATCGGTGGAACGGCCTGGATTAGCGGGATCAGCTGGGTGACGTCGTTACGGTTTCCGCCGGTCAGGGTCACCGCCAGAGGGATGCCATGCGCCTCGACAATCACGTGGTGCCTGCTGCCGGTCCTGACCTGGTCCACCGGGGAGCGTCCGGTGGCCGGCCCGCCCTTCAGTGCGCGTACGTGCGAAGAGCCGACGGCGGCCCGGGAGAAGTCCAGCATCCCGGCCGAACGTAGTTCGGCGAGCAGCAACTCGTGCAGGCGCTGCCACACCCCGGCCTCGTTCCAGTCCCGCAGCCGCCGCCAGCAGCTCATTCCCGAGCCGAAGTCGAACTCCCGCGGCAGGTGCCGCCACGGGATGCCGGTGTACAGCACGAACAGGATCCCGAACAGCACCCGGCGGTCATCGATCCGCCGCCGCCCCGGATACCGGAAACGCCGCTCGGCCACCGGCAGCAGCGGCTCGATTCGCTCCCACAGCCCGTCCTCGACCAGCCACGGCTTGCTCCCGCCACGCGTCTCGGCCGCACCCGCCCCCTGCCTGGCACGCACAACGAACTGACAGACCGTCATTTCCCGGCGGCGAACACCTCGTTCTGATCCCAGCCCTTGGTCGAGTCTGCATGGCTGCAAGCACCTCCGCTCGTCCAGACAACTCCTGCCGATCAAACGGCGAGTCCGGTGCCTGCGAGGCTTCCGCCGACGAGATCGGGTCGGTACCGGACCTGGCGCGGGATCCGTGGGGTCACTTCATCGGTGTTCGGTGAGCAGCGCGGTGAGGCTGTCGGTGATCTGGTTGCGGGCGGCCGGCGGCAGTGAGGCCAGGCGGTGTTCGATCTCCTGGTCGAGCGTTGTGGCGGCGGCATCCAGGAGCGCGCGTCCCTGTGCGGTGAGCTCCACGATGGAGGAGCGCCGGTTGGTGGGGTGAGGCTGGCGCTGGACGTGGCCGGCCTTTTCGATCCGGTCCACGGCTTGGCTGGCGCCGCCGCTGGTGATGGCGAGTTGGTCGGCGATGTCCTGGACACGGCAGTGGGGGGTCTGGGCGATGACGCGCATCGGCAGGTAGTGGGCGAGCGGCAGGTCATGGGTCGTGCGCAGGGCGGTGTCTGCTTCGTTCCACAGGTGGATCTGGGCGCGCACCACAAGCCGCAGGAAGTCCTCGTTGTTCACCGATCCGCTCCTCAATACCTTGCCACCATGGTTCATAGTGCTTAACATCTTATCTCTAATGAACTATGGCTTCCAACACTGAGGACGTACAGCCATGAGCACCACCCAGATGGACAATGTCACCGCCCTGCTGCGCGGCTCTCAGCTCGACCTGGCACAGGATCCACTGACGATGCGTCCGGTGTACCGCGCAATGCTCACCGCCGCTCCGGTACCCGCCGACGTGCAAACCGAACCGACCGCACTCGGCAGGGTCCCCGCCCTGCGGGTGCGCATCGAGGGGACGGTCCCTACCGCCACCATCGTGCACTTCCACGGCGGCTGCTACGCCGTGGGCGCCCCGGAGACCAGCCTCACCGTGGTCGCCAACCTCGCTCGCCGCACCGGCGCCGAGGTGGTCTCCGTCGACTACCGGCTCACCCCCGAACACCGCTATCCGGCCGCCGTCGACGACGCCCTCACGGCCTACCGTGCACTGCTGGACGCCGGAGGCGACCCGTTGCGGATCGCGGTCGCGGGGGAGTCGGCCGGGGCCGGTCTGGCGATGGCAACCCTGCTGGCCGCCCGGCGCGCAGGGCTGCCGCAACCCGCCGCGGCACTCCTGCTGTCACCGTGGGTGGATCTGACCCAGTCCGGCCGCAGCCTGGAGTCCAAGGCCGAGGTCGACCCGTCGATGACCGCCACCGCCCTGCGCGTGCGGGCCGCGGACTACCTGGGCGACGCCGACCCGCGCGGCGAGCTGGCCAGCCCTGCCCTCGCCGACCTGCGCGGCCTGCCGCCGATACTCGTCCAGGCCGGCAGCCACGAGGTCCTGCTCGACGACGCGGTGCGCCTGGCCGCGCGTGCCGCCGAAGGCGACGTCGACGTCACCCTCGACGTCGTGGCCGGGGCACCGCACGTCTTCCAGGCTTTCGCCGCCGTCCTGGACGAGGCCGCCGCGGCGCTCGACCGCGCCGCGGCCTTCCTGCGCGACCGTCTGCACCCGGCCGCCTCGCCGACGCAGGTCGTGGCATGACCGGCCGGCCCACGGCGCTGGTCACCGGAGCCGGCAGCGGCATCGGCGCCGCCACAGCCCGGCTGCTCGCAGCACAGGGCTACGACCTGATCCTGGTGGCCCGCCGCGAGGACAAACTGGCCGCCGAGGCCGAGTCCTTGCGCCAGGCGGGAAGCCGAGTCGAAACCCTTTCCGCTGACCTGGCCGACCACCAGGGCCTGCGCACCGTGGTGGACCGCGCCCAGGCCGGCCCGGTGGACCTGCTGGTCTCCAACGCCGGTACCGGCGGCTACACACCGCTGACCGACCTCACCCCCGACGACGTCGACCACCTGTGGAGGCTCAACGCCACAGCGCACATCACCCTCACCCGGGCGGTACTCCCGGCGATGCTGCACGCAGGCTCCGGCGGCATCGTTACCGTCGCCTCCCTGCCGGCCTTCAGCGCCGGCCTCGACATGGGCTTCCCGCGCACCCTCTACGTGGCCGCGAAGTCCGCCGTCGTGGGTTTCACCCGAAGCCTCGCAGGCGAACTGCGCGGGACCGGGGTGAAAGCCACCGTCGTGTGCCCGGGCCTGGTCGACACCGAATGGTCCGGCGGCGCCAACCACGGCGACCCGCGGGCCATGCCCGCCCCTGACGTCGCCCAATCCCTGCTCACAGCCCACCGGCAGGGCGAGGTGCTGTGCGTTCCCGGCATCGAGGACCGCGACGTGATCCGACGCTGGACAGACACCGAACCCACCCTGCTGCTCCAGGGCAACCATGCCGAACTCGCCCCCAGATACCGGCGCCCAGCCCGGAGGGCACCCAGGTCAAGGCCGTTCAAACGCTGATACTCGCCGGCCGACATGAGGTTGCAAAAGCCTCAGTGGGTGAACGTTCTCCGTGGGCACCTACCGAGCCTTCTGCCAAATGCGCAGCCCGTCTCTCGGGGTGGGGCTGTCCCCCCTCCGTTCTCGGGGGCGTGCACCGTCGCGGTCGTCTCTGCGGACGACGAGGCTTGGGACGTCGAAATCCTTCGACACATCGAGGTCGCCGACGGTCGGCCTGAACCTCCTCCTCCACTCTCGCGGAAGGAACCCCCATGCCCAGCCCCACCGCACGGCGTCGGCGACGACGGCACGCGACGCTCACCCTGGCCTCCATCGCAGTCGCCGCCTGTGGCCTCACCGCCTGCGACGCAGCCACTGCAAGGAACGCGCAACCGGCTACAACCGCGTCCCGGACCAGTGCAACGGCATCCTCGGTGCCCCCGACGGCAACGACCGTCGCCCAGCCGTCACTTCACATGATCACCAACAACGGTCACAAGCTGGCGTTCTACGTGACGCCTGGCCATGGCCCGGCCATCGTCCTCGACGCCGGCGGAGGTCTCGACGCGTCGTACTGGAAGAAGATCGTGCCCGTGCTCGCGAAGAAGACCGGGTCCGAGATCATCACCTACGACCGCGCCGGCGAAGGAAGGAGCAGCGACGTACCCGGGCCGTGGAGGGCACAGAACGCCGCCTCCGACCTCGAGGCCGGCCTGACGCAGCTGGGAGCCACAAAGGACGTGCTCCTGGTCTCCCACTCCCTCGCCGGGGAGATCGCCACGTACTTCGTCAGGCAGCACCCGCACTGGCTCACCGGCGCCGTCCTCGTGGACGCCAGCCTCCCCGAGTTCTACACCGACGGCGAGACCGCCAAGCTCGTGGCCGCGAACGAGCAGCAGATCGCAGCGCTCAAGAAGAAGCCACAGACCCGGGCGACCCGCCAACTCCTCGCCGAGGCCGACCACTACGGCCCCGTACACCGCGCCTACCACAAGCTGTCCTGGCCCCAGAACGTTCCGGCCACCGCGATCGTGTCCTCAAAGACCCCCTTCCCGACGGCCGACGACGCGCTGCTGTGGCGGCAGGCCCAGCAGGAGTTCGCCAATGCCGCACCCAACCGGCACCTCGTAGTGGCGCAGCACAGCTCACATGACATCCCGAGCGACCGGCCGGACGTGGTCATCGACGCGGTGCAGGACATGGTGAGCCGACTCCGCTAGAGCTTCAACCACACGCCATGGACCGTCCGGACCGGCAGGCTTGGCCGATCCGGAGCACCTGGCCGCGGCACATGGCGAGCACCGTGCAGAGTTCGGCCGAAGGTTTCCACAGCCGTGCCGCCTGCGCGGGATCCGTCGCACAGGCGCGTACCGCGCTGATGAGTTCGCCTGCGCTCCAGGACGCCACGGTGTCGCAGTGCTCGCAGCAGACCCCGCCATGTCCGCGAGCTGCCGGCTTGTGGCCGCCCACACCTGGGTGGCGGCACCCTGCGCCGGGGTCTTCAGGTCGGGATCTGCCGGATTGCCATCCGCGTCGATCCACCCGGCGGCAATCTTTCGCGGTGAGTACAGCCGGTCAGTCCGGCCGCGGTCAGGGTGAGGTGCTGGGCCAGTACCCCGGCCGCGGTGTCGGCGTCCCGGGCCAGTGCGGCCTCCTCCAGCCGGCGGTGCTCGCCAACGTGGTCCCGGTCGGGAACGCGGTGCGCCGACCAGCGGCGAGCCAGCTCGCTCGCGGTCCACGTCAGGTCGAAGGTCTCCAGCAGGACGGGGTCGCCACAGCCCTCCAGCAGGGTGCGGTGGAAGACCCGGTGGGCTTCGGACCATGCGCCGCTGTAGTACTCGCCCTCCTCCAGCCCGTACGCCGGGGTGCGGGCCAGACGGCCTGCCCGAGGGCGCCTTCCAGCTGCCCAACGACGCCCGCGCCGCCCGCTTCATCGGCGCGGCCCCATCGGCCGGGCACGGCCCGCACCGCTAAGTCATCGTGGTGCACGCCCTAGACGTCGAGTCCATCGACGTTGCGGCCGACGCCCCCCCGGCTGTCCTCGGCTTCACCATGGCCGGCCACATCCTCGGCCGCGCGGTCCTGACCCGCGCGGAGTGCGCCACGCCCTGGCCGCCGTGCTCGCGCTGAGCGCGTGAGCCGTACTGACCGGAGCGACCTCACTGCCAACCGCCGCCCGAAGGCGGCCGGTGCCACTGGGCTGCGCGGAGGGTCGGTGGATGGCAGGAGCCTGCGCGGCGCCGCCAAGGCAACCGGCCGCAAAACCCGCCGCCGCACTGACCGCAAGACCGGCAACGATGGACGGCAGCGGTACCCGGCAGCCCTGGGCGGCAGGGGCGTCAGGGCCGCCCACCACGGCGTGCCCGCATCTTCCAAGCACTTGGTCCGGGCCCTCGAACCCGTACACCACTTCCCTGGACGCAACCCGGCTTTTGTCACCCTCGGCGCGCCCCCCGGGGGTGATGTAGCGGCTCGCGCGCCGCTCCGTCCCCGTGCGTGGGTGAATGAGCTCTCCACCGTGAAGGCCGTTTGAGTGACTGGAGCGTCACCTTCTGCACGCGGACACGCAACGTGTGGTGCGATGCCCACGTGAATCCGGGGGTCGGGCTCGGAAAGCGACGCCCGCCCTGGATCCGTGGACGATCGAAGGGAAGCCCATGGTGCTCCGCGCGCTGGCCGCGACTGGTGTCGCCACATCACTGTTCGGCTCGTCGGCCTTCGGCGGCAACCCGTCCCCGCCGCCGGACCGGATCGTCATCGACACCGTGGCGGTCAACGGTTCCGGCTGCCCGGCGGGGACGGCCGCCGTGACCGTGTCCCCTGACAACACCGCCTTCACCGTCACCTACAGTAACTACCTCGCCCAGGTGGGGCCCGGGTCGGCGCCGACCGATCGGAAGAAGAACTGTCAGCTCAACCTGCGAGTGCACGTCCCCGGTGGCTACACCTACGCGATCGTGTCCGCCGGCTACCGCGGCTTCGCGTCACTGGCGCCGGGTGCGTCCGGGACCCAGCGGGCCAGCTACCACTTCCAGGGCAACGCCCACACCACCAACTCGACCCATCGCTTCAACGGCGGGTTCAACGGCAACTGGCAGACGACCGACACCGTGGACGTCGCCGCCCGGGTCTTCGCCCCCTGCGGGGAGGAGCGCAACCTCAACATCAACACTGAACTGCGGGTCGAACCCGGCACCTCGAGCCCGAGCGCCACCAGCTTCATGGAGATGGACTCGACGGACGGCGGGATCAAAACCGTGTACCACCTGGCCTGGAAGCAGTGTCAGTGATCTCCTGGCGCTGCGATCGACGGGTGCGTCCAGGCCAACGGCTCTCGTAATCGGTGGTAGCACTGTGTGGTGATCACTGGAGGAGAATGCGCCGGCGGAGCAGGGGTAACTCGGCTCGCCCGTGCATCTGCCTCTTGCGGCACGCGAGCCGCCGAGTGACATCAAAAGTCATTAACGTTGATCGGAGCTTCACGAAGTCCCGGACCGACGTGGCTCGGGGAACCTCTTCTGAGCCACCCCCCTTGATCGCGCTTTCGCCTTGGAGCGACAGCAGACGACCCAACGCTCCGCGGCATACGGGCGAGCACTGACAAACGCGGGCTGCACCACAGGTGCACCGGATCGAGTGGGGAACAGCGGGGAATCCCGGTGAAAGCTGCCGCCGACGACGAGGCCGGCAAGGTCACAGTCGGAGTGCCAAGCGGCAAGCCCCTGTACCACCACGGGTCACCCGGGACCGTCGTCACCATGGGCACCAAACGGGTCCACGTGAGGATGGGCAAGGCCGCGTTCGAGGGCCACGACGCAGAGGTGGCGAACTTCCTCCCCGGCGACCTGGACCCTGGCCTGGGCAGCGCGGTCGGCCACGGGACGGGCATGGAGCCGCTGCCTCGGCCGGACAGAGGATGGGACGTGTCCTGCCCGGCTACGGCGGTGCAGGGGCCGCCGTCTAAGCGTGCCGCGGAGGAGCGCCTGTGGTTCCTGCACGCCTGTTGCGGATCCGCCGCAGGCAGATGGCGACAACGGCCATGAGCAGCAGCGCCTGCAGATAGGGCATGGCTCGGTAACCGGTCTGGCGGACGACGTAGTTGAGCCAGTCCGGGTGCATCGGGTAGGGCAGACCGGGGTCGAACGGCAACGTCATGCAGGTGGTGTGCGCGATCAGCACGAGGTCGAACCAGGAGCGGGGCAGCATCGCCACGAGGATCCAGGCGACCGCGTCGTACCACGGCCGGACGTAGGCGGTGCCGAGCAGGTAACCGGCGGCGAGTGCCAGTGCCGGGCGGGCCGTCGCCTGGACGATGGCGCCGTCCTCGACCGGTGGCAGCGCCACCAGAAGCAGAGCAGCGATGCCGAGGACCATCAGGATTTCCACGACCGGCACGAGGTGCACGGCTGCGGAACCGAACACGGGTGTCAGCAGTCTGCGCTGAAGCAGCGGCCACGGGGAACCGACCACTGGCTGGTTGCTGACGGCCGCGGCATTGCGGATGGCCCGCGGCACGAAGCCGTATCCGAGTGCCAGCAGCAGTACACCGGCCGACGCGGCGGCGGCCAGGCGGCGTCGGTCGTGCCGCATGCCCCATGCGAAGGGCAGCACGAAGATCCCCAGTGTGAGCTTGACCGCGGTCGCCGCCGCGAGCGCGAGGCCGACGGCGAGACCGGAACGCCGCAGCGCCCAGAAGGCGACGACCACACAGAATGCACCGAGCACATCGACGTGGGGTCCCACCACCAGGTTCCACAGCAACACCGGATTGAGGGTCCACATCAACTGCGAGCGCACCTGTCGTTGCGGATCCGGTCCGGCCAGACGCAGCAGGAGCGCCCCGGTGGCAACGAACGCGGCACCACTGAGCAGGGACAGCACCCACACGGTGAGCAGCATCGAGGTGCCGCCGACCAGCGAGGCGGCCCATTCGGTCGCGGTGACCAGAGGCCCGTAGACCGACGGATTGTGCAGCCATGGTTCTGCGATCGACAGTTGCCCGATCGGGTCGCCGTTCCGGGCCAGTCCAAAAGGCGTCACCCGGTACGGGTCGAGCCCGAGGGCGGCCATCCGGCCGTAAGCGGCATAGTTGAGCGGATCCGTGGTTCCCAAGGGGGGCACGCACACCAGGCCGAGGACGGCGAGCGTGCCGGCAGTGAGTAACGTGCGGGGGCGGGGAGACCATCCGCGGCGCGTCGCGGCGAGCCCGGCGATCACAGCGGCAGTGCCGACGAGCAGCACCACGGCGACGAGCACCCAGATGAGGAGGTCCGGCGGACGAACGTTCCAGAACCACGGCGGAAGGTATCCGGCGGGCCCGAACAGCGGCTCGACGGCGGACGGCCCCATCAGCCCCAGAAGGACCATCAGGAGAACACAGCCGGCGTATGCCAACAGGGCACCGTTGCCGAGAGCCCTGCCACCGTCGGATCCGCCCGAACCCTCCGCGACAGGCGGACGGGATTCGGAATTCCCCCTTGAGGCCGAAGAAGACAACAGATTGCCTGACACGCCTATGGCCTCGGCCTTCGTGATCAGTGAGCCCAAACAAAACCGCTCTGGTCACTCGGGTTCCAGAACGCCGCTCAATCATCGGCCCAATGAGCGCCGTACGAGACACGGTTAGGTGAAACATGGGTTACTTCGCGGCGTCCAATGAGCACCACACGGTCGGTCGGGCGGGGAACCTCGCGAGAACTGAGGTTCACGTGCCCCGACGGTCGGCTCACCGGCGTCCAGCTCACCGAGCGACTCGGTGACGGCTGGACCAAGTCCCGGTCAGCAAGTTGGAGAACGGCCGGCAGACCGCCACGGCCGACGTGCAGCCGGCCCCGGGCTGCGGCGAAGCCGAACCGGCAGGTGCCGGTGTGGCATGAGGCTCTGCCCTGGTCGGTGCTGTCAGTGGACTACCGGCCCTTCCCCAAGGCGCTCGTGGAGCGGTCCCGGCTCGGGGCGGGTCCGATGTTCCGTCAGGCAAATCATCCCCACAGGTGGCGCAGAAGTTTTCGTGGCCCCGTAGTGAGTACTGGCGCGGACACACCAGCGTTACCGGCGGTTCACTCGTTTACCGCGGCAGCCTCACAAGACCTGCATTGGCATGGCCTTGACCAGCGCAAGAGGCTGGCCGCATGGTGAAACCATCTGGCCCGCAACTGACCTGACATGCCGTCTGTCAACGCTGATTTTGGTCATGTGGCCCTTCCGAACCGCCTGAAACCGCACGGAGGCTTGATGCACGGCAGCGAGATACCCTCCGGACCACCGGCAATCCACCGCCACCAACCAAGACGCCGGGTGCGGGGGATCGCAGCTGCCCTCACCGCGATGCTGACACTGGTCGTCACTGCCCTCACCATCGGCCTGGCCACCGATGTCCAGGCCGCCGCTCACTCGCCCGCCCCGCGCGCGTCCGCCTCCGCGAGTACGACGGACTTCGGCTGCGTCCATCCCTCGCAAAGCGGGCAAGCCCGTTGTTTCGGGGTCATGAAAGCCCACCGTACCGCCTCGGGCCGTATGTCACCGTTCACCACCGGATCCCCGACCACGAGGGGGTACGTGCCGTCCGATCTGCGTTCCGCCTACAAACTGGGCGGTACCTCGGGATCCGGTCGAACGGTGGCGATCGTCGACGCCATGGACGATCCGAACGCCGAGTCGGACCTGGCCGCTTACCGCAGCGCCTACGGCCTGCCGTCGTGCACCACCGCCAACGGCTGCTTCCGCAAGGTGAATGAGAGCGGCCAGACAGCGCCGCTGCCCTCCGGTGACTACGGATGGGCCGAGGAGATCAGCCTCGACCTCGACATGGTCTCGGCGACATGCCCTGGCTGCCACATCCTCTTGGTCGAGGCAAACTCGGCGAACGTCCCGGATCTCACGACGGCCGAGGACACCGCCGCCACCACTTCGGGCGTCGTCTCTGTCTCCAACAGCTGGGGCGGGGCCGAGGACAACACCGTCACCTCCGTCGACTCGCACTTCAACCACCCCGGCATCGCGATCACAGCGAGCTCGGGTGACTCCGGTTACGGCGTCTCCTGGCCGGCCTCCTCCCCGTACGTCACCGCCGTGGGCGGCACCTCGCTGAGCAAGGCGTCCAACTCGCGCGGCTGGACCGAGACCGCCTGGAGCGGCGCGGGCTCCGGCTGCTCGCCGTACGAGGCCAAGCCGTCCTGGCAGCACGACTCCGGATGCGCCAAGCGTGCCGTCGCCGATGTGTCTGCGGTCGCCGACCCCAACACCGGGGTGGCGGTCCATGACACGTACAACAGCTGCGGCGGCGCGTTGTTGTGCGACACCGAGCTTCAACTCGGTCTCGCACAGGGTGCCGACGGATGGGTCGAAGTCGGAGGGACCAGCGTCTCGTCGCCGATCATCGCGAGCGTCTACGCACTGGCCGGAAACACCTCTCAGGTCGTTGGCGGCTCGTATCCGTACAGCCACACGTCGGCGCTCAACGACGTCACCGCGGGCAGCAACGGCTTCTGCGGAGGCAGTTACCTGTGCACCGCGGGTCCCGGATACGACGGGCCGACCGGTCTCGGCACGCCCAACGGCACCGGCGCCTTTTGACGGCGCCGCTCTCTGACCGACGAGGGCTGGGCTCGCATCGCACCACTGCGGCGCGAGCCCAGCCCTTGCCTCGTCTCAGCCCTCCGGCCGGCCGAAGATCGCACGCTCCATGCCGTGCCTGGCCGGCCGGATACCGAACCTGCTCAGGACGCCGGCGTCGAAGCCGTGTCCGTCGGCTGCGCCGACGGGCCGCTGTCGAGCCGTTCACCGCACCGAGCGGTCACGCGCACCACGGATCCACAGCCCGAGGTGATCGCGACGGACGCGAGGTGGTGGGTCTCCGTGGCGAACCTCTCAGCAGGCCGCCCGGCGCACGTCGTGGCCACAAGGACCTGTAGAAGCACCCGCATGCACGCGGACCTCAGAGGATCTGGCGGCCGACCACTGCCCGGCCGGGATCATCGGCCGACACAACGGTCGCGGTGATCCGCTTGTCCGAAGCGCCACTGGTTGCGCACCCGACTACCCTCGAAACCTCACCGCAGTCCTCACGCAGGCAAACCTGGGGCCCTCTGTCTGCCCTCACGGCTGTGCACGGCATCTCCCAGCGGCTCAGCCGCCGGAGTGCCGTTGCCGTCCTTTTCCTCCTTTCCCGTCGTCGTGCTTGCCTGGCCGCTCGCCGCCCTTGTCGCCACCGTGCTCCGGCCCGGGTGACGTCCTGGCGGACGGAGGGGCAGGCGATGGCGTCGTGGCCGGGGACAGACCGGCGGGTGTCGATGCGATGCGAGTGGGTGAGGGAGAGGCCGGAGACGTAGGCGCCGCGGCGCCGGAATTCAGCGAGGCTCCGAGGGCCGCAGCCCCGGCGAACAGCGCGAGGCCGGCGCCGGCGAGAACGGCTTTGGAGGCCGGCGTGCGGCGACCGCTGGGGCGGGAGTGCGTGCCGGCGCGGGATTCACCGGCGTGCAGGGCCGAAGACGATGGAATTGCCGGGGCGGACATGAGGCTGGTGCCGTCGTGCTCGGCCGGTCGTGGTGTCCCGTTCTGCGCGGCCAGCCAGGCGGCTGCCTGCTCGGCGGTGGGCCGGCGAGCCGGGTCCTTCGCGAGCATGTGCAGCACGTAGTCGGAGAGCGGCTGCGGTATGCCCGGGCGCAGGTGGTCGGGCGATGCTGGTGTGGCACTGACGTGCTGCTGGACCACGGCCCGTGACGTGGCTCCGCTGAACGGAGGCCGCCCGGTGAGCAGTTCGTACAGGACGCAGCCGAGGGAGTAGACGTCGGACGCGGGCTGCGCGGGACGGCCCAACGCGCGTTCCGGAGGCAGGTAGTCGGCGGTGCCGATGATCTTTCCCGTGGCGGACGGGCTGCTGGCGGCCTCCTCGGCGAAGCGTGCGATGCCGAAGTCGGTGATCTTCACGGTGCGGTCGGTGGTCAGCATGACGTTGGCGGGTTTGACGTCCCGGTGGACCACTCCCTGTTGGTGTGCCGCGGAGAGGCCGGTGGCCGCCTGGGCCGTAATGGCTGCCGCCTCGGCCGGGGGCAGTGCACCGCGCAGGGAGCGTTCTTGGGCCAGGTTCCAGCCGTCGACGAGTTCCATGACCAGGTGGGGCTGGTCATGGTGCGAGCCGAAGTCGTACATGCCCACGACGTTGGGGTGGTTGAGCCGGGCGGCGATCTGCGCCTCCAGGCGGAATCGGTCGGCGTCCGCCGCCTCCTCGGCATGCAGCAGTTTGACGGCCACGGGCCGCCCGAGGAGTTGGTCGCGGGCTCGCCACACCTCGCCCATCGCGCCGCGTCCCAGCAGCTCCTGCAACTCATAGCGGTCCGCCAGCAGACCCTGCACACCCACCCCGATCATCGCGTTGCTCGTGGTTCCCCCCAGGCCCGACGGTTCGGTTTGCGGGCGTTCGGGTCCCGGTTGCCCAGGCCGACGCACACTCCCTCCCGGACCCGGCGCCGGGGTGCGCATGGGCAGGCAGACGACGGGGGATTCACCAGCCTGCCCCTCATTGCGCGACCACCTGCTCGGAAAAGGGGGCGAGCAGGTGCAACGAGGCCCCTGGGTCCCTGGGCCCACTCCTGCAGCGCACCGGAGTGCCGGGCCGTCACACCCCCGGGGCGCCCAACGCCACACGGCTCTCCGAGTTGGGAGAGCAGGGGCAGGCCCGGCACGGGGGGAACCGAACCTGCCCCAGCATGTCGGCGCCTCCAAACACTCCCCCCGGAGGATGGGCGCCATGACCCCGCCCGGGGTCACTTCCAACAGCGCGCCGCAGGTCAGGAGTGTCACGGGGGAACGGGAATGGTTGCGAGACCGACAACCCTGTGAAGGAACACCCTGACCTCCTTCATGGCATGGTCACGAATTACGCAGACACCGTCGGCCGAGGACTGCGGAGGCACCCGAATCACACTCCTCCATTCAGTCCGGAAAACTTCCCTGACGTGTGAACATGCAGGTAAGTTCCTGTATAGGCAGCCATATTCGGGACATCACAGACGTCGCTGTAACGCTGCAGTGCGTGCGGAACGCAGAAGTAGGGAGAAGCGGGGTACCGACCGGATGAATCTGGGTGCCCTGGCGCGAGCGCGCACACACGGCACTACGTCAGATCGGATATCCCCGTGAGAAACATCGACCCGAATCCCGGATACCAGGCATACGGCGAGCCGCCGGGCCCGGACCGCTCCCTGCACCGTCAGGCCACCACACGGCGTACGGCCGGCACCACCTGCACGATCGCCGGCATGCGGCGGGTCTGCTGGGCCTGTGGATCCTGTTGTTCCTGCTCGACGCGAACCGCTCGAATGTGTTCGTCGAATTCGTGCGGGGCACAGCGGGCCGGCCGTCCTGGTGATCACAGGATATTTTCACGATGGACACCGAGGAGACACGCGTGGTCCTCAATTACGGTCTTCCGGCCGTCATCTATTTGTTGACCGGCCACGGGATCGCTGCCCGGCTCGACCGAGCCCGACAGTGGACCGGCCTCTTTATCGATCGCCATGAAAGTGGGCCGACCATGACACACAGCTCCGCTGGAAACGATCGCTTGCCGATCTATGAGGACCTGATACGCGAGCGGGGTGACGTCGTCGCGGAAGCTCAACGTGCCGCGGAACACACGCAGCACCAGGCAGCGGAATTGCTGACCGGACGGGATGCGGGTCAGCAAGCTCGTCGTTGGGACGGCAGCACCGGGGTCGCTGCGGCTGGTCAGCCACAGTGGCGCGGGTCGCCGCGCTAGGGGTGGGCCTCGGCGCGGGTACGTCCGCGTGTCCCGTCCTCACCCAAGGACCAAGCCATGGCCCAGGCGGGCCGACGGCACGTCGAACCAGGAAGACCGGAAAACCGCAGATGGATTACTGCTCCTCATGCCGTCGGCACCTCAACGGCGCACTGGTGTGCCCCGGGTGCGGCGCCTACGCCCCGGACATCGCCCCGCACGCCGCCGACGGCCACAGCGGCTCGGCCCCGGCGATGACGAGCGCCGGACCAGCCACAACGGCCCATCGGGGCCCCGCGGCCTCCGTCACATGGCACGACAGCCTCCCGGACGGCGAGGCGGAGTCCAACACTGCCATGGACGTGGCCCCGCACGTCGCCGCCGACGCCGAGGACCTGCCGCCCGCACGGCAGGGGCGTGCGGCACGCCGTCGCCGACTGGCCCGCTGGAGGAAGAACAAGCGCCGGGCAGCGGTCGCGGGCGCTGTCTCACTCGTCGGAGGCGGCCTGGGTATCGCCATGATGGACCGGCACTCCACCGACCGGGCGCAGGCAGCAGTGGCACCGGACGACCCGAGGACGAGCGCCATCCAGGAGCAGACGCCCCAGCAGAACCATCCGGCCGCCGCACCAGCGACCGCTCAACCCTCCCACCGGCCGTCACACGTCCCTTCCCAGCCGCAGCCGCCGACGACCAACGCACCGCGGCAGCAGTACCTCGCGGCACCGCCCCGCAGGACGTCATCGATCGCCCGGCCGGACACCGTAGCTCCTGTCCGCCCGGCCGCGACGGCGCCCCCGCAGCCGCAGACCACCGCCCCGGCCGCCGGCGACACGACCTCCGACCGCTCCGGTACGACGGCGCAACAGCCGTCGGCGCCCGCGACGGGCGACGGCACGAAGCCGGGTACGTCCCAGACCACCGGCCCCTCATGGGTCTCAACGTCGCCGACGGAGGTCTGCCTGCTCGGGTTGTGCCTCGGCTGACCACGCCCGCACCCGGACGTTCCCGGCGGGACGAGGGGGCGGAGTTCGCGAGCCGTGTGTCAGCCCGTGAGCGTGCCCATGGCTTCACCCGTCCAGCGAGCGCACTGTTCTGCCTCCACTTACTTCATGCTGGACTTTTCATCCACGCGATGAGTCGGGTCCACCAGCCAACCTTCGATCGGCTCGGTGGACCGTCCATGCGTCGAGGAACGTGTGTGCGTCGCACCGTCCCGTCCGGTCGGCCCGGCTCCGGGCCCGTTCGAGTCATCGGCTCCCCTGTGCCTACAGGCTCGCGCTCCGCCGACTCACACATGCACCGCTGAGGTGTTGGCACGCCGGCGAGCACTTGCTCCACGTGTCTCCCGCAGCCCTCATAGGTCGCCTTCCGGCATGACTGGCAGACAGCACGTCGGCACATGATTCCCCTTCATTGGCGCCCTCATTAACGACCAGTAATATCAACAGTTTCGTCACAGTCGAATTCACATTTTCGCCACAAACAACCCCCATGCGTGCACCGTCTCCACGAACAACTGACTCCCGCCGAGCGGAGATACGGCCATGAGGGTGCATCACGCCCCCATATCGCGTGGCACACCTCACTCGGCGATGGCAAGCGGTCACGGCCGAAATTCCCCTGGGGTTGCTCGGGACACCAAATCAATGGTTCCATCTCGCCCGGTCGAGAAAGGAAGGCACTGCTCCGCATCGTGACAGGCCATCACCGCGCCTTTTCAGATCGTCGACCCGGGCGCGGCGAGGGCAAGAGACCGAGAACGGCAACCGCCCTGACGGAACGGGTGGTGTGCGCCGGTCAGAAGGGAGCAACGTGAGTTGCTCGCACGCCGCAGGATGCCCCCTTTTCCCCTTGCTCAGGGCGAGCTTGCAAGGTTGGCGAGACTACTACTGCGACAGCGAGGATCAGTGGCTCGGCTGTGCGCGCTACCAGGTGTCACTCACCGGCGAGCGTGTGCCGATCAGCCTGCTGCCCAACGGAGCCCGCGCACGACACCTTGAAGACGCCGCCACCGGCCAGGACCGGTCCGGTGCCACCGGCCCGGAGCAGGGACCCCGGCAGGCCCCTCCACAACACAATCCCTGGCCTCCGGAGAACGCGTCCTGGCCGCAGCCGGCACCGGCGCGGCCACCGGAGCCGTCAGCACCTGTGACCGCGGCACCGGAGACCATGGCTCAGTTCGGCGCGGTATCTCCGACGATACCGGTCTCGCATTACCGACCGTCACCACCCCCACCGTTTCCCCAGCCTCCGGACCGCCCATCTCGACACGCGGAGCAGGGGCCCAGCCAGAAGCGCGGCTGGTGGGCTCGATTCACCGAATGGATGGGAGGCCCGGCATGAGTGGCTACTGGCCCTGGTGGGCCGGCGCTGCCGGGCTCGCTCTGATCACCATCAACTACGCCCTCACCACAGACCGGTCTTTCGGGGTGTCGTCCGCATGGGATCGCGTGTTGCACTGGCGCAGGGAGCGCCGCCTGGAGCGGATGGACGAGGAGTTCACCGACGAGCGTGCTCTCGCTGAAGCTCTCGCCGCAGCTACGGCGGAGCACTTCGGCACCGGCCCCGCCGCGCCCACCGTGCCGCCGGTTGGGTACGGGACGTCACAACTGCTCGAAACGGACGCCGAACCGTCGGCGAGTGAGGACACCTCGGTCACGAGCCCGGGCCCCGCCCCGCTGGTCACCCAGGCTGCCCTGTTGGTCTCAATTTTCTTCGGGGGATTGATCGCCGCGGTCACCTCCGGGCGGTTCCACCTCCGCTTCGACATGGGCCCGGGATTCCGGAACGTGGTCACCGCAAATCCGACCACCATGACCGTTCTGCTGTTCGTCGGAGGCGTGTTGGTGGGCTTCGGCACTCGGCTGGCCGGTGGGTGCAGCTCCGGCCACGGACTCAACGGCTGCGGCCGTCTCCGCCTGGTCAGCCTCGTCGCGACCGCCGTGTTCTTCGGCACCGCCGTCGCGGTGTCGTTCCTGCTGTGGAAGGTGATCTGATGCGAACTCGGGGCGCGATTCTGCTGGCAAACATCATCACCGGCCTCACTCTCGGCTATACCGTCTCCAACATCGGCTTCGGCGACTACACCGAGCTGAACCGCATGTTCACCTTCCAGGACCTGCGCATGCTCCTCTCCTTTGCCGGTGCCGTCGTGATCATCATCTGCGCGTTCGCTCTGCTGCGGGTCCGCCGCACCCCGGGACGCATCCACGCCGGCGTGATCCCCGGCGCAGTGCTGTTCGGTACGGGCTGGGCGATCTCCGGAGGGTGCCCGGCAATCCCGATTGTCCAGGTCGCCAGCGGATACCTGCCCGCCTTGATCACCATCGTCGGCGTCACCGTCGGTATCCGGCTGTGTCGCTGGGCCAACGCCCGCTACTTCCACCTCGACCGCGGCTCCTGCGGGCTGTGACACCAGAGGGTCCGGCAGCAAAGGCCGGCCGCCCTGTCATGCGTGCGCGATGCGTGAGCGGATGTTCCGGCACGAGATGTCATGAAACGAGGTGGTGGAGGACGCGGCCGATCTCGCCGGTCGCGGCGTCGAGGTCGTATTCGGTGCGGTGGCCGTCGAGGCGGATGGGGTGGGTGCAGCCGCCGGGGCCGGAGAGCTGACGGAGGCTACCGGGCAGGGTGCCGCCCATGGCCAGGTTCGCGAGTTCCGGCAGGGGCGGCGGCGGTGGTCCATTGGCTGGCGGCAGAGAGAAACCCCAGGTCGTTGGCCTGGGGTTTGTTTGTTGTCCAGGTCAGTTTGGGGGGTGACGTGCCCTCTGTGTGCCGCAAGTCGAGTTCGAGCGGCCACCCCGGGCGCCTGGGGCCTTTGGCGCCAAATCAGGCATGACCACGCCGGGGCCACCAAGCCTTGTCGGGCGGCCCCGCTGATGCCCCAGGCGGTGCCGGATCTCGGAATCGGCCGGGAGGGCATCGGCCAGTCGTCCGGCGCCGTCCAGCGCGAGCATGAGCTGAGCCCGGATCGACTCGCGCAGCGCCTCCTCGGCGATCAGCGCAGGCCACTCGGCGCAACTTAGGTTCTGCGGCGCGAACTCCGTACGAAGAGCGGCACCGACAACAGGAACAGGGCTCCTTCGACGGCCAGGCTGACCAGTCCGAGCGGCTCCGTCCAATTGCCGACGTCGTCGCTGGCGTCGGGCAGCCCAGGACCCCTGGAGAGGATGTAGCCCAGCAGGGGGCCGAGGGCAACCCCGGCTGCCAGCAGCCATCCCGGTCGGACGAAGCCGAGGAGGAGCAGTACGGCGGCGATCACGGCCGCGATCTCCAGGACGTGGTAGGCGACGCCGATGTAAAAGGGGTCCCTCGTTGCCGTGATGCCGCCTTGGTCCACGACATGGATGGCAGCCACCGCGAGGCACAGCAGAGCTCCCGCCCACCTGGCCACCCACGTGGCCTCCGGCGCAATCGCGACGCGGTGTGACATGCGGAGGTACCTTCTCCCTCTCTTCAGCAGCGCGTGCCTGCCGCGCCGCGAACCCATGCACCTGGTTGGCTCCTGAACGGGCAGCGCGCCGCACCTGTGTCAGGTACCAGCCTCAGCGGACAACTGCTCGCCGTCGCCCCCGACGGTGCAGACGAGTGATGTGAAAGGGTGCCGGACGGCGCTCCTCCACATTCGGGACGAAGAAGTTGTGCCGGACGCGTGCCAGGTTGGGTGGGGAAGAAGACACGAGCTTACTCCCGCGCAGGTCAAGAGGGGTGCGAGGCTCGATCGGCGCAATCACTCCGGAGCCATGTGCCTGTGTTCGAATCCTGCCCGGGCACGGCGTGGCGCGGGGCCCCGTTCGCTCGGGCTGGCCACCCGCCGGCCTTCGGCGCCGGGCCGGCCTGGCGGCGGGCCACGCCATCAGCAGGGCAGACCAGCCGTGGCTGGGGCGGTCGCCCGTCGGCGGTGGGCCGTACCGGTTGATCGGTCCCTTCCATTCGGGGGAGCATCGCTGCCGCTGCCCACGGCGACACAGGCCCTGACGGCAATGGTGGCGGCATTGGTGGCGGCATACTCAACGACGGCACGTTGACGCTGGACCATTGCACAGTGAAGGACAACGCCTCGGGCGGCGGCGGTATCGCGTGGTGGCGGCGATGCCTCCCGACGGAGGGCGCCGCAACTATCCCGCGGCCAGGGGAGCGGTGTGGAGCTCGCGTACCAGCTGCGGGGTCAGCAGCTCTCCGGCGCGGTCGGCGAGGATGGCCATTTCATAGCCGACCAGGCCGACGTCGCAGCCCTCGGCGGCGAGGACGCCGAGGCAGCTGCCGTCACGGATGCGACCCACCATGAGGAAGCCCCCGAACATTTCGATCATGACCAACTTCATGCCGCGGAAGCCGTGTGCCGTGGCGGCATTCTGGGCGAGGCTGGTGATGCCGGAGACGACGGCGGCGAGGTGGTCGGCGCGATCTCGGCCGAGGCTGTCCGAGGCGGCCATGAGCAGACCGTCGGAGGAGACGGCGACGGCATCGGTGACGCCGTCGGCGGTGCGTACGAACTCCGAGATGAGCCAGCCGAAATTCTGGATGGCGGTGGTCACGATGACGCTCCTTGTGTGCTTCGGGCTTCGCCACGGGCGACACCTGCTCGGAAGCCGTTGAGCAGGGAGGACACCGCGGGCCCGGCGGGCGGGGGTGAGGAGGAGGGGCTCTCCACGGGGGCGAGCAGGCGCCCGGGGAGGGCAAGGAGTGCGGACAGGCCGCCGCCGGTGGTGTCGAAGAGGTGGACCTGGGCACCTTCGCCGAGGCGGTGGGCGAGTCGGCCGACGACGAGGTGGCCGAGGAACCGAGTGGGCGCGGCGAGGAAAGCCTCCTCGCCGGCGTCGGAGAGGTGGGCGTTGGCACGTTCCCTGTCGGCTTCGGACATGCCGACGCCGTGGTCGACGACAGCGAAGCAGTAGGTGTCGTCCTCGGTGTCGTACCAGCCGTGTACCTCGACCGGTTCGGTCGGTGGCGAGAAAGTGAGCCCGTTCTCGATGAGTTCGGCGAGGAGGTGGGCGACATCGGCGACGGCGTGCCCGCGCACCCGTACCGGCTCCACGGTGGCGATCAGGACCCGCCGGTACTGCTCCACCTCGGCGATGGCGGACTGGACGACTTCCAGGCCGTCGGCGGGTGCTGCCGTGGGCCGCGGCGGATTCTGCCCGGCCAGGACCAGAAGGCTTTCGGCGTTGCGCCGCATACGGGTGGCGAGGTGATCGAGCTCGAAGAGCTCGGCGAGGGCGTCGGGGTCAAGTTCCTGCCGTTCCAGGCGGGTGATGAGACCGAGCTGACGACGCACGAGGTTCTGGTTGCGGCGGCCCAGATTGGCGAGCGATTCGGTGGTGTTACGGCGCAGGCGGGCCTGCTGGGCGGCCAGGTGGAGGGCGGTGTGTTCCACCTGGTTCAGGGACGCTGCCACTTCGGCGATCTCCGCCGCGCCGCCCAGCAGCCGTGAGTCGGGCTTGTCCGGCGCATCCGTCGGCGGGAGAAGCTCACCATGGTGCTGCGGTGACTGCTGGATACGGGTGACAGCTGCGGGCAGCCGGTGCCGCGCCACGTCGTGGGCGGCCTCGGCGAGCGCGCCGAGCGGACGTGTGAGGGACCGGGAGGCAAAGGCGGCGAGGCCCGCGACGAGGGCTGCCATGACCGCTCCAGCGACGAGTTGGACGGCGAGGCCGATCTCGGCGTCGTGGCTGAGCCGGTCGGCCCGTTCCCTTGCGTAGTCACCGACCGACTGCTGGACGGCGTACAGATCGTCGACGAGTACGGTCATCGCGTCCCACCAGCCGCCGGCGTCGGCGTGCAGCGCGGAGCCGTCGGCGGCGCCTTCCGCCCGGTTCTCGTAGACGGTGACGCGTTCGGCGTCCTCGGTGCCGAAGGCGTGCTTCAGGGCCGCGCGCTGGGGTGCGGTGGCGATCTGCCGGAAACGGGCGAGGGCGGCGACGCGCGTGGCACGTACCTCGGTGAACGTGAGGTACTCACGGCCGTGAAAGCCGCCTTCCGCGAACACGCCGTTGAGGAAGCCGCGTTCGAGAGCGACAGACTCCTTGGCCGCGGCCAGTTCCCGCAACGCCGCCAGCCCGTCGCGAAGTTGAGGGTCGGCACCAGTCGCGGTCTCGGCTACCGGGTCGACGGCGTTGAGGGCTTCGACGGCGGTGGTGTAGAAGGTCAGGGTCGCGGCCCGGTCTGCGGTGTCCCTGTCGGTAGCGGCCCGGATGTCGGCGAGGCGCTGCAAGTGCCTCCGGACGACATCCTCGACGGCGTTTTCGCCGCGCATTCCGCGCAGCGCCGTGTCAACGCTCTTACGAGTGGCGGCGAGCGGTGGACGGAACTGCTCTTCACCTCCCAACAGGCCGTTGGTCAGCCCGCGTTCGCGTTGCAGCTGGTGTACCAGGGCCTGGATTCGCAGGCTGAGGCCAACCTCGGAGCGGGTCGTCCGGGCGTCGTCGAGGGCCAGGGCGCGGCCGTGCACGGCGAGACCCGCCATCGCCAGCAGCAGGCAGATCGGGACCGCGATGACCACCGCCACACGGCCCCTGATGCTGCGCCAGCCGGGGATCGGCCGACGGCCGGGAGAACTTCGGCCACTACGGTTGCGCCCCGAACTGCCCTTGCCTAAGCCGTTCTTGCCCAATGCGCCGAGCCTGTCGAGCGCCGGCCGTACTGGCGTCCACACCCTCATAGTCACGAAGCTAGTCCGACCGCCGTAGCCGCCGGTTTCCGACCTGTTAGGCCGCGTGGGACATTCGGTTGCGCCGCCCTCACACCGCGGGCCAAGAGCCTGTGACCGCGGATGACAAGACATGTGGTGTCCGGCACCGGCCGCCGCCCAGTGCATCAGGGGCGAGCCACCCGGGCGATGCAGCTCAAGTCCGACCGCTTCCGCCCGGTGGTGTCCTGGTCGGTCATTCCCTTGTACTGGACCGCGGCCTGGTGTCCAACACGCGGCCGGGCCCATCTCTGAGCTGAGTAACTGCTCGTCTGCACCATCGTGTCCTCAGGTCACGCCGCACCGCGTGAACACGGCGCGCCCGGCCGCCGTAAGTCGTAGAACCGGAAGCCATCCGGTGCGCCGACGGCTCCTTGGTCCTCCGCCACTTCCTTGTGCGGGCGTTCGAGCCGGAGCGGCGGCTGCCGCTGTGCGAGGTGCAGACGATGCGAAGACTCACAACGAGAGAACTGCGGGCGCGGTACGGAAAGACCCCTGACACGCACGCTCAGGGTGCGTTGACCTTGCCAGGGTCCAACGGAGATCGAATCCCCCACACACCACAGGAGCACCCTTTTGACGTCGACGAAATCCGTGATGAAGAAGCTGCCCGAGGTCACTCTGGCGTTCTGGATCATGAAGATCGCCGCGACGACCCTGGGTGAGACGGCGGGCGACCTGTTCGCCCAGACCCTCAAGCTCGGCTACTTCGTGACCACGATCGCCCTGTTCCTGATCTTTGTGGTGACGCTGGTCGTCCAGCTCAGGTCCCGTCACTACAACCCGTTCTTCTACTGGACCGTGATCCTGTCGACCAGCATGGCCGGCACCACGGTGTCCGACTTCATGAACCGCGACGCCAGCGCCAAATACCTCTCGGGCGGCGCCAAGTCGCTCGGCTGGGGCCCGCAGGGCCTCGGTCTGGGCTACCCCGAAGGTGCCGCCATCCTGATCTCGATTCTTCTTGCGATCTTCCTCGCCTGGAAACTGAGCGGGATGACGTTCCAGATCCGCGACATCGTCACCTTCCGCGGTGAGGCTCTGTTCTGGTCGGCGATCCTCGTCTCCAACACGCTCGGCACCTCGATGGGCGACTTCCTCTCCGACAGCTCCGGCCTCGGCTACCTGGGCGGAGCGCTGCTCGTCACCGGGCTGCTGGCGGTGCTCGTCGCGCTGATGAAGGTTCCAGCGGTGCCGAACGTCCTGCTGTTCTGGATCGGCTTCGTCCTCACCCGACCGCTCGGCGCCACCGCCGGAGACTTCCTCACCAAGCCGCTCGCCAAGGGCGGACTCGACCTCGGCACCGCGGGCTCGTCGGCCGTGCTGCTCGCTGTCCTGTTCGGCCTCATGGCCCACGCCCACATGCAGGAACGCCGCACATCCGAGCCAGGCCCGGAGGCCGAAGCGGCCCGCCAGGAAGCCGGCCGTCGGTGAGCCCGAACCTGTGCATGCGTCCACAGCCCGGGTGATGGTGTCGGCGCCGTCGGAGACCGGTCCGACAGCACCACCGGACCGCCCTCCTCATAGCGGCGCACCCAGGCATGCCCCGACGGGCGCCATACCCCGTGCTGGGCCGCGACCTCCGTCTTCGACGCCCCCTTGCCCGCCTCGATGCCCGTCAGTCCCCGCTGTTTCCCGTTGGGCTCCCGTTGGCTCGGGCACGGCTGGGGCACGGCTCCTGTTGGGGTGTTGAGACGGACGGTGCCCCCGTACTCGTCACCCGGACGAGCGCGGGGGCACACGTCATGCCTGCGGACGTCAGCCCCGGGAGGCCCTGCGACGCCGCAGCACCAGGTACCCGCCCGCGGCCACCAGCGCCGCCGCGACGCCCGACAGCAGGCCCACCGGGGCGCTGCTACCGGTCTCGGCCAGGTCGCCGCCGCCCTGCGCGGACGGGGAGGCGGTGGCCGACGGGGCCGCCCCGCCCTCGCCGGAGGAGGCACTCGGCGCGGCGGTCGCACCGGCCGAACCCGAAGGCGAGGACGACACGGAGGCGAGGACGACACGGAGGCGAGGACGACACGGAGGCGAGGACGACACGGAGGCGAGGACGACACGGAGGCGAGGACGACACGGAGGCGAGGACGACACGGAGGCGAGGACGACGCCGATGAGGAGGGCGACACGGAGGCGAGGACGACGCCGATGAGGAGGGCGACACGGAGGCGGACGGCGTCGCACCGCCACCACCGCCCTCGGAACCCTTGCAGTCCTGGTCAGCGCGCCGGCGCGGATGAGAGTACGCGGCAGCGACGGATTGGCGAGCGGATCCGGTACGAGGCGGGCGAACGGTTTGCTCGCGGCCTGAAGAAAACGAGCGGTCGCTGCTTGCTCAGGGCTTGCGTCGAAGCAACTGCCAAGGCGTGCGCCGCGGCAGCCGAGCCACGATGTCGCCACCAGTCGACCGGCCGGTCAGCACCACGCGCAGTCGTACCGGAGCCTCCGGGCCGGTGACCGGGCGGACCTTGATGTCGCCGCGGCTATAGGTGACGTCGTCGGCATCGACCACGATCCCAGGTCCGGTCACCAGAGTCAGATTTCCGCCGATACGGAGGTCGACCTCGATGTGCAGGGTGTCGTGGGCGATCACGGCCTCGGTGAAGTCGAGTTTCAGATCGCTGAACATCAGCCGGATCTCCATCCGACGTGGAACCAGCCAGCGACCGGTGCGCTTGCCTTCGCCAAAGCGCTGGTCGATCCGGATCACCTCGCGAGCCTGCGGCGGCATCCCTTCAAGCGGTAGATCAGCGGTCAGGACTGCGAGGTCGGAGGCGGTTCGCGCCGTCATCGCTGCTTCGACGCGCTCGTCCAACTCGGCGGCTGTCAGCCGGCCGTCACCGGCCGCGACCCGAAGGATCTCCACGGCCTGATCCCGGTCTCGATGAGATACCCGCTGCTCAGACATCGGGCGACGGGGCGAAGAATCATCTGCTCTGGAGAGATCGCCTGACATGGATTCAGTGTGCTGGCGGGTTCGGCGGACCGGCAACATCCGATCGAGGAAATGGGGGATCACCCCGACAGATCTCAGGGGCTGAAGGCCACATCGGGACGGGAACGGGGCAGGCGGCGATCGGTGCCGTTTCGGTTCGATGTCCACGCTCTGATCCCGCCCGATCCGGCAAGTGCCAACCGGCGGGTCGTGCGAGCCGCCGGTTGGCTCAAGTACGCCCGTGTCCGCGCACCGCACGGCCCCACCTCACGAGCCCACCGGGTCGTGGGGTGAGGCGTTGGCCCAGGTCGTCCTTGGGAGAGACCTAGGTGTGTGCTCCCGGGACGTTCGTGACATGAATGCCGGGTGCCTGGACGGGTGAGGGCATTTCCTCGTCCGTGGACGAGGGAATGCCCGGGATGGCCCTGTTCCCTGCGCCCATACGGTGGCCGTGGGACTCGGTCGGCGTTGGTTTGGCGACAGCGTTCTGCCCGTCCTTCCCGTTCGTGCCGTTCGTCCCGTCCTTGCCGTCCTTTCCTTCCCTCCCGTCATGCCCGTCCTGCCCGTCCTTCCCGTCCTTCCCGTCCTTGCCTTCCAGGCCGCGGGGGCCGGGCGGACCGGGCGGGCCAGAGGGGCCGGGCGGACCGGAGGGGCAGGGCTTGATGTGCTGCGCCTGCAGATCGATGTGCTGTACGTGCAGATCGTCGATCTGCATTTGCTGTTCGATGAGCGCAGCTGACTGCGCAACGAGCGCGACGAGTAGTGCTCCGCCGAGCACGAGGTGGCGCCGCGGTCTGCGTGGTGATTCGTTTACGCCGTTCACATAACCCCTCACGGTGTGTGACGGGCGCCAGTGTAAGTGATGAGGAGTCAGAGGAGGCGGATCTCCTTCGTTGACAGTCCGCTCCGGGGCGGCAGCTCGAAATGACCCGAGTTCGTCGAGCACTCCACGAGTCGCTGACGCATGTCGTCGAGTCGAAGCACGAGCGAGTACGGGAGCCGCCCAAGGCCCCCGAGCCGGAAGCAGTGTTCTCCGGCCCTGGTCGCATCCAACCTGGGTCGACGATGGCGGAGTTCGGGGTGTTGCAGCGGCCCATGCTTCGGAGCCGGGCGGCCGTGCCCGGTCCCGCCATTGGTCAGCGGCACTTGTGATGGTGGCACGTGGGGCTGGTTGTCGGGGCGTGCCGGGTGGTGGTGGTCCTCTTCTTGCCGGTGCTGCCGTCCCGCTTGCGGGGGGACGGAGAGGGGGACGGAGAGGGAGCGCCGAGTTCGTCGGCGCCGTGGCCGAGGGGGGCCGGTGCGAGGAAGGGGACGTCGGGCAGTCCGGCAAGGGCGTCGTCCATGTACCGGGTCCATATTTCGGTGGGGATGTCGCCGCCGAACACCTTCTGCAGGCCGCCGACACCCACCAGCGATTGCAGCTGCGGGTGTTTCGGGTCCTCACGGAACAGGACGACCGAGGTGGAGAGTTGCGGGGTGTAGCCGATGAACCAGGCCGACCGGTAGTCGTCGGTGGTTCCGGTCTTGCCTGCCGCGGTCCTGCCGAGGGCCTGGGCCTTCGTACCGGTGCCCCGCGCGATGACGCCCCGGAGCACGTCGGTCACATTGCCGGCGACCGCCGCCGGCAGGGCCCGTACGGGGGCGGGGGCGGTGAAGCCGGTCAGCACCGAGCCGTTGTGGGTCACCTTGGTCACCGAGTACGGGGTGGTCTGCATCCCGTCGGCGGCGAAGGTCGCGTAGGCACCCGCCATCCGGATGGCACTCGGCGTCGAGGTGCCGATGTAGAAGCCGGCGCTGGGGGCGGCGAGGCTGCTGGAGCGCAGGCCGAGGGCTTCCGCCGTCTTCGCCACGTTCCCGTAGCCCACGTCCTCTCCCAGTTGCACGTACGGCGTGTTGACCGACTGCTCCATCGCCTTGCGCAGATCGATGTAACCCCAGCGCTGGTTGGTGTCGTTGTGCTGGTGGAGGAGTCCGGTGGGGTCCTTGGTGTCGGTGACGTAGTTGCCCTGCTGGTCCTTGATCTGGATGCCGTCGTCACCGTTGAACTTGCTGGCGGGGGTGATCGGCTCCGGGGACCTGCCGGGTTGCAGTACGGCCCCGTACTGGAGCGCGGAGGCGAGGACGACCGGCTTGAAGGTCGATCCCACAGGGACGCCGGCGGTGTCGGCGTTGTCCGAGTAGTGGGCCTGGTCGAAGCCGGGACCACCGAAGACGGCCAGGATCCTGCCCGTGCTGGGATCCACCGAGGCGGCTCCGACCTGGACGTCCCGGTCGACCGACCGGTGGGCGGGGTCGAGGCGTTGTGCGCGTACCCGTGCGACGGCCCGGGCCAGGTCCGCCGTTTTCTTCCTGTCGAAGGTGGTGTGGATCTGATAGCCACCCCGGCTCAGGCTGCCGTCGGTGATGGTGCTGTCGTGCCCCTGGAGATACGACCTGGCCAGTTGGACCAGGTAGCCGACCTGGCCAGTGAACCCCGACCCGGGGGACCACTTCCTGGGCGCCGGGAAGCCGGCTGCCGCGTACCGGGCCCGCTGCTGAGGCGTCAGCTTGCCGGTCGCCACCATCCGGTCGAGCACCCAGGACCAGCGCGCTTCCGCCTGCGCCTTGGCCGCGGGGTCGGAGTCCGCGTACTGGAACAGGCTCGGCTCATTGACCGCAGCGGCGAGGAAGGCTCCCTGGCTCACATTGAGCTTCTCCACCGGGAGGTTGTAGTACATGCGGGCCGCGGCCTGAACACCGTTGGCCTGCCGGCCGAAGAAACAGGTGTTCAGATACCCCTGGAGGATTTGCTGCTTGCTCATGACGGCGCCGATCTTGGATGAGATCAGCAGTTCCTTGAACTTGCGTGAGATCGTCTGCGACTGATCGAGGTAGGCGTTCTTGACGAACTGCTGGGTGATCGTCGATCCCGACTGGACGGAGCCGCCCTCGGCCATGTGGATGACGGCGCGGAAGATGCCTTGCGGGTCGATGCCCGGGTCGGTGTAGAAGGACGAGTTCTCCGCGGCGATGAAGTCCCACTGCACGTCCGCGGGCACCTGTGCGAGCGAGACGTTCTGCCGGTTGACGCTGCCGTCGGTCGCCAGCACGGATCCGTCGGACCAGTAGTAGACGTTGTTCTGCAGCAGGGTCGTGGGGTTGGGGTCGGGGATGGTGACCGTGGCGTAGGCATAACCGACGGCTGCTGCTGTGGCGCCGAGGCAGAGCAGGAAGCCCGCGAGCAGTTGACGCACCGACGGCAGCCAGCGGCGCGGACCCGTCCTGCCCTGGCGCGGGTAGTCGATCCAACGTTTTTTCTGGGGCGCAGTTCTCCGGGCCCGGCGTGCCGCGCCCTGGCCGGGTGCCTGGTGCCCGGAGGCCCTGCGCCGCATGGCGCGGTCACCCGCGGCAGGGCTGCCGACGGTGGAGTGCTGGGGCGGTTGGCGCCGGTGTCCGCTCATGGCTCGGATCACTGTCCTCTCAGTACCACTGCGTTGTTTCGTGCGGTGCGGGCTGTCGGAAGCCGTCGTGGGGTGCGGGCCCTCGGAAGCCGTCGTACGGTGCCGACTGTGGAAGTCCGTCGTACGGTGCCGACTGTGGAAGTCCGTCGTACGGTGCGGGCTGCGGGAAGCCGGGTTCCTGCGGGGTGAGGTCGTTCCGGCGGGACCCCGACTCCGCGCCGACCGGGGCCTGCAGGCTGCCGTACCGCTCCATGCGCTGCCACCGAAGCCGTGAGCCCGACACGGCGGTGAAGACGGACTGGATCACCACGAGGTACATCAGCTGCCGGTACACGAACTGCTGCAGCGGCAGGCTCCACAGCGGGCCGGGCCGTTCTCCGTCCAAACGGAACGCGTACAGGCCCATCATGAGTTGCAGCAGCAGGAAGGCGAGCCACAGCCCGGTGATCCGGACCGGGTCGAGGAAGACCAGTCCGTACAGGGCGAAGACGTCCACGACGGGTGCGAGCAGGGGCAGCAGTACCTGGAAGAGCAGGAGGTAGCCCAGGCCGCGTCGGCCCAGTTTCCCGGCGGGACCGCGCTGCACCAGCGCGCCGCGGTGCTTCCACATCGCCTGCAGAGTGCCGTAGCACCAGCGGTAGCGCTGCCGCCACAGGGCGTTCAGGGACTCGGGCGCCTCGGTCCAGGCCCTCGCGCCCTCCTCGTACACCACGCGCCAGCCCTCGCGGCACAGCGCCATGGTGAGGTCGGTGTCCTCGGCGAGGGTGACGTCACTGACGCCGCCGAGGTCCAGCAGCGCCCGGCGGCGGAACGCGCCGACCGCGCCGGGTACGGTCGGCATGCATTCGGCGAGGTCGAACAGGCGGCGGTCGAGGTTGAAGCCGACCACGTACTCGATGTGCTGCCAGCGGCCGAGCAGGCCACCGCGGTTGACGACCTTGGCGTTGCCCGAGACGGCGCCCACGCGGGGGTCGGCGAAGGGCTGCACGATCGTGCGGACGGTGTCGGGTTCGAAGACCGTGTCGCCGTCGACCAGGACCACAAGATCGCAGGTGGCGGCGGCGAGTCCGGTGTTGAGTGCGGCGGGCTTTCCCGCGTTCTGCTGCCGGATCACCCGCACCGGAAGGCGGAGCGACTCCACCAGGTCGGCGGTGCCGTCGGTGGAACCGTCGTCCACCACGATGATCTCGACCGGATGGTCCGAGGCGAGCAGCGAGCGCACGGCCGCCTCGATCCCGGCACTCTCGTTGTACGCGGGGACGATCACACTGACCGGCTCGGTCACCGGCTGCCCCCAGGAGCGGCCCCGGCCCTGAGTCGTCCGCAGGCGCCGGTGCCGCCGGGCGGCGATCAGCACGATGACCGCGCGCAGCACGCTGAGCGCTCCGGCCGCGTACATCAGCAGGTCAAGCAGCCGCACGGCCCAGTCGCCGCCCTGCAGCACCCGGATGAGGGCCATCCCCTGCAGATGGTCGGTGAACCCGGCGGACTGGACAGGTGCGGCCATGCCGACCGCGTCGCTGACCGTCGCCAGCCGGAAGCCCTGTGCCTTGAGCCTGGGCACCAGGGCACCCAGTGCGGCGACGGTCTGCGACCGGTCGCCGCCGGCGTCGTGCATCAGCACGATCTGCCCGCCGTTGCCGTGCGGTGTCACGTTGGCGACGATGCGGTCCACTCCGGGACGCTGCCAGTCCTCGGCATCCCGGGTGGTGAGCACCGTCACATAGCCTGCCGCGTCGGCCTGCTTGAGGACCGACCAGTCGGCGTCGCCCAGCGCCTCGTTTTCCGAGGAGTACGGCGGCCTGAACAGTGCGGTGGTGACCCCCGCGGCGCCGGCCACCGCCAGCTGCGTCTCGCGCAGCTCCAGTGAACGCTGCCATGGGGCGAGGCGGGCCAGGTCGGGATGGGTGAAGGTGTGGATGCCGATCTGGTTGCCGTCGGCGAGGATCCGGCGGAGCAGCTCCGGGTGGGCGACGACCTGGGTTCCGACGACGAAGAAGGTGGCGTGCACATGGTTGCGGCGCAGCACGTCGAGGATCCGTGGTGTCCAGACGGGGTCCGGGCCGTCGTCGAAGGTCAGCGCGATGGTGCGCGCCTTCGCCCGGGCGGTGTGCGGGGTGGTGGCGGCGTTCGCGATCACGGGGCCGCCATGGACCACCTGGCCGGGCACCGTGCCGTTCCGGCCACGGGCGCCGGTCACGTCGTCCGATGCGATGCCGAACATGTGGTGGGTGTAACCCTGCAACAGCAGGGCCGCCGACAGGGTCACCGCGAGCACGCTCAGCAGCAGCCAATGGGTGCGGGGTGTGATCTGACGGGTGCGGCTGTGGCGACGCGGAGCAGCGTTGCGGCGACGGCGGTTGGTCACGTCAGAGGGCCTTGGATCACTTCAGGGGCTTGTGGGACGAGCCGAGCGCGCGGCCCCTGGGGGTGGGGGCGGTGCGGGTCGGGGCCGGGGACGTCTTGCTGGTGGGCGCCACGGCGGGCACGGGTGCCGCGGCGGTGGCGGAGGCCGTCGTCCGGGTGGGGTGGGAGGTCTTCTGCGCCGCGGTGGGGGTTGCGCTCCCTGCGGAGTGGCCGGGGTGGGGGGAGGAGTCGGGCGCGGCCGCGTGGGGCGTGGTCGGGTGCGTGGACCCGGGCTGCGGGACGAACGGGGAGCTGAGGCTGGGGCCGCCCAGCACGGTGCTGATCAGCAGGGCGACGTAGCCGCCGGCGGGGATCACCAGCAGCCGGGCGGCGCGCAGCACGCGCCGCTGGCGTCGCCCCGAGGAATCGACGAAGACGTGCCGAACCGAGTCACTCTCCGACACATCAGGATCTGGCACTGGATGGACAGTTGTGTCAGGTTCTGGGGGCGGCACGGTGAGGGCGTCGGCACGGGGTGCGCCCCACGACGTCGCGGTGTGCGGATCCCGCCCGACCGCGTAGGAATGCATCCCGGTGGCGTAAGGACCCGTCCCCGGCGCACGGGTGTCACCACTCGGGTGCGTCCACTGCGCGAGTTGTACCTGGCCCCAGGGCATCGTGGCCGTGTCGGCGGTGGCGCTGCCGCTGTGGTCGTACCCATGGGCATACGGGTACGCGACACCGTCGTACCCATGGGCATACGGGTACGCGACACCGTCGTACCCATGGGCATACGGGTACGCGACACCGTCGTACGGATCCTCGCCGTACGCTCTGCCGCTTTCGTCCGTCCACTGCACGAGGCGTGCTCCTGTCCTGGCCGGCCAACTCGGTCGACCGCAATGAGAGAGCCAACTCGGCCGGAAGTGTTACACCTCGACCCGGCGGCACGGCACATAACCGAACAAGAGGTGAGCATTCGGACTGGCTTCGTACCGCGTTCCGGCGTGCGGCAGGATGGCCACCGTGCGCGAGGCAAGGAGAGACCCTGCGGTCCAGGAGCGGCAGCTGCATGCTGCCGCCCTCACCGATGCCGTACATGCCGCGCAGAACGGTGACGAGGACGGGTTCCGCCGCGTCTACCGGACGGTGCACCCGATGCTGCTGCGCTATGTCCACACGCTGGTGGGCGGGGCCGACGCCGAGGACGTGATGTCCGAGGCATGGCTCCACATCGCACGTGACCTCGGCTCGTTCCGAGGGAACGGTGACGGGTTCCGGGGCTGGGCCGCCAAGGTGGCCCGCAACCGGGCGCTCGACCATCTGCGGCGCTCCGGCCGACGACCCCTGATCGGGGGCGACGAGAACGACCTGCTGGAACTGCCGTCGGCCTCCGACACGGCGAACGAGGCGCTCGAATCGGTGTCCACGGACCGCGCCCTGGCACTCATCGCGAGTCTCCCCCGCGAACAGGCGGAGGCTGTCCTGCTGCGCGTCGTGCTGGGGCTGGACGCCAAGCAGGCCGGACGGGTGCTGGGGAAGCGGCCGGGCACCGTGCGCGTCTGCGCCTACCGGGGCTTGAGGAAACTGGCCGAGATGCTGCGCACCGGTCAGCCGCCACGAACGGCCGTCCTCCGACCGGCGCTACTGGAGGACACCGCATGAAGAAGCGCATGAAGAAAGGACAGCGGAACCGGCTGGACGGCAGCACGGCCGAGCAGTTGCTGCAGCGTGTACCGGATGCTGCCGAGGGCGAGGAGTTCGGCACGTTGCCGGCGCTGCTGCGGGCGGCGGCCGCCGTGCCGGCCGTTCCCGACGACCCTTCGCCGACGGGTGGCGAGGAGGCGGCGGTGGCGGCCTTCCGGGCCGCCTCGGCCGGCATGCCCCGGCAGCGACGCCGTTGGACGCCGGGATTGGTCAAGGCCGGGATCGGCGCGGTGGCGGCGGCGCTGACATTCGGCGGGATGGCGGTGGCCGTCCAGACCGAGGCCTTCCATCTGCCGTTCCCGGGAGGATCGAAACGAGGCCCAGGCGGGGCGCAGGTCTCCGCCTCCGCGTCGGCGCGGCCTTCGACGACACCCGCGCCCGGTGAACTGCCCGACGGCAGCGGCGCCGGCACGGCTTCCGCGGGCGGGCGCACCGGTGCACCCGCCTCCGGCGCGGCCGACCTGCCGGCGACGGACCGGTCGCTGCGCAGCCTGTGCACCGCTTACCGGGCGGCCCGGCGGGCGCACGGCGACTCGCATCCGCCGGGTGGACCCCGCCGTCTGGTCCAGGCCACGGGAAGCGAGGCGGCTGTCGCCGACTACTGCGCCCGCCTGCTTGCGTCGGGCGGGACCCGCGACACCGGGCACAGCGGCGACAGCACACCGGACAGCGGCGCCGCCGGAAGGACGCCGGCCGCCTCTTCCGACAAGAAGGCGAAGTGACGACGCCCAGGTGCCGGGCCTGTTGCCGCGCCGCTGCCCTCCCACCAGGCCTACGAAGCCGAGGTCCGCGCTCTCGCCTCGGACCAGGTGTGGCCTATCGTCAGATCCGAACGTGCCGCCCCGTGCAGGCCGTTGAGCTCATCGATGACCAGCATGCTCAGCTCCAGCCGTCGCGCGGACGCGTCGCCGACAGGATGCCGGGCGCACTCCAGCAAGTCCCACACTCGCTGATTGACGGTCTTGGCCGCCTCGGCGGCGGCGTCGTCGCTCAGCAGAACCAGGCCCTCGAAGAGCACTGAGCGCCTGGCTTCCGCCGCCTCCATCTCCGACAGAGGTGCGGAGTTGTCCTCCCCGCGCTCCCACGCTTCGACAGCTTGCCTCGCAGTCCGCACCGCTTCTTTTACGCAGGAGATGTACTCGATATAGGTATCGAGCTTCCGCTCGTCCCACCGCGTGGCCAAGGTCCTTCGAAACCTGGCTCGTTCGGCCATGGTGGTGGCGAAGAACGACGTGAGGGCTCCGACAAGGACGCCCACGAGGGTGATGATCTGACCGGCCATGCCGGTCAAGCTACCCTCACGTACTCCGCGGACGGGGTCGCCGGACATCGACGAGGTTGCCTGTACCGGCCGTTGACGCGGGTGGGCATGCCACGACCGGCCTGCCTCCGCAGGGACGGCGCGGACGCAGGAAGGCGCAGCAGGCGGCGTCCCGCTGCCCGGCCCGGTGGGCGACCGTCACATTCCGGCAACGGGCCTCCGCGTTCCACCACGGCCCTGCCACGCTGATGGCATTCAACCACCGCACTCGGGGGTCCTGTGCGCCGTATCGTCCCAGCTGTCGTCCTGCTCGCCGGCTGCCTGCCGCTCACGGCCTCCTGCTCCGGCATCGCGGCTGCGTCCCGGCCCGGGCCGACCGTGACCGTGACGCGTTCCGCACCCGTCTCGGCATCCACCGGATCGCAGCCCGCGTCCACCGCCCCGGCCGCGGCTTCTCCGGCGGCCGCATCTCCCGTTGCCGCGTCTCCGGCTGCCGCGTCTCCGGCTGCCGTGCCCCCTGCGGCGCCCCGGCCCCGTCTCACCAACGCCTCGGCCGTGGTCTCGCAGTACTACCAGGACATCACCGACCACGACTACCCGGCCGCCTGGGCGCTCGGCGGGTCCAACATCGCGGGGACGAGCTACGGCCGGTGGGTAGCGGGCTTCGGCACCACCCGGAGCGTCACCCTGGGCACCATGAGCGAGTTCGGCGCGGCCCAGGTGGACGCAGTGCTGTACGCGACCCAGACCGACGGCACTGTGCAGGTGTACGAGGGCACGTACACCGTGTCCGACGGCATCCTGATCCACGCGTCGATCCGCAGGGCGGGGTGACCACGGGGCAGCCGTCGCAGCTGTTCCGCCGCCGGGCCGGAGGACCAGCCGGTTTGCGGTTTGCGGTTGCGGAGGCTGCCCCGGAGTTCGAAGCTTTCGCGGTCACGCCTCGGTGGCGGGTCTGGGCGGGACCGTCCATGTCCTGGCGCCGCGGGTCCGTGGACGGAACCTGAGTCGTCGTCACGTCGGCGCGGCCGGGGTCGCTCGCCCATGGGCCCGGTCTTCGGCCGGGGCCCGGTTCCCTTGGGCATCGGCGGGTTGCCTGCGAACTGATTCTGCGTCATCGAACCGGTGATTGAGGCCGGTCGATGCCGGGCGGCGGGCTCGCATCGCAGCCGTTCGCGTGGTGGGGGTTGCTGCTGATGGGGGTGCTGCCGACTGGGTTACTTTTAGGCCTGGAGGCACTCGGAGGGAGTACGGGTTGGCTCGTTTTCCGTGTCCTGCGGTGGTGGGGCGTGGTGATCGGGTTGAAGGTGATCACGGTGCTGCTGCGATTCCGCTGTGCCGGCGTGGTGCCGGCCTTCGTGGTGGCGGCGAAAGGACTACCTCTTATGCGAGTGACCCGGACCGTGTTCGCCTCCGCGGCAGTTGCCGCGGCCGTTGCGCTTTCCGCTCCCGCCGTGCATGCCGTGTCGGTGACCGAGCTTAGGGCATCGGACGGCGGTACCTCCTACGGCGGCGAGAGACACGACACGTCCAAGGACGACGAGGGCAAGGAGGAGCACGGCGGCTCGAAGGACGAGTCGCGCGGTGACGAGAACGCCGGTGGCGGCGACATGGCCATGACCGAGAACGAGGACGGCGGCCGGAACAACGAGAAGGCGGGCGGGTGGTCGAAGGGGAAGGAGGGCTCGTCCAAGGAAGGCTCGTCCAAGGAAGGCTCGGCAAAGGAAGGCTACTCCAAGGAAGGCTCGTCACAGGCGCCACGTGGTTCGGTGAAGGCCGGTGGCGGTGCGCTGGCCCTGCGGTCGGACGACGACGACCACGGAGGAGAGCACTGGCGTCCGGGCAAGGAGCACGGTGATGCGCAGGCCGGTGGCGGCGCACAGGCCATGCGTTCCGGTGGGGCCGGTGGTCCCTCGAGCCGGCGGGCCGACTCGTCGATCAAGCCGCGCGGTGGCGTGAAGGCCGGTGGCGGCGCGCTGGCCCTGCGGAAGATCGACGACGACGGCGGTCGGCCGGACGAGAACGGCGGTCGCCCGGACGAGAAGGGCGACAAGGGCGACTCGTCGGAGGGCAGGCCGGAGAGTGGGGCGCAGGCCGAAAACGGCGACCCGTCGTCCATGGCGGGCGGCGAGGAGGGCGGCCAGAGCGAGGAACACGGCGGCCAGAACAACCAGCAGGGCGGCGGCGAGGACGAGCAGGGCGCCCGGAACAGCGCGCGCGGCGGCCAGAGCGGTGAGAACGAGCGTTCTAGCAAGCCGACTGGCGGAGTGAAGGCCGGTGGCGGCGGGCTGGCGCAGTCCAGCAACGGTCTGGCCGCGGGTTCGGCGCTGCTGCTCGGCGGCCTCGGAGCGGGCGTGTACATGCTGCGGCGCCGCGGCGCGTCGAATGCTGCCGGTGCCTGATCAACCGGTGCTCGCCCGGTTGCTGTGTGGCCGCGGCCGCTGTCGCCCTGGGAAGGGCGCCAGCGGCCGCCGCTGCGACTTCGATGCCGGCTGCTGCCCGGCCTGCTGATGTCTGACCGTCGCCCCCGCTGATGAAAGGCATTGTCCGATGGCCCTCTCGCAGCCGCCCCCGCCGGATCAGCCGCAGAACGGACCCGCTTCCCGTGCTTTCGGCCGTGCTCTGCTGTGGCCGGCCACGGCGGTGGTCCTGGGCGTTCTGCTCATCCACAACTCACTGACAAGTCCGGCGGATCCCAAGCCGCCGGCCCCGCCCACGGCCGTCGCCGAGCCCACCGGCGTCGCCGAGCCCACAGCCGTGGCCGAACCCGCGCCCGCCACCCCGCCCGCGGTCGCTCCTCCCACCACGGCGGTCCCCCCGCCCGCGGCACTCGCCCCACCCGCGGCCGGCGCCCCGGGAGAGCCGGGTCCGAGAGCGACGGCGAGCCCGTCGGGGCAGGGATTGCCACGGTCGGTACCGAAGCGGATCGTGATTCCGCAGATCGGGGTCGACGCGCCGTTCACCGGTCTGTCCCTGAGCACCTCGGGGCAGTTGAACCCGCCGCCCTCGAACAACAAGAATCTGGTGGGCTGGTTCAAGGACGGGGCCTCGCCGGGTGAGCGGGGGGCGTCGATCGTGGTGGGGCACCTCGACACCAAGACCGGGCCGGCGGTGTTCGTGCTGTTGCGCACCCTGAAGCCGGGCAACATGGTGGACATCACCCGCGCGGACGGCAACGTCGCCAGCTTCAAGGTCGATTCCGTCGACACCTTCAGCAAGGCCCACTTCCCCAACAACCGGGTCTACGCCGACGCTCCGACCCCTCAGCTGCGGTTGATCACCTGCGGCGGAAACTACAACCACCGCGTCCACGACTACGAGGACAACGTGGTCGTATTCGCCCATCTCGACTCGGTCAGGCGTCCGTGAGACATCACCGCGCAGGGGCCGGGCCGGGTGGTCGGGGCCGTTGGGTTCGTTGAGGTCGTCGAGTTCGTTCAGCAGAGCCGGCGGGCGCGTCCCGTGCCCGTCGGCCCGGCCGTGGAAGCCGCAGGTCACCGGCGAGGTGCCCGCCGCTGCCCACCCTTCCGTACGGACCCGTACCAGGGCCTCCCCGGGATCGGCCCGTCACCTCGCGTGATGCGTCACGGCTGACGGCTCACGGCTACGGCTCACTGCTCGCGGCGGACTGCTCATCGCGCATCGCTCAACGGGGCAAAAAAGCTCACGGCGTACAGCGCATGGCGCACAGCGCACGGCGCACGGCGCACAGCGCACAGCGCACGGCGCGGCTTGCGACGACATGGTCCGGTGCGGGGGCGCGGACTAGCCTGGGAAGTGCTCGGGCGACCGTTCAGGCCAGGGGCTCTCCCGACGTCGAACTTCAGACGGGCGCGCGCTATGCGCCCACGGCCCGTTGCCCCGTTGATGTCAGGGGCGCCTTGCAAGGCCGATGCCCATACCCGTACCGGGCTTTTCGTTCTGCCGCCGGGACACCGCTTCGCATGGCCGACCGGCGTGCGAAGCAGGCAGGAGAAAGAGAGATGGCTTGGAATCTGAGCGGCACATATGTGGAGAGCTGCAACTGCGACGTCGTGTGTCCGTGCACCACCTCGGGCCTCACCGCACCCGCCGACCAGGAGCGCTGCCAGGTGACTCTGGCGTTCAACGTCGCATCCGGCGAGATCGACGGCGTGGACGTGGCGGGCCTCAGCGTCGTCGTCTTCGCCGACACGCCCCGCGTGATGGCCGAGGGCGGCTGGCAGGTGGTCCTGTACGTCGACGGTTCGGCCGACGACAGCCAGGCGGAGGCGCTGGGCAAGGTCTTCTCGGGGCAGGTCGGCGGGCCGATGGCGGCGGTCACCCCCCTCATCGGTGAGGTCCTCGGCGTCGAACGCGTCCCCATCGACCACCTCGACGAGGGCCGCCGCCACACCGTGCGCGTGGCGGACGCCATCGACATCGAGATCGAGGACCAGGTGGCTCCGCAGTTCGGCGAGGACGGCCCGGTGATGGGGCTGACAGGCATGTTCCATCCGGCGAACAGCACGCTGACGGTCGCGCGGTCCACCCGGGCGGTCGGCAACGACGTGCACGGCCGCTCGTGGGACTTCACCGGCCGCAACGGACACTCGGCGTCCTTCTCATGGTCGGCGTGACCAGAACAACGCTGATCGTCCGCCGCGGAGCCGGCTGCACCTGGCTCGTGCTGCTCGCTGCGGCCGCCTGGACATGGTGGGTGCTGCGCTGGGGCGGTACGGGGAACCCGGCGATGGTCGGGGGTCTGCTCGCCTTCGTAGGCATGTGGACGGTGATGACGGCCGCGATGATGCTGCCTGCCACGGCGCCCATCGCCTCTTTGTACGCGCGGACGGCCGCGGTTCACCGGGCGCCGCGCATGATCGCGTTCACCGCCGGCTACGTACTGGTGTGGGCGGCCGCCGGGCTGCCTGCCTACGCCCTGGCCGCCGGCGCGGCTCAGGCGGGGACGGCGCGCACGGCGACGGGGACGGCGGTGGCCGCCGCTGTTTTCGCCGTCAACGGCGTCTACCAGCTCACCCCGCTCAAGGATCGCTGCCTCGCCAAGTGCCGATCGCCGATCGGGCTGATGCTGCGCTACGCGTCGTACAGGGGGGCGTCCCGCCATCTGCGGGCCGGTGCGCATCACGGCGCCTCCTGCCTGGGGTGCTGCTGGTCCTTGATGCTGCTGTTCGCCGCGTTCGGTGTGATGAACCTGTGGGCCATGGTGGGCCTGGCCGCCGCCGTCACCGCGGAGAAGCGCCTGCCGGAGGGGTACCTGGTCGCCCGGGTCGTCGGCATCACCTCGCTGGGCCTCGCCGTCGCCGTCTTCTGGGTACCCGCGCTGGCCCCCAACCTCACCCACGGCGGCATGGGCGGGATGCGCACCGCGTGAGCAGGAGGCGCTACCTTGCCAGGGGTGTGCCGGGCGGCTGCAGGATCCGGGGGTGGCCTTTTTGCGCACCGTCAGCCGGTGATGCCGGATCTCCGCGCGTTCATGGCGACGACCGCGGCGTGCCTGGGACAGGCGACCGCCCGGTTGCCGTAGCCCGCGCGACACCCGGTCCGGTGTTCCGGTCGCGCTCGGAGCGCTGGTGATAATCGGGGCATGGCCCTCCCGCTCTCCGTCTCCGAGTTCCGCCGATCCAGGCTTGCCCGCCGGGGGCCTGCCCTGCGCGTGTCCCCGGACGCACGGGCCGTTGCGTGAAGTCCGCCGAATCGCACTGGCGTCTGCTGGCCGACGTCCTCGCCGTGGGCGCGCCGTTCGCGCTGGCGGTAAGCGGCGGCGACGCCGTCCGGGCGCACGGCCTGGTGGACCGGCTCAGCCGGGAGGTGGACGTCGCCACGGAGAACCCCGCTCCGATGGCGGACATCGCCTCCGCGGTACGGAGCGGGCTGGAGGAACGAGGGTGGGCCGTACTCTCGTTCGATACCGACCCGCTCTCCGCGCGACTGGTCGTCATCGACCCGGCCACGGACGAGGAGCGTGAGCTCAACGTACTCAAGGAAGTCCTCTGGCGCCCGCCGGTCCCCACGGACCTCGGCCCGACGCTCTCCCTCGAGGACGTCGTCGGAACCAGGGTGCGGGCTCTGGCCGACCGTGGTTTCGCCCGTGACCTCGTCGACGTGCACGCGGCCTCCGACCGCTGGAGCCACCCGGAACTCGAGGAGCTCGGCCGACGCCACGCCCGTGACGCCTTCGACCTCACCGACCTCCAGGCCCGTCTGACCGGCGTGGAATGGATCGAGGACACGGCGTTCGCGGCCTGCGGACTCGGCGAGGACGCCGTCGCAGAACTGCGGCGGTGGGCCCAGGAATGGGCGGACGACATCGCGGAACGACTCGTCGAGTCCGGGACGCCCGAGGACGAGTGAGCCTCGCGTCGTTTCTTGACGAACTCCTGACGCGCAGGGCGCATCCGAAGATCCGTACGGCGGTGTCCACTTGGGTGTCATTCTTCGACACCCTGTGAGGGAAGTGAAGTGCCATGGAAGGCACCGTCGTCGCGGTCGTGCTCGTGGCCGTGCTGACTCTGCTCGTGCTGCGCGGCGGGATGCGCGTGGTCAACCAGGTCGAGCGCGGGGTCGTGTTCCGCTTCGGGAAGGCGCTGCCGGGCCACCGGGAGCCGGGCATCACGTTCCTGATCCCCTTCGCCGACCGGATGCGCAAGGTGAACGTGCAGGTGGTGACCCTGCCCATCCCGACGCAGGAAGGCATCACCAGGGACAACGTCTCGGTCAAGGTCGACGCCGTCGTCTACTTCCGGGTGACCGATCCGCTGCGGGCCGCCATCGAGGTCCAGGACTACGTCTTCGCGGTCGGGCAGGTCGCCCAGTCCTCGCTCCGGTCCATCATCGGCAAGAGCGATCTCGACGATCTCCTCTCCGACCGGGAGCGGCTGCACGAAGGGCTCGCCCTGATGATCGACAGCCCGGCCGCAGGGTGGGGCGTGCACATCGACCGGGTGGAGATCAAGGACGTGCAGCTGCCGGAGTCGCTGAAGCGGTCCATGTCCCGGCAGGCCGAGGCCGAGCGGGAGCGGCGGGCGCGCGTCATCACGGCGGACGGTGAGTTCCAGGCCGCGCAGCAGCTCGCCAACGCCTCCCGCATCATGTCGGACACGCCGGAGGCGATGCAGCTGCGGCTCCTCCAGACGGTCGTGGAGGTGGCGGCCGAGAAGAACTCGACGCTCGTGATGCCCTTCCCGGTGGAACTGCTGCGGTACTTCGACCGCGCCGCCCGCCAGTTCGGCCACGAGGACGGCGGCGCGGCGGTCACGAAGGCCGGTGACGCCGCCGACGGTGACCGGCCGGCGGCCACCCCGCGCGACCCCCGCATCGCCGAGGTCCCGGCCCCCGCGCCCGGGCCGCACACCGGCGAGGCGTAGGGGACCGGCAGGGAACGGGCGACGCCCGCCGGACGCCGGTCGCTGAACGACGCGTCCGGCGGGCACCGTCCCTCCGCACCCGGGCAGCCGCCGCCAGGCTTGCCTCGCGCTCAGCAGCCGGGCCGCGCGTTCGTCCGGTTGCCTTGGTTGGTCGGCGGCGCGTCCGACCGGGACATCCGGTACTTCGCCGGTCGGACCACCGGGCGACGGACTCGGCCCACACGGCCCTCCGCGGCCCCGGAACCTTCGGCGGAACCCCGCCGCCCGCGCCCGCCCGCGGCCGCGAGCGTCAGCGTCACAGCGACCGACCCGGCCGCCATCATCGTCATCGCCGCTGCCGGCGCGGTGAGTTGCGCCGCCGCGCCCGCCAGTGCCGCGCTCACGCCCTGCATCGTGAGCATGCCGGCCGAGTGCAGGCCGAGGGCGTGGCCGCTCAGTTCCTCCGGGATCAGGGCCATCAGGCGCTCCTGCTGGACGAGGCTCGCACTGAAACCGGCCGAGGCCAGGGCCACACAGACCGCCGCCACCGGCGGGGCGGGACGCAGAGCGAACAGCAGGTACGGGGCCGCCAGGAGCAGCAGGAGCGGGGTGCCGAGGCGGCGGCGCAGGGCAGGCGGGAGCAGGCGGCCCGTGGTGAAGTCACCGACGAACATGCCGAACGCCGCGCACGCGAACAGGGCGCCCGCCCGGTCGGGTGTGTAGGACACGTACAGCGACTCGCAGCCGACGACGAGGCCGTTCGGGACCCACAGGAGGAGGTAGACGATCCGGCGTTCCGGGGACGACCACAGCAGCGCGTTGGTGCGCCAGGTCCCTGCGACCGAGGGGCGGCCCGCGGTGCGGGGGGCGCGGCGCGTCAGGCCGAACCGGATCGCCAGGGCCGCGGCCAGGTACAGCGCCGCTGCCGTCAGGAGCGTCCGGTGCGGGGAGAGCAGGGCCACCAGGACGCCACCGGTCGCGTACCCGGTGATCTGCATGATCCCGTTCATCATGTTGAAGACCGAACGGCCCAGCAGATAGCCGTCCTTGGGCAGGATCTCGGTCAGCAGGCCCCAGCGGACACCGCCGCCGAGCGACTGGACCAGGCCGAGGACCAGCACCAGGGCGAAAACCGCCGCAACCGGCAGGCCCGGCGCCGCCATCAGCGCCGTACCGGCCGCGAACGCGGACGCGATGCCCGCCATCGTCGCCCGCGGCGGCAGCCGGTCGGCCCCCGACAGAAGCGTCGTCGCGCCCACGACCTGCGCCAGCTGCGGGCCGAACATGCTCACCGCGGACAGCAGCGGCGATGCGGTGGCGCGGTACACCAACGTGCCCAGGGCCAGGCCGCCCACGGTCGAGGCCGCCGTCTGGAGGGAGGAGGACAGGAAGAGCGGGGTGAACTCCCGCGAACGGAAGAGGTCGGAGTAGCTGCGCATGCGCGGAGTCTGAGCGGGTGTCGAAGGCGGCCGTTAATGTTTCGCGCACACGCGAAAGGAGGAGGCGGACGGGCCATGGGCCTCTGGTACGTCAATGCCGACACCCTCGCCGGAAGCCGGTTCGTGCTGTCCCCGCTCGCCGAGGTCTTCGCGAGTCTGAGGCTGCTGCACACGGGCACCGCCTCCCACCCCGGCGAACGCGCCTGGCTGGACACGCACCTGCCCGGCTACCGCCGGCGGCTGGCCGACGACCCCGTCACCGCACTGCTCGTCCGCAGCGGGCTGGGCGGGACGGGGGTCCCCCCTGCTCGGGGGGAGCCGAGGGCTCGAGGGTGGATCGCGGACTTCCTCACCCCCGTCCCGAGGGACGAGGAGACCTTCGAGGAGGGCGTCGCCCGGGTCCGCGCCGCCCCGCCGGACAAGGCCCGCGCCGACCTCGGCGTCTCGCTCGGCGGCCCGCTCCCCGCCCGACTGGACCGCGACGACCTGCCCGAACGCGCGGCCGGTCTGCTGGCCTACGTATGGGAGCGCACTGTACGGCCGTACTGGGACCGGCGGCGGCGTGTCCTGGAGGCCGACGTGGTCGCGCGGACCGCACAGTTCGGCCGGGACGGCTGGGCGGCCACGGTGGACACCCTGCGGCCGGGCCGCACGCGCTGGCTGGGCGGGAACCGGCTCCAGGTCAACCTCCACGAGTACCCGCCGCGCGAGATATCCGGCGCACAGCTCGTCTTCGTCCCCGTCACCCCGCAGCGGACCGGCTGGGTGTCCTGGGAGTCCGACCGGTACGCCATCGTCTACCCGTGCGCGGGCGTGCTGGCCCAGGGGCCGCGCAAGACGGTGCCGACGAGCCTCGGCGCCCTGCTCGGACCGGCCCGGGCCGGGGTCCTCGTCCTCCTCGACTCCCCCATGAGCACCAGCCAGTTGGTGGCCGTGACGGGGCAGGGGCTCGGCTCGGTCGGCCGCCACCTCAAGGTGCTGCTGGACGCGCGGCTGGTGGAGCGGCGGCGGGCGGGGCGGTCGGTGCTCTACTCGCGCACGGCCGAAGGTGAGGTACTGGTCACAGCACAGCGGGAGTGAGGGGCCCGTCATGAACCGGAGTTAGCATCCGCTCCATGACGACTACTGAAAACACCGCCGGATCCGTCCTCGACGTCGAGATCGGCGCCCTTCAGGGCGGCCCCGCCGACCTGTCCCGGTACACGGGCAAGGCCGTCCTCGTGGTGAACGTGGCCTCCAAGTGCGGGCTGACACCGCAGTACGCGGGCCTGGAGCGGTTGCACGAGCGGTACGCGCCGCTGGGCTTCACCGTGCTCGGGGTGCCCTGCAACCAGTTCCTCGGGCAGGAGCCCGGGAGCTCCGAGGAGATCGCGGAGTTCTGCTCGGCGACGTACGGCGTGACCTTCCCGATGACCGAGAAGATCGAGGTGAACGGCGAGGGCCGGCACACGCTGTACGACCGGCTCGTGGGTTTCGCGGACGCCGAGGGGCACAGCGGGGACATCCGCTGGAACTTCGAGAAGTTCCTGATCGGCAAGGACGGCCGGGTCGTCGCCCGCTTCTCACCGCAGACGGAGCCGGAGGCGGCCGAGGTCGTGGCGGCGGTGGAGAAGGCCCTCGCATGACGTCCGCCGGAGGCGATTGACCTTGCCCCTGGGGCAAGGTGGAGAGTCCTGGTCACCGGGCGGCAGGAGCCCGGTGACGGAGGACGGACGGGCCCACGGGAACGCCGGAGGTGAACCGGGCCGATGGGGAGAAGGCCGGCAGGGTGACCGACGATCTGCTCACCATCGGCGCGTTCGCCGCCCGGGCGCGGCTGTCGCCGAAGGCACTGCGGCTGTACGACCGGCTGGGGCTGCTGGCGCCCGCGCACGTCGACGAGACCAGCGGCTACCGCTACTACCGCGCCGACCAGGTCGAACGTGCCCGCACGGTCGCCCTGCTGCGCCGGCTCGACATGCCGCTCGCCCGGGTCGCCGAGGTGGTGGCGGCGGGCGAGTCGGACGGCGTCCGGGCGTCCGCGCTGCTCGGGGAGTACTGGGCCCGTGTGGAGGAACGGATCGCCGCGCAGCGGACCCTCGCCGAGTACCTCCGTGGACGACTGTCGGGGAGGAGTTCCGAGATGTACGGGAAGTTCGTGGTCGAGACGGTGGACGTGCCGGAGCAGGTGCTGATCACCGAGAAGCGGCACACGCTGGCGGACGAGCTGCCGGCCTGGATCGGGGCGTCGCTGGGACGGCTGGAGGCCGCCGCGCGGGAGTGCGGCGGAGTGACCGGGGCGCCGTTCGTCGTCTACCACGCAGAGGTGTCGCAGGAGAGCGACGGGCCGGCGGAGTCCTGCGTGCCCGTGGCCGACCAGACCGCGGCACGGGCGTGGGCGGAGGAACAGGGGCGGGCGTGTCAGACCCGGGTGCGGGTCGAGCCGGCGCAGCGGCTTGCGTACACCCGTGTCACCAAGGCGCAGGTGGCCCATCCGCAGATTTTGGCGGCGTTCGAGGCAGTGGAGACGTGGATCGCGGAACAGGGGCTGGAGTACGCGGGTCCCTGCCGGGAGGTGTACTTCACCGACTGGGATGCCGCGGGGCCCCAGGACGTGGTGTGTGACGTCGCGTTTCCGGTGCGCGTCCGCGGCTGCGCCGGCTCGTAGGACACGGCCGGCCGGGGTTGCCCGCGGCGGGGCGGGCAGCCCTCACCGCAGCTCCTGCGGGCACGGTGTTCCCCGGGGGAGCTGGTACGGGGCCGCCAGGTGGTACGTGCCCGCGTGCGGGGCCACGAGTTCCGTCCACTTGTCGCCCGCCGCGTCCTGCGGCGTATCCATCAGGCAGCCGTTGGTGTTGACGTACGCCTTGGGCGCGCCCGCCGGGCGGTGCTTCGACTCCTCGGTCTCCTGCGGCGGCTTGACGCCCTTGCCCTTCGCGTCCACCAGGCCCAGCCACGGCGAGTAGGGGACGCGGATGAGCACGCGGCCCGCCTTCTTCACCTCGATCGTCAGCTCTCCCTGATCCGCCCGGTCGACGACGGCCGGCGGGTCCGCCAGCGGTACGGGGTCGGTCACCGCGAACAGCTGCCAGTTCGCGTCGCCCCAGATCTGCTTCAGATAGGGCATGCCCCGCTGGACGAGTGCGCGTTCGCGCTCGCCGCCGACGCCGTCGGGCTCGCCCTTCGGCAGCACCACGTAGTGCACCGCCCAGCGCTGGAGCCACTCGTGGTAGTTCGCCGAGTTGAGCGTGTCGTCGTAGAAGAGCGGGTTGCGCTCCATGTCGGCCTGCCGGTTCCAGCCGCGCGCCAGGTTCACATAGGGGGCCAGCGCCGACGCCTCGCGGTGCGAGCGTGCCGGGACGACCTCCACGCGGCCCTTCTCCGCGCTCACCACCTGCAGCTGATTGACGAGCGGCGCCAGCTCGCGCGCCCAGGATGCCGCCGGGGTGGTGTGGACGATGTCGTCGACCGTCTTGAAGCCGATCCAGACGGTGAAGCCGACGAACGCGACAACGATGGCGTACCACTTCCGGCTGCGCGGCACAGCGAACGGCAGCGCCGCGATCAGCGCCACCCCCGCGAAGAGCATCGCCAGCCGCGTGATGTTCGAGCCGATCTGAGAACTGATCAGCCACACCAGGAGCACCGAGAGCCCGTAGACCGCCGCCGTGATCCGTACCGTCCTCCAGTCCTTGGGGACCAGGACGTAGACCAGGACCGCGTAGAGGAAGGGCAGGATCGCCGACGCCCATGTCATCGGCTGCGTGCCGGAGAACGGGAACAGCCAGGCCGACAGCGCGACCACCACGGTCGGCGCCAGGCCCAGCGCCCAGGCGCCCGGGCGGCGCTTCTGCAGGAACAGCGCCACCGCGACCAGACCGACGAACAGGCCCGCCACCGGGGACGAGGCCGTCGCCAGCGCCGCGAGCGGCGCGGCACACAGCGCCTTGGCCCAGCGCTTGTGGCGCCAGCGGTAGGGCCAGCAGAAGACGGCGGCCGTCGCGCCCAGCGCGAACATGGTGCCCAGGCCGAACGTCACGCGCCCCGAGATGGCGTTGCACAGCAGCGCGAACACCCCGGCCAGGGCAGGCCGCCACGGCTCGCGGACCGCACGGCTGCGGACGAGGATCAGCATCAGCAGCCCGGCCGAGATCGTGCCCGCGATCATCATCGTCGTACGGACGCCGAGCACCGACATCAGATACGGCGACACCACGCTGTACGACACCGGGTGCATGCCCCCGTACCAGGCGAGGTTGTACGCCGAGTCCGGGTGCCGTCCCACGAACTCCGCCCAGGCGTCCTGTGCGGCGAGGTCGCCGCCGCTGTTCGCGAACGTGAAGAACCAGACGAGGTGCAGCACCCCGGCGAGGACGGTGACGGACAGCGCCGGGTGTCTGCGGGCCAGGTCCGCGCCCCGCGAGGATCTGAGCCGGGCGAGCAAAGCATGGAGACGGGGGGCCGTCGCCGTGTCCTCGGCGGGGGGCTCGGGGTCACCGCCGGCAGCGGCCGACGGGCGGGTGGTGCCGTCCGGTGCCGGGGCCTCGGCCGGGGATCGCGTCGCGTCGGCGCCGGAAGCGCCCAGCGGTATTCGCGAGGCCTTGGTCCGGCCCGGATGACCGCCCGGATCGGCGTCGTCGGCGTGTGTCGGCTCCGCTGTGGCCACCTGAAGGCACTCCCCGTGTCCCGTTCGTGTTCTCGCCCCGTGTCCGGTTCCGTTCTCCCCCCGTGTCCGGACATCCGCAAGAGTTCCGCCACCGTTCCGCCGGGGGTCTCTCGAGCGTCCGCACCGGGTCAGGTTCCGCTGCCGGCGGCCTGTCCCGGTTTCGCGACGCTAGCACGCACCCCGGCGGCGGGGTCCCGGGTGGGCCCCGCCGCCGGGGTGCCGTGCCGTGCCGGACATCCGGTACGGCGGTTCAGGCCAGTCGGGTGAACTTCGCGGCGTAGCCCGGTTCCGTGAGGTCGTTCTGCAGGGCGACCGGGATCTTCACCGCGTGGCTGGAACCGTCGCCGACCGTCAGCTCCCCGACGACCGTGCCGGCCTTCGCCTCGTGCGGGACCGTCTTGCCGCCGGCATCGATCGTGATCCTGGTCTGCAGTCCCGGCCAGCCGACCGCCTTCATGTCCTTGGTGGCGACAACCGGGGTCCTGCCGCCGAGCTGGTCGTCCACGTACCCGACGACCTGGCCCTTCTTCACCACCGTCGCGGTGGTCAGGCTCTGCTGGATCTTGTTGATCAGCTTCTGGCTGTTGGTCAGCGCCAGCTGGAGGCTGTCCCAGACACGGCCGGTGCGGGCGTCCTGGTTGAGGACCGCGCCGTAGATCGTCTGCGTCCTGCCGTCGACCACCTTCGTGGCCGCCCACACCAGGTTGCCGCCGGCCGGGGTCGACGAACCGGTCTTCAGACCGATCACGCCGACCTGCTTCACCAGCAGGTCGTTGTTGTTGTAGATCGGCTTGGACAGACCGGGGATGTTCGCCTGGCCCATGCCGACGATGCCGCGGAACACCTGGTTCTGCATGACCGCCTTCGCCAGCTTCAGCTGGTCGACGGCCGTGCTCACGGTCGTCTTGGTCAGACCGCTCGGGTCCGTGTACGTCGTCCCCGTCATACCGAGACTCTTCGCTGCGGCGTTCATCTTCCCGACGAAGGTCTGACTGTCGGAGTCCCAGCGGGCGAGCAGCCGTGCCGCGTTGTTCCCGGAGGGGATCATCAGCATCTGCAGCATCTGCCGCTCGGTGAACTTCTGGCCCTTGGAGATGGCCGCCGTCGATTCGTCCGCTTTCTTCGACTCGTCAGCGGCCTGCTGGTCCACGGTGATCTGCGGACCGCCGTCGTTCCCCTTGAGCGGATGCTCCTGGAGGATGACGTACGCCGTCATGATCTTGGCGACGCTCGCGATGGGCCGCGGCGTCTGGTCGCCCTCGGTACCGATCGTGCCGACACCGTCGACCTCGATCGCCGACTGGCCCTGACCCGGCCACGGCACGTCGAGCTTGCCGCCGTCGAAGGTGTACGTGGCGTCGGCGGTCAGCCCGAGGGCCGCGGTCGGCAGCGGACGGACCGCCTGCACGATCGCAAAGACGATGACCAGCAGTACGACGAGCGGCGTCCAGATCTTGATCCGCCGCACGACGGTGCGGACCGGGGTCTCCGGGGGCGGCGGGGTGTTCGTCAGTTCGGCGAGCAGGTCCAGCGGCGGCTTCGGGGGAAGCGGCTGCTGGGCAGTGCGCTCGGGGCCGACCTGGGGCAGCGCGGTGGTCGCTTCGGCGGGGCCGACGGCGGCCTTCGGTTGCGCGGGCTTCAGCTCGTCCAACCGCTTCAACGCAACGAACTTGCTGGTGCGCTCGGCGTCGGACTCGTCGGTCGGCCGGCCGACGGGCTTGGCGTCGGCGGACTTCGCGTCGGCGACGGGGGTCTTGGAGTCGGCCTTGTCCGCGGTACCGGACGCGGACTTGTCCCCTGCGGAGGCGCCCGCCTTGTCACCGGCCGCCCAGCTCGGCCTGGGGGCGGGCTTGTCGGACGGCTTGGCGGCGGCCTTGTCCGGCGACTTGGTGCCGCCGAGCTTGAGCATGGTGGTGGGCTGATCGACGGCCGACTTATCCGCCTTGCCCGATTCACCACCATCTGCGGACTTGTCCGCGGGCTTTTCGGGGGACTTGGCGGCAGCATCCCCCGCCGACTTGACGGCAGCCTTGCCCGACGGCTTCACGTCACCGAGCTTCAGCATCGTCGTGGGCTGGTCGACACCCGACTTCCCCGACCTGCCGCCGCCGCCCGACTCACCCTCACCCTCGGACTTGGCCTCGGACTTGGCCTCGGACTTGGCCTCGGACTTGGCCTCGGACTTGGCCTCGGACTTGGCCTCGGGCGCCTCGGGCGCCTCGGGCGCAGCATCCCCCGCCGACTTGACGGCAGCCTTGCCCGACGGCTTCACGTCACCGAGCTTCAGCATCGTCGTGGGCTGGTCCACGCCCGGCTTATCGGCATCCGATTTACCAGATTTATCCACATTGCCCGATTCACCCTCATCCGCAGACTCGCCCGCGGACTTGTCCGCGGGCTCCTCGGGCGCCTCGGGCGCCTCGGGCGCCTCGGCGGCAGCATCCCCCGCCGACTTGACGGCAGCCTTGCCCGACGGCTTCACGTCACCGAGCTTCAGCATCGTCGTGGGCTGGTCCACGGCCGGCTTGGCGGCGGCCGCCTGGCCGGACTCGGCCGCCGTCGGACCCTTCCCGGCCGGGGACTTGGGGGCATCCTCGCTCTTGGGCTCGGAGACAGCGGGCTCCTCAACCTTCGCGGCCTCCCCGGCGTCCTTCTCCGTGGACTCCGGCGCATCCTTCCCCGCGGGCGCCTCCTCCCGGTCGCCGGAAGCCGACTCGCCGGAACCACCCTCCGGCGCGCCCGAATTGGCCCCGTCACCAGTGCCGGAACCACCGTTCACGCCCCGCGAGGCACCGCTCCCGCCCGTCTCCTCGGAAGCCCCGGCATCCGCGGCCCCCTCGGACGCGCCGGTTCCGTCCACGGCCGTACCGGCGGCGGAGCCACCCGGCGCCCGCTTGGAGACCGCCGCCGTCACCTGGTCGGCCCGCACCTTCTCTCCGGCCATCACGAGACGAGGATCGCGGTCGCCCACGGCCGGCGCCGGAACCGGGGCCCCGCTCCCCGACGTCGGTTCCACCGACGACTCATGCTGCTTCGACCTGTCGGGGGACTCGCCCGCCACCGATGCCTCCTCCTCGCGCCACGCACCCGCTCGCGCGCCTTGCCGAACCGTGAACCGCCGCCCGGACAATGCTGTCCGAACCATGTACCAGTGTCCTGTGTGAGGGATTCACCCCTGCGCTAGACGAGAACGACATACCTACCGGTTCCACTACATTCCGGTCACGCACCCTCGACAGACCATTGTGAGAGGGGTCACCCTGTCATTCATCCACGCGGGGAGGCATGGATGGGCAGGAGCCGCAGAACACTTCCGGAGGAGCTTCTGCTGCTGGCACTGGACCCGGCCACGGGTACCACTGCGCAGCCGCAGTCGCTCGACCTTGGTCTGGCCGGAGCACAGCTAGTGGAGCTGGCGCTGGCCGGACGGATAGCCCCAGACGGGGATCGTATCGCCGTGGTGGTGCCACGGCCGACTGGAGATCCAACTCTGGACAGCGCGTTGGAGTTGCTGCGCAGGCGCGGCGCTCCGGTACGGGCCGTCCACTGGATCGGCGGGCCACGTCTCGGGCTCCGCCAGATCTACCTCTCGCATCTGGAACGGTGCGGCATGGTCCAGGCCGTGGCCGGCCAGATGTGCGGGGTGCTGCCTACGACCCGTTACCAGGCCACGGACACGGCGATCAGCCGGGAGATCAGGTCCCGGCTGGATTCCGCGATCCGTACCGGCGTTCCGCCGGACCCGCGGACCGCAGCGCTCGCCGCGCTGGCCCACGCGGTCGGTCTGGGCAAGCATCTGTATCCGGGCAACGAGGGTCGCTCGTCCCGATCCCGGCTACGGGATCTGATCAGGCACGACCCCATGGGCGGCCTCGTGGCGCACGCCGTGATGGACGTCCAGAACGGCGCGGCCGCACAGCCTCGCCGCAGCCCGGCAACGGCCGGCCGCCCGGCCGCCGCGGCCAGGTCCGCGGCGGAACCCGCGCGCGGTGTACCGATGCAGCCGCGCCGCGGATCCATGGCGCGTGTCGTGGCCCACTGAGCCCCGGTCCCACGGCCCGCCAGGACCACAGCACGCCCCATCGGCCGAATCATCAGGACCGGCCGAGCAGGTACCGCACGACCCGGCACGCGCAACCGAACGAGCCGCACACCCAGTCCCGGTTCGGGAGCCGCAGCGGCCGCGCGGGGCGACGAGACCGTATGTCCGCACGTCCGGGCGAGGCCACGGTCCTGCCGCCCCGCGTGGCAGCATGCGCGCGCCGCAGGACTGCCGTCGGCGTACGGCACTTCGTACGAGCGGGCGCACGGCCGTACGGCGATCCGCGATGCCCCGGGGCCAACTCCGGCCAGGGAACGGTCGAGCGGCGCGCGGCCACGGCACATCCGCTGTTTCCCAGCGGTAGGAAGCACCTTGGTGGCAATCTGCTCAACAGCAGATACGCAAAGTAGAGGCACGCAGCCGGAGGTGCACGTCCGTGGCGTCGAATGTCAATCCCACCGTCCGGCGACGTCGGCTCGGCCAGGAGCTGCGCCGGCTCCGCGAACTGAAGGGCATGACGGCCGAAGAGGTTGCCGAGCGACTGCTCGTCTCACAGTCGAAAATCAGCCGTCTGGAGAACGGCCGCCGCAGCATCAGCCAGCGGGACGTCCGCGATCTGTGCGGTGTGTACGAGGTCGAGGACCAGCGAGTCGTCGAGTCACTGATGGAGATGGCCCGGGATTCGCGCCAGCAGGGCTGGTGGCACGCGTTCGGAGACATCCCGTACAGCGTCTACATCGGCCTGGAGACCGATGCGGAATCGCTGCGGGTGTACGAACCCCAGATCATCACCGGCCTGCTGCAGACCCGTTCCTATGCCGAGGCCCTCATCCTGGGGGCGCTGCCCGAGACGTCGCCGGCCGACATCGACAAGCGCGTCCAGGTCCGGATGCGCCGCCAGGAACGTATCGCCGCCGAGAACAACCCGCTCCGCCTGTGGGTGGTCCTGGACGAGGCGGCGCTGCGCCGGGTCGTGGGCAACAACCACGTGATGCGGGAGCAGTTGGACCACCTCGCCGAGATGTCCCGGCTGCCGCACGTCACCGTGCAGGTGCTGCCCTTCGAGGTGGGGGCACATCCGGGTCTCAACGGGCAGTACGCGATCCTGGAGTTCGCCGACGCGGCCGACTCGAGTGTGGTGTACCTCGAGGGCGTCACCAGTGACCTGTATCTGGAAAAGGCTCATGACGTGCAGAAGTACGCGGTGATGTACGAGCATCTGCGGGCCCAGGCCCTCAATGTCGAGCAGTCCCGTCGGTTCATCTCGGACAGGGCGAAGGAGTACGCCAGCTGAGAGCCGGGCACGAGGGGCGGCGCATAGTACACCAGAGAAACCTTTGAGCGTAAGTCTCAACTGGAATATGCCATCCGAACGAGTGAACGAGCCCTCCGAGCAGAGAGGTTGACGAGTAGCTTCGATCACGCCATCAGTCAGAACAAGTTGGCGTGAATCGCACCGCGGACAACGTTTGGAACCCGAGGCGCGATGACAGCAACTCAGCAACTCGCTACCGGAGTGAACATGGCAGTTCTTCAGGGGGCCACGGCAACGTGGACCAAGTCGTCGTACTCGGCCGGCAACGGCGCCTGCGTCGAGGTGAAGTCGCCCACCACGGCGACGCTCGCCGTACGCGACTCCAAGGTTCCCGAGGGGCCCGTCCTGGCTTTCCCCCCCGCCGCCTGGAACGCCTTCGTGGCGTCGATCAAGTAGCACCGAGCAAAAACGTCACACGACAGAGCCCTCTCGACTGGCCCGCCGTCCCGGCCGAGGGGGCTTCGCTCACCCCTCTTTCTGGCTCGGTTCCCGTCCGGGGTGCTCGAGTCGGTGTCGAGAGGACGACCGTGCTCAGCCCTTCATTCGTCAGCGGAGCCGGTCAACGTAGCGGTCCGTCCCCGGCACCGTCGGGATGAACGGTGCCACCAGCTCCACCCTCCCCGGCCCACCTTCCGCCACCGCCCGGTCCAGCCCCGTGAAGTGCTCCTCCCAGCACTCCCCCGGGTCCGTGTCCAGGAACCACAGCAGGGTCAGGCGCGTGTCCACGCCCTCCACCTGCTTCACATATGTCATACGGTCGCCGGGCAGCGGAGTCGGCCGGAAGACCGTGACCATGGCCGCCGGGGAGCCCGCCAGGCGGCCGGGCAGATGACGGGTGCGCAGCCACTCCAGCAGCTCGGCCCGCTCCCGCGGCCCCTCCGCGTCGACGACCTCCAGGACCAGCCCCGCATACGGGTGGTCCAGCGCATGGGTGTCGCGCGGACCCGCCGTGCCGTCCCGGTAGACGGTCGCCTCGTGGTCCTGGAATGCCGTGAAGACGTGGGTGCGCTCCTGGTGGACGCGCGCGTCGCGGTTGAGGCGCTTGTTGATGGCCACCGTCCAGCGCATGTGGTCGTCGTAGCGGCCGTCCGTGATCCAGTACGTCGAGAGGTAGCATCCCGCCGTCACCGGCTGCGCGACCGCCGACTTCTCCGGGTAGCGCAGAAGTTGCAGCTCCCGGGTGGCGACCCAGCGGCGACCCGCGAACATCCACGGCATGGCCATCGCGCCCGCGTAGTAGTGGTCGTCCTCGTACCAGCGGTTGTACGCGTACTCGTGGCCCGGGTGCGGTTCCACCATGGTGATCAGCGCGTGCCCCGGGTGGACGCCGTAGGGACCCACGGCGGCCAACTCCGCGTACACCTCGCTGCGCGTGTCCTCACCCATTGCGGTTCCCCTTCCTTCCTCCGCCGGACGCCCATACTCTGACGGTCTGTCAGTTATTTGGCCAGAGTCACGACGGCCGTCGGAAGAGGGGGCTCGATGTCACTGCTCCAGGGCAAGACCGTCGTCGTCTCGGGCGTCGGCGCCGGGCTCGGCCACCAGGTCTCGGCGGCCGTGGTGCGCGACGGCGGCAACGCGGTGCTCGGCGCGCGCACGGAGGCGCATCTCGCCAAGTCCGCGGCCGAGCTCGATCCGGACGGCGCACACACGGCGTACCGGGCGACGGACATCACCGACGAGGCGCAGTGCGAGGCGCTCGCGGCGCTGGCCCTCGAACGCTTCGGACGGATCGACGCGGTGGTCCATGTGGCCGCCTGGGACAGCTACTTCGGCGGCCTGGAAGACGCGGACTTCGCCACCTGGCACTCGGTCATCGACGTGAACCTGCTGGGCACCCTGCGGATGACACGGGCGTGCTTGCCGGCCCTCAGGACGTGCGGCGGCTCGGTCGTCTTCATCGGCACGCAGTCGTCCGTGGCCGCTCCCTCCCAGGTGCGACAGGCAGCCTACGCGGCGTCCAAAGGGGCGCTGACCAGCGCGATGTACTCACTGGCCCGGGAACTCGGACCGCACCGGATCCGGGTCAACACCGTACTGCCCGGCTGGATGTGGGGCCCGCCCGTCGAGGCGTATGTGCAGTTCACCGCGCACACCGAGGGCGTGCCGGAGGCGGAGGTGAAACAGCGCCTCACGGACCGGATGGCGCTGCCCGAACTGGCCACGGACGGCGATGTGGCGGACGCCGCGGTGTTCCTGGCCTCCGACCGGGCACGGGCGATCACGGGGCAGTCCCTGCTCGTGAACGCCGGAGAACTCATGCGGTGACCCGGTGAACTCCCGGGCAGGGCGGGAATGTCGGTGCGGCCGTCACATTCCGCGGCTCCCCTCCGGACCTCACGGGACCCGCATCCCGTGAGCCCGATCCATCGGATGTCTCCCACTGGCGAAGTGCCCGCTCATGGTGTGTTCGGTGTCACGAGCGCGACAACCGGCCAACGGGTCAAGAGAACGTAAATTGGTTCTGATTGCTGATCTGTGTTCATATCCATGATCTAGAAAGGTCTTGACCGCCCGCCTGCCCGGCGGTTCAATCCCCCCAAGTCCCCACTCCCGCACGGGGGCGCCGCCCGAGTGCGCGTACTGGCCGAAGTGCCGTCCGGTATCTGCAGGTTCACAAGGCGGACCCCTGGAGGGGGCACATGAACGGTCTCGACTGGGCCGTCCTGGTCGCGTACTTCGGCGTGATGACCGCGATCGGCGTCTGGTCCCACAAACGCGTCGACAACGTCAGCGACTTCTTCACCGCAGGCGGCAAGATGCCGTGGTGGCTGTCCGGCATCTCGCACCACATGTCGGGCTACAGCGCGGTGATGTTCACCGGGTACGCCGGCATCGCCTACACGTACGGCGTCACGTCCTACGTCACCTGGGCGCTGCCCATCGCCATCGGCGTGCTGATCGGCGCAAGGCTGTTCGCGCCCCGCCTGAACCGGCTGCGCTCACGTCTGCAGGTGGCGTCGCCGCTGGAGTACCTGAAGGACCGCTACAACGTGCCCACACAGCAGGCACTGGCCTGGTCCGGCATCCTGCTGAAGATCGTGGACGTGGGCGCGAAGTGGTCCGCGATCGCGACGCTGCTGAGCGTCTTCACCGGGGTCACGCTCACCCAGGGCATCGTCATCACCGGCGGCATCACGGCGGTGTACTGCACGATCGGCGGCCTGTGGGCGGACGCGCTGACCGAACTGGGGCAGTTCGTCATCCAGTTGCTGGCGGGGCTGGCCATGCTGGTCATCGCACTGAACAAGATCTCCGGTCAGGGCGGTCTGTCCAAGGCGCTGGACTCGCCGAAGCTGGACGGTCACGGGCACGGTTTCGCGGGCCCCTACCTGACGGTCTTCTTCCTCGCGTACCTGTTCATCAAGCTGTTCGAGTACAACGGCGGCATGTGGAACCAGGCCCAGCGCTACATGGCCACGGGCAGCGCACAGCAGGCGACACGATCCGCGCTGCTGTCGGCGGGCCTGTGGTTCGTCTGGCCGGTCGTCCTCTTCATTCCGATGTGGCTGTCACCGCTCCTGGTCACGGCGAAGAAGCCGGACGGCTCCGACGCGTACGGCCTGATGAGCGAACAGCTGCTGCCGCACGGTCTGCTGGGGCTGGTGGTCGTGGGCTTCTTCTCCCACACGATGGCCATGTGCTCCTCCGACGCCAACGCGATCGCTGCGGTCTTCACCCGGGACGTGGCGCCGGTGCTCTCGAAGGCGGCACGGGCGTGGAACACCCGGACGGGCCTGATCGCGGGCCGGGTGTCCACGGTCGCCTTCCTCGGCCTGTCGATGGCGGTGGCCACCCAGGTCAACTCCCCCACCTTCAAGGACATCATCACCGTGGTGATCAAGTGGGTGGCCGGTCTGATGGGCCCGATCGCGATCCCGTTCATCCTGGGGCTGCTGCGCCCGTTCCACAGGTCGGGCCCGACGGCGGCGCTCGGCAGCTGGGCGGCCGGTCTGGTGGCGTTCTTCCTCGTCAACTACCACCTCGACTTCTCCCAGCGCACCGATGTGAGGCTGGAGTACCAGGTGGCGCTTCCGATGGTGATCTCGCTGGTCCTGTACATCCTGATCGGCCTGGTGAAGCCGGAGGACACACCGCAGAGGGACGGGATCATCGAGAAGGTGAACACGGACGACGACGGGGCATGGGCGGCGGTGCCGACGCCGGATCCCGTTCAGCCCGGTCCAGGCACAACCAGCCCGTAGTGGCAGGTGCGGCCCCTACGCCCGGGGGTACCGGGCGAGCCACCCCGGCGACGACCCACTCGGCCCGTGCAGCGCAGCTCCTTGCGTCATCTCCATGGCGAAGTCGTCCGCCAGCACCAGGAGCGTGGGACGCCCCTCCAGCTCGGCCAGCCACGCCGGCGGGAGGGCCGTCTCCCCGTGCAGCGCGCCGAGCAGCCCGCCGGTCAGTGCCCCCGCCGCCCCCGAGGGCCCCCCGTGGTTCACCGCCAGGCACAGCCCGTGCCGGACGTCCTCCCCCACCAGCGCGCAGTACACGGCGACGGCCAGCGCCCCCTCCGCCGTACCGCCCCCGTACAGTTCCTCGATCCGCCCGGGCGTGGGCATCCCCTGCCGCACCGCTCCCAGCGCGTGCTGCAGCGCGTCTGCGACCGGCTGCTGTCCCGGCCGCGGGGCGATCAGCGCGAGGGCGCGCTGCACGGCCGCGTCCAGGCTCTCGCCGCGGGCCAGCGCATGCACGATCACGGCGTACGCGCCCGCCGCCAGATACCCCGTGGGATGCCCGTGCGTCTGCGCGGCGCACTCGATCGCGAGCTGCAGCACGAGCTGCGGCTCCCAGCCGACGAGCAGCCCGAACGGCGCGGAGCGCGCGGCCGCGTCGGGGCCCGGTTCGCCGGGGTTCTTGGGGGCGTCCAGCGTGCCCATGGTGTCGTCGCCGAAACCGAGCAGACAGGCCCGGGCGGGAGAGCGGCGGGCGTACAGCCACTCCTCGCGGGCCAGCCATCCGTCGTCCTTGCGGCGCTCGTCCGGGCCCCAGTCGCGCTGGGTGGCCGCCCAGCGCAGATACGCCCGGTGCAGATCGGTCGGCGGATGCCAGGCCCCCGTGTCACGGCGGACCTGCGCGCGGATGAGCCCATCGACGGAGAACAGGGTGAGCTGCGTGAGATGGGTGATCGCGCCGCGCCGACCGTGCCCGAAGGCGAGGTCGCGAAGCCCCTCATGGCCGTGCGCCTCGCGGATCTCCTCCAGGGTGAGCCCGTCGAGCGGCGCGCCCAGGGCATCGCCGACGGCCACGCCGAGCAGCGTCCCGCGCACACGACTGCGAAAGTCCTGCTGCTCGGTGCGGCCCCAGACAGCACCGGCTGTCGCACCCACCCAGGCCTCCTCACCGCACCGCCCGCACCTCCGACGCGCAGCACTGTAATCGACGGGGAACGGTCGGTTCAGATCGCCGGGACGTCACGCACGCCACACTTCGGCCACCGCCCGCGATGTGGCAGTCCACGAACTGGAACGGCCTGGACGCGGCCACCCGCGTCGTCATCCTGACCGGGCGGTCCTGCTGGTGACGCATCTGCCGGGGGCGGTCAGGGAGGACAGCTGATCACCTTCGTTCACGAAGGGCTCGTGGTCGGATCTCCTGGCGTACGCGGCGGGGCGCTGAACCGAACCGCCGACTCTTCCAGCACCCTGTCGCGGCTCGTCCGAATCCACTCGTCGTCGGGCGACAGAGCCCTCGCCCTGTCCAGATCGGCCAGAGCCGCATCGTAGGCGCCCAGTCGCGCGTGGACGGTCCCACGTTGGCACACCGCCCAGGCGTAGTCCGGCCGCAGCTCGACGGCCCGGTCCAGGGCGGCCAGCGCCTCCGTGTGACGGCCGAGGTTGGACAGCGACACTCCCCGGCTCGCGTACGCCGACGCGTACTCCGGGTCGATGACGAGCGCGCGGTCGTAGTCGGCGAGGGCCTCCTCGTCACGGCCTGCCCCGCGCAGGGCGTCACCGCGCTCGCAGTGGCCCCATCCCCAGTCGGGCCACAGGACGAGGGCCCGGTCGAGGTCGGCCAGCTGCCGGGCGTGGTCGCCGAGTCCGCGCCAGACCCGCGCCCGGCGGCCGAGCGCCCAGGCGTAGTCCGGCTTGAGTTCCAGGGCCCGGTCCAGGTCCGCGAGCGCCGCCTCCAGGTCGCCGTGGCGTTCGTAGGCGGCGCCGCGTGAGGCCCGGGCGAAGTCGCTCGTGGAGTCGAGCCGGATACCCTCGGTGAGGTCCCGGACCGCCTCGTCGTGGTGGCGCAGGATCCGGTGGTACTCGCCGCGCAGGATGACGTTGTAGGGGTTGTCGGGCTCCAGCGCGAGCACGCGGTCGAGGTCGTCGAGCGCGGCCTCGTGATCGCCCGTTCCACCGCGCGTCAGGGCCCTGCCCCGGTGGGCCCGCACCAGATCCGGGTCGAGGGCGAGGGCCCGGTCGTACTGCTCCAGCGCCCGTTCGTACTCGCCGCCGCGCGCAAGGGCATCGCCGCGCGATGCGCAGGCCGTCGCACGCCAGGGCTCGTCGCCCCGGGCGCGGCTCAGCAGCAGCCGCAGTGCCTCGGCCACCCCGCCCTCCGCAAGCGCCTCCGACAGTTCGCTGCCCCACACCCGGACGGATTCGACGTCCGCGTCCCCGCCCGCCTCGACGAGGAGCCGCGCCCACCGCCGCGCCACGTCGTCACCGTAGTCGCAGACGGTGACGACATCTGCCAGCACTGTGGACAGCGCGGCGCGGGGCACCGCGCACAAGGAGTGGTACGACTCGGCGAGCCGCACCTCGCGCCAGCCGTCCTCCGCCCAGAACTCGCGGGGCTCCAAACCCGCTTCGGCCTCCTCGCGCCACCGGGCAAAGGCCTCCGCGAGCCGCCCGTGCAGCTCCGCCCATCCACGGGGCGACCGCATCCGCAGCAACCGCAGCATCGGTGCCCGTACGACATCGTGGTAGCGCACCCGGGCCCCGCGCTCATCGGTGAACGGCATCCCCCTCAACCATCCGTACAGGCCGTCGAGTTCGTCCTCGGCGCACTCGGCCGCGACCCGGAACACGTCCACATCCAGCCATCGGGGCAGCGCACACGCCAGTGCGACCCCGCGGCGCACCGGATCCTGCTCCCACTTCAGGAACCGCTCCACGGCCGTGGCACTCGGGTCCCCGACGCCGTGGGGGTCCGCGGGCCTCGCCTCGGCGAGGGTCGACACGAGCACCGGCAGTCCGCCCGTGAGGCGCAGGACCTCCTCGACCACGGGCTCGGCCACGACCCCCTTGTCCGCGAGCAGCCCCCGCGTCTCGGCCTCCGTGAACGGCCCGAGCGGCACATCCACGACGAAGTCGGCGAAACCGCCCCAACGGGCGGTGTCGAAGGCGCGCTGGCCTGCCGTCACCACGACGACCGTGGCGGGAAGTGCGCCGTGCCGGTCTGTTGTCATCACCTCGTGCAGCCAGCCGTCCAGGAACGGGCCGGTTCGCTCGTAGGTGTCGAAGACGAGAACGATCCACGGCACCGTCGAAGCGGCGTCCGAAAGCTCGCCGAGCAGCACCGGCGTCAGCACCCGCTCCGGCGACAGCACCAGCTGCACGTCCTCCTGGTTGCGGAAGCGCGCGCTGAGGCCGGCCCTCAACCGGTCGGCTCCCTGGGCGAGCCGGTCCGCGTCAAGGGCGCCCGCGAACGCGCCCACGCCCGGGACCATCCCCAGCCCCACCAACCCGGCCCGCGCCACCGCCAGGCTGCCCGCCGACGGCCCCTCCTCCTCGGTTTCGAGCGTCGCGACCGCCGCCTCCGCCTCGTGTCGCCGCTCCCGGTGCGCGGCCAGCAACCGGTCCAGTTCCTTGAACCGGTGTCCCTGCCCTGCGAACTGATGGCTGATCGTCGCCATCGTCTCCGGCACGCTGCCCGCGCTCTCGTCGACGTAGGCGGTCATGGCGCCCTTCTCGCGCGCGAGCTGCTCCAACTCCCGTACCAGGAAGGTCTTTCCCACGCCTGCATTACCGTGCACATGGAACAGGAACCGGTGCCGCTCGTCCTCGGGCGCGAGCTCGAAGTTCGCCCGGAACGCGGCCCGTTCGGCTCCCCGGCCCACGAACCCGGCCCGCCTGCGCTGGCGGATCAGCTCCTGCATCGACGGCCGCGACTGCGCCACGACGTCCCCCTCCAGCCGTTCCGAAGCCCGTCCGGGACCATTCTGGCTCAATGTGCATGGGCCGCACCCGGCCACAAGAGAAGATCAATGTCATGAACACCACCTCACGCACCCTCTCCCTGACGGCCACCCTCCTCACGGGCACCGTCGCCCTCTACATCACGCTCGTCGCGTTCGGGAACATCACCGACTTCGGTACCAACCAGCAGTTCGTCCGGCATGTCCTCGCGATGGACACGACGTTCAAGGACCACGACCTGATGTGGCGGGCCATCACCTCGCAAGCCCTGCAGGACGCGGCCTACGTCGCGATCATCGTCTGGGAGACGGCCGCCGCGCTGGCCCTGATCGCCGCGACCTGGCTGTGGGCCCGCCGCCACCCGCGCGCCCGGCAGTTCTCCACGCTCGGGCTGCTGATGCTCCTGCTGCTGTTCGGCGCCGGGTTCATCGCGATAGGCGGGGAATGGTTCGCGATGTGGCAGTCCAAGACGTGGAACGGCCTGGACGCGGCCACCCGCGTGATCGTCCTGACCGGCGTCGTCCTCCTGGTGACGCATCTGCCGGGTGCGGCCCCGGCAGATGAACGGTAGAGCCCCCTCAGTCGCCCAAAACCGGCAGCAGCTGCGGCAGATGCCCGTCCGATGCCGCCGCCGCTCGCTGTCGTTCCTCCGGGACCTCGCCGTACAGCGTCGTGCGGGGCTTGGCGGGGCGGCCGGCCGCCTCCGCCACCGCGACGAGCTCCTCGACCGATTTGTAGGAGCCGTACGACGAGCCCGCCATACGGGAGATGGTCTCCTCCATCAGGGTGCCGCCCAGGTCGTTGGCGCCGGAGCGGAGCATCTCCGCCGCGCCCTCCGTGCCCAGTTTCACCCAGCTGGTCTGGATATTGGGGATGTGGGGGTGCAACAGCAGACGCGCCATCGCCGTCACCGCCCGGTTGTCGCGCATCGTCGGGCCCGGGCGTGCGATGCCCGCCAGGTACACCGGCGCGTTCGTATGGACGAACGGCAGCGTCACGAACTCCGTGAAGCCACCCGTCTGCCGCTGGATCGCGGCGAGGGTGCGGAAGTGGCCCAGCCAGTGGCGGGGCTGGTCCACATGCCCGTACATCATGGTGGACGACGAGCGGATGCCCAGTTCGTGCGCCGTCGTCACGACCTCGATCCAGGTCGCCGTCGGCAGCTTGCCCTTCGTCAGGACCCAGCGGACCTCGTCGTCCAGGATCTCGGCCGCCGTACCGGGGATCGTGTCGAGTCCCGCCTCCTTCGCCGCCGTCAGCCACTCGCGGATCGACATCCCGGTGCGTGTGGCGCCGTTGGCCACCTCCATGGGGGAGAAGGCGTGGACGTGCATGCCGGGGACCCGTGACTTGACCGCCTTCGCGATGTCGAAGTAAGCCGTCCCGGGCAGGTCCGGATGGATGCCGCCCTGCATGCACACCTCCACCGCGCCCACGTCCCACGCCTGCTGGGCGCGGTCCGCGACCTGTTCCAGGGAGAGGGTGTACGCGTCGGCGTCCGTGCGGCGCTGCGCGAAGGCGCAGAAGCGGCAGCCGGTGTAGCAGACGTTCGTGAAGTTGATGTTCCGGGTGACGATGTACGTGACGTCGTCGCCGACCGCCGACCTGCGCACGTCGTCCGCCACCCGGCACAGCGCGTCCAGCGCGGGGCCGTCCGCGTGCAGCAGGGCCAGCGCCTCGTCGTCGGTCAGGCGGGTCGGGTCGTCGGCGGCCGTGTGCAGCGCCGACCGTACGTCCGTGTCGATGCGCTCCGGCGCCATTCCCCGGGCAGCCGCCTCGCGCAGCGCCTCCCAGTCGCCGTACACCTCGTCGAAGTCGTTCCGGCGGTCGCCGGTGCGTCCCTCGGTGTCGATCGAGCGGTGCAGGTCCGTACGGCCCCGGTCGGCGAAGACCTCCTCCGGCTCCTGCCAGGGGTGCCCCTCGACGACCGCGTCCTCGCGGGCGAGGCCCGTCTCCGGGTCCGCCAGGGCCCGGAGGTGCGGCAGCAGCCGCGGATCCAGCCACGGCTCACCGCGCCGCACGAACTCCGGGTAGACGCACAGCCGTTCACGCAGCTCGAAGCCCGCCGCGGCGGAGCGCTCGCGCAGCAGCTCGATCTGCGGCCAGGGACGCTCGGGGTTCACATGGTCGATGGTCAGCGGCGAGACGCCGCCCCAGTCGTCGATGCCGGCGCCGATGAGCCGCTCGTACTCGTCGTCGACCAGGTTCGGCGGCGCCTGGAGACAGGCGCTCGGGCCCATGATGTGCCGGGCCACGGCGATCGTGGCGACCAGCTCGTCCAGTTCCGCGTCCGGCATGCCGCGCATCACCGTGTCCGGCTTGGCGCGGAAGTTCTGGATGATCAGCTCCTGGATGCCGTGGTACGCCCGCGCCACCTTCCGCAACGCGAACAGGGACTCCGCGCGCTCCTCGTACGTCTCGCCGATGCCGATCAGCAGCCCGCTGGTGAAGGGCACGGAGGAACGGCCGGCGTCCTCCAGGACACGCAACCGCACGGCCGGTTCCTTGTCGGGGGAGCCGTGGTGGGGGCCGCCCGGCTCGGACCAGAGCCGTTCCGCGGTCGTCTCGAGCATCATGCCCATGCTCGGCGCGACGGGCTTGAGCCGCTGGAAGTCCGTCCAGGACATCACTCCGGGGTTGAGGTGGGGCAGCAGGCCCGTCTCCTCCAGGATCCGGATCGACACGGCCCGTACGTACGCGATCGTGTCGTCGTATCCGTGCGCGTCCAGCCACTCGCGGGCCTCGGGCCAGCGGTCCTCCGGCTTGTCGCCCAGAGTGATCAGGGCTTCCTTGCAGCCCAGGGCCGCGCCCTTGCGGGCGACGTCGAGGACCTCGTCCGGGGACATGAACATCCCGTGCCCGGCCCGGCGCAGCTTCCCCGGGACCGTGACGAAGGTGCAGTAGTGGCACTTGTCGCGGCACAGGCGGGTGAGGGGGATGAAGACGCTCTTGGAGTACGTGATGACCCCGGGCCGGCCGGCGGCCCCGAGGCCCGCGTCACGCACCCTGGCGGCGGACGCGGCGAGGTCGTCGAGGTCGGCGCCGCGGGCCTGGAGGAGCACCGCGGCTTCGGCGGCGTCGAGCGCGACACCGTCACGGGCACGTTTGAGAGCGCGACGCATGGAGTTCTCGGTGGGGCCGGTTCCGGAGGTCGCGGAAGTCGTCATCCCCCGAGCATACGTTTGTGGTGATCAGGTCATACAGGGCGGACATGTGCCGCCGGGACCGGCCGGCCGTTACAGGGTGTCACTGGCCGCGGGGGCCACCTGGTGTTCCGCCGGACGTGGCTCCCGGTCGGCTGGGTGTGGAGAAGAGTTCACGGGTCGGCACCACAGTGGTACGCACCACCACTGCACCACTCCTGTCATCCGACACGCTGGGAGCAGCAGCATGTGCGAGGACGACCACGGCATCGGCAGACGCGCACTGTTCGTGACGGGTGCGGCCGCCGCGCTTACGTTGGGAACCGTGAGCTTCCCCAACGGGCCCGCCGCCGAGGCGGCGGGCAACCAGGAGACGAGGACGGTGCGCGGCACACTGCCCACCGGCTCTCCCGACTTCGTCTATCTCCCCGTCGACGTCCCCGAGGGCGTCCGGGAGATCAAGGTCGCCTACACCTACGACAAGCCGTCCGTCCCGGCCGGCACCGCGGGCAACGCCCTCGACATCGGCATCTTCGACGAGCGCGGCACCGCGCTGGGCGGCAAGGGCTTCCGCGGCTGGTCCGGCGGTGCGCGCAGCGAGTTCTTCGTCCGCGCGGACGACGCGACCCCCGGCTACATCCCGGGCCCGGTGCGCCCCGGCACCTGGCACATCGCTCTGGGCCCGTACACGGTGGCGCCGCAGGGCCTCGCCTACGAGGTCACGATCACGCTCACCTACGGCGAACAGGGCAGGACCCCGGCACCCGTGTACCCGCCGTCCCGGGCGAAGGGCCGAGGCCGCGCTTGGTACCGCGGCGACTGCCATATGCACTCCTGGTACTCGGACGGCCGCCGTACGCCCGCCGAGATCGCGGCGCTGGCGCGGGCCGCGGGCCTCGACTTCATCAACACCTCGGAGCACAACACCCACTCCTCGCACGCCCACTGGGCCGACCAGGCGGGCGACGACCTGCTGATCCTGCTGGGCGAGGAGGTGACGACACGCAACGGCCACGTGGTGGCGCTGGGGACCGAACCCGGCACGTTCGTCGACTGGCGCTACCGGGCGCGCGACAACCGCTGGGCCCGGTACGCCCGGGACATCCGCAGGGCGGGCGGCCTGGTCGTCCCGGCCCATCCGCACGCCACCTGCGTCGGCTGCGGCTGGAAGTTCGGCTTCGCCGAGGCGGACGCGGTCGAGGTGTGGAACGGCCCCTTCACACCGGACGACGAGGCGACGCTGGCGGAGTGGGACAACACGCTGGTGGCGTCGGTCCGGGAGGGCCGCGCGAAGTGGCTGCCGGCGATGGGCAACAGCGACGCGCACCGCGACCCCGACGCGATCGGCAGCCCGCAGACGGTGGTTCTCGCCGAGGACCTGACCCGGGAGGCCGTCCAGGAGGGCATCCGCGCGGGCCGCTCGTACGTGGCCGAGTCGAAGAACGTCTCGCTGACCTTCACGGCGTCGGGCAGCCGCGGCGAACACGCGGGCATCGGCGAGCGGTTGCGGGTGGGCCGTGACACCCCGGTCACGGTCCGTCTGGAGGCGCAGGGGGCACCGCGCTGCACGATCCGTTTCGTCACCGACCAGGGCGTGCTTTTCACCAGCGATCCGCTGCCGGTGTCCGGGACGGGCTCGGCCGAGTGGCACACCACGGCGGCGTACGCGGCGTACGTACGGGCGGAGCTGCGCCACGAGGCGGCGGTGGGACCGGTGCCGGGGGTGCCGGCCGCGTTCACGAACCCGATCTTCCTGGGCGAGGGGTGAGGCAGGCGCCCACGGGGCCCGGCGGAGGGTTTGCGACACTGCGTGCATGACCTCGCCACGGGCCCCGAGAGGAGCAAGGGACCATGTCAGGTGACTCCGACCTCAAGTACCGAGCCGTCACTGCGTTCCAGCGCCGCGTCGTCAATCCGGTGCTGCGCCGTCTGCCGTTCCAGACGGCCCTGGAGACGACGGGCCGCGTCTCCGGCCTGCCCCGCCGGACCCCCGTGGGCGGGCGCCGCGTCGGGGACTCGTTCTGGCTGGTCTCCGAACACGGCGAAAGGTCCCAGTACATCCGCAACATCCGGGCGAATCCGCGCGTCCGGGTGCGCCTCGGAGGACGCTGGCACACCGGCACGGCCCACCTGCTCGCGGACGACGACCCCCGGGCCCGGCTGGGGACGCTGCCCCGTCTGAACAGCGCAGCCGTACGGGCGCTGGGAACGAGGCTGCTCACGGTGCGGGTGGACCTGGACGGCTGAGCCCGTGCCGGTCCGTCGCCCTCACCCCGGCCAGACGATCGCCTGGAGCTCGCTGTACGCGTGCAGGGCGTACGAGCCGACGTCCCGGCCGACGCCGCTCTTCTTGAAACCGCCGAACGGGGCCTCCATGTTGCGGCCTACGGTGTTCACGCCGACGCCGCCCGCCCGCAGCCGGCCGGCCACCCGGAAGGCGCGGGCCACGTCCCCGGACCAGACGTAGTCGATCAGGCCGTAGTCGGTGTCGTTGGCGAGGGCGACGCCTTCCTCCTCGGAGTCGAAGGGGACGACCACGACTACGGGACCGAAGATCTCCTCTCGGACCACCCGCATGTCGGGGGTGCAGTCCGCGAGGAGGGCGGGGGCGACGTAGAAGCCGCGGTCGTACGGCGGGCGTTCGCCGCCGGCTGCCAGCCGCGCGCCCTCCTTGCGGCCCAGTTCGACATAAGCCTCCACGCGGTCCCGGTGGGCCGCCGAGATCACCGGGCCCACCACCGTGCCCCGCTCACGCGGATCCCCGACCGGCAGGCGGCGGGCGTATGCCGCCAGTTGGGACACCAGACGGTCGTACACGCCCCGTTGCGCGATCACCCGGGTCGGCGCGGTACAGATCTGCCCGCTGTAGAAGGAGAACGTCGTGCCGATCCCGGCCACCGCCGCGTCCAGGTCGGCGTCGTCGAAGACGAGGGCCGCGCCCTTGCCGCCCAGCTCCATCAACTGCCGTTTCATGGACCGGCCGCATGCCTCGGCGATGCGCTGCCCGACCGCCGTGGAGCCGGTGAAGCTCACCATGTCGACGTCCGGCGAGTCGACGGCCGCCTCGCCGGTCTCCGGGCGCGATCCGCTCACCACGTTCACGACGCCCGGCGGCGCGCCGGCCGCCTCGAGCGCCTCCGCCATGCGGTAGACCGACAGCGGGTCCTGGGGCGCGGGCTTCACCACCACCGTGTTGCCCATGGCCAGCGCGGGCGCGACCTTGCCGGCCGGGTTCGCCCACGGATTGTTGTACGAGGTGATGCAGGTGACCACGCCGACCGGCCGGCGGACCGCGAGCGCACCCATGACGGCGGCCGGGCCGAACGGCCCCGCCTCGTTCACCTGCGGCGGCAGCGGCTGCTCCACCGGCTCCACGCGCGCGTACCGCCGGAACCGGGCCACGGCGACCCCGACCTGCATCCCGCGCGCAGTGCCGGTGGTGGCGCCGCTCTCCGCCTGCGCCAAGTCGGCGTACGGCACGAGATTGTGCTGCATCAGGTCCGCCGCGCGGGCGAGGACGGCCGCCCGTTCCTCCGGTGTCGTCCGCGACCAGGGCCCGAAGGCCTCTCGGGCGGCGGCGGCCGCCGCGCGCACCTGGTCCGTCGAGGCCTCCGGCGCCCATCCGACGGCCTGTTCGGTCGCCGGGTCGACGACCTCGTAGTGGCCCCCGTCGGGATCGACCCATGCGCCGCCGACGAACAGCCGCTGCCGCTCGCTCATGTGGTGCTCACCGACCTGGTGTCCCGCCCGGAGCGCAGCACCCGGCCCGGCACGGCGCCGGTCACCACATCGTCCCGCAGGGCCTCGACACCGTTGACCCACACGGCCCGCACCCCGATCGCCCGGGAATCCAGCCGGGGGCTCTCCCCCGGCAGGTCGTGCACCAGGGTGGCCCGCCCGGCGTCGATCCGCTCCGGGTCGAACAGGACCAGGTCCGCGTGGAAGCCCTCCCGCACCCGGCCGCGCTCCCGCAGCCCGAACAGCTGCGCGGGGTCGTCGGTCAGCATCTTCACGGCCCGCTCCAGCGGCACCAGCTTCCGGCCGCGCAGACAGTCCCCGAGGAACCGGGTCGTGTAAGGGGCCCCGCACATGCGGTCCAGATGGGCGCCCGCGTCCGAGCCGCCGAGGAGCACGTCCTCGTGGCGCCAGGTCTCTGCCCGCAGAGCCCAGGATTCCGGGTCGTTGTCGGTGGGCATGGGCCACAGGACCGTCCGCAGGTCGTCGTCGGCGCAGATCTCGACCAGGCACTGGAAGGCGTCCTGGCCGCGTTCGGCCGCGATGTCCCGCACCACCCGCCCGGTCAGGCCCTCGTTCGCGGGGCTGTAGGTGTCCCCGATGACGTACCGGCCGAAGTTCGCCAGGCGCCGGAAGACACCCGCCTCCCTGGATCCGGCGTGCCGCAGCATCTCGGCGCGGACCTGTGGATCGCGCAGTTTCGCGATCCGCTCGGGCACCGGCAGTGCGAGGACCGGGCCCCATCCGGGGATCAGGTTCAGCGCGCAGAAGGTGCCGAGCGACATGTTCATCGGCGTCAGGATCGGCATGGTGAGGGCCACCACACGTCCGCCCGCCTTCCGGGCGCGCTCGCTCGCGGCCAGCTGGCGCGGCACACGCTCCGGGACGGCCGCGTCGATCGTCAGGACGTTCCAGTTCAGCGGCCGTCCCGCTGCCGCGCTCATCTCCACGAGCAGGTCGATCTCGGCGTCGCTGAACTGGTCCAGGCAGCCCGCGACGATCGCCTCGATCTGCGTACCCTCGTGCTCGCCCACGGCCCGGGCGAGCGCCAGCAGTTCCGCCGGCCGCGCGTGCCGGGAGGCGACCGGGTTCCCGTCGCCGTCGGAATGCGTGGACGACTGGGTGGTGGACAGACCCCAGGCGCCCGCGTCCATGGCCTCGTGGAGGAGCCGGAGCATGGTGTCCAGCTGCTCGCCCGTCGGCTGCCCACCGATCGCGGCGGGACCCATCACATGGCGCCGCACCGCGCAGTGCCCCACCATGAACCCGGCGTTGACGGCGATCCGGCCCTCCAGGGCGTCCAGGTACTCCCCGAAGGTGTGCCAGTTCCAGGGCGCCCCCTCCTCCAGGGCGACCAGGGACATCCCCTCCACCTTGGACATCATGCGCCGGGTGTAGTCGGCGTCCTCGGGGCGCGCGGGGTTGAGCGGCGCGAGCGTGAACCCGCAGTTGCCGGCTGCGACCGTGGTGACCCCGTGGTTCAGGGAGGGGGTCGCGTACGGGTCCCAGAACAGCTGGGCGTCGTAGTGGGTGTGCGGGTCGACGAAGCCGGGGGCGAGGACGAGGCCGGTCGCGTCCTCGCGCGTACGGGAGTCCTCGGTGACCGAGCCGATCGTGGCGATCCGGCCGTCCCGCAGGCCGACGTCCGCCGTGTACGCGGGGGCTCCCGTCCCGTCCACAACGGTCGCACCCTTGAAGACGTGATCAAGCATGGTGCTTGCCTCCTTGAGCTCCGGCGCGATGGACGTACCTAAGGGGCGCGGGGAACTGCGCGGGGAACTGCGCGGTCGACCACGACGGCGTCGCAGTCGCCACACAGCCCACGCCCCGTCGCCGATCAGGCACCCTGGCGGAACCGCGAGGTACGGTGCACCGGGTCCGTGTCGATCTTCGGGATCACGTGCTCGCCGATGAGCCGGATCGTCTGCAGCGTCTCCTCCTTGGGGATCCCCACCGGCAGCCCGAAGCTGAGCTGGTCGGCCCCCGCCTGCTCCCACCGCTTGCACTGGGTGAGCACCTCGTCGGGGTCGCCGCAGATGAGCAGCTCCTCCTCGATGAGCAGTTCCAGGAATTCCTCGGTGTACCGGGGGAGCGTCTCGGGCCAGACTGGGAAGCCCTCGGGGCGCGGGAAGGTGTCGTGGTAGCGGAAGACGAGGGACGGCAGATAGTGCAGCCCGCCGTTCACCGCAATCCGTATCGCCTCCTCGTGGGTGGGCGCGCAGACGGCGGTGGTCGTCACCATCACGTTGTCGTTGACGAAGTCCCCGATGGGTTCGGCATCCACGATCGCCGTCTTGTACTGCTCCAGGACCCACTCCATGTCGGAGACCTTCTGCACGCTGAAGCCGAGCACCCCGAGGCCCTTCCTGGCGGCCATGGCGTACGAGGGCGGGGACCCCGCGGCGTACCACATGGCGGGGTGCGAGGCCCCGTACGGCTTGGGGAGCACCTTGCGCGGCGGCAGCGACCAGTGCTTGCCCTGGAAGCCGGGGTACTCGTCCTGGAGCCACATCTTCGGGAACTCGGCGATGGTCTCCTCCCAGATCTCCTTGGTGTGGTTCATGTCGGTGATGCCGGGCAGGAAGCCGAGGATCTCGTGGGAGCCGGCCCCGCGTCCGCTGCCGAACTCGAAGCGGTTCCCGGTGAGGTGGTCGAGCATGGCGACCTTCTCGGCGACCTTCACCGGGTGGTTGACCTGGGCCAGCGGGTTGAAGATCCCGGAGCCGAGGTGGATGCGCTCGGTGGCGTGGGCGAGATAGCCGAGGAAGACGTCGTTGGCGGAGAGGTGCGAGTACTCCTCCAGGAAGTGGTGCTCGGACGCCCAGGCGTACTTGAAGCCGGACTTGTCCGCCTGGATGACGTACTCGGTCTCCTCCATCAGCGCCTTGTGTTCCGCGAGCGGGTCGGTCTCGGCCCGCTTGCCCACGTATCCCTGTACAAAGAGCCCGAATTCCAAGGAGGTTCACCGTCCCCACGACCTCTGATCTGACGCAACGTCAGATTTATTTTGCCGCCGACTGTGGCACCGGCCGGTTGCACCGTCAATAGCTGACGTACCGTCAGATGACGCTGACACCCGCCAGCCATCCGCCGTCGATCACGAACGGCTGCCCGGTGATGTAGGAGGAGTCCTCCGAGGTCAGGAAGAGGGCGAGCCGCGCCACTTCCTCCGGCCGCCCGATCCGGCCGAGCGGCACGAGCCCGCGGTACAGCTCGTCCAGGGCTCCCGCGGTCTCCTGGAGGTCCGCGTCCGGGTCCAGCCGGGCCGGGTTGGACATCGGGGTGTCGATGGCGCCGGGGCACATGGCGTTGACACGGACGCGCTGCCGCGCCAGCTCGATCGCGGCCACCCGGGTGAGCCCGAGGATGGCGTGCTTGGTCGCCGCGTACGTCCCCACGGCCGCCATCCCGGTCATCGCCGTGTACGAGGCGGTGTTGACGATGGTGCCCCCGCCCGCGGCCGCGATCTGCGGTGCCACGGCCCTGATCCCGAGGAAGCAACCGACCTGATTGACGCGCACGACGTGCATGAACTCATCGAGAGGCGTGTCGACCAGGGAGTTGAACCGCAGGATCCCGGCGTTGTTGACCAGCCCGTCGATCCGCCCGTGGGCTCCCTGCGCGGCGGTCACGGCCGCGGCCCAGTCGGTCTCGCACGCCACGTCGAGGTGGACGTATCTCTGGCCCAGTTCCTTGGCCAGCGCCTCCCCCTGCTCGTCGAGCACGTCCGCGAGGACGACCCGGGCGCCCTCCGCCGTGAACAGCCGGGCCTCCTGCTCGCCCTGTCCGCGCGCCGCGCCGGTGACGATGACGACGCGCCCGTCCAGCTTGCCCATGGGTCTCCTCAGTCCAGCAGGGGGGCGACCTCCGCCCCGAACGCCGTTATCTGGTCGATGAGTTCGCTGCGGCTGCGGCTGCGGAACCGCACCTGGATCTGGTGGACGCCCATCGCGCGGTACGCCCGCAGCGACTCGGCGACCGCCTCCGGAGTACCCCTGACCGTGCGCCGCCCGACGTCCCAGCCCGGCTCGCCGACGTACAGCGGCTCGGTGATGGCGCCGACGGTGAAGGGGGCCCCGATGCCCGCCTGGGCCCTCAGCTCCCGGAGCCGGGCGATCTGGGCGGGCAGCCGGTCCCGGGGATCGCCCTGGGGCAGCCAGCCGTCGCCCTTCAGCGCCGCCCGGCGCACGGCGGCAGGTGAGGAGCCGCCCACCCAGAGCGGCACGCGGGGCTGGGCGGGCCGGGGCCGCTGCCCGAGTCCGGCGAAGTCGTACAGCTTCCCGTGGTGCTCGGGGAACTCCTCCGGCCCGAGTGCCGCCCGCAGGGCCTCGATCGTCTCGTCGAGCACCGCGCCCCGCTGCCGGAAGTCCACCCCCAGCGCCTCGAACTCCTCCCGCACATGCCCGGCGCCCACCCCGAGGACGAGTCGGCCGCCGGAGAGATGGTCCAGGGTCGCGTACTGCTTGGCCGTGGCCAGCGGATGGCGCAGGCCCACTATCGCGACATGGCTGAGCAGCCGAATGCGTGCGGTGACGGCCGCGAGGTGGGCGAGGGTGGCGACGGGGTCGTACCAGACCGTGCTCATGGCGGGCGCGAGGCGGGTGGGGACGGCGACGTGGTCGCAGCACGCGATGTAGTCGAACCCGCCGCGCTCGGCGGCCCGCGCGACCGCGACGAGGTCCTCCGGCCCCGCCCCGGCCTCCCAGCCCTCGGCGTAGATCGTGCTCTGGGACTGCACGGGCAGCTGCATCCCGTACCGCAGGGACCCGCTCAACGGGCACCACCCGGCCCGGCCCACAGGCCGCCCTCCGTCAGCCCCAGCAGTTCGATGGCGTTGCGGCGGACGATCCGCTCCACCACGTCGGCCTCCAGATGCCCCATCTGCGCCTCGCCGACCTCCCGCGACCTCGGCCAGGTGGAGTCGGAGTGGGGGTAGTCGGTCTCGTAGAGCACGTTGTGGACCCCGATGGCGTCCAGGTTCCGCAGGCCGAAGGCGTCGTCGAAGAAGCAGCCGTAGACATGGCGGGCGAAGAGCTCGGACGGCGGGCGGTGGACCTTGTCGGCGACCTGGCCCCAGGCGCGGTTCTCCTTCCAGACGACGTCCGCGCGCTCGAGGATGTAGGGGATCCACCCGATCTGGCCCTCGGCGTACATCACCCTGAGGTTGGGGAAGCGCTCGAACTTGCCGCTCATCAGCCAGTCGACCATCGAGAAACAGCAGTTGGCGAAGGTGATGGTGGAGCCGACGGCCGGCGGGGCGTCCGCGGACGTGGAAGGCATCCTGCTGCTGGAGCCGATGTGCATCGCGATGACGGTGCCGGTCTCGTCGCAGGCGGCCAGGAAGGGGTCCCAGTCGTCGGTGTGGATCGACGGCAGCCCCAGGCGCGGCGGGATCTCGGAGAACGCCACGGCGCGGACACCGCGTTCCGCGTTGCGCCGCACCTCGGCGGCGGCGAGCCGGGCGTCCCACAGGGGAACGAGGGTGAGGGGTATGAGACGGCCCTGCGCCGGCGGCCCGCACCATTCCTCCACCATCCAGTCGTTGTACGCCTGGACGCACAGCAGCCCGAGCTCGCGGTCCTTGGCCTCCGTGAAGGTCTGGCCGCAGAAGCGCGGGAAGGTGGGGAAACAGAGGGCGGACTGGACGTGGTTGACGTCCATGTCGGCGAGCCGCTGCGGGACGTCGTACGAGCCCGGGCGCATCTGCCCGTAGGTGATGATCTCCAGCTTGATCTCGTCCCTGCTGCAGCCGACGGCGGTGTCCAGGCGGGTCAGCGGCCGGTGCAGGTCCTCGTACACCCACCAGTCGCCGAGCGGGCCCTCGTCGCCGGGAGCGCCCATGACAGGGGCGAACCTGCCGCCGAGGAACGTCATTTCCTTCAGGGGCGCCCGGACGATGCGCGGACCGACGTCCCGGTACTTCCTCGGGAGCCGGTCCTGCCAGACGTCAGGGGGCTCCACCGTGTGGTCGTCGACCGAGATGATCCGCGGGAGGGCGCCGTTGGTCCGTGAGGTCTCCATGCCGGTCACGGTAGCGCTGATCTGACGGATCGTCAGCTAACCTGCGGCCCTACCGGCCCGGAGCGGTTGGGGAGAGCATGTGTGGGCCTTGTGATGCACCGTACGGCTGCCTGTGATCGGTGTCTCCCACGGCTGACGCATCCGCCATGAACAAGGCAAACTGGCCTCTTGGTTGTGGACGGTTCGGCAGGGGGCCAGGGGGCAGCGATGGACGGTGTACCGCGAGTACCGGAGCAGCGGGGTCCCGAGGAATCGGCGGCGCTGCGCTTCGGTGTGCTCGGCCCGGTGCGCGCCTGGCGCGGGGAGGAGCTGCTGGCCACGGGGTCGCCGCAGCAACGCGCCCTGCTGGCCGCTTTGCTGCTGCGGGAGGGCCGTACGGCGACGGCGTCCGAGCTGATCGACGCGCTGTGGGGCGACGAGCCGCCGCCGCGGGCGCTGGCGGCCGTGCGCACCTACGCCTCCCGGCTGCGGAAGGTCCTCTCCGCCGGGACGCTGGTCAGCGAGTCGGGCGGATACGCGGTGCGGCTGCGGAACGCCCGCACCCTGGACCTCGCCGCGGCGCAGGAGATGGCCGCGGAGGCGGAGAAGGCCCGGAACTCCGGAGATCTCTACCACGCCCGGCAGGTGCTGAACGAGACGCTGGCGCTGTGGGACGGCGAGACGCTGGCGAGCGTGCCCGGCCCGTACGCGGAGACGCAGCGCACCCGCCTGGAGGAGTGGCGCCAGCAACTCCTGGAGTCCCGACTCGACATGGACCTGGAGCAGGGCTGCCACGCGGAGGCGGTCTCGGAGCTGACCGCGCTGACGGCGGCGCACCCGCTGCGCGAGCGGCTGCGGGAGCTGCTGATGCTGGCGCTGTACCGGTCCGGCCGCCAGGCCGAGGCGCTGGCGGTGTTCGCGGACACGCGCCGTCTGCTCCTCGATGAGCTCGGGGTCGATCCCGGCCCGACCCTCCAGGAGCTCCAGCAGCGGATCCTGCGGGCGGACCCGGCGCTCGCGGAACCGTCGGCTCCGGCGCCGGAGCCGACGTCCGTGCCGGTCCGTCCCGCCCAACTTCCCGCCACCGTGCCCGACTTCACGGGCCGGACGGCCTTCGTCGCCGAACTGAGCGAGGTGCTGGCATCGGCCGAGGGCCGGGTGATGGCGGTCTCGGCCCTCGCGGGCATCGGGGGCGTCGGCAAGACGACCCTCGCCGTACACGTGGCCCATCAGGCCCGCAGTGCGTTCCCCGACGGCCAGCTGTATGTGGACCTCCAGGGCGCGGGCCAGCGGGCGGCGGAGCCGGAGACGGTCCTCGGGTCGTTCCTGCGGGCCCTGGGCACGGCCGACTCGGCGATCCCGGACACGCTGGAGGAGCGGGCGGCGCTGTATCGCTCGGTCCTGGACGGCCGGCGCGTCCTGGTCCTGCTGGACAACGCGAAGGACGCGGCCCAGGTGCGCCCGCTGCTACCGGGCACGGAGGGCTGCGCGGCCCTCGTCACCTCCCGGGTGCGCATGGTGGACCTGGCGGGCGCCCATCTGGTGGACCTGGACGTGATGTCCCCGGAGGAGGCCTTGCAGCTCTTCACGAAGATCGTGGGCGAGGAGCGGGTCGCCTCGGAGCGCGAGGCCGCCCTGGACGTCGTGGCGGCGTGCGGCTTCCTGCCGCTGGCGATCCGCATCGCCGCGTCCCGGCTGGCGGCCCGCCGCACCTGGACGGTCTCCGTCCTGGCGGCGAAGCTGGCCGACGAGCGCCGCCGGCTGGACGAACTGCAGGCCGGGGACCTGGCGGTGAAGGCCACCTTCGAGCTGGGCTACGGCCAGCTGGAGCCTGCCCAGGCTCGCGCGTTCCGCCTCCTCGGTCTGGCCGACGGCCCGGACATCTCCCTGGCCGCGGCGGCGGCGGTCCTCGACCTCCCCCTGGAGGACACGGAGGACCTGCTGGAGTCCCTGGTCGACACGTCCCTGCTGGAGTCGGCGGCACCGGGCCGTTACCGCTACCACGACCTGGTCCGGCTCTACGCGCGCGCCTGCGCGGAGCGGGACGAGCTCCCGCCGAGCGAGCGGGACGCGGCGATGTCGCGGCTGCTGGACTTCTACCTGGCCACGGCGGCGGAGGGCTATGCGATCGAGCGGCCCGGGGACCGGCTCGTGGACCACCTGGAGCCGACGAACACACCGGGTCTGAAGTTCGCGAACCGTCAGGCCGCCCGGGACTGGCTGTACTCGGAGGCCGTACGGCTGCTCGCCTGCGTTCGGCAGTCGGCCGAGGCGAAAACGCTGCGGCGGGCCATCGACCTGCTGTGGGCATCCGTCGACCTGGCCGAGTCCGGCGCCAACGCCAAGGAGTACGAGGCGGCGGCCATGACCCTGCGGGACGCCGCACGGGCGACCGGTGACCTGCGCTCCGAGGGACGGGCCTCCGTCGTGCTGAGCAACGCGCGACTGTTTTCTGGAGACTTCGACCGGGCGTACAGCGAGGCGAGGGAGGCACTGCAGCTGGCCGAGGCCGCCGACGATCCGCTGCCTTCCTGCTGGGCGGCGAACATCCTGGGAAGCATCGCGTTCTACCAGAACCGTTACACGGACGCCGAGGGGTATTTCAGCCAGGCCATCGAGCGGTTCCGCGGCTGCGGTGACCTCGCCGGGTCCGCGAGCCCGCTGTGCAACCTCTCACGCATCCATCTCGCCACCGGGCGTGCGGACAGTGCCGTCGTGCTCGCCCGCCAAGGCACGGACATCTACCAGACGTTGGGACACACCCTCCGGGGAGCCAACGGGCGCTACGCCCTGGGTATGGCGCTCGGCAAGACGGGGCAGAGCACGGCCGCCACCTCGCAGCTGGAAGAGGCGCTGCGGGTCTTCCGCGACAGCCGACAGCGGCTGTGGGAGGGAATGACCCTCTGCCGCCTCGCGGAGGTCGACCTGGACGCTCTCAAGCCGGCGCGGGCCGCGGGCCACGCCGAGATGGCGCTCACGGTGCTGCGCGGCATCGGAGGCGAGTGGCGTCGTGGTCATGTCCTCACCGTGCTGGGCAAGGCGTTGAACGGCATAGGCCACTCCGGGCGAGCGCAGGTCTGCTGGCGCGAGGCACTCGAGATCTACGAGCAGCTGGACTCGCCGGAGGCCCTGGAGGTGCGCAAACTCCTCAGGCCGATCGTGGCCGCCTGAAGGCAGGCCGCGGCGTTCATCGTTCGTTTATCGCGGCACGGCAGTCTCTCTCTTGTCGATCCGTCGCGTCGGGGGGCAGACGGACCGCCGGTGAAGGTCGCCTGCGCTGAACGGTTTAAGGTGGGCGACCCAAGTGGCCCACCCGGACACCACGGGGGAGTGACCGGGTGGGCCCTCGACAGTTCCGCACGGTTCCACCTAGGGGAGGAAGCGCCATGAGCAGCACCGAGAACGACCCGATCGTCAAGCCGGACAACACCCACGTCACCGACGCTCCGGCGGGCGACGACGTCAAGCCGCTGAACACGCACGTCACCGACGTGAACGGCGGCACCGAGACCACTCCGGACAACACCCATGTGACGTCCGAGCCCAACTAGACCTTCCTCCCGAACGGGGATCGGCCGCGACGGCGCGGAGGGGAGCCGTCGCGGCCGAGGTGCGTCCGGGGGTGCCCCTTCACTCCGGCAACGGCAGAAGGGCGAGGCCATCGGGAGTCGCTCACCCGTGAGCAACCGGCGCCGGGAGTACGACCCGGACGAAACCCATGTTGTCGGCCGGCCTGACCGTGCCCGGGCACGAGTACGTGTACGTCCTCCAGGTCACCGCCTGGCCTCGGGGACCTGGCCGCTAGCGCGAGCACCCCCGCAGTTCCCCCTTCACCACCTTGCCGCTCGCGTTCCGCGGCAGCTCGGCCACGAACTCCACCACTCGCGGCACCTTGTAGTTCGCCATCTCCCGGCGGGACCAGGCGATCAGATCGTCGGAGGTCAGGACCGCACCCGGGCGGCGCACCACATACGCCTTCCCCACCTCGCCCAGACGGGCGTCGGGTACGCCGATCACCGCGACCTCCGCCACCTCCGGGTGCAGGCCGAGGAGTTGCTCTATCTCCGCCGGGTACGCGTTGAAGCCGCCCACGATGAACATGTCCTTGATCCGGTCCGTGATGCGGAGGTTGCCCGCCGCGTCCAGTACGCCCACGTCACCGGTGCGCAGCCAGCCGTCCGGAGTCAGGACCTCCGCCGTGGCCGTCTCGTCCTCGAAGTAGCCCCGCATGACGTTGAAGCCGCGCACCAGCACCTCTCCCGGGACACCCGGACCCAGTGGTTCGCCCTGCGCGCCGGCCACCCGTACCTCCGTCCCCGGGATCGCCCGGCCCGACGTGGTGGCGATCACCGAGGGCTCGTCCCCCCTGCGGCACATCGTGACGAAACCGCTCGCCTCGGACAGGCCGTACGCCGTCAGGACGGTCTCCACGCCGAGTTCGCCGCGCAGACGCTCCACCAGCCGGAGCGGGATAACCGCCGCGCCCGTCACCACCAGGCGCAGCGCGGAGAGATCGTGGGCGTCCCGGGACGGGTGGTCGAGCAGGGACTGGTGCAGCGTCGGCGGGCCCGGGAGGACCGAGACCCGCTCCGCCGCGATGTTGGCGAGCGCCGTCTCCACGCCGAACACCGGCTGCGGGATCATCGTCGCGCCCCGCATCAGACAGGCCAGGACTCCCGCCTTGTAGCCGAACGTGTGGAAGAAGGGGTTGACGATGAGGTAGCGGTCGCCGCGCCTCAGACCCGCCAGGTCCGTCCAGATCCCGTATGCCCTCAGTGTCTGGCCGTGCGTGATCACCGCACCCTTGGGGCGGCCCGTCGTGCCCGAGGTGAAGATGATGTCGCAGGGGTGCGCACCGGTCAGGGTCGCCGCGCGCGCCCGCACTTCCGGCTCCCCGACGCCCTCCCCGCTCGCCAGGAAGTCCTTCCAGGTCCGGAAGTCGGCCGGGGCGTCGTCCGCGAGGACCACCACCTGCTCCAGGTGCGAAAGGCCCGGCAGGGGCCCGTCCCCGGCCCCCTGCCCCGCCGCCCGGCGCAGCGACGCCACGTACGAGGTCCCCAGGAAGGTGCCCGTCACGAACAGCAGCTTCGCCCGGCTCCGTTCCAGGACGTACGCGGCCTCCGTGCCCTTGAAGCGTGTGTTGAGCGGGACCAGGACCGCGCCCGCCGACACCGCGCCCAGCGCCGAGACGATCCAGTCCAGGGTGTTCGGCGCCCAGATCGCCACCCGGTCGCCGACGCCCAGGCCGTTCGCGAGGCAGGCCGCCGCCGCGCGTTCCACACGGGCGCCCAGTTCGGCGTACGAGACCCGGGTGCGGCCCTCGACGACCGCTTCGACGTCGCCGTAGCGACGGGCCGCGCTCCGCACCAGCCCCGGAATGCTGCCCCACTCCACGTCACCGCGCACAGAGACCTCCCCGAACCTACCCCCGCCACCACGTAGCTGACTGTCCGTCAGATTAGCTGTAGCCTGACGACCTGTCAGCCGCCGGACGTCCACGCGGAGGGGTGCACCATGGCAACGGCAGGGGCAACGGCGGGGCTCAAGGACGCCACCGCCATCGTCGGCATCGGACAGACCGCCTTCGCCAGACACCTCCCCGAGCCGGAGAAGACACTGGCCTGCCGGGCCGTTCTCGCCGCCCTCGACGACGCCGGGATCGCGCCGGGCGAGGTCGACGCGCTCGCCTCGTACACCATGGAGGAGACCGACGAGGTCGAGGTCGCCAAGGCCCTGGGCCTCGGTGACCTCACCTTCTTCAGCAAGGTCGGCTACGGGGGCGGAGGCTCGTGCGCCACCGTCGCGCACCTCGCGGCCGCCATCGCCACCGGACAGGCGACCGTCGGCGTCGCCTGGCGGTCGCGCAAACGCGGCAGCGGGCCCCGGCCCTGGCGGAACACGGCCGCCCAACTGCCCACTCCCGCCCAGTGGACCCGCCCCTTCGGGCTGCTCAGGCCGGTCGACGAGATCGGCATGCTGGCCCGCCGCTACATGCACGAGTACGGGGCGTCCAGGGACCATCTGTTCAATGTCGCCCTGGCCTGCCGGAACCGGGCCAACCAGAACCCCGCCGCGATCATGTACGAGCGGCCCCTGACCCGGGACATGTATATGACCTCCCGCTGGATCAGCGAGCCCCTCTGCCTCTTCGACAACTGCCTCGAGACGGACGGGGCGCTCGCCTGCGTGGTCGTCTCCGCCGAACGCGCCCGCGACTGCCGGCACCGGCCCGTGTACGTCCACTCCGCCGCCCAGGGGCTCCCCTCCCAGCACCACGGCATGGTCAACTACTGGAACGACGACCCGCTCACCGGCCCGGCCTGGACGGCTGCCCGGCACCTGTGGAAGCACGCCGATCTCACACCGGACGACATCGACGTCGCCCAGATCTACGACGCGTTCACCGCCCTCATACCACTGTCCCTGGAGGGATACGGCTTCTGCGGCAGGGGCGAGGGCGGGCCGTTCACCGAGGGCGGCGCGCTGGAGATCGGTGGCCGGCTGCCCATCAACACCGGGGGCGGCGGTCTGTCCGAGGCGTACGTCCACGGCTTCAACCTCGTCAACGAGGGCGTGAAGCAGCTGCGAGGGACCAGTACCGCCCAAGTCCCGGGCGCCGCCGCCTGTCTGGTCACCGCCGGCGAAGGAGTCCCCACCTCCGCACTCCTGCTGAGGAGCTGAGCCATGTCCGACACCCTCCTGACCCCCGTCCACGACGAGGACGGCGCCCCCTTCTGGGCCTACGCGGCCCGGGGCGAGCTGCGCGTCCAGGTCTGCGCCGACTGCGGCGAACCGCGCTTCCCCCCGCGCCCCTGCTGCCCGCGCTGCCGGTCGTTTGCGAACGCGTGGCGGCGGATGAGCGGCAAGGGGCGGATCTGGTCGTATGTCGTCCCGCATCCCCCGCTGCTGCCCGCGTACGCGGCGCAGGCGCCGTACAACGTGATCGTGGTGGTGCTGGCGGAGGCGCCGCGCATCCGGATGGTCGGGAACCTCGTCACCGGCCCGGACGCACCCCTGGACTCGGTGCCCCCCGACCGGATCCGCATCGGTACGAAGGTGCAGGTCGTCTTCGGCGGGGACGGAATGCCCCGGTGGGTTGCGGAGCGGTCGTGAGCGGCGGGCTGCGCATCGCCGCCGACCAGGACACCGGCGTCGCGGTCGTCACCCTGGACCGGCCGGCGAGACTCAACGCCATCGACCTGGAGACCGCCTCCGAACTCTCCGCTTACTGGCGCGCGTTGCGCTTCGACGACTCCGTACGGGCCGTCGTCCTCACCGGCGCGGGCGAGCGGGCCTTCTGCACCGGCCTCGACCGGACGGCCCACGTGCGGCAGCCCAACTCGCCGTACATGGTGGACGATCCGCTGCTCCGGATCGGCCCCAAGGCGAACGACCTGTGGAAGCCGGTGATCGCCGCCGTGCGAGGAATGGCCTGCGGCGGGGCGTTCTACCTGCTCGGCGAGAGCGAGTTCATCGTCGCGGACACCACGGCGACCTTCTTCGACCCGCACACCGCGTACGGAATGGTCAGCGCGTACGAGTCCGTCTACATGGCGCACCGGATGCCCCACGGGGAGGCGGCCCGTATGGCGCTCATGGGCACCGACGAGCGGATCTCCGCGCGGCGGGCGTACGAGATCGGCCTGGTGTCCGAACTCACCGAACCGGGCGACGCGTTGGAGGCCGCCGTACGCTGCGCCGCCGTCATCGCCTCCTGTCCGCCGGAGGGCGTCCAGGGCACCGTGCGGGCACTGTGGGCGGCGAAGGAGGCGGCCCGCTCGGCGGCCTTCGCGCAGGCACCCCCGCTCATCGCGCTCGGGAACCTGCCGGCCGAGCGGCAGGCGGAGCTGTTCGCCGGGCGGCGCAGGGGCGGGTTCCGGGTGCGGTAGCCGAAGACCGGGACCTCGGCCACCGTATGGCACGGAACGACCACGGGGCGTAGCGTCTGGGGTGACGGCCGTCGTCCGGCGCCCCTTCCGTTCGGCCCGGCGCGACGGCCGTCCTGGCTCTTGAGGCTCAGGCCGTCCGCGCCGTTCCCGTGCCCTTCTCCGCGTCGAGGGCGTACACACAGCGGTCCTTGCTGCACGCGTACACCACGCCGTCCTTCACCACCGGGGCGCCGGTGATCTCGCCACCGGTCGCCAGTTTCCAGCGCAGCCGGCCGTCGTCCGCCTTCAGCGTGTACAGCAGATGGTCCGTGGAGCCGAAGTGGATGCGGCCCTCCGACACCGCCGGGGAGCCCACGATGTCGCCGCCCGCCTGGAAGCGCCACTTCGGGGTGCCGGTGACCGCGTCCAGGGTGTACAGCCCCTTGCCGCTGCCGACGTGGACGTGCCCCGCGGCCACCAGGACCGGGTCGATCGCCGCCCGCGCCTCCGTCGCGATGCGCCAGCGGTCGCGGCCGTCGGTGGCGTCCAGGGCGTACACCGTGCCCAGGTAGTCCGCCAGGTAGATGCCGCCGCCCGTCACCGCGGGACCCGGCACGAAGGCCGGCGGGCACAGGAACACCGCGGGCGCCTCGAAGTGCCAGCGCACCATGCCGCTCGCCACCTCGATGGCCAGGACCCGGGCGCCCGCCGAGACGTACACGTAGCCGTCGGGCGCCTGCGTCAGGCGCACGGGCACACCGCCGCAGGACGCCGCGTCCCCGATCGGGTACGACCAGCGCTCGTCGCCCGTACGCGCCTCCAGGGCCCGCAGCCGGGCGTCCTTCCACACGTACACCGTGCCGTCCTGGACCAGCGGTCCGGCCTCCGGCGCCTCGAAGTCCGTCTGGGCCCCGGTGATCTCCCACAGCTTCTGGCCGTTCGACGCCTCCCAGGCCTGGACGCCGCCGCCGCGGGTGCCGGTGACGACCGTGCCTCGGTCGGCCTTGAGGGAGTACACCCAGCCGTCCATGGACAGCCGCCACAGGTCGCCGCCCTCGCGGGCGTCCAGGGCGAGGAGCGTGGGGCCGTCGGAGGCGTGGATACGGCCGTCCGCGACAGCCATGGACCAGGCCACGTCCCGCGTCTTGAAGCGGCGGCGGCCCGTCGCCACGTCCAGGGCGTGCACCTCGAAGGAGGTGACGTAGACGAGGTCGTCGGCGACCGTCGGAGTGCCCCAGACGTCGTTCGACATGCGAAAACGCCAGGGGCGCCAGCCGGAGGCCGCCTCCGGGGGCACGGACGGCGGCGGGACCGCGGGCACGGCTGCGGCCGCGCCGTTGGCCCCGGCGCCCGGCCGGGACCAGGACGCCACGAGGCCCGCCTCCGGGGGCGGCGCCTTCACCGCCGCGGCCCGGGCGTCGGCGACACGCGGCCCGGGACCGATCGGCACGGACGCGCCCGCGAGCCGCACCGGACCGGAGTCGGGCCCGCCGACCGGCACCGGCACCGGGTCGTGCGACGGCGGAGGAGGCACCGGGGGGCGCCCGCCCCCGCCACTGCGGCCGCCGGAGGAGGGCGGCTTCGCCGGGGGCCGCCCGCCTCGGCGCGCCTCGATCAGGCCGACCGCCTTCTCCGGCAGCCAGGCCGACGCCGTACCGCTGTCGTCGGAGCCCGAGCCGAAGAGGTGGGGCGCGAGCTGGGCCTGAAGGTCGGCCGGATTGGGGCGGGAGGTGGCCTCCATCTGCATGCAGGACTCGATGAGCGGGCGCAGCTCGTCCGGCAGCCCGGACAGGTCCGGGCCCTCCCGCAGCAGCATGAAGACGGTCTCGACGGGGTTGGCGCCGTGGAAGGGCGGATGTCCGGTGGCCGCGAAGACGAGCATCGAGCCGAGCGAGAAGACATCGCTCGCGCCGGTCACGCTGCGCGAGTCCTTCGCCTGCTCGGGGGACATGTAGGCGGGCGTGCCGACGGCGACGTTGGTCATCGTCAGACGTGTGTTCGATACACCGGAGGCGATGCCGAAGTCGATCACCCGGGGGCCGTCCTCGACGACGAGGACGTTGGAGGGCTTGAGGTCCCGGTGGACCAGGCCCGCCCCGTGAATGGACTGCAGCGCCTCCGCAACGCCCGCGGCCAGCCAGCGCACCGCCTGGGCCGGCAGCGGCCCGCACTCGGTCACTATTTCCTCGAGGGAGGGCGCGGGCACGTACGCGGTGGCCAGCCACGGCACGGCCGCCCGCGGGTCGGCGTCGACCACGGCAGCCGTGTAGAAGCCGGAGACCGCCCGCGCGGCCTCGACCTCACGCGTGAAGCGCACCCGGAACAGCTGGTCCTCGGCCAGCTCCGTGCGCACCGTCTTGATCGCCACGCGCCGGCCCGACGCCGAGCGCGCGAGATAGACCAGCCCCATGCCGCCGGCTCCGAGCCGTCCCAGCACCTCGAACGGCCCGATCCGCCGCGGATCGTGCTGCGTCAGCTGATCCACCACTTGCCTGCCACCTCCCCGTACGGGTCGCGTCGTGCGCCTTGTGCACGCGACCCCGTGCAGCGTCTCACCACCGCACCGCCGCGGCGGCACGCAACCCCGATTCTTCCTGTCCGGGCGCGCTGAGGCTAACCCGGGGGCGGAACGGGGTGTCTTTGGACAAAACCATGCCAGACGGGGGTACGGGAAACGGACGCCCGCATGATGGAACGCCGGCGGCGCCCCGGAAGCGGCTGGCGGCGGTGACCCCACGCGCCTCTCCCGTGGGCAGCACTCCCCATTTGCAGTCGGCCGAATCGCGCTTCGATCACCCCTCGGTAAGCTGACGGCATGACAGGACAAGTGCGTACCGTCGACGGCCGCGTGGCCGGTCGACGCGGGCAGGCAACCCGGCAGAAGCTGCTGGACTGCCTCAGCGAGATGCTCAGCTCCTCGCCTTACCGGGACGTCAAAGTCATTGATGTCGCCCGGAAGGCGGGGACGTCACCGGCGACCTTCTACCAGTACTTTCCGGACGTCGAAGGCGCCGTACTGGAAGTCGCCGAGGAAATGGCCACGCACGGCGCCGCGTTGACCGAGTTGCTCGAGGGCCGCTCGTGGGTCGGCAAGGCGGGCTGGCAGACGGCGCAGGAACTCGTGGACGGCTTCCTGGAGTTCTGGCGCAAACACGAGGCGATCCTGCGCGTCGTCGATCTGGGCGCGGCCGAGGGCGACAAACGGTTCTACAAGATCCGCATGAAGATCCTCAACTCGGTGAACAACTCCCTCGCGGATGCGATCGCCGACCTCCAGGCCAAGGGCAGGGTCGACAAGGACGTGAACCCGGCGGCCGTGGCCGGTGCGCTGGTGGCGATGCTCGCGTCCGTGGCCTCCCATCAGAAGGGCTTCCAGTCCTGGGGCGTCAAGCAGGCCGAACTCAAGCCGAATCTCGCGCTGTTGGTACACCTGGGCGTCACCGGGAAGAAGCCGACGAAGTAGTACGCGGGGAAGTACGCGCCGGGGCACTGGTGCGGGCGCGTCCGGTCCTGTCGGCTCGGCCGCTCCAGGCTCAAGTTCTGTCATGCGGGCGGTGGTTCACTCCGGTGGGCCACCGCCCGTTGCTCATGCCGGGGCGCGGGTGCATCATGCGCTCCGGGCATCAGGCGCGGGTGCATCATGCGCTCCGGGCATCAGGCGCGCGTGCATCAGACGCGCGTGCATCAGACGCGCGTGCATCAGACGCGCGTGCATCAGACGCGCGTGCATCAGGCGCGCGTACCGGGCAGCGGCCGGTCCTCGACCACGTGCTTCATCACCAGCGTCGAAGTCAGCCGCTGCACGCCCGGCAGGGTGGCAAGGCGCTCGTCGTAGAGCCGCTGGAAGGCGGCGAGGTCCGGGGTGGCTATCCGCAGCAGATAGTCGGGGTCGCCGAACAGCCGCTGCGCCTGAACGACGTGCTCCACCTCGCTCAGCGCCCGCTCGAACCCGGCGATGGTCTCCCGGTCCTCCTGCCGCATCGAGACGAAGACCAGCGCCTCGAAGTTCAGCCCGAAGGCGGCCGGGTCCACGACGGCCCGGTAGCCGCGGATCGCGCCGGTCCGCTCCAGTTCGCGCAGCCGCCGATGGCAGGGCGAGACACTGAGCCGCACCCGCGCGGCCAGTTCGGTCACGGTCAGCCGCCCGTCCTGCTGCAGTTCGGCGAGGATCTTCTGGTCCACGGAGTCCATGACGCAGATCTTCCCCCGATAGGCGCATTCGAGGGCAAACCGCGAGGGGCGGGATCAGCGCCGTACGAGCCGGAACAGCCGGATCTCGCGCTCCACCCGCGCCTGGTATGTCGCATACGGCGGCCAGAAGGCCAGCACCGCCTTCCAGGCCGCGTCCCGCTCCGCCCCCTCCAGCAGACGGACGGTGACCGGGATGTCCTCGCCCTTCCAGCTGATCTCGGCGTACGGGTGAACGAGAAGGTTGGCGGTCCAGGCGGGGTGCCCGGTCCGCCCGAAGTTGGACCCGACGAGGACCCAGCTGCCGTCCTCCTCCGGCATGCACGCCAACGGCGTACGGCGCGGCAGCCCGCTCCTCGCACCGGTCGCCGTGAGAACCACCCCGGGCAGCATCCGCGCGCTGAGCAGGACCCTTCCCCGCGTCAGCCGGTGCACCGCACGGTCCAGGGCGGGCACGACGTGGGGCGCGACCTTCGCGAAGGCCCGTGTGGAGGACACCTTCTGCACGATCCGTACGCCCAGGGCCCTCACACGGCCACCTCCCTCTGCCCGAAGAGCCGCGCCGCCTCGGCCGCGTGTGCCCGCAGCCGGTGCTCCGGGCCGAAGAGCAGTGCGTCCCCGGCCGCCCGCTTGAAGTACAGATGGGCCTCATGCTCCCAGGTGAACCCGATGCCGCCGTGCAACTGGATCCCCTCGGCCGCCGCGGTCCGCAGCGCTTGAAGGGCCTGGGCGAGCGCGAGCCCGCCCACCCGCTCCCCGCGCTCCCCCCGGGCGGAGGACCAGGCCCCGTAGTACGCCGCCGAACGCGCCGCCTGCACCCGGACGTAGACGTCGGCCAGCCGGTGCTTCACGGCCTGGAAGGAGCCGACCGGCCGCCCGAACTGCTCCCGTTGCCCGACGTACTCGACAGTCCGCTCCAGTACCCGGTCGGCCGCCCCCACGGCCTCGCAGGCGAGAAAGGCCGCGGCCCGGTCCCCGACGGCAGCGAGCGCCCCGGTCACATCGGCGCCGTCCTCGCCCAGCAACTCGGCCTGCACATCGCGCAGTTCGACACGGGCACAGGGCCGCGTCGCGTCGAGGGCGGTCTGCCGCGCTCGCACCCCGCCCTGCCGCACGAGGAACAGCAGGGTCCGCGACCGCGCGAATCCTCCGGCGTGTGCCGCCACGACCAGCAGCCCGGTGCCGTGCCCGTCGAGGACCTGGTCCGCCTGCCCGTACAGCCGCCAGACGCCGTCCGCACGCCGCGCCTGGATGCCGCCGGCGCGTCCGCCACCCGCCCAGCCGCCCCGGTTGTCCCCGACCAGGGCGAGAGCGGTGGCGAGGGCGGTGCCCGGCACGGCGAGAGCGGCGGTCAGTTCACCTGCGGCGATACGGGGCAGCAGTTCGGCGCGCTGGGCGTCGGTGCCGAGGGCGAGCAGCAGGGGCGCGACCAGGACGGCGGTGGACAGCAGCGGGGAGGGGGTGAGGAGGCGTCCCGTCTCCTCACCAGCGAGGGCGAGTTCGGCGGGGGTGCCGCCGGCGCCGCCGTACGCCTCCGGGAGCGCGAGTCCGGGCAGGCCGAGCTGTCGCCCGAGGGTGGTCCACAGGGCGGGGTCGTGTCCGGCGTCGGTCCGGACGGCGGCCCGGACGTCCTCCGGCCCGCAGCGCTTGGCCAGCGCCTCCCGCACCGTGCGGCGGATCTCGTCCTGTTCGGCGGTGAAGCGGGCATCCATGGGCAGGGGGTCCCTTCTCCATCTGACGGTTCGTCATGTTAGGACCCGGCGGGGCGCATGCACAGGCTCAGGAAGCGCGGATCTGATGTACCGTCAGATCCATGACTGCTGTGACCGGCCGGAAGGTTGCGATCGTCGGTGTGGCGCTGTCCGACTGCGGCCGGGTGGAGGAGGCGACGCCCTACGCACTCCACGCCCAGGCCGCCCGGCGCGCCCTGGCCGACGCGGGTCTGGACCGTACGGTGATCGACGGCTTCGCCTCGGCGGGGCTCGGCACCCTCGCGCCGGTGGAGGTCGCGGAGTACCTGGGCCTGCGGCCCACCTGGGTCGACTCCACGTCGGTCGGCGGCTCCACCTGGGAGGTCATGGCGGCGCACGCGGCGGACGCGATCGCGGCGGGCCGCGCCCGGGCGGTGCTCCTGGTCTACGGCTCGACGGCCCGCGCCGACATCAGAGCCGGCCGCCGCACGGGCAACCTCTCCTTCGGCGCCCGAGGGCCCCTCCAGTTCGAGGTCCCGTACGGCCACACGCTGATCGCCAAGTACGCGATGGCGGCCCGCCGCCATATGCATTCCTACGGCACGACGATCGAGCAGCTGGCCGCCGTGGCGGTCCAGGCGAGGGCGAACGCGGCGGCGAATCCGGGGGCGATGTTCCGCGAACCGATCACGGTCGACGAGGTCCTGTCCGGCCCGATGATCGCGGACCCGTTCACCAAGCTGCACTGCTGCATACGCTCCGACGGGGGCGCGGCGGTGCTGCTGGCGGCCGAGGAACTGGTACGGGACTGCCGTACGGCACCGGTGTGGGTACTCGGCGCCGGGGAGCACGTCTCGCACACGACGATGTCCGAGTGGCCGGACTTCACCGTGTCCCCGGCGGCGGTGAGCGGCAGGCTCGCCTTCGAGCGGGCGGGCGTGCGCCCTCAGGAGATCGACTTCGCGGAGATCTACGACGCCTTCACCTATATGACCCTGGTGACGCTGGAGGACCTCGGCTTGTGCGGGAAGGGCGAGGGCGGGGCGTACGTGGAGAAGGGACGGCTGCTGGTGGAGGGCGGGGAGCTGCCGGTGAACACCGACGGCGGCGGCCTCTCCGCCCAGCATCCCGGAATGCGGGGGCTGTTCCTGCTGGTGGAGGCCGCACGGCAGCTGCGGGGCGAGGCGGGCGCACGGCAGGTCCGCAAGAAGGGCGGCCGGCTGCCGGAACTGGCCGTGGCGTCGGGAACGGGTGGGTGGTTCTGCTCGTCGGGGACGGTGGTGCTGGGCCGGTAGGCGGACGGTACGGAGGAGGACGCCGGGCCCGGGAGCGATACTCGGGGCATGGGAACGGAACTTCACGAGCTGCTCAGGTCCCTGCGGGTGTGGGACCCGGAGACCACCGAGCTGCCCGCCTTCGACCCGGATACGGCACCCGGGAAGCCGCTGGCGCTGTTCACGGAGTGGTTCGCGGAGGCGGTGGCGGCGGGCCAGTCCGAGCCCCACACGATGTCGCTGGCGACCGCGGACGCGGACGGCACACCGGACGTCCGCATCGTGATGCTGCACGGCGCCGACGACGACGGCTGGACGTTCGCGACACACGCGGACAGCCGCAAGGGCCGGCAGCTCGCGGCGAGGCCGTATGCCGCCCTCGCCTTCTACTGGTCCGTCCAGGGCCGCCAGATCCGGGTGCGCGGCCCGGTCACGGCCGCCCCGGTGGAGGAGGGGCAGGCGGATCTGCACGCCCGCTCGACCGGCGCGCTGGCCGCGGCGCTCACCGGCCGGCAGAGCGAAGTACTCGGCTCGGCCGAGGAGTTGGCGCGCGCGTCGGAGGAGGCCTGGGAGCGGGCGCGGCGCGAGCCGGAGGCCCCGGTCCCGTCCTGGACGCTCTACCGGCTGCGCCCGCAGGAGGTGGAGTTCTTCCAGGGGGACGAGAGGCGCCGGCACGTACGGCTCCGCTACCGCCGCACGGACGGAGGCTGGGCCAGGGAACTGCTGTGGCCCTGACGGCTTCCAGGTCGCCGTCCTCGAACCCTCCACGGCGCGAAGTACGGCCGAGCGGTCACACACCGGGACGACGACCAGCGCGTTCTCCAGGCCCTTCTCCATCCCCCGTGCCCGACCGGCGCTGCGGGGCAAAGGGGGCGGAGGCTCCTACGGGACCACCGGCTCCGGATCGCTGGCGATCCGTGCGTGCAGATGGACGTCCCTGAACCTGTCCTGCCGCCCCGCCTCGAACATCGCGCCGCGCAGTGTCCCCTCGTACGGGAAGCCGCACCGCTCCGCGATGCGGGACGCCTCGTGGCCGAGGGCATGGCCCAGTTCCAGGCGGTTCAGGCCCAGTTCGGTCAGGGCCCAGCGGGCGGCCACGACCAGGGCACGGGTGGCGACCCGGTTCCCGCGCGCCTCGGGAAGGACCCAGTATCCGACGCGGGCGACCCGGGCGACGCGATCGATCTCGTTGATGCCGATGTGCCCCAGCGTCGTACCACTCGCCGCGTCCGTGATCCGGAACGAGGCGCTCGTCCCGTTCGCGGCACCCGCCATTTTCGACCGCAGCGACTCCCGGGCACCGGCCATGTCCCGCACGATCCTGAGCGGCGTGTTCCACCGGGCGAAGTCCGGGTCGGTCAGCCCGCGGAACCAGGCGTCCAGCTGGGTCCGGGACTCCGGGTCCCAGGTGCCGAGCCGAAGGCCGTGGCCCTGCAGCTCGGGAAAGGGGCGGGGCGCGAGGGACCTCTCGTGTATGTCGGCCATCGGGCCATTCAACCAACCACCACAGCTCCGCTCATCGGGTTCGGGGCCGGAACACGGGCATCCCCTCCCTGAAGGCCACCCCCAGCACCATCCCCACCCGCAACTCCTCCGCCGCGCACTCCACGACCTCGGTCATCATCCGCGGCCCCTCCGCGAGGTCGACCACGGCGGCGACGTACGGCACGCGGTTCCCGAAGGGCGGCAGGTCGTTGCGGTGGACGACGGACCAGGTGTAGAGGGCCGCCCGGCCGCTCGCCGGCTCCCAGACCACGTCCTCGCTCCAGCAGTGCGGGCAGAACTCCCGTGGATAATGATGGGCCCGCCCGCACGCCCCGCACCGGCGCACCAGCAGCCGTCCCTCCGCCGCCGCGTCCCAGTAGGTCCGTGTGAAGGCGTCCGCCTCCGGGAGGTCGAAGCGCCCGCTCACCGGAACAGCCCCAGCGCGCCGTCCACCGACCATGTCTGCCACGACATCCCGAACAGCCCCACCAGCGAGATCAACGCCATCATCGAGTTCTGCCCCTGCTCGGCCCAGTCATGGATCATGAGGATGAAGTACAGGACGTTGAGAAGCAGACCGCCGGCCAGGGCGACCGGGGTCAGGAAGCCCGTGATCAGGCCGAGTCCGAGGGCCAGTTCCGCGTAGACGACCACGTACGCCATCGTCCGCGGCCGCCTTGCCACCACCGTGGCGAAGCCGCTGCGCACCGCCGGCCAGCGGTGCTCGGCCGCGACGTCCGCGGCCCACGCAATACCGGTCCCCCGCTCGAACCACGCCTTCTTGTCCTTGTGCCGCCAGCTCTCCAGCCACCACAGCCCGAGCCCGATGCGCAGCACGGCAAGCCATTGCGCGCCCGTGAGCCAGATGGTGTCCATGGAACGCCCGCCCTCCCACCTACAGAGTTTCTGACGGTACGTCAGTTCAGCGCAGGTAGGGCGACCGCGCAAGACGCGTGCGGAGAGGAGCTCACACGCCCCGACCGTCCGGGCCCGGGGCTCCAAGGCGTGACCGGAATCACCGAACCACCACAACCGATCCGTCTACGCCACCGGCCCCACCCAGTCCTCCTACAGGCGTGATCGATTCGCAACCGATTTCGGTCTTGACCGAGACCCATCAACGATCAGCGTGGATACGCTCGCGCTCATGGCCGACTCCACTGCTGCTTCGCCGCGTTCCTTGGTGCCGTCCCACGAGGACCGCCCGGTGTACGTCATCGGCGGCGGCCCGGGCGGACTCGCCGCGGCACACGCGCTGCGCGCCCGGGGCGTACGAGCCGTCGTCCTGGAGAGGTCCGATCGCATCGGGGCGTCCTGGCGGCGCCACTACGACCGGCTCCATCTGCACACCACACGGCGCCTTTCGGGCCTGCCCGGGCTGCCGATGCCGCGGTCCTTCGGACGGTGGGTGGCGCGCGACGACGTGGTGCGCTACCTGGAGAAGTACGCCGAGCACCACCAACTGGAGATCGTCACCGGCGTCGAGGTCTCGCGCGTCGAGCCCGCCCCGGACGGCACCGGCTGGCTCCTGCACGCCACCGGCGGCCGTGAACTGACCGGAAGCGCGGTCGTCGTCGCCACCGGCCACAACCACACCCCGCACATGCCCGACTGGCCCGGACTCCAAGACTGTACCGTCGAGTTACTGCACGCCGGCGAGTACCGCAACGCCCGGCCGTACGCAGGCCGTGACGTACTCGTCGTCGGCGTCGGCAACACGGGTGCCGAGATCGCCGTCGACCTGGCGGAGGGCGGCGCCTCGCGCGTGCGGCTGTCGGTGCGCACCGCGCCCCATATCGTGCGCCGGTCCACCGCCGGTTGGGCCGCCCAGTTCACCGGGATCCTCGTACGACGGCTGCCGGTGCGGCTCGTGGACCGGCTGGCCCGGCCGCTCGCGATGATCTGCCTCCCGGACCTGTCGGCACAGGGTCTGCCCCGGCCTGACACCGGGCTCTACTCCCGGGTCATCGAGGGCTCGATTCCCGTGCAGGACGTCGGGCTCGTCAAGGCCGTGCGCAAGGGGCGGGTCGAGATCGTGGCGGCCGTCGACAGCTTCGAGGGCGGCAAGGTGGTCCTCGCCGACGGCACCCGGATCGAGCCCGACGCCGTCATCGCCGCGACCGGGTACGTCCGCGCCCTGGAGGGACTCGTCGGCCATCTCGGTGTGCTCGACGCACGCGGCAGGCCGGTCGTCCACGGCGCCCGCTCGCCCCGCACCGCTCCCGGCCTGTTCTTCACCGGCTTCACCAACCCGATCAGCGGCATGTTCCGCGAACTGGCGATCGACGCCGAGAAGATCGCGAAAGCGGTGGCCCGCCACCGGGAGCGGAGCGGCGCGGCACGCTGAGCGCGGCCACCGCCTCAGCCACCGCCGCCGCACGGCTGCCCGTCGCCCGGCCACCCGATCCCCCGATCCCCCGATCCCCCGCCACCCGTGCCCCCGATCCCCGGTCACCCGCTCCCCCGATCCCGGTCACCCGGTCACCCGGTCACCCGCGGCCACGTCAGCGCCGTCACCTCCCTTCCTGACAAGGTGTCAGTTCAGTAACCTGACAATGCGTCAGTTGTTGAGCTGTCACACAGGAGCGGGGCGAACCGATGCTTGGATCAACCCACGGCACCCTCACCACCGACTCCCGCCGGGCCCGGGTCGTCGCATGCGGTGAGCACCCCTCACCCGTGGTGCACGGCAGGCCCGCCGACGTCGGTGACCTCGACGTCAGCGGCCGGCCGCTGCACGCCGTCGTCCCCGATCTGGACCGGTTCTTCCGGCCCGAGTCCGTCGCCGTCGTCGGCGCGTCCGATGCCGAGGGGCGGCCCAACACCGGCATCACCCGGCAGTTGCTCGCCTGGGCCGAGCGGGTCGGCGCCCGGCTGCATCCCGTGCACCCCACCCGTGACTCCGTCTTCGGCATCCCCTGCTCCTCTTCGCTCGCGGACCTGCCCGAACAGGTCGATCTCGCCGTGCTGCTCGTCTCCGACCCGCTCCCTCTCGTCGAGGAACTCGGTGCGGCCAAGGTGAAGTTCGCCGTCGCCTTCGCCTCCGGTTTCGCCGAGACCGGCGCGGAGGGCGCGGCGGCCCAGGACCGGCTCGCCGCCGCCGTGGAGCGGACAGGGATACGGCTGCTCGGGCCCAACACCAACCTCAACGCCTTCGAGCGGTTCCGGGACGACCTCGACGGACCCGCCGTCGCGCTCATCACCCAGTCCGGGCACCAGGGCCGACCCGTCTTCGCCCTGCAGGAGCTCGGCGTGCGGCTCTCCCACTGGGCGCCGACCGGCAACGAAGCCGACCTGGAGACAGCCGACTTCATCTCCTACTTCGCCGAGCGGCCCGAGGTCGGCGCCATCGCCTGCTACATCGAGGGGCTGAAGGACGGACGCTCCTTTCTCCTCGCCGCCGACCGGGCCGCCCGGCGCGGTGTGCCGGTCGTCGCGATCAAGGTCGGCCGCACCGAGGCCGGCGCCCGCACCGCCGCCTCACACACCGGCAAGCTGACCGGCGCGGACGACGTGGTCGACGCGGCGATGCGGCAGTACGGCGTGATCCGGGTCGACGGGCTGGACGAACTCCAGGACACCGCGGCGCTGTTGGCCCGGGCCCGCACCCCGGCTGCCGACGGCGTCGTCGTCTATTCGATCTCCGGCGGCACGGGCGCACACGTCGCGGATCTGGCGGCCGAGGCGGGGCTGCGTCTGCCGGTGCTGTCCGAGGCCAGGCAGGCCGAACTGCACCAGTGGATACCCGAGTACCTGAGCGTGGCCAACCCCGTCGACAACGGCGGTCACCCGGTGGGCGACCGGCGCGGCCGGAAAATCATCGACTCGATCCTCGACGACCCGGAGGTGGGGGTGCTCATCTGCCCCGTGACCGGGCCCTTTCCTCCACTCAGCGACAAGCTTGTGCAGGACCTCGTGGACGCGGCGGAGCACACGGACAAGCTGGTGTGCGTGGTGTGGGGCTCCCCGGTCGGCACCGAGGCCGCCTACCGCGAGACGCTCCTCGGGTCCTCGCGCGTGGCCACCTTCCGGACCGTCGCGAACTGCATCACGGCCGTCCGCGCCCACCTGGACCACCACCGCTTCGTCCACGGCTACCGCTCCCCCTTCGACGAGGCGCCCCGCACCCCCTCGCCGTCCTTCCGCAAGGCACACATGCTGATGCAGCCCGGGCAGCAGCTGAGCGAGCACGCAGCGAAACAACTCCTGCGGGCGTACGGCATCAGGGTGCCGCGCGAGCAGTTGGTGACCAGCGCGGCGGCGGCCGTACGCGCGGCGGGACTCGTCGGCTACCCGGTGGTGATGAAGGCGTCCGGCGCGCAGATCGCCCACAAGACCGAGCTCGGCCTGGTGAAGATCGGGCTGACCTCCGCCAGCCAGGTCAGGGACGCCTACCGGGAGTTGACCGACATCGCCCGCTACGCGGAGATCAAGCTCGACGGCGTCCTTGTGTGCCAGATGGTGGAGCGCGGCGTCGAGATGGTCGTCGGCTTCTGCCATGACCGGCTCTTCGGGCCGACGGTCACCGTGGGACTCGGCGGCGTGCTCGTGGAGGTGCTGCGGGACGCGGCCGTGCGCGTGCCGCCCTTCGGCGAGGAGCAGGCGCGGGCCATGCTGTCCGAGCTGCGCGGACGGGCCCTTCTGGACGGCGTGCGCGGGCGTCCCCCGGCCGATCTCGACGCGCTCGTCGAAGTGGTGCTCCGGGTGCAGCGCATGGCCCTGGAGCTCGGGGGCGAGATCGCGGAGCTGGACATCAATCCTCTGATGGTGCTGCCCAGAGGGCAGGGCGCCGTGGCGCTGGACGCGCTGGCGGTGTGCCGCTGAGGCCCGGATCAGCCGACTCAAGAAACGGAACATGATGACGTCCTCCCCCGAAGATCCCGTCGAGTCATTGGTACTGCACGCCACTGACAATCAGGTCTCGTGGCTCACCCTCAATCGGCCCGACTCCCTCAACGCCATCACCCCTGACCTGCGTGAACACCTCATCCGGAAATTTCTCGACGCCTCCGCCGACCCGGCCGTGCGGGCCGTGGTCCTCACGGGCGCGGGACGCGGCTTCTGCGCCGGCGCGGACCTGCGCGGCGGGGCGGCGGCCGGTGAGCGGATGCCCGGCGACGTCGCCCGGACCATCCGCCGGGGCGCCCAGCGTCTGATCGCCGCGGTCCTCGACTGCGAGAAGCCGGTGATCGCGGCGGTCAACGGCGCCGCAGCCGGCCTCGGCGCCCACCTCGCCCTCGCCTGTGACCTCGTACTCGCCGCCGAATCCGCAAGGTTCGTCGAGGTGTTCGTGCGGCGCGGGCTCGTTCCGGACGGCGGCGGCGCGTATCTGCTGCCGCGGCTGGTCGGTCCGCAGCGCGCCAAGGAGCTGATGTTCTTCGGCGACGCGCTGACGGCCACCGACGCGCAGCGTCTGGGCCTGGTCAACCGGGTCGTACCGGCGGACGGCCTGGAGAAGACCGCCCGCGCCTGGGCCGAGCGTCTGGCCGCCGGACCCACCCGGGCCCTCGCGCTCACCAAGCAACTGGTCAACGCCTCCCTGGACGGCGACCGCGCCTCGGCCTTCGCCGCCGAAGCAGCGGCGCAGGAGATCAACATGACCACGGCGGACGCGCGCGAAGGGGTCGCGAGCTTCGTCGAACGGCGGGAACCCCGGTACCACGGACGCTGAGCCCTGAACGGGGCTTCACCGGGCTTCACTTCTGACATGCCGTCAGTTTCAATGGTCGGTGTGATGGGACATGCGGGGATGGCGGCCACCGCCGTCCGTTACCTCAGGTCGGTCGGGGCAGGAACGGCCGCGGGGCCCGTCGAAGCGCTGCCGCGGCCTGAGCTTCGGGCCGTCGGGGCAAACGAGCGGGCACCGGTCGACCCGGGCGAGTTCCGGCGCGTCCTCGGGAACTTCGCCACCGGCATCACCGTGATCACCGCACCCGCCGCGGGCAGCGAGGGCGGCGCGGACGGCGCACCCGCCGCGGACGGCGCGGACGGCGCGGACGGCGCG
>NZ_LBMW01000049.1 GCF_026168105.1 Streptomyces hygroscopicus
GCCCCGGCTCCGCCCGCCACCGGGCCCAGGCCCGCCGCCGCAGGATCGCCTTGGGCGCGGCGACGGCGGCGCTGCTGGCGGCGGTCGCCGCCGGCGCATGGCTGGCCACGTCGGGTGACGACGGCGCCGGGCCCTCCGGTACGAAGAATTCGGCCCCGGCGGCTCCCTAGGCTCTGCGGCCCAGGTCAGGGGCCATCAGCCCGTCCGGCGTCCGGAGGCGGGGCCGTCCGGTGCTCCGGGGGCGGGGCCGTCCGGGCCGACGGCGGGGGTCCGGGGACCGGCAGCCCCCAGGAGGGCACCGCACCCCCGGGAGCTTCGGTAACCGGCGGTCACCCGGCCCTGGCTGTCCGACGGAGCCGTTACGCTGGATGCGTGGCAGTCCTCGATGTATCCGAAGAGCTCAAGTCCCTCTCCTCGACCATGGAGTCGATCGAGGCCGTTCTGGACCTCGACAAGATGAGGGCAGACATCGCCGTGCTCGAGGAGCAGGCGGCCGCGCCGTCCCTCTGGGACAACCCCGACGAGGCGCAGAAGATCACCAGCAAGCTCTCCCACCTGCAGGCCGAGGTGAGGAAGGCGGAGGCCCTGCGCGGCCGGATCGACGACCTCGGGGTGCTCTTCGAGCTCGCCGAGGCCGAGGACGACCCGGAGACCCGCGCCGAGGCCGAGGCCGAGCTCGCCGCGGTCAGGAAGGCGCTGGACGAGATGGAGGTCCGGACCCTCCTCAGCGGTGAGTACGACGCGCGCGAGGCGCTCGTCAACATCCGCGCCGAGGCCGGCGGTGTCGACGCGGCGGACTTCGCCGAGCGGCTGCAGCGCATGTACCTGCGCTGGGCCGAGCAGCACGGCTACAAGACGGAGATCTACGAGACGTCGTACGCGGAAGAGGCCGGGATCAAGTCCACGACCTTCGCCGTCCAGGTGCCGTACGCCTACGGCACCCTCTCCGTCGAGCAGGGCACCCACCGGCTCGTCCGCATCTCCCCCTTCGACAACCAGGGGCGTCGGCAGACCTCCTTCGCGGGTGTCGAGGTCCTCCCCGTCGTCGAGCAGTCCGACCACGTCGAGATCGACGAGTCGGAGCTGCGGGTCGATGTGTTCCGTTCCTCCGGGCCCGGTGGCCAGGGCGTGAACACGACCGACTCGGCCGTGCGCATCACCCACCTCCCCACCGGCATCGTCGTCACCTGCCAGAACGAGCGGTCCCAGATCCAGAACCGGGCCACCGCGATGAACGTTCTGCAGGCCAAGCTCCTCGAGCGGCGCCGGCAGGAGGAGCAGGCCAAGATGGACGCCCTCAAGGGCGACGGCGGCAACTCCTGGGGCAACCAGATGCGTTCGTACGTGCTGCACCCCTACCAGATGGTCAAGGACCTGCGGACCGAGCACGAAGTCGGCAACCCCGAGGCCGTGTTCAACGGAGAGATCGACGGGTTCATCGAGGCCGGAATTCGCTGGCGCAAGCAGCAGGAGAAGTAACACCGTACGGCGCTTTGTCGACAAGGCAACTGCCCCTCCAGCGGGGGCAGTTGCCTTTTCCGTGTCCCGATGTCTGGGTTTTGCATCACACTCACAGTCCTGCTTCTCCCGCAAAAGACGCCTTACTGGACATCACGTACGCAATGACCTTGACGTTGCTGTCAAAAGTGGGAAGGGTGAACGGCGGCATGCGTAATCGCTGGGGCGCATGTGAACCGGGGGGCTCAGTTACCGCCGTCCCCGACGCCGTGGCCCCGTGCGCTGCTCCATTGACGATGAGCTACTGGGGGTAGCAGGCAGATGACCAAGAAGACGCGGATCCGTGTGGCGCGGATAGCCGCCGGTGCGGTGATCGCCGCCGGCGCATCGCTGACCGCCGCGGGTGCCGCATCGGCGCTCGACATCAGCATCGGCGCGAACACGGAGAGCGGCGCGGGCGTCAACGTCGGCGTCAACGTCGGCCCCGAAGACACGGGCACTCCGACGCCCACCGAGACCGGCATTCCCACCACTCCGGTGACTCCGCCCACCTCGGAGCCTCCGACCGGCCCCGGGATCCCGACCGGCCCCGTGACCCCGACGGCCCCTGCGACGCCGACCGGTCCGTCCCAGCCCACGGGCCAGCCGACCGGGCCGACGGAGCCGACCTCGTCCGCCCCGACCGGCGGCAGCGGGAGCGGCAGCACCGGCGGTGACAACACCAACCCCGACGGCGGCAACAGCCCGGTTCAGCAGGGCAAGGGTTCCTCGGTCCTGACCGACACGGGTTCCGACGCCTCGAACTCCGGCGCGTCCGCCAAGGGCAACGGCAAGCAGCTGGCCGAGACGGGTGCCGGTGAGACCGCGTTCCTGCTGATCGGCGCCGCCACCATGATCGCCGGCGGTATCGGCTTCCGTGTCATGCCGCGACTGATCAACGGTCGTGGCGGGGCCGCCGCCTGATCCAGGGGCGTGCGGCCTCCTCGGGAGGCGTGAGAAAAGCGTGAGAAGGGCCCGGGGCGTCATCCGCCCCGGGCCCTTCCCATACGTCGACATCGGCGCCGAGAGTGGCCCCAGGGCCTTCTGTGGTGTCCTGTGCGGTGTCCCGCCCCTGCGGTACCTCGCCCCCGTAGGGTTCCGGCCCCGACGCGTCCCGCCCCCGTAGGGTCCCGGCCCCTCGACGGATCCCGCCCCGTACGCCCCGGTCCTCGTCGCATCACACCCTGTAGGGCCGCCGCTCTGCGGCCGTCGGCTACGCCGTCTGGTGTGCCAGCAGCGCCACCGCCGCGACCAGCACGGCAAGGAGCACGATCAGCGCCGTAGGATGCAGCCCCGACCAGGGGTTTTCCTGCTGGAGTCGCTCCCGGCTGGCGCGGCAGACGGGGCAGCGGCCCTCACTGACGGGCGCCGCGCAGTTCGCGCACACCAATCGGTCGTACGTCATGCGCCTCGCCCTCCTTGTGCCGCTTCCACGTACACAACGTTCCCTGGAACGCAACCGTTCCCCACTCCACTGTGCCAGGTTCCGGCGATTTAGGCGCGGGCCGCCCGACAACGGCCCGGAACGCCGGGAAAGAGGCGGCCGGAGGCCTCCCGGAGCGGCGGTTCGTCGCGGTCTTCGCGCAGCTCCCGTGCTCACACGGGCCTCCGCTCCGCTCCTGAAGTACGGACAAAACGCGCAACACTCGCGGAACTCCGACCGCCGACTGCGCTCCCACACCCGCTTCGCGTATGGTCACGCTCACCTACCCCAACGGCCCGTGGTGTCTCCGTGATCCGATTCGACAACGTCTCCAAGGTCTACCCCAAGCAGAACCGCCCTGCCCTCAGGGATGTCTCCCTCGAGGTGGAGAAGGGCGAGTTCGTCTTCCTCGTGGGGTCCTCCGGCTCCGGAAAGTCCACCTTCCTGCGGCTGATCCTCCGCGAGGAGCGGTGCAGCCATGGCCAGGTGCACGTTCTGGGCAAGGACCTCGCGCGTCTCTCCAACTGGAAGGTGCCGCAGATGCGCCGCCAGCTGGGGACTGTGTTCCAGGACTTCCGGCTCCTGCCGAACAAGACGGTCGCCGAGAACGTGGCTTTCGCGCAGGAGGTCATCGGCAAGTCGCGCGGCGAGATCCGCAAGTCCGTGCCCCAGGTGCTCGACCTCGTCGGGCTCGGCGGCAAGGAGGACCGGATGCCCGGCGAGCTGTCCGGTGGTGAGCAGCAACGAGTCGCCATCGCTCGGGCCTTCGTCAACCGGCCCAAGCTGCTGATCGCCGACGAGCCCACCGGCAACCTCGACCCGCAGACCTCCGTCGGCATCATGAAGTTGCTCGACCGGATCAACCGGACGGGCACGACCGTCGTGATGGCGACCCACGACCAGAACATCGTGGACCAGATGCGCAAGCGCGTCATCGAGCTGGAGCAGGGTCGCCTCGTCCGCGACCAGGCGCGCGGCGTCTACGGCTACCAGCACTGAGTTCCACGGAAAGGCTTGAGCAGACGCCATGCGCGCCCAGTTCGTTCTGTCGGAGATCGGTGTCGGTCTCCGCCGCAATCTGACGATGACCTTCGCGGTGATCGTCTCGGTCGCCCTCTCCCTCGCCCTGTTCGGCGGGTCGCTCCTGATGAGCGACCAGGTGAATGAGATGAAGGGCTACTGGTACGACAAGGTCAACGTCTCGATCTTCCTCTGCAACAAGAGCGACGCCGAGTCCGACCCCAACTGCTCCAAGGGCGCGGTCACCGACCAGCAGAAGAAGCAGATCGTCGGCGACCTCGACAAGATGACGTCCGTCGTCCAGAAGGTCACCTACGAGTCGCAGGACGACGCCTACAAGCACTACAAGGAGCAGTTCGGCGACTCCCCGCTGGCCAGTTCGCTCACCCCGGACCAGATGCAGGAGTCGTACCGGATCAAGCTGAAGAACCCGGAGCAGTACCAGGTCATCGCGAGCGCCTTCAACGGCCGTGACGGCGTGCAGTCCGTGCAGGACCAGAAGGGCATCCTCGACAACCTCTTCGGGCTGCTCAACGGCATGAACTGGGCCGCCCGCGCGGTCATGGCGATGATGCTGGTGGTCGCGCTGATGCTGATCGTCAACACCGTGCGCGTCTCCGCGTTCAGCCGTCGTCGTGAGACCGGCATCATGCGCCTCGTCGGCGCCTCCGGCTTCTACATCCAGGCGCCGTTCATCATGGAGGCGGCGGTGGCCGGCCTCATCGGCGGCACGGTCGCCTGCGGATTCCTGCTGATCGCGCGGTACTTCATCATCGACCACGGCCTGGACCTGTCCCACAAGCTGAACTTGATCAACTTCATCGGCTGGGACGCCGTCCTCACCAAGCTGCCGCTGATACTTGCCACGAGCCTGCTGATGCCCGCGCTGGCCGCGTTCTTCGCGTTGCGCAAGTACCTGAAGGTGTGACGCATGCCAATGGGGCCGTACGGGCAACCGCCCGTACGGCCCTTCGCGTTGTCCTAGACTCACCCGCATGTCAGGCCATGACCTGTTCTGTCAGCCCCGTCGCATCCGCCACGGGGCGGCCCTGACGTTGGTCTTCGCGAGCGTCCTCATCGCAGGCGCCGCGACCGGCTCGTTCGACGAAGCCGACCGGAAGACCCCCTTCGCGGGGCCGGCGGTTCCGGCCGCCCACCGCGACGACGTCACCGAGGCCGCCACCGAGGCCATGGCCGACGGCAAGTCGCCCATGGAGGCCGCCGAGCGCGCCGTCAGCCGCAGCGGCGACCGCTGGAGCGCCGTCTACTCCCAGGGCGAGTACCAGGAGTTGGAGGAGGCGCTCGACGGCCAGTACACCGGCGTCGGGCTCTCGGCCCGCCGGGAGGGCGACGGCCGGATCGAGGTGACCCGGGTGCAGCCCGGCTCGCCCGCGGCCGCCGCCGGGATCCGCGAGGGCGACCGGCTGCGCAGTATCGACGGCGAGGACGTCGACGGCAGGCCCGTCACCGAGGTCGTCTCCTTACTGCGCGGCGACGCGGGCGACGCGGCCGCCGGCACCCGGGTCCGGCTCGGCCTGCAGCGCGGCACGCACAGGTGGAGCGAGGTGGTGCGCCGGGCCCGCCTCTCCACGGACTCCGTGACGGTGCAGCGGCTCACGGGCGGGATCACCATGATCAGGATCGCCGCCTTCACCAAGGGGACGGGCGACCGGGTGCGCAGTGCCGTCGAGGGCGCCACGAGGGGCGCCCGGATCGTCCTCGATCTGCGCGGCAACTCCGGCGGTCTGGTCACCGAGGCCGTCACCGCCGCGTCCGCCTTCCTCGACGGCGGGCTCGTGGCGACGTACGACGTCAACGGCGACCCGCGCGCCCTGCACGCCGACCCCGGCGGCGACACGACCAGACCCCTGGTCGCGCTCGTCGACGGCGGCACGATGAGCGCGGCCGAGCTGCTCACCGGTGCCCTCCAGGACCGCGGCCGGGCGATCGTCGTGGGCACCCGCACCTTCGGCAAGGGCTCCATCCAGATGCCGAGCCGACTCCCCGACGGTTCCGTAGCGGAACTGACCGTCGGGCACTACCGCACCCCCTCGGGCCACATCGTCGACGGCCGCGGCATCACTCCCGACCTGGAGGCCGACGACCGGGTGCTCGAGCGGGCCGAGACGGTGCTCAGCGGGCTGGGCGACGCGTCGTAGCACAGACCGCACGCTCCGTGATCGAATGTGATCGAACCTGCGGCGCCGCAGTAATCGGCTTCCCCCGGAAGCCCTCCACAGTGCGAAAATGGTCGGCACTATGGCTAAGGAAAAAGGGCGCAAGCTGATCGCGCAGAACAAGAAGGCGCGGCATGACTATCACATCCTCGACACGTACGAGGCCGGTCTCGTCCTGACCGGGACCGAGGTGAAGTCACTGCGTCAGGGGCGGGCGTCGCTGGTGGACGGCTTCGTGCAGCTCGACGGGCACGAGGCATGGCTGCACAACGTCCACGTGCCGGAGTACAGCCAGGGCACCTGGACCAACCACAGCGCCCGCCGCAAGCGGAAGCTGCTGCTGCACCGCGCGGAGATCGACAAGCTGGAGTCCAAGTCCCAGGAGACGGGTCACACGATCGTGCCCCTCGCCCTGTACTTCAAGGACGGCCGCGCCAAGGTCGAGATCGCGCTGGCGAGAGGCAAGAAGGAGTACGACAAGCGGCAGACGCTCCGTGAGAAGCAGGACCGCCGCGAGGCCGAACGGGCGATCTCGGCGGTGCGGCGCAAGCAGCGGGCCTGAGCGGGAATCTTCCGGCGCCCGGCGCTGTTGAACCGGGTACCACGGCGGGGTGACCGCCGGGAATACGCTGGCACCGAGGTGCGTCGGTCACGTACGATGGCTCACGCACCGCACGGCCGGTGTGAGCATTGAAAAATCAACATGGGGATGATCGGTTTCGACAGCGGCTGTCGAAGCAGGGGAAGCGTGTCGAGGAAGCGGCCATGATCTCGTAAACCACAGGCCGAAAAAAATAATCGCCAACACCAAGCGCGATTCCTCCCAGCAGGCCTTCGCCCTCGCTGCCTGATTAGGCAGCAAGAGCGAGCCTCCTACTAAAGGGAGTGTCAGCCCGGGGCTGTTCCCGACCCGGATCCTGGCATCAGCTAGGGGACTAAACCTTGATCCTGGTCACGGGGTGAAGAGGGAAACCAAACAGTGACTGAGCCCGTCGGAGACTTGTCCGCGTGATCTCCGGGGCTGAGAAAAGCGAAGCGGACTGCACACGGAGAAGCCCTGGTTCCGCACCGTTGGACGCGGGTTCGATTCCCGCCATCTCCACTTACCTCCTTGAGGTACCCCATGTGGGCAAGGCCCCGTCGCTTCGAGCGGCGGGGCCTTTGTCGTGTCTGTGCCGGGCCATGCGGGGCGTGTTTCGGCCAACCTCACAGGGTCGCCGTAAGCCCTCACACATCCCGTCTTCACAAGTGCGGATACATCGTAGGAGCGAACCCCGCATGAACCTCGCCAGTGAACCGCGCCACTTGCCAGTCCGTGCCCACGGCGAAAGATCTCCCCTTTACACGGCTGAAGGCGAAGGCCACGACGACCTCGACAGGTTCACCCGCATCCTTGCGCCGGACGTCCGTAGCGAGGCGCGGGGCCGCTGAGCCCCGCCCCCTCAGTTCTGGTTCCACTTCTGCTCGCTTGCCTCGGCCTTGTACTGAATCAGCGGCTACGGCGCGGGCGCCGGCAGTTCGAACCAGACGGTCTTGCCGATGCCGCCGGGGCGGGGTTCCGTGCCCCACTTGTCCGCCAGTGCTGCCACCAGGGCCAGGCCCCGTCCGGACTCGTCGTCCGGAGATGCCTGGCGGGCTGCGGGCAGTGTGTCGTTCGCGTCCGTCACCGAGACACGGAGGCGATCGGCCTCCAGGACACAGCGGGCCCGGAGCTCGCGGCCGGGGGAGACCTTGGCGTGGCGGTAGGCGTTCGTCATCAGCTCGCTGAGCAGGAGTACGGCCGTTTCCGTCACCTCCTTCGGGAGGTTCCAGGAGGTGGCCTGTTCGCGGAGCAGGGTGCGGGCCCGGCCCACGCTGCGGGCGTGGCGGGCAAGGCGCCACTCGATGTCCCGGGGGAGCGCGGAGGGGGAGGGGCGGGAAGCGGGGCCTGCGGGAGGCGTCGGCATGCGCGCTTGGTTCCTTGCGTGTGATTCTCCGTCGTTTGCCGAGATCAGGCTGATGGCTTGCGCATAGCCTCGGGAGTGGCGGAACGGGTACACAGCGTGCTTGTACACGGCGTGTCGGCGGGAGGCGGGTGGGCGGCGTGGCCTCGGGGGAGTCCCAGCAGAACTGGCGGTACTGCGGTGGGCAGATCAAGTTGTGGCGGGAGGGGGCGGGGGTCAGCCGCCAGGCGCTGGCCGATGAGGCCGGTTACGACTACGAGTACGTCAAGTCCATGGAGTGCGGAAGGCGACGGCCGACGCTCAGGTTGTTGCAGGTTGCGGATCAACTTTGCGGGGCGCTGGGCAAGTTGGTGGCCGCGCATGAGTACCTGAAACCGGAGCCGTTTCCGGAGCGTACGCAGCAGTACGTGTTGGTTGAGGCCGAGGCAATCACGGTGCAGTGGTACGAGCCGTTGCTGATTCCCGGTCTGTTGCAGACTCCGGCATACGCACGTGCGCTGATCAACAGCAACTGTCCGCCCCTGGACGAGGAGACGGTGGAGGAGCGGGTTGCGGCTCGACTGAAACGGCAGGAGAAGCTCACGAGCAGGCCCCCGACTTACTTCAGCTTCGTGATCCACGAGGCTGCGCTGCGTTCCCTGGTCGGCAGCCAGGACATCATGCGCAGGCAGTGCGATCACTTGCTGGAGGTGGGGAGGCAGCGGCATCTCTCCGTCCAGGTGCTTCCCTTCGCAAGTGCTCCCACGGCGGCGCTCAGTGGCCCGATTGTGCTCGTGGAGACCGCCGATCACGAGCGCTACGCCTTTGTGGACGGGCAATCGACGGCGGCTCTGTACTCCGACGGCGACAAGCTCAGTACGCTGACTCAGCGCTATGGCATGATCCGGATGCAGGCGCTTAGTGTTGAGGAGTCTGCCCGGTTCACCAGGAAGGTGGCGGAGGAGCTGTGAGCGACGAACTGTCATGGTTCAAGTCGAGCTATAGCGACTCCGAAGGGAGTGCCTGCCTCGAAGTCGCCCGCGCACAAAGCAAGTCCAGCCGCAGCGACTCCCACGGCACCGTTCACGTCCGCGACTCGAAGCTCGGCGCTCGAAGCCCCCGCCTTGCCGTCCCCGCGGACGTCTGGGGTGCCTTCCTCGCCTACGCCGTCCGCGAGGCCTGAGCCCCAGGCTTCGGGCCTCGAGTCCGAGCCCCTTCTTGAAGGAACGGGCGGAAAGGTCTGACCCGCCCTCCCGCCCTTCCCGCGTCTCAACTGCCGCACATACCAGGCGGGGTGACTTTCCGTGGTCGGCTTGGGACGCAACGTTGCGACCCTCTAGCGTTCGCAGCAACAAACAACCCCGGTCGGGTGTTAGCAGCGCCGGGCGCTCGGATCGCCGGAAATTCGTACGGCGAAGCGGTGCGCGGTCGCGATCAGCAGGGACAGGGCCGCCGCGGCGGGCGGGACGACGAAACCGGTGGTCGGGGAGAGGTGTTCCACCGCCCAGCCGCCGACGCCCGAGCCGCAGGCGATGCCGCCCAGGAGGGCCGTAACCGAAAGGATCATGCCCTCGTTCAGGCGGCCCTCGGGAGTGCGCCGCTGGACCAGCGCCATCGCGGTGACCATCGTGGGTGCGGTGGCCATGCCCGCGAGGAGCAGAGCGAGGGCCAGGGCGGTGAGGGACCCGGTGGTACGGGTCGCGAGCAGGGGCAGGGTCATCAGGGCCGTCATGGCCGCCAGGCCGTAGGGGTAGCGGCGTTCGGCGGGACCGGCCGGCTTCAGTGCGCCGTACGCCAGACCGGCCGCGCACGAGCCCGCGGCCTGGAGGGCGAGGACGAGGCCCGCGGCCGACTTGTGGCCCTGCGCGTCCGCGAACGCGATCGTCACGACCTCCATCGAGCCGAAGACCGCGCCCGTGGCGAGCAGGCCGATCAGGAGCGGAGGCATGCCGGGTGCGCGGAGAGGGGGCGCTGTGCGGGTGCGGCTGCTCGGCGGCGGTTCCGTCGCACGCTGCGCCGTGAACAGCAGCATGCCCGTCATCAGCAGGATTCCGCCGGTCAGCGTGCCCGCCTCCGGGAAGAGCGCGCTGCAGAGGAAGGCCGCGAAGGCCGGGCCCAGCATGAAGCACAGTTCGTCCGCGGCCTGTTCGAACGAGTTCGCGGTGTGGAGGGCGTCAGGGTCCGTCCGGAAGAGGTGGGCCCAGCGGGCGCGGGACATGCCGCCGGTGTTGGGGGTCGTGGCGGTGGCGGCGTAGGCGGCGAAGAGGGTCCAGTCCGGGGCGCCGTAGTGCACGCAGAGGAGCAGGGCCAGGCCCCCGAGCAGCGCGAACGCCGTCGCGGGCACGGCGACGCGTGCCTGGCCGTGGCGGTCCACCAGGCGTGCGATCCACGGTGCGACCGCGGCCGTGGCCGCGAGGCCGGTGGCGGTGACGGCGCCGGCGAGCGCGTAGGAGCCTCGCGATCCGGCGATCATGATGACCGCGCTCACGCCGAACATGCCCCCCGGGAGGCGGGCGATGAGGTTCCCGATGGTGAAGGCGCGGGTTCCGGGGAGGGAGAAGAGGCGGCGGTAGGGGTTCCGGGAGGGGGAGAGGGAGGGGGAGGCGGGACGGCTGTGCGGCTCGGGTGCGGTGTCGGCCGGTCTGCGGCGCGGAGAGAAGTCCGCGGCGACCAGGGTGTCCTGGGTGACGGCGAGGAGGGGCGGGACGGCTCTGTCGGAGGAGGACTGCGGCATGGATCAACCTTCGTCCGCGCCCTGACCTGCGGTCCAACACCTTCTCCGTGGCAATTGACGCACCTGGGTTGTAAGTTCGCCGGATGTCCGCCGACCGTGCCGCCGTCGAGCCCCGCCTACTGCGCTCCTTCCTTGCCGTCGCCGAGGAACTGCACTTCACCCGCGCCGCTGCCCGCCTCTACGTCGCCCAGCAGGCCTTGAGCCGTGACATCCGGCGGCTGGAACGGGAACTGGGCGCGGAGCTGTTCGTCCGTACGACCCGGCAGGTGATCCTGACCCCGGACGGCGCGCGCCTGCTGCCGTACGCGCGTCGGGTCCTGGAGGCGCAGAGCGCGCTGCTGGCCGCGTTCGGACGGGACGGTGAGCCGGAGCGACCCTTGCTCGTGGACGTCAACAGTCCCGGGCTGTTCGGTATCCGGGTGCTCGACCGGGCCCGTGAGCTCGTCCCGGACGCCGAGCTGATGGCCCGGTACGAGAGCGGGCTGACCGGGGCCGCCGCCGAGATCCTCGCCGGGCGGCTGGACGCGTCGTTCGGGCGGTCTGCAGGGCTCGACCCGGCGGTCCGGGCACGGCTGGACCAGCAGCCGGTGCGGTACGAGCGGATGGCGATCATCCTGCCCGAGGGCCACCGTCTGGCGGCGCTGCCGGCGGTGCCGCTGTCCGCACTGGCCGGGGAGACGGTGTACGCCGGCGCGGGAAACCCCCGGACCCCGGAGTGGACCGACCTTGCGCGCCGCCTCTTCGAGGGGCGGGGAATCGAGGTCGCACCGCCCGCGCCGCTGGCCGTCGGCGCGGACGAGTTCCAGCGGATCATGGCGAAGAAGGGCAACCCGATCCTGGCCGTGGTGGAGTTTCCGCCCATGCCGCACACGGTCCTGCGGCCGTTGGTCGACCCGGTTCCGCTGTCGCCCGTGTCGCTGGTGTGGCGTAGGGGCCTGACGCATCCCGGAATCGACGCGCTCCGACGGGCGGCCGTCGAACTGGGCAAGGAGGGCGGGTGGTTGAGCCCGCCGGAGGGCGGATGGCTCCCGGCCGGGGACGCTCTCGTCATGGGCGGGTCGTGAGGGCGATGCACGGCCGACGCCGGACCCGGGCCCGTCCGGGTGAGCGGGGACGGCATCGGGCGGGCCCCGGGGCCGGCGTGGTTCGAGGTGCGCAGGTTGGCGTGGGCCGGGCCTGGCTACGGGCGGTCCCGGCGGGCGCGGGGCCGGCGGTCCACCCCCGGCTCGGCGGGCACCCGCCGAGCCGGGGATGGCGCTACACCTCGAGCCAGACTGCCTGGTCCGGTGCCAGCAGGCCGTCCTCGAGGGGGGCGCTGGCCAGCAGGACCGAGGTGTGCTCGGGCAGCCGGTACGCCTCGGCCGAGAGGTTGACCACGCACAGGAAGCCGGGATCGCGGCTGAAGGCGAGGACTCCGGCGGGCGCGCCGAGCCAGGCCAGGCTGCCGTCGCCGAGCGCGGGGTGTTCGCGGCGCAGGCTCAGCGCGCTGCGGTACAGCTCCAGCATGGACGTCTCGTCACCGGTCTGTGCCTCCACACTGCGCTGCCCCCACTCCGCGGGCTGCGGGAGCCAGGGTGCGGCAAAGGCGCCCTCGGGGCTGAAGCCGAACGGCGAGGTCCGACCCGACCAGGGGATCGGTACCCGGCAGCCGTCACGCCCGCGGTCCGTGTGCCCGGAGCGTTCCCAGATCGGGTCCTGCAGCACCGCCTCTGGCAGCTCCTCGACCTCCGGCAGCCCGAGTTCCTCCCCCTGGTAGATGTAGGCGCCGCCCGGCAGCGCGAGCATGAGCAGCGCGGCGGCGCGGGAGCGCCGGGTGCCCAGTTCCAGGTCCAGGGGGCCTTCGGGCCGGTAGGGCTCGTTGGCCACCCACCGCTTGACGGTCGCCCGGCCGTAGCGGCTGGGGTGGCGCATGACGTCGTGGTTGGAGAGCACCCAGGTGGCCGGAGCGCCCACCGCGCCGAGCATGGCGAGCGAGTCGTCGATGACCGCACGCACGTCCTTGGCGTCCCAACTGGCCATCAGGAAATCGAAGTTGAAGGCCGTGTGCAGGCCGTCGCTGCGGACGTAGGCGGCGAGGCGCTCGGGGGTGTCCGCCCACGCCTCGGCGACGAAGGACCGGTCACCGGGGAACTCGTCGGCAACCCGCCGCCACGCGCGGTAGATCTCGTGGACCTCGTCACGGTCCCAGTGCGGGTGGTCGACGTGCTGCCGGGGCCGCGCTTCCGCCGAGTCCCGGCGGCTGAGCGGTCCCAGCACGGCCGGCTCCTGGCGGGGCGGCAGGTCGGGAAGCTCGGGATCCTTGACGAGCCCGTGCGCGACATCGATACGGAACCCGTCGACGCCCCGGCTGAACCAGAACCGCAGGATCGACTCGAACTCGGCGCGTACCTCGGGATGTTCCCAGTTGAGGTCCGGCTGCTCGGGGGCGAACAGGTGCAGGTACCACTCCCCGTCCGGCAGCCGCGTCCAGGCCGGCCCACCGAAGCAGGAGACCCAGTCGTTCGGCGGCTCGGCGCCGCCGGGCCCGCGGCCCGGCCGGAAGACATAGCGCTCCCGCTCCGGGCTGCCGGGCCCGGCAGCCAGCGCCGCCCGGAACCAGGCGTGCTGGTCGGAGGTGTGGTTGGGCACAATGTCGGGGATGACGCGTATCCCGTACCGGTGCGCCTCCTCGATGAGTAGCTCGGCCTCGGCCACCGTGCCGAACAGCGGATCGATCTCCCGGTAGTCGGCCACGTCGTAACCGTGGTCCGCCATCGGCGACTTGTACCACGGGTTGATCCAGATGGCGTCGACACCGAGCGACGAGAGGTACGGCAGCCGGGAGCGGATGCCGGCGATGTCGCCGACGCCGTCACCGTTCGCGTCGGCGAAGCTGCGGATGTAGACCTGGTAGATGACGGCGCTGCGCCACCACGGTGCGGGGCGGGACATGGGCTGACTGAGTCCTTTGGAAGTGTCGGACAGTGCGGTGGGGCGAGTGATGTCTACTTGGCTGCGCCCGCGGTGAGTCCGGCGACGATGCGGCGCTGGAAGACGAGAACCATGATCACCAGGGGAACGGTGACAAGAACGCCTGCCGCCATCTGGCTGCCGAACGGGGTCTCGAACTGGGTGGCACCGGAGAACTTGGAGATGGCGACGGGTGCCGTCTGCATCCCGGGCTTGTTCGTCATCGACAGCGCGATGAGGAACTCGTTCCATGCGGCGATGAAGGTGATGATCGCCGTGGTGAAGACGCCCGGCGCGGCCAGCGGAATGATGATCTTGCGGAACGCCTGGCCCCGGGTGCAGCCGTCGATCATCGCGGCCTGCTCCAGCTCGTCGGGCATCTGCCGGAAGAACGTGGTCAGGTTCCATACGGCCAACGGCAGCGCGAAGGACATGCTGGGCACGATCATCGCCTGGTAGGTGTTGATCCAGCCGATGTCGGTGAACAGCTTCAGCAGCGGGACCACGATCGACACCACCGGGAACATCGAGGTGGCGATGATCAGCGTCAGGATCAGCCGCTTGAACCGGAACTCCAGCCGGGCCATCGCGTAGGCGGTGAACGTGGCCAGCAGCAGCGCCAGCGTGGTGGTGGTGCCGGCGACGACCAGGCTGTTGAGCAGGGCCCGGGTGAACCCCTGGGACGGGTTGAACACCGCGCGGTAGTTCTCGAACGACACCGGGGAGGGAAGCAGCGAGGTGTCGAAGATGTCGGATGTGCGGCGCAGGCTGGAGACGAGCATCCAGTAGAAGGGGGCCAGGCAGTAGGCCACCACCGCGACGACACCCGCGTACAGCAGCCAGGTGCGCCACTTCGCCGAGGCGGTCATGCCGGCACCTCCGTCACGCGCATGGCCGTCGCACGTCGCCGGCGCCCGCTCCGGCTCGCCGCCCTGGCTGCCCGGTCGCCGACGACATCGGCACCCAGCAGCCGGACGAAGCCAAGCGCGATGAGGAAGACGTACAGGAAGAGGATCACCGCGTATGCCGCGGCCGGTCCGAAGCGGACGTTGGACGCCTCGTTCTGCGCGAGCATGGACAGGGTCTCCACCGAGGTCTTCTGCGCGCCGACGAGGATGTAGGGCAGGTCGAACATGCGCAGTGCGTCCAGGCAGCGGAACAGCACCGCCACCAGCAGCGCGGGCTTCACCAGCGGCAGGGTGATGTGCCAGAACTGGCCCAGCGGGCCCGCGCCGTCGATCCGGGCCGCCTCGTAGACCTCCTTCGGGATCACCTGCAGTCCGGCCAGGACCAGCAGCCCGATGAACGGGGCCGTCTTCCAGACCTCGGCGATGATCACCGCGACCTTGGCGTGGAAGCCTTCGGTGGTCCACAGGATCTGGTGCCCGATGATGGCGTTGGCGACGCCGTTGCTGTTGAAGATCCACCGCCAGAGCAGGCCGGAGATGGCCGTGGGCACCGCCCAGGGTATGAGGATGCCGGCCCGCACCAGGGCCCGGCCCCGGAACGCCTTGTGCATGATCAGGGCCATCGCCACACCGATCAGCGTCTCCAGCCCCACCGTGACGACGGTGAAGAACGTGGTGTTCCAGAAGGCGTTCCAGAACCGGTCCCCGGCGGCGCCGAGGATGTCGGCGTAGTTCCGCAGTCCCACGAACGGCTCGGTGGTGCGGATGAATCCGGTCGCCGGGTCCAGCCCCTTCGGGCCGTACAACGACTCCCTCAGCGCCATGATCGTCGGATACAGCACGACGATCGACAGCACGAGGAGCGTCGGGGACACGAGCAGGGCCGCCATGCGCCCCGGACCCGAGGGTGCCGTGATCCGCCCGCGTCGGCCCATCGGCGCGCGGGGCCGCCCGGATCGGCCGCCGGCCTCGCTGCCGGTTCCGTGCTCGGCCGTCCCGGGCGGGACCTTGGTGTGGACCATGTCCCCGCTCCTTACTGCGCCGTGGAGTTCTGCAGGGCCTTCTGCAGATCCTTGAGCGCCTGCGCGCTGTCCTTGCTGCCGGACAGAGCGGCGTAGGCCTCCTGCTGGACCGCCGACGTCACGTCGCCGTACTGCACCACACGCGGACGCGGCACGGCATGCAGGATCGACTGCTTGAGCACGGGCAGGTACGGGTACTGCTGGTCCAGCGACTTGTCGTCGTACAGGTTCGCGTAGGGCGGGGCGAGGGAGGCGTCCTTGAGGAACGTGCCCGCGCTGTCCTCGTTGGTGAAGAACTTCATGAAGTCGAGGGCGGTGGCCTTGTTCTTGGCGAAGGACGACAGGGCCAGGTTGTGGCCGCCCAGGCTGGAGGAGCCGGGCCCGTTCAGACCGGGCAGTGGCGCGACCGCGAACTTCCCCGCCACCTTGCTCTTCTCGGCCAGCGAGTACATGTAAGGCCAGTTGCGCAGGAAGACCAGCTTGCCGGCCTGGAACGCCTGACGGCCGTCCTCCTCCTGGTAGGTGATGGCTTCCTTGGGAATCGTGCCGTCCTTGAAGGAACCGGCGAGGAAGTCCAGGCCCTGCTTCGCCGCGGGGGTGTCCACGTCGGCCTTTCCGTTGGCGTCGGTGACGACACCGCCCGCGGAGTTCACGGCCTCGGAGAAGTTCACGGTCAGGCCCTCGTACTTCTGGAACTGCCCGGCGTAGCAGGACATGCCCTGGCCCTCGGGCAGCTTCTTGACCTTGGCGCAGTCGGCCTTCATCTGTGACCAGGTCGCCGGGGGCTCGGCGATGCCGGCCTTCTTCAGCAGATCGGAGCGGTAGTACAGCATCCCGCCGTCCGAGCTGGCCGGGGCCGCGTACAGACCCCCGCGGTACTTCGCCGTCTCCACGACCGGCTTGAGCATCTTCTGCAGCGGGAACTGGTCGGCGGGCAGACGGTCGATCCACTGGTGGGCGGCGAACTCCGACGTCCACACGACGTCGAGGGAGAGCAGCGTGTAGGCGTCGGACTTCGTCTCCGCGTTCTGGATCATCTGCTGCCGCTGCGAGTCGGCGTCCGTCGGCAGCTGTACGAAGGTGACCTTCTCGTTGGGGTGCAGCTGGTTCCAGCGGTCAATGACCTTCTGGACGACGCCGGAACTGTCCTTGCCCGCGGCGTACGTGATGGGGCCACGGCCCTTGAACGACGTGCTCCCGGCCTGTTCTCCCGAGCCGCTGCCGTCGGACGAGCCACAGGCGGTGAGGAGGAGCCCGGCGGCGAGAAGCGTTGCCGAGCACTGAACTGCTCTGGTGGTTCTGGTCTTCACTGTCTTTTCTCCTGGTCGTGCGGAACCGAAGGCGCGGCTGACAGTGCTGTCACGGCGTTCTGTGCATGGAACACGCAGGTCAAGACATCCTGGGATGGCATCACGGGAACGGCTTGCACCCCGTCGAGACAACGCTTGCACGCTAGGAGTGCCCCTTGGTGAAGTCAATGCGTAACTTCCCGGTAGCAAGGGCAATTTTAGATGCTCTGTGCAGATTAAGTATGTGCAAAACGGTCGAAATCCCCGCGTATGGGAGTCGTGAAAGCGCTGTCTCAGCGGGTCTCGCAAAAGACCGCTTCTGTGCTAACTTCCGCCTATGCCACCAGCCCAGCGACACCCCACGATGGCCGACGTCGCCGAGCGGGCAGGCGTCTCCGCGTCCACCGTCTCGCGCACCCTTCGGGGCCTGACGACCGTGTCACCCGATGTCCGCGCCCGGGTCGAACAGGCCGCCCGCGAACTGAAGTTCGCGGTCTCACGGCAGGCCGCGAGTCTGGTCACCGGCAGGACCGGGGTCGTTGCGGTGCTCGTGCCCACGCTCAACTCGTGGTTCATGGGCTCGGCGTTGTCCTCCCTGGGCCCGTATCTGCGCGCGTCCGGCATGGAATTGAACGTCTACGTGATACCCGACCTGGCCGAGCGCACCTCGTTCTTCGAGCGTCTGCCGGCCCGGCGGAACGCCGACGCGCTGCTGGTGTTCGGCTTCGACCTCACCGACGAGGAGACGACCCGCCTGGACGACCTCGGGATGCCGGTCATCTACGTCAGTCAGCACGCCGATGGCCGGCCGAGTGTGTACGTCGACGACGTGGCCGGAGCCTGCAAGGCCACCCGCCATCTGCTCAACCTGGGGCACCGCCGGATCGCCTTCGCACCCACGGTGGCGGCCAGCGGGTTCAGCTTCAGCTCGCGCGAGCGGCTGCTCGGCTACCGGCAGACGCTCACCGAGGCGGGCATACCTCTGGACGACGAACTGGTGGTCACCATGTCGGCCGAGGACAAGCGCGGCGTCGCCGAGGGGGTCGGGCGGCTGCTGAGCCTGCGGGAGCCGCCCACGGCGGTCTTCGCCGAGTACGACGAGCTGGCCGTATGCATCATCTCGACCCTGCGCAAGGCGCGGATCGAGGTGCCCGAGCGCATGTCCGTCATAGGGTTCGACGACCATCAGATGTCCGAGTGGATCGACCTGTCCACGGTGGCGCAGTCCCCCTCGGACATGGGCCGTATCGCCGGTGAACTGGCCCTGAAACTCATCGACGACGCCGCGGCGGACCACGCGCGGCACATCATCCTGCCCACGTACCTGATCCCCCGGGCCACCACCGCCCCGGCACCCCGCCCGCAGGGCGAGCAGGAGGAGGCCGACGGGTCCTCGTCGCTCTGAGGGCCGCCCACCCCCGAGCGGTCTCCACGGCTGCAACGGTTCCGTTTCCCTCACCGCGCCCCTCCGTGCCGCGTGAGAGCAACGTTCCCTTGCGGTCACTCGCAGCCACAGGGCGGAAACCCGTTCTCCTTACCTTCGGGACTCATCACCGCGTACGACACCCGGGCACCGGAGAACCGTGGAGGCGTCATGACAGCCCCGAGCACAGCCCATGCATCGAGCAGGCCAGGCCGCTGGATCGAACACTGGGACCCGGAGGACGAGGCCTTCTGGAGCGAGACCGGGGAGAAGACCGCCCGGCGGAACCTCTTCTTCTCCGTCCTGTCCGAGCACATCGGGTTCTCGGTCTGGACCCTGTGGTCGGTGCTCGTGCTGTTCATGGGCCCCAAGTACGGGCTGAGCCCCGCCGACAAGTTCCTGCTGACCTCCATGGTCACGCTCGTCGGCGCCGTCGTACGCGTGCCCTACACCTTCGCCGTCGCCGTCTTCGGCGGGCGGAACTGGACGATCATCTCCGCGAGCCTGCTGCTGGTCCCGACGATCGCGGCGTTCACCGTCATGCACCCCGGCACCTCCTTCTCCACCTTCCTGTGGATCGGAGTGCTCGCGGGAATCGGCGGCGGCAACTTCGCCTCCTCCATGACCAACATCAACGCCTTCTTCCCGCTGCGGAAGAAGGGGTGGGCCCTCGGACTCAACGCGGGCGGCGGCAACATCGGCGTGCCCGTCATCCAGCTGGTGGCGCTCGCCGTCATCGGGGCCGGCGGCGGACCGCGTGTGCTGCTCGGGATCTACATCCCGCTCATCGTCGTCGCGGCCGTGCTCGCCGCCCTGTTCATGGACAACATCGCGTCCGTGAAGAACGACACCGGCGCCGCCAAGGACGCGGCGAAGGACGCCCACACCTGGATCATGTCCGTCCTCTACGTCGGCACCTTCGGGTCCTTCATCGGGTACAGCTTCGCCTTCGGGCAGGTGCTCCAGAACGAGTTCGGGCGGACCCCGCTCCAGGCGGCGTACCTCACCTTCATCGGCCCGCTGCTCGGCTCCCTCGTCCGTCCCGTCGGCGGCCGGCTCGCCGACCGGTACGGCGGAGCGAGGATCACCCTGTGGAACTTCGTCGCCATGGCCGCCGCCACCGGGGTCCTGGTCGTGGCCGGCATGCGGAAGTCGCTGCCGCTGTTCGTGGCCGTGTTCGTGGTGCTGTTCGTGCTCAGCGGGCTCGGCAACGGGTCGACGTTCAAGATGATCCCGGGGATCTTCCAGGCCAAGGCCGTCGCCCAGGGGCTGCGCGGCGAGGATGCGGTGGCCTACGGCCGGCGGCTGTCCGGGGCCTCCATGGGGCTCATCGGAGCCGTGGGCGCGCTGGGCGGCGTCGGCATCAACCTGGCCTTCCGGCAGTCCTTCCTCTCCTACGGCTCCGGCACGGGCGCCTTCGTGGCCTTCCTCGCCTTCTACGCCGTCGCCTTCGCGGTCACCTGGGCCGTATACCTTCGCCGCCCGGCCGCCGAAGCGCAGGCCACAGCTGCGAACTCGGAGGCGAAGCCGCAGCTCGGCTATGCCGAAGTCTGACGTAACACCGCTGACACGAAGCCGAACCGGGCCCGTCACGCACCGTTGACAGGCTCGATCGGCATGCAGGTCAGACCGGTTCGACCGGTGCGACGACTCGAGTGCGGGACGAGAGCCATGTACGACAACCAGCAGCGACCAGAACACGGCCCGCTCGCGGGGTTCACCGTGGGTGTGACGGCCGCGCGGCGCGCCGAGGAGCTGGGCGCCCTGCTCCAGCGACGTGGCGCGACCGTCCTGCATGCCCCGGCCCTGCGCATCGTGCCGCTCGCCGACGACGGTGAACTCCTCACCGCTACCAAGGAGTTGATCGACCAACCGCCGGAGGTCGTGGTCGCCACCACCGCGATCGGCTTCCGCGGCTGGATCGAGGCCGCCGACGGCTGGGGACTGGGCGAGGACCTGCTCGACCGGCTGCGCGGGGTGCGGCTGCTCGCGCGCGGCCCCAAGGTGAAGGGCGCGATACGGGCCGCCGGGCTGACCGAGGGGTGGTCGCCCCCCTCCGAGTCCATGGCCGAGGTCCTCGACCGGCTGCTGGAGGACGGTGTCGACGGCAGTCGCATCGCCGTCCAGCTGCACGGCGAGCCGTTGCCCGGCTTCGTGGAGGCGCTGCGGGCCGGGGGCGCCGAGGTGGTCGGGGTGCCCGTGTACCGGTGGATGCCGCCGCAGGACATCGCGCCCCTCGACCGCCTCCTCGACGCGGCCGTCACCCGTGGCCTGGACGCGCTCACCTTCACCAGCGCGCCCGCCGCCGCGTCCCTGCTCTCGCGCGCCGAGGCACGCGGGCTGCTGCCCGAACTGCTGGCCGCGCTCCACCACGACGTGCTGCCCGCCTGCGTCGGACCCGTCACCGCGCTTCCGCTCCAGGCCCTGGGCGCCGACACGGTCCAGCCCGAACGCTTCCGGCTCGGCCCGCTCGTCCAGTTGCTGTGCCAGGAACTGCCCGGCCGCGCTCGGGTGCTGCCGATCGCCGGCCACCGGGTGGAGATCCGCGGGCAGGCGGTGATGGTCGACGGAACGCTGCGGCCCGTGCCGCCCGCCGGGATGTCCCTGCTGCGCGCCCTGTGCCGACGGCCCGGCTGGGTGGTCGCCCGGGCGGAACTGCTGCGGGCACTGCCGGGCGCCGGGCGGGACGAGCACGCGGTGGAGACGGCGATGGCCCGGCTGCGTACGGCGCTGGGGGCGCCCAAGCTGATCCAGACGGTGGTCAAACGCGGCTACCGGCTGGCGCTCGACCCGGCGGCCGACTCCAAGTACGCCGACGTGTGAGACGTCCGGGGCCTTCCCGGAGCGGGTGAGGGCAGGCACTGTAGGGGGTACGAACGGGGATACGAACCCCGGACACCCTCTCGCGGACACGTCCCCTCGGCGGCCCCCACCGGCCGCCGCTCGTCACGGCGACTCCAAGGCGGTGACAGGCACATGGCATCGGGCACGGCCACGGCCTCGTACGAGCTGCGGTTCGACTCCGGGCGGATCTGCCTGGACCTGCTGGCGACGGCGCATCCCGCGGAACGGCTGGACTCGGTGGAGCGATTGCGGGCGTGGATCAGCGGGGTCGGGCTGGTGCCGGCGGGTACTGCGCTGATCGGGGCCGACGCGGGGTGGCTGGCGGCCTTCCGTGAACTGCGCGGACATATCGGGCAATTGGTGCGCGGAGAGCTCGAGGGGCGGCCCTCGGACGGGGCGCTCGCGCAGGTCAACGCGGTCGCGCGGCAGACGCCGCCCGTGCCGTGCGCCGTCCGGACGGAGGACGGTGCGCTGATACGGCGGCTGCGCGCGCTGCCGGGCCGCGAGGAGCTGCTGGCCGCGGTGGCCCGGGAGACGATCGAGCTGCTGACGGACCCCGGGGACCGGGCGATCCTGCGGCAGTGCGAGGGTGACAACTGCCCCCTCGTCTACCTGGACACGTCCCGGGGGCGGCGCCGCCGCTGGTGCTCCAGCGAGGTGTGCGGCAACCGCGAACGAGTGGCCCGCCATCGCCGCCGAGCAGCGCTGTCCCGCGCATAGGCGGTCCCGGTGTCGAAAGAAGACCCTCGGAGCGAAATGGGGGTATTCGTAGAACTCGCGGAAAACGGGCAAGTCATGGCGAAAAGTGGCTGAATAACGATGGTCGGGGCCGACGTCTCGACAGTTTCTCCATTCGGGTCCAGCCAAATTTTCACAAGGTGATCAAGGTGGGGCCCGGGAGTGAAGCTTCCGGTGGCTGTGACCTGCGTCTCCTCGCCGCCGATGCCGTATGTCCCCTTGGGGGAGAAATGGGTGCCCAGGAGGCGTGTCTTCCACACCTCTTCCAAGAAAATTTCGGTGTCACTTTGAACACGGCGGCCCTCCTCTGCGTACTCGGATATGAGCGACCGACTGGGGGAACCCCCGGACACCGGAGGTAGGCGTGCGCAAGGATTCCGCCGTGGCTGATGAACGAAGGCCCAGGGCCCGACATCGCATGACCTCGTCCTCGGCGTCCTCCTCGACGGAGCCCGACGAGGAGCTGATGCGTGCCCTGTATCGAGAACACGCGGGACCACTGCTCGCCTACGTACTCCGCCTGGTCGCCGGAGACCGGCAGCGCGCCGAGGACGTTGTGCAGGAAACACTCATCCGTGCCTGGAAGAACGCCGGCCAGCTCAATCGAGCGACCGGTTCGGTACGCCCCTGGCTGGTGACGGTCGCCCGGCGCATCGTCATCGACGGCCACCGCAGCCGGCAGGCCCGGCCGCAGGAGGTCGACCCGTCGCCGCTGGAGGTCATCCCCGCGGAGGACGAGATCGACAAGGCGTTGTGGCTGATGACACTGTCGGACGCGCTGGACGACCTGACCCCGGCTCACAGGGAGGTCTTGGTCGAAACGTACTTCAAAGGGCGTACGGTCAATGAGGCGGCCGAAACGCTCGGCATCCCCAGCGGAACGGTGCGCTCCAGGGTGTTCTACGCCCTGCGGTCCATGAAGCTCGCACTGGAGGAGCGGGGGGTGACGGCATGAGCAATATGTACGGGGGATACGGCACGGGTGGCCCGGGACCGGGCGCCGTAAGAGGTCCCCAAGGACAGGGCGACATCCATGAAACCGTCGGTGCCTACGCCCTCGGGATCCTGGACGACGCCGAGGCGACCGCTTTCGAGGCCCACCTCGCCACCTGCGACTGGTGCGCGCAGCAGCTCGACGACCTCGCCGGGATGGAGCCGATGCTGGCCGCGCTCGCGGACATGCCCGGCAGCCAGGGCACCCCGGCCATCGGCGAGTCCTTGTCCGCGAAGCCCAGCCCACGGCTGGCCGAACGGCTGGTCGACGAGGTCTCCGAGCGGCGTGCCCTGAAGCGCCGGCGCGGCTTCTACCTCGTCGCGGCGGCGGCCGCACTGATCATCGGCGGCCCGCTCACCGTGATGGCGGTGAACGGCGGCGGCAGCGGCGGCGGCGCCACCGACCCGATGGCTGCCGGTCCGGCCAAGCAGGCGTTCCAGGTCATGACCGACAAGTTCTCGGCGACCGACCCGGGCACCAAGGTCAACGCCGTGGTGGCGATGGAGCCCCGGGACTGGGGCACCCACGCCGTCCTTCAGCTGAAGAACGTCAAGGGCCCGCTCAAGTGCTCCCTGATCGCCGTCGGCAAGAACGGCGAGCGCGAGACGGTCACGTCCTGGTCCGTCCCGAAGTGGGGCTACGGCATGCCGAACGCCAAGACGGAAGAGGCGAAGAACCCGCTCTACGTGCACGGCGGCGCCGCCTTCACGCCGAACGAGATCGACCACTTCGAGGTCATGACGTTCGACGGGAAGCGGTTGGTGGAGGTGAACGCATAGGCGTTCCCGCACCTGCCTGAGCACCTCCCGCGGCATACGTACGAGCGTGCCGCGGGCCGACGCGTGCGGGGGCCCGGAGCAGGCCGTAGCCTCTTCGGGCCCCCTTCGCGTACGGTGGACGGCTGCCCAGCACGTAAGAAGGGGGCCCGGTGGCCGCTCAGGTTCAACAGGAAACCGCGTTCGGCCCGGTCGGCAAGTCCGCACACGACTCGCTCCGAGACCGGGAGATCGGCGTCGAACAGGAACACCTCGACCGGGTGTACCGGCGCCTCGAGGAGAAGATCCACGAGGCGGAGTTCCTGATGAACGACGCCGCCAAGCGGGGCCAGGTCGGCACGCCCGGTGCCCTGGCCGAGCGGGACGCCCAGGTCTTCAGGGCCGGCATCCATCTGAACCGGCTCAACAACGAGTTCGAGGACTTCCTCTTCGGCCGGATCGACCTGCTGCTCGGCAAGGACGGCAAGAAGGGACCGGACGGCGCGTACACGGCCGTCGAGCCCGCCGACGGCGCGGTGCGCCCCGACAACACCGCCGACATCGCCGAGACCCTGCACATCGGGCGGATCGGTGTCCTCGACGAGGAGTACGCACCCCTCGTCATCGACTGGCGGGCACCCGCCGCGGCCCCCTTCTACCGCTCCACACCGGTCGACCCCGGCCGGGTCGTGCGCCGCCGGGTCATCCGTTCCAAGGGCCGCAGGGTGCTCGGTGTCGAGGACGACCTGATGCGCCCCGAGCTGAAGGCGACCCTCGACGGCCGCGAACTGCCGGTGATCGGCGACGGCGCCCTGATGGCCGCCCTCGGCCAGGCCCGTACCCACACCATGCGGGACATCGTGGCGTCGATCCAGGCCGAGCAGGACATGGTGATCCGCGCCCCCGCGGCCTCCGTGACATACGTCGAGGGCGGCCCCGGCACCGGCAAGACGGCCGTCGCCCTGCACCGGGCCGCCTACCTCCTCTACCAGGACCGGCGCAGATACGCGGGCGGCATCCTGATCGTCTCGCCCACGCCGCTGCTGGTCGCGTACACCGAGGGGGTGCTGCCATCCCTCGGCGAGGAGGGCCAGGTCGCGATCCGCGCCATCGGCTCGCTCGTCGACGGCGCCGGGGCCACCCTGTACGACTCCCCGTCCGTGGCCCGTGCCAAGGGCTCGTACCGCATGCTCAAGGTGCTGCGGAAAGCCGCCCGCGGGGCCCTGGAGCTGAACGATTCTCCGAGCCGGCTGAGGGTCGTCGCCTTCGGCCGCCGGATCGAACTGGAGGCTGATGAGCTGGAGCGGATCCGGCGCAACGCCCTGAGCGGCACCGCCCCGGTGAACCTGCTGCGCCCCCGCGCCCGCAAGCTGCTCCTGGACGCCCTGTGGGCGCGCTCCGGCGCGGCGGGCCGGCACACCGACCCGGAGCTGGCGGCCGAGTTGCGCTCCTCCTTCGACGAGGACGTCAGCTCCGAGGACTCTTTCCTGGCGTTCCTGGACGCCTGGTGGCCGGAGCTGACCCCGCGGTCCGTTCTGGACGCGATGGCCGACGAGCGGCGGCTGGGCCGCTGGGCACGTCGCATCCTCACCCCCGGCGAGGTGCGCAGGGTGGCCCGCTCCCTGAAGCGGGACGGGCTGTCCGTGCACGACGTGGCCATGCTGGACGAGCTGGGGGCCGTCCTCGGTCTGCCGGCCCGCCCGAAGAAGAAGCGCGAACTGGACCCGCTCGACCATCTGACCGGGCTCGAGGAACTGATGCCGCTGCGCGAGGAGTCGCAGCGTGAGCGCGCCGAGCGGCTGGCGCAGGAGCGGACCGAGTACACGCATGTGATCGTCGACGAGGCCCAGGACCTCACGCCGATGCAGTGGCGGATGGTCGGGCGCCGTGGCCGCCACGCGACGTGGACGGTCGTCGGCGACCCGGCCCAGTCGTCCTGGTCCGACCCGGACGAGGCGGCCCAGGCCCGTGACGAGGCCCTGGGCACGCGTCCGCGCCGTCGCTTCACGCTCACGGTCAACTACCGCAACCCGGCGGAGATCGCCGAACTGGCCTCGAAGGTGCTCGCCCTCGCGATGCCCGGCTCCCAGGCCCCGTCGGCCGTCCGCTCCACCGGCGTCGAGCCGCGCTTCGCGGTCGTGGAGGATGCCCTCGGGCGGACCGTCCGCAAGGAGGCCGCGCGGCTGCTCGACCTCGTCGACGGCACGGTCGGCGTCGTCGTCGCCATGAACCGGCGCGAGGAGGCGGCCCGCTGGCTGGACGGGCTCGGCGACCGGGTCGTGGCGCTCGGCAGCCTGGAGGCCAAGGGCCTGGAGTACGACGCGACGGTCGTGGTCTCGCCCGCGGAGATCGCCGACGAGAGCCCCGCGGGTCTGCGTGTCCTGTACGTGGCGCTCACCCGGGCGACACAGCAGCTGACAGTGGTCTCCGGCGAGCGGGACGAGCCGGACGCGGCCGGGCTCCCGGACCTGCTCCGGGACTGACCCGCAGTGGCCTGAAATCAACCACCGCCAGGGGAATGGCCTCACCGGATCCGTTTGTTAGCCTTGAGGTGGCACCGGCTCGATCCAAGCCCCCGGGCCCAACCTTTGTCGCTTCGAGCGACCACTTGCCGCGAGGCGAGCATGGCGGGTCGGTGTCACTGAACGTACGAGAGGTCCGCGTCACCACGTGACGCGGACCTCTCGCGTTGCCGCACCTTCGGACGCGGCCCTCTCGCGTTGACGCACTTTCGTCCCGACCCCGCTGCGCGACCACCTCTCGTATGGTGGAAGTGGCTTTCCGGAAATACCCGGTTGCGGCGAACAAAACGTTCGCAATCCGGGGCGGCTACCACGTACTCCCCGGTAGGTGCGACGATCGGACGGCAAATCCGCGACACGGTGAAAGCAGAGGAAGTCGGCCATGGCAACGGCGCCCAGCGTCTCCTACTCGATGACTATCAGGCTGGAGGTGCCCGCGAGCGGAACCGCCGTCTCGCAGCTCACCACCGCCGTGGAGTCCTCCGGAGGCTCGGTGACCGGCCTCGACGTCACCGCGTCCGGCCACGAGAAGCTTCGTATCGACGTCACCATCGCGGCCACCTCGACCTCCCATGCGCAGGAGATCGTCGAGAAGCTGCGCGGCATCGAGGGCGTGACGCTCGGCAAGGTCTCGGACCGTACGTTCCTCATGCACCTCGGCGGCAAGATCGAGATGGCGTCGAAACACCCCATCCGCAACCGCGACGACCTCTCCATGGTCTACACGCCGGGTGTGGCACGCGTGTGCATGGCGATCGCGGAGAACCCGGAGGACGCCCGGCGCCTCACCATCAAGCGCAATTCCGTTGCGGTCGTGACGGACGGGTCCGCCGTGCTGGGCCTCGGCAACATCGGCCCGAAGGCCGCGCTGCCCGTCATGGAGGGCAAGGCGGCCCTCTTCAAGCGCTTCGCCGGCATCGACGCCTGGCCGATCTGCCTCGACACCCAGGACACCGACGCGATCGTCGAGATCGTCAAGGCGATCGCCCCGGGGTTCGCCGGCATCAACCTCGAGGACATCTCCGCGCCCCGCTGCTTCGAGATCGAGGCCCGCCTGCGTGAGGCCCTCGACATCCCGGTCTTCCACGACGACCAGCACGGCACCGCGATCGTCGTCCTCGCCGCCCTCACCAATGCGCTGCGCGTGGTGGGCAAGGCGATGGAGGGCGTGCGCGTCGTGATGTCGGGCGCCGGCGCGGCCGGTACGGCGATCCTCAAGCTGCTGCTCGCGGCGGGCGTGAAGAACGCCGTGGTCGCGGACATCCACGGCGTCGTGCACGCCGGCCGCGAGGACCTGGTGCAGGCCCCCATCGACTCGCCGCTGCGCTGGATCGCCGACAACACCAACCCCGAGGGTCTGACGGGCACGCTCAAGGAGGCCGTCCGCGGCGCCGACGTCTTCATCGGCGTCTCGGCCCCGAACGTGCTCGACGGGGCCGACGTGGCCACCATGTCCGAGGGCGCGATCGTGTTCGCGCTCGCGAATCCGGACCCCGAGGTCGACCCCGCAATCGCCCGCCAGACGGCGGCCGTTGTGGCCACGGGCCGCTCCGACTTCCCCAACCAGATCAACAACGTGCTGGTGTTCCCGGGCGTCTTCCGCGGTCTGCTGGACGCCCAGTCCCGCACGGTCAACACGGAGATGATGCTGGCCGCCGCGACCGCGCTGGCGGACGTGGTGACCGAGGACGAGCTGAACCCGAACTACATCGTGCCGAGCGTGTTCAACGACAAGGTCGCCGGTGCCGTCGCCGGTGCGGTGAACTCCGCGGCGAGGGCGGCCGGGGCGTCGGCGACGGCCGAGTAGCCACCCCGTCCCGAGGCCTCCGCAGGGGCTGCGCGCGCCGGATTCGGGCGTCGTGTGCCCCATGTGCGGAAGCTGTGACCATTGCCACGACGGCCATGGGCCCGGCGCGTCGTGGAACCCGGAGCCCTGGCCGCCCTCTAGGGTGGCGGCCAGGCTCAGCCCCCAGACCTGCGATCCGTTGCCCGGAGCGGACCGAGCGTCACCGCGGTGAGGCAGTGGCGCTCTTCGTGTGACTCCCACGGGTGTTCTCACGACTCCTACGGGTGCCGGATTGGCTTTCCCGCCGCAGGTGGGGGCAGGATGCGTCTTCGGGCGCGAGGGTCTGACGACGGACCCGGGGCCGGGGACCCACCGAGGACCCTGGCAGCATCGGCTTCGACGTGCCCAGCATGCGGCTCCGCCGCGTGGCACGCCGCAACGGCAAGAAGAACACGGGAGTAACAACATGAACCGCAGTGAGCTGGTGGCCGCGCTGGCCGACCGCGCCGAGGTGACCCGCAAGGACGCCGACGCCGTGCTGGCCGCGTTCGCCGAGACCGTCGGCGAGGTCGTCGCCAAGGGCGACGAGAAGGTCACCATCCCTGGCTTCCTGACCTTCGAGCGCACCCACCGTGCCGCTCGCACCGCGCGCAACCCGCAGACCGGTGACCCCATCCAGATCCCGGCCGGCTACAGCGTCAAGGTCTCCGCGGGCTCCAAGCTCAAGGAAGCCGCCAAGGGCAAGTGAGCTTGCCGTGGTACGCCACGGGACGGCGTACGAGGCCATACCCACCGCGGGACGGCGTAACGAGGCCCGGTGACGCTCCTCGGGACGGCGTACGGGCCCAGTAAGGCCAAAGGGGCGGTCACCCTGTTCGGGTGACCGCCCCTCACGCATGCACGGCCCGCACTCGCCTCGTGCGGCCCGCACTCGCCTCGTACGGAAGCCGCCGGCCGAGGACGTGCCCGGCCGGGCGGTTGCCGCACGGCCGACAACGTGGTTCCAGGCCGGGCGGTTGCCGCCGGACTCCGCCTAGCCGAGCGCCTTGCCCGGCAGTTCGACCTTCGCGCCCAGTTCCACGAGCTTCTCCATGAAGTTCTCGTAGCCGCGGTTGATCAGCTCGATGCCGTGGACCCGGGACGTGCCCTGGGCCGCGAGGGCCGCGATCAGGTACGAGAAGCCGCCGCGCAGGTCGGGGATGACCAGGTCGGCGCCCTGGAGCCGGGTGGGGCCCGAAACGACCGCGGAGTGGAGGAAGTTGCGCTGCCCGAAGCGGCAGTCGGAGCTGCCCAGGCACTCGCGGTAGAGCTGGATGTGCGCGCCCATCTGGTTGAGCGCGGAGGTGAAGCCGAGGCGGGACTCGTAGACCGTCTCGTGGATGATCGACAGGCCCGTGGCCTGCGTCAGAGCGACCACCAGCGGCTGCTGCCAGTCCGTCTGGAAGCCGGGGTGCACGTCCGTCTCCAGCGCGATGGATTTCAGCTGCCCGCCGGGGTGCCAGAAGCGGATGCCCTCGTCGTCGATCTCGAAGGCACCGCCCACCTTGCGGTAGGTGTTCAGGAACGTCATCATCGAGCGCTGCTGGGCGCCGCGGACGTAGATGTTGCCCTCGGTCGCCAGCGCCGCCGACGCCCAGGACGCGGCCTCCAGACGGTCCGGGAGCGCCCGGTGGGTGTAGCCGCCGAGCTTGTCCACACCGGTGACACGGATCGTGCGGTCGGTGTCCATCGCGATGATCGCGCCCATCTTCTGCAGTACGCAGATGAGGTCCTCGATCTCGGGCTCCACGGCCGCGTTGGACAGCTCGGTGACGCCCTCGGCCATGACGGCCGTCAGCAGTACCTGCTCGGTCGCGCCGACGGAGGGGTAGGGCAGCCGGATCTTCGTGCCGCGCAGCCCCTTGGGCGCCTCCAGGTACTGGCCGTCCGCGCGCTTCTCGATGACCGCGCCGAACTGCCGCAGCACGTCGAAGTGGAAGTCGATCGGCCGGCCGCCGATGTCGCAGCCGCCGAGGCCCGGGATGAACGCGTGTCCCAGGCGGTGCAGCAGCGGACCGCAGAACAGGATGGGGATGCGCGACGAGCCCGCGTGGGCATCGATGTCGGCTACGTTCGCGCTCTCGACGTGCGTAGGATCGAGCACCAGCTCGCCCGGCTCCTCGCCCGGACGGACCGTCACGCCGTGCAGCTGCAGCAGCCCGCGTACGACACGGACGTCGCGGATGTCGGGAACATTGCGCAGTCTGCTCGGCGCACTGCCCAGCAGGGCGGCGACCATGGCCTTCGGTACGAGGTTCTTCGCACCGCGGACACGGATTTCGCCCTCCAGCGGGGTTCCGCCGTGGACAAGCAGGACATCGTCGTTGACGGTCATGAATCTCGCGTTCCGTGGAGTTGGGCAGGGGCCGAAGACGTAAGCGTAATGGCCGCCTACCCCCCTTCAGTAAGCCCACGTACCTCCCGGGAAGGTCATAGGTTTGCCACAACACGAACCGTGCGTAACCGGACGCACGGGGTTACCGGCCGTCCGCGCGCCCGTGTGCGCCCCGGCCGCTGGGCCGCATTCACCCGCGTACCGGGATTGCCTCCCCATCCGAGGGCAAGATGCGGGATCATGTCTGGCATGACCGAGGTGTCCTCGCTCACAGGGCGGCTGCTCGTGGCCACGCCCGCCCTGGCGGACCCGAACTTCGACCGTGCGGTGGTGCTCCTCCTCGACCACGACGAGGAGGGCTCGCTCGGTGTGGTGCTCAACCGGCCCACCCCCGTGGACGTGGGTGACATCCTGGAGGGCTGGGCGGACCTCGCGGGCGAGCCCGGCGTCGTCTTCCAGGGCGGACCGGTGTCGCTGGACTCGGCGCTCGGTGTCGCGGTGATTCCCGGCGGCGCCACTCAGGAGGGCGCCCCGCTCGGGTGGCGGCGGGTGCACGGCGCGATCGGCCTGGTCGATCTGGAGGCTCCGCCCGAACTGCTCGCCAAGGCGCTCGGCTCGCTGCGGATCTTCGCGGGATACGCGGGCTGGGGTCCGGGCCAGCTGGAGGACGAACTGGTCGACGGAGCGTGGTACGTCGTCGAGTCGGAGCCGGGCGATGTCTCGTCCCCGGCGCCGGAGCGACTCTGGCGGGAGGTGCTGCGCCGCCAGCGCAGTGAGCTGGCGATGGTGGCCACCTATCCGGACGACCCTACGCTCAACTGATGCGTGTGAGCTTCAGTACCCTTGGCGGTATGAGCACTCTTGAGCCCGAGCGCGGTACTGGTACGGGGACCCTCGTAGAGCCGACGCCGCAGGTGTCGCACGGCGACGGTGACCACGAGCGCTTCGCCCACTACGTCCAGAAGGACAAGATCATGGCGAGCGCCCTGGACGGAACGCCCGTCGTGGCGCTGTGCGGCAAGGTGTGGGTCCCGGGCCGTGACCCGAAGAAGTACCCCGTCTGCCCCATGTGCAAGGAGATCTACGAATCCATGGCCGGTGGCGGCGACGAGGGCAAGGGCGGCGACAAGTAGCGGGCCGGGCTCGACGTCTGACAACTGCGGGACCCCCGGGACGCGTTTCGGCGCACCCCGGGGGTCTTTGCGTCCCCTTGTCATGGTGTTCATGGAGCCCCTAGCCTCCGTTGTGCAGAGCAGAACGGCCATTGCATGCCTTGCAACGAGCTCGCCTCTTGGAGAATGCTCCATGAATCCCTCTGCCCGAGCCGCCGCACCGCGGGCCGCCCTCGCCGGGACCCGCGCACAGCGCCACGGTGGACGGCCGTGTCCGCGGGGCCCCGTGTTTCACGGTCTGCGGCGCCCCCTGCTTCGGGGGCGTGCGCGCCCTCCGCTGCCGTACCGGTGTCTTCAGGGGGCCGGGTCCGCAAGTTCCCCAGGCTCGGGCCGAGTTGACTGGAATTGCGCGCAGGATCCAACCCGTGCGGCCCGATTCGCTCGGCAACGGCAACTGTTCCCGGCCGCGCCCTCGCACCCTGCCCCCTTCCCGGGATTCCTTACGGTGGGTCTTCGGGCAACAGGAATTCGGCCGTTATCTCCTCAACGGCGTGCTCCTCGCGGGGTCTGTGCGGTGGTCGCCTCCGCGCTGTTCCCGTCTCTCGGGGCAACTACCGTGGCACCATTCCGCTTTCCTTTCCGGGCCACCTTGTCGATCACGATTCCGATCGCCCCGACGATCACTTTTCCCGCTCGTGCCACCCGGTCTGATGGCGATTCCGGTACCGGTCTTCTTCGTGCTCGTACTCGTACAGCCCCGCCCGGTCTCAGGACCGGGCGGGGCGGTGAAGGACTGACGTGATGGAACTGATTCCGGTGCCGCGCGCCGTCGAAGGCCCCGTGCGCGGCGGTGTCCGGCTCGACGGGGAGACCGTCCTGTGGGCCGCGCCCGGTACGGAAACCACGGAACGCTGGCTGCGTGCCACGCTCGGCGCTGCTCTCGGCCTGTCCTTGCCGCCGGGCCCGGAGGACGGCCGCAACGCCGTACGGCTGCACCTGGACGACACGCTCGAGCCGGAGGGGTACACGCTCGCCGTCACCGCCGAGGCGGGCGTCGACATCCGGGGCGGCGGCGCGGCCGGTCTGTTCTGGGGTGCCCAGACGTTCCGTCAGCTGCTCGGTCCCGAGGCCTTCCGCCGCGCCCCGGTCACCGGGAAACGGGAGTGGGAGGTGGCCGGTGTGACGATCCATGACGCCCCCCGCTTCCGCTGGCGCGGTCTTCTGCTCGACGTCGCCCGGCACTTCATGCCCAAGGACGGCGTCCTGCGCTATCTGGATCTGATGGCCGCGCACAAACTCAACGTCTTCCACTTCCACCTCACCGACGACCAGGGCTGGCGCGTGGAGATCAGGCGTCACCCGAAGCTCACCGAGGCCGGATCCTGGCGGGCGCGCACCAAATTCGGCCACCGGGCCTCGCCACTGTGGGAGGAGAAGCCGCACGGCGGTTTCTACACACAGGACGACATCCGCGAGATCGTCGCGTATGCGGCCGAGCGGCATATCACCGTCGTCCCCGAGATCGACGTTCCCGGGCACAGCCAGGCGGCCATCGCCGCGTATCCGGAACTCGGCAACTCCGACGTCGTCGACACCGCTTCCCTGACGGTCTGGGACAACTGGGGAGTCTGCGAAAACGTCCTCGCGCCCACGGACACCTCCCTGCGCTTCTACGAGGGGGTGTTCGAGGAAATCCTGGAACTGTTCCCCTCGGAGTTCATCCACATCGGCGGCGACGAGTGCGCAAAGGACCAGTGGCGGAGGTCCCCGGCCGCCCAGGCGCGCATCGCGGAACTGGGGCTGGCCGACGAGGAGGAACTGCAGTCCTGGTTCGTCCGGCACTTCGACACCTGGCTCACCGCCCGGGGCCGTCGGCTCATCGGCTGGGACGAGATCCTGGAGGGCGGCCTCGCCGACGGCGCCGCGGTGTCCTCGTGGCGCGGGTACGCGGGCGGCATCACCGCCGCGCGCGCCGGGCACGACGTCGTGATGTGCCCGGAGCAGCAGGTGTACCTGGACCACCGTCAGGACGGCGGCGAGGACGAGCCGGTGCCCATCGGATATGTGCGCACCCTGGAGGACGTCTACCGGTTCGAGCCGGTTCCGCCCCAGCTCACCGAGGAGCAGGCCCGGCATGTCCTGGGCACCCAGGCCAATGTGTGGACCGAGGCGACGGAGGATCAGGCGCGGGTCGACTACCAGACCTTCCCCCGGCTCGCGGCCTTCGCCGAGGTCGCCTGGAGCGCCCTGCCCGCCCCCGGGGCCCGCGACTTCGAGGACTTCGGACGGAGGATGGCCGCCCACTACCCCCGGCTCGACGCCCTGGGGGTGGCCTACCGGCCGCCCACGGGTCCGCGGCCGTGGCAGCGGCGACCCGGTGTGCTCGGACGCCCGATCGAGGGTGCGCCCCCGAACGTGTGAGGCGGCACGCGACGGGCAGGCGGGGGACCGGACTCCCTGGAAGCGTGACCCCGCACGGAAAAGTCGCACACAGATCCCCGAAGGGCAGCAATTCGCCCCCACCGGGGATCCCGTGGCAAAACGGACCATCACTCTGGTGAGGGGGCGAATGCCTCCTAGCGGACCCCCGCGTCGGGGGCCGGGAAAGATGTGCCAGAGTTGCCACGTCCGCCCTGTGAGCACGTACCGTACGGCAGCACAGGTGGGACCAGGTGGGGCAGCGGGAAGGGGCAGCCGGTTTGACCACGCACGCACCGCAGGCGGCGCAGGCCGTGACGCTGCCCGCCTCGCTGGACGAGGCCGTGGCGGCCCTCGCCGCCATGCCGGCCGCCGTCCCCGTGGCGGGTGGCACCGACCTCATGGCCGCGGTCAACTCCGGACAGCTGCGGCCCGCCGCGCTGGTCGGTCTCGGCCGCATCAGCGAGATCCGCGGCTGGCAGTACCAGGACGGCCATGCGCTGCTCGGCGCCGGCCTCACCCACGCGCGCATGGGACGCCCCGACTTCGCGGCCCTCATCCCCGCCCTCGCGGCGGCGGCGCGCGCGGCCGGACCGCCCCACATCCGCAACGCGGGCACCCTGGGCGGCAACATCGCCTCGGCCGCGCCCACCGGTGACGCGCTTCCGGTGCTGGCCGCGCTGGAGGCCACGCTGATCATCGCGGGCCCGGGCGGATCCCGGCGGGAGATCCCGGTCTCGCATCTGCTCGCGGGCGTCGAGATGCTGCGCGCCGGTGAACTCATCGGCTATGTGCGGGTGCCGCTGCTGCACGCCCCCCAGGTCTTCCTGAAGGCCACCGGGCGCACCGGCCCGGGGCGCGCCGTCGCGTCCGTGGCGCTGGTCCTCGACCCGGCGCGGCGCGGGGTGAGGTGCGCCGTCGGTGCCATAGCGCCGATGCCGCTGCGCCCCCTGGACGCCGAGCAGTGGGTGGCCCAGCTCATCGACTGGGACAACAGCCGCGCGATCGTCCCGGAGGCGCTGACCGCCTTCGGCGAGTACGTGGCCGCGGCCTGCATCCCCGATCCGGCCCCGGCCGAGGACGGCACCGTGGAGCAGCTGCCGCCGACCGTACTGCACCTGCGGCGCACCGTCGGCGCGCTGGCCCGACGAGCACTGGGGAGGGCACTGTCGTGACGGACGACCAGCACCCGGAGGACACCCCCGAGGGGGGCGCCCGCAGCTCCTGGGAGCGGCTGCCGCAAGGGGACTACGACGACGGCGCCACCGCCTTCGTGCAGCTCCCCGAGGGGGGTATCGACGCCCTCCTCGCCTCGTACAGCCCGCTGGCGGCACCCGGTCACGGCTACGTGCCCCCGAGGTTCACCCCGGCCGCCGAGCCGGGCCCCGATCCGGCCGCGGGCGGCGGCTGGGCGGCGCCCGCCGAGGGTGCCGAATGGCCCGACCCGAACGCCGCACACCAGGAAGGCGCGGACGACCGGTTCACGTACCACCCCGGCGCGACCGGGCAGTGGACCTTCGAGGAGACCGGGGCCGCGCGGGAGACGCCCGCGGCCGGTCACGATGTCACCGGGCAGTGGTCGATTCCGGTGGCGGGCGGCGATCTTCCGGACGAATCGGGCGAGTTCAGCACGTCGTCGCTCGTCGAGCAGTGGGGCGGCAACCCGCCCGCGACCCTGCCGGGCGGGGCGCCCGCGCCCTGGGCGACGGAAGGGGCCGGACACCGGTGGCCGGACGGGACGCCGGAGACCGATGAGGAGCCGGTGGCGCAAGCGCCCGCCGAGGCCCCTGGAGAGCCGTCCGACGGGCCGTACGAGGACATGCGGGCCGATGGGCGGCCCGAGGCGCCCCAGGCCGTCCAGCAGCCGTCTGGGCCCCCCGACGCGCCCGGCCCCGGGGAGACTTCGGCCCCCGCACCGGCCGTGGACCGCGCACCGGCCGCCGTCCAGGGGCCCGGATCGCGGCCCGCACCGGCACCGGAGGCCGCCGACGCCCCTGACCCGGCTCTCGAGCAGGATTCCGAGCCCGCGCCCGTGCACGACGAGCACCCCTTGGCGTCGTACGTCCTGCGGGTGAACGGCGCCGACCGGCCCGTCACCGACGCCTGGATCGGCGAGTCGCTGCTGTACGTGCTGCGCGAGCGGCTCGGTCTCGCCGGCGCCAAGGACGGCTGCTCGCAGGGCGAGTGCGGCGCCTGCAACGTCCAGGTCGACGGACGGCTCGTGGCCTCCTGCCTGGTGCCCGCCGTCACCGCAGCGGGCAGCGAGGTGCGTACGGTCGAGGGCCTCGCCGTCGACGGACAGCCCTCGGAGGTGCAGCGGGCGCTCGCCAGGTGCGGCGCCGTGCAGTGCGGTTTCTGCGTCCCCGGTATGGCGATGACGCTTCACGACCTCCTGGAGGGCAACCCCGCGCCCACCGAACTGGAGGCCCGCCAGGCCCTGTGCGGGAACCTGTGCCGCTGCTCCGGCTACCGGGGCGTCCTGGAGGCCGTCAGGGAGGTCGTCGCCGAGCGCGGGACCCACAAGGAGGCCGAGTCCGCACGGGACGGCGACGAGCCGCGCATCCCGCACCAGGCGGGCCCGGGCGCGGGCGGCGTCCACCCCTCCGCGTTCGAGAACTTCGACGGCACAGCCCCGAACGAGCACCCGTACGGCCAGGACGGAGGCCAGGCGTGAGCAACGAAGGCGCCACCGCGACCACCGCGGCGGCGGCACCCGCCCCCGAGCCGCTGCCGCACGGCCTGGGCGTTTCCCTGCCCTCCGCGGACGCCCGGGCCAAGACCGAGGGCACCTTCCCGTACGCGGCCGACCTGTGGGCCGAGGGCCTGCTGTGGGCCGCCGTGCTGCGCTCGCCGCACCCGCACGCGCGCATCCTGTCCATCGACACCAGCCACGCGCGCGAGATGCCCGGCGTCCGGGCCGTCGTCACCCACGAGGACGTGCCCGGCGGCGCGCCCCACGGCCGTGGCGCGGCCGACCGCCCCGTGTTCGCCTCCGAGGTCGTGCGCCACCACGGGGAGCCCCTCGCCGCCGTCGCCGCCGACCACCCCGACACCGCGCGCATGGCCGCCGCCGCGGTCATCGTCGAGTACGAGGTGCTCGACCCGGTGACCGACCCCGAACAGGCCTTCGAGGCCGAGCCGCTGCACCCCGACGGCAACCTGATCCGCCACATCCCGCTGCGCCACGGCGACCCGGACGCGCTCGGCGAGGTCGTCGTCGAGGGCCTCTACCGCATCGGCCGCCAGGACCCCGCACCGATCGGCGCGGAGGCCGGGCTCGCCGTGCCCCGGCCCGACGGCGGGGTCGAGCTGTACGTCGCCTCCACCGACCCGCACGCCGACCGCGACCGGGCGGCGGCGGTCTACGGCCTGGAACCCGACCGGGTGAAGGTCGTTGTCACCGGGGTGCCGGGCGCCACCGCGGACCGCGAGGACCCGGGCTTCCAACTCCCGCTCGGCCTGCTCGCCCTGAAGACCGGATGCCCGGTCAAGCTGGCCGCGACGCGTGAGGAATCCTTCCTGGGACACGTCCACCGCCACCCCACCCTCCTGCGCTACCGCCACCACGCGGACGCCGAGGGCAACCTGGTGAAGGTCGAGGCCCAGATCCTGCTCGACGCGGGCGCGTACGCGGACACCTCCTCCGACGCGCTCGCCGCAGCGGTCTCCTTCGCCTGCGGCCCGTACGTCGTCCCGAACGCCTTCATCGAGGGCTGGGCCGTACGCACCAACAACCCGCCCTCGGGCCATGTGCGCGGCGAAGGCGCGATGCAGGTGTGCGCGGCGTACGAGGCCCAGATGGACAAGCTCGCCAAGAAGCTGGGCCTCGACCCGGCGGAACTGCGGCTGCGCAACGTCATGGCGACCGGCGACGTCCTGCCGACCGGCCAGACGGTCACCTGCCCGGCGCCGGTGGCCGAACTGCTCGAGGCCGTACGGGACCACCCGCTGCCCCAGCTCCCCAAGGACACTCCCGAGGAGGAGTGGCTGCTGCCGGGCGGCCCCGAGGGAGCAGGCGAGCCCGGTGCCGTGCGCCGCGGTGTCGGCTACGGCCTCGGCATGGTGCACATGCTCGGCGCGGAGGGCGCCGACGAGGTCTCCACGGCGACGGTGAAGGTCCACGACGGAGTGGCGACCGTCCTGTGCGCGGCCGTCGAGACCGGCCAGGGCTTCACCACGCTGGCCCGGCAGATCGTCCAGGAGACGCTCGGCATCGACGAGGTGCACGTGGTACCGGTCGACACGGACCAGCCGCCTGCGGGCGCGGGCTGCCGTGGCCGCCACACATGGGTGTCGGGCGGCGCGGTGGAACGAGCCGCGAAAATGGTCCGCACACAACTTCTGCAGCCGCTGGCGCACAAGTTCGGCATGTCGACCGAGCTGCTCCAGATCACCGACGGCAAGATCACCTCGTACGACGGGGTGCTGTCGACCACGGTCGCCGAGGCCATGGACGGCAAGGAGCTGTGGGCCACCGCGCAGTGCCGCCCGCACCCGACGGAGCCGCTGAACGAGACGGGCCAGGGCGACGCCTTCGTGGGGCTCGCGTTCTGCGCGATCCGCGCCGTGGTCGACGTGGACATCGAGATCGGCTCGGTGCGGGTCGTGGAGCTGGCACTGGCCCAGGACGTGGGCCGGGTGCTGAACCCGGTGCAGCTCGCCGCACGCCTGGAGGCCGGCGTCACCCAGGGCGTGGGCATCGCACTCACGGAGAACCTGCGCACGGCGCGCGGCCTGATCCGCCACCCCGACCTGACCGGCTACTCCCTGCCGACGGCCCTGGACGCGCCCGAGATCAAGATCGTCAAGCTGGTCGAGGAGCGGGACGTGGTCGCGCCCTTCGGCGCGAAGTCGGTCAGCGCCGTGCCCGTGGTGACATCCCCGGCGGCGATCGCGTCCGCGGTGCGCGCGGCGACGGGCCGCCCCGTCAACCGTCTGCCGATCCGCCCGCAGGCAGCGGTCGTGACGACACTCACCTGAGGGGTCTCCTTCCGTGCTCCCCGGCGTTGTCAGTGGCGCTCCGTAACGTTCTTGGTGTTGGGGAGAGCCGTTTCACGGCAGGGGTGGAGAACGGCTTGGTCTTTCCGGACGAGCACGGCATCTCGGCCATGTCAGACGGGAACTGAGACGGACGATCGAAAGGGCGGCACCCCTTCGGGGGTGCCGCCCTTTCGTCATGCCTGGTCAGGCACGTAGAGGCCGTGGCGGGATTCGAACCCACGTAACTCGCTTTGCAGGCGAGCCCCTGAACCACTCGGGCACACGGCCAAGATCAGGTGCGGCACGGCTCACTCGTTCCGACCTGATGTCCATGACGGTAGGGCGAGGCGATCAGGGCGTTCAAGAGGATCGCCGGCGCTGCAACAGGACCGCCATACGCCGTTCATGAAAGTCCGGTCCTACGACCAAGGGCCGAACCGATCACCGTCTCCCGACAGGAGTCAACCCGCTTCGAGCCCCTTACCCTGACCTGCATGACAGCCCTGGAACCCCGCGACTCCGCCGCCACCGGCGCCGCTCCCCTCCCCTCGAACGACGACACCGGCGTGCTGGGCCGGCCGTACCGGGCCCTGACCATCGGTATCGTCTCCGTCGTCCTGCTCATCGCCTTCGAGGCCACGGCCGTCGGCACCGCGATGCCCGTCGCGGCGCGCGAGCTGGACGGGCTGTCCCTCTACGCGTTCGCCTTCTCCGGGTACTTCACCACGAGTCTGTTCGGCATGGTGTTCGCCGGGCAGTGGTCGGACCGCAGCGGCCCGCTCGCCTCACTGACCTGCGGCATCGCCGCCTTCGCGGCGGGCTTGCTGCTGTCGGGGACGGCCGGGACGATGTGGCTGTTCATCCTGGGCCGGGCCGTGCAGGGACTCGGTGGCGGACTGGTCATCGTCGCCCTGTACGTGGTCGTCGGCCGCGCCTATCCGGAGCGGCTGCGACCGGCGATCATGGCGGCGTTCGCGGCGTCCTGGGTGGTCCCGTCGGTGGTCGGCCCGCTGGCGTCGGGTGCGGTGACCGAACAGCTCGGCTGGCGCTGGGTGTTCATCGGCATTCCCGTCCTCGTGGTGTTCCCGCTGGCGCTCGCCCTGCCGCAGATACGGCGCCGGGCGGCCGGCCCCGCCGAGCCGGATGCGGCGGCCCCCTTCGACGCCCGCCGCATCCGGCTGGCGCTCGGCATTTCGCTGGGCGCGGGACTACTGCAGTACGCGGCACAGGACCTGAACCCCCTCTCGCTCCTGCCCGCGACCGCGGCCGCCGCGCTGCTGATCCCCGCGGTGCGAGGGCTGCTGCCCCGCGGCACCTGCCGGGCGGCCCGCGGGCTGCCGTCCGTGGTGCTGCTGCGCGGAGTGGCGGCGGGCTCCTTCATCGCGGCGGAGAGCTTCGTCCCGCTCATGCTGGTGACCCAGCGGGGGCTGTCGCCGACACTGGCCGGGTTCTCGCTCGCGGCGGGCGGCGGCGCCTGGGCGCTGGGGTCGTACGTACAGTCGAGGCCACGACTGGAGCCGTACCGGGAGCGGCTGATGACGCTGGGCATGCTCGTCGTCGCCGCCGCGATCGCCACGGCGCCCAGCGTGCTGATCCACCCGGTGCCCGTCTGGACCGTCGCCGTCGCCTGGGGTTTCGGCTGTTTCGGTATGGGTCTGGTCGTCTCCTCCACCAGCGTCCTGCTGCTGCACCTGTCCGCCCCTGAGGAGGCGGGCGCCAACTCGGCCGCCCTGCAGATCTCCGACGGCCTGTCCAACGTCCTTCTGCTCTCCGCGGGCGGTGCCGCATTCGCCGCACTCGGCGGCGGCACCGTCGCTCGCACGGCCGCCGAGGCGACCGTCAGCGGCTCCCATCCGGCCGCCTTCGCCGCGGTGTTCCTGCCGATGGCGGCGGTGGCGCTGGCGGGCGCCTGGGTGACCACCCGGCTACGGGAGCGATGACCCCGGGGGAACGGAACCCGGTGATCTGTGACCCGTGTCGCACCGGGGCCGGATGCGGCGCCGTTGCCCCGAGTGGCGGGCGAGCACACCGGTAGGGTGGCCCGGTTGTCATACGTAGCCGAGCCGTCCGACCCGTTACGCCGAGCCGCCCGACCCCCCTTCCACGGAGACCGTGACTACCACCGCCGCCAGTTCCAGTTCTTCGCACCATCTCTCCCCGGCCTTCCCCGGCCGCGCCCCCTGGGGCACCGCCGGCAAACTGCGCGCCTGGCAGCAGGGCGCGATGGAGAAGTACGTACAGGAGCAGCCGCGGGACTTCCTGGCCGTCGCCACGCCCGGTGCCGGCAAGACGACCTTCGCGCTGACGCTCGCGTCCTGGTTGCTGCACCACCATGTCGTGCAGCAGGTGACCGTGGTCGCGCCGACCGAGCATCTGAAGAAGCAGTGGGCGGAGGCGGCCTCGAGGATCGGCATCAAACTCGACCCCGAGTACAGCGCGGGACCGCTCGGCAGGGAGTACCACGGCGTCGCGGTCACCTACGCGGGCGTCGGGGTCCGGCCCATGCTGCACCGGAACCGGGTCGAGCAGCGCAAGACCCTCGTCATCCTCGACGAGATCCACCATGCCGGGGACTCCAAGTCCTGGGGCGAGGCCTGTCTGGAGGCGTTCGAGCCGGCCACCCGTCGGCTCGCCCTGACCGGTACGCCGTTCCGGTCCGACACCAACCCCATTCCCTTCGTCATGTACGAGGAGGGGAACGACGGCATCCGGCGGTCCGCCGCCGACTACACCTACGGATACGGGTCCGCGCTCGCCGACGGGGTGGTGCGGCCGGTCATCTTCCTTTCCTACAGCGGCAATATGCGCTGGCGCACCAAGGCGGGCGACGAGATCGCCGCCCGGCTCGGCGAGCCCATGACGAAGGACGCCGTCAGTCAGGCCTGGCGCACCGCACTCGACCCGCGGGGCGAGTGGATGCCCAGCGTGCTGCGCGCCGCGGACCAGCGGCTGACCGAGGTCCGCAAGGCCGTCCCGGACGCCGGTGCCCTCGTCATCGCCTCCGACCAGGAGGCGGCCCGCGCCTACGCCAAGCTCATCCGCGACATCACCGGGCACAAGGCGACCCTCGTCCTGTCCGACGACGCGGGCGCCTCCGACCGCATCGACGAGTTCAGCCACAACAGTGACCGCTGGATGGTCGCGGTGCGCATGGTGTCCGAGGGCGTGGACGTGCCCCGGCTCGCCGTCGGGGTGTACGCGACCACCATCTCGACCCCGCTGTTCTTCGCCCAGGCCGTCGGCCGTTTCGTACGGTCCCGGCGCCGCGGCGAGACCGCCTCCGTCTTCCTGCCCACCGTCCCCGACCTGCTGACCTTCGCCAACGAGATGGAGGTCGAGCGCGACCACGTCCTCGACAAGCCGAAGAAGGACGGCGAGGAGGAGGACCCGTACGCCGAGTCCGAGAAGGAGATGGACGAGGCCAACCGGGAGCAGGACGAGGACACCGGCGAGCAGGACATGCTGCCGTTCGAGGCGCTGGAGTCCGACGCCGTCTTCGACCGGGTCATGTACAACGGCGCCGAGTTCGGCATGCAGGCCCACCCGGGCAGCGAGGAGGAGCAGGACTACCTCGGCATCCCGGGTCTCCTCGAGCCCGAGCAGGTGCAGCTGCTGCTGCAGAAGAGGCAGGCCCGGCAGATCGCGCACAGCCGCAAGAAGCCGGACACGGAGGCCGACCTGCTCGAACTGCCCGCCGACCGGCGCCCCGTGGTCACCCACAAGGAACTGCTGGAGCTGCGCAAACAGCTCAACACCATGGTCGGCGCGTACGTCCACCAGAGCGGCAAGCCGCACGGCGTGATCCACACCGAGCTGCGCCGTGTGTGCGGCGGGCCGCCGAGCGCCGAGTGCACCGCGGGACAGCTGCGCCAGCGGATCGCGAAGGTCCAGGAGTGGGCCACGCGGATGAGGTGACGTCCGGTACGGCTGCACGACTGCCCGAAGATACCGGCGCGTACCGAGGCAAAGGGAGCGCCTTCGCCCCCGTCGCTGACCGGATTCTGGACGGAGCCTTCCGCTGAGCGAACCGGATCGCTAATGTTCCGCCACGCACACGCCCCGTGGCAGCGCCGCCGCGGAGCGCAGCCGTGAAGCGACAGTCCGGGAGGTGCCCGGGCCGCCAGCCGATCGGCGGCCTCTGTAGCGCGTCGCCGAACGGGACTCGGTGCCGCATCCGCCGCGGCAGGCCGTCGGCCTCACCATGAAGGAGTGGGCGTCGTGACCGCGGAGACCTCCCAGACGCTCGACCGGGGCCTCAGGGTCCTCAAGCTGCTCGCCGACACGGACCATGGGCTGACCGTCACCGAGCTGTCCGCCAAACTGGGCGTCAACCGGACCGTTGTGTACCGGTTGTTGGCCACCCTGGAGCAGCACTCCCTCGTACGCCGCGACCTGGGCGGCCGCGCCCGGGTCGGGCTCGGGGTGCTGCGCCTGGGCCGTCAGGTGCATCCGCTGGTGCGGGAGGCCGCGCTGCCCGCCCTGCGGGCGCTCGCCGAGGACATCGGGGCGACCGCGCACCTCACCCTGGTCGACGGGTCGGAGGCGCTGGCCGTCGCCGTGGTCGAGCCGACGTGGACCGACTACCACGTGGCCTACCGCGCGGGCTTCCGGCACCCGCTCGACCGGGGAGCCGCCGGACGCGCGATCCTCGCCGCCCGCCGGCAGCCCGTCGCCGAGCCCGGCTACACGCTGACCCACGGAGAACTGGAGGCAGGTGCGAGCGGGGCCGCCGCGCCGCTGCTCGGGGTGACCGGGGTCGAGGGCAGCGTGGGGGTCGTGATGCTGTCGGACTCGGTACCGGAGCGGGTGGGCCCGAGGGTGGTGGACGCGGCGCGGGAGGTGGCGGAGGCGCTGCGCTGACCGTCACGCCGCGGGGACCCCGGGGTTCGGACGGCGGTTGACCAAGTCGTCCCGGGTGCCCTGCCCGGCCTCGGCCGGGAGACGGTCGCTTCGCTCGTCCGTGCGCTACGCGAGTGCCGGAGTCGGCTTGAAGGACCGGCTCACCGCGCCGAGGCCCGCCTAGAGCTCCGTCAGCGTCCTCAACTGCAGCCACAGCACCAGCCGTTCGTCGGGATCGTCCAAGGCGATTCCGATGTGCTGCTGAGCCTGCTTGAGGCGGTAGCGGCAGGTGTTCGGGTGCACCGCGAGCAACTGTGCGGCGCCCGCCATGTCACAGCCGGCCTCGAACCAGGCGAGCAGAGTACGCGCGTACTCGGTGCCGTGCCCGGTGTCGTGCGCAAGGACCTCCTGCCAGGCGCCCACGCTCAACTCGTGCCGCTCGCGGAGCACTTCGGACAGCCGGAGCAGGGTGAGCCGGGGACGCACCCCGGCCGCCGACGCCACCGGAAGCTCCGGCCCGAGCACCCGCAGGACGAGATCCGCATCGTCGCGGGAGACCCGCACCCCGGCGAGCGAGGGCACGACCTCGCCGAGCCCGGCCCGCACCGGCACCCGCAGAGCCCGACCGGCCCGCCGCACGATGTCCTCCGCCAGCCGCAGATGACGGTGCTCCTGGGCACGCCGCTGGGCCGCCGGGGCCTGCTGCTCACGGCGCCCGCCGCTCTCTCGGGGCGCCTCCACGGGCACGGGCAGCAGCGCGTACACGACCCCGTCGACAAGCACACACGCGTGCCGTCCGTAGCGGGCCTCGCACTGGAGCCGTACGAGGTCCAGCAGCCGCAGCGCGGTCTGCTCGCCGTCCGGAGCGGAGACCGTGGAGTCCAGGACGAACGCCGCCACCCGCACGGCCCCGAGACCGAGCCGGTGCGCCGCGGCAGCCGGGTCGGCGGTGCCCTCGAGCAGACGGCGCAGCAGATCACCGTCCTGGTGCCGGGCCAGTTCCTGCGCGGCGCGCGCCCGCAGCAGGAGCAGCGCCGCCGTGGAGGCGCCCTGCGCCAGCGTCTCCTCGGCGTCAGGTGCGAGCCTGCCGTCGTCCACGACCCAGAGCGAGCCCAGGGTCTCGCCACCGGCGCGTACGGCGACGGCGAGCCGCGGCAGCGCCTCGGCGAGCGCCGGCAGCCGCACCGGGCCGTGGGCCGCGAAGACCGTCCGGTACTGCTCGGTGTTCTCCGGGCTCCCCGGCACCCGCAGCCCGAGGATGCCCTGGCGGCGGTCCTCGTCGGTCGCCTGCCCCGGCACCGTCGAGTACGCGAGGATCCGCTGCCTCGGGTCCTCGATCGCGGTGGCCCCGCCGACGGCCGCGGCCACCGTGTCGGCCAGCGCGAAGAGCTCTCCGCGCGCGCTCCCGCCGCCCGCGGCGGCGGGGCGTGCCGCGATCGCCGACGCCAGCAGCAGATGCACCTGGTGCCAGGCCGCGTCCTCGTCCACGGACAGCAACGCGATCCCCGCCGACTCCGCCTCGCCGACGGGCCCGTCCGCGCCCCGTACGACGACGCCTGTCATCCCCGCCTCCGCGGCGGCCCGGGTGAGCGGCCCGGCGGCCGGGGCCCGCTCGCCCACCGCGAGCAGCAGCGCGCCCGGCGCAAGGGGGAGCGGGGCGTGGGCGTCGTACAGCAGCGCCTCGGTGACCGGCGCGGTCAGCCCGGCGGGGGCGGTGTGCAGCCGGACGGAGGGCTCGCCGACAACGTCCAGCAGGTCGCCGAGGGTGCAGACGTCCATGGGGATCCCTCGCTCGGTGGTTTGGAGGATCTCAGGTGGCTTGGAGGATCTCATCAGGAACGTAGTCAGGCTTTGGCCTCCGCCACAACGTGGGGGCGCCACGGGCTCGGGAGACTCGATCCATGAGAGCAGAGACGGACCACTCGGGTGCCCGCGACCGGGCGGCGCGGCTCGCCGAAGCGGCTGCCCGCACCGCCGGCGTTCACCTCAGCACCGTGCACGACGTGGCCGGCCTCGCCGCCGTGACCGACTTCTTCAGCGACGTGTGGCGGACGCCCCGGAGCACCCCGCCGTACCCGGCGGAGGTGCTGCACAGCCTGGTGCACGCCGGCGGCGCAGTGCACGCCGCGTACTTGGCCGACGGGGACCGGCTGGCCGGGGCCTGTGTCGCCGTGTTCGGGCCGCCCGCCGAGGCGGACGCGTACTCCCTGGTGGCGGCGGCCGACCGGGGTGTCGGGTACGCCCTGAAGGAGCGGCAGCGCGTCTGGGCGCTGGAGCGCCGCGCCCGCACCATGCGCTGGACCTTCGACCCGCTGGTCGGCCGCAACGCCCGCTTCAACCTGGTCAAACTGGGTGGGACCGGCACCGAGTACCTGGTCGACTTCTACGGGCCGATGGCCGACGGCGTGAACGACGGCGACGAGAGCGACCGGCTGACGGTCACCTGGGACCTCGCGTCGCCCCGGCAGCCGCAGGAGACCGGCGCTCGCGCGCCCGCACCCCCGACCGTCCCCCCAGCCCTCGGCTCTCGAGCAGGGGGGACCGCCATGGCCCCGGACGGCGCCCCGCTCGCCCTCCGTTCCGACGACGGCCGGCACGTGTGGTGCCGGGTGCCCGAGGACATCGTCGCCCTGCGTGCCGCCGACCCCGACCTCGCCCTGCGCTGGCGGCACGCCGTCCGCGAGGTCTTCACGGCGGCCTTCGCGGAGGGGTTCACGGCCACGGGCATGTCCCGGGAAGGCTGGTACACGCTCACTCGCGAGGAGGACTCCCCGGCATGAAGCTCGAACGCGTCGACATCGTCCATGTGGCGATCCCGCTCGTCACCCCGTTCCGCACCTCCTTCGGGACCATGACGACGAAGGACACCTTCCTCCTCCATGTCGTCACCGACGACGCCGAGGGCTGGTCGGAGTTCGCGGCCGACCCCGAACCGCTGTACTGCTCGGAGTTCGTCGCCGGCGCCGAGATCGTCCTGCGCGACTTCCTGCTGCCGCGCGTCGCCGCCCTGCCCCGCCCGGCGACGGCGGCGCTCGCTCCGGCGATGGCGAAGATCAAGGGCCACGAGCTGGCGAAGGCGGCACTGGAGACGGCGGTCCTGGACGCGGAACTGCGCGCCCACGGGATGCCGTTCGCGACCTATCTGGGGGCGGTACGGGACAGGGTGCCGGCCGGGGTCTCCGTCGGTATCAAGCCGTCCGTCGCGGAACTCCTCGACGACGTGGAGCGCTACCTGGCCGAGGGGTACGTCCGCATCAAGCTGAAGATCGAGCCGGGTTGGGACGTGGAGCCCGTACGAGCCGTCCGTGAGCGCTTCGGGGACGCGCTGCCGCTCCAGGTCGACGCGAACACCGCGTACACGCTTGCCGAGGCGGAGCACCTGCGGAGACTGGACGAGTTCGGGCTGCTGCTCATCGAGGAGCCGCTCGGGGAGAACGACCTGCACGCGCATGCCCGGCTCCAGCGGCGCATCACGACCCCCGTCTGTCTCGACGAGTCCCTGCACAACGCCCGGGACACCGCCTCCGCGATCGCCCTGGACGCCTGCCGGGTCGTCAATGTGAAGCCCGCGCGGGTCGGCGGCTACCTGGAGGCCCGCCGGGTCCACGACGTGGCGCATGCACACGGGGTGCCGGTGTGGTGCGGCGGCATGCTGGAGACGGGCATCGGCCGCGCCCCCAACCTGGCCCTGGCCGCCCTGCCCGGCTTCACCCTCCCCGGAGACACCTCCGCGTCCTCCCGCTACTTCGCCGAGGACATCACCGAGCCGTTCGTGCTCAGGGACGGCCATCTGCCGGTGCCGTCCGCGCCCGGGATCGGCGTCGAACCGCTCCCGGACGCGCTGCGGCGCTTCACCACCGGCCGCAGGGAGCTGTGGCGGCGTTGACCGGGGGATCGGCCGGAAGTCGTCGCCGCGTTAGATTGATCTCGTGCTCTCTCGCCTCTCGCGCCCCAAGGCCGCCGCGCTTTGCGCCCTGCCCGTCGTGGCCCTGCTCGCCACGGCGGTGTTCGCGCCGCTGCCCTTCTCCGTGGCGCAGCCCGGCATGACGGCCAATGTGCTCGGCGAGAACCAGGGCGCCCCCGTGATCACGATCGGCGGAGCGCCCACCCGCCGGACGACCGGTCAGCTGCGGATGACCACCATCGTGGCGACCGGTCCCGATGCGCGTGTCTCGCTCGGCGATGTGATCGACGGCTGGTTCCGCACGGACCGCGCGGTGATGCCGCGTGACGCGGTCTACCCCAGCGGCAACAGTGTCAAGGAGATCGAGCAGCACAACACCGAGCAGATGAAGCAGTCCCAGGACGCGGCGACCCGGGCGGCGCTGGGGTATCTGCATCTGAGCGACAAGAACGTCAAGGTCACGCTGAAGCTTTCGGACGTGGGCGGTCCCAGCGCGGGCCTGCTGTTCACGCTCGGGATCATCGACAGGCTGCGCGGCGACGGCAGCGGCGGCGATCTGACGGGCGGCCGGACCATCGCCGGTACGGGCACGATCGACGGGACCGGCACGGTGGGCGCGGTCGGCGGGGTCGCCCTGAAGACCCAGGCGGCCCGCCGGGACGGCGCGAGTGTCTTCCTGGTCCCGAAGGCGGAGTGCTCCGACGCGTCGGCGGAGCTGCCGACGGGGCTGCGCCTGGTGCCGGTGACCACGCTGAACGGCGCGGTCGACGCGCTGGTGGCCCTGGAGAAGGGGAAGGGCTCGGTACCGAGCTGCTGAGCGGTGTCGGACACCGCCTGGGCCCGGCCGCCGAGGCCCCTGGATCAGGGCTTCTCGGGCCGCCCGGGCCGCTCCCGGTCCTGCGCCGCCTGCTCCACCAGCGGGATGATCCGCAGCGGGACGGCGTCCTCCATGACGATCGCCGTGGAGGCGCGCACGATGCCCTCGAACCCGACGACCAGGTCGATCACCCGCTGGAGGTCGGCGTTCGAGCGGGCCACCAGTCGGCACAGCATGTCCCCGCTCCCCGTGGTGGTGTGCAGCTCGAGGACCTCCGGGACGGTCGCCAGGTGGGCCCGGACGTCCGCGCCCTGCCCCTGGCGGATCTGCAGCGTCGCGAACGCCGTGACCGGGTAGCCGAGCGCGGCGGGATCCACCTGCGGCCCGAACCCGCGGATCACCCCGTTCGACTGGAGGCGGTCCAGACGCGCCTGTACGGTGCCGCGCGCCACCCCGAGCCGCCGGGACATCTCCAGCACCCCGATCCGCGGCTCCCGTGCCAGCAGCACGATGAGCCGGGCGTCCAGATGATCGATCGCCATACCGCGCTCCCCGATGGTCATCCTGTACAGAACGCCCGCAGTCACGGGCACCCTGCTGAGCAGATTGTCCAGTCATCACACAAACTATTGCGCACCTTGCGAAGACGGGTGAGGCTGCGCCTATGACGCAGACCACACACCACACCCCCGACACCGCGCGTGAGGCCGACCCCTTCCCGGTCAAGGGAATGGACGCGGTCGTCTTCGCCGTCGGCAACGCCAAGCAGGCCGCGCACTACTACTCGACCGCCTTCGGCATGCGGCTCGTCGCGTACTCCGGACCGGAGACCGGCAGCCGCGAGACCGCCTCGTACGTCCTCGAGAACGGCTCGGCCCGCTTCGTCCTCACCTCCGTCATCAAGCCGGCCACCGCCTGGGGCCACTTTCTCGCCCAGCACGTGGCCGAGCACGGTGACGGCGTGATCGACCTCGCCATCGAGGTCCCGGACGCGCGCGCCGCGTATGCCTATGCGCTCGAGCACGGCGCCCGCTCGGTCGCCGAGCCGTACGAGCTGAAGGACGAGAACGGCAGCGTCGTCCTGGCGGCGATCGCCACATACGGGGAGACCCGCCACACCCTGGTCGAGCGCACTGGCTACGACGGCCCCTACCTGCCCGGCTTCGTCGCCGCCGAGCCGATGGTCGAGCCGCCCGCGCACCGCACCTTCCAGGCGATCGACCACTGCGTCGGCAACGTCGAACTCGGCCGTATGAACGAATGGGTCGGGTTCTACAACCGGGTCATGGGCTTCACGAACATGAAGGAGTTCGTGGGCGACGACATCGCGACCGAGTACAGCGCGCTGATGTCCAAGGTCGTCGCCGACGGAACGCTCAAGGTCAAGTTCCCGATCAACGAGCCCGCCCTCGCCAAGAAGAAGTCCCAGATCGACGAGTACCTGGAGTTCTACGGCGGCCCCGGCGTCCAGCACATCGCGCTCAACACGAACGACATCGTGCGGACGGTACGGACGATGCGGGCGGCCGGCGTGCAGTTCCTCGACACCCCGGACTCGTACTACGACACCCTCGGCGAATGGGTCGGCGACACCCGCGTCCCCGTCGAGACCCTGCGCGAGCTGAAGATCCTCGCCGACCGCGACGAGGACGGTTATCTGCTGCAGATCTTCACCAAGCCGGTCCAGGACCGTCCGACGGTCTTCTTCGAGATCATCGAACGCCATGGCTCCATGGGCTTCGGCAAGGGCAACTTCAAGGCTCTGTTCGAGGCGATCGAGCGTGAGCAGGCGAAGCGGGGCAACCTGTAGGACACGCTCCTCAGGGACACCCTCCTGGATCCAGAGGGACATCGCCCAGGACCCAGGAGGAGTGGCGAGCCGGCCGGAGAGGAGCAGCGAGCCGGCTGTAGGGGCTAGTAGGAGTAGAAATCCTCCCAGGGCCCCTCCTCCGACGGCTCTCCCAGGTGGCCCAGCGCATCCCGGGCCACCGGCGCCAGCAGGGGTGAGAAGTGGGGGTTGATGCGCAGCGCCTCCCCGAGATGGCGGCGGGCCGGGCCGGTCCGCCGCAGGGCCCTCTCGATCTGGCCCCGGTGGTACGCGTACAACGCGCTGCGCACCCCGCCCGAGGGCTCCCGGTCCGTCGCCCGTGTCGCATAGCCCAGCGCCTCCCGGTTCTGCCCGGCCCGGTGCAGCGCCCAGCCCAGCGCGTCCGCCACCCGGACCCCCGGCTGCCGCCGCCACTCCTGACGCAGCAGTCGCACCCCGGCCGCCGGCTCCCCGTGGTCCGCCTCCAGCAGCCCCAGCACCACCGCGTCGTCCACCCCGACGGCCGCGTCCTTCCGTCCCCGCTCCCGCACCAGGTCGTACTGCGCCGTCGCGTGGTCCTGGTAGCCGAGCGACTGGTACAACTCGCCCAGTTCCAGCGCGTACCCCGGCGACGGCTGCTCCACGAGTGCCGCCCCGTACGCCTCCAGAGCCTCCCGGGTCCGCCCGAGCGCGGCCAGCGCCCGACCCTGCCCGGCCAGAGCGGCGTGCCCGCCGGGGTCGGTCCGCTCCGCCGTCTCGAAGTACCGCAGCGCCTCGCCCGGCTCCCCCCGCTCCCAGGCCAGCTCACCGGCCCGCTCCCAGTCCGCCGCCCGTTCCGCGGCTCCCTCCGCCCGCGCCGCCGCGTCCGACAGCATGGCCGCCGCGTCGTCGCGCCAGCCCCGGGCCCAGTAGACCCGCGCGGCCGCGGTCATCGCCGAGGGCCCGTGCTCCAGCGCGAGCAGCTTGTCCAGCGTCCGGCCCACGGCCTTGTGGTCGCCGAGCCCGTCGTACGCCTCGATCAGCGCCGGATACGCCGTCCACGCCGTGGGCGCCGAGCGCACCGCCGCCTCGGCCCACTGCTTCGCCGCCCGGTGGTCCCCGCGTGCGTTCGCCAGCACGGCGAGCCCGCCCAGCGCCTCGGTGTTCCCCCGCCTGCGCACCGTCAGCGAGGTCCACAGCGCCCTCTCGGCCCGGGGGAAGTCCTGGGCGTCCGACGTCCGCTTCCCCCGGTCCGCATACGCTGCCCCGAGCAGGGCCCAGGCCCGCGCATCACGCGGATGGCTCCGCAGGTACGACTCCCGGTCCGCGATGAACGCCGCGAGATCGGTGAGCGCGGCGGGCACGCCCCCGCTCACCGCGGTCCCGGCCCGGGCCACCGGCCCCGGCGGCACGACCTGCTCGCGCCCGTACCGCATCAGCGTCGGTGCTCCGCCGAGCACGGCACACGCCATCACCGAGGCGATCAGCACGCGCCGGACGGCAGGTGAGCGGCGGGGGCGCGGCACAGCCGGCTGTTCGATCTCCATGTGGCACACGATGCGTCAGTACGACAATCACATCCCGGCGCCCCCGCCCCCGCGCCGAGCGGTTTCACACCGATGGGCCCAGGCCGCCCCCGCCCCGGCGGACGCCTCGCGCGGGCGGGGTTCACACCGCCGTCCCCGGGTGCCACGCTGTGATCATGAGCCGTATCGAAGCCCCGCGCGACGACGTCACCGGCAACCTCCTCGACCGCCTCCGCACCGGCCTGCCGGCCGATGCCGTGCTGGCCGACCCCGACGTCACGGCCTCGTACGCGAACGACATGGCGAGCTTCTGCGCGGCCGGCGCCCCCTCCGTGGTCGTGCTGCCGCGCACCGTCGAGCAGGTCCAGCACGTCATGCGGACCGCGACCGAACTGCGCGTCCCGGTCGTTCCACAGGGCGCCCGCACCGGCCTGTCGGGCGGAGCCAACGCCACCGACGGCTGCATCGTGCTCTCGCTGACGAAGATGGACCGGATCCTGGAGATCAACCCGGTCGACCGCATCGCCGTCGTGGAGCCCGGCGTCATCAACGCCACGCTCTCCCGCGCGGTGGCCGAACACGGCCTCTCCTACCCGCCGGACCCCTCCAGCTGGGAGATGTGCACCATCGGCGGCAACATCGGTACCGCCTCCGGCGGTCTGTGCTGCGTGAAGTACGGGGTGACGGCGGAGTACGTCCTCGGCCTCGACGTCGTCCTCGCCGACGGACGTCTCATGTCCACCGGGCGCCGTACGGCCAAGGGCGTCGCCGGGTACGACCTCACCCGGCTCTTCGTCGGCTCCGAGGGCTCCCTCGGCATCGTCGTCCGCGCGATCCTCGCCCTGAAGCCGCAGCCGCCCCGGCAACTGGTGCTCGCGGCCGAGTTCGCCTCCGCCTCCGCCGCCTGCGACGCGGTGTGCCGGATCATGGCGGGCGGTCATGTGCCGTCCCTCCTCGAACTGATGGACCGTACGACCGTCAAGGCCGTCAACGACCTGGCGCACATGGGCCTGCCGGAGTCCACCGAAGCCCTGCTGCTCGCCGCCTTCGACACCGCGGACCCGGCCGCCGACCTCGCCGCGGTCGGGGCGCTGTGCGAGGCCGCGGGCGCCACCCAGGTCGTCCCGGCCGACGACGAGGCCGAGTCCGAACTGCTCCTGCAGGCCCGCCGGTTGTCGCTCACCGCACTCGAGGCCGTCAAGGGCACCACGATGATCGACGACGTGTGCGTGCCCCGCTCCCGGCTGGGCGAGATGCTCGAGGGGGTCGAGCGGATCGCCGAGAAGTACGGGCTCACCATCGGGGTCTGCGCGCACGCGGGCGACGGCAACACCCACCCGACCGTCTGCTTCGACGCCCAGGATCCCGACGAGTCCCGGCGGGCCCGCGAGTCCTTCGACGAGATCATGGCGCTCGGCCTGGAGCTCGGCGGCACGATCACCGGCGAGCACGGCGTGGGCGTCCTGAAGAGGGAGTGGCTGGCGCGTGAGATCGGCCCGGTGGGCGTGGAGATGCAGCGGGCGGTCAAGAAGGCCTTCGACCCGCTGGGCATCCTCAACCCCGGCAAACTCTTCTGACCCGCTCACCCTCTCGGGTGCGCGGAGCGTGAAGCGAGTTTCGGAGAGAATTTTTCGGAGTGTGTTCCAGGTGTGTACAGGGCGTGCGCGGTGTCGCCCGGAAAGGGTCGGGTACGGGCGGAGCGGCAATGCCTGCTGCGCGCTTCTGATAGATGTGGTTGCCCACACGATCCCCCGAGCAGATACGGGACGACGGACATGAGCGCCCCAACTCCGGCACCCGGCGACGACAGACCTCGCGAAGGGTACTACCCGGACCCGTCCATTCCTGGATATGTCCGGTACTGGAACGGCGTTGCCTGGGTACCGGGCACCAGCCGACCGGCGCCCGCGGGCGGCGAGCCGCTCTCCCCGCCGTCCGGCGCACGCCCCGCAGGGCCCTCGGTCGAGGAGACCGGGCCGCACTTCTTCGACGAGGACCCGGTCGAAGAGCCCCGGCAGAGCCCGGCCGAGGCCCAGCACGGCAGCCGCCCCGAGCCCGCCGCGGCCTGGGGCGCCGACCGCTCCCAGCAGTCCGGCTTCGGCGGCGACCAGGACCGCCGGGTCTCCTGGGGCGCGGCCGGCGACCCGCGGCTGCCGCTCGCCGGCCGTTCCGACGGCGCGATGCCCCATCCCGACGGCGCGGCGACCCGTACGGACGGCACGGCGACGATCCGGCCCGCCGACCCCGGTGCCCGCACCGACTCCGGTCCGGCTTCGGGCACCGGTCCGGCATCCGGCTCCGGTCCGGTTTCCGGCTCCGGCTCATCCCCGGCCCCGGACGGCACGGTGATGTTCCGTCGGCCGACGCGCGGCGAAGGCACCGGAGCGGCTGCCGCGGGCACCTCGGGCACCGGGGGCCCCGCCCCCTCCGAGGGCGCCATGACGTTCCGAGCGCCCTCCCCGCGCACGGGGGAGCAGGCCCGGGACACGGGGGCGGCCGCTTCCGGTCCGGGGCAGCCCACCGCGCACCCGGCGAGCTCCCGGGCCGCGGCCCGCCAGGCGCTGGGCCTGGACCCCGAGGCCCCGGAACCCGCCCCGCAGCAACGCGCCGCTCTGCCCCGGCAGCAGCCGCCCGCCCCGGCGCCGTCGGCGCCCGCGACGGGGCAGCCCCCGCAGCAGCCGGCCGGCTCGCTCTCGCAGCAGCCCGCGGCAAGCCTCCCCCGGCAGTCCGCCGCCCCCGCCGCCACGCCCATGACCTCGGGCCCCGGCGGCGGCCAGCCCTCCTGGGCGCAGCAGGTGCACCAGCTCGCCAGCTCCGGCGCCCAGGACGCCGAGGAAGGGGCCCGGCCCGTCGCACCGTGGAAGCCGCCGGTGGACGACCCGTTCCAGGCGGCCGCCCGCGCCCAGGCGGCGGCCCGGCCCGCGGGTCTCGGCAAGCGGCTGGCCGCCCGGCTCCTCGACACCCTGGTCCTGGCGGCGGTCACGGGCGTGGCCGCCGTACCGCTCGGCACCAAGGCGATCGACCACGTCCACGCCAAGATCGACGCGGCCAAGCTGTCGGGTCAGGCCGTGACCGTGTGGCTGCTCGACGGCACGACCTCGGTGTACCTCGCCGTCGTGCTCGCCGTGCTTCTCGGCTTCGGGGTCCTCTACGAGGTGCTGCCGACCGCCAGATGGGGCCGTACGCTTGCGGGACATCGAGGGCCACGAACCGCCGGCCTTCGGCCCGGCCCTGCGCCGCTGGCTCGTCTACAGCGTGCCCGGCCTGCTGGTCGTCGGTGTCGTCGGCGTCCTGTGGTGCCTGTTCGACCGCCCCTGGCACCAGTGCTGGCACGACAAGGCGGCGCACACGTTCGTGGCGGGCTGACCCGGACGGACCTGTACGGATGCGGAGCCGGAGGGTTCGCGGTCGACTCGGGCCATGAGCACCGAACCGCCGCCCCACGGCTCACAGGACTCCCCGGAGGACGATCCGTTCAGGAAGCAGCAGCCCCCGCCGTCCGAGGGCGGCGGCCCCGGCCCCCACGGGGGCCCACCGCCCGGCGGCGAACCTCCTCACGGCGCCCCGCCACCCGGCGGCCAGCCCCCACCCGGCGGCCAGCCCCCACCCGGTGGCCAGCCCCCACCCGGTGGC
>NZ_LBMW01000094.1 GCF_026168105.1 Streptomyces hygroscopicus
CACCTCCGGACCACCGTCCAGCGCCACCTCCAACGCCGACACCAGGTTCTCCGCAGCCGTACGCACCAGCACACCGACCGGCCCCGGATCGATCGAGGACACCGCGTCCACCGCCAGCGACAGACCACGGCTCTCACCATCGTCATCGACCGAGACAGCGAGCGGGTAGTTGGTCCGTTCGCGCGAGAACACCAGCCTCATGCCGTCGGCCGCGCCGCTGCCGCTGTCCAGGGCCTCGTCGAGGGCCTGGACAGCCTCCTCGCCGACTTCCTGGACGGCGTTGTGCCGATAGTTGAACAGGGCGGTGAACAGCGGCGCGTCGCCCGGGATCCCGCTTGCGCTCTGTGCCAAGGTGAGCGGCGCGTGCTCGTGCTCCAGCAGCTCCGCGAGCTGACTCCGCATCGCCGACACCGCACCCAGCACGCCGAGTTCATCCGTCCGCACCCGCACCGGCAGCGTGTTGATCAGCGGGCCCGGCATGCGGTCGGCGCCCGCACCGGCGTTCATGCGGCCGAACAGGATCGTCCCGAAGACCACGTCGTCGCGACCGCCGACCACAGCCAGCGTCCGGGCCCATGCGACGTGCATCAGAGTCGCCGTGCTCACGCCCAGGCGCCGTGCAACCTCTCGCAGCCGCGCCTCGGCAGCAGGCGCGAACGGCACAACCTCACGCACCACATGGGCACCGGCCCCGCGGATGTCCACCAGTCCGTAAGGGGCTGTGGGTTCCGTGATGTCGCCGAGCAGTTCCGCGAAATACCGCTCGTGGGCCTCGTGTTCGGTTCCGCCGCGTGCGTGTGCCACGAAGGTACGGAACGGCAGCGGCTCCGGCAGGTCGCCACCCTCGCCGGTCAGGAACGCTTCGACCTCTCGGAGCAGCACCTCCAACGCGGTGTGGTCCTGTACGAGGTGGTGCACCCGCACCAGGCCGAGCCACCGGTCAGCGTCCGGCCTGGCCGCGGCATGCACGCTGAACAACGGCGCCCGGCGCAGATCCATCGTCGAGCCGACGGCGGCGACCAACGCGCCCACCGGGTCGGCGGCCTGCGGGTCCAGCGTCAGCTCGACGACCGGCAAAACGGCCTTGCGCCACACCACCTGGACCGGCTCGCGCAATCCCTCCCAGACGAACGAGGTGCGGAAGATGTCGTGCCGGTCGATCACGCTCTGCAGCGCGTTCGTGAAGGCATCCAGCTGCTCGCGCGAGGCGAACTCGAGCACCGACGGCAGCACATAGGCGTCGTCGCCGCCGTCGGCGAGCAGGTGGTGGAAGAGCAGGCCCTCCTGGAGCGGGGCGAGCGGGTAGACGTCGGCGACGTTGGCCGCGCCACCGTCGACGGTGGCGACGACCCGCTCGACCTCGTCGGCGGTCAGGTCCACCAGCGGGAGCATCTCCGGCGTGATCACGCTCGCGCCGTCCGGAATCAGGTTCTGCGGCACGACGACCCGGTCGGCGCTCACAGCCAGGGCCAGCCCGGCAGGGGTCGGCGTCTGGAACAGCGCCCGTACCGAGACCGACACACCCCGCCGACGCAGCACCTCCACCAGCCGAATCGCGAGGAGGGAGTGACCACCGAGGCGGAAGAAGTCGTCGTCCACACCGACGTCGTCCACACCGAGGACTTCGGCGAAGGCGCCGCAGAGGATCTCCTCACGCACGCTCGCCGGGCCCCGACCCGAGCCGGTCGTGTACTCCGGCACCGGCAGCGCCTTGCGGTCCAGCTTCCCGTTCACCGACAACGGCAACGCATCCAGGACCACCACCGCCGACGGAACCATGTACTCAGGCAGCCGGGCGGCCACAAACTGGCGGACAACCTCGGGCAGCTCGGTACCGTCACCTTCCTTGACGACGTAGGCGACCAGACGGATGTCACCGGGAATGTCCTCGCGGGCGACGACGGCGGCCTGCGCGACCTGCGGGTGGCCGACGATCACGGCCTGGATCTCGCCCGGCTCGATCCGGAATCCCCGGATCTTCACCTGGTCGTCGGCGCGTCCCAGGAACTCGACGACGCCGTCGGCGTTCCAGCGGGCCATGTCGCCCGTGCGATACAGGCGCTCACCCGTTCCGAACGGCGAGGCGACGAACCGCTCCGCCGTCAGGCCGACCCGGTTGGCGTACCCACGCGCCAGCTGCACACCCGAGAGATACAGCTCGCCGGCGACCCCGATCGGCACCGGATTCATCGCCCCGTCCAGTACGAACAGCTTCGTGTTCGCCACCGGCCCGCCGATCGGCACCGGACCGTCCCCGGCACCCGGTTCGCACCGCCACGCCGTGGCGTCGACCGAGGCTTCGGTGGGCCCGTACAGGTTGTGCAGCTCCACACCGGGCAAAACCGCGAACAGCCGGTCGCGGACGGCCGGTGTCAGCGCCTCACCCGAGCACACCACCCATCGCAGCACGTCCGCGCAGTCCGCTGCTGCCGGGTCCGCCAGGAACGCCTCGAGCATCGACGGCACGAAGTGGGCCGTCGTCACCCCCTGCTCCCGCACCAGAGCGGCCAGATAGGCCGGGTCCCTGTGGCCCTCCGGCCGCGCCACCACCAGAGCGGCACCCACCGACAACGGCCAGAAGAACTCCCACACCGACACGTCGAACCCGAACGGAGTCTTCTGCACCACACGGTCCGCGCCCGAAAGCCCGAAGCGCTCCTGCATCCACGCCAGCCGGTTGACGATGCCCTCGTGCGAGACGACCACGCCCTTGGGCCGACCCGTCGAACCCGACGTGAAGATCACATACGCCGGATGCGCAGGCAGTACGTCCACGCCCAGCGACGCACCCGACAGCCCCGCCAACTCCTGAACGACCACATGCTCGTCCAGCAGCACCGTCGAAACCCCGCCTGGCGCCACAACCGCCGGCGAGCCCGTCGACACCACGACGTCCGCGCCGGCGGTCTCCACCATGTACGTCACCCGGTCCGCCGGAAGCCCCGGGTCGATGGGCAGATACGCGCCCCCGGCCTTCACCACCGCCAGCAGCGCCACCACCATCTCGACCCCGCGCTCCAACGCGACACCGACCACCGACTCCGGACCCACACCACGGCCCACCAGCAACCGCGCCAGCCGGTTCGCCCGCGCATCCAACTCCGCGTACGACACCTCCGCGCCCTCGAACACCACGGCCACCGCATCCGGCGTCCGCACCACCTGCGCCTCGAACAACCCCGGCAGAGTCGACGGCTCGACCTCCACCGCCGTGTCGTTCCACTCCACCAAGACCCGCCGCCGCTCGGCAGCATCGAGCAGCTCAACGCCGCTCACCCGGGTCGTCGGTTCGACGACCAGCAACTCGAGCGCCCGTCGAACACGCGTCGCGAGCCGCGCGACGGAGCCGCGCTCGAAAAGGTCCACGGAGGCGGTCAACGAGCCGCGGAGGCCCGCCGGAGCGCCGTCCTGGTCGAACACCTCGACGAAGTCAAGTTCGAGGTCGAACTTTGCCGCCCGCACGTCGACCACTTCGTCCGGCGCCGAACCGCCGGACTCGGAGCCCGTGCGCTCCGACACGATCCGGTCGTTGTTGTGGACGGTCAGCATCACCTGGACCAGCGGGTGCCGAGCCAGGGAGCGGGCCGGGGCAAGTTCCTCGACCAGCTTCTCGAACGGCACCTCCTGGTGCGCGAGGGCGTCCCACCCGGTCTGCCGCGCGCGTGCGAGCACCTCGGTGAAGGTCGGGTCACCGGACAGGTCCGTCCGCAGCACCAGGGTGTTGACGAAGAAGCCGACCAGGTCGTCCAGCGCGACATCGGTGCGCCCGGCGACCGCCGTGCCGATGGGGATGTCCGTACCCGCGCCCAGACGGGACAGTACGACCGCCAGTGCGGCCTGGAGGACCATGAAGACCGTGGCGTCCTCGGCGCGCGCCACCTCGGCGAGCCGGGCATGGACCGCTGCCGGGATCTCCAGCGGCACGCCGTGGCCGCGGTGCGAGGCCACGACGGGGCGGACGCGGTCGAAGGGCAGGGCAAGCTCCTCGGGCACGCCGGACAGATGATCACGCCAGTAGGAGATCTGACGCGCCATCATGCTGTCGGGGTCCTGCTCGTCGCCGAGCAGTTCGCGCTGCCACAGGGTGTAGTCCGCGTACTGGACGGGCAGCGGTTCCCACTCGGGGGCCCGGCCTTCGGTACGGGCGGCGTAGGCCGTCGTCACGTCCCGCAGCAGCGGCCCCATCGACCAGCCGTCGCTCGCGATGTGGTGGACGACCACGACCAGCACCTGGTCCTGCGGACCGGCCCGGAGCAGCGCCGCACGGATCGGCACCTCGGCGGCCAGATCGAACGCGTAGGCCTCCAACTCGGCGACGCGGGCGTCGATTTCAGTGGCTGCCAGGTCGGCCACCGCCAACTCCCAGTCCAGCTCCTCCAGCTTCAGGATGCGCTGATACGGCTCACCGTCGGCCGTCGGGTAGACCGTGCGAAGTACCTCGTGGCGTCCGATCACATCCCGCAGGGCCGCGTTCAGCGCATCGATGTCGACCTGGCCCGGCAGGCGACGGGCGATCGGAATGTTGTAGGTGGCGCTCGGGCCTTCGAGCTGCGAGAGGAACCACAGGCGGCGCTGCGCGAAAGACAACGGGATCATCAGGAATCCTCCTGGTTGCGCATCGGCCGCAACGCCGGCCTAGCTGATTTTTGATGTCCGAGCTGCTGTGCCAGTCCGGCCACCGTCGGTGCCTGCACAAGCGCCTGCAACGGCGCCTCGATGCCCAGAGCCGCCCGGATCCGGCTGATGAGTCGCACAGCGAGCAGGGAGTGCCCGCCGAGTGCGAAGAAGTCGTCGTCGACACCGACGTCCTCAAGCCCGAGGACATCGGCGAACAGGGTGCACAGGATCTCTTCCCGTGCATCGGCCGGTGCTCGGCCGGCACCGCTCCTGTACTCGGGGGCGGGCAGCGCCTTGCGATCCAGCTTGCCGTTCACCGACACCGGCAGCCCGTCCAGGACGACGACCGCCGACGGGACCATGTGCGCCGGTAGCCGGTTCGACGTGAACTCGGCAATCGCGGCGGTGAGTTCTCCGACATCGCCGCCGTCCGGTTCCGGAACGACGTAGGCGACGAGCCGAAGGTCGCCCGGGATGTCCTCGCGGGCGACGACGGCGGCCTGTGCGACCTGCGGGTGGCCGACGATCACGGCCTGGACCTCACCGGGCTCGATCCGGAAACCGCGGATCTTGACCTGCTCGTCCGCGCGGCCAAGGAACTCGACCGCGCCGTTCGCGTTCCAGCGCGCCACGTCACCGGTGCGGTAGAGCCGCTCGCCCGTCCCATACGGCGAGGCGACGAATCGCTCCGCCGTCAGACCCGGCCGCGCGGCGTAACCACGCGCCAACTGCACGCCTGCCAGATACAGTTCACCCGCAACGCCCACCGGCACCGGCCGCAATCCACCGTCCAGGACGAACACCTGCGTGTTCGCCACCGGCCCACCGATCGGCACCGCACCACCCTCGACGCCCGGCTCGCACCGCCACGCCGTCACGTCGACCGACGCCTCGGTGGGCCCGTAAAGGTTGTGCAACTCCACACCCGGGAGAGCAACGAAGAACCGGTCCCGGACGGAGGCCGTCAGAGCCTCGCCCGAGCACACCACCCGCCGTAGGACGTGCGCGCAGTCCGCTGCTGCAGGGTCCGCCAGGAACGCCTCGAGCATCGACGGCACGAAGTGGGCCGTCGTCACCCTCTGCTCCCGCACCAGAGCGGCCAGATAGGCCGGATCCCTGTGGCCCTCCGGCCGCGCCACCACCAGAGCGGCACCCACCGACAACGGCCAGAAGAACTCCCACACCGACACGTCGAAACCAAACGGCGTCTTCTGCACCACACGGTCCGCGCCCGAAAGCTCGAACCGCTGCTGCATCCACGCCAGCCGGTTGACGATGCCCTCGTGCGAGACGGCCACGCCCTTGGGCCGACCCGTCGAACCCGACGTGAAGATCACATACGCCGGATGCGCAGGTAGCACCTCCACGCCCGGTGACGCACCCGACAGCCCCGCCAGTTCCTCATCCACCGCGTCCGAGTCCACATCCACCCGGCCGACCCCGGCCGGCACCACACCGGCCGCCTCCAACGACGACACCACAACGTCCGCGCCGGCGGTCTCCACCATGTACGTCACCCGGTCCGCCGGAAGCCCCGGGTCGATGGGCAGATACGCGCCCCCGGCCTTCACCACCGCCAGCAGCGCCACCACCATCTCGACCCCGCGCTCCAACGCGACACCGACCACCGACTCCGGACCCACACCACGGCCCACCAGCAACCGCGCCAGCCGGTTCGCCCGCGCATCCAACTCCGCGTACGACACCTCCACGCCCTCGAACACCACGGCCACCGCATCCGGCGTCCGCACCACCTGCGCCTCGAACAACCCCGGCAGAGTCGATGCCTCGACCTCCACCGCCGTGTCGTTCCACTCACTCACGACCTGGTGCAGCCCCGTCTCGTCCAGGACCGGCACGGAGTTCAACGGCGCTTCCGTTTCGCAGCCCAGCGCGGCCTCCAGCGCCGACACCAGACCCTCGACGGCCGTACACACCAGCGCAGCCACGGCGGCTGGATCCGCCGGCGCCACAGCGTCGACAGATATCCGGATCGCCCGTCCGTTGTCGTTCACGGCCACCGCGAGCGGGTAGTTGGTCGTCTCCCGGGAGAGAAGGGTCCGGATCCCCCAGGCCTCGTCGTCGGCCGACTCCTTCGCCACCGGTGGGGCACCCACTTGATCGGCGGCATGGCGGTAGTTGAGGAAGGAGGTGAACAACGGCGAGCCACCGGTGAGTCCGCTGGCCTGCTGTGCGAGGGCGAGCGGCGCGTGCTCGTGTTCGAGCAGCTGCGCCAGTTGGCCACGCATCGCGGACACCGCACCCAGGACACCGAGCTCGTCCGTCCGTACCCGTAGCGGGAGCGTGTTGATGAACGGGCCGGGTACGCGGTCGGCACCGGCTCCACCGTTCATCCGGCCGAACAAAACCGTCCCGAACACCACATCGTCCCGGCCGCTGATCACGCCCAGTACCCGCGCCCAGGCCACATGCATGACGGTCGCCACGCTGGCACCCAGCGTGCGCGAGACGGCCCGCAGCCGTGCGTCCAGCTCGGGCGCCAGCGACCTGGCCGCGTTTTCGGCACCGGCGCCGACGCCGCGCACGTCGGTCAGCCCGTAGGGAGCCGTCGGTTCGGTGACATCACCCAACAGCTCGGCGAAGTAGCGTTCGTGCTCCGACCGCGGGACCCCGCCGCGCGCCTGCGCCACGAAGTCACGGAACGGCAGCGGCTCCGGCAGCTTGTCGCCGTGGCCGGTGAGGAACGCCTCGATCTCGCCCAGCAGCACCTCCAGCGCGGTGTGGTCCTGCACCATGTGATGGACTCGCACAAGCCCGAGCCAACGCCCCTGGGAGCCGACGGCCGTGTACAACTCGACCAGGGGCGCCCGGGACAGGTCCATCGACAGCCCGACGGTCGCGGCCAACTCGGTCAACGGGTCGCTGCTGCGGGGCTCGAGCGACACTTCCCGAACCGGGAGCAAGGCCTTGCGCCACACCACCTGGACGGGCTCCCGCAGCCCGTCCCAGACGATGCCGGTCCGAAGGATGTCGTGTCGGTCCAGCACGTGCTGGAGCGCCTCGGTGAACCGGTCCAGCACTTCGCGCGAATCGAACTCCAGGACGGTCGGCTGGACGTAGGCGTCGTCTCCGCCGTCGGCGAGCAGGTGGTGGAAGAGCAGGCCCTCCTGGAGCGGGGCGAGCGGGTAGACGTCCGCGATGTTCGCGGCGCCGCCCTCCACGGTGGCGATGACGCGCTCGATCTCCTCGATGCCCAGGTCGACGAGGGGAAGCATCTCGGGGGTGATCGCGGTCGCGTCCGCCGGGATCAGGTTGTCCGGCACCTCCGCCTGCTTCATGCCCGCCGAGCGAGCGAGGCCGGCCGGCGTGGGACTGTCGAACACAGCCCGCACCGACAGCGCGACACCCTGGGCCTGCAGCCGGCTGATCAGCCTGACGGCGAGGAGGGAGTGGCCGCCGAGTGCGAAGAAGTCGTCGTCGACACCCACGCTCTCCCGGCCGAGGACCTCGGCGAACGCGGCGCACAGGATCTCTTCGCGGACGTTGTCCGGGCCGCGTCCGGAGCCGGGCGCGAAGTCGGGGGCGGGCAGGGCCTTGCGGTCCACCTTGCCGTTCGCGGTCAGCGGCAGTTCGTCGAGGACGACGAACGCGGAGGGCGCCATATAGGCGGGGAGGTTCCGACTCAGGTCCGCACGCAGCGCGGCCATGTCCAGGACCCCCCGGGGGACCAGGTAGGCGACCAGCACAGCATCGTCGGAGGTGTCGCGACGGACCGTCGCCACAGCCTGGGCCACGCCCGCATGACGCTCCAGGACGGCCTCCACCTCACCCAGCTCGATACGGAAGCCGCGCACCTTCACCTGGTCGTCCGTACGGCCCAGGCACTCCAGCTCACCGTCCGCGCGCCAGCGGGCCACGTCCCCGGTCCGGTACAGCCGCTCCCCCGATGCGTACGGCGATGCCACGAAACGTCCCGCCGTCAGACCCGGGCGCCCCGCATAGCCGCGCGCCAACTGCGCCCCCGCCAGATACAGTTCGCCCTCAACACCCACCGGCACCGGGCTCATCCGCGCATCCAGCACATACGCCCCCATGTTGGCGAACGGCCGGCCCACCGACACCTCACCAGCGGTGACCTCGGCCGAGGTGGCCCACACCGTCGCCTCGGTCGGCCCATACAGGTTCACCGCCCCGATCTCGAGGTCCGTGAACCGCTGCGCCAGCTCATGCGGCAGCGCCTCGCCACCGACCAGCGCCCGAACGCCGGCGGGCCGGCCGCCCGTGTCGAGCAGCGCCCGCCACAGGGACGGAACCGCCTGCAACACCGTCGCTCCCGACGAAGCCACCAGTCCCGTCAACGCGGCCGGATCCCGCACCACATCCCTCGATGCGACGACCACCGACGCCCCCGACACCAGCGGCAGGAACAATTCAAGCGCCGCGATGTCGAACGCCACCGTCGTCACCGCCACCAAACGGTCACCACCATCCAGCGGCACCCGCTCACCCACACCGATCAGGTGGTTCACCAACGCCCCGTGCGAGACCACCACGCCCTTCGGCACGCCCGTCGAACCCGACGTGTAGATCACATACGCCGCATTCCCGGTCGCAACGCCCACACCCAGCGGCGAACCGTCAACACCCGCCAACTCCTCGACCACAGAAGGCTCGTCGACCGCCACCACCGACACGCCCGCCGGCACCACCTCCGCAACCGCCGAATGCGACACCACCAGCGACACACCCGCGTCCGACAGCACGAAACCGACCCGCTCAGCCGGGTACTCCGGGTCGATCGGCAGATACGCCCCACCGGCCTTCACCACCGCCAATAGGGCCACCACCAGGTCGACACCACGCTCCATCACCACCCCGACCACGGACTCCGGACCGACACCACGCCCCACCAGCAACCGGGCCAGACGATTCGTCCGCGCATCGAGCTCCCCGTACGACACCTCAGTACCGTCGAACACCACCGCGGTCGCGTCCGGCGTCCTCGCCACCTGCGCCTCGAACAACCCCGGCAGCGTCGAGGCCTCCGCCTCCACCGCCGTGTCATTCCACTCCACCAGCACTCGGTGCAGGACCGGCCCGTCCAGGACCCGCACCTCGCCCAACTGCGGCTCCGGGCCGCCGTCCAGCGCCACCTCCAGCGCCGACACCAGCTGCTCTGCAGCCGTGCGCACCAGCACTCCGACCGCCTCGGGATCGATCACGCCGACCGCGTCGACCGTCAGCGCGAGACCTTCACCGTCGTCGTCCACCGCGACACTGAGCGGGTAGTTGGTGCGCTCGCGCGCATACAGCAGGCGGATGCCCAGGTCGTCCGGCTGCTCCTCCACTGGCCGTTCCTCGCCCCCGCCGTTGTTGTGGCGGTAGTTGAGGAAGGCGGTGAAGAGAGGTGACTCGGCCGCAAGTCCACTGGCCTGCTGGGCGGTTGCGAGCGGGGCGTGCTCATGCTGGACCAACTGTGCCAGTTGCGCGCGCATCTGCGACACCGCCGTCAGGACCCCGGTCTCGGCCGTACGGACGCGCACCGGAAGCGTGTTGATGAACGGCCCGGGCACCTGACCGGCGCCGGCGCCGGTCATCCTGCCGAACAGCACAGTCCCGAAGACCACGTCGTCCCGGCCGGACATCGCCCCGACTGCCCGTGCCCAGGCCACGTGCAGGACGGTCGCCGCGCTCACTCGCAGTCGGCGCGCGGTCTCGCGCAACCGGCGCTCGGACTCCTGCGAAAAGGGCACCACCCGGCGCGTCACAGCCGCACCGTCACCGTGGACGTCCGTGACCCCGAACGGGGCGGTCGTCTCGTCGAGGTCGCCCAGCAGCTCGGCAAAGTACCGCTCGTGTCCGGCTCGTTCGGCCTCGTCGCGGGACTGCGCCACGAAGTTCCGGAAGGGCATCGGCTCGGGGAGGTCCGCGCCACGGCCGGTGAGGAAGGCGGTGACCTCCGAGAGCAGCAGTTCCAGCGCCATGTGGTCCTGCACCATGTGGTGCACCCGAACCAGCGCGAGCCAGCGGCCGCTGCCGGGAACGACAGCTCGGTGCGCCGTGATCAGCGGTGCCCGGCGCAGGTCCATCGACAGACCGGCGGCCGCGACCAGATCCGCGACCAGGTCCTCACTCCGCGGGTCGAGGGTCACGTCCGTGATCGGTATCGGTGCGTGGCGCCACACCACCTGGACGGGCTCCGGCAGCCCCTCCCAGGCGATCGAGGTTCGGAAGATGTCGTGCCGGTCGAGCACGTTCTGGAACGCCTCCATGAACGCGTCGAGCCTGGCGCGCGAGTCGAACTCCAGGACCGCGGGCAGCACATAGGCGTCGTCGCCGCCGTCCGCCATCAGGTGGTGGAAGAGCAGGCCCTCCTGCAGCGGTCCGAGCGGATAGATGTCCGCGATGTTGGCCGGGCCGTCGTTCACGGTGGCGACGACCCGCGCGACCTCCTCGGCCGTGAGGTCCACCAGCGGCAGCATCTGAGGCGTGATCTCGGTCGCGCCGACCGGGATCAGGTTCTCCGGCGTCGGCACCCGCCCGGCGTCCGCCGCCAAGGCCAGCCCGGCCGGGGTCGGTGCCTCGAAGAGCGCCCGCACCGGCACGGTCACGCCCTGCACGCGCAGCCGCTCGACCAGCCTGACGGCTAGGAGGGAGTGGCCGCCGAGGGCGAAGAAGTCGTCGTCGACGCCCGCGCTCTCCAGTCCGAGGACGTCGGCGAACGCGGCGCACAGGATCTCCTCACGCGCGTTCGACGGGCCCCGCCCGGTGCCCGTGGGGTACTCCGACGGCGCAGGCAGCCTGCCCGTGTCCACCTTGCCGTTCGCCGTCAACGGCAACTCGTCCAGCAGCACCACACCCGCCGGCACCATCGACTCCGGCAACTGCTCCCGCACGAACGCCCGCAGCTCCGCCGCATCGACCTCCGCACCCGGCACGGGCACCACATAGGCCACCAGCCGACGGTCCGCCACCGAACCGGCCCGCTGACCCACCGCACCACCGTCCACGGCCAACGCCACCCGGCCCCGGCCCGGGAACACCACCTCCGCACCCGACCCGTCCACCACCGGCACACCGCTCAACAGCAACTCCGGCGCACCCGTCAGAGTGTCCACCACGCGCCCCAGACAGTCGGCGAGATCGACGACCGTCTGCGCGTCGAAGAGGTCCGCCGCCTTCACCGAGCCCCGGATCCCGGACGGCGCGCCGTCCGGCCCGAAGACCTCCGTGAACGAGACCTCCAGGTCGAACTTCGCCACCGACGCCCCCGCCGGGGCCGATGCCGAGACTTCGATGCGCTCCCCGTCCAGGACCGTGCGCGCGGCGTTCTGCAGGGTCAGCATCACCTGGAACAGCGGGTGCCGCGACAGCGACCGCGCCGGGGCCAGCTCCTCGACCAGCTTCTCGAACGGCACATCCTGGTGCCCGAACGCGGCCAGGCTCGTCGCCCGCACCCGGCTCAGCAGTTCGCGGAACGTCGGGTCACCGGACAGGTCGGTCCGCAGCACCAGGGTGTTGACGAAGAAGCCGACCAGGTCGTCCAGCGCCTCGTCCGTCCGCCCGGCCACATCCGTACCGATCGGGATGTCCGTCCCCGCGCCGAGGCGGGACAACAGGACCGCGAGGGCCGCCTGCAGCACCATGAACGCCGTGACGCCCTCGGCGCGCGCCAGCTCCAGCAGCCGGGCATGTGTCTGCGCCGAAATCTCCAGCAGCACCCGGTGGCCACGGTACGAGGCCACCGCCGGACGCGGGTGGTCGAAGGGCAGCGCCAGCTCTTCCGGAAGCCCGGCCAACGCGTCTCGCCAGTGGCTCAGTTGGCGACCCAGCAGGCTGGACGGGTCGTCCGCGTCCCCCAGCAGCTCGCGCTGCCAGAGCGCGTAGTCCGTGTACTGCACCGGCAGGGGCTCCCAGCTCGGCGCACGCCCTTCGCACCGGGCCTCGTAAGCCGTCATGAGGTCCCGTGTGAACGGCCCCATCGACCAGCCGTCGCTCGCGATGTGGTGGAGCACCACCACCAGAACCTGCTCGTCCGGGGAGACGACCAGCAGCTCGGCGCGAATCGGGACTTCGGCCGCCAGGTCGAAGGTGTATCCCTCGGCGGCCTCGACCGCGGCCTCGAGCTCGGCCGGCCCGACCTCGACGACCCTCAGTTCCCACTCCAGGTCGTCGAGGTCGAGGACCCGCTGGTGCGGCTCGCCCTCGACGGTGTCGAACACCGTGCGCAGCACCTCGTGCCGACCGATGACGTCCCGCAGCGCGGCGTTCAGCGCCTCCCTGCCGACCTTCCCGTCCAGCGGAAGCACCACCGGAACGTTGTACGTGGCGCTCGGCCCCTCAAGCTGGGAGATGAACCAGAGCCGCTGCTGCGCGAATGACAACGGAATCATCAGGACTCCTCCTGGCTGCGCCTCGGCCGCAGAGCCGGCCTGGTCGATGCCGGTTGTGTCTCCTCCGCGAGTCGGCCGGCGAGGCCGGCCGGCGTCGGGGCGTCGAACAGCATGGCGATCTCCACCTCGACGTTCAGCAGTGTGCGGACCCGGTTGGCCAGGCGGACGGCGAGGAGGGAGTGGCCGCCGAGGGCGAAGAAGTCGTCCTCGACGCCGACCTCGGACACCCCCAGGACCTCCGCGAAAGCCTCGCACAGCACCCGCTCCCGCTCATTCGCCGGACCACGCCC
>NZ_LBMW01000041.1 GCF_026168105.1 Streptomyces hygroscopicus
CCCCCGGCGCTCGGGGCCGACGCCCGCCCGCCCGCGCTGCCCGCCCGCCCCACCACCGACGCGCCCGGCGCCCGTGCCGCCATCGCCGTCGCCGATCTGCCCGGCGCCTCCGTGCGCCTCGCGGGCTGTTGTACGCCCGTGCCGCCCGACGAGATCACCGGCTTCGCCGTGCGTGGCGGCGTGGTGACCGTGCACCGCGTCGAGTGCGCCGGAGTGGTGCGCATGAAGAGCGCCGGGCGCGCGGAGGTCGGCGTGCGCTGGGGTGACAGCACCGAGTGCCGGGTCACGCTCGTCGCCGAGTCCTTCGGGCGCCCGCACCTCCTCGCGGACCTGACCGAAGCCATCGCCCTCGAAGGGGTGGCGATCGTCTCCGCCACCGTCGAACCGCCCAGCCAGCAGCGCGTACGCCACACGTACACGCTCCAGCTCCCGGACGCGGCGCACCTGCCGGCCCTGATGCGGGCCATGCGGAACGTCCCCGGCGTGTACGACGTGAGCCGGGCGCAGCACCCCGCAGCCGTCGCCCACTAGCGTCGCGGAACGCGCCCCCTCCGGCGGCCCGGCGGGCCGTGGCCACGGCTGAATCCGTTCGGGTGGGCCCTGGCGCGCGTCGTCACCGTGCGCACCGTGCGCGCTGGTAGCCGTGGTCCATGCCGCACAGCCTCCGTTCCGTGATCCCCCGTGCCCGCCGCACCAGAGCCGGTCTGCTCGCGGCCGTCTCCGTGTGCCTGATCGCCGCGAGCGCCCCCTCACCGGCCGAGCCCCTCGGCATCGGCGACCCGCTCTTCCCGACCCTCGGCAACCCGGGATACGACGTCCGGTCGTACGACCTCTCCTTCGCCTATCCAGGCAGCAACAGCAAGCCGCTCACCGCCGTCACCACCATCCGCGCACACGTCACCGAGCCCCTGGAGCGCGTCAACCTCGACTTCGCGCACGGCACGGTGCAGTCCGTCGACGTCAACGGCGCCCCCGCGGCCTTCACCAGCGCGGGGGAGGACCTGGTGATCACACCGGACACCCCGCTCCCCAAGGGCAGCACGCTGCGGATCACCGTGCGGCACACCAGCGACCCCGTCTCCGCGAAGGGCCGGGACGGCGGCTGGGTGCGGACCGACGACGGGCTCGTGATGGCCAACCAGGCCAACGCCGCCCATCTGGTCTTCCCGTGCAACGACCACCCTTCCGACAAGGCGATGTTCACCTTCCACGTGACCGCGCCGGACGGGTACACGGCCGTGGCGAACGGCGTGCCTGCGGGCATCGAGCGGACGGCCCGGGAGACCACCTGGACCTACCGCACCCGGCACCCCATGGCCACCGAACTGGCCCAGGTCTCCATCGGCCGCAGCGCCGTACTGCACCGCCGGGGACCGCACGGCCTGCCCATCCGTGACGTCGTCCCCGCCGCGGACCAGGCGGCCCTCGAGCCGTGGCTCGCGAAGACCGCGGACCAGATCGCGTGGATGGAGAAGAAGGTCGGGCCGTACCCCTTCGAGACCTACGGGGTGCTGATCGCTCGGGCACAGACCGGCTTCGAACTCGAGACACAGACTCTCTCCCTCTTCGAGAAGGAGCTGTTCACCGAGCCCGCGCTGCCCAAGTGGTACGTCGAGTCGATCGCGGTGCACGAGCTGTCCCACCAGTGGTTCGGCGACAGCGTCAGCCCGCGCACCTGGTCCGACCTCTGGCTGAACGAGGGCCATGCCACCTGGTACGAGACCCTGTACGCGGAGGAGACAGCGCACCGGCCCCTGCAGGCGCGCATGAAGACGGCGTACGCCCTCTCCGACCGCTGGCGCGCCGCCGGCGGCCCGCCCGCCGCGCCCAGGGGCCCCAAGCCCGGTCAGAAGATCAGCATCTTCCGGCCGAACGTCTACGACGGCGCCGCGCTGGTGCTGTACGCGCTGCGCCAGGAGATCGGGAATTCCGCCTTCGAGCGCCTGGAGCGGGCCTGGGTCGCCGTGCACCGGGACGGCACGGCGACCACCGCCGACTTCGAGCGCCTGACGTCCGCCATCGCGGGACGTGATCTGAGCACGTTCTTCCAGGCCTGGCTGTACGGCGAGAAGACCCCGGCGATGCCGGGGCACCCGGACTGGAGGAGCCGGCCCGCGCAGACACCCGCCACGGCGCGTTGACCCGCCATGGCACGGTAAGTCGGGTGACGAGACGGGCCGTGCCGTGCAACCATCGTCAGGTCGGCGGCGTGGCCCCAGGGCGGGTGACCGGGAATGTTCCGGGGTACCCAAGCGTTGAGACCTCGAGCGAGCGGTGTGACCGGGGACGGCCCGCACTCCCTCGCCGCGACCGAATCCCCAGAGACGTAAGGATCCAATGACCTCCTCTTCTTCCCCTTCCCAGGACACCAAGCGTCTTGCGCATGCCTACCCCGAGGGTCTTCGGGCCGATGCCCTGATGGAAGAGGACGTCGCCTGGAGCCATGAGATCGACGGAGAGCGGGACGGCGACCAGTTCGACCGCTCCGAGCGGGCGGCCCTTCGCCGCGTCGCAGGTCTGTCCACCGAGCTCGAGGACGTCACCGAGGTCGAGTACCGGCAGCTGCGCCTGGAGCGCGTCGTGCTCGTCGGGGTATGGACCTCGGGAACCGTGCAGGACGCGGAGAACTCCCTCGCCGAGCTGGCGGCCCTCGCGGAGACCGCGGGCGCGCTCGTGCTGGACGGCGTGATCCAGCGCCGCGACAAGCCCGACGCGGCCACCTACATCGGTTCCGGCAAGGCGGAGGAGCTGCGGGACATCGTTCTCGAAACGGGCGCCGACACCGTCATCTGCGACGGTGAGCTCAGCCCCGGCCAGCTCATCCATCTCGAGGACGTCGTCAAGGTCAAGGTCATCGACCGTACGGCCCTGATCCTGGACATCTTCGCGCAGCACGCCAAGTCCCGCGAGGGCAAGGCGCAGGTCGCGCTCGCGCAGATGCAGTACATGCTGCCGCGACTGCGCGGCTGGGGTCAGTCGCTGTCCCGGCAGATGGGCGGCGGCAGCGGCGGCCTGGCGACCCGTGGTCCCGGTGAGACCAAGATCGAGACGGACCGGCGCCGGATCCGCGAGAAGATGGCGAAGATGCGCCGGGAGATCGCGGAGATGAAGACCGGCCGTGAGATCAAGCGCCAGGAGCGCAGGCGCCACAAGGTGCCGTCGGTCGCCATCGCGGGCTACACCAACGCCGGCAAGTCCTCCCTGCTCAACCGCCTCACGGGCGCAGGCGTCCTGGTCGAGAACGCGCTGTTCGCGACCCTGGATCCGACCGTGCGCCGGGCGGAGACCCCGAGCGGCCGGCTCTACACGCTGGCGGACACCGTCGGCTTCGTACGGCACCTGCCGCACCACCTGGTCGAGGCGTTCCGCTCCACCATGGAGGAGGTCGGCGACTCCGACCTGATCCTGCACGTGGTGGACGGCTCGCACCCGAACCCGGAAGAGCAGCTGGCCGCCGTGCGCGAAGTGATCAGGGACGTCGGCGCCACCGACGTGCCCGAGATCGTCGTGATCAACAAGGCGGACGCGGCCGACCCGCTGGTGCTCCAGCGCATGCTGCGGATCGAGAAGCGCTCGATCGCGGTCTCGGCCCGCACCGGCAAGGGCATCCGGGAGCTGCTCGCCCTCATCGACAACGACCTGCCCAGGCCGTCGGTCGAGATCGAGGCGCTCGTGCCCTACACACACGGCCGTCTGGTGGCCCGCACCCACTCCGAGGGCGAGGTGATCTCCGAGGAGCACACCCCGGAGGGCACCCTGCTCAAGGCACGGGTGCACGAGGAACTGGCCGCAGAGCTGGCGCCCTACGTTCCCGCCCCCGCGCTCTGACCCGCATCCGCCCCACAGCGGAAAGGCCCGCTCCCTGCCAGGGAGCGGGCCTTCGCGTGTTCACGGGTCACCGACCGCCGTACTCACGGCTCATGTTCTGATACAGCCGCCCGGCTCGGTAAACGCTCGCTGATGTGCCCCACGTCCTCAGGCGCCCTGCATCCGACGCCCGCCGGACGCCGTGTGTCACTGGTTGGCGAATTTCCTGCTGACCGACTCGTAGACGGACCTGGCCACCGCGCCCAGCCGGGGTCCGGCCAGCCAGCCCGACGACACCGGGCCGATCGAGGTGTTGGAGACCAGCGCGGGCTTGCCGTCCGGGCCCGTCTCCACCCAGCCGCCGCCGGACGAACCGCCCGTCATGGTGCAGCCGATGCGGTACATCGTCGGGTCGGTCCGCAAGATCGAGAGCCGGCCCGGCCTGTCCTGGCACTGGTACAGCTTCTGGCCGTCGAACGGGGCCGCGGCCGGGTAGCCGGTCGCCGTGATGCTGTCGACCTTCGGCACGGCGGGCGCGTTGAAGTTCACCGGAAGCGCCGAACCGACCGTCTCCTCCAGGGACTTGCCGCCATTGCCCTTCTCCGGCGTCACATGGATGACGGCGAAGTCGTACGAGGCGCCATGGCCGCCCGTCCGGCCGCCCTCCTCGATCCACTGCTGCGAGGTCCGTGCCCAGTCGCCCCACCAGACACCGTACGGGGCGACCTCCTGCCGGGTCGCGTTCTGCAACTGGGCTGCGGTCCTGCCGGAGTTGTTGTACGCCGGTACGAACGCGATGTTGCGGTACCAGCCGCCCTCCTTGCCGGCGTGCACGCAGTGGCCCGCGGTCCACACGAGGTTGGACTTGCCGGGGTGGGCCGGGTCCTCGACCACGGTCGCCGAGCAGACCATCGTGCCCTCGGGGGAGTCGAAGAACACCTTGCCGGCCGTGGGCGCATTGTCGTGGTACGCCGCCCGCACCGCCTGCGCCCTCACCGGTGCCGGGGTCGGGTCAGTGACCCCCTGGTCGCCCGAGAGGTCGTTGTCGCTGACTCCCTTGTCGGGGTCGTTGGCCTTGCGCATCCGGTCCGGGTTCCAAAGATCCTTGATGACCGGGTTGATGAACTCGTCGGCCTCGCGCAGCCACTGGTCCCTGTTCCAGTTCTTCCAGGCGCCGTTCTTCCACTTGTCGATGTCGATCCCGTGCTCCTTGAGCTTCTGCCGGATGTTGTCCGGGATCTTGATCTTGCCGTCGCCCGTGGAGGACGCGGACGCCGACGCGCTCGCATCGCCGCTCGCCGTGGTCTTGCCGCTCGAGTCGCACGCGGTGGCGGTCAGTGCCAGCGCGGTGGCGAGGCCGACCGCCGCCAGCACGGAGGAGGTTCCACGGCGCGCGCTCCCTTCTCGACGGGCGGCGAAGGGCGGGCGTATGGGTCGCATGGTGTGAACTCCCCCTGGGGCGAACTTGTGTGACGAGGACGGTGTACCGCCGTGCACGGCGGTGGGTCGTGAACGATCATTGCTTCCGCCGAACGGCACCACACACTATGCGGTCGCTGTGGGGGACTTCCCGCGGAACGGCAACGGTTCCGTCACGGCGGTGATCACCGGTGCCTCCTCTCCCCGGAAGGATCTTCCGCCGACCCGCTTCCACACGCCGTTCACGTCGTTGATACGTACGGGGGGACCTGCGTTCGTACTCAAGGCTTCACCCCTGCCCCTCTGGACAGTTGGGAGGAACTGACGTCGTGACCGTGACGGAGACCGCGGTGGTGCCGGTGGAGGGCGAGCCGGAGGGGCGCTCTGCAGCAAAGAGGGGGCGCCCGGCGCGTGAGAGGGCTACCGGAAGCGAGGCGGCGCGCGCAGCGCACGAGGGCATTCTCCGGCGGCAGTCGGCACGCGAGTCCGCCGCGCGCACCTATGCGCGAGCCCTGCCGATCGTGCCCGTGAGGGCACGCGGGCTCACCATCGAGGGCGCCGACGGGAGCCGCTACCTCGACTGCCTCTCCGGCGCGGGCACGCTTGCCCTGGGCCACAACCACCCGGTGGTCCTGGAGGCGATCCGGAAGGTCCTCGACTCGGGTGCCCCGCTGACCGTCCTGGACCTGGCCACACCCGTCAAGGACGCCTTCACCACAGAGCTCTTCCGCACCCTGCCGCCCGGCTTCGCCGATCACGCGCGCGTCCAGTTCTGCGGTCCGGCCGGGACGGACGCGGTCGAGGCCGCGCTCAAGCTGGTGCGTGTGGCGACCGGCCGGAGCGGGATCCTGGCCTTCACCGGCGCCTACCACGGGATGACCGCGGGAGCGCTGGAGGCGTCCGGGGGTGCGACGGAGGTCCGGGTGACGAGGCTGCCGTATCCGCACGACTACCGCTGCCCGTTCGGCGTCGGCGGCGAGCGCGGCGCCGAACTCGCCGCCCGCTGGACCGAGTCCGTGCTCGACGACGCCAAGTCGGGCGTGCCGCTGCCCGCCGGGATGATCCTCGAACCGGTGCAGGGCGAGGGCGGGGTGAACCCGGCGCCGGACGCGTGGATGCGCCGCATGCGGCAGATCACGCAGGACCGGTCGATCCCGCTGATCGCGGACGAGGTGCAGACGGGCGTGGGGCGCACCGGACGTTTCTGGGCGGTCGAGCACAGCGGTGTGGTCCCGGACGTGATGGTTCTCTCCAAGGCGATCGGCGGGAGCCTGCCGCTCGCCGTCGTGGTCTACCGCGACGACCTCGACGTCTGGCAGCCCGGCGCCCACGCGGGCACGTTCCGCGGCAACCAGCTCGCCATGGCCGCCGGCACGGCGACCCTCGCATACGTCCGTGAGAACGGTCTGGCCGACCGCGCCGCCGTGCTCGGCGGCCGAATGCTGGCCCAACTCCGCCGCCTTGCCGCAGAGTTCCCGTGCATCGGGGACGTGCGCGGACGGGGGCTGATGATCGGCATCGAGCTGGCGGACCCCGAGGCCGCTCCGGTCGGCGGCGTCGGACCCCGTCAAGCGGCGCCCGCGCTGGCCGCCGCCGTCCAGCGGGAGTGCCTGCGGCGTGGCCTGATCGTGGAGCTCGGCGGGCGGCAGGCGAGCGTGGTCCGGTTGCTGCCGCCGCTGACGATCAGCGACGAGCAGGCGAGCGCGGTCCTGGACCGGCTCGCGGACGCGGTGGCGGCGGTGGCCCGGGGCCCCGTCGAACGCTGAGCGCGCCCCGTTCCTGAGCTCCTGATCGCACTCCGCCTTCGCCGGACCGCATCGGTCGTCGGACCGGCCCCGCAGACGTCGGCCGCGCACCACGTTCGTCGGTCGGCATCGCGGTTCCCTCACCCGCCCCGGACTGTCCCCGCATCCCACCAGGAAGTCATCCGCATCCCACCAGGAAGGCCCAAGGCCCCCGCACACCTGTACCGCACGGCCCGTCGCCCGCGCGAGCCGGAACGACCCAAGAGGAACGCCCTTGAACGCCACCCCCACCCCCGATGGCGCCCCCCACACCCCCGAGCGAGAGTTCGGCCCCGTTCAGGCCGCTGCTCGCACGCAGGGAGCCGACGCGGTACCCCGGCAGAAGGCGGCGTCACCGGAGGTCGAAGAGCAGTGCCACCCCGCCGCCGACCTGCTGGACCACCCTGACCCGTGCACGGCGGCCCAGGCCGCGACCGTGGAGAACCTGCTGCGGTGCTGGGTCCGTGAGCACGGTCTGGCAGCTCCCGTCGACGGCACTCTGCGCATCCCACTCCCCGCCAGCGGCACGACCCTCCTCGTTCCGGTCCACTACTGGTCCCCGACGGGCTGGCACCGTTTCGGCTGGCCCTGTCTGGCCGACGCCCCGCAGTCGGCCCGGCAGGCGGACGCGGTGACGGTGGCGGCCCTGCTGTCCCGAGAGCCCCTGGTAGCCCACTCGGCAACGGGGTCCGCGCCGGGTTCGGACTCGGTGCCCGACACCGGCTCCCTCATGCCGCCGGGCCCGCTGCCCGCCCCCGCACCGGTCCTTTCATCGGGCTCCCCGCCCAACTCCGTACCGGGCCACGTCGTCGAGCTGGTGGGGAGTGTCGCCGACTCCGTGCGCCGTACCGCGACCTTCATCGCCGAGCGCCGCGAGCACCCCGCGGGCGGGAGTGACCTCTTCCTCTCCGCCGAGCAGGCGCTGCTGCTCGGGCACCCGATGCACCCCACGGCCAAGAGCCGCGAGGGCCTCTCCGACGCCGAGGCCCGGCTCTACTCGCCCGAGCTGCGCGGCTCCTTCCCCCTGCACTGGCTGGCGGTCGCCCCCTCGGTACTCGCGGCCGACTCGGCGTGGACGGAACGCGGCACGCCCCTGCCCGCCGGCAGGCTGACCGAGCGGCTCGCCGGCTCCGGCCTCCCCCTGCCCGACGGCTTCACCGCGCTGCCGATGCACCCCTGGCAGGCACGCGAGATCCCGCACCGCCCCGAGGCCGCGGCGCTGCTCGACGCCGGACTCCTTCGGGTCCTCGGACCGCACGGCGAGCCCTGGCACCCCACCTCCTCCGTCCGCACCGTCCACCGCTCGGGCGCCCCGGCGATGCTCAAACTGTCGCTCGGTCTGCGCATCACCAACTCCCGCCGGGAGAACCTCCGCAAGGAGCTCCACCGGGGCGTCGAAGTGCACCGCCTGCTGTGCGGCGGCCTCGGCAAGCAGTGGCGGTCCGCGCATCCCCGCTTCGACGTCGTCCGCGACCCGGCCTGGCTCGCCGTCGACAACCAGGACGGCGCCCCCCTGGCCGGGCTGGACGTGATGATCCGCCACAACCCGTTCACCCCCGCCGTCGACGCCTCCTGCGTCGCCGGCCTCGTCTCCCTCGGACCCCGGCCCATGGCCGCCGGGCAGCAGGTCCCGGCGCTGCGCTCCCGGCTCGCCGACATCGTCACCCGCCTCGCCGTCCGAACCGGGCGCACGTGCGCAGCCGTGACCACCGAATGGTTCCTGCGCTACCTCGAACAGGTGGTGCGCCCCGTGCTCTGGCTGGACAGCGAGGCCGGGGTCGCCCTGGAGGCACACCAGCAGAACACCGTGGTTGTGCTGGATGCCGCCGGCTGGCCCACGGGCGGCCGCTACCGTGACAACCAGGGCTACTACTTCCGCGAGTCCCGCCGCGCCGAACTCGACGCACGGCTGCCCGGAATCGGCGAGTACAGCGACACGTTCGTCCCCGACGAGGTGGCCGACGAGCGCTTCGCGTACTACCTGGGCATCAACAACGTGTTCGGCCTCATCGGCGCGTTCGGCTCCCAACGCCTCGCCGACGAACAGTTGTTGCTCGCCGCCTTCCGCCACTTCCTCAGCGGCGTCGCCACAGGCCCGGACCGGATGCGCACCCCCCTGCCCGCCCAGCTGCTCGACTCACCCGTCCTGCGCTGCAAGGCCAATCTGCTGACCCGGCTGCACGGCCTCGACGAGCTTGTCGGCCCGGTGGACGGCCAGTCGGTCTACGTGACCATCGCCAACCCCCTCGACTCCCTTCACCCCCTTCACGCCTGAGGAACATGCCCCGTCCCGATCTTCCCAGAGAGGAGCGTCGCCGTGCCTCCCACCGATGCGAGCACCGACGCCGGCGCCGCCTTCGCCCCCGCGGGCCCCGCCCCCGACACGGGCCCCGGGTCCTGTGCCGCACCCAGCCGCGGCTCCGGCCCCGACTGCGAGGACACCCTCGATCTCCGGCTGCCCGACGAGTTCCTGGTGCAGTGTGTGGACGAGGAGGGCGGCCAGGGTGCGGCGGACCCCACCGAGGTCGCCGGTCCCGGACCCGGGGCGACCGCTGCCGCACGTCCTGCCGTCCCCCGGGACGACGACCTCCTCGACCACGTCTCCGACTGGGGCACGATCACCACTCCCGCGGGCGCCCTGCACCTCCTCCCCGTCCGCCTCGGCCGCGACCTGCCGCGCCTCACCCGCTGGATGAACGACCCCGCCGTGGCGGCCTTCTGGGGCCTGGCGGGAGACGATTCGGTGACCGAGCGGCACCTGCGCGCCCAGCTCGACGGTGACGGACGCAGTGTTCCCTGCCTCGGCGTGCTCGACGGAACCCCCATGAGCTACTGGGAGATCTACCGCGCGGACCTCGACCCCCTGGCCCGTCACTACCCCGCCCGTCCCCACGACACCGGAATCCACCTCCTCATCGGCTCTGTCGCCGACCGCGGGCGCGGCCTGGGCACCACACTGCTGCACGCCGTGGCCAACCTGGTCCTCGACCGGCGTCCTTCCTGCGCACGCGTCGTCGCCGAACCCGACCTTCGCAACACCCCCTCCATCGCCGCTTTCCTGAGCGCCGGCTTCCGGTTCTCAGCCGAGGTCGACCTGCCACACAAGCGGGCCGCCCTGATGGTCCGAGACCGGGCCCTGCGCCGTCTGCTCCGGAGTCATCACTCTGTGTAACGAGCCTTGCCCCGTGTCGGTTCCGAGCCGAGCAGGTCTTCTGCCGAATCCGCTCGCTTGACAGGCCGTCCGCCCGTCTCCCGTCTCGCTTGCGCGTCCCGCCCGCGTGCCCGGGCCGCCCGCATTCCCGTCCACCGCGGCGCACGGAACCATGGCGAACCCCCGCACCACCCGTGAGAGCTCCATGCGCCGCGCCCTTCGTCCCCCCGTTGTCAGTGACGGGTCGTAGGGTGGTCGCGCTATGACGAAGCCCTCACTCCCCGAACTCCTGCACGCAGCCGTCACAGCTGTCGGCGGCACGGAGCGCCCCGGCCAGGTGACCATGGCCCAAGCCGTCGCGGAGGCGATCGACGACGGCTCCCATCTGCTGGTCCAGGCCGGCACCGGCACCGGAAAGTCGCTGGGCTATCTGGTGCCCGCGCTCGCGCACGGGGAGCCCGTGGTCGTGGCGACCGCCACCCTGGCGCTGCAACGCCAGCTCGTCGAGCGCGACCTGCCGCGCACGGTCGAGGCACTGCATCCGCAGCTGCGCCGCCGCCCCGAGTTCGCCATGCTCAAGGGCAGGTCGAACTACCTGTGCCTGCACCGTCTGCACGAGGGCGTGCCGCAGGACGAGGAGGACGGACTCTTCGACCAGTTCGAGGCGGCCGCGCCCACCAGCAAGCTGGGCCAGGACCTGCTGCGGCTGCGCGACTGGTCCCAGGACACGGAGAGCGGCGACCGTGACGACCTCACCCCGGGCGTCTCCGACCGTGCCTGGGCGCAGGTGTCGGTGTCGTCCCGGGAGTGCCTCGGCGCGTCGAAGTGCGCGTACGGCGCCGAGTGCTTCGCCGAGACGGCCCGCGAGCGTGCCAAGCTTGCCGAGGTCATCGTCACGAACCACGCGCTGCTGGCGATCGACGCCATCGAGGGCGCCCCGGTCCTCCCGCAGCACGAGGTGCTGATCGTCGACGAGGCCCATGAGCTGGTGTCCCGGGTGACCGGTGTCGCCACCGGCGAGCTCACCCCCGGCCAGGTCAACCGTGCCGTGCGCAGGGCCGCGAAGCTGGTCAACGAGAAGGCCGCCGACCAGCTCCAGACGGCCGCCGAGGGCTTCGAGCGGCTGATGGAGCTGGCCCTGCCCGGCCGTCTGGAGGAGATCCCGGAGGACCTGGGCTACGCCCTCATGGCCCTGCGTGACGCCGCCCGGACGGTGATCTCCGCGCTCGGCACCACCCGGGACAAGTCGGTCCAGGACGAGGACGCCGTCCGCAAGCAGGCGCTGGCCTCCGTGGAGTCCGTGCACGACGTGGCGGAGCGGATCACCAACGGCTCCGAGTGGGACGTCGTCTGGTACGAGCGCCACGACCGTTTCGGTGCGTCCCTGCGCGTCGCCCCGATGTCCGTGTCGGGGCTCCTGAGGGAGAAGCTCTTCGCGGACCGCTCGGTGGTCCTCACTTCCGCCACGTTGAAGCTCGGCGGCGACTTCAACGGCGTCGGTGCGTCCCTGGGGCTCGCCCCCGAGGGCACGGAGGGCGACGATCTCCCGAAGTGGAAGGGCGTCGACGTCGGCTCGCCGTTCGACTATCCGAAGCAGGGGATCCTGTACGTCGCCAAACATCTCTCGCGCCCGGCGCGGGACGGTGACCGCGCGGACATGCTGGACGAGCTGACGGAGCTGATCCAGTCCGCAGGCGGCCGCACGCTGGGCCTGTTCTCGTCGATGCGGGCCGCCCAGCTCGCCGCCGAGGAGCTGCGCACGCGCATCCCCGAGCTCCCGATCCTCCTCCAGGGCGAGGAGACGCTCGGTGAGCTGATCAAGAACTTCGCCGCGGACCCGAAGACTTGCCTCTTCGGCACGCTCTCCCTCTGGCAGGGTGTCGACGTCCCGGGCCCCAGCTGTCAGCTGGTCGTCATGGACAAGATTCCCTTCCCGCGTCCCGACGACCCGCTGATGAGTGCCCGGCAGAAGGCCGTGGAGGACGCCGGAGGCAACGGCTTCATGGCGGTGGCCGCGACGCACGCCGCGCTGCTGATGGCTCAGGGCGCCGGCCGCCTCGTACGGGCGTCGGAGGACCGGGGTGTGGTCGCCGTACTGGACCAGAGGCTCGCCACGGCTCGCTACGGCAGCTATCTGAAGGCGTCACTGCCGGACTTCTGGTACACGACGGACCGTAACCAGGTACGCAGGTCGCTGGCCGCGATCGACGCGGCGGCGAAGGCACAGGACGCCTGACCCGGACGCGGACCCGTTATGTGCATGCCATTACGCTGTCCCGCGGCCCGGCCGCGGGACAGCGTAATGGCGGGGATCGGTACGACCCCGGACAGCATGGGGCCCCGGAACCGGCGCAGGGGTCCCGGGGCCCGGATCAGAGGCGAGTGCCACACAAGGCCCGCCCGCCGCGGTGGCGTCACACCCGCCGCAGCACCGCCACCACCTTGCCGAGGATCGTGGCCTCGTCGCCGGGGATCGGCTGGTACGCGGAGTTGTGCGGCAGCAGCCAGACATGGCCGTCCTCGCGCTTGAAGCGCTTGACCGTGGCCTCGCCGTCGAGCATCGCAGCGACGATGTCGCCGTTCTCGGCGACGGGCTGGCGGCGGACCGTGACCCAGTCGCCGTCGCAGATCGCGGCCTCGATCATGGAGTCGCCGACAACCTTCAGCACGAAGAGCTCACCGTCGCCGACGAGCTGCCGGGGGAGCGGGAAGACGTCCTCGACCGACTCCTCCGCCAGGATGGGGCCACCGGCGGCGATGCGGCCGACGAGAGGGACGTACGACGCGGCCGGCTTGCCCGCGGTGTCGGTGGGCTGCACGGTGGACGACTGGTCGGAGCCGCGCACCTCGTAGGCGCGCGGGCGGTGCGGATCCCGGCGCAGGAATCCCTTGCGCTCCAGCGCCATCAGCTGGTGTGCCACCGAGGAGGTGCTGGAGAGGCCCACGGCCTGGCCGATCTCCCGCATCGACGGCGGGTAGCCGCGCCGCTGCACGGAGTCCCGGATGACCTCGATCACCCGGCGCTGCCGGTCGGTCAGCCCGGAGCTGTCCGCCCGAATGCCTGGAGGTCGGCCGGGCAGGGACCTCTTGGGTCCCTCCTGGTTCGTGGCTTCGTTCATGGCATGCACCGGCTCGAGTCGGCCCTGGGAGCGGTCCTGGGCAGTGATGGTGGCACTGTCTGCGGTGGTGGTCACGTCGGCCCCTCTCGATGGTCTCCCGTGCAGCACAACGGTAGTTGCTTTCGAAAGGTTGCGCCAAACACACGTTCGAGTGAAAAACTTCGAATTACCTGACGCGATCAGGTTTCCGGGTGTATGGCCGACGTTGCTCCGCCCGGGCGAAAGTGCTCATTGCTGTACTGTTCACCGCCGGGGCGATGGCCTTGTGGGCCGCTGCAACCGGCGCCCAGTCTGCCATCCGGGGCCCCGCGGGCCGGGTGTCGACCCTCCTTCTTCATTGCCGCGTCCACCGTATCCGCGCATGACCCGATTCGGTACGGCCCTGCGGCATGTGCCAATCTGCTCGCCACCTGCGTGTCGTCTCTGAAAGTACGAGTCGAATCGCTACATGTAGTGGTTGGATTGCAGTAGCGGCCCAGAAGTTGTGGTCCCCCCGGTCCTTCCGGCTCAGGAGATCGCCTATGCTTGGGGCTGCTTCGCGGGGCCCCTGAGGCCCGTGAGGTCTATGAGTCGTGCTGAAAGGAGGGTTGGAGCCATGCACTGCCCCTTCTGCAGGCACCCTGACAGTCGCGTCGTCGACAGCCGTACGACGGACGACGGCACGTCCATCCGCAGGCGCCGCCAGTGCCCCGACTGCTCCCGTCGTTTCACGACCGTGGAGACCTGCTCGCTGATGGTGGTCAAGCGGTCCGGAGTCACCGAGCCCTTCAGCCGCACCAAGGTCATCAACGGCGTGCGCAAGGCATGTCAGGGACGGCCTGTCACCGAGGACGCACTCGCCCAGCTCGGCCAGCGGGTCGAGGAGGCGGTGCGGGCCACCGGAAGCGCCGAGCTGACCACCCATGACGTGGGCCTGGCCATACTCGGCCCCTTGCAGGAGCTCGACCTCGTCGCCTTTCTGCGGTTCGCGTCCGTGTACCGGGCGTTCGACTCCCTGGAGGACTTCGAGGCCGCCATCGCGGAACTCAGGAAGCAGCAGCGGGAGCGCCCCGCCGTGGACGACGAGGACCACACCGTCGCGGAGCGCCAGGGAACCGATCGCGGGTCCGGAGGGACGGCCGACGTCCCCGTGCCCGCCATCGCCGCCGACTGACGGGAGGGCCGGGCGGAACCGGCCCCGTCGGCGGCGCACACAGACCCGTCACGCGCGCTCGCGTACGACGCGCGTGACAAGCAGACAACACCGTGCCATGGGAAGAAATGGGCACTTCAGGGCGTTTTTGCCCGTACAGGGAGGCGGCATGACAGAGACGGCGAGCGGTCCGGCACGAGGTTCCCGCGCGAAGGGCGCCAAGGCGAGCAAGGGCCTGCGCATCGAGCGCATCCACACCACCCCCGGCGTGCATCCGTACGACGAGGTCGAGTGGGCGCGCCGTGACGTCGTCATGACCAACTGGCGCGACGGCTCGGTCAACTTCGAGCAGCGCGGCGTGGAGTTCCCCGAGTTCTGGTCGGTGAACGCGGTCAACATCGTCACCAGCAAGTACTTCCGTGGTGCCGTGGGCACCCCCCAGCGCGAGGTCAGCCTCAAGCAGCTGATCGACCGCATCGTGAAGACCTACCGGAAGGCCGGTGAGGACTACAAGTACTTCGCCTCGCCCGCCGACGCGGAGATCTTCGAGCACGAACTGGCGTACGCCCTCCTGCACCAGATCTTCAGCTTCAACAGCCCGGTCTGGTTCAACGTCGGCACCCCGCAGCCCCAGCAGGTCTCCGCCTGCTTCATCCTGTCCGTCGACGACTCCATGGAGTCGATCCTCGACTGGTACAAGGAAGAGGGCATGATCTTCAAGGGCGGCTCCGGCGCCGGCCTGAACCTCTCCCGTATCCGCTCCTCCAAGGAGCTGCTCTCCTCCGGCGGCAATGCCTCAGGTCCCGTCTCCTTCATGCGTGGCGCCGACGCCTCCGCAGGAACGATCAAGTCGGGCGGCGCCACCCGCCGTGCCGCCAAGATGGTCATCCTGGATGTCGACCACCCGGACGTCGAGGACTTCATCGAGACCAAGGTCAAGGAGGAGGAGAAGATCCGCGCCCTGCGGGACGCGGGCTTCGACATGGATCTCGGCGGCGAGGACATCACCTCCGTCCAGTATCAGAACGCCAACAACTCGGTCCGCGTCAACGACACCTTCATGAAGGCCGTCGAGAACGGCGGGAACTTCGGCCTGCGTGCCCGCATGACCGGCGAGGTCATCGAGGAGGTCGACGCCAAGGGGCTCTTCCGCAAGATGGCCGAGGCCGCCTGGGCCTGCGCCGACCCCGGCATCCAGTACGACGACACGATCAACCACTGGCACACGTGCCCGGAGTCCGGCCGCATCAACGGCTCCAACCCGTGCAGCGAGTACATGCACCTGGACAACACGTCCTGCAACCTCGCGTCGCTGAACCTGATGAAGTTCCTGAAGGACGACGGCAAGGGCAACCAGTCCTTCGATGTCGAGCGCTTCTCCAAGGTCGTCGAGCTGGTCATCACCGCGATGGACATCTCGATCTGCTTCGCGGACTTCCCGACGCAGAAGATCGGCGAGAACACCCGCGCCTACCGCCAGCTCGGCATCGGCTACGCCAACCTCGGCGCCCTCCTCATGGCGACCGGCCACGCGTACGACTCCGACGGCGGCCGCGCCCTGGCCGGCGCCATCACCTCCCTGATGACCGGCACGGCGTACAAGCGCTCCGCCGAGCTCGCCTCGGTCGTCGGCCCGTACGACGGCTACGCCCGAAACGAGCAGCCGCACCTGCGCGTCATGAAGCAGCACGCCGACGCCAACGCCAAGGCCGTCCGCATGGACGACCTGGACACCCCGGTGTGGGCCGCCGCCACCGAAGCCTGGCAGGACGTCATCCGTCTCGGCGAGAAGAACGGCTTCCGCAACTCCCAGGCTTCCGTCCTCGCGCCGACCGGCACCATCGGCCTCGCGATGTCCTGCGACACCACCGGTGTCGAGCCGGACCTGGCGCTGGTCAAGTTCAAGAAGCTGGTCGGCGGCGGCTCGATGCAGATCGTCAACGGCACCGTGCCGCAGGCGCTGCGCCGCCTCGGCTACCAGGAGGAGCAGATCGAGGCGATCGTCGCCCACATCGCCGAGCACGGCAATGTGATCGACGCTCCGAGCCTCAGGCACGAGCACTACGAGGTCTTCGACTGCGCCATGGGCGAGCGCGCCATCTCCCCGATGGGCCACGTCCGGATGATGGCCGCGATCCAGCCGTGGATCTCCGGTGCCATCTCCAAGACGGTCAACATGCCGGAGTCGGCGACCGTCGAGGAGGTCGAGGAGATCTACTTCGAGGCCTGGAAGCTGGGCATCAAGGCGCTCGCGATCTACCGCGACAACTGCAAGGTCGGTCAGCCGCTCTCGGCGAAGAAGAAGGAGGCCGAGGAGAAGCAGCCGGAGCAGCCCGTCACCGCGGCCGAGCCCAGGGTCGAGAAGGTCGTCGAGTACCGCCCGGTCCGCAAGCGCCTTCCGAAGGGCCGTCCCGGCATCACCACGTCCTTCACCGTCGGCGGCGCCGAGGGATACATGACCGCCAACTCCTACCCGGACGACGGTCTCGGCGAGGTCTTCCTGAAGATGTCCAAGCAGGGCTCGACCCTCGCGGGCATGATGGACGCCTTCTCCATCGCCGTGTCGGTGGGCCTGCAGTACGGCGTGCCGCTGGAGACGTACGTCTCGAAGTTCACGAACATGCGCTTCGAGCCGGCCGGTATGACGGACGACCCGGACGTGCGGATGGCACAGTCGATCGTCGACTACATCTTCCGCCGCCTGGCGCTGGACTTCCTGCCCTTCGAGACGCGCTCCGCGCTCGGCATCCACTCGGCCGAGGAGCGTCAGCGCCACCTGGAGACAGGCTCGTACGAGCCCACCGAGGAAGAGGTCGACGTCGAGGGTCTGGCCCAGTCGGCGCCTCGCGCCCAGGAGCTCAAGGCGGTCGCCACGCCGAAGGCCGAGGCCGCGACGGCCCAGCCGGCCCCGAAGCAGGCGCACACCAGCGCCGAGCTGGTGGAGATGCAGCTCGGCATCCAGGCCGACGCCCCGCTGTGCTTCTCCTGTGGCACCAAGATGCAGCGGGCGGGCTCCTGCTACATCTGCGAGGGCTGCGGCTCGACGAGCGGCTGCAGCTGACCCGACCCCCTGAAGGGCGGCGGAGCCGACGGCCCCGCCGCCCTTCGGCGTCGAGGGGGCCCGACGGGGGTCAGAAGTCGTGGCGGCGGCCCATGACGCGGACGAAGCCCTCCGGGTCGGTGTCGTAGCCGCGAATGCCGGGCCGGAACGTCCACTCGCCGGAGGCGTCGCGTACGAACTCGGCCACCGTCGCCGCCGTCGAGCCCAGGACGTCTCCGAACTCGTCCTCGGCGAGGACGGTGTAGCCCTCACGCAGGCGCAGCGCCGGATTCAGGACGCCGACGAACGTCCTGCGGCCGGTGCGCTGTTGGATGACGACTCCAGCCACCACGCGCGCGTACCGGCTGTCGAGACGGTCCAGCTCCAGCGTCATGATCTCGTCCCAGCCGAAGCCCTTGCCGTCCAGGCTGTCGCGATTGAGGTAGATCGTGCCGTCCGGGGACCGGTTGTCGAAGTACACGACATAGGCGGGATCCCCGTACGGATCCGCCGCCAGATAGGTCGCGGCAACGATGTCGAGGTCCGTGGGCGGCTGTCCGGAGGGACTCGGGTCCCACTTCACCGCCAGCTCGACCTTGTGGAATCCCTTGTTGAGCCCGCTCATCACGCTTCCCTCCCCGTTGTCCTGACCCGTTCGGTGAACTTCCGTGCACTGACGGTCAGTTGTCCATTGTGCCTCCTGCGCGGGGGCGCTCGCTCGGGTGCACTCCGCCCGAGCGTGACCGACGCCACGCATGGTGGCCTTACGATGGCGCGGTGCTGGTCAAGTGGATTCGCTGCACCGTGGTGGACCGCCGCGGTTTCGAACGGGGGCAGCGAAAGTGGGCGGGGCTTCTGGGGGAGCCGGGCTTCCGGGGACAGGGCGGGGGCTGGAGCCGGGGGAGGCCCGGTGCGGCGCACATCTTCGCGTTCTGGGAGAGTCGTGCCTTCTACGACTCGTTCATGGCGCGCTCCCATGACCGGCTGGCCGCGTCGCAGTCGGGCACGTTCAAGGACCAGCAGGTCAGGCTGTTCGACTACCGCTTCGACGTGAAGACCGGCTTCGAGCCCCGTTTCACGGACGCCGACCTGGTGCGCGTCGCGCACTGCAGGATCCACGAGGAGCGGGCCGAGCACTTCGCGCTGATGCAGGAGAAGGTCTGGAACCCGGCCATGGCCGGCTCGCCCGGCATGATCCGCGGACTGTTCGGTGAGGCGCCGGGGCATGAGTTCCTGATCCTGTCGATGTGGAAGTCGGCCGCGGAACACGGCAAGTACCGGGAGGAGCGCGTGGAGCGCCTTGCGCTGCGGGCGCAGACGGAGGCGGACATCGCGGCGCTCACGGGTGACATCGTGGAGCTGGAGCCGACCTGGACGGTGTGACGTCGCTCCGACCTGAACGGTGTGACGTCGCTCCGACCTGGACGGTGTGACGTCGCCTCGCGCACCGCGGCTGCGGTCGCTGCGGTGCGGGTTTGAAATCCGGATGGACGCCGGGCCGGTTCGCGGCCAACCCGGCCGGAGGCGCGGACGTCGAGAATCCTGGCGAATTCGAGAACCGGACGGAACGGATGGGCGTCCCCTCGGTGTGACCTGTGCCGTATGAGGGGCCTCGAGTGCCCGTTCAGGCGTCACTCGATCTAGGGTTTTGGCATGGCACGACCACGGCGCATCGTCCTTGTCCGACACGGCGAGTCGGTGGGCAATGCCGATGACTCCGTGTACGCGCGCGAGCCCGACCACGCGCTGCCGCTCACCGAGAGGGGATGGCGGCAGGCGGAGGAGACGGGCAAGCGGCTTCGCGAGGTCTTCGGCAGGGAGCGCGTCAGCGTGTACGTCTCCCCCTACCGCCGCACCCACGAGACGCTCCGCGCCTTCCATCTGGACCCCGACCTGGTCCGGGTCCGCGAGGAGCCCCGGCTGCGCGAGCAGGACTGGGGCAACTGGCAGGACCGCGAGGACGTGCGACTCCAGAAGACGTACCGGGACGCGTACGGGCACTTCTTCTACCGCTTCGCCCAGGGCGAGTCCGGTGCCGATGTGTACGACCGGGTGGGCGGCTTCCTGGAGAGCCTGTTCCGCAGCTTCGAGGCGCCCGACCACCCGCCTAACGTGCTCCTGGTGACCCATGGCCTGGCCATGCGGCTGTTCTGCATGCGCTGGTTCCACTGGACGGTCGCGGAGTTCGAATGCCTCTCGAACCCAGGGAACGGCGAGACGCGCTCGCTCCTGCTCGGAGAGGACGGCAAGTACACGCTCGATCGTCCGTTCGATCGCTGGCGTGACCCACTGCCCTACTGGGTGACCGGATAGAGTGGCAGGGCGATGACCGCTGACTCCTCTCCTCATGGGCGCCTGGAACGAGCCCTGTCCAGCCTGCGCGGACTGGCGGTGGGGGACGCCCTGGGCTCACAGTTCTTCGTCCCCGCGAACTATCCGCTGCTCAAGCGCCGCGAGCTGCCGTCGGCCCCCTGGCAGTGGACGGACGACACGGAGATGGCCTGCTCCGTCGTGTCCGTCCTGGCCGCACACCACCGCATCGACCAGGACGCGCTGGCCCTCTCCTTCGCCGAGCACCACGACTTCGACCGTGGCTACGGCCCCGCAGTGAACCGTCTCCTCAGGCTCGTACGGGAGGGCGGCGACTGGCGTGAGCTGGCCGCAGCGCTGTTCAACGGGCAGGGTTCCTGGGGCAACGGCGCCGCGATGCGGATCGCGCCCCTGGGCGCCTGGTACGCCGACGACCCCGAGCAGGCCACCCACCAGGCGGAGATCTCCGCCTACCCCACCCACCAGCATCGTGAGGCCGTGGTCGGTGCGATGGCCGTGGCCGCCGCGGCCGCTCTCGTCGCCGATCCCGCGGGCCCGCCGAGGCCGGAGGCCCTGCTCGACGGGGTCGTCGCGCTCGTGCCGAAGAGTGCCGTCGGAGCGGGGCTGCGGCGCGCCCGGGACATGCTCGACTACGGCGACGCGACGACCGTCGCGGCCGTTCTCGGCTGCGGACGGCGTACGACGGCGCACGACACGGTGCCGTTCGCGCTGTGGTCGGCCGCGCGCGCCCTCGGCGACTACGGGCAGGCCTTCTGGACGACTGCGCAGGTGGGCGGGGATGTGGATACGACCTGCGCCATCGTCGGAGGTGTGGTCGCCGCAGCCAAGACGGGCGCACCGCCCAAGGAGTGGCTGGCCCGGACCGAGCCGCTGCCGGACTGGGCGCCGTTGTCGGCGTAGCGGGTCGGAGCGAAGGCCGACGGGCGGGGCGCGCCGGAGTGGTACTCCCAGTCGTCCTTTCGCCGGGGCGCTCGGCAAGAGCTGATCAGCGGATGCGTGCGTCATGCCGCGGACGGCCGGATCGGCGCCCCGGCCGTCGTCGCCGGGCGCTGGCCCGGGCGCCGCACGCTCCTGCCCTCGGCCCGTGGCCCTGGGGCGGAAGCGCTGCCCCTCAGCCTCCGGCCGGTCCCGCCGCGCCGGCCAGGGCCTCCAGATCGCTCTTGCGCACCCGGATGACCACCGCGGCCGTGACCAGGGCAAGCGCTGCCATCGCGGCGGCCGGGACGAACGCCGTCGAGATCCCGTGCGCGAGCACCTCGTGCCCCCAGGGAGCCGGCAGCAGATGCGTCCTGGCGAATTGCGCCCTCTGCTCGCCCGTACCGTTCGCCAGGAACTCCGGCAGCTGCTTCTGCGCCTCGTCCCGGCTCGCCGTGCCGAAGACCGTGGTCAGGATGGACAGGCCCAGCGAACCGCCCACCTGCTGCGTGGCGTTGAGCAGACCCGAGGCCGCGCCCGCCTCGTGCTGGGCGACGCCCGAGACGGCGGTGAGCGTCAGCGTCACGAAGTTCAGACCCATGCCGAAGCCGAACAGCAGCATCGGGCCGAGCACTCCCGCGACGTACGAACTGCCGGGGCTGATGAGGGTCAGCCAGCCCAGTCCGCTCGCCACGAGCGTCGCGCCGACCAGCATGAACGGCTTGGGCCCCAGCACCGGCAGGAACCGCTGCGACAGGCCGGCGCCGATCACGATCGCCACCGTCACCGGGAGGAAGGCCACACCGGACGAGATCGGTGTGTACCCCAGCACGTTCTGCACGAAGAGCACGATGTAGAAGAACATGCCGAACATCGCCGCGGCCAGGCTCAGCATGATCACGTATGTGCCCGAGCGGTTGCGGTCGGCGAACATCCTCAGGGGGGTGATCGGCTCCCGGGCCCGCGACTCGATGACGGCGAACGCCAGCAGCAGCACCAGCGCGGCACCGAAGGACCCGATCGTCACGCTGTCCCGCCAGCCGTTCTCCGAGGCCCGGATGAAGCCGTAGACCAGGGAGGCCATGCCGGTGGTCGAGGTGAGCGCGCCCGCGATGTCGAAGCGGCCGGGGTGGCGTTCGGACTCGTTGATGTACCTCGGGGCGAGCGCGGCGATCGCCACGCCGATCGGCACGTTGACGAACAGGACCCAGCGCCAGTCGAGCCACTCAGTGAGCATGCCGCCGGCCAGCAGGCCTATCGCGCCGCCGCCGGCCGAGACCGCGGCGAACACGGCGAACGCCCGGTTCCGTTCCGGGCCTTCGGGGAACGTGGTGGTGATGAGCGCCAGCGAGGTGGGCGACGCGATCGCGCCACCCATGCCCTGCAGGGCGCGTGCGGCGAGCAACTGCCAGGGCTCCTGGGCGAACCCGCCGAGCAGCGAGGCGAAGGTGAACAGCAGGATGCCCGTCATGAAGACGCGGCGCCGGCCGAGGATGTCACCGGCCCGGCCGCCGAGAAGCAGCAGGCCGCCGAAGGTGAGGGTGTACGCGCTGACCACCCACGTCAGGTCGGTCGTGCTGAACTTGAGCGCGGCTTGAATGTGCGGGAGGGCGATGTTCACAATCGTCGCGTCGAGTACCACCATGAGTTGGCAGGCCGCGATGACGGTGAGTGCGATGCCGGGATGCGCCTCCCGGCGGGCCGCTCCCGGCTTCTGTTCCTCGATCAATGGAGAGATTGTCACGATGGGTCCCCCACGAGTGCATGAGTGAACGCCTGCGTTCACTGTCGCGCCAAACGGTAGTGAGTCCCCGTCAGTGAACGCAAGCGTTCACTGAATTCACTGCCTTGTCGCGCCGCCCAACTGCTCGCCCTCATCCCGGAATCCCCGCTTCCCCATGCTCAACGGAGAAACACAGATGGGTACTTCGTCCTGGACGGCCGCACCCGCTCAGCCGGCCTCCCTTCGCCGACGCGGTGCTGTGCTCGAGCGCGCGATCCTCGAAGCCGCGCTGGAGCAGCTCAGTACGGTCGGCTGGAATGGCCTCACGATGGAGGGTGTCGCCGCCGGCGCCCAGACCGGCAAGGCCGCGGTGTACCGCCGCTGGTCGTCCAAGGAGGATCTCGTTGCGGACGCGCTCCAGTCCGGACTGCCGCGCTTCGACGAGGCCCCCGACCTCGGGAGTGTGCGCGAGGACCTTCTGGCGCTGTGCCGTCAGGCGCGCGAGGCGATGTACTCACGCCCCGGGTTCGCGCTTCGATCGGTGATTCACGAATGCGACACCTTGCAGGCTGAACGCTTCCACAGCGTGATCTACGAGGGTGTCGTGGAGCCGACCATCAGGCTGTTGCGTGAGGTCATCAGCCGCGGAATTGGGCGGGGAGAGGTGCGGTCCGATGCTGCCAACGCATATGTATTCGACGCCATGCCCGCGATGATGATGTACCGCTCAAAGATGTGCGGAAGTGAATGGAGCGAGCGGGACATCGAGGAAATGATCGACCAGCTGATGATTCCGCTGCTGCGATCGCACCGGGTCTGATCCGCCCTCTCCGGATGTCCGCGAGGGGGGAGTGGCGGGCCCGTGACCGTGCTCGTCGACGGGCCGTCGACGTGTGCGCCCCTGCCCCGGGAGCCAGGGTGTCGCACGGGGATCCCGGCGGCGTAGGCTAAGGACGCCATGCCGTACGAACCACCTACTCACACCGTCGAGCGCTCCCTTCGCGCAACGACCGGAGCGAAGGTCATCGCCGGTGTCGACGAGGTGGGGCGCGGTGCGTGGGCCGGCCCGGTCACCGTCTGCGCGGCGGTCACGGGCCTGCGCCGACCGCCCGAGGGCCTCACCGACTCCAAGCTGCTGACCGTCAAGCGGCGTACCGAACTCGCCGAGGTGCTGGTGAAGTGGGTGACGGCGTACGCCCTCGGTCATGCCTCCCCCGACGAGATCGACGACCTCGGGATGACGGCCGCGCTCAGGCTCGCGGCGGCACGCGCCCTGGAGGCGCTTCCCGTCCGTCCCGACGCGATCATCCTCGACGGGAAGCACGACTATCTGGGCGCGCCCTGGAGGGTCCGTACGGTGATCAAGGGCGACCGCTCGTGCGTGGCCGTCGCGGCTGCCTCGGTGATCGCCAAGGTTCACCGCGACAAAATGATGGCCGAACTGGGTATCGACCATGCAGACTTCGGTTTTGCGGCCAACGCCGGGTATCCATCGCCCGTGCACAAGGCTGCGCTGGAGGAGCGGGGCCCCACCCCGTACCACCGCCTGTCGTGGGCGTATCTTGATGCGCTGCCCAAGTGGCGGCACCTCAAGAAGGTCCGCAGCTGGGTGGAAGGAACCGTGCCGGAGATCGAGGGACAGCTCGGCTTCGACTTCTGAGCGGTTCCGATCGCACTCATGTGCCACCCGCCGACGCGTGTCGCACCGGCGTTTGATAAATATCAGCTCATGCCTCTCATTCCCGAGGAGCCTCAGATTCACGAGAGTGCCCAGGGTCCCCGCGCTACTCCGGCCGCAGGCCGCACCGCGCCGACCCCTCGTCCTGTACCCGGCCCCCGCCCCGCGGCGCCCGCGCGTCCCGGTCGTCCGGGGCCCGTCCGGCCGGCGTCGGCCCAGCGCAGCTCGCGCGAGCCGGCCGCGGCCAAGCCCGGGCCTTCCGCCCCCATCGCAACTCCGCAGATCCAGCTCATCCCCGCCTCGGTCGAGGGTGCGCTGGACGCCGCCGAGGAAGCCGTCGACCTGCTGCTGGAGTCCGGCCGCGCCCCCGGTGAGGTGCTGGTGATCACCACCGGCGAGCCGCACCCGTGGGCCGCGCACGAACTCTCCTTCGGCGAGGCCGCGTACTGGGCGCAGCACGACGCAGGTGACGACGTGTTCTACGCCGATGCCTCCGTCGCGTCCCGTGCCGCCGCCCGTCCGGTGGTCGTGGTCGCGGTCAACGGCGGCGCCGGTGCCACCGTCGCCACCGCGCTTCCGCTGGCGCTCGGCCGGGCCGGTGCCCTGCTGATCGTCTGCGGCGACCCGAAGCAGATCAATTCGGTGCTGGGCGCGGGCGTCTGAGCGACCCGGACCCGGTCCGGTGCGCTCGCGTACCGTGCCCGCGCCGGAGGCCTGGAGCCGGCCCGCCGCTTCGGGCTTCGGCTGCGGCGGTCGGTGAGGGTGCCGCTCCGCGGCACCAGTACGGCGGTCACTGCGGCATGCGCTGCCAGGGGTGCTGAACCGTGTCGGAGCGCGCCAGGGTCGGTGTACGCGAGGGTGGGTGTGCCGGGTTCTCCGGGCTCGGAGTCCGAGTTCATATGGCATGTTCGTGCCAGGGTCGGGCGGTGATGTGACCCTCGGTGTGCTTGCCCCGGGCCCCTCGGGGTGCCTGCGGGACGGTCCTGAGGGTTGTCCTGCCTTCGCCTCCGGGCGATGGGGGATCCTGGCGCGGTCGTCGCGGTAGTGCCGGTGGGTCTCGCGGCGAAGTCGCGCCGCTGGGTCTCCTGGTGTGGCTGTGCCGCTGGGTCTCCCGGTGTGGCCGTGATGGCATCTTCCGGCGTGGTCGGACCCTGGGTCCCGCGCGGTCGTACGTGGCCTGACGGCGGCCGAGGCTCTCGACGGCGGCGCATTGTTCAGCGCGCGGCGGCCCGGCGCAGTATCTCCGAGGCGGCGCCCCCGGTGCGCGGCAGTGGCGGGGGTCCTCCTGTCAGGTCGAACGCCTCCGGCGGTGACTCAGCGTTGGGGCTGCGGCCACCGCGGCCCTCGCCGAGGACCTGCCAGCCGTCACACGTCAGCGTGATGTACGCACCGCAGCGCAGCCCGTGCAGCGTGCAAGCGTCCCGCAGGCCCCACATCCATGCCCCGTCCTCCTCCGTCCAACGCGCGTCGCCCTCACGGCAGTAGAGCAGCACCGCCGTCCGCACGGGCGTCCGGCGCCGCAGGTCGTGGGGGATGACCCGGCGCAGCTGGGCGAGCAGCGCGTTGCGGAAGACCCAGCCGTCCGCCGGGACGGGCCGCCGGGTGAACGACGCGCTCGCTCGCAGCCGTTCGTCCGGGTCCAGCACGGCGACCACCGCTGTGGAGGGGCGTGGCCGATGCCGGGCATGCAGCCCGCTGACGACTTCGCGGGGGTTGCGCAGCAGCGGAATCCCCGCGGCTGCCCATTCCGCGGGCTCGAGCATCCGGGCCAGGGGGTTGGCGGAAGCGGCGGACAGTTCGGCAGAGGCCGTCATGGACGCCGCCGAGGACGGAGCGAATCCGAAGGTCACGATCCTCCCTTCGGCTACGCGCCCACACTGCGGGCGGGGTCGGACTTGGGGGAACGCACGCCGCAGCAGAGCCCTGTCGGATCACGGACAAGCCGTGCGGGGAGCGGACCTCAATTCTTCCCGTCGAACTGGAATGCGGCAACGAGCAATTGGAGCCCCCAACCGGTTTCTGGTGATGCGTGGCCAATATCCCCTGCCGCAAGCCTGTCTGGTGTGTTCCCAGGGAACGGGCGTGTCACGCCTGCACGGCCAGGACCAGCGGCAACACCTCCTCCGCCCCTGCCCGTCGAAGCAAGCGCGCGGCGACGGCCAATGTCCATCCTGTCTCAGTCGCGTCGTCCACGAGCAGCACCGGACCACCTGACTCCTTGAGAACCGCGGCCAGCGCGGGCGGCACGATCAGTGCCCCGTCGAGCGCCTTGAGCCGCTGCGCACTGTTGCTACGGGGCAGCCGGGGGACATCGCCCGCGTACTCCACGGAACCCAGCAGCGGCAGCCGCCCGATCTCCGCAATGCGCGCCCCCAGGCTGTGGATCAGCTGCGGACGCGTCCGGGAGGCCATGGTGACGACACCCACCGGACGGGGCTGTGCGTCGGGTCCTCCGCCGGCCCAACCGCCTGGCCCTTTCGCCCAGTCGGCCAGCACACCGACCACGGCCCGCGCGACATCGTCCGGCACGGGTCCGTCCGGTGCCTGGGGCGCCAGTATCGGCCGCAGCCGGTTGCCCCAGCCGATGTCCGAGAGGCGTCCCAGGGCCCGTCCCTGCGCCGCCTGCTCCCCGGCAGGGATGCGTCCCTTCAGGTCGACCCCGACCGCCGGCAGACCGGTCGGCCACATCTTCCGCGGCTCCACCTCGACGCCCGCGCGGCCGAGCTCACCGCGTGCCGCGTCCAGCGCGGCGGGGGAGACGGAGTCGGTGAACCGCGGGTCGGCGCAGTTGTCGCAGCGCCCGCACGGCGCGGCCGACTCGTCGTCCAGCTGCCGCCGCAGAAACTCCATCCGGCAGACCGTCGTCGTCACATAGTCGCGCATCGCCTGCTGCTCGGTCTCCCGCTGCTTGGCCACCCAGGCATAGCGCTCGGTGTCGTAGGCCCACGGGACGCCCGTGGCGATCCAGCCGCCCTGGACCCGGCGCACGGCGCCGTCCACGTCGAGGACCTTGAGCATTGTCTCCAGGCGGGACCGGCGCAGGTCGACCAGTGGCTCCAGGGCGGGCAGCGACAGGGGGCGGCCCGCACTCGCCAGGACGTCGAGCGTGCGCCGGACCTGCTCCTCCGGAGGGAACGCGATCGACGCGAAGTACTCCCAGATCGCCTGGTCCTCCCTGCCCGGCAGCAACAGCACCTCTGCATGCTCCACACCGCGGCCCGCGCGCCCCACCTGCTGGTAGTAGGCGATGGGCGACGAGGGCGAACCGAGGTGCACCACGAAACCGAGGTCGGGCTTGTCGAAGCCCATTCCGAGAGCGGAGGTGGCGATCAGCGCCTTGACCCGGTTGGCCAGCAGGTCCTCCTCGGCCTGCTGACGGTCCGCGTTCTCCGTCTTCCCGGTGTACGAGGCCACCGTGTGCCCGCACTGCCGAAGGAACGCCGTGACCTCCTCGGCCGCCGCCACCGTGAGCGTGTAGATGATCCCGGATCCGGGCAACTCGCCCAGATGCTCGGCGAGCCAGGCCATGCGGTGGGCGGCGTCCGGGAGCTGGAGCACGCCGAGGCTCAGGCTCTCCCGGTCCAGGGGCCCGCGCAGGACCAGCGCGTCCGTGCCGGCCCCGGTGCCGAGTTGCTCCGCCACGTCGGCCGTCACGCGCGCGTTGGCCGTCGCGGTCGTCGCCAAGACCGGGACGCCGGGCGGGAGGTCCGCGAGCATCGTGCGCAGCCGGCGGTAGTCGGGGCGGAAGTCATGGCCCCAGTCCGAGATGCAATGGGCCTCGTCGACGACGAGCAGACCGGTCGCGGCCGAGAGCTGGGGAAGTACCCGGTCGCGGAAGTCGGGGTTGTTCAGCCGCTCCGGGCTCACGAGCAGGACGTCCACCCGGCCCTCGGCCACTTCGGCCTGGATGGTGTCCCACTCCTCCGTGTTGGAGGAGTTGATGGTGCGGGCGTGGATGCCGGCGCGGGCGGCGGCCTCCACCTGGTTGCGCATGAGGGCGAGGAGCGGGGAGACGATGACCGTGGGGCCCGAGCCGCGCTCGCGCAGAAGCGCGGTCGCGACGAAGTACACCGCGGACTTCCCCCAGCCCGTGCGCTGTACGACCAGGGCTCTGCGCCGGTCCGCCACCAGCGCCTCGACGGCACGCCACTGGTCCTCGCGCAGCCGGGCCTCGTCGGCTCGCGCGCCGATGAGCCGGGCGAGGACGGCGTCTGCCGTGGCGCGCAGGCAGCCCTCGGCCGCGGCCGGGGCGCTGGGGTCCTGAGCCGGGGTGCGCAGGTCGTCCGCAGCGGCGGGCGTGGATTCGTGCGTCGTGGGACGCGGGTGTTCGTCGGTCATGGCATCCATGCAACCCGATGGGTCGGACATCGTGCGAACGAGTACCGCGACCTGTGGACAAGTCCTGGCGTGCTCATGGCCATGGTTATCCACAGCCCAAGCGGAATTCCAAGATCCGCGAGAAGGTCGCGGCATGACGAACCACGACGAAGCGGCCGGCTCCTCCGGCACCGGTGACATGGGCGGATTCGCACACGGCGGCGAGGCCGCCGCCTACACGGACCACGGCCCCTCGGCGCGACCGGGCAGCGAGGCCCAGGTCACGCTGCGCACCCCGGCCGAGCTGGCCGACGCGCTGCCGTACCTGCTCGGGTATCGCCCCGAAGACAGCATTGTGCTGGTCGCACTGCACGACCGGGACAGGCGTGGGAGGTTCGGCGGACGCGCACGCCTCGGTATTCCCACCCACCCCGACGACTGGGGCTCCGTCGCCCAACAGCTGGCGCACGGCCTGGTGACCGGCAGCGAGCGCAGAGGCGCCCGGCCGGAGAGCATGGTCGCCTACCTCGTCCAGGAACCGGTGAGCGGGGAGACGGGACGCGAGGTGATGGAACGCCTGCGGCCGCTCGCCCAGTCGCTGCGCACGGCCTGCGGCGCCTTCGACATCCCGGTGGTGGAGGCCCTGTGCATCTCCGACGGCCGCTTCTGGTCGTACTGCTGCCCGAGCCCCGACTGCTGTCCGCCCGAGGGACAGCCCATGGGCCTGCCCGGCACCTCGGTCCTGGCCGCAGCCGCGACCTACGCGGGCCTTCAGGTCCGCGGCAGCCTCAAGGAGTTCAGGGCGAGGCTGATTCCGCGTGAGACGGGGGCCGCGCTGGACCAGGAGGTCGCGCTGGACGCCGCGAGTCTGACTCTGGTCCCGAGGATTCTGGGCGGGGACACCCGTGATGAGGTCGCGGCGGAGACGCTCGGATTGGCCGAGCGGGTCATGGCGCGACTCGCCGAGGCCCCTCCCCTCTCCGGAGCGTCGGCGGCGGACCGTCGCGACGACGAGATGCTCGGACACGACGAGGCCGCGGCCCTGATCCTCGGCCTGCAGGACCGCGCCACCCGCGACCGTGCCGCGGAGTGGATGGAGGGGACGGAGGCCGCCGCTGCGCTGCGGCTGTGGCGCGCCCTGGCCCGCCGGTGCGTCGGCTCGTATGCCGAACACGCCGCCGCGCCGCTGACGCTCGCCGGATGGGTCGCCTGGTCGACCGGCGACGAACTCGAGGCCCGCGAAGCCCTCGCCATGGCTCTGGGCGCGGACCCCGACTACCTCTTCGCGCGCCTCCTGCACCAGGCCTGCAACGAAGGCCTGGACCCGGAGACCGTCCGCCGCTGCTTGCGCACCGGGCGAGCGGGCCGCGCGGGGAAGGAAGCCGGCCGCGCGGGCGAAGGGCCGGTCGCCACGGCGCCGGCCGTCACCGAGAACCTGCCGCCGGTCCCGGCGCAGGCCCCGATCCCGGCGCGGCGGCCTCATTCGACGGCCACGCCCCGTCGGCACCGCAAAGCGCGCCCGATGGGTGGCGGCAGCCGGCCGCCGCGCCGGTCCACCGAGGCGTTCGAGGCCCGCCATCGGCGCCCCGCCGACACCGCGGCGGCAGATGACGGATCACGGCGCGCGTCCGACGGCGCCACCAGGCGCTCGAGGTCTCGCCGCGGCTTTGACGGGCGGGCGGGAGAGGAAGACACATGAACATCTCCCGCTCCTCGTGCCACCACCCTTCGGTCGGCTTCCCCTCCTTCAGGCGTGACCCCGGCAGCGCCCCTTCCGTTCACCTGAGGGGCGGAACCCGTGCTCGGGCCGCGCCGCCGCACCGCTCACGACCATCCGGAGCCTCATGCCCCGTCCACACCGTCCCTCGACCGCGACGCCCACAGACGTCCCGCCACCCCCTTACCAGGCCTGTGCTTCCCGGGAGGTCCACCAGCCGCGGTCGTGGGCCCGGGCGGGACGCCGCTCCCACAGTGCACCCGGACCGGCCGCAGGCTTCCGGCCCGCCCCAAGCCCTGTCTCACCGACGCTTCGCACCGCCGATCTGCCGCCCGCCCCCACCTCGCTGATCCACGCCGCCCTGCCAGCAGCGGCGATCTCCACGCAGGAGGGGCAGCTCACGGGGCGAGGCCTGGAGGGGTTCTACCGAGCGGGTCGGCGCGTGCTCTCCCGCTGTCAGGTGCGGGCGGCGGGGCGGGAGCCGCATGCGGTGCAGGCTTGGATGATTCTGGCTCCGGGCCTGCCGGACAGGTCGCGGACCGAGCAGCTCGCGCGGCTGCTCGGAGGTCCCGCCATGGACCCCGGATGGGGACTGCGCGGCCTGGGCGCCAACGAGGCGGTGTACACCCGTTCGGACGCCGTGGGGGAGCCGAGTGGGTCCAGGAGACGGCCATCGCCGTCCCGGGCCTGGCAGCCGACGGCCAGGAGAAGGAGGCAAGCGGGCTCTACTGGGCGGGATGCTGTCGGCGGCGGAGACCTTCGGATACCGGCTGCCCGAGACGTTCGCGGGTGAGCCCCGCACCGAAGGGGGTGCGCCGCTGCCGCATCCAGTGGCCTGCCGTCGCGCCGCCCGGCGGCCGCCCCGGGGGGCTCCTGCTGACCGCGCTCGCCGGAATCCGCCCGGACGCCCCGGCCGGGACGTTGACCTCGTGCCCGGATCGCAGCGCTCCGCTCGGCGAGATCGTCCTGACGGGGCTGAGACTCGCCGGTGCCCCCTTCTCCGTCCGTGTCGGCCGACTCCGGGTCGCCGTGCCGGGGAGGCGGCCGAATGGCTGCAATTGGGGTGTGACCTTGGGCGACGTGTCCGGACCGCAGACGGTGGCCACCGACGGGATGCCTGCCGAACAGAAGCGGATCAGCTGTGGAAGCGGTCCACGAAGGGAGTGTTTATCGTCAGGAAGACGACTATGATCGCGGCATGCCCTACGACCCGTCAGCCTTTCCGCCCTTCGCCGTCACCGTGGACCTGGTCGTGCTGACCGTGCGCCGCCATGCCCTGTGCGCGCTGGCGGTGCGAAGGGGTGAGCCGCCCTTTCAGGGCCGGTGGGCGCTCCCGGGCGGATTCGTACGGGCGGACGAGGACCTGGCACAGGCCGCTGCACGCGAGCTGGCCGAGGAGACGGGCCTGCGCGCCCACGACCCGTCCGCGCCGACGCAGGACCACGGCGCCCACCTCGAGCAGCTGGCCACGTACGGCGATCCGAAGCGTGATCCGCGGATGAGGGTGGTCAGCGTTGCCCATCTCGCGCTCGCTCCCGACCTGCCGGCGCCACGGGCAGGCGGTGACGCCAACAGCGCGCGCTGGGCGCCTGTTGAGGAGCTGCTGCAGCAGGGCGGCTACGGCAGGGACGGGGAGCAGGCCGCGCCGCTCGCCTTCGATCACGCACAGATCCTGGCGGACGGCGTCGAGCGTGCCCGTTCCAAGATCGAGTACTCCTCGCTGGCCACCGCCTTCTGCCCGCCCGAGTTCACCGTGGGAGAGCTGCGCCGGGTGTACGAGGCGGTGTGGGGCGTGGCGCTGGATCCGCGCAACTTCCACCGCAAGGTGACCGGCACGCCCGGTTTCCTCGTCCCCACGGGCGGCACGACCACGCGGCAGGGCGGCCGGCCCGCGCAGCTCTTCCGTGCCGGCGGCGCCACGTTGCTCAATCCGCCGATGCTGCGTCCCGAGGTCTGACAGTAGGCCCGGCACCGGCCGGTCGGCAGGGAGCTCCAAGCTCGACACCGGAGGGGGAGGAGTCGAGGCCTGACAGCCCTTCAAGGTCCCGAAAAATTGGACATATCGCGCTATCTTGCTTCGGGTGATTCAGGCGATCGGACTGACCAGCAATCCCCGCAGGGACCTTCCGGCCGCCGTCGACGACGTGTCCTTCGAAGCCCGCGCAGGTCGCGTCACCGCGCTCCTCGGGACCTCCGGCGCGGGCAAGACGACGGTGCTCAGGCTCATGCTCGAGGTGCAACCGGGCCGTGGCATCACCTACTTCCGGGGCCATCCGCTGCACCGCATCGCCCACCCCCGCCGCGAAGTGGGTGTCCTCCTCGGCGACGTCCCCGGTCATCCCGCGCGTACGGTCCGCGGGCAGCTGCGGATGCTGTGTGCCGCGGCGGGCGTGCCCGTCCGTCGCGCCGACGAAGTCCTGGAAGCGGTCGGACTCGTCAGTCTGCGCGGCGAGCGCCTGGGCACCCTCTCGCGCGGTATGGACCGCCGTCTCGGTCTGGCCTGCGCCCTGCTGGCCGACCCGCACGCGCTCGTGCTGGACGATCCCGCCGACGGGCTCTCCGCCCGTGACGGCCGTTGGCTGCACGGCATTCTGCGCGCGCACGCCGTCCAGGGCGGCACCGTCCTGTTCGCCACCGCCGACGCCAAGGAGGCGGCGCGCACCGCCGACCGCGTCATCACTCTCGACCACGGCCGGGTCGTCGCGGACCAGGAGGTCACCGACTTCGCCCGCACCCGGCTGCGGCCGCGCGTGGCCGTCCGCAGCCCGCACGCCGACCGTCTCGGAGCCCTGCTCGCCAAGGAGGCCAGGGCGGCGCAACGTTCGGTGGAGGTCGTCCACGAGGACGGCAACCGGCTGACGGTGTACGGCAGTACCTGCCCCGACGTCGGCGAGACCGCTTTCCGGCACGGCATCCTCGTACATCAACTCGCGGAGGAACTCGGCGACATGGGGCCGACCGCGAACGCCGGGGCCGCTCCGCCCCCCTCGGCCGAGGTGCTGAATCCCGGTGATCTGCCCCCGCTGCCGCCGCCCGTCACCGTCCGGACCACTCCCGGCCCCTTGCGTCCGTTGCGCTATGAACTGCGCCGCGCCGCCGGGGTCGGCACGGGCTATCTCATCGCGGTCGCCGTGCTCGCCGCCTCCGTCGCTCTCTCCGTCCTCCTCGCCCGCATCGGGCACACCCCGCAGCGCCGCCTGCTGGCCGCTTGGCCCACCGAGCTCCCACTGCCGCCCGCGGCGCTCGGGGCGGGACTGCTCGGCGCCGTCGCCTTCGGCGACGAGTTCCGCCACCCGGCGCTGACGGCGGACCGCGGGACGGTCCCCCGTCGCCTGGGGCTGCTCGCCGCGAAGCTCATCGTCGTCGGTGCCACGGCACTGGTGCTGGCCTTCCTCGCCGTGGGCTGCGACCTCGAGACGCTCTACCTCCTGTACGGCCGGGAGCTCGCCCAGGTTCCCGACGACTGGCTTTCCCTCGGCGCCAGTTGGGTCGGGCTGGTCGTGGGGTGCGCCTGGGCCGGGGTGCTGGCGGCCGGCATCTTCCGGTCCACGACCGCCGGGCTCGCCGCGGTGGTCGCGGTCCCCGTCGTCGTCGTACCCCTCGTCGAGAAGGTGCCGGCGGGACCCTCGGTGCGGACCGCTGCGGGGTTCTCCGCGCGGATGCGTGAGCTTGCGCTGCTGCAATGGCCCTTCGGCGCGGGGCGGTATCTCGCCGCCGCGGTACGTGTGATCGTTCAACCAGTGGGCAGCGCACTCACCTTGTCCCTGACCGCGCTGATGTGCACGTATCTGTTCACAGCCCTGCGCGGGAGAGTCCGATGACAATCTTCCTTGCCCATCCGTTCCCCTGTGTGCACAACTGCCTCGAAGGACGCCCATTTCTTTCCGATAAGGCGTCAATTGCGACGGGGTGAGCGATCACCCTTTCGTGTGCTTTTCACCAAAGACCTCAAGGGAGTTGGAGACGACGCCGACAAAGGATCCGTGAGTACCCTTGCGCACACCACCATGATGACCGCCGCCCGCTCCGCAGACTCCGGCCTGGCCGGCCCGGGCGAACTCGACCGCTACCCCTACGCCGAGGCGCCCGTCGCCGACCGCGTCGCCACACCCTCGTGGGAGGCCGCAGACCCGGAGCTGGGCCGCGTCGGCAGGCGCGCCGCGGGCAGCCGCGGACGCGGACTGCACGGCCAACTCGTCCAGCAGCTGGGCCAGATGATCGTCTCCGGCGACCTGGGTGCGGACCGCCCGCTGGTGCCCGAGGAGATCGGCCAGCGCTTCGAGGTGTCCCGTACCGTCGTCCGTGAGTCGCTGCGTGTCCTGGAGGCCAAAGGCCTGGTCAGCGCACGCCCGAACGTCGGCACGCGCGTGCGCCCCGTGAGCGACTGGAACCTCCTCGACCCGGACATCATCGAGTGGCGGGCCTTCGGGCCTCAGCGCGACGACCAGCGCCGTGAGCTGAGCGAGCTGCGCTGGACCATCGAGCCGCTCGCCGCGCGCCTCGCCGCCGGGCACGGACGCGAGGAGGTGCAGCAGCGGCTCGGCGACATGGTCGAGATCATGGGCCACGCCATGGGCCAGGGCGACTCCCTGACCTTCTCGCGGGCCGACGCGGAGTTCCACTCTCTGCTCATCCAAGTCGCAGGCAACCGCATGCTGGAGCACCTCTCGGGCATCGTCTCGGCGGCTCTCCAGGTCTCCGGCGGCCCGGTCACCGGTTGCGACCGCCCGAACGAATCCGCCCTGACCCAGCACGCCCGCATCGTCGACGCGCTGGCGTCGGGAGACGGCGCGGCCGCCGAGGGAGCCATGCGCCAACTGCTCACCGTCCACCCCGAGGTGGAGCGCGTGGTGCCCGCGCCCCGCGAGCACTGACCGCACCCCGCGGGCGATGCCACCGGGAGCGTGCGCCCTCCCCGGCGGCGCCGGGCGTCCTCGGTCGACGACCGCCCGGCGCCGGTCGTCCGCCGTCGGGCTCCGTCGGATCCTCCCGGGACCCGGCGGAGCCCGACGGAGACCGGCGGCGCCGGTCCGGGCAGGCCACTCCCGTCCCGGGGTGTCCCGGTCCCGGCCGGTGCCCGGGTTCACCGGATGCCGCGGCGTCGCCAGCGGGTTGCGGCGTCGGCCGCGCATTTCCCGGTACCGGCCGGGGGTCGATCCCGGTACCGGCCAGGGGTCGATCCCGGTACCGGCCGGGGGCCGACGCAGCGACGAGAAGGAGAGCCGCCGACGGCCCGGCTCGGATCATGGCGCCGACCGACCGCCTCTGCCCGTATCTGGACGTTTTTGAGTGGTTACGGGGTGTGACTCGGGCCACGCAGATTGGGCGTAACGCTCTTCGGGACTGCGCGATGACCTAAGAGGTGACAGTCGAGGAGGGAATACGGACGCCGTTCACGGCGCTGTGCATCTTCCCGGCATCCGCCCGCACCGTCGGCCCATCCCCAAGCCGGCGGTCGGCCCCTGTCCGTCACGGACGGGGCCGGAAGCCGTTTTCCAACGTTCCGAGAGGTTGTTCGTGTCGGCCAGCACATCCCGTACGCTCCCGCCGGAGATCGCCGAGTCCGTCTCTGTCATGGCTCTCATTGAGCGGGGAAAGGCTGAGGGGCAGATCGCCGGCGACGATGTGCGTCGGGCCTTCGAAGCTGACCAGATTCCGGCCACTCAGTGGAAGAACGTACTGCGCAGCCTCAACCAGATCCTCGAGGAAGAGGGTGTGACGCTGATGGTCAGTGCCGCAGAGCCAAAGCGCACCCGAAAGAGCGTCGCAGCGAAGAGTCCGGCCAAGCGCACCGCCACCAAGACCGTCGCGGCGAAGACGGTGACCACCAAGAAGGCCGCCGCTCCCGCCGCTCCCGCGGCGCCCGTCGCCGACGACCCGGCTGAGGACGCGCCCGTGAAGAAGGCCGCTGCCAAGAAGACGGCCGCCAAGAAGACGGCCGCGAAGAAGACGGTCGCCAAGAAGACGGCGGCCAAGAAGACGACCGCCAAGAAGGACGACGTCGAGCTGCTCGAAGAGGACGCCCTCGAGGAGACCCCCGGCAAGGGCGCCGAGGAGCCCGAGGGCGCCGAGAGCGCCGGCTTCGTACTTTCCGACGAGGACGAGGACGACGCGCCGGCGCAGCAGGTCGCCGCGGCCGGTGCCACCGCCGACCCGGTCAAGGACTACCTCAAGCAGATCGGCAAGGTCCCCCTGCTCAACGCCGAGCAGGAGGTCGAGCTCGCCAAGCGCATCGAGGCGGGTCTGTTCGCCGAGGACAAGCTCGCCAACGCCGACAAGCTCGCCCCCAAGCTCAAGCGCGAGCTGGAGATCATCGCCGAGGACGGCCGCCGCGCCAAGAACCACCTCCTGGAGGCCAACCTCCGTCTCGTGGTCTCCCTGGCCAAGCGCTACACCGGCCGCGGCATGCTCTTCCTGGACCTCATCCAGGAGGGCAACCTCGGTCTGATCCGCGCGGTCGAGAAGTTCGACTACACCAAGGGCTACAAGTTCTCCACGTATGCCACCTGGTGGATCCGTCAGGCGATCACCCGCGCCATGGCCGACCAGGCCCGCACCATCCGTATCCCGGTGCACATGGTCGAGGTCATCAACAAGCTCGCGCGTGTGCAGCGGCAGATGCTCCAGGACCTGGGCCGCGAGCCCACCCCGGAGGAACTGGCCAAGGAGCTCGACATGACCCCGGAGAAGGTCATCGAGGTCCAGAAGTACGGCCGCGAACCGATCTCGCTGCACACCCCGCTGGGCGAGGACGGCGACAGCGAGTTCGGTGACCTCATCGAGGACTCCGAGGCCGTCGTCCCGGCCGACGCGGTCAGCTTCACGCTCCTTCAGGAGCAGCTGCACTCCGTGCTCGACACCCTGTCCGAGCGCGAAGCGGGCGTCGTCTCCATGCGTTTCGGTCTCACCGACGGTCAGCCGAAGACCCTCGACGAGATCGGCAAGGTGTACGGCGTCACCCGTGAGCGTATCCGCCAGATCGAGTCCAAGACGATGTCGAAACTGCGTCACCCGTCGCGCTCCCAGGTGCTGCGCGACTACCTCGACTAGGCCTCGGGGTTCGTGTCGTCGGGGGGCCGGCTCCTACGGGGGTCGGCCCCTTTGCGTGTGCGCGTTGCAGCGAACTGGATCACTGTGGGTGTTCCACGATCATCTGACAGTGAGGAGTGCGCATGCGTCGCCCTTTCGCCCGAGCGCTGGCCGTGGGAGCCGCCGCGGCCCTGACACCGCTGGTGTCCCCGTCTTCCGCGACGGCAGATGACGTTGTCATCGGAGGCTTCCCCGTCGACATCTCCCAAAGTCCGTGGACGGTCGCCCTCTCCAGCCGTGACCGGTTCGGAGGTACGCGGGCGGGACAGTTCTGCGGGGGAGTGGTGGTGGACCGCTCCAGGGTCCTCACCGCGGCTCACTGTATGAGTGCGGCAGTGCTGGGAGCGCCGCCGGGGCAGGTACGGGACCTGAAGGTCATCACGGACCGTACGGACCTCACGTCCAGCCAGGGCAAGGAGATCCCGGTGACCGCCACCTGGGTGAATCCTCGGTACAACGGTTACACGAACGCCGGGGACTTCGCCCTGCTCACCCTCGCCTCGCCGCTTCCCGCGAGTTCGGTCATCGGGATGGCGGCGGCCGGGGACCCGGCCTATGCGCCGGGCACGGCCGCGACGGTGTACGGCTGGGGTGACGCCACCGGGCAGGCCGACTACGCGCGCAGCCTGCGGGGCGCGACCCTGCAGGTCCTGCCGGATGCGACCTGTGAGCAGGCGTATCCGGGCGGCGTGGACGGAAAGTACCTCGCCGCCTCCATGTTGTGCGCAGGCGAGCCCGAGGGCGGCCGCGACGCCTGCCAGGGGGACAGCGGGGGACCGCTCGTCGCTCAGGGGCGTCTGGTCGGCCTGGTGTCGTGGGGGAACGGCTGCGGGCAGCCGGGGAGCCCCGGGGTCTACACGCGGGTCTCGGATGTCCTCAAAACGCTGAACGGCGGCCACTGAGGGCAGCTGCCACATGCCGGAGCCCCATGGCCGGTACTGAAGGGCGGTCTCTTCGCGGGCCGCCGGATGCACCGCCGATGCACGGGCGTGTGCGCTGTCGTGGCGCGCTGGGCGTTGCGGGCTGCCCACGTTCTGGAGGTGCGGGCCGTCCTGCGCACGGTGTGCGTGAGGCCTGTGTCACGAGGTGCCGACCGGACGTGTCGTACGAGAGCGGGCGGCCACTCCCGGTGATCGGGGTGGCCGCCCGCTCGCCGGCCTCGGCGCCGGCACAGGCTCGTCGTGGACGCGAGTGTCAGCGTTCCTCTTCGGACGCGTTTGCCGGAGCGGTGGTGAGCCGTTCCGTCTCGTCCTGTATCTCAGCGGCGATCTTCTTGAGTTCCGGCTCGAACTTGCGGCCGTGGTGGGCGCAGAAGAGCAGTTCTCCGCCGCTCAGGAGGACGACGCGCAGGTACGCCTGGGCGCCGCAACGGTCGCAGCGGTCAGCGGCCGTCAGCGGGCTCGCGGGGGTCAGAACAGTAGTCACGTCGCCTCTTCTCTAGCTCGACGAGCTGTCGTACCAGGGTCAACATCCAACCAGGCCGAAAACGTTCCCGCTCGCGGCTTCTCCTGGAAAATTTCTTCCGGAGCCGACTGTCTGCTGCCGGTTGGCGGCGAATGTGCCGTATTACGTGTTTTCGTGTCGTACGGGTTCGCGTCTGTCGGTTGTCCGGTCCTCCTCCGGCGGGTTGCCGGTTGTGCAAGAGGACGTGCCCGGAGCCTAAATGGTTCATGCCTCGAAGGGAACGTGATATGTACTTCACCCCAACGAGGGATCGAACGCTCGTGCGAGTCTGGACTAGGCTGAGTTTCACGTCGAGGGTGGCGTTACAACGGCTCTACCAGGCCTCGGTACCCTCGGACCGGCGACCGAAGCCGACCCCTTACCCCAAAGGGCCCCATCTGAAATTCAGCGAGGAGCGAACCGCGTGACCGCCGAGACGTCAGTGCCGTCCACAGCGCTGCTGACCGGAGCAGACCGGGACGGTTCCAACTACACCGCGCGGCACCTGCTCGTCCTCGAAGGCCTCGAGGCCGTACGCAAGCGCCCCGGTATGTACATCGGCTCGACCGACAGTCGGGGCCTGATGCACTGCCTCTGGGAGATCATCGACAATTCCGTGGACGAGGCCCTGGGGGGCTACTGCGACCACATCGAAGTGATCCTGCACGACGACGGTTCCGTCGAGGTGCGGGACAACGGCCGGGGCATCCCGGTCGACGTGGAGCCGAAGACCCGCCTCTCCGGGGTCGAGGTCGTGATGACCAAGCTCCATGCGGGCGGCAAGTTCGGCGGCGGCTCGTATGCTGCGTCCGGCGGTCTGCACGGCGTGGGCGCGTCCGTGGTGAACGCGCTCTCCGCGCGCCTGGACGTCGAGGTCGACCGCGCCGGCCACACGCACGCGATCAGCTTCCGGCGCGGCGTGCCGGGTGCCTTCGCCGGCGAGGGTCCGGACGCGAAGTTCGAGCCGAAGAGCGGCCTGCGCAAGCCCAAGAAGATCCCCAAGACCCGCACGGGCACGCGCGTGCGCTACTGGGCCGACCGCCAGGTCTTCCTCAAGGACGCCAAGCTCTCCCTGGAGACGCTGCACCAGCGCGCCCGCCAGACGGCCTTCCTGGTGCCCGGCCTGACCATCGTCGTCCGTGACGAGTACGGTCTCGGCGAGGGCGGCAGCAAGGGCGAGGAGTCCTTCCGCTTCGACGGCGGTATCAGCGAGTTCTGCGAGTACCTCGCGACGGACAAGCCGGTGTGCGACGTCCTCCGCTTCTCCGGGCAGGGAACCTTCAAGGAGACGGTCCCCGTCCTGGACGACCACGGCCAGATGACGCCGACCGAGGTCACCCGGGAACTGGGCGTCGATGTCGCGCTGCGCTGGGGGACCGGTTACGACACGACCCTCAGGTCGTTCGTCAACATCATCGCCACTCCCAAGGGCGGCACTCACGTCGCCGGGTTCGAGCAGGCCGTCACCAGAACGATGAACGAGGTGTTGCGCGCAAAGAAGCTGTTGCGTGTGGCCGAGGACGACATCGTCAAGGACGACGCTCTCGAGGGGCTGACCACGGTCGTCACCGTGCGCCTGGCCGAGCCGCAGTTCGAGGGCCAGACCAAGGAGGTCCTCGGCACCTCCGCGGCGCGCCGCATTGTCGCGAACGTGGTGTCCAAGGAGCTCAAGGCGTTCCTGACCTCGACGAAGCGTGACGCCGCCCAGCAGGCCCGAGTGGTTCTGGAGAAGGCCGTCGCCGCGGCCCGCACACGCATCGCCGCCCGCCAGCACAAGGACGCGCAGCGCCGCAAGACGGCCCTGGAGTCCTCCTCGCTGCCGGCCAAGCTCGCCGACTGCCGCAGTGACGACGTCGACCGCAGCGAGCTGTTCATCGTCGAGGGCGACTCCGCGCTCGGTACGGCGAAGCTCGCCCGGAACTCCGAGTTCCAGGCACTGCTGCCGATCCGCGGCAAGATCCTGAACGTCCAGAAGTCGTCCGTGACGGACATGCTCAAGAACGCCGAGTGCGGCGCGATCATCCAGGTCATAGGAGCCGGATCCGGCCGGACGTTCGACATCGACGCGGCCCGTTACGGCAAGATCATCATGATGACGGATGCCGACGTGGACGGCTCCCACATCCGCACCCTGCTCCTGACGCTGTTCCACCGCTATATGCGGCCGATGGTCGAGGCGGGCCGGGTCTTCGCCGCGGTGCCGCCGCTGCACCGCATCGAGATCGTCCAGCCGAAGAAGGGCCAGGACAAATACGTCTACACGTACTCGGACCGCGAGTTGCGGGACAAGCTGCTGGAGTTCCAGAGCAAGGGCATCAGGTACAAGGACTCCATCCAGCGCTACAAGGGTCTTGGCGAGATGGACGCCGACCAGCTGGCCGAGACGACGATGGACCCGCGCCACCGCACCCTGCGCCGGATCAACCTCTCCGACCTGGAGGCCGCCGAGCAGGTCTTCGACCTGCTGATGGGCAACGACGTGGCCCCGCGCAAGGAGTTCATCTCCAGCTCGGCGGCGACGTTGGACCGGTCGCGCATCGACGCGTAGCCGCCCGTCGGGGCGCAGGCCCTGGGGTCCGTTCGGGCCCTGGGGCCCGCCGGCCGGCGACCACCGCCGCTCAGAGCAGCCGGCGAAGGGCGACACACCGAGTGGCGACCGTCCACTCGCGGCCTGTACGTCGCCGGGGCCGCCCAGGTGGCTTCTCCACCCTCGGGTGGAGAAGCCCTCGTGTCACGGATCCACCCGGGATCCACCCCAGCTCCGATCTGCTGACCTGCGGAATTCCGTACTGTCGAAGGCGTCGGCAGCACCCGCTGCCGACATCCGCTCTTCCCCGCCCACGGAGGCCGCGATGTCCGGGCTCGCCGATGCCCTGCTGATCACCGCCGCAGTCGTTCTGATCGTCGTGCGCCAGTTCCGCGCCCGCCCTGTCACCACGGACCGGCGCTGGTGGATCGTGCCCGTCGTCCTGGCCTTCCTGGCGCTGCGCAGGCCCGGCCTCCTCGACCCCCACCATCACCTGGAGTCCGCCCTCCTGTTGGCGGCCGAGATGCTCATAGGGCTGGCCACCGGTGCCGGCTGGGCCTGGACCTCACGGATATGGACCGAGCCGGACGGCACGGTCTGGAGCCGGAGCACCAAGGCCAGCGTCGCCGTATGGATCGTCGGCATAGCCCTGCGAGCCGGACTCTTCGGCATAGGCGCCGCGCTCGGTGTTCACCAGGACAGCTCCGCACTTCTTCTCGCCCTCGCCGCCACCCTGCTGCTCCGAGGCGGGATCCTTGCCTGGCGGTCGAAGCCGGTCACCCCTGGCGGCGTCAAGAGCGAGGCGTACGTTGACCGCGTGCCCCAGACCGCGTGGAAGGAGCCTGTGTGAGGGAAAACGCCTGGACGCGCTGGCCCTCCCGCGAGGCACTGTCCCGCGCGGGAGACTCCAGCGCCCGGCGCGCGCTCGCCTGGACCACACGCCTCGTCGCCCTCGGCATGCTTCTGTGGACGACGTTCACGGATGACCGCCTGCACGCGTGGGGCATCGCCACGGCGGCGGTCGGGGTCCTGTTGTGCGGAGCGGGTGCGTGGGCCTACTTCCAGACCACACTGCAGCACCGGCTGCTCCCCTCGGTCACCCTTCTCGGGGTGCTCCTGGGACTGGCGCTTGGGGCGTACGCCTTGGATCTGCGCGACGCGGCGGTCGTGCTGTGGTGCGGGTGCGCCGTCGCCGCCATGGAGCGGCTGCCCCTCGTCGCCGCGCTGCCCGCGGCAGGCGCCGGGCTGGGGGCGTTCGCCTCGGTGAACCACGGAGGCTGGCTGACCAGCGTGGTCACCACCGGTGGGATCGCCCTCGCAGGTTACGTGCTGCGTCTCGACGCGGAAGCACGCGGAAGCGCCCTGCAGCTGCTCGCACAGGAGCGGGCCGCCCGGGCGGCCGAGGCCGAGTCGGCGGCGCTGGCGGAGCGGGCCCGGATTGCACGGGAGATCCACGACGTGCTGGCGCACAGCCTGTCGGCGCAGCTCGTGCATCTCGAGGCGGCACGGCTGCTGATCGAGGGAGGAGCCGACCGGGACAGAATCCTCGAACGGGTCGTGGCTGCCCGGGGGATGGCCCGGGAGGGCCTCGCCGAGACCCGGCAGGCGCTGTCCGCACTGCGCGGCGAGATGTCCCCGCTCGAGGACTTCCTGAGCGAGCTCGTCGCCACCGCGGACGGCGCGCACCTCACCGTCTCGGGTGACCGCAGGAACCTGCCCGCCCAGTCCTCGCAGGCGGTTCGCAGGGTAGCGCAGGAGGCCCTGACGAACGTCCGCAAGCACGCCCCGGGCGCCAAGGTGCAGATACGGCTGGAGTACGCCGAGCACCAAGTGACGCTGGACGTCAGGGACTCGGGTGGATCGCCCGGCGAACTGGCCGGGGCGGGGGCCGGGTACGGTCTCCTGGGCATGCGGGAGCGTGCCGAGCTGCTGGGCGGCTCACTGGAGGCGGGGCCGGGCGAGGAGGGATTCGTGGTGACACTGAAGGTGCCCGTATGACGGAGGAGGACAGCGGAAAGATCGCCCGGGTGGTCGTGGCGGACGACCAGACGGTGGTGCGCGAGGGGATCGTGATGCTGCTCGGGCTGCTTCCGGGGATCGAGGTCGTCGGTGCGGCCGGGGACGGGGAGGAGGCCGTGAAGCTCGTCGCCGAACTCGCCCCGGACGTGGTGCTGATGGACCTGCGCATGCCCCGGTGCGACGGTGTCGAGGCGACAAGACGCATCCGCGCCGAGCACCCCGGCACCCAGGTCGTCGTGCTCACCACCTACGCGGACGACGAGTCGCTCTTCCCGGCGCTGAGAGCGGGGGCACGCGGCTATCTCACCAAGGACGCCGGCGGCGACGAGATCGTGCGGGCCGTGCGGAGCGTGCTGTCGGGGGACGCGGGACTCTCCCCGAGCGTCCAGCGACGGCTGCTGGAGCGGTTGTCCGAGCCGGAGCGGGTGGCGGCACCGGTGGCACCGGACGGGCTCACCACCCGGGAGACGGAGGTGCTCGTACTGATCGCCGAGGGGCTGACCAACCAGGAGATCGCCCGCAGACTGCATGTCTCCACGGCCACGGTGAAGACCCACATCAACAATCTCTTCACCAAGACGGGGCTCAAGGACCGTGCGCAGGCGGTTCGTTACGCGTACGCACAGGGACTCGTACGGCCTCCCTCGCAGTGAGTCACCTGATGGGGTGAAGAGCCCGGTGAAGAAGAGTCGGGGATCTTCCCGTTCTGTCCATCCTTGGGCATGAAGTCAAGCAATGGCCGTCCTCGCGGAGGCGGGGGTGGCCCCGAGAGTTCGGTTGAGAAGCACGAAGTCCATGACCCGGCACTGGCGGCCGGGGCGGCGACCGGACATACGAGGTACGACGACCCCTGGTACGACGCGCTCGCCTCCGGCTGGGGGGAACTGGACGGGACGGGTACTCCCGCTCCAGCCGTGCCGCCCGCGCCCCGGGGAGAGGCGGGGACCGCCCGTGTGGCGGACGTCTACCTGGAGGTGCAGCGCAGCGCGGCGTTCCGGGAGGTGCGCAGCCGGTACCGGAGGTTCGTGATTCCGGGGTTCGCGGTCTTCTTCAGCTGGTACGTGGGCTATGTGGTGACCGCTCAGACGGCACCCGGGCTGATGACACGGCCGGTGGCGGGCGCCGTGAACGTGGCCATGGTGGCGGGGCTCGGGCAGTTCCTGACGACGTTTGTGTTCACCTGGGCGTACGCACGGCACGCGCGGTTGCGCAGGGACCGGGCCGCGCTCGATCTGCGGTGGGACACCCAGGAGTTGACGCGTGGACTCAGGGGTGGCGAGAGGTGAGCGGACACCATCAGGCACTGGCGCTGCTGCTGTTCGGGGTATTCGTCGCGATCACGCTGACGATCACGACAATGGTGAGCCGCAACCGGCACGGCTCGGCGGAGGAGTTCTACGCGGGCGGGCGGCTGTTCTCACCGATGGAGAATGGTTTTGCCATCGCGGGCGACTACATGTCGGCGGCCTCGTTCCTGGGCGTCACCGGCCTCATTGCGCTCTTCGGGTACGACGGGCTGCTGTATGTCGTGGGCTTCCTCGTCGCCTGGCTCGTGGTGCTGTTCTTCGTCGCCGAACTGGTCCGCAACTGCGGTCGGTTCACCCTCGCCGACGTCATCGCCGCGCGCATGAGCAAACGGCCCGTGCGAATCGCGGCGGGTGCGTCCTCGGTGACCGTGTCCGTGCTGTACCTGGTGGCGCAGATGGTGGGAGCGGGCAGCCTCGTCGCGCTGCTGTTCGGCGGCACGAGTACGGCATCGCATGCCTGGACGGTGATCGTCGTCGGCGCGCTGATGGTGATCTATGTGTCGCTGGGCGGGATGCGGGCCACCACCTGGATCCAGATCGTCAAGGCGATCCTGCTGCTCGGTGGGACGGTGGCACTGACCGTTCTGGTGCTGGTGCGTTTCCACGGGGACGCCAACGCATTGCTGAGGACGGCGGCGGAGCGCAGCGGGCACGGCGAGGCGTTCCTCGCGCCCGGCCTGAAGTACGGCGGGACCTGGACGGCGCGGATCGACTTCATCAGTCTGGGGCTGGCGCTGGTGCTGGGCACCGCCGGGCTGCCGCACATCCTGTCCCGCTTCTACACCGTGCCGACCGCGCGCGCCGCCCGCCGCTCGGTCGTCTGGTCCGTCGGGCTCATCGGCGGCTTCTATCTGATGACGATCGTGCTCGGTTTCGGTGCCGCCGCCGTCGTCGGGCCGGACGCCGTACGGGAGTCCAACGCGGCCGGGAACACGGCCGTGCCGCTGCTGGCGCTGAAACTGGGCGGCGGGGCGGACTCCACGGGTGGGACGGTTCTGTTCGCCATGGTCGCAGCAGTCGCCTTCGCCACGATCCTGGCGGTCGTCGCCGGGATCACCCTCGCCTCCTCGGCCGCGGTCGCCCACGACCTCTACGCGTCACTGCGGCGCCCTCGTGCCAAGCCGCGCAGCGAGGTGGCCGTGGCGCGGGCCGCCGCCGTCGGCATCGGTGTGGTGGCGATCGCACTCGGGCTGCTGGCCCGCGACCTCAATGTGGCGTTCCTGGTGGGGCTCGCCTTCGCGGTGTCCGCATCCGCGAACCTGCCGGTGCTGATGTATGCGCTCTTCTGGCGCAGTTTCACGACACGTGGCGCCGTGTGGGCGGTCTACGGGGGCCTCGTACCCGCACTGGGCCTCGTCCTGTTGTCCCCGGTCGTCTCGGGAAGCCCCGGATCACTGTTCCCCGGCGTCGACTTCCAGTACTTCCCGTTGCAGAACCCGGGCATCGTCTCCATCCCGCTCGGCTTCCTCGCGGGCTGGCTCGGCACGGTCACCTCGGCGGAACCGGCCGACGAGGCCAAGCACGCGGAGACCGAGGTGCGGTCACTGACGGGCGCCGGAGCAGTCTGACGCCACCGGGCGCCCCGACGGCGTACGCGCGTCGGGGCGCCCGGTCCGCGGAGGTTTCCCACCGCCCGCGCCACGCCCCGGCACACCTAGGGCGCCACCCACGCGTACCGGTGCTCGGGGCGCCCCGTGTCGCCGTACTTCAGAGAGAGCCGCAGTCGGCCCGCCTGCTCCAGATGGCGCAGATAGCGCTGGGCAGTGGAGCGGCTGAGCCCCGTCCTCGCGGCCACCTCATGGGCCGACAGGGGGTGTTCGGCCCGGTGGAGTACCTCGCAGATGAGATCCGTCGTCGGCTCCGAGTGGCCGGTGGGCAGCCTGGGGGACGCGGCCGCGGGCGCGGTGCGCAGGGCGCCGAAGATGCGGTCGACCTGCTCCTGGCCCGTCACGCCCCGGCCGCCCACGCGGTCGACGGTGCGGCGTAGGGCGGCGTACGAGTCGAGGCGCGTGCGCAGCGCCGCGAAGGTGAAGGGCTTGACCAGGTAGTGCAGGGCGCCCAGACGCATCGCGGCCTGGACGGTCGCCACATCACCCGCCGCCGTGATCATGATGACATCGGTGCCGTGGCCGCGTTCGCGCATGCGGTGGACCAGTTCGAGGCCCGTCCGGTCGGGCAGGTAGTGGTCGAGCAGAACCAGGTCGATCGGGTCGCGTTCCACCGCGGCCAGCGCCTGGGCCGCGCTGTGTGCGCGGGCGGCCACCCGGAAGCCGGGAACCTTGCCCACGTACTTGGCGTTGATCTCGGCGACACGGAAGTCGTCGTCCACGACCAGGACGTCAATCATCGGGCCTCTCTCCCCTCGGGCCAGGCGAGCGTCAAGCCCGTGCTTCGGCTCCGTTGTTGTAGCGCGAGCAAAACGAGCACAACAGACTCCTGCAAGCAGAAGGACGGGTTGCGCCCAGAAGGCTGCTGCCGTGGCCCGCGCCGCATCTACGGTCCGGGGCCATGAGCGCAGACAGGAGCCCCGCCATCGAGTTGCGGGGCGCGAGCAAGACGTTCCGGACGCCGTCAGGAGGTTTGCACACGGCCGTCAGGGGCCTCGATCTGACCGTCGGACATGGCGAGTTCGTCGCCGTCGTCGGGCCCACCGGGTGCGGAAAGTCGACAACTCTGAGCCTGGTCAGCGGCCTTGAGGAGCCCACCGAGGGCGAGGTCCTGGTGGCCGGCGAGCCGGTCGCCGGAGTCGGGAACAAGGTCGGTTTCGTCTTCCAGCAGGATGCCACCTTCCCCTGGCGTACGGTCCTGTCCAACGTGATGGCGGGGCCACGCTTCCGCGGCGTGCCCAAGGCGGAGGCCAAGGAGAAGGCTCGGGAGTGGCTCGCCCGGGTCGGGCTCGCGGCCTTCGAGGACCGCTACCCCCACCAGCTGTCCGGCGGCCAGCGCAAGCGCGTCGCCCTCGCGGCCACCTTCGTCAACGACCCCGAGATCCTGCTGATGGACGAGCCCTTCTCGGCGCTCGACGTACAGACGAGGGCGCTGATGTCGGACGAACTGCTGGAGCTGTGGGAGGGCACGGGCGCGTCGGTCGTCTTCGTCACCCACGACCTCGAGGAGTCGATCGCGCTCGCCGACAAGGTCGTTGTGATGACCGCCGGACCCGCGACCGTGAAGCAGGTCTTCGACATCGACCTGCCCCGGCCCCGAAAGGTCGAGTCGGTGCGGCTGGAGCCGCGGTTCATCGAGATCTACCGCGAGATCTGGGAGTCCCTGGGCGAAGAGGTCCGGATCACGCGCGAGAGAGGTGCCGCCCATGTCGCCTGAGGTCATCTCCGCACCGGCTCCGGCCGGCACGTCCAAGCCCGACCGCGCCCACTCACGCGCGCGTGCCGCCCGCAGACGCAGGGCCGTCGTCCTGCTGGCCCGTGTGCTGCTGCTGGTCGCCGTGCTCGGGCTCTGGGAGTGGCTGTCGCGGGCCGAGGCCATCGACCCGTTCAACTTCTCGATGCCGTCGAAGATCTGGGACCAGATCTCCACCTGGATCACCCATGGCACCGCGCTCGGCTCGCTCGGCGAGCAGATCTGGGTCACGCTCCATGAGGCGCTGCTCGGCTGGGTGATCGGTGTGATGGCCGGTGTGATCTTCGGCATCGCGCTGGGACGGATCGGCTTCCTCGCCGATGTCCTCGGCCCCTACACCAAGGTGCTCAACTCGATCCCCAGAATCGTCCTCGCCCCGATCTTCGTGATCTGGTTCGGGCTGGGGCCGTCCTCCAAGGTGGCGTCCGCCGTCGTCCTGGTCTTCTTCCCGGTCTTCTTCAACGCCTTCCAGGGCGCCCGCGAGGTCGACCGCAACCTGGTCGCCAATGCCCGCGTCCTGGGCGCGAGCAATCGGCGCGTGACGCTTCAGGTCGTCATCCCGTCAGCCACTTCATGGATCTTCACCAGCCTTCATGTCAGCTTCGGCTTCGCCCTCATCGGCGCCATCGTCGGTGAGTACATCGGCGCCACCAAGGGCATCGGCCTGCTCGTCGCCCAGTCCCAGGGCACCTTCAACGCGGCCGGGGTGTATGCAGCGATGGTCATCCTCGCGGTCGTCGCGCTGGTGGCCGAGGGACTGCTCACCTTCGCCGAGCGCCGCATCTTCCGCTGGAAGCCGTCGGACTCCGGGCACTGATCGCCCCCCCGGCCGGGTGCGTGATCCGCGCCTTTCGCCAACCGGCCCGTCGACCCCGTCTTGCTCCCGCACAGCCCTCTCACAAGGACGTGAACCGCCATGCGCAAGTCCGCCAGAATCGCCGCCCTCGCCGCGGCCGGCCTGCTCGCCGTCTCCTCGCTCACCGCCTGCGCCAACGACGCCGCCACCACCGCGTCCTCCGATTCCGGCAGCAAGGGCGGCGGCAAGGGCGAGAAGGTCAGGATCATGGTGGGTGGCCTCGACAAGGTCATCTACCTGCCCGCCATGCTCACCCAGCGGCTCGGCTACTTCGACGCGGAGGGCCTCGATGTCGACCTGCTGAGCGAGCCGGCCGGCGTGCAGGCCGAGACCGCGCTCGTCTCCGGACAGGTTCAGGGGGCCGTCGGCTTCTACGACCACACCCTCGATCTGCAGACCAAGGGCAAGCACGTCCAGTCGGTGGTGCAGTTCTCGCAGGCGCCCGGTGAGGTGGAGATCGTCTCCAGCAAGCGTACGCAGGACATCGCGTCGCCGAAGGACTTCAGGGGCAGGAAGCTCGGTGTCACCGGTCTCGGCTCCTCGACCGACTTCCTCACCAAGTACCTCGCGGTGAGGAACGGCGTGAACGTCGGCGAGTTCAGCCCGGTTGCGGTCGGTGCCGGTCCGACGTTCGTCTCCGCCCTCGAGAAGGGCTCCATCGACGGCGGCATGACGACGGACCCGACCGTCGCCACGGTCATCCAGAAGGACCTCGGCAAGGTGCTCGTCGACATGCGGACGCCGCAGGGCTCGCAGGAGGCGCTCGGCGGCCCGTACCCGTCGTCCAGCCTCTACATGCAGACGGACTGGGTCGAAAGCCACAAGGGCACCGTCCAGAAGCTGGCCAACGCCTTCGTGAAGACCCTGAAGTGGATGTCCTCGCACACCGCGAACGAGATCGCCGAGAAGATGCCGGCCGACTACTCCCAGGGGAACAAGACGCTCTACGCGATCGCCATCAAGAGCACGCTGCCGATGTTCACCAGGGACGGCGTGATGCCCGCGGACGGTCCCGGGACGGTCGAGAGGGTTCTCAAGGCCTTCAACCCGAACATCAAGAACGCCACCATCGACCTCGGCAAGACGTACACCACGGAGTTCGTGAAGAAGGCCGCGGGCTGAGCCCCCTGCCGTGCCCTCAGGTGCGGGCCGCCCAGACGTAGCGATGCTCGGGGCGGCCCGCGTCGCCGTATTTGAGGGTCAGGGTGGCCCGCCCCGTGCGCTCCAGGAGCTTCAGATAGCGCTGTGCGGTCTGGCGGCTCAGCCCGGCCAGTTCGGCGACCTCCTGGGCTGACAGCGGCCCCCGCGCACTCATCAGGACGCGGCGTACGAGTTCCGCGGTGGTGGCGGAGTGACCTTTGGGCAGCCCCGGCTCCGCCCCCGCCGACAGGGCGCCGAAGATCCGGTCGACCTCGGCCTGTTCGGCCTCCCCGCCGCCGTCGAGTGTGCGGCGCAGTTCGGCGTATGCCTCCAGCTTGGCGCGCAGACTCGCGAAGGCGAACGGCTTGACCAGGTATTGCAGTGCGCCGTGCCGCATCGCCGCCTGGACGTTCCGGACGTCACGGGCCGCCGTCACCATGATCACGTCGGTCTGGTGACCGCGTCTGCGCATCTCCTGGACGACCGCGAGCCCCGTGCCGTCGGGCAGATAGTGGTCCATCAGCACCAGGTCCGGACGGGGCGGCGTCTCCATCCGGCGCAGCGCGGCGGCCGCGTCGTGGGCCTCGCCGGCCACATGGAACCCGGCGACCTTCTCAACGTATGCGGCGTTGACCCGGGCAACCCCGATGTCGTCGTCCACGACCAGCACTTCGATCGGCCGGGTCATCGTGGCTCCTCCTCGGGGATGGGAACAGATGTGTCCGTGAGCGGTGTCAGGTGCGCCGGTGTCTCGCGCGCCGGGACGAGGGCACGGCCGGCCGCGGCAGGCGGCTCCGGCGCCGGACCGGGTTCTTCGAGGGCCTCCGGCAGGACCACGGTGAACTCCGCGCCGCCGCCGTCCGCATCGCCCACGCGAGCGCTGCCGCCCTGGCGTTCGGCGAGGCGGCGCACCATGGCGAGGCCGATTCCGCGTTTGCCGTGAGCCGGGGGCTGCTTGGTGGACCATCCGTCCGTGAAGATCAACTCCCACCGTTCGGCGGGGATCCCCGGCCCCGTGTCCCGCACTTGGATGACCGCCGTACGCCCCTCGGCGCGCAGGTCGACGTCCACGCGCGCGTGCGGGGTGCCGGCGACGGCGTCCAGGGCGTTGTCGACCAGGTTGCCGACGATCGTGACCAGCCCCCTCGGGTCGATCAGCCGGTTCGGCAGCAGCGTTGCGTCGGCGATCCACAGGGCCACGCCCCGCTCGGCTGCGACCGCGGCCTTCCCCACCAACAGGGCCGCCAGCAGCGGATCGTGGATCTTCTCGGCGACCTGTTCCGCGGTGGCCCGGTGGTCGCCGACCACTTCGCCGACGAACTCCACCGCGTCGTCGTACATCTCCAGTTCGAGCAGGCCCAGAAGCGTGTGCATACGGTTGGCGTGCTCGTGGTCCTGGGCGCGCAGGGCGTCGATCAGCCCGCGTGTGGAGTCCAGTTCGCGGCCCAGCTGCTCGAGCTCGGTGCGGTCGCGCAGGGTGGCGACGGCGCCGCCGTCGTCGGTGGGCATACGGTTGGCGACGAGGACGCGGTGACCGCGCACGGTGAGCAGATCGGTGCCCAGGACCCGTCCGGCCAGCACATCGGTCGTACGGCCCTCGCCCAGCGCCGCGTCCAGGGACCGGCCGACGGCCTCGTCACCGATGCCCAGCAGGCGCTGCGCCTCGTCGTTGAGGAGGCGCACCCGGCCCCCGCGGTCCAGGGCGACGACACCTTCCCTGATGCCGTGCAGCATCGCCTCGCGCTCGGCGAGCAGCGCGGAGATGTCGGAGAACGCCAGGTCACGGGTCTGCCGTTGGACCCTGCGCGAGACCGGATACGCGGCCAGCGCACCGATGGCGAGGGCCGCTCCCGCGTATGCGAAGAGTTCCGGTATCGCGTGGATCAGCCGGGCCCGCACGCTGTCGTACTCGATGCCGACGGAGACCGCGCCGATGATCCGGCCATGGGCGTCCCGCAGCGGCACCTTGCCGCGGGCCGAGCGGCCCAGGGTGCCACTGTCGATCCCCATGACCTCCTTGCCGGCCAGGGCCTCGCTCGGGTCGGTCGAGACGACCTTGCCGATCTGCCTGGGATCCCGGTGCGACCAGCGCACCTTGTGCATGTTCATCACCACGACGTACTCCGCCCTGCTGGCCTTGCGGATGCGTTCCGCCTGCGCCTGCACGGGCCCGTCGGGCGAGGGCCGTGTCGACTGCAAGTCCTCGGCGATCCCCGGCTGGGCCGCCGTGGTCTGGGCGATCGCGAGGGCTTGGCGCATCGCCTGCTCGTCCAGCAGATGGCCGAGCGGCGCCAGGAACAGCCCGGTGGCGAGCACGGCGACGCCTGCGGCGATCGCCACCTGCATCAGCAGAACCTGCGAGAACATCCGCCGCGGCAGACCGAGACGCAGTCGCCGTGCAGGGGGAGGTGGGCTCATGCGCTCGACGGTACGGGGACGGGTGAGCCCTGCCATAGGGGTGTGGCCTGGATCTCCCGTGGGACGTCCGGGGGCGCGGTGACCCGTGTCCGTGCCGTGCGGCTTGTGCCTTCAGCGGCGCACGGGGTCGGCCGTGGCCGCGGTGAGCAGCTCCCGCACCGAGACGACGTCCATCCGGGCCGGGGAACCCAGCACCGAGCCGCAGCTCTCCGGGCGTGGCGGCAGGGAGGCGCCCCGCGCCACGATCACGCGCCACAGACGGCCGTCGGTGTGGGCGACGGTGACCTCCCAGCGCGGTGCGGCGCCGTCCGTACGGACGACGGTCAGCGCGTCCGCGGCGTACTCGTGGGCCACTGTGCGCACCGCGAGTTCGGCGGCCTGAGCGGGCCGCTCCCAGGTGGAGCGTCCGCGGCACCCCTCGACCACGACCCGCCCTTCGCGTACCCCCTGGAGGACCTCCTTGACGTGGTGGGCCTGCGCCCGCCCGTACGCGTATCCGAACGGGAGGACGAGCACTGTGGGCGAGAAGCGGTGGCCGCCCAGATGGGTGACCTCCCAGACCGCATCGACTCCGGAGGCGGTCAGTTCGGCCGCGAGGGGACGGCCGAGGAGGGCGCAGCAGCGGTCCCGCTTTCCATTGGTGCAGACGAAGGCGAACGGGTCGCCTGTGTGGGGCCTCCCCTGGAGAACCGAGTCGAAGGTATGGCTGTCACCCATGCCGAGCGCCGCGAAGTCCAGGTCGAGCAGCCGCTCCGGCGCGGAGGTCGTGGCGGCCTGGAGCCATACGTTGCCGGGTGTGGTGTGGGCCGCATACACCTGCCGGACGGCGGACATACCGCAGTCGGCGTGCCGCCCGGGACGCCGGATCAGCGCGATCCGCACGCCGGTGCCCTCCGCCGCCGCTTCGAGGGCGTGGCCGAGTGCAGGGTCCAGGTGGCTCGATGTGAGCGCCTTGGCACCCCAGGGGCCCGGCTGTTCCAGGAGCAGCCACGTCCTCGCGGACGCCGCGGTTGCGGCGAGGGGCTCGTCGAGGTCCTGCGACGCGGTCGTGCACGTACTCACACAGGTGAGCCTAACCTGACTTGGTCGATGGTGACTTCCACCCCTGCGGTCGGGGGCGCATTCGGGGCGCGTCAGGCGTGCGGAGGGGGCGTGAGGAGCATGGTTGGGGGAGGCGGAATCGCACCGGCTCATTGTGGGAGCGGCTGCGGTGGACGCGCGCCCACATAGCGCCCGCTCGGGCGCATGCGCAGTGGACGTTCCCCGTACTCCTCCAGGGCGTGGGCGATCCAGCCCGCCGTGCGTGCAACGGCGAAGACGGTCTCACCCGCCGAGGAAGACATGCCGGAGGAGGCCGTGAGGACCGCGAGGGCCAGGTCGACATTGGCGTGCAGGGGCGAGTGGCGCGCGGTCGTGGCGACGATGTCCCGGGCCGCCGCCAGGGCCGGTGACGCGGCCGGTACGTCCTCCAGGAGTGCGAACAGGGCGCGTGCGCGGGGGTCCTCGCCGGGATACAGCCGGTGCCCCAGTCCAGGGATCCGGCGTCCGGCACGCAGTTCGTCGGCGACCACCGGGGCCGCGGTGCCCCGGTCCAGAACCTCGAGCAGCATCCGGTGCGCGAGGCGGCTGGCCGCGCCGTGCAGAGGGCCTTCCAGCACGCCGAGTCCGGCCGAGACGGCGGCGTACGGATGCGCGCGGGCGGAGGCGGCGACGCGGACCGCGAGGGTCGAGGCGGCCAGGTCATGGTCGACGAGCAGTCCGAGAGCCGTGTCCAGCACACGAAGTGACGCCTCGTCGGGAGTGCGGCCGGAGAGCCGTCCCCACAGGCGCCGGGCCAGCGGGCCCTCGTCGCCGTGGTCGTGCCGCAGCCGTGGAAGGGCGGCGACGAGGGTGGGGATGAGGGTACGGGCGGTACCGAGTACCGCGTCCGGCGACAGGTCGAAGCGGAGCGGGTCCGCGGTGGCGGCCGCGATCGTCGCCACCCGCAGCCGGTCGGTGGGGCCGCAGTGCTCGGGCAGGGCGTCCACCGCGCGGCGGGCGACGGTGACGGAGGCGTCCGGTGCGCTGAAGGTGATGCCGGGCCGCAGCCGTCCGGTCCACAGCCACTCGGCGATCTCCTCGTAGGAGTGGCGCGCGGCGAGCTCGGTCGCGTCCACGCCGCGGAAGTAGTACCGATCCGTGTCGATCAGGGTGATGCCGGTGCGCACCGAGAGCTCGCCGCCGCCGGACGACATCCCGCTGGGCTCACGTCTGTTGCGCCGGGCCAGCGCCGCCACCTCCTTGGCGTCGAAGGTGCTGCCACGGCCGCCGGGCTCGCGCCGGCTGCTGAGCTGGCCGCGGCTCACATACGCGTAGACGGTCTCGGGCTTCACGCCGAGCAGCTCGGCCGCCTCCTTGGTGGTGAGCCGGGCGTCCTCACCGGGAGCCGCCTCTTGATCCTTCATGGCAGACACCGTACCCATCGGCAATGTATTGATTCAATCAATATTGACAGGAATTGAGTCAAGCATGGACAGTCGAATCAATTCCAAGGAGGAAACATGCCGATCAACAGGGCCGCGCCCGCCTCCGTCGATGTGCCGCGGGGGCTCGCGGGCGTCGTCGTCACCGACACCGCGCTGGGTGACGTCAGGGGGCTGGAGGGCTTCTACCACTACCGTCAGTACTCGGCCGTCGAACTCGCGCAGACCCGCGGTTTCGAGGACGTCTGGCACCTGATGGTCCACGGCGAACTGCCGGACGCGGCGCAGCTGTCGGCCTTCGCCGCCCGTGCCGCGCGGCTGCGCCGGCTGCCCGACGACGTACGGGCCGCGCTGCCCGGGGTGGCGGCGGCGAGCGGCCCGTCCGGCCCGCTGTCGGGCCTGCGTACGGCGCTCTCCCTGCTCGGCGCCTCACAGGGTTTCCGCCCGGTGTACGACATCGACGCGGACCGGCATCGTGCGGACACGCTCGCGGCGGCGGCGGCCGTACCCACACTGTTGACGGCGCTGTACCGGCTGGGCCGGGGGCTTGAGCCCGTCGAGCCGCGGGAGGACCTGCCGTACGCCGCGAACTACCTGTACATGCTGACGGGTTCGGAACCCGACGAGATGCGCGCACGGGCGATCGAGCAGTACTTGATCTCGACCATTGACCATGGATTCAATGCGTCAACCTTCACGGCACGGGTGATCACGTCGACCGGAGCCGATGTGGCGGCGGCCCTGGTGGGTGCTGTCGGTGCTCTGTCCGGCCCGCTGCACGGTGGCGCGCCCAGCCGCGCCCTGGACACCCTCGACGCGATCGGTACGCCCGACCGTATCGACTCCTGGATCCGTGCACGCGTCCTCGCGGGTGACCGCATCATGGGCTTCGGGCACCCCGTCTACCGCACGGAGGATCCGCGCTCGCGGATGCTGCGGGGTGTCGCGGAGCGCTTCGGCGGTCCGCTGGTCGACTTCGCGATCGAGGTCGAGCGCCAGGTCGAGGCCATCCTGGCCGAGCTGAAGCCCGGCCGCGAACTCCACACGAACGTGGAATTCTACGCGGGCGTGGTCATGGAACTGTGCGGCCTGCCGCGTGAGATGTTCACCCCGACCTTCGCCGCGGCCAGGGTGGTCGGGTGGAGCGCCAACATCCTCGAGCAGGCCCGGGACCCGAAGATCATCCGTCCGGCGGCCCGGTACGTGGGTCCGGTACCGCCGGTGGCGGTGCCGGCGGTGGCCTGAGACATGCGTGAGGTCCGGCACCGGTCTGGTGTCGGACCTCGTGAGTTCGGTGCGAGCGACGACCTGGGGTTGCAGGGGCTCGGCTCGCCGTCCGGAGGTGGTCCTCAACGGGGTGGCCTGGAGGGATGGACCTCTGGCGGGGGGAGGTTCAGCGGCGGTTGGACGAGGCAGCGCGCCGCTACTTGTCCGGGATGTCGGCCTTCGCTCTGACCAGGGTCTCCCGGCTGACGATGACGATGCGTTCGTAGTGCGCGCGTGCTGCGTCGGGGGGAAGTTCGCTGTCGAGCGTCGCGGTGGCCTCAGTGCCGATGACGGCGAAATTGCCGTCACTGAGTTCGAAGATGTCCGGGCAGGTTTCACCGGTCATGCTTCCACGCTCGCGTGGAGAGGCACCGATGCGACGCACGATTTTCAAGGCAACCCCGATCCTGTTGTTTCATGTGTTGAAATCGGGGACAGGGTAGCCCAACGTCACGCTAGCGCAGACCTCCGACTTTACGCCAAGTGGCGGCTGTTCGCGGCACGTTGACGAGAGAGCGCCGCCTCAGCGCTGGTCGTGGGGCGGGTACTCCTCGGCGGGAGGTTCACCCACGACCCACCACTCCTCGGTGTCTGACTCATCCAGATCGTGCATCAGCGTGTCCACCATCGTGCCGACCCGGGCCTCCACCGATTCCGCCTTGAGGCTGGCGCGATGGTGCCGTGTGACCTCCCAGTATTCGCGGAAGATGGCGTTCCGGACCAGCACGCGAAGGTGGCCGTGCAGTTCCTCCAGATTCGCGACGCCCGACCGGTAACCGAACAAGGCGTTGGAGTACAACGCGTTGGCATAGAGGTACTGGCGCCTCCGTGTGGGGGAATCCGCGTCGACGGTGCTCACGACTGCGGCGAGGTCGGGGTCTTCCATGGCCTTGCCCAGAAGGCACAGCTGAAGGCGGTGGTAGGCCCGGAGGCTGTCGGCCCCGTTGGCGTCCGTGACCTGGCGAAGGAGGTCCGTCTGCCGTCGGTGCTGTGCGGCCAGCGCTGCCAGGGCTCCCGCCGCGAACGCGAGCCCCGCCACGGCGGCGGAGCCCAGCCCCCGTATCCCAAACCTCTGTGTGACCATGTCAACCCCCGAATCAGGCGACCGTCCGCCGGTCGTCGGGTGCGGGTCGACTGGTGGGGACCGGCGAGCGATGGGCGGCGCGCTTGCCGTCTCCCAGGGTGCCGAGCGGCTCTGATCGGCGGGGAGGCGGAGAGGAGGCGCACGGAGGGAAGTGCGGGCCGCGTTTCCCGGCGCCATGCCCAACGTGTGCCCCGCGAGCGCCGCTAACAATCGTTCACTCCGCGGGGTTTGCTCCCACTCGTATCCTGGGTCGTCATTCCATCTTCGTACGAGAGCCGCACCGTACCGGCGAGAGCCGGTACATGAGCCGCCCTCGTACGTCCGCCGGAACGTGATCCGGCGTACGCATCGGTGTGAGAAGGGGCGCACGGTGAGCCGGTCGTCGAGTCCGCAGCAGATCCCCGTCGTCGTACTCGCGGGATTCCTGGGGTCGGGCAAGACCACCCTGCTCAACCATCTCCTCCACCACAGCGGCGGCAGCCGCATCGGTGCCGTCGTCAACGATTTCGGGGCCATCGAGATCGACGCCATGGCCGTGGCCGGGGCGTTCGGGGACTCCACCGTCTCCCTCGGCAACGGATGTCTGTGCTGTGCCGTCGACTCCAGCGAGCTCGACCTCTATCTCGACCGCCTCGCCCAGCCTTCCGCCGGTATCGACGTCATCGTCATCGAGGCCAGTGGGCTCGCCGAGCCGCAGGAACTCGTCCGCATGGTGCTGGCCAGCGAGCAGCCACGCGTCGTCTACGGCGGACTCGTGGAGGTCGTCGACGCGGTGGAGTTCGACGCCACCCGCGCGAAGCACCCGGAACTCGACCGCCATCTCGCCCTCGCCGATCTCGTCGTCGTCAACAAGACCGACCGAGCCGGTGACAGCGAGCGGGTCCTGCGGCTCGTCCGGTCGCTCACCGACGGTGCCGCCGTCGTCCCGGCCGCCTATGGACGCGTCGACCCGGAGTTCCTCTTCGACTGCCGGCCGGCCGAGGAGCGGATCGGGCAGCTGTCCTTCGACGACCTGCACCGTCACGACAGGGACGGCGGTGACGGGCACGACAGGGACGGCGGTGACGGGCACGACAGGGACGGCGGTGGCGGGCACGACAGGGACGGCGGTGGCGGGCACGACAGGGACGGCGGTGACGGGCACGGGGACGACGGCGCCCACCGCACCCATCTGCACGCCGGCTACGACAGCCTCTCCTTCCGCTCCACCGTGCCCATGAACCCCCGTCGGCTGCTGGACTACCTCGACGGCAGGCCGGAGGGGCTCTACCGGATCAAGGGACATGTCGACTTCGGCGCCGCCGATCCGCGCAACCGGTACACCGTGCACGCCGTGGGGCGGTTCCTGCGGTTCTACCCGGAGGCCCGGCAGGCCGACGACGAGCGGCTCACCAAGCTCGTCCTCATCGGGTCCGGCATCGATACGGCAGCCCTGCACAAGGGGCTGGAGGCGTGCACGGACGACGCCCCGCACGCCGACGAGCACAGCATGTGGGGCGTCCTTCGCTACGTACAGGACAAGGAGACCGAGGCCCCCGCGGGCCTCGGTGACCCCGAGGAGTGACCTACACAGGCCCGGCCACCACCGCCACCGTCTTCGGCAGCGACACACCGGAGCCGTCTCTCCGCGGGTCGACCTCCGGCAGCTCGGCCGGCATGCCGTTCTTCTGCGCGGCCCGCGCCGGCGTCGCGCCCGCCCAGGCCAGCGACAGGCAGTCCTCGCCCTTCAGGAACCGCTGACAGCGCACACCGCCCGTGGCCCGGCCCTTGCGCGGGTACTGGTCGAACGGCGTCATCTTGGCCGTCGTCTGGACCGAGTCGTCCAGCGTGCCGCGCGAGCCGGCGACCGTGAAGACCACCGCGTCGGCCGCCGGGTCCACCGCCGTGAAGGAGATCACCTTCGCGCCTTCGGAGAGCTTGATGCCCGCCATGCCGCCCGCGGCGCGCCCCTGCGGACGCACCTGGGACGCCTGGAAGCGCAGCAGCTGTGCGTCGTCCGTGACGAAGACCAGGTCCTCCTCGCCCGTGCGCAGCTCCACCGCGCCGACGATCCGGTCGCCCTCCTTCAGGGTGACGACCTCCAACTCCTCCTTGTTCGCCGGGTAGTCGGGGACCACACGCTTGACCACGCCCTGTTCCGTGCCGAGCGCGAGGCCCGGGGAGGACTCGTCCAGCGTCGTCAGGCAGACCACCGTCTCGTCCGGCTCCAGCGAGACGAACTCCGAGATCGGCGCGCCACCGGAGAGATTCGGCCGGGTCGCGGTCTCCGGCAGCTGGGGCAGGTCGATCACGTTCAGCCGAAGCAGCCGTCCGGCGGACGTCACCGCACCGACCTCGCCGCGCGCCGTCGCGGGGACGGCGGAGACGATCACGTCGTGCTTCGAGCGTCTGCCCTCGGTGTCCTCCGCGAACGGGTCGCCGTTCGCCGTGCGCGCCAGCAGGCCCGTCGACGACATCAGCACCCGGCAGGGGGCGTCCTCGACCTGGAGCGGGACCGTCGGGGCCGGGGCGCCGGAGGACTCCAGCAGCACGGTGCGCCGCTCGGTGCCGAACTTCTTGGCCACCGCGGCCAGTTCCGCGGAGACCAGCTTGCGCAGCTCCGTGTCCGACTCGAGGATCCGGGTCAGCTCCTCGATCTCGGCCTTGAGCCGGTCCTTCTCCGCCTCCAGCTCGATCCGGTCGTACTTGGTGAGCCGGCGCAGCGGGGTGTCGAGGATGTACTGCGTCTGGATCTCGCTCAACGAGAAGCGCTCCATCAGGCGCTCCTTGGCCTGCGCGGAGTTCTCGCTGGAGCGGATCAGGCGGATGACCTCGTCGATGTCAACCAGCGCCGTGAGCAGGCCCTCCACCAGGTGGAGCCGGTCCCGCCTCTTGCCGCGGCGGAACTCCGAGCGGCGCCGGACCACCTCGAAACGGTGGTCGAGGTAGACCTCCAGCAGCTCCTTGAGGCCCAGCGTCAGCGGCTGGCCGTCGACCAGCGCCACGTTGTTGATGCCGAAGGACTCCTCCATCGGCGTCAGCTTGTAGAGCTGCTCCAGGACCGCCTCGGGCACGAAGCCGTTCTTGATCTCGATGACCAGGCGCAGGCCGTGCTCGCGGTCGGTGAGGTCCTTGACGTCTGCAATGCCCTGGAGCTTCTTGGACCCGACCAGGTCCTTGATCTTGGCGATCACCTTCTCGGGGCCGACGGTGAAGGGCAGCTCGGTGATGACCAGGCCCTTGCGGCGCGCCGTCACGTTCTCCACCGACACCGTGGCGCGGATCTTGAAGGTGCCGCGGCCCGTCTCGTACGCGTCCCGGATGCCCGAGAGGCCGACGATCCGGCCGCCGGTGGGCAGGTCGGGGCCCGGGACATGCTTCATCAGTGTTTCCAGATCCGCGTTCGGGTGGCGGATCAGGTGACGGGCGGCCGCGATGACCTCGGCGAGGTTGTGCGGCGGCATGTTCGTGGCCATGCCGACCGCGATGCCCGACGAGCCGTTCACCAGGAGGTTGGGGAAGGCCGCGGGCAGGGCCAGCGGCTCTTGCTCCTGGCCGTCGTAGTTTGGCGCGAAGTCGACCGTGTCCTCGTCGATCGACTCGGTCATCAGGCTCGTCGCCTCGGCCATACGGCACTCGGTGTACCGCATGGCGGCCGGCGGGTCGTCGTTGCCCAGCGAGCCGAAGTTGCCGTGGCCGTCGACAAGGGGGACGCGCATCGAGAACGGCTGGGCCATGCGCACCAGGGCGTCGTAGATCGACGCGTCGCCGTGCGGATGCAACTTGCCCATGACCTCGCCGACGACGCGGGCGCACTTCACATAGCCGCGCTCGGGGCGCAGCCCCATTTCGCTCATCTGGTAGACGATCCGCCGGTGCACCGGCTTGAGGCCGTCGCGGGCGTCCGGCAGGGCCCTGGAGTAGATGACCGAGTACGCGTACTCGAGGAAGGAGCCCTGCATTTCGTCGACGACGTCGATGTCGAGGATCTTCTCCTCGTACGAGTCGTCGGGCGGCGGGGTCTTCGTGCTGCGGCGGGCCATTGCTGCCGGCTCCTTCACAGTCTGCGCTGGGCATGAACGGAATCTGTCGCGGACCATTGTGGACCGCCGCACCGACAACGCGGACCAGGCCCCGTCCCTCAGGGGCCCGCGAGGCGGATCCACGTGCCCCGGCCGCGGTCGCGGCGGCACGTCCGCCGGTTGTCCACGACGCCGGTCCGACCGCCCCGACGCTGCGGAAACGCCCTGGGACGAGCAGAGCGCGCGGTGCCGACCGGTCGCGTCCAACCGGGCATCCCCGACCTTCGCGGGTGCGCTCCGGTGCCCCGGTGCCGACTTCCCGGCCGCGCAGCCCCGACCTCCGCGGGTGCGCTCCGGTGCCCCTCGGCACCCGGCCGACGCACTACCCGCGCGCCTGGGCCGCACCCCGCGCCCCCGGTCATACGTCCCGCGCCCCCGGGCTCCGCCATGCCGCCCGTCAACCTCGTGGGCGGTCGCCACCCCCCGTAATCCCGGTAATCCCGGTAATCCCCGGTCTCGCTCTCGGCGTACGCCGCACGGGAACTTCGCCACCTGTCCGCACGCTTGCATACAGTGACAGGACAGGCAGGAAACCGCGGTTTCCGCCACAGCTTCCGCGATCGAAGGGACGTACATGCCCATGGGTCACACGGCCACAGCCGAGGCAGGCTCCGGGGGCCTGACAGCGACCGAGCACCGCCTGGCCAACGGTCTGCGCGTGGTGCTCTCCGAGGACCACCTGACCCCGGTTGCGGCGGTGTGCCTCTGGTACGACGTCGGCTCCCGGCACGAGGTCCAGGGGCGCACCGGCCTCGCCCACCTCTTCGAGCACCTGATGTTCCAGGGCTCGGCCCAGGTCAAGGGCAACGGCCACTTCGAGCTGGTGCAGGGCGCAGGCGGCTCGCTGAACGGCACCACGAGCTTCGAGCGGACGAACTACTTCGAGACCATGCCGACTCACCAGCTGGAGCTCGCCCTCTGGCTGGAGGCCGACCGCATGGGCTCGCTCCTCGCCGCACTCGACGACGAGTCCATGGAGAACCAGCGGGACGTCGTGAAGAACGAGCGCCGCCAGCGCTACGACAACGTGCCGTACGGCACCGCCTTCGAGAAGCTGACCTCGCTCGCCTACCCGGAGGGCCACCCCTACCACCACACGCCGATCGGATCGATGGCGGACCTGGACGCGGCCACCCTGGAGGACGCGCGCGCGTTCTTCCGCACGTACTACGCGCCCAACAACGCCGTCCTCTCCGTCGTCGGCGACATCGACCCCGGGCAGACCCTCGCCTGGATCGAGAAGTACTTCGGGTCCATCCCGTCCCACGACGGCAAGCCCGAGCCGCGCGACGGCTCGCTCCCCGACATCATCGGCCAGCAGCTGCGCGAGGTCGTCGAGGAGGAGGTCCCGGCCCGCGCCCTGATGGCCGCCTACCGGCTGCCGCACGACGGCACGCGCACGGCCGACGCGGCCGACCTGGCGCTCACCATCCTCGGCGGCGGCGAGTCCTCCCGCCTCTACAACCGGCTCGTCAGGCGTGACCGCACCGCTGTCGCCGCCGGGTTCGGCCTGCTGCGGCTCGCCGGCGCACCCTCCCTGGGATGGCTGGACGTGAAGACCTCCGGCGACGTCGAGGTGCCCGTCATCGAGGAGGCCATCGACGAGGAGCTCGCCCGGTTCGCCGAGGACGGCCCCACGGCCGAGGAAATGGAGCGCGCACAGGCCCAGTTGGAGCGCGAGTGGCTGGACCGCCTCGGCACGGTCGCGGGCCGCGCCGACGAACTGTGCCGGTACGCCGTGCTGTTCGGCGACCCGCAGCTTGCCCTGACCGCCGTCAAACGCGTGCTCGAGGTCACCCCCGAGGAGGTGCAGGAGATCGCCAAGGCCCGCCTGCGCCCCGACAACCGCGCGGTGCTCGTCTACGAGCCGGTCGCCCCCGGGACCCAGGAAGCCGCCGAAACCACAGCCGCCCCAGGCACGAGCAACGACGAGGAGTCGGCGAAGTGACCGAGCTCGCGACCATGGACTTCCACCCGCAGCCCCACCCCGGCGAGGCCCGGCCCTGGGCGTTCCCGGCGCCCGAGCGCGGCGCGCTGGACAACGGCCTGACCGTGCTGCGCTGCCACCGCCCCGGCCAGCAGGTCGTCGCCGTCGAGGTGCTCCTCGACGCGCCCCTGGACGCCGAGCCGGCCGGACTCGACGGCGTCGCCACGATCATGGCGCGCGCCTTCTCCGAGGGCACCGACAAGCACTCCGCCGAGGAGTTCGCGGCAGAGCTGGAACGCTGCGGCGCCACCCTCGACTCGCACGCCGACCACCCCGGCGTCCGCCTCTCTCTCGAAGTGCCCGTCTCCCGCCTGCAGAAGGCGCTCGGGCTGCTCGCCGACGCCCTGAGGTCGCCGGCGTTCGAGGACAGCGAGGTCGAGCGCCTGGTGCGCAACCGCCTCGACGAGATTCCGCACGAGACCGCCAACCCGGCCCGCCGCGCCGCCAAGCAGCTCTCCCGGGACCTGTTCCCGGCGTCCTCGCGTATGTCGCGCCCCCGCCAGGGCACCGAGGAGACGGTCGAGAACATCGACTCCGCGGCCGTCCGTGCCTTCTACGCACGGCACGTACGCCCCGCGACCGCCACCGCCGTCGTGGTCGGGGACCTCACCGGGGTCGACCTCGACGAGCTCCTCGCCGACACGCTCGGCGCCTGGACGGGGTCGCCCGCCAAGCCGCGGCCCGTTCCCCCGGTGACCGCCGACGACACCGGCCGCGTGATCATCGTGGACCGTCCCGGCGCCGTCCAGACGCAGTTGCTCATCGGGCGCGTCGGTGCCGACCGCCACGACCGTGTGTGGCCCGCCCAGGTACTCGGCACGTACTGCCTCGGCGGCACCCTCACCTCCCGGCTGGACCGCGTCCTGCGCGAGGAGAAGGGTTACACCTACGGTGTGCGGGCGTTCGGCCAGGTGCTGCGTTCGGCACCCGACGGCACGGGCGCCGCGATGCTGGCCATCAGCGGCTCCGTCGACACGCCGAACACCGGGCCGGCGCTCGACGACCTCTGGAAGGTGCTGCGCACCCTGGCAGCCGAGGGGCTGACGGACGCCGAGCGCGATGTCGCCGTGCAGAACCTGGTGGGTGTGGCGCCGCTCAAGTTCGAGACGGCGGCGGCTGTCGCGAGCACACTCGCCGACCAGGTCGAGCAGCACCTTCCGGACGACTACCAGTCGACGCTCTATCAGGAGCTCGCCGCCACCGGCACGGTGGAGGCCACGGCCGCCGTGGTGAACGCGTTCCCGGTGGACCGGCTGGTGACCGTGCTGGTGGGAGACGCCGCGCAGATCGAGGAGCCCGTCAAGGCGCTCGGCATCGGTGAAGTGAGCGTCGTGACAGCCGAGTAGAGCGGCGTGGAGCGGCACCGTACGCGGCGCGGCGGCGAGACTGGGAGGGCCCCGGTGACTCTTCCGTCACCGGGGCCCTGCCTCTTGGCGCCTTCTGAGTCCAGGAGCCTCTTGAGAGTTTGTCCGTATTGCCACAGAGGTTGCCTCTCTGCCCTGTGGGATGCGCTACAAATCCCCGGAACGGTTTGGTGATCGAAACGGGCCCCTCCTAGCGTCTGTCGGGCTGTTCGTCAGGCAGTGCGCCGCACCCGCGGCACCGGACAGTCATCGCCGAGTCCCCGTACGGCGCGAGCCAGGGGAGCCGGGGACCCACACGCAGTCCCTGGGGTGAATCGGGCGCGAGCCCGTAGGAGACCTTCCTGCTCCGAACCCGTCAGCTAACCCGGTAGGCGAGAGGGAAGGAAAGGACCAGCCACTTCATGGCGTTCACCTGCGCCACCGGGAAGCACCGTCGTCCCATCCGCGTGAAGCGTACGACCACGAACGCCGTGGGGGTCGCGGCGCTCACCACCACCGGTGTCATCGGCACCCTGGCCGCTCCGGCGCTCGCCGCCGGCAACCCCGTCGAACAGACCGGACTCATCCAGGCCGTGACCCTCGGCGACTCGGTCGCGGAGAAGATCGACGCCCAGGCCGCGGCCCAGAAGAAGGCCGCCGAGCAGAAGAAGGCCGCGGAGGCCGCGCGAAGGCGGGCCGCCGAGAAGGCGGTGAAGGCGCGCGAGGCCAAGGAGCGTGCCGCACGCGAGGCCGAGCGCAGGCGCCTGAACATGTTCGTGGCGCCGATCTACAACTCGTACGTCTCCACCGGCTACAAGACCGGCGGCTCCCTGTGGTCCTCCGGCGCCCACACCGGCATCGACTTCCATGCCGCCACGGGTACGCCCGTGCACGCGGTCGGCTCCGGCACGGTGGTCCAGACGGGCTGGGGCGGCGCGTACGGCAACCAGATCGTCATCAAGATGAACGACGGCACCTACACGCAGTACGGCCACCTGTCCTCGATCGGTGTCTCCGTGGGCCAGCAGGTCACGCCGGGCCAGCAGATAGCCCTCTCCGGAGCCACCGGCAACGTCACCGGGCCGCACCTGCACTTCGAGGCCCGTACGTCGCCGGAGTACGGCTCGGACATCGACCCCGTCGCCTATCTCCGGTCGCACGGTGTGAACGTCTGACGGGACGCCTCCGGCGGAACGCCCGGAACTGATGACCCCGGTTCACGAACCGGGGTCGTCATCGTTTCGAACGGGCGTCTGTCCAAAAAATATCCCTGGATTCCGGCCCGCCGTCGGAAATTCCGGTCCGCTGCAATAGAGTCGGTTGAACACACGTCAACCGGCGACGTTTCATGGGGATTAAGGCGGAGGTCGGGCATGCGTATTCCGGCGCACTCGGTATGCACGGCGATCCGTGATGACATCGTCGCGGGTGTCCATGAGCGAGGCAGCCGGCTCACCGAGGAACTCCTCGCCCGCCGCTACGGAGTCTCCCGCGTCCCCGTGCGCGAGGCCCTGAGAACGCTGGAGGCCGAGGGCTTCGTGGTCACCCGCAGGCACGCGGGCGCGTGCGTGGCGGAACCCACCGAGCAGGAGGCGGCCGACCTCCTGGAGATGCGGATGCTGCTGGAGCCGCTCGGGGCCGCGCGCGCCGCGCAGCGCCGTACCGAGGCCCATCTCAAGGTACTGCGCGGCTTGGTCAAACTGGGCCAGGAGCGGGCCAGGAGGGGCAGCAGAGAGGACCTGCGCTCCTTGGGCGGCTGGTTCCACGAGACGCTCGCGCAGGCCTGTGGCAGCCCCGCGCTGACTTCGACGCTCGGCCAGTTGCGGCACAAGATCACATGGATGTACGCGATCGGCGTGCCCGCCAATCCCGTGGAGTCCTGGGCGGAGCATGGCGGCATCGTCGACGCGGTCGCGCGCGGTGACAGCGAGCGGGCGCGGGCGATCACGGCGCTGCACACCGAGCGCGCGACCGCCGCGCACCGGCTCCGCTTTCCCGGTCCCGGGGAACTCCCCGACCGTGTGAGGACTTCGCAACACGCCCCCGGAAAATCGGGGCGAGTTCGATTTTCTATGCGCCGCGCGTACATGTGGCGATCCCTGATGAAATCCTCGGGCGCGGCGGACGACGAGCGACGCTCACATGCAACGGCGGCTTGCCCGACCACGCGAGCGCCGCCGCCGTACGGTCCTCCTGCCTCCTGCCTCCTGCCTCCTGCCTCCTG
>NZ_LBMW01000123.1 GCF_026168105.1 Streptomyces hygroscopicus
CGGCCACGGGCTCGGCCGGAGCCCCGGCCCCCGGCTCGGCGGCCCCCGGCGCGGGCTCGGCGACCGTCACCACGGCCTCCGCGGGAGAACCGGCCGGAGCCGACGCCTTACGGGTCGCACGGCGGCGCGTACGGCCCTTGGGCGCGGTCTCCTCCTCGGCAGGCGCGGGCGCCTCGACGACCGGGTCCTCGGCCGCCGCGGGCTCCGCCTCCGCTGCCTGACGCGACTTCGGCGCGCGCTCGTCCTTGCGGGACCTGGGCGCACGCTCCTCGGAGCGGGACGCACCGGCCGGAGCCGACGCCCTGCGGGTCACCCGGCGCCGCGCACGGCCCCGGGACGCGGCGGCCTCCGCCTCGGCGACGCTGCCGTACAGCTCCTCGTCGGGCGCGAACGCGGGCTCGGGCAGGGCGGCGGGGACCGCGGACTCGGCGGCCACCTCGGCCTCCGTCTCCACGGCGGCCGGCAGGGCCTCGACGGTCTCGGCGACCTCCGCTGCCACCGCCTCGTGCTCGGCGCCCCGGCCGCGCTTCTTGCGCTTGCCGCCGGTGGCGGCGGCCGCCTGGTCCATGTGCACGATCACGCCACGGCCGTTGCAGTGGACGCAGGTCTCGGAGAACGACTCCAGCAGGCCCTGCCCGACACGCTTGCGCGTCATCTGGACGAGGCCCAGCGAGGTCACCTCGGCGACCTGGTGCTTCGTACGGTCCCGGCCCAGGCACTCCAGCAGGCGCCGCAGCACCAGGTCCCGGTTGGATTCCAGCACCATGTCGATGAAGTCGATGACGATGATGCCGCCGAGGTCGCGCAGCCGCAGCTGACGCACGATCTCCTCGGCCGCCTCCAGGTTGTTCCTGGTGACGGTCTCCTCGAGGTTGCCGCCCTGCCCGGTGAACTTGCCGGTGTTGACGTCGATGACGACCATCGCCTCGGTCCGGTCGATGACCAGCGAACCACCGCTGGGCAGCCAGACCTTGCGGTCCAGCGCCTTGGCGAGCTGCTCGTCGATCCGGTACGTGGCGAAGACGTCGACCTCGGAGGTCCACCGCTGCAGTCGGTCGGCCAGGTCGGGGGCGACGTGGGAGACGTACCCGTGGATGGTCTCCCAGGCGTCGTCGCCGCTGACGATGACCTTGGAGAAGTCCTCGTTGAAGATGTCGCGCACGACCCGGACGGTCATGTCCGGCTCGCCGTACAGCAGCGTCGGCGCGTTGCCGTTCTTCGCCTTCTTCTGGATCTCCTCCCACTGCGCCTGCAGCCGCTCGACGTCCCGGCGCAGTTCGTCCTCGCTCGCGCCCTCGGCGGCGGTGCGCACGATGACGCCCGCGTCCTCGGGGACGATCTTCTTGAGGATGGTCTTCAGCCGCGCCCGCTCGGTGTCGGGCAGCTTGCGGCTGATGCCGGTCATCGAGCCCTCGGGCACATAGACCAGATAGCGGCCGGGCAGGGAGACCTGGCTGGTCAGCCGGGCGCCCTTGTGCCCGATCGGGTCCTTGGTGACCTGGACCAGCACGGACTGTCCGGACTTCAGCGCGGACTCGATGCGGCGCGGGCCGCCCGAGACGCCGAGCGTCTCGAAGTTGACCTCACCGGCGTACAGGACGGCGTTGCGTCCCTTGCCGATGTCGATGAAGGCGGCCTCCATCGACGGCAGGACGTTCTGCACCTTGCCCAGGTAGACGTTGCCCACGTACGAGGTCGACTGCTCCTTGTTGACGTAGTGCTCGACGAGCACGCCGTCCTCCAGGACACCGATCTGCGTACGGTCGCCGTTCTGCCGGACGACCATCACGCGCTCGACGGCCTCGCGGCGGGCCAGGAACTCGGCCTCGGTGATGATCGGCACCCGGCGGCGGCCCTGCTCGCGCCCCTCGCGGCGGCGCTGCTTCTTGGCCTCCAGACGGGTCGAGCCCTTGATGGACTGCACCTCGTCGGTACCGTCGCCGGGGCGCTCGTCCTTCTTGCGCGGCTCCCGGACCTTGACGACCGTGCGCTCCGGGTCGTCGGAGGACGGCTCGGTGTCGGCACCCCCGTCACCGGCCCGGCGGCGGCGCCGACGGCGGCGACGGCTGCTGCTGGAGCCCGCGGCCTCCTCGCCCGCCTCCTCGGCGTCCTCCTCCACCTGCTCGGCGGTGTCCTCGGCGTCCTGCGCGGCCTGCTCGGCGGCCAGTTCCTCGGTGTCCTCGGCCTCCGCGGACTCGCCCTCGGCGGACTCGCCACGGCGACGGCGACGGCCGCCACGGCGACGGCGACGGCGCGCACCCGTCTCCTCGGCCTCCTCGCCCTCGGTGGACTCCTCCGGCTCCTCGGCCTCCTCCACCTCGTCGGCGGTCTCGGGCGTCACGGCCGCGGGCTCCTCGTCACCACCACGGCGGCGACGGCGGCGGCGCGCACCGGCGGCCTCCTCCTCGGGGGCCTCCTCCTGCTCGGCGGCCTCGGCGGCAGCGGCAGCGGCGGCTCGCTCCGGGGTCTGGAACATCGGCTCGGTGAACACCGGCGCCTGGAACACGGGGGCGGCGGGTCGCACGGGTCGCTGCACGGACTCGGCGCCCTCGTCGGCCGACTGAGCGGGCTCGGAGAAACCACCGGCGGCCCTGCGGACCACACGACGGCGGGAGCGGCGCGGGGCGGCGTCCTCGGCCGTCGGCTCCGGCTCCGGCTCCGACACGGCGGTCTCCGGGGCCGGAACCTCGGCGGCTCCGGCGGCGGACTTCTCGGGCTCGTCGGCGACGGCCACAGGCGCCTCCACGCGTGCTTCGGCGGCGTCGCCCTCGGGCGCGCCGGCGGGCGCCGCCACCCGACGGGTGACGCGGCGACGGGTACGGCGGACGGAGGCCTCTTCGGCCACGGGGGCCTCGGCGGTGGCCGGGGCCGAAACGGCGGGCTCGCTCGCCGGCGCCTCGTCGGCCGCGGCGGCCGACGAGGC
>NZ_LBMW01000126.1 GCF_026168105.1 Streptomyces hygroscopicus
CCGAGGTCCTGCACGTACGCGGGCAGCTGCTCGGCCAGTTGACGATACGTCAGTCCGGGTCGCCAGGACGGCAGATGCACCTCGTACACCGAGAACGGCGCCTCGTGCGCCGCGGTCTCCGCGCGCCGCGCGAGCCACTCCTCGTCGCGCCACTCGTGGTGGGAGGCGTGCACGATCGAGGAGGTGAGCGGCGGGGCCTCGGTGCGGCGGGCCAGCGGGTCGGCGCGAAGGGTCCGGGAGCCGTCGGGACGGGTGATCTCGAACTTGTACAGCTCGCCCTCGCCGATCCCGGGAACGAACAGTTCCCAGACGCCACTGGAGCCGAGCGAGCGCAGCGGATGGCCGGTGCCGTCCCAGAAGTTGAACCCGCCGGCCAGACGCACTCCGCGCGCGTTCGGTGCCCAGACCGAGAAGCGGGTACCGGTCACGCCCTGGTGGGTCATCGGATGGGCGCCGAGCACCTGCCACAGCTGCTCGTGCCGCCCCTCGCCGATCAGATGCAGATCGAGGTCGCCGAGCGTGGGCAGGAACCGGTACGCGTCCTCGGTGTCCCGGACCGACCCCTCGTACGTCACCAGCAGCCGGTACTCGGGTACGTCCCGAAGCGGCAGCAGGCCCGAGAAGAACCCGTCCCCGTCGTCGTGCAGCCCGGCCCGCAGCTCCCCGGCGACGACGGTCACGGAGAGCGCGTACGGCCGGAAGGCGCGGAAGGCGACTCCGCCGGGCACCGGGTGGGCGCCGAGCACCGAGTGCGGGTCGTGATGGGTGCCGTCGAGCAGCCGTTCCCGGTCGACGGCGCCGATGGCGGGGGAGACGGCCGTCCGCCCCACCTCGGCGACGGCCTGCTCGCGGGCGACTGCGGCCACCTCGCCGACGACCGCCTTCTCGACAGCCGTCTTCTGCGCGGGGGTCTCCTGCGCGGGGGTCTCCTGTGCGGGAGTTTTCTGTGCCGGCGTCTTCTGCGCCGGAGTCCTCTGCGCTGGGGTCTTATGCGCGGAAGTTGTCTGTGCCGGGGTCGCCTGGGCAGGAGTCCTCTGCGCCGGAGTCCCCTTCGCCGTGGTCGCCTTGACCCCGGCTTCGGTCTTCTTCGCCCCGGTCGCGGACCTCTTGGCCACCGCCTTCTTCTTGCCGGCCGTCGCCGCCCGGCCGTCCGCGGTCTTCTTCTCGGTGGCCGCCTTCTTCGCGGCGGTCTTCTTCTGGCCGTCGCCGTTCTTCTGTGTGCTGTCGTCGGACGGAGAACGGGGGGTCACGGACGGGGCCTCCTCGGCAGGGGTGGTGGATCAGGGGGTGACGTCGGCGGACAGCCGGCGTATCGCCGCCATCGGGACGGGCATCCAGTCGGGGCGGTGCCGGGCCTCGTACAGGACCTCGTAGACGGCCTTGTCCGTCTCGTACGCGCGCAGCAGCACCGGTTCGGTGCGCGGATCGCGCCCGGTGACCTCCGCGTACCCGGAGCAGTACGCGGCCCGGCACGCCGCGGCCCAGCCCGGCGCCGGCGGGGCGGCCGTGTGCGCCGCGTAGTCGAAGGAGCGGAGCATCCCCGCGATGTCCCGCACCGCCGGCTGCGGCATCCGCCGTTCGGCCAGCGACTTCGACGGCTCGCCCTCGAAGTCGATCAGCGACCACGCGCCGGACGGCGACCGCAGACACTGGCCCAGGTGCAGATCGCCGTGCACCCGCTGGGCGGTCCAGGTGTGCCCTTCGGCGGCGAGATCGGCCAGCGCCCGGAACGCGGAGTACAGCCCGGGCGCGTACGGCCGCAGCGCGGGCACCGCCTGTGCCGCCACATCCAGCCGTTCGGCCATGCCGTCGGCCAGTAGCCGTGTCTGCGTGTGCCCCAGGGTGACCGTGGGCAGTGCGCGGGCCAGCGCCGTGTGCACCTCGGCGGTCGCGCGTCCGAGCGCCCGCGCTTCGGCCGAGAAGTCCTCGCCCTTGGCCAGCTCGCGCAGCGCCAGCTCCCACCCGTCCGTCGCGCCGCGCACATACGGTTGCAGTACGCCGAGGACGTACGAGGCGTCCTGGCCCTGGAGGTCGGCGCGCAGCCAGCCGGCCGGCGCGGGAACCCGCGGGCAGCTCTCGCGCGCCAGCACCAGCGGCAGTTCGAGGTCGGGGTTGATGCCCGGGACGATACGCCGCAGGACCTTCAGGATGAACGTATCTCCGTAGATGATGGAGGAATTGGACTGCTCCGAGGTCACCATCCGCGGGACGAGCCCCTCGCGTATCGGCTGACGGGGGTCTCCCTCGAAGCGGAGCGGGCCGATACGGGCCCGGGTGCGGAGCGCCTCCAGGAGGACGGCGGTGGCCCGGGGGTCGTACAGCGCCTCGTAGACGGTCCGCCCGGCCAGCGGGCCCTCCTCCAGATGCCCGATGAGCGCGGGCGCCAGCCGCGGCGGCAGCGCCTCGCGCGCCCCCGTCAGCAACTGGTAGCAGTCCCCGGGGTGCGGCACGGCACCCTGGGTGGGGATGTCGGGCTGATGGGCGCGGACGAGCAGGTGGAGCAGGCTCAGCGTGCCTCCGGGGGGCAGCAGTTCGGTGGCCGCCACCAGGGAGAACCCGGTGACCGGCCGTCCCTTGCCCGCGAACCAGCGCTGCCGCGGCAGCCACTCCCGCAGCAGTGGGTCCAGGGACGCGAGGAGGCCGGGGTGGGTGGCGGCACGGGTGACGGCTTCCGACATGGCGTGCGTCCTTTCCCCGGAGGGTCGGGGTGTTACTTCTGCGTGCCCCGGGCGGGGCGGTGGAAACCGCCCCGCCCGGGGTTCTACGCGGGGTCCTTGCGGAGCCGGAACCAGTAGAAGCCGTGGCCTCCGAGGGTGA
>NZ_LBMW01000090.1 GCF_026168105.1 Streptomyces hygroscopicus
GCCCCGAACACGTCCCCCGCCCCCAGGCCACCACGACCTACACCCCTGGCGACACCCTCATCCTCTACACCGACGGCCTGATCGAACGCCGCGGTGAGGACATCGACACCGGCCTGACCCGCCTGACCTCCACGCTCGCCACCTGCACCGAGTTCGGCGCGGAACACCTCGCCGACGCTCTCCTCGCCCGCCTCGGCCTCGCCAGCGGCGCAGGCGACGACATCGCCATGGTCGTCGTCCGCCTGGACCGAACGACCTGGCCGTCCTGAGCGGGCCGACGCCGTCGTCGGTGAGCATGCGGCCCCTGGGGCGGCGGCCGGCTTGGTGCACTCGTAACGCAGCATGTCCGGCAAGACGGTGCGCAGAGTCTTCTCCGCCTCGCGCTGTATCCGCCGGTGATGGCGAGTACGGCGCTCCACGGCTCTCGGTAGCTGTTCCCGTCGTCGGCGCCTGGCGGGAAGCAGGGTTCCCGGTGAAGGCATCTGTCGACCCCGGCGGTACCGGACGGGCCTTGCCCGAAAGGCTCGACAGCATTCTCTTCAGCTTCCGGGCGAGTCGGTTGGACAAGCGTTGTGGATGATCTTCCCTCGGTCGAGACGACCATCTCGGGCTGCCTGGTGGCGAAGGTGCATGGGGCCGTGGACTATGTCTCGCTGCCGGAGCTGCGTGAGCGGCTGAATCAGGTGATCGCTCGCGCGGAGTGGGCCAACGTGCTGGATCTGACGGATGTGTCGTTCTATGCCTCGGCGGGGGCTCAACGTCCTGCTGGGAGCCCATCGCGAAGCGCAGAGGGCAGCGGTGGCGCTGGTCCTGGCCGGCGTCCTGGACCCGCTGCAGTAATCACTCACTGCTGCACGAGACACGCCCCGTTCGGCGTGACGGAATCATCCCAGCGGCGGTGGCCAGCAGCAGCGCCAAGATGACAGCCCCGGCAGGTTCAGCAGCGCACACGAGCGGTGTCGCCGTGACCCGGTGTGTAGTACTGGCAGGGCCACCTATGCCCTTGGTGATCGACTGGGTGAAGAGCAGACTTAGGGCATGGGCAACAACGACTTGGGCGACTTCCTGCGGGCCCGCCGTGCTGGACTCACGCCGGATGAGATCGGTCTGCCGGTCGAGTTCGGCGCCGGTCGCCGGGTCGCCGGTCTGCGGCGCAGTGAGGTCGCGCAGCTGGCCGGGGTGAGTACCGAGTACTACACCCGTCTGGAACAAGGCCGCGCCCGGCAGCCGTCCGAACAGGTACTGCACGCCCTCTGCGACGCGCTGCGGTTCGATGACATCGAGCGGCGGCATCTGTTCGCCCTCGCGGGCACCGCAGCCGGGCACATGGACCGGGCCGAACACTCGTCACGGCTACGACCGGCGCTGCGCCAGGTGCTGGAGTCGATGGATCTGGCTTCTGCTTTTGTCAGCGACCGGAACCTCACTGTCGTCGGCGGGAACACGTTGTGGGCGTTGCTGTTTCCCGATGTGGCCGAGCTGCCGCGCCGGGAACGCAGCATGGCGCGCTGGACGCTGCTGGATCCGCGTGCTCGCCTGGTGTGGTGCGACTGGGAACGCGTCGCCCGCGACTACGTGCATGGGTTGCGGCGGGCCGCCGCCGCCCAGCCGCGAAACCAGCGCATCGCCAACCTGATCGGTGAGCTGATGATGCGCTCACCCGAGTTCCCTGCGTGGTGGTCAGAACACCGCGTCCAGGAACGCAGCACCGGCCTCAAACGCCTCCACCACCCTGTCGCCGGTGACCTGGAACTGCAGTACGAGATCTTCACCTCGGCCGCCGACCCCGGCCAATCGCTCGTCGTCTACTGCGCGCCGTCCGGCTCGCCATCTCAGGAGCGCCTGCGACTGCTGGCCAGCTGGGGCAGCGAACGCGCCACCGCGACTACCCGGGACACAGCCGCCGAGTCCTGACCACCGCCCGAACCGGGCGATCCAGCACCAACACCACCCAGACACGACCCCGCTATACCCGCGGGGTCGATGCCGCCGTGCCCACGCACGCCCCCCGGCCTGACACTCATCCACGAAAGGACACCCGTAGTGAGCAAGACATTCCTGATCACCGGCGTCAGCACCGGCCTCGGACTGGCCATCGCCCGACGAGCCCTGGCGGCCGGGCACCGGGTCGCGGGCACCGTGCGCAGCGAGCAGCACGCGGCCGCCTTCCAGGCACTGGCCCCCGACCGTGCCCGGGCCTTCATCCTCGACCTGTCCGACGCGGACCGGATCGACCCCACGGTGCGGGCGGCCGAAGCGGAACTGGGCCCGATCGAAGTGCTCGTGGCCAACGCCGGCTACGGGCTCGAAGGCACCTTCGAAGAGTCATCGATGGCTGATCTGCGCCGCCAGTTCGAGGTCAACGTATTCGGCACGGTAGCGACGGTGAAAGCGGTCCTACCCGGCATGCGGGAACGGCGCGGCGGCCACATCTTCGTCATCACCTCGATGGGCGGGCACACCACCTTCCCCGGACTGGCGTTCTACGAAGGCAGCAAACACGCCCTGGAAGGCATCACCGACACCCTCGCCCAAGAGGTTACCCAGTTCGGCGTGCGGGTCACCGCCGTAGCTCCCGGCGCGTTCAGAACCGACTGGGCAGGTAGGTCACTGGTCCGCGCACCACGCAGCATCGCCGACTACGACGCATTGTTCGACCCGATCCGGACCCGCCGCCAGGCCCTCGCGGGTCAGGGCGTCGGTGACCCCGATCGCGCGGGCGACGCCATCCTCACCCTCCTAGACGCGGAGAAGCCCCCCGTGCATATCCTGCTCGGCTCGGACGCGCTACGCCTGGTCACCGCCGGGCGCCAACGCGTCCAGGACGACTTCGACGCCTGGGAGAAACTCAGCCGCTCCACCGACTCCACCGAAGGCGGAGTTACAGTCGCCTGACACTGGACAGGAGATACAACCAACCGCCCAACCTCATCAGAGACTTCGAGACAGATCACCCTAACGAGCCGAAGTCAGTAACGTCCAGGCCCCCGACAACGGGAAAACCGCACCCGCCCGCGCGGCCTCCAGCCCCTGCCGGACTCGCTCGCCTGGCTGGCCCGCGGCCGGTCCGCTGTGATGCTTGCGCCGTCTACCGCATCCGGGGTGCGCCCATGTGAACGGTGTCGCAGAACACCGGGCTCACCTGCCGGCCGTGTGGGTCGGTGATCTGCAGGAATGCGCCGTAGTCGGTGCGCGGGGGGTGCGGCGGCAGCACCTCGATGCGTGGGTCGTCATCGAGCGGGATGGAACAGGAACCGCCAGCGACTGGTGATGCAGGATAGAAAAGAGGAAAGTCGACCGCGTTGCCGTGGTTCAGCACCAGCCGGACCGGTGCCTTCGACATCGGCTCCGACCAGACGGCCGGCCCTTTGCCCGCGTAAGCGTGAAGCTCCGGGTAGCCATTGAAGGCACAACGTAAGGTGCCGATGTTGGTCGCGCTCAACAGGGCCGTCGGTGCCTTACTCGACTTGTCGGCGAGGCGCGTCAGTCTCCACCGAAGCTGCTTGGCGCCGCATGCGGCACCCGGTCGGGCGCCTGCCGAGGCCGAGGGCGACGGGGCCGTTTGCGACGGTTTAGCGGTCAGCTCGGGAGTCCGTGACGGCTTGGTGGCCGGCTGCGCGGCACCACGATGTTCTGGACCGCAGGCCGCAGCAGCAACAACCACCGCCAGGCTGATCGCGGAGACTGCCGCTGTTCGCCGTGCCATGAGTACATCCCCTTGGTGAAGCACCCCCTGCGGAGGCCGGGTGCCACCGCTACTGCCTCCCAGGCAGAGAGATGCATACGCCTTCGCGGAGGTTCCCAAGGCTGCTTGCTCAACGCACCGGACAACGCCGGCGGGCGACACAGTTTTGGCCAGGCATGCACACAACTCCACGGCTCTGGCCTACGGTGTTCCGCTTTGATCACTGGTCACAGATGCCTGAGGTGCGCTTTAGGACAATCGACTTCGGCACATCCGTCGGACAAAGCCGGGAGCACCTCCTGGTCGGCACCCACGCAAAGACCCGCGTGTACACGGGGCCGCAATGGCGGCACTGCTCACGGCGTGCCTGGCAGGTCCAGCATCGGCGGATGGCCGCAACGGGTGAGGCTGCCGCGACCGCCACATTGGCCACGTATAAGGCGCACTTAGTAGCAAACGAAGCGACGCCCGTCAGGGTCGATGAGGCGGTAAGCCACCCTGAAACCAGAGCCTTTATGGCTGCAGCCAAGAGCAACGGGGAGTCAACCGACAAGATCAACGCGCTCCTGACGCGGACAATTGGGTGGGATATCCGGTCTCCTTGGCGGTGGCGGAGTCCAACAACGGCGCTGATCCCGAAGCCGCCTCCCAGCTGACGTCCGCTCAGGCCTTCGCCAAAACGCCAGACGGGGCCGAGGTAGCAACAGCCGATACTGACTTCGGCTCGTCAAGGTGACGTCGGATCGCCGAGGGTCAGGCCGGTGCCTGCTATGAAGCCGGCGAGGGTGTCGGGCCGGTATTGAAGGCGCTTGAGCCGGTTGTGTACGAGGGTCTCGAGTCGGTCCAGGGCGACGACGGCGAGGTTGGCCAGGCTGCGTTTGACGTGTGCCCATACGCCCTCGACGGGGTTGAGGTCGGGCGACTAGGCGGGCAGCAGGAACACCGTCAGCCATGCACGCTCGGCGATCAGCTCACGCATGGCCCGGCAGACGTGGGTGTTCAGCCGGTCCCACACCAGCACGATCGGCGCTTTGACGAGCTGGTGAGTGCCGTCGAGCAGGGCGATGAAGTCGCGCTCGCCCATGCTGCGGCGCTTGCCCTTGCCCGCGGGATGGGTGCGCAGGCGGTGGCACAGCCGGGTTCGGGAGCCGGGCCGCATGGCGATCAGCCCGGCCACCGACAGCCGTCCCGAGCGCCGCCCGCTGACCGTCACCTGCGGTGTGTGGCCGCGCCGGCCCCAGGTACGTCCTCCGGGCGGCCGGCGGCTGAAGCCTGCCTCGTCCTCGAAACAGATGTAGCCTCCGCAGGCCGGCCGGTCTCCTTTACCTCCGCCCAGGTCGCCTCCGTAAGTTGTTGGGCGGCCCGGGAGGGCCGGGTGTGGCTCAGGTCGCCTTGCCTGTATTGGCTCGGAAGGAGTGGCCGCCCGGCTCTCCGGGGCGCCCTGGCTGCTGATCGAGATGTGCGCGCCTCGTGCGGTCGCTGATTACGGAGATGACAGCGGGGTGTTCCTCGGGCCGACGGCATGCTGTTGGAGACGAGGAGGGGCGCGTGAGCAGGGAACGGGACCGGGTCTGGGCCGGCATCGACGCGGGCAAGGCCCATCACTGGGCGGCAGTGGTCGACGAGACCGGAGCCACCTTGCGGTCGAAGAAGATCCACAACGACGAGTCGGCCATCCTGACCGCGCTCGGCGAGATCCTGGCCCTGGACGACGAGGCCCACTGGGCGGTGGACATCTCCGGCACGGCCTCCGCGCTGCTGCTAGCCCTGCTCGCAGCTCACGGCCAGCAGGCCGTCTACGTGCCCGGCCGCACGGTCAACCGGATGTCCGGCGCCTACCGGGGCGAAGCCAAGACGGACGCCCGCGACGCCTACGTCATCGCTGAGACCGCCCGCCACAGCAACGACTTCACCGCGATCGACGTGCCGGCCCAGCTGGCCGCCGACCTCGCTTTGCTGACCGCGCACCGCTCCGACCTGGTGGCCGATCGGGTACGGCTGATCAACCGTCTCCGCGACGTGCTGACCGGCGTCTTCCCCGCGCTGGAGCGGGCTTTCGACTACTCGGCGCACAAGGGTGCGCTGGTGCTGCTGACCGGCTGCCAGACCCCTGCCGCCGTCCGGCGCCGCGGCCGGGCTCGGCTGACGGCTTGGCTGGCCAACCGCAGCGTCCGGGGCGCCGATACGGTCGCCACCACCGCTCTGGAAGCCGCTCAGGCCCAGCAGACCGCGCGGCCCGGCGAGGACGTCGCCGCCCAGATCGTCGCCGACTTGGCGGCGCAGATCCTGGCCCTGGACGACCGGCTCAATCGGATCGACAAGCAGATCCGCGAGACCTTCCGCAGTCACCCGCAGGCTGAGATCATCGAGTCCCTGCCCGCGATGGGGCCAATACTCGGAGCGGAGTTCGTCGTGGCCGCGGGCGATACGTCCGCCTACGCGGACGCCGGGCACCTGGCCTCAGCAGCCGGGCTCGTGCCCGTTCCTCGCGACTCCGGCCGGCGGACCGGCAACCTTCACCGGCCCAAGCGCTACAGCCGTCGCCTGCGCCGGGTGTTCTACCTATCGGCGCAGACCAGCATCATCCGCGGCGGCCCGAACCGGGGTTCCAAACCCACGTGGACCAGCACCTATTATCGGAACCGCGATAAGGGAGGGCAGGCCGGAGCCGTGAGCATCACGGCGATCACCGGCCAGACCACACCCGCGCAGGGGACCCCCATATCCGTCAATGGTCACCCCGCCCGCTGCAGGAGACCCGGGGCCCCAACCCGACGTGGACGGCAGTCTGGCCACAGAACGGATACATCATCACCGTCTACTCCGGCGACCCGTTGATGACTGACGCCGAGTTCCTACGAATCACGCAGAGTCTGAGGAACTAGTACCGCATCGGACAACGTTCGCCTCGTTGTGACGCGCCGTCCGGGTAAGGGCCCGGGCGGCGCGCGTCGGCCATGTTGTCCTGGTGGCTGAACGGGTGCGGGTGCGGGAGATCGATGACGATGAGGGCCAGCGGCTGCTGCGGATCATCCGCCGGGGCACCGGGTCCGTGGTGACCTGGCGGCGCGCCCAGATGGTGCTGCTGTCCGCGCAGGGCATGCCCGTCGACAAGATCGCGACGGTGACGTTCACCAGCCCGGACCGCGTCCGCGACGTCCGCACAACTTTGATGATGACGGTTTCGACTTTTGATGAGGACGGTTTCGACTTGCGCTACCCGAAGTACAAGGGCGGGCGTCCCAGGACGTTCACGCTGCCCGAGCGTCGCGAGATCAAGAAGATCGCCAAGTCCAAGCCGGCCGAGCACGGCCTGCCCTTCTCGACCTGGAGCCTGGTCAAGCTGGCCGACTTCCTGGTCGCCGAGGGGGTGGTCGACGACATCAGCCACGAGGGCCTGCGGGTCCTGCTCCGCGAGGAGGGCGTCTCCTTTCAACGCGTGAAGACCTGGAAGTCCTCGAACGATCCCGACTATGAGACGAAGAAGGCTCGGGTCGAGCACCTCTACGCGATCGCCGACGGCGAGGTCGTCCCCGAGCACGGCGAGCCCGAAGTCATCTTCTTCGTAGACGAGTTTGGCCCGCTCAACCTCCAGCCCCACCCCGGACGCCAGTGGGCCGAGCGCGGCGGCAAGCACAAGGACCCCGACCGCGAGGCACGGCCCCGCCGCCGTGCGACCTACACCCGCCCGCACGGCGTCCGGCATCTGTTCGCCGCCTACGGCCTGGGCAAGGACCAGCTCTACGGCCACATCAAGAAGACCAAGAGCCGTTCCAAGTTCCTGGAGTTCTGCCGTTACCTGCGCTTCCTGTACCCCGTCGGAAAGCGCATCGCGATCGTGTGCGACAACTACTCGCCGCACCTGACCACGAAGCGGTGCCGCCGGGGCGCGGACTGGGCCGAGGCCAACAACGTCGAGATCGCCTACACCCCGACCAACTCCTCATGGCTGAACCGGATCGAGGCCCAGTTCACCGCCTTGCGCTACTTCACCCTCGACGGCACCGACCACGCCGGCCACAAGGGGCAGGGCAGCATGATTCGCCGCTACATCATCTGGCGGAACAAGCACGCCCAGGACGAGCGCCTACGCGAGGTCGTGGACAGGGCGAACGTCGCCTGAGGCAGCCGCACTCCGACGGAACAACGCGGTCCACAGGAAGGCCACGCCGAACAGTGCTGACTCAGGGGGCTCCTCCCGCATGCGGCGCAGTTCTACCTCCACCAGGTCAGAGAAGATCCAGCGCAGCGATTCGGGGGTGTAGGCGAGGCCGCCCTGCAACTCGCGTTCGCGGTAGATGTCGGCGTCCCTGAGTTCCGACCCCATTCCCGCCTTGCCGGCGGCGAAGCTGGTGAGCGCGAGGTGGCCGCCAGGGGTGAGGACCCGGTCGAGGAGGGCCAGGTAGCTGACCCGGCGGTGCGGCGGCAGGTGGTGGAAGCACCCTGAGTCGACGACCAGGTCGTACGGGCCGCTCAACTCGGCAGCGGGGAGGGCGAAAGCGTTACAGCACAGGAAACGGACGTCGACTCCAGCCTTGTGAGCCCGGTCCTCACCCCAGGCGACGGCCACCGGGGAGAGGTCGACGGCGTCCACCTCGAAGCCGTGCGAGGCGAGGTGGACGGCGTTGCGGCCCGGTCCGCACCCCAGGTCCAGGGCCCGGCCGGGAGCGATCAGGCCCTGGTCGAGGTAGCCGGCCAGGTTCTCGTCCGGCTTCGACGCGAAGAACGGGACCGGCCTTGACCGGTCGGCATAGAAGCGGTTCCAGAAGTCCTTACCGTCGCCCGTGGCCAGGCGGCCAGCCTCGGATTCAGATGCGAAGAGCCCGTCCAAGAGCGCGAGAACGTCCTCGACGGTGCGTACGGTCCGGTCCATCCGGCCCCCCTTTCGACCAATGTCGACCATAGGAGCGAGGATGACAAAAGGCCAGGTCAGACGGTGTATGGCGACGACTGGAATGGGCTGCTGCGAGCCCCGGAGGTCACCGGCAGGCAACCCACTCCAGACCCCGACTCCTTGTCTGCCCAGCCAGCCATCAAGGGCCAGAATGGGGCCAACCTCGGCTGCGGCGGGGAGACCACTTCGACGAGTTTTCCAGCGGTGCTGCAGGGCGAACGTTGTCTGATGCGGCACTAGTAGGACTCCCGCGGGTGCCGGCGGAGCTCCTGAGGATGTGGCTGCGCACGGTCGAGCGGACGTCGGTCACCGTTTTCACCCCGCCGCGCCGCAGCGGCTGCTGAGATGAAATGACCTCGATCTACGGAGGAGTCGGCCAGGTACAAAGCAGTCGCCTAGGAAATCCGGCACATTAACCTCCGTGTCATAGGGCACGGCGTACAGGCCGGTGATCTCGTTCTCCTGGCGCCAGCGGAGCAGGGCCTGGTAGCCCTCCAGCCACACGAGGGACTCCGGCCGGTACACCCGGGCGCGCAGAATGCCGCGATGGTGGCCGCGTCGCGCGCGCTGGAGAAGTGCAGCAGCGCTGACTCGGCGGCTTGGGGTGTCGTCGTGCTCCTGGTCCTCGCCGCCCTCGGCGCCGGCCGTCGATCCGTCCGTCGTCATCGCGCCGGACGTGCCTCTTGCGCTGCCCGCTGATGAAGGTCCACAACCGTATGCACGGACGACGGTTGCGTGATTGGATGCGCGGGCTGTGCCCGTGCGCTGCGGCCTCCCACGTGACCGAGGAGACCGTCGTGGCCGGGTGGGATGGCGGTGGGGGCCGCCGAACATGGGGACTCAGGGGGGTTTCCTTGGAGATTTCGCGAGGCGATGTGGTGGCGGGTGCCACCAGACACGCACACAGACGCAGACACACACGACGGCGCGGCCCGGCGTTCGCCATGACGGCCGCGATGACCGCGGGCCTGATAGGGCTGGGAGTCCCGCAGACGCAGGCAAGCGAGACGACCGGCTCGGTGGACACCCTCCGGACCGGCTGGGACCCGAGTGAACCGAACCTTGGCCCGTCCGATGTGCGCTCCTCCTCCTTCGGGCAGCTCTGGAAGGTTCCCGCGCAGCTCGACGGGCAGGTATACGCCCAGCCGATCGTCGTCGGCGGCACGGTGGTGGCGGTCACCGAGAACAACAAGGCCTACGGCCTCGACCGCGCCACAGGAGCCGTGCTGTGGCAGCGCAGCTTCGGGCCTGCATGGCCCGCGTCCACCCTCAACTGCGGCGACCTCGTCCCGAACGTCGGCAGCACCGCGACGCCGGTGTACGACCCCGCCGCCGGCGCGGTCTATCTGACCACCAAGGTCGACGACGGTCCCACCCACCTGAGCCCGCACTGGTACATGCACGCGCTCGACCCGGTCACCGGGGCGGAGAAGTCCGGCTTCCCCGTGACGATCCAGGGCACTCCGTCCAACGACCCCACCCAGTCCTTCCTGCCCGCGTACCAGATGCAGCGTCCGGGCCTGCTGCTGCTCGACGGGGTGGTGTACGCGGCGTTCGGCGGACACTGCGACGCCAAGCCGTATCGCGGCTACGTGGTCGGCGTCAGCACCACCAACCCCTCGGTGACCTCGATGTGGGCGACGGAGACCGGCGCCAGCAACAGCGGGGCCGGCATCTGGCAGTCCGGCGGGGGACTCGTCTCGGACGGTCCCGGCCGGATCTTCCTGACCACCGGCAACGGCGTCAGCCCGGCGCCCGGCCCCGGCAGCGCGCCGCCCGGCACGCTCGCGGAGTCCGTGGTCCGGCTGCAGGTACAGGCCGACCGGAGTCTGAAGGCCGCCGACTTCTTCAGCCCGTCCAACGCGCCGACCCTGGACCAGCAGGACAAGGACCTGGCCTCCGGCGGGCCGGTTGGCCTGCCGGACAGCTTCGGTACCGCCTCCCACCCGCATCTGATGGTGCAGCAGGGCAAGGACGGCCGGGTCTTCCTGCTGGACCGCGACGACCTCGGCGGCAGGTCGCAGGGCACCGGCGGGACCGACGACGTGGTGGGAATCACCGGGCCGCTCAAGGGCCAGTGGGGCCACCCCGCGGTCTGGGGCGGTGACGGCGGTTATGTCTACTGCGTCGGCAACGGTGGCTCACTGGTGGCGCTGCACCGCGGCGTGACGGGCTCGGGCGACCCCGCGCTGACCGTCGCCGGATCCAGCCAGGACTCCTTCCCGTACACCAGCGGATCGCCCGTGGTGACCTCCGACGGATCCCGCTCGGGCAGCGCCCTGGTGTGGGTGGTCTGGTCGGGCGGGTCGACCGGCGTCAACGCCCAGCTGCGCGTGTACGACCCAGTTCCCGACGCGAACGGCGTCCTGCCGCTGGTCTGGTCAGCGCCGATCGGCACCGCACCGAAGTTCGCCACCCCGGCCACCGACGGCGGGCAGGTCTTCGTCGGCACCCGGGACGGCAAGGTCTACGCCTTCGGCAACCCGGTGGGCAGCCCGCTCAAGGGCGGCCCGGTCGAATTCGGGCTCGTGCCGGTGGGCGGCTCCGCGAGCACCGACGTCGTCCTGACGGAGAACCAGAGCCCGTCCCAGTCCCTCGGCATCAAGGGCGTCACGGTCGACGGTCCGTTCACCGCGGACACATCGTCGCTGCCGCCGACGATCCCGGCGGGCGGGCAGCTGTCGATACCCGTCTCCTTCACACCCGCCGCGGTCCTGGGCGCGAGTGGAACGCTCACCGTGGCCACCGACGCCGGCAGTTTCGCACTGAGTCTGCACGGCGTCGGCACCAAGCCCGGTCTGGCCGCGTTCCCGGGCACGGTGTCCTTCGGCAACCAGCCGACGGGGACCACGGCCACCGCGAACGTCCAGCTGACGAACACGGGCACAGACCCCGAGACCATCACCTCCATCACCCCGCCCGACGGACCGTTCACGGCCGCCGACCTGCCGAGCGCCGACCCGGCGAACCCGACGGTGATCCCGGCCCAGAGCTCGATCGTCCTGCAGGTTGGGTACGCGCCCACGGCCACCGGCCAGAGCTCCTCGTCGATCACACTGAGCAGCACCAGCGGTCCGCTCACCATCCCGGTCGAGGGCAGCGCGATCAGCGGCCAGGGCCACCTGGTGTTCAATCCGACGACCCTCTCGTTCGACACGGTGGTCCGCGGCACGTCGAGCACACGGACCTTCACCATCACCAACACGGGGAACATTCCGGTCACCGTCACCAAGGCGAAGGCCCCGGCAGGTGCGTTCAGCAGCGCCGACCCGCTCCCCGAGGGCTTGGTCATCGGTCCCGAGCAGAGTGTCCAGCAGACGGTCACCTTCTCCCCGACCGCGAGCGGCAGCCAGTCGGCCACGTACGAGGTCACCGGCGACGCCGGGCAGGGGGCCCAGCTGGAGCCGCTCACCGGCATCGGTGTGCCGCCGGCGTCGCAGCTGGGCACCGTGCTGGCACGGGACTACTCCGGCACCCTGTGGCTCTACCGCGGCACCGGTGTGCCCTCCGGGGCGCTGGCCGCCCGGGCCGCCATCGGAACGGGCTGGAACGCCTACAACATCATCACCAGTGTCAGCGGTGAGACGGCCGACGGCACCGGAACCGTCGTCGGCCGTGACGGACAGGGAACGCTGTGGTTCTACCAGGGCACCGGCAACCCCAACGCGCCTTTCGGGCCCCGGAGGCAGATCGGTTACGGCTGGAACATCTACAGCTCCATCGTCGGCGCCCGGGATCTGACCGGGGACGGGAAGGCCGATCTCGTCGCCCGCGACAGCAAGGGTGGCCTGTGGCTCTACCGCGGCACCGGGAACGCCTCGGCACCCTTCCTGGCCCGCACGTCCATCGGTTACGGCTGGAACACCTATAGCTCCATCGTGGGGACCGGTGACCTGACGGGGGACGGGAAGGCCGATCTCGTCGCCCGCGACAGCATGGGCGGCCTGTGGCTCTATCAGGGCACCGGCAACCCGAACGCGCCTTTCGGGCCCCGGAGGCAGATCGGTTACGGCTGGAACATCTACAGCTCCATCGTCGGCACCGCTGACCTGTCAGGGGATGGCAAGGCGGATCTCGTCGCCCGCGACAGCAAGGGTGGCCTGTGGCTCTACCGCGGCACCGGGAACGCCTCGGCACCCTTCCTGGCCCGCACGTCCATCGGTTACGGCTGGAACATCTACAACTCGCTCATCTGACCGGGGCGAAGGCGCGGCACCACGCGAGGTGCCGCGCCTGCCCCCTTGAAGCCTGGAGGCGGCGACGCCTGGCCCAGTTGCGGCGGCAGCGGGGCCGCGTGCGTGACGATCAGGCCCGAGACGGCGCGGGTCAGGGCCACGTACAGGCGGCGCAGGTGGCTGGACGGTTTCCTCCAGCGGGGGACCGAAGGCAGGGGGTCTCCCCAATCGGCCCGGTAAATCCCTGCGGGTGTCGCGCGTGTGGCGTACGGTGGTGTCACCGACGCGGGGTGGAGCAGCTCGGTAGCTCGCTGGGCTCATAACCCAGAGACACCTCATGGTGCTAACGAGTCAAGCGGCAGCGGCCATCGGGACGGGAAACGCCGTCTGTTCGTCGAACAACTCGTGGTCTTGCAGACAGCGGTAGAGCTGTCCGAGCATCCGGTTGAAGAGATTTCGTAGGGCAGCCGCGTGCCAGTCTCCGTGTGTATCGCGCCGACGGCGATAGTGGGCCTTGGCGCCTGGGGATCCGTTTGGAGCCGCGAAGGCCCACAGGTAGCCAGCGTGATTGAGACGATCGTTCTTCACCCGCCGCCGCGTGATGCTCGACTTCTTCCCGGAGGCCCGGGTGATGGGCGAGGAACCGGCATACGCCTTCAACCCGCGGGCATCGGCGAAACGGTCGCGGTCGTCCCCGATCTCGGCCAGCACCCGGGCGCCGAGCTGGATACCCAGGCCGGGGAAGCTGAGGAGGATCTCAGAGTCCGGGTGCTGAGGGAAAGCCTCTTCCACCGCCGCGGCCAGGTCGTCGGCGGCCGTGCAGGCGGCCTGCAGTTGCATGAGAAGGGCGAGCATTTGCTTGCCGAGCGCGTCCTCGACCTGGGACGGCTGGTGGACCCAGTCAGCCCGGAAGACCTGGCGGATCCGGTTGGCCTCGGTCTGTCTCGATGTTCCGTTTGCGGCCGGCGCGCTTGAGCGCAGCCTGGATCTGCGGACGGCTCAGCTGTGCGGCCCTCGTGGGGGTGGGGGCGAGCCTGAGCAGTTCGCGGGCCTCGGGTCGGCACAGACCGTTCTGCCAGATGGCAAAGGCGTCCAGGGCGGACGGGTAGTACTCGCGCAAGAGAGAACGGAGCTGGTTGGAGGTCTGCTGCCGGTTCCAGGTGGCGTCCTGCTGGGCTCGTGCCAAGACGGCGATTGCACGAGCCAGATCCGTGTCTTTGGGCAGCGGCCGGTGGGCGTGCATATCGGTGCGGAGGATGTTGGCCAGGACGAGGGCGTCGCCGGGGTCGGATTTCTTGCGCGAAACGCTGTACCGGTCGCGGTAGCGGGCGGCGGCCATGGGGTTGATGGCGAAGACCTGCCGCGTGCCCTGTCGCAGCACAGCGACCAGCAGGCCCCGCGAGGTCTCGATGGCGACCGGGATCGGGGCGTCCTCGGTGTCGCCGTACTCGGCGAGGAGGTCCAGCAGGAGCTTGTAGCCGGTCGCATCATCGGCGATGCGACGCTTGGCGAGTAACTCGCCGCCATCGTCGACGAGGGCCACGTCGTGGTGTCGTTCCGCCCAGTCGATACCGCAGTAAATCAAGTCGTTCCCTCCCTATAACGTGGGTGTTTGCGGGTGCATCAAGAGGTCACCGTGCGGAGGGCTCGCACCACCAACTCCAACGAGTGATCATGCGGATAGTGGTTGACGGAGCCGGGTGCCGATGGCGCCGCTCTGGCCTGAGGCAATGCCCGGGTAGTTTCGAGGCGTCCAAACAGCACCGCGGATCCGACAACCTCCCATGGTGGTGGCGGCCGCGAAGGCGTTGAGCGCTGCCGTTCTCTGGGGAGGCCTTGTCGACCAAGTCGCGTGAAGGCATCCGCTCGGCGCCCGCACGACCGCCAACACCACACGCAAGAGGACCGCCCGCACGCTCTAACGAGAGGCTTCATAAGCCCA
>NZ_LBMW01000105.1 GCF_026168105.1 Streptomyces hygroscopicus
TGCGCGGGAAGGACGTGCTCGTGCCGCGTCTGGCGAAGCTGCCCGGGGCCGCCGCGGGCGCGCCGGACCTCGGAGAAGGCACGGTCCTGGTGACCGGCGCGTCCGGGGCGCTCGGCGGACTCGTCGCCCGGCACCTGGTGTCCGAGCACAAGGTGCGCCGACTCCTGCTGGCGAGCCGCCGGGGAGCGGAGGCCGACGGAGCGGCGGAACTGACCGCCGAGCTGACCGAGTGGGGCGCCGAAATCACCTGGGCGGCCTGCGACATGGCGGACAGGAAAGCCGTCTCCGCAATGCTGGAAAAGCTCGATGGCCATCCGCTGTCGGCCGTCGTGCACACCGCGGGCCTTCTCGACGACGGAGTCGTCTCCGCGCTCACTCCGGAAAGGATGCGAGAGGTCTTCCGGCCCAAGGTGGACGCCGTACTCAATCTCCACGAGTGCACCCGGGGCATGAACCTGGCAGCCTTCGTCCTCTTCTCCTCCGTCGCCGGAATCGTCGGCAGCGCCGGACAGGCGAGTTACGCTGCGGCGAATTCCTTCCTCGACGCCTTCGCCTCCCGCCGACGCCGTGACGGCCTGCCCGCCACGTCGCTGGCGTGGGGAGTGTGGGAGCAGGCCGGCGCGATGACGGAGAGTCTGGCCGACGCCGACCGGGCGCGCATGGCGCGCAGCGGCGTACTGCCGCTGTCGTCGCAGGAGGGGTTGCGGCTGTTCGACGCGGCGCTGACCTCGGACGAGGCGGTGCTCGCCCCGGTCCGTATCGACAGCGGCGCGCTGCGCACCGGCGAACCCCCGGCGGTGCTGCGGTCCTTGGCGTCGGCCCCCTCCCGCAGGAGCGCACGTACCGCGGCCGCACCCTCGGCGTCCTCGCTGGCAACCCGCCTGGCGGACCTGCCGGAGGGCGAGCGCGGCAAGGTCGTCCTGGACCTGGTACGGGAGGAGGTTGCCGCGGTCCTGGGCCACGCCTCCGGCAGCACGGTCCAGCCGGAACACGCCTTCCAGGGCCTGGGCTTCGACTCGCTGACAGCCGTCGAACTCCGCAACCGGCTGAACAGGGCCACCGGGCTGCGGCTGCCCGCGACGCTGGTCTTCGACTGTCCGACGCCCGCACTCCTGGCCCGGCATGTGCTCGCGGAGACGGCGTCGGCGGCCGAACCCGTCCTAGTGGAATCCCTACTTGCCGACCTGGACAGGCTCGAACAAGAATTGCTTGCGAAGGTGGCTCCGGGCGACGCCCGCGACCGGATCGTGTCAAAGCTCCAGAGTGTATTGGCAGTTGCCGGGAAATCCGGCAAGGCGCCGGAAGACCCTGGAATCAGCGGCGATCTGGAATCGGCCACGGACGACGAAGTGTTCGATCTGCTCGGCAAGGAATTCGGGATCTCCTGACGACTACGGCGTCCCGGTTTCCCTAGCCGAATTCCGGTGAGCCTGCCCAGGGGTGAGGGACGATTTCGGTGGCGAACGAGGACAAGCTCCGCTATTTCCTGAAGCGAGTCACCACAGATCTCCAGGAGACCCGGCGGCGCCTTCGTGAGCAGGAGGACGCCGCCGGGGAGCCGGTCGCCATCATCGGGATGAGCTGCCGCTACCCGGGAGGCGTCCGTTCGCCGGAGGACCTGTGGGAGCTGGTATCCACCGGCCGGGACGCCGTCACGGAGTTCCCCGCCGACCGAGGATGGGACCTGGACGCGCTCTACGACCCGGACCCGGAACACCGCGGCACCAGCTACGCCCGCGAGGGCGCGTTCCTGAGCGACCTGGCGCAGTTCGACGCCGGCCTCTTCGGGATCTCGCCCCGCGAGGCGCTCGCGATGGATCCCCAGCAGCGGCTGCTGCTGGAGACCTCCTGGGAACTCTTCGAGCGGGCGGGCATCGACGCCTCCTCGCTCTCGGGGAGCCGGACCGGGGTGTTCGCCGGTGTGATGAACCATGAGTTCCTCGCCGCCCTGCAGAACTCCCCGGAAGACCTGGAGGGTTACCTGGGCACGGGCACCTCCGGCAGTGTCGCCTCCGGCCGGGTGGCCTACACCTTCGGTCTCGAAGGCCCGGCCGTCACTGTGGACACGGCCTGCTCGTCCTCGCTCGTCGCCCTGCACCTGGCCGTCCAGTCGCTGCGCAGCCGTGAGTGCTCGCTGGCCGTGGCCGGCGGGGTCACCGCGATGGTCGGCCCCGCCACCTTCGTCGGCTTCAGCCGCCAGCGCGGACTGGCGCCCGACGGCCGCTGCAAGGCGTTCGCGGCCGGCGCCGACGGCACCGGCTGGGGCGAGGGAGTCGGCCTGCTGCTGGTCGAACGGCTCTCCGACGCCCGCCGCAACGGCCACCAAGTCCTCGCGGTGGTCCGTGGATCAGCCGTCAACCAGGACGGCGCCTCCAACGGCCTGACCGCCCCCAACGGCCCGTCCCAGCAACGGGTGATCCGTCAGGCCCTGACCGCCGCCCGGCTGACCACGGCCCAGGTCGACGTGGTCGAGGCACACGGCACGGGCACGAGGCTGGGCGACCCGATCGAGGCACAGGCCCTGCTCGCGACGTACGGCCAGGGGCGGTCCGAAGAACGGCCGCTGTGGCTGGGGTCGATCAAGTCCAACATCGGGCACACGCAGGCCGCGGCCGGTGTGGCCGGCGTCATCAAGATGGTCATGGCCATGCGCCATGGCCAGCTGCCGCCCACACTGCACGTCGACGATCCGTCGCCGCACGTGGACTGGTCGGTCGGCGCGGTACGGCTGCTGACCCGGCCCGTTGCCTGGCCGACCTCGGACCAGCCGCGCCGGGCCGCGATCTCGTCCTTCGGGATCAGCGGCACCAACGCGCACACGATCATCGAGGAAGCCCCGTCGGCCGAGGCCCTCGAAGAGACCGAAGGGCCCGAAGAGGGCGGCGGGACCCCCGCGACGGCAGCCGTCGAGGCCGCCTTTCCGGCCGAGGGCGGACCGGTGCCGTGGGTGCTGTCCGGCAAGAACGAAGCAGCGCTGTGCGGGCAGGCCGAACGCCTGCTGTCCCACCTGGACGACGAAGTCCCCCTGAAAGACCTGGCATTCTCGCTCGCCGCGACCCGCACGGCCCTCGAACACCGCGCGGTGGTGCAGGGCGAGACCCTTCAGGAGCTCGTCGCGGGACTGCGCGCGGTGGCCGCCGGATCCCCCGCCCCCGGTGTGGTGCGCGGCCGCTCCGGCACCGCAGGCCGCGTCGGCTTCCTCTTCTCCGGACAGGGCTCGCAACGCCTGGGCATGGGACGCGAGCTCTACGCCTCGTATCCCGTGTTCGCGGCCGCGTACGACGAGGTCCGTGAGTGTCTCGACGCCGCGATCGACGTCGACTCGGAGGAGCTGCACCGGACCGGGGTCGCCCAACCCGCCCTCTTCGCCCTCGAAGTGGCCCTGTTCCGGCTCCTGGAGTCCTGGGACATCAGGCCCGACTACGTGGCCGGTCACTCCGTCGGCGAGATCGCGGCCGCGTACGTGGCCGGGGCGCTGTCGCTGCAGGACGCCGCGAAGCTGGTGTGCGCGCGTGCTGCGCTGATGCAGGCCCTGCCCACCGGTGGCTCCGCGATGGTCGCCGTGCAGGCCACCGAGGACGAGATCCTGCCTCACCTCACCGACGAGGTGAGCATCGCGGCCGTCAACGGACCACGGTCCGTGGTGATTTCGGGTGCCGAGGGCGCTGTCGCGCACATAGCGGAGGCCTTCGCCCAGCAGGGCCGCAAGACCTCCCGGCTGAATGTCAGTCACGGCTTCCACTCGCCGCTGATGGACCCCATGCTCGACGACTTCGCCGATGTCCTGCGCGGTCTGACCTTCGAGAAGCCGAAGATCCCGGTTGTCTCCAACGTCACGGGCCGGTTCGTCAACACCTATACCGCCGAGTACTGGGTCCGTCATGTCCGTGAGGCGGTCCGCTTCGCCGACGGAGTCCAGACCCTGCACGAGCAGGGTGTCACCACGTTCGTGGAGATCGGCCCCGGCGGCGTCCTCAGCGGTATGGCGCAAGGCTGCCTGGACGACACCGAAGCGCTCGCGGTCCCGGTACTGCGCGCCGACCGCCCGGAGCGCGCGGCCCTCGTGTCCGCCGTCTCCGAACTGCACACGCGCGGCCTCTCGCCGGACTGGGCCGCCTTCTTCCCCACAGCCCGGCGCGTCGAACTGCCCACCTACGCCTTCCAGTACGAGCGCTACTGGCTCGATGCCCTACCGGCTGCGCCCGGCGACATGCGCGCGGCCGGCCTGGGCTCCGCCGGTCACCCCCTGCTGGGCGCCGCCGTCGCTCTCGCCGGTGGTGACGAACGGCTGCTGACCGGGCGGCTGTCGCTGCGTACGCACCCGTGGCTGGCCGACCACGTGGTCCTCGGGACCGTGTTGCTGCCGGGCACCGCGTTCGTCGAACTCGCGGTGCGCGCGGCCGACGAAGCCGGCTGCGAAGTGCTGGAGGACCTCACCCTCGAAGCGCCCCTGATGCTGCCCGAGCAGGGAGGCGTCGCGGTCCAGGTGTGGGTCGGAGCGGACGACGGTTCCGGGCGACGGCCGCTGACCGTGCACTCGCGCGCCGAGGACGACACCGAACTGCCGTGGATCCGGCATGCGACCGGTTTCGTCACCGGCAGCTCGGCAGCCCCGGCCGACCGGGCGCTGACGGTGTGGCCGCCCGAGGGTGCCCAGCCGGTCGGTCTCGACGGCTTCTACGAGCGGCTCGACGGCCTCGGCCTTGTCTACGGGCCGGCGTTCCGCGGCTTGCGCGCCGTGTGGCGCGCAGGTACGGACGTCTTCGCCGAAGTCGCCCTGCCCGACGGCCTGGACGTCGGCTCCTTCCTCCTGCACCCGGCGCTGCTGGACGCGACGCTGCACGCGATCGGCGCGGGCGGCACCTTGGTGACCGAAGCGGATGGCCCCCTGCTGCCGTTTACCTGGTCCGGCGTGTCCGTCCGCGCGACGGGGGCGTCGACCGTACGCGTACGGCTGGCAGGAAATGGCACGGACACGGTGTCACTGCTCCTGGCCGACGCCGCCGGTGAGCCGGTCGCGTCCGTGGAGTCGCTGACGCTGCGCGCCGTTTCGGCGGAGCAGCTCCGCAAGCGCTCCGAGGACGCGATGTTCACCGTGGAGTGGACGCCGCTGTCCCTGCCGTCCGACGCGGAGGGGACGGCGGTCGCGTACGCATCCGACGTCCAGTCGCTGAGCGACATCGACGGCGTGTCGCAGCCGGACGTCGTCGTGGTTCCCTGCCCGGACGGACCGGACGGGGCGTCCGAGGCAGAGCGGGTCCACGAGGTCACCGCCGAGGTGCTGCGGCTGCTCCAGCGGTGGTCGGCCGAGGAACGGACGTCGCGCTTGGTCCTGGTGGCGCGCTGCGACGACCTCGCCCACGCCGCCGCCGGCGGTCTGGTTCACTCAGCCCAGGCGGAGAACCCGGACCGGATCGTGCTGCTCGAGACCGACGGCCGGGCCGACGTGTCGACGCTCGTACCCGGCATCGTGCGCACCGGCGAACCCCATGTCCTTGTCCGCGACGGGGAGCCCCGCGTGCCCGGCCTGACTCGGGCGGCACCCCAGGATCCGGAAGCCTCCGCCCCCGAGCTCGGCACCGTCCTGCTGACCGGCGCCTCCGGAGCGCTCGGCGCCACCGTCGCCAGCCACCTGGTGACCGAACACGGCGTGCGCCGACTGCTGCTGGTCAGCCGCCGTGGCGCGGACGCCCCCGGCTCCGCCGCCCTGGAGGCCGAACTCACCGCGCACGGTGCCGAGGTGACCTGGGCCGCCTGCGACGTCGCCGACCGCGACGCACTCGCCCGGGTCCTGGCCGCGACACCCGTCCACTCCGTCGTGCACACCGCCGGCGTACTGGACGACGGCGTGATCGCCGCGCTCACGCCGCAGCGCCTGGAAGCCGTGCTGAAGCCCAAGGCCGACGCCGTGCTCAACCTGCACGAACTGACAAGTGAAGACACGCGATTCGTGCTCTTCTCCTCCGCCGCCGGTGTCTTCGGCAACCCCGGCCAGGGCAACTACGCGGCAGCCAACGCCTTCCTCGACGCCTTCGCCCGGCACCGCCGGGGCCGGGGTCTGCCCACGGTCTCGTTGGCCTGGGGCCCCTGGGAGCAGGAAGGCGCCATGGCCGACGCCCTCGACGAGGCCGGCAGGTCGCGGATGGCGCGCTCGGGCGTGCTGCCGCTGTCCACCGAGGACGGCCTGCGGCTCTTCGACGCCGCACTCGCCTCGGCCGCACCCGTGCTCGTACCGGTCCGCCTCGACACGACGGCCCTGCGCGACCTGACGGCCGCACCGGTACCGGCCCTGCTGCGCGGGCTCGTCCGTACCACCACTCGCGGCACCGCCCAGCGCGCCACCACCGGAACACTGGCCTCCCGCCTCGCCGGACTGACCCGTGACGAGCGCGACGAGGCCGTCCTGGAACTCGTACGGTCCGAGGTCGCCGCCGTGCTCGGGCACTCCTCGCCCCACGCGATCCAGCCCGCCCACGCCTTCCAGGACCTCGGCTTCGACTCCCTGACGGCCGTCGAACTGCGCAATCGGCTCTCCTCCGGAACCGGCCTGCGCCTGCCCGCGACCCTCGCCTTCGACCACCCGACCCCCGCCGCCCTCGCCCGCCACATCGGCGCCGAACTCCTCGGCGAGGCACCGGAGGCCACGGCAGCGTTGCGGCAGCCCACGGACACCGCCGACGAGCCGATTGCCATCGTCGGTATGAGCTGCCGCCTGCCGGGCGGGGTGCGCTCGCCGGAAGACCTGTGGCGGCTGGTCACGGACGGCCGGGACGGCATCTCCGGCTTCCCCGACGACCGTGGCTGGGACATCGAGTCGCTGTACGACCCGGACCCCGAGCGGCTCGGCACCACGTACACCGCACAGGGCGGCTTCCTGCACGAGGCAGCCGAGTTCGACGCCGGCTTCTTCGGGATCTCGCCGCGTGAGGCGCTCGCGATGGACCCGCAGCAGCGGCTGCTGCTGGAGGCGTCCTGGGAGGTGTTCGAGAACGCGGGGATCGATCCGGCCTCGGTGCGGGGCAGCCGGACCGGAGTCTTCACCGGCCTGATGTACCACGACTACGGCCAGGGCCCGCGCGAGCTCCCCGAAGGCGTCGAAGGTCTCCTTACCACCGGAGGCTCCGGCAGTGTCGCGTCGGGGCGTGTGTCGTACACGTTCGGTCTGGAGGGGCCGGCGGTCACGGTGGATACGGCGTGTTCGTCGTCGTTGGTGGCGTTGCACTTGGCGATTCAGTCGTTGCGTGCTGGTGAGTGCTCGATGGCGTTGGCCGGTGGTGTGACGGTGATGGCCAGTCCTGCGGTGTTTGTGGAGTTCAGCCGTCAGCGTGGTCTGTCGGCGGACGGGCGGTGCAGGGCGTTCGCTGCTGGTGCGGACGGTACGGGCTGGTCCGAGGGGGTCGGCATGCTGCTGGTGGAGCGGCTCAGTGAT
>NZ_LBMW01000061.1 GCF_026168105.1 Streptomyces hygroscopicus
GTCCTCCCCGTCCTCCCCGTCCTCCCCGTCCTCCCCGTCCTCCCTTTCCCTGTGCTCCCCATCGGGCCCGGCCAACGCGGCCGCCCTGCTGTTGTGCGGGGCGCGGCTCACCGACGGCCGGACGGTGGATGTGCGGCTGGGCGGCGGGCGCATCGAGGCCGTGGGCACAGCGGGCAGCCTGGCGACGACGGCCGCGGGCGCCCGTGTCGACCTTCGCGGCTATCTGCTCCTGCCGGCCCCCGCCGAGCCGCACGCGCACAGCGACACGGCCCTGTCCGCGGACGGCGACGGCCCGGTGTCGTACGAGCCCGAGGACGTCCAGCGCCGAACCACGGAGGCGGCGCTGCTGCAGCTCGGCCACGGCGCGACGGCCCTGCGCTCGCACGTGCGCATCGGAGACGTACAGGGGCTGGACGCGCTGGCGGCCGTACTGAGGGCGCGGCGTTCGCTCTGCGGGCTCGCCGAACTGACGGCGGTGGCGATGCCGCGGGCACTGACCGGGGCCGCCGGGGCGGACGGTCTCGCGCTGCTGCGGGACGCGCTGAAGATGGGCGCGACGGTGGTGGGCGGCTGCCCGGACGGGGACCCCGATCCGAGCGGGTACACGGAAGCGGTCCTGGAGCTGGCCTCCGAGTTCGGCTGCCCCGTTGACCTGCACACCGACGCCGACGACCCCGCGCGTCTCGCCCGGCTCGCGGCGATGGCGGGCGGCCTGCGTCCCGGGGTGACGCTGGGCCCCTGCGGCGGACTCGGGCGCCTCCCCGCGGAGGCGGCCGCCCGCGCCGCCGACCAGCTCGCCGCCGCGGGTGTGACGGTGGTCTGCCTTCCGCAGGGCGGCTGCGGCGGCGTCGAGCGGCGCGGCACGGCTCCGGTACGGCTGCTGCGGTCGGCCGGGGTGCGGGTCGCGGCGGGCAGCGGGGCGCTCAGGGATGTGTCGAACCCTGTGGGGCGCGGGGATCCCCTTGAGGCGGCGTATCTGCTGACGTCGCGCTATGGGCTGTGCCCCGAGGACGCGTACGACACGGTGAGCGCGTCGGCACGGGCTGCGCTCGGTCTGCCCGAGGTGCGCGTGGAGGCGGGCTTTCCGGCGGAACTCCTCGCCGTGCGCGGCGACCGTCTGGCGGGCGCGTTGTCGCTCGCGTACAGCCGTGTGGTGGTGCACCGGGGGCGCGTGGTGGCTCGTACGAGTGCGGTGCGCGAGTACTGCAACTCGGCGGCGGTGGCGCTGGATCTGCCTCGGCAGGGACGAACGCAGCCGTCGTGAGGGCGAGGTGCCTCGGGGGCGCGTGGAGCGCAAGAGGGGCGCTTGAAGCGCCGACAGCTCTGTGCGGTGAGACGGCGCCGTCTGGGCAATCGCGTGGTGCGCGTGGTGCCCATGGGTGAGAACCGGGACGTGCGTGTGGTCGTGCGGCAAACGCGTCCATCCGGGCGTACGGTCGGAGACATGCGCATTGTCATCGCTGGTGGTCATGGTCAGATCGCGCTGCGGCTGGAGCGGTTGCTCGCCGCGCGCGGTGACGAGGCGGCGGGGATCATCCGCCGCGCGGAACAGGCCGACGATCTGCGGGAGGCGGGCGCCGGGCCGATTGTGTGCGACCTGGAGTCGGCGTCGGTCGAAGAGGTCGCAGGGCACCTGGAGGGGGCCGACGCGGCCGTCTTCGCGGCGGGCGCGGGCCCGGGCAGTGGCGTGGACCGCAAGTTCACGGTGGACCGGGACGCGGCCATCCTGTTCGCGGACGCGGCGGGACGCGCGGGCGTACGCCGGTTCCTCGCCGTCTCGTCGATGGGCGCGGATCCGGAGCACCCGGGCGACGACGTCTTCGACGTCTATCTGCGCGCGAAGGGCGAGGCCGACGCGTACATTCGCGCCCACAAGTCCCTGGACTGGACGATCCTTCGTCCCGGCATGCTCACGAGCGACGCCGGTACGGGCCTCGTACGCCTGGAGGCGCACACCGGTCGCGGCATGATCCCTCGCGACGACGTGGCGGCGGTCCTGGCGGAGCTGGTCGACACGCCCGCGACGGCCGGGCTGGTCCTGGAAGTGATCAGCGGTTCCACCCCGATCTCGGTGGCGGTGAAGTCGATCGCGGGGAACTGAGCGGGGTGGCGGTGCCGGTGCTGGTGCCGGGCGGGGGAGGACGTCTGGTGAACCGGTTGGAGAGACGGCACTCCTGACGAGGCGCCAACGGCTTCGGGAAACGTCTTCGGCGGAAGGGGTTCGGTGGAGCCGGGACACCACCCGTCAGAAGAGGGGCAACTGCCCGGGGAACTCCGGCACGGCGTACCCGTCGAGGGTGGGCTGCGCGGCGTCGGCCTGCGCGAGCCGACGCGATCCCGCGCAGGAGACGAGCACCCCGCTGTCCAGCGCCCCCGGCGGGTCGTGCCGCGCGAACCGTCCCGCGACGACGGCGATGTCCCGACGGCACTCGGGGCAGTGCCTGCGGCGCGACGACATGACCCCAGCGTACGAGCACGGGGTCGGCCGACACAGGGAGCGGCCGCACGGAGAGCGGTCGCGCCCCGTGGGCAGTCGCCGAACACATCAACTGCCTGGTAGTCATGGGGCGTGCGCTTCGAGATGGTTCCCATGCCGCCGACCGTTGAGGCCAGGCCCCGCGACACCCGCGGCTACCCCGTTCCGGCGATCACCCCGTGGGAGGGGGAACAACCGCAGTTCGCCCTCACGGACTACGAGCGCAGCGCCAACTGTGCCCGCAAGCGGCTCTGCTCGGTCTGCAACGAGGTCATGCCGCGGGGTCCGGTCTGGCGGGTGGTGGGCGCCGCGGAGAGCGCCGCGATCGGGGAGGCGCTGGCCGCCGGGCGCCCCTACCGCAATCTCGCGCCGACCTTGGAAGGGCCCGGGCACCGCGCGTGCATGCTGTACGCCTCGATGGTGTGCCCGTACCTGGCCCGTCCCAACGCGCGGCGAGGGCTGTCGGCGGCCGAACCCGACGAGATGACCGAGCATGTCGTTCGGGGCGCCGTCCGTGGCGCGATGGGCGCGGTGGTGGCGTTCAAGGACTACGAGTACGCGATCACCAGCAGCCAGGTCCTGTTCCGATTCCTCGAGGTGGTCGAGTTCCTGCCGCACGACACGGCCGACGCGCATCTGGAAGAACTGAGGGCCGAACTCGCCCGGGCGGCGGAGTGACTCCGCGCCTCGGACGGGCCCGGCCGGGTCCCGTCGGACGGGATCAGGGGCGGTAGGCGGCCAGGCCGACGACCGAGGTGACCTTGGTCGGGTGGCCCGAGCCGTTGGCGGGCATGGTCACGGTGCCGGCGGGGGTCCGCACGGCCAGTGTGGTGCCGTCGGCGGACCAGGCGGGCTCGGTGTAGTCGGTGGTGGCGTGCGGGGTGAGGTCCGTGACGTGGCCTCGGCCGTTGGTGAAGTCCTCCACGAGGATGTGGTCGTGGCCGGCGACGGAGCGCACGAAGACGATCTCCTCCTCGTTGGGCGACAGCGCCGGCTGTGAGCCCTTGGTCAGCGCGCTGCCCTGCTGCCGGATGTAGTCGTCGCGGATGTAGACGTCACCGGTGTTGGCGTTCGCGTAGACCGAAGTGCCGTAGCTGCCGGCCGCGTTCGGCCACACGTTGCCGGTCTGCGGCAGCGCCGGTACGCCCTCGCCGGCCTCTCTGCCCAGGGGCAGCGTCCTGGGCGTGCCGTTGACTGCCGTGGCGGCCACGTACTCCAGCTTGGACACGCCCTTGGCGCGGGCGGCGAAGATGAGGTTGTTCTTCGCGGGGATGCCGTCGCGGGGGTCGGCCTTGGTGACCTGCCAGGTGGGGTGGGACCAGTTCTGGTTGCCGGGATTCTTGGCGACGACGACGCGGTGGCTGCCGTCCGGGTTGGCGATGTCCAGGTTCCCCGCGCCGTCGATGAAGGCGGCCTTGGTGCCGTTGGGGGACCAGGCGAGGTCCCGGACGACCGCTCCGAAGTTCACCCAGCGGCCGTTGATCAGTACGTACTTGGTGCCGTTGCTGATCGTCAGGGTCCCGTGCGAGCTGCCCTTGGCGACTGCGGCAGCCGGGGCGGCGGCCAGGGCGGCGCCGGATCCGCTCAGCAGTACGGTGCCGGTGACGGCGGCAGCGAGGGCGATGGCGGCAGCAGTGTTACGGACACGAGCGGTCATGAATTGATCCCCCAGGGACATCGGCAGATGGTGAGCTGCGTCAGTGCCAGAGCCGCATCGCTGTCCCGGGGCTGTTCCGCGCCGCCCGACCGCTTGCCGCTCTGTTCGATGGGAGGAGCCTGGCAGCCTACTGTCCGTGAACCGTGCGTCCGATGTCACAGCCGCGCAACACGACACCGCCGAGGGCGTCGCGTCACCCGCCGAAGTGGCGTACAGACGTGAGGTACTGACGGAGCATCCGCGAGGAGGCGTGGCTGGCTCTTACTGTGAACGGGCCTGCGCGGCCGGCTGGGTGACACGGCTGGCCTCGTCCTGAACCAGCAGGGAGAGCAGGGACGCGACGGTGAGACCGGCTTCAGCCGGATGCCGTAGCACTTTGCCCGGCTCGATGCGATACGTGTTCGTACGCCCCTCGCGCGTGTGGGACAGGTAGCCGTCCTGTTCAAGATCGGAAATGATGCGCTGAACGGCTCGTTCGGTGAGCCGACAGTGAGCGGCGATGTCACGGATGCGGATGTTCGGGTCGTCGGCAATGGCTGCCAGCACACGTGCGTGGTTGGTGACGAACGTCCATCCGGTGTGAGATTCAGGCACTCCAACCATGCCTCAATCCTACGGTTTACCCCTGGCCCTGGTCGAACACCTGACATATATTTCATGTACGCAGTGACGTGTCCGACGGGGGAAGATCCGCGAGGGAGGACGGACAGGTGCCCTGGGACGAGGCCGTTGGGCCGAAGTGTGCCCACTGGGCGGAGTCTTCGACGCAATCCGAAGGACGACCCGTTGTGGCCGCGAGCCTGCCCTACCTACTGACCGTCAACAACCATCCCCGCAGCGGCAGGACGGTCGTGGTGCTGCGCGGGGCGATCGACCACGACTCCGAAGACGTGCTCAGGCGCTCCCTGGTCGGCGCCCTCAACTCTTCCGTCCACGGCATCGATCTCGACCTCAAAGAGGTCTCCTTCTGGGACTGTGCCAGCCTGAACGTCCTTCTCGCCGTGCGCCGACTGGCACTGCAGAAAGGCAAGTCAGTGACCATACGGGCGGCCGGCCCCGCAGTGGAACGCGTACTGGAGCTGACCGACACGCTGCCGCTCTTCACTGCCCGCACCAAGCACTGACCCGCACTTTTCGCCGGTTCGAGCGGGTGACGGAGCCGCCGCCGACCCGGCCAACAGGGCCCCGCCCCGGCCAACAAGACCCCGCCACCCCGCGAGAGGGCCCGCGGTCGCGGCACACGGCTCCACGGCACACGGCACACGGCACACGGCACACGGCACACGGCTCGGACGGGACCACCGCACGGACCGGTCCGGCGCTGGACCGGTCCGGCGCTGGACCGGTCCGGCGCCTGCTCGGCCACGTCATACCGGCCTCCTGCGGAGTGACGCGCGCGAGGACAGCGTTGAGCAGCGGAGTGATCAGGAGACCGTTGCCCGCGCCGACGGCGACCAGGCCGGGCAGCAGCACGGCCGGCCCGAGCCCGCCACCCGAGGACGCGCCGACGGCGACGGTCGCCGCGAAGCCCGCCGGGCCGACGAGGGCGCCCGCCTCCAGCCCCCACCGCCCGCACCTCGGGGCGAGCCGGCCGGCGAGCAGTCCGGTGACGAAGAAGGCCACAACGAGCGGCGTGCAGCACAGGCCCGCCCTTAACGCCGAGAGGTCCAGACCGTCCTGCATGGTCAGTGACAGAATCGAGCCGGTCGCTGAGGTCTGCCCGGCCGGTCAGCCGGTCAGCCGGTCGGCCTGGGCTGGTAGCGGTCGGCTGCGGTCATCGTGGTTGCTGTAACTCGCTGCTGTATAGCCACACAACTGACCGCACAGCTGACCACCTACGCCTGCGACCACGTGGTCGATTGGCCCGGAAACCCTGATCAGCCCCGGATCCGTCCGGCACAGTGTGAGACAGGTCACCCTGTTTCGATTCTGCTCGAAAGATCGCCCCGGAGTATGAGGAGACCTCCTCCGTTCCGCGTCTCCGCAGATCAGAGGGGTCTCCCCCGTGAGTGGCGGCGCCAGGATTCGAACCTGGGTGGACATAGCCGACAAATTGCTGGTTTGCCGGTCTCGACAGGGGCAGAGGCGCAACTCCAGTACTGGGTGGACCTCCGGTGGCGTCGGGGCGGTCGGCCCGTCTGGCGCGTCCGTCCGGCATGACTGGGGCCGGTGGGGGTGCAGCGAGGACCACGCGTGCCTGGTCGGTCGGCGGGCCCGCCGTCGTGGCTGACTGTCGTCGGCTGAGGCTCGTGCCACAACCGTGCCCGACGCGCAGGTCGGCCACGGTCAACGATGTCCTGCGATCGAGTTTCGGTCTCTCGCACCAGGTATCGAAACCGCAGGTCATCGGCACGACGCCCCCGCCCCTCTCCTGAAGTCGATGTTGCCGTCCTGATCTGTGTCGAAACCGACGTGGACGGCCGCAGCGAAGGGGATGCCCGCAGGCGCATACTGGGGGCAATGACAAAGCCTGCTGCACCGAAGCGTCACTTGCCTACCAGCCCCTTCAAGGCCCCGGTCACGCCAGCTCCCAAGCACTTCGCCGTGGGCGACCAGGTCACGCACGACGTGTACGGCCTCGGCCGGGTGATCGGCATCGAGGACGGGATCGCGGCGCTCGTGGATTTCGGCTCGACGCAAGAGCGGATCCTGAGCCCGTACGCCAAGATGACCAAGCTGTAGGACCCGCTGTGCCCGATCACGGCACGCCATGTCCCTTCAGGGACGTAACGAAGGGAGACCTCTCATCGATCTGACCTCGCTGTTCTCCGCTCTGGAAGTGGCACCTCGCTGTTCGGCCACAGCATTGCCGCCTCCGACGACAAACCCCTTCCAGGCCCCGGACTTCGGGGAAGACGAGGCCTCTGTGTTCGAGGACCCGCAAGGACACGTCTCAGGCATGAGTGCGGCGTGACCCAAGGCAGCCGGCTCCCACCGGTTACGGGGGAAGCGGCAGCTTGCCACGGGCCTTCCATCTCAGATTCCGTTCTCTCCCGAGCAACGGATCAGCAGGCTCCTGACATCCACGGCTGACATCGACAACTCCGAACGGAGGCGTGCACCAGCGTCTCTGCCCGGCTGTCGCACCAGTCGACGGCAGCAGCCGTGGCGGACTCGGATCGAACTCCTGAAGCAGGTGTCGCAGCTTCGCATTGCCCGGGACGCGGGCAACCCGGTGCGAGTTGGCATCGGGATGGTCACTGACGGCTGATCGCTCGGGAGATTCCGGCAGCGACGGTGGTGGCGAGGATCCAGCCGGCGGCGGTCAGCGCGTAGGCGAGCCATTGGCCGGTGCCGCGAGGCGCGAAGGCGGCTTCTTGACCGAAACTGGCGATCGGGAGCAGCACGTCCACCGTGTAGAAGAGGGCGTTGAACTGTGGCGTCTTGCCCGCTTCGAGCGGTGCCGGCGGGTGCTGCGTGAAGAAGAGCGTGCCGATGGCAAGCAGTGCCAGGAGCCACAGAGCGGCGCGGAGGGGCCGGTAGCCGTAGCCGACAGTGACGTCCTGGATATGGCCCCACAGTCGGCGGTGGAGCGGAAGGGCGGCGCGGCGGTGGCGTTGTTTGGCGAGGAGCACCGTGCGTGCCTCGTCCTCGTGGCCGAGGCGGCGGTATGAAGCCGCGAGTTGCTCATACGGCTGCGGGACGTACCCGTCAGTGCCGCGTCGGAGCCAGTCAAGGCGCTCGGGGGCTGTGAGCGGGGTGGCGAGGCTGTCGTAGACGGTCTCGGCGAGGCGGAGATCAGCGGGCCAGGAATCCGCGGCGTCGTACAAGGTGCCCAGGTGGGCGCTGCCGGCGTCGACAGTGCCGTCGATCGGCTGCCGAGTGCGCAGGTCGGTTTCCCGGGCCTGGGCCAGGCGCAGGGACACGGCGGTGCCGCCCGGATTTGTCACGGTAGCGTCGCGGAAGCTGAGCCGGGTTCCGATGCGGCTGCCGTCGAGTTTGATGCCGCCTTCGACACTGAGCCCCTCACCGAGGTCGAAGTTGCGGTTCACGCCGACGTCGACGGCCTCCAGGGCGATATCGCCGGAGTTGCACAGCCGAGCCCCGCAGAACCCGATCGCCGCGCCGACTGTGGCGCCGGAGAGAATTATCCGTCCCTCGGCGGTGAAGCCCGGGTGGAAGGTGAAGTCCTCGGTGATCTGGACGTGGTAGGCATCCAGGGCGTGACCCCCTGGGTTGCTGAGGGTGGCGCCCTCCAGGTCGAACTCGCCGGAGACGGAGGCCCCGGACAGGCGAAATCCACCCTGGACGTCCAGGTTCCTGCACAGCATGTCGCCACCGGCGCGCAGATGCACGGCGGATATCGCCTCGGTCTCCGGCGCCGTGATCACCGTGTCCGTCAAGTCGACATCCCCGTGGATCCGGGCCCGGGTGAGCAGCAGAGGGCCGCTCAGGCGGCACCGTGACAGCACCAGCCTGCCGTCGATCTGGGCCATACCGACATCGAGCCCCGGCAGCGTGCATCCGGTGAGGACCACCTCGTGGATCCTGGCTCCCTGCAACAGGGGCACGGCTTCGAAGCTGCAGTCTGCCAGGACGACCGGCATCAGGACTTCCACAAAGCGCACGTCCAGGAGACCGGTGATGCGGGCCCCGGTCAGACGCAGCGCCGGACGATCTCCTGGGGCGGGCTCGTCGCCGGCACCGAGCAGCAGCGCCGCGACAACCTCGGCCCGTACGGTCGGCTCCTCCGATGACGCCCCGCTGCGGACGTCGACAGCGCCCCCCTGTGCGAAGGAGTTCCACAACTGGCGCTCACCGGGGCTCAGTTCGTCAAGGCGCATGATCCACGATCATCTCTGGCGCACACATCACCAGGCAAGACTGATTGTCAAAGGCAACGCCCTGCGGTCCGCGCAAACACGGTGCGGCAACGGAGTAGACAGCAACCGTGACGCCTGCAGACGACCATCGTGGGCCACGAGCAGCCCCCCGACCAGCCATTGCCACCGCAGTGCCCGCATCCGGCAGTTCGGGACGAAGTGGTCGTGCCAGATGCGTGCCACGTTGTGCGGGGAGCCTCGGGGAACACCGGAGCCGGCTCTCGTTGCCGCGCCCACAGCAGGCGTAGTACGGGCTGACGTCCATGATGGCCGGGATCTTCAGGCCGGCGGACGCCGGCTCGCTGGGCCGGATGATGTCGGCCGCCACGCGATCGGTGTGGCCGTTCCGGTCACCGCCGGGCCCGGTGTCCACCCAGACCGTCTCCCGGATGGCGTTGGCGTAGGAGTGGACAGGTTGGCCGGCACCGTTGCGGACCGTACCGGCGGCACCGCCGGAGCTGTCCGACTGCCGCCGCCAACGCTGCTCGCATGCACGGCTGTTGGGCCGAGCAACGCCACCGCGAGCGCGGCGAGCAGCATGGCGACGACGGCTATGGAGTCATATCGACGATTTGTCAAAGGCGCGGCGGTAGTTCTCAACGACTTGTCATCAGTGGGATTCCGACAAGTCACTGACCACTTCTTCTTGCCGAGCGCGGGCGTGGTCCGGTGCCGGGGACGGCGCCGGGGCGGGTGTCTCGGAGAGTCCGATGCGGCGGTGCAGGCGGCGTAGCGGAGCCGGGGCGTACCAGGCGGCGGAGCCCAGCAGGCGCATGGATGCGGGCACCAGCACGCCGCGGACCAGGATCGAGTCCAGGACGATGGCCAGGCCGCTGCCCAGGCCGAACATCTGCAGAAAGCTCACCTTGCCGGTGGCGAAGGCGAAGAAGCTGACGGCCAGTAGTCCGGCTGCGGTGGTCACGATCCGGCCGGTCCTGGCCAGGCCCTGGGTGACGGCCTCGTGCGGATCCGCGCCGTGGTCGTGCAGTTCCTTGATCCGGCTGGTGACGAAGACCTCGTAGTCCATGCTCAGCCCGAAGGCCACGCAGAACATCAGCACGGCCATCGAGGTGTCCATCGGCTGCGGGCTGAAGCCCAACAGGCCTGACAGGTGGCCGTCCTGGAACATCCAGACCATGGTGCCCAGCGCCGCAGACAGGGTGACCGCGTTCAGCACCAGCGCGCGCAGCGGCTGCACCACGCTGCCCGTGAAGAGGAACAGCAGCAGGAAGGTGGTGGCCGCGACCAAGCCGATCGCGTAGGGCAGCTTGGCGGCGATGGTGTGCTTGGCGTCGACCAGGGCTGCGTCGCCGCCGCCGACCAGGGTGTGCGTCCCGGCCGGGGCAGGCGCGGCGCGCAGGGCCCGGACCAGGTCCTGGGCGGCGGCGGACCTGGACGCGGTGGCCGTGGCGACGATCAGGCGCTGGGCGTCCACGGTGCCGAGCGGGGCCAGGGCGCCGGTGGCGGGGGCGATGAGCGCTCCGCCGTGGAAGATCCCGGCGCTGCTCTGCACGTCCGCGACGCCGCCGATTCGGGACAGGGATCCGGCGTAGGCGGCGAGCGAACCGGCGTCGACGGGCCCGTCGGTGACGATTTGCACAGCCGAGCTGTCATTGCCGGGGAAGCGCGAGGCGAGCAGGTCGGCGACCTGGCGGCTGGGTGCGCTGCTGGGCAGGACCCGCTGGTCCGGGGTGCCGAAGGTGACCCCGAGCAGCGGGCTGGCGGCGAGCAGCAGCAGGGCGAGGACGGGCAGCACCCACAGGGCGGGCCGGCGCATGACCCGTGCGGCGAGGCGTCCCCAGCCGGGGGCCGAGGCGCCGGGGACGGTCCTGGGCCAGGGCAGGCGCCAGGCGTTGACGCGGGTGCCGAGCAGGGCGAGCAGCGCCGGGACGACGAACAGCGCGGCTAGCGCAGCGATGGCCACGACGCCGATGCCCGCATAGGCGAACGAGCGCAGGAAGAAGGGCGGGAAGAGCAGCAGCGCGGCCATCGCGGAGGCCACTGTGGCGGCGGAGAACACGATGGTGCGGCCCGCCGAGCTGACCGTGGCGACGAGCGCGTCGGGTACCGGCTGCCCTGCGGCGAGCTCCTCCCGGAAGCGGCTGACCAGCAGCAGCGCGTAGTCGATGCCCAGGCCCAGACCGAGCGCGGTGGTGATGTTGATCGCGAAGACGGAGACGCTGGTGACACTGCCCAGCACATCGAGCTCGGCGAAGGTCCCCAGCACGGCGATGATGCCCACGGCGAGCGGCAGCAGGGCGGCCACGGCACTGCCGAACGCCAGCGCGAGGAGCAGCAGGGTGACCGGGACGGCGATGCCCTCGGCGAGCCCCAGATCCTTGGCGACCTGGGCGGAGACATCGTGGTTGACACCTCGCGGACCCCCGGCCTGGATGCTGAGCGCACCCTGGTCGCCGGTGTAACGGGTGATCAGGTCCTGGGCGGTGGTGGCAGCTTGCTCCTCGGTGCCCCGGACGTGGGCGAGTATCAGGGCATCCGTGCCGTCCGGGGTGCGCAGGGACGCGGCGCCCGCGTCCCAGTACGAGGTGAGGTAGGCGAGACCGGGTTCTGACCGGAGTCTGGCGGTGAGGGCGTGTCCGGCGGCGTCGGCGGGACCGGCGTCGACCCGCCCGGTACGGGCGTGGACGAGCAGCACCAGGTCGCTCTGCCCGCCGAAGCGCGCGTCGATGAGGGCGGCGGCGCGGCTCGACGGCGACTTCGGGTCGTCGAAGCCGCCGCCCTGGAGCTTGCCGAAGGCGCCGACGCCGAGGACGCCGGCGGCCAGCATCGCTACCACGGACAGCGCCAGGACCACGCGTGCGCGACGGTGGACCAGGCGGCCGAGCCGTGCCAGCGGCCCGGGTGGACGGTTTTGAGGCTGCGTTCCGTTCATGGGTCCCTTCCGGGGATTACGGCATGCTCAATGTTTACGCCGTGAACATTGGCACGATAATGCTAACGGCGTCAACATGCGGCAGAGTAGAAAGCGTGAACGAGCGAAGCCAGCAACAGCGCAGCGCCTACCATCACGGCGATCTGCACAAGGCGCTGTCCGCGGCCGGAGCGGAACTCGCCCGGGAGGGCGGCCCCGAAGCGGTGGTACTGCGCGAGGCCGCGCGCCGGGTCGGGGTCTCCCCCACCGCCGCCTACCGGCACTTCGCCAACCACGCCGACCTGCTGGGCGAGGTGAAGGAGCAGGCTCAGACGGCGCTCGCGGACGCGATGCGGGCGGCACTCGACCGCGCGGACGAATCCACCCCCGCCGTCGACGCGGGGCTCCGGGCCCGGGGGCGACTGCTCGCGATCGGACGCGGCTACGTCAACTTCGCCCTCGACCAGCCGGGGCTGTTCCGCACCGCCTTCCACCGCCTCGAGCACACCGGAGCAGCCCGGCAGGAGCAGGACCGGGACCTGGGTCCCGGCCTGGACGACCTGGGCTTCGCCGCACGGTCCTACCGCCTGCTCGGCGACATCCTCGACGAGCTCTTAGCGGCAGGCCTGATCGCCCCCGACCGCAGGCCCGGCGCCGAGGCCGCCGCCTGGGCCGGCGTCCACGGCCTGGCGTCGCTGCTACTCGACGGACCCCTGCGCAGGCTGCCCCGCAGCGCCCGTGACCAGGTCGTCGAGCTCACACTCGCAGTGATCGCCGATGGCCTGCGGCCCGCCGCGCCGATCTGACTCCCCCCGTAGCTCCGCCTGCGGCGCATCCGCACCGGCACGGCCGGAATTGGGCCCAGGGGCCCCGGCGCGGAATCTGTGGACGCATTCCGGCATGGGACAGCAGGAGCATGATCATCCGGTCGCGCGCCGAGCGGCAGGCGAGGAACATCGCAATGACCTCTCGGCCGCGAGCCCACCATCGGCTGCAGGTGCCCGAGACCAAGGTCGCCCTGCGCAGCGGGAGCGCTTGGCGCTGCTCCGCCCCCGCCACGGCGTTCTCGTCCTTCGAACTCTCCTGAGGCAGGACGAGCTGCGCGACCCCGGAGACATCGCGCCCTCCACTCCGATCACCGACCGGGAGCTGGAGCTGGCCGAGGCGCTGATCCGGGAACTCGCCGGCATCAACGTCGGCGAGGTGGACGACGACTACGCCCACGCCCTTGAGCAGCTCGTGGACGCGAAGATCACCGGCGGTGAGCTCGTCCAGTCGGCGGAGCCTTCCCCGGCGCTGGACCTGATGGCAGCACTTGAGGCGAGTGTCCGCCTTGCTGAGCGGGCGCACGTGCGCCCTTCGGCACGGCCTCGGCCATGGCCTTTGTCCGGCCAGCTATCACCGGCAGGCTTCCCAAGGCCCCTGGCCCTCCATCGCTGGAGGTCACAGGGACCACCTCTGTGTCGTTTGAGCGATCCCGACGTGCCGGCCGCGGGAGCATCCGGGCAGAGTGCAGGCGGCTGGCCGTCGACAACGAGGACCCGACGACATCGCCCAAACACGCCGCCAATCGCGCCCACTTGGTCCGCGTCCGGTCCGGAATCCCTGATCAGCCCCGGAATCCGCCCGGCACAGCGTGAAACAAGTCACCCTGTTTCGATTCTGCTCAAAAGATCGTCCCAGAGCACGAAGAGACCCTCTCTGATCTGCGTCTCCGCAGATCAGAGAGGGTCTTCCCCAAAGTGGCGGCGCCAGGATTCGAACCTGGGTAGGCATAGCCGACAGATTTACAGTCCGATCACGCTCGGAAAGCGGACGCACCTCCTACCTGCGACAACGGCCCTTACCGGATGCGAGTCACATCTCCTCGTCCACGTCTCGTCCACGCTGGCAGCCCGCGATTCATTCGGCAATAAAGCGATGTGCTGCCAGGCCGAGACTCGCGACACCCATGAACGCTGCGCCACTGGCCCCCATCACGGTCGGCGCAGCGGCACCCGCCAGGTGGAAGAGTGCACCAGCCACTGCGGCTACCCCCAGGCTGGCCAGAAGGATGATCGCCAGCCAGATGCCCCTCTGGGAGGGACTTTTCCCGTTCACCTGATCTCCTCCTCTCAGCGCTCTCGCGCCGAGCAACCGTATTCGCCTGCGCCCTCTAGCGAGGCAGCTCCAAAGGTGACAGAGGAAAAATCGCAGGTCAAAAGCCCTAAATGACGCTAGTAGAGGAGTCTCGATGCTTGCGCGAAGACTTACCCACGCCTTCCCAGGGTCACAACCCGGCAACTATGGAGCAGAGGTTGAATGCTCTTGGGGGAAGGTACTAAGGAAGAACCCCCCTGGACCCCCAGTATCCCTGGGACCCCTGTACCCCCCGTTTCTCCTCCACGAAGGTCGACGACTTGCAGAACCCACTACACCCCGCGGCAGTCAGGCGGTTAGAGAAAGCTGTCGATAAGGCGGCGCGGCGTGGGAAGGTGCCGTTTCCACCCACCTTCGTCAGGTCGCAGGTTGACGGGGAGCAGCCCCCCCTCGCCCGACTCGTCCAAGGCGGCCGGGGCGGTGAGGTCCGTCTCAAGCTGTACCTGTGCATCACGATGATGGCCACGGCGGCCCCCTACGACATCCGACAGCCGCCTGTCCCGCTCTCTTGGGCTCGCATGCTCGCTCTGCCACCTGACACCGGCTCGCGGCGGGTAAGCAGCAACCTCAAGTGGCTGAGTCGCAATGGCTTCATCGAATTGGAGCCGAGGCCCGGCAACACTCCCGCTATCAAATTGTTGTCCACAGAGGCGGTCGAGCGCCCGTATGTGCGCGCCAGCACTCAGGGACGGTACGTAGGCGTCCCGATGGAGTTCTGGCGGAACGGCTGGATCCTTCATCTAAGCGCAACAGGCATCGCCATATTGTTTGCACTGCTCGAACATCAAGGCGGCCATGAAAAGCCCCGCTATATCACGAAAGAAAGACGTGACTCATACGGTCTTTCGCATAACACTTGGACCAGAGGCAGGAAGGAGTTGGAGAATCACGGATTTCTCATAGTGAAACGCACCCCTCAAGGCAGCGACTACGACTATCGCCGACTCAGGAATTCCTACTGGGTAGATGAGGGGCGATTTATAGACCACCCAGGTTGGCCCATACCGCCCGGCTCCCCTCTATCTAAAACCAGCTAAACCTCTAGGCGGCACCTGAAGGGCCTTAAGTGGGGCTCAGGAAACAAAAGCAGACCTAGCGAGTTTCGAGGACCACGCAGCAAAAATGTCACCCCACCTATAGCGCAAACCGACCGACAACTGTACACTGATACCCGTTAGTCTCAATCGGAGGAGCGGCGTGCGGACGAAGCGATACGAAAGAGAAGCCGACATGCTCGCGCCTATCAAAAAGCAGGCCTCCCACTTCCTACCGGGACGGGAAATCGAAACGCTTTTTGAGGTGCAGACTGCAGCCGGAATTCCCGACATCGTCTGCGTCGATTTTAACAAGCCTGCCCTAAGTCGAAGAGTTGCCAGCTCTCAATCCTTCATTGTGGACTTTGCTGATATCTGCGTACTTCTCGCTCTCACCTCCACTACGACCGAAACGGTAAGCTCCGCAACACTCGCTAATCGAGTGCCGCTTAGCGCGAAGTACATGTCATCGGTTATTTTGCCGAGGCTCAGGGAGTATGGTCACGTCGAGAAAGAATCACGAGGACGTTGGCGGTCCGTGTCACAGTATGAGACTCTTGCCGATTATGTAGGCACGATTGAAGTCAAAATCAGCGATTGGCGTAGCGGATACAGTCAAACGTTGCGGCATCGAGCATCGGCAGACGAGTCGTGGCTAGTAGTTGATTCCACTCACTCGGCACCCGCTACAGCCCACCATGAATGGTTCACACGAGCAGGAATTGGCTTGGCCACGTTGGACTCCCATGACGGTATTCAGACCGCCGTCTCACCCACCCGGCTCAAGCACAGAACTAGGCTCAATGCGTATCGCGAGCTGCTTGCCGAAAGAGCCGCTCACCTCTATTCCAATGGTGAAGTGAGCGGCACAATTGGACTTGTTTTCGGTGTGGATTTGACTACGACTACAGGGCCTGATCCCAGACGGCCAAATGTCGGGGGGCATCACCGGACCCGAGAGGCGGCAGTCCATTCAGCCACCGCCTAGCAGCGGACACAATCCGTCGAACTGCCGCATGGCGTCCACCCCGAGTCGAGTCTTCCTGTACACGTGCCGTTAAGGCACCCATAGAGAAGATATGGTGCAGCGCAGCAAGTGGGTGCGACCAGGGTTGGGTTTCGAGTAGACTAGGACAATAGGAACAGTCGCAGTCAAGGTAGCCTGGCACCGTGCGCAACACGTCGTGGGAACTGCTATCGATCGTGTGCAGCATCTGCTTCTCAAAGTACCGTTGAGCCTGCTGCTGCCCTGGGCGTCCGCGCCTAAAGGCGTACTCAGCGAAGCACTGGTCACTTCCGCTGACACCAATCCCGTAACCAGTGGCACCGTGCGCCAGAGCGAACCAGCCGGTCAGGCCGGTCTGTGGAAGCAGCAGCGACCTTCCCTCATCTTGGCAGAGATTTGCAAGTCTCCTAATGCCCATGAGGAGATCAGCGTCTTCGGTTGGTGTAAATGCCTTCGTCTGTGCCCACTGGATCCTGACGTAAAGCACGTCGAACTGGTCTTGCTCGAGGATTTCGTCCAAGAGCCGGTTACGCAGAGGACCAACAGCAAGCCAGCGGGCTGGAATCGTCAGATTCAGAGCCACACGCTCGCCTCGCTCGGTCAAGGCAAGGGCCTGGTCCGCTTCCTGGAAGGTGGAGTCCAGGGAGTTCTGCGGATCATCCGGGTTGAGTGCCCGTCCGGAAGTCAGGAGCAGGTTCGCTCCGACGGCCCGCTGCGCGTCCAGAACTCCACGCAGCCAATCGGTCTCCTCAGCGGAGGAGAGGTAGGGCGCGTACTCCAAGGCTCGCTTCCCGATTGGGTTGGGCGGCAGTCGAAGTACCTTTTCGTCAAGACGGTAGCACTGGGGGTCGGCGATACGAAGTGCCGCCACCGACGCTTGGTCGAAGAATGAGGCGATCTTGCCCGGCTTGGCAGAAGGTAGGCCGGCTACAGTTCCCACAGTTAGGGACCGGCCCTTCTTGTGATGCAAGTCGCCCATCACCATCGGCAACAGGTCCGCGTACCTGCCACCGCGGTGCACAAGGTAGACCGGGCGGTCGCCCATCAAGGCGTCATCACGACTGGAGATTGCAGGCGCCGTCGTTTTGCCGATTGGCGACGATCCCGCTGGCAGTGCGGATACTACGCTTCCTGCGTCGGTTCCCCCTACGGCTAGGTACCCGTGGCCGTCGTCAAGCGGAACATATGCTTCTTCGGCAGCCAGCCAAGCATTCGCTGCCTCGTCTTGCAATTGCTCCTCATCAATTTCCCGAGCAATGCTGTCTTCGTCCCCAAGCCAGTCCAAAACATCCTCGGGCATCGGTTCCGGCTCTTCGTGCGCCATTTCCCTCCCCCTACTGCGTGGCGAGTCGCGCCAAGTTACTGGCGCTACTACCCCTTTCGTGTTCGACGACCGCCGTAAGCCTATCTAGCACCTGCCGAACCTCGTCTGGGCAATTTTGCGGCAAGTCCTCGGGCCCAGACACAAGCTTGGCGAACGCCTCGTCGAGAGTGTACTTCTCGTTCGGCAAGTAAAAAGGATGTCGACCGGAAATCATTTGGCGGACGGATACACCCACGGCCCACAAGTCAGCAGCTTTACGCGCGCGTCGTCCTTCGAGTTGCTCCGGAGCCATGTAAGGCATGGTGCCGATGTGCCCTGGATACACCGTAATGGTGCTCGCATCCATCTGCTTCGCAAGGCCAAGATCTAGCAGCACTGGACGGTCCCACTGTCCATTACGCAAAGCGATGTTGGCAGGTTTGATATCCCGATGAATCGTCGCTGCCTTATGAAGAGCCTGCACTCCTAGCAACAGGCCGCGTAGGAAGCCAAGCACGGAGTCCATCGGGACAAACTCATGATTGTTAAGGCGCCGCTCAGCGTCGCCGCCTGGGATGTACTCAAAGCGCAATACTGGCCTCTGTCGGCCCCCAAGTGTCAGTTCGCCCACTCCGCGGAAATCCACGACGTACGGAGAATTGACGCGCGACAGCCCTTCAATCTCTCGCTCTAGCCGCGTCCTCGGATAGTCATCAACGCAGATGACTTTTACTGCTTCGCTGCCTGCTTTCCATGTATCACCGAATGCGCCAGAACCAAGGAAAGTTACAGAAACGCCTAGGCGGTCAGCGACCTCTTCGGCGCTGAAACGCGGAGCGGCAACGGGCTGACTCAATGACGTCTCGCTTCACGGCTTGTCGGCTTGACTGCTTCCTATGCGTAGCACGACACCAAGGTGCCCTACAATCATCCAGCTTCACCGGCTCCCCGCAAGAGGGCTGGAAAAGAATGCTGGCTGATACACGAAATTAGGAAGTTACGAAACGGCGAATATGTACGCAAAACTGGCGTAGTTGCCACGGGTCACGTGGCCCAGCTCCATGTCCGGTCGACGGAACCGGTACCCGGCGAGCGATGGCGCGTCATCGGGTTCGGCGCTCAGGTCGACCGCCGCCCCACTCTATGAGCGGTTTGGAGACGTCATCACGACTGATGGCATCCAAGCAGGGGAAGCGTTCCCGTGGTGCCCTCAGAATCACTTCCGGAACACCGCTCTGACCTGCGGTTTTATTGACACCTACCCCAGGGAGGCCAGCACATCGTCCACGTCTCTTCCTGATCATGGAAAATCCGTCCGCGAATCGACCGGAGGAAGCGTGACCCCTGGCCGCTACGCTGGTACGCACCACGGCAGAACGGAGAGTGCTCCGCGGATGGGACCGAAGACGACCAAGGTCTACGAGACGCTTCACGCACGGCTCGCTGCCGGCGAGTACGCCGCCGGCGACAAGTTCCCCTCAGAGCGCACGCTGGTCGAAGAACTGGGCATCGGCCGGACGGCGCTTCGGCAAGTGCTCGCCCGTCTCGTCGCTGAGGGCTCGCTGGAGGTACGCGGTCGGAGTTCGTACCGGGTGCCGGGCGCGGTTAGCGTCGAGCGGCCGGAAGGGCTAGAGCCGTGGCGCATCCATGGCGAGCGGGACCTGTATGACAACCGGTGGGTCAAGCTCCAGCTCTGGGACGTGGAGCCCCCAGGCATGGAGCCGTTCGAGCACCACGTAGTGAGGCTCCACCGCGTGGCCGTGACCGCCGTCCTGAACGATCAGGACCGCGTGCTCATGATGTGGCGGTACCGCTTCGTACCGCAGCAATTCGGCTGGGAGCTCCCGGGTGGCATCGTCGACGACGGGGAGGACCCGGCAGAGACAGCGATGCGCGAAGTCGTCGAGGAAACCGGATGGCGGCCGAAGTCGCTGGAGCACGTGGTGACCTATCAGCCCATGGTGGGCATGGTCGACTCGCCTCACGAGATCTTCGTTGGCCACGGCGCCGAAAAGGTAGGTTCGCCCTCGGACCTGGAAGAAGCAGGTCACATCGAGTGGGTTCCCCTAGCCGACATTCCAGTGCTGATGGCGCGCGGTGAGCTGATGGGGTCCGGCACCCTCGTTGCCCTGCTGCACATCCTGGCGAACCGGCGCACACAGGGAGTCACAGTCGCGCGCTGAGAAGGTCGATGCGGCGACGCTGCCGCACCGAACCGGTACGGCTCGCCAGTAGCCGGGCCTGCCGCAGCTGGGTGTTCGCGTCGTCGTACTCGGCCCGCGTCAGGTGCGCGTGGGCCAGATCCGCATGGATGCCAGCCCGTGCGCGGACAAAGGTTGGGTCCGCAACTTCCAGGGCGCGGTACAGGCTGGTCACCGCGTCATCGTCGCCGAGCAGGCTGAGGACGTTGCCGCGCCACCGGGCCAGATGAGCGCCGTTCAGGAAGATGCTCAACATGTCCGGGTCTCGGTCCTCAGCTCCCGAAGGAATCTTGCCCATGGCCGCATCGAGTGCCCGTTTGGACTCGTCCGGCATGTTGGCGTGCGCACACAGCTCTGCCTCAGCGGCATAGAGCCACGCCCAAAGCCGCGGCGATCCGTCCTGCCCGAGGACCCGTTGCGCGTCGCGAATCAGCTCAAGCCCGAGCGCCGGGCGACCAGCCTCGCACAACACATACGCCTGCTCTCCCATGGCGTGCGCGAGGTACATCGGTGCCTCAGCGTCGCGCGCCGCCCGCTTCGCGAGTTCGTAGTGGCGCCATGCCCGCTCGACCGCTCCCGCATCGATGGCCTGCCATGCGGCCAGTGTCGACGCGCCGGCGAGCGCAAGCGCCACCGGGCGACGTGCGCCCGGCAGCACGGCGAAGTTCAACGCGTCTTCCAGGGCGGAGAGATGGCCCGTCATCTGGTCGATGAGGTGGGCTGCACCCCTCTGGCGATCCATGGTGCGGAGTAGCTCCGTCTGGTCGTTGAACGCCTTCACCATGGACTCGCTGACGCTGCTGGCCGAATCGATCCGGCTCAGCAAGTCGTCGTATCCGTCGGCTATCGGAAGCGCTGCGACGGCCGGCGCGCCCCGCAACTCCGCATCCGTGACGCCGAGGAGTTGCCGCAGGATCGTCGCGTAGTGGTCCGAGATCTTGCGCTTGCCGTTCTCCCACTCGGACACGTACACCCGCAAACTCGCCGTCGAGGCAACCTCGGTGACGTGCTGGCGGGCGTACCGCTCGACCTCGCGAACCAGTCGCTCCTGAGACCAGCCCCGCGCCGTCCGCGCGCTTCGAAGTCCTGTGCTCACAGACCACCGTCCGGCGATCGATCCCCTCAACTGACCTTCCCAGCATGCCGCACATTGCCGCAGGTCAACAGGGGTTAACAGGACGGGAGTTAAGTCCTGTTGGCTACCGACTCCCCCACCTGGAGCGGTCTTCTGGACATGCACCGAGGCGGGCAACCGCTACTCGAATCGGCGAAGCCTCTTGACCTGGTGCGCACCAGATGGTTCTCTACTGGTGCGCACCAGATAGCGGAGTCGCCTCCAATTCGCGGTGCGCAAAGGGCCCCGAGAGGGGTCATGAGGCCCCGCTTCGGCGGGGGCGAGGGACCCGGGGCCCTTGGCACTCCCGGAGGGCTTAGACCGAAAGGTCACGTCTCCATACGCCTCAAGCGGGAGCCCGTGTTCCCGAAGGAGACAACGCATCACCTCACCTCGCCGCCGCGCTCTGGTACGGCGGCCGGTTGCCTCCTCCGCTCGTCTCGTACGAGCGGGGCTGAGGGGAGCCGAGCACAGATCGACCAGCGCTCCACCACCCGCCGCGTTCGCGGCCCGGGTTCTCTCCGGGGTGGTCGCCAGACCGCGACCGCCCCGGCGCTTCGTACGCACCAACGTCCCGATCCCGATACGAGAGGACGCCTCCATGCGTCGGATCACGAACCCCAAGCACCCGAACGCTCACGAGGTCGGAACGGACGTCCAGTACAAGGGCGAGACGCACCGGATCACGGACGTTGGCGGTAGCTACTTCACGCTCGTCCGTCACCGCGACGGATACGTCAAGAACGTCAAGATCCACGAGGTCAACGGCCGCTAGCGCCACCACCCGCCGCGCTCGCGGCGTGGGTTCTCTCCGGGGCGGTCGTCTCTCGCCAAGGACCGCGACCTCCCCGGCATCCCTTCGATGTCAGGAGTTCTGTCATGCGTAGCTACATCGGCAATCACCAGGTTGTGAACCAGGCCGAGTTCGAAGAGTTGGCGTTCGGCTTCGACGAGCGGCCGGCTGGTCTGGACGTCGATCTCTTCCGCGGCCCGCTCCGGCCCGAGACGGTCGACGAGCGGCGCGCCCGTGAGGACGCGGCTCGCGACATCCTCGCGGATCTCCGCGCGATGGGCGAGGACGGCGACGAGATCGCCGCCTGGGACGCCCTGTACGCCGACGCGCTCACCCACACCGTGCCGTTCCTGCACACCGCCGACCGTGACGGCCGCTCCGGCGGGACGGGGGAAGCGGCATGAACCGCACGGGAAAGATCCTCCTAGTGGCCGCGCTGGTCGGCGTGGTCGGCATGGCGTTCCGGGTCTCGTGGAACGCGCTGCGGGACATCGCCAACGCGGTCGGCGCGGACCACACGGCCGCCACCCTCTACCCGATCGTGGTCGACGGCCTGATGGCGCTGGCGCTGGTCGCCACCCTCGTACTGGTCGACCGCGACCGGACGTTCGCGCTTCGGGTGCTGGGCACCTACACGGGCGCGTCGCTGGTCCTCAACTACGTTCACGGCCTGGTCCCGGAGTTGCACGGCCGCACGGTCGACTGGGGACGGTTGGCCGACTGGGACCCCGCCAACTGGGCATTGGTCCTGCTGGCAACGTCGCTTCCGGTCGGGTCGATCTACTTCGGCTCGGACCTGGTTGCCAAGGTGCTGCACCACCGACCCGTCCCGAGCGCAGACCAGGACGAATCTCCGCGGGTCACCGTAAATCGGTTGGGGTCTGACCTGCACGAGTCGACCCCCGAGGCCCCGACCGTTGAGGCTGAACCGTCGGCCGCCACGCCTGAACTCCCGGCTGTCGACTCGACCGGCCCGGCACCGGCCATTGCGTCGGTGGAGTCGACCCCGACGCGGGCCGTCGCCGCGGTCGTCCACGCGCCGCGGCGGTCGACCGGTCGGGTCCCAGCGTCGGCCCGGACGCCCCGACCCAACCGAACGGCAGACCAACTCCTCGCTGAGGCACGGGAGTTGACGGCCGACTGGTCGGATGACGCGCTGACAGCAGAGGCGATCCGCAAGGCGGTCCGCACGTCCTCCGCCAAGGGCCGCACCCTGCGCGACGCGCTCAAGGCCGAGCGTGCCGAGCACGAGACCGACGGGCCTGAAGAAGCCGCGGCCTGATGTCCGGGGCGTTCGGCAAGTGCTACGACCCGAACGGCGCCCGCTACGGCCTCCCGACCTACCCGTGGCGGTACGCCCCCGACGGGCTCGCGACCCGCCGTCAGCTCCGTGCCCGGGGCTTACGGCCCGGTGGCCAGCCGATCGCGGCACAGGTGCTGCGTCCGCGCTACCGGCGCGGCCCGCTGGTCGCCTACCTCTACCGCATCGACCGAGCCAAGCCGGTACGGCCCATGACGCCGGCCAAGCGCGCTGCGCTCGCCAAGGCGATGTGCGCGCGCCGCACCTGCCCGGCCTGCCGCGTGGACACCGGATACGTCATCCCCACCTCGCTCGGCATGTGCGTGACCTGCGCCTATCCCGAGGAACAGCGCGCTGCCTGAACCACCCGAACCCGGGTCCGGCCGCCCACCTTCCACAGCAAGCCGGCCGGACCCTTCGACTCCCGCGAAGGAGCGGAACCATCGTGACCGAGAACCCCACCTTCCCGCCCCCGGACGCACCGGAGGGCACCGACGAGCAGACGGCCGCCGTGCTGCCGTTCCCGCTCACCAAGACCGCTACCCCGGCCGCACCCCTCGCCGAGGGGGAGGCCAAGCCGGGCGAGTGGGAGGCCGAACTCCCCGACACCGACGACCCCGAGGCCGACAGCCTGAGCGAGGGAGCCCCGGTCGACCCGCCGCGCGAGGCATATCCGCCGTCGGTCAGTGAGTGGATGGAGGCCAAGGACAAGGCCCGCATGCCGGTGCTGCCGGACTGGGTCAAGCTCCCTGACCAGCGCAAGGCCGTCCGCAAGTGGGCGCTCCGCCACTACTCCACGGTGCTCGGCTACCACGCCGTTCGCCTGCCGTGCATCTACACGCCCAAGGTGCTTGTCTACTCGCCGCGCGGCGCGTGGCGCTGGTCGGCCGCGATCGGCCGATGGGTGTTCGACGCCGAAGGCAAGGGCCTGCGCCTCGCGGCCGTGGCCAACGAGGACGCAGCCGAGTACCTCAAGCTCTCGCGGCAGCGCAACGACCGCGTCAGGCTGCGGGGCATCGTCGCCACGATCGCCGCCTTCGTCGGCCTCGCCGCCGCGATCACCCTCTACGTCATGGCCCCCTCGTGGCTGCTCCTGCTGGCCGTGGCCACGCTGACCACCACGCTTGGCGCGGTGGGAGCTCCGGCGGACCGGCCGCTGATCGACATGGCCAAGGTGACCTTCCGCAAGCGGCGGCTGTCCTCGGACATCGTCATCCGCGCCCACGAAGCATCCGGGCTGACCACCAAGGACCAGACGATCGCCTTCCCGCGGCCGATCGGCCGGGACGGTGACGGATGGCGCGTGGTCGTGGACCTGCCGTACGGCAAGACGTTCGAGGACGCGCTGAAGGCGCACGGACGGCTTGCTTCCGGCATGGACATCGCCCCCACTCAGCTCTTCCTGGACAAGGACGAGACGAGCGGCCGGCGGGTGTCGTATTGGATCGCCGACCGTGACCCGCTCGCCGTCCCGTCCGGCAAGACGCCGCTGCTGGGGGCGACGCGGGTGGACTTCTGGAAGCCGTTCCCGTGGGGCGTGGACGAGCGCGGCAACCCGGTCATGGCCACCATGCTGTGGTTGTCGCTGCTGGTCGGCGCCGTCCCGCGGCAGGGCAAGACGTTCTCCGCCCGCACCATCGCGCTCGCCGCCGCGCTGGACCCGTACGTGCGGCTGTACATCTTCGACGGCAAGGCCTCGCCGGACTGGCGCAAGTTCACCAAGGTCGCCCACCGCATCGGCTTCGGCATCGTGCCCAAGAACGGGTTCGACCCCGTGGCGCACCTGCTGACCTCGCTGCGAGAGCTGCGGGCAGACGTCGAGGACCGCTACCACCGGCTGTCCGAACTTCCGCTGCACGTCTGCCCCGAGGGCAAGCTCACCCCGGAGATCAGCCGGGACAAGAAGCTGAACATGCCCCTGACCCTGTTCGTCATCGACGAGGTGCAGGAGTACTTGCAGCACCCCGAGCACGGCAAGGAAATCCTGTCTCTCCTGGTCTACCTCGCCCGGGTCGCCCCGGCCGTCGGCGTATCCGTGATGACGTCGACACAGAAGCCGGACGACAAGGCATGCCCCTCGGAGCTGCGGGACCAGCACCAGGCCCGTTTCTCCCTGCGGGTCGGCTCCTGGCAGGTCTCCGACGTCGTCTTGGGCGCCGGCTCCTACTCCGAAGGCTTGGACGCGTCCAAGCTGCTCAAGTCCCACAAGGGCGTGGGCATCCTCAAGGGCATGTCGGACGACTCCGGCATCGTCCGCACCTACCTCGCCGACGGCCGCGACGCCGAACGCATCCTCATCCGCGCCGCCGCGCTGCGCGAGGCCGAGGGCACGCTGACCGGCGACGCGGCCGGCCAGGCCCCGGCCCCGGAGACGTCCGCGACGATCCTGGACGACGTGGCGGCCGTGCTCGGCAAGGGCGAGGCCAAGGTGTGGTCCGAGACCCTCGTCGACCGCCTCGCCGACCTGCGCCCCGACACCTACGGCCCGTGGGCGGAGCTTCAGCCCAAGCCGAAGGCCGAAGCGCTCACCGCAGCGCTCAAGCCGTTCGGGGTGGCCACCGACCAAATCGGGCGCCGCATAGACGGCAAGACGGTCAACAAGCGCGGCATCAAGCGCGAGGACCTCGCCGCCGCGATTACGCAGCGCAACGAAAAGCGCGACGCCGGATAGCCCCGAAGGGTCGCTAACGCTAGCGGTAGCCGTCGCTAGCGTTAGCGACCCTGCTAGCGACCAATACTGCCCCTGACCAGCCCACTAGCGGCTAGCTGCCCACCTGCGGAAACCCTCGAAAACCCCCTCCGAGAGGCCTCTGATGAGCCTTCCCGTCCTCGCTATCGCCTGCCTACTCATGGTCACTCTCGGTTACGGCGTCAAGTGCTGGCTGAGCCCGTTCGGCGACTGCCGCAAGTGCACTGGCATGGGCCACGCGCTCAAAGCCGACCGCAAGGGACGCCTCAAGCGCGGCCGTGACTGCCGTCGCTGCGACGCCACCGGCAAGCGCATACGCGTCGGCCGCTGGATCTACAACCGCGCCGCGCGTACCTACCGCGCAGGCACCCGCTGACCACCTCTCGGGAGGCACCCATGGTCCTCACCATCCCGCTCGTTCTGCTGCTCGCCGCCGTCCTCGCCCTGCTGCTCCGCTTCCGCGCGGTCGGCGCCGGCGCGGCCGTCGCCGCCGCGCTCTTCGGCTTCTACCTCGCCAACACCGGCGCCGCCGCCACCGTCAACCAACTCGTCACCGCCATAACCGGCGCCCTCACCCACATCGGCCACTGACCCGAAAGGAGACCAGGTCGTGAACGAACCCACCGCGTACCACCGCACGGCGGCCGTGGAAGTCCACCACCCCGCGCCCATCACACCCGCGCACACTGTGCCGCTCGTGCCCGTACAGCCCGGCAACGTCCCGGCCGTGGCGAGCGTGGTCCTGCCGGACGGCCGCGTCGTCACCGGCTACGCCATGGAACCCGCCAAGCCCGAACCCGTCGCAACCAAGCCGACCGTCTCGCGTACGGCCGTAAACATCGCCCTCGGGGGCATCGGCTTCGGCGCCGTGTGCGGCGGCCTGGTCCTGCTGACCACGTTCATCGCCGCCCTCGCCGCGCTCATCCACCAGCTCATCATCCTCGCCGCCGTCATCTTCGGCGGCTGGGTCGCAGTGCAGGTCTTCAGCGCGAGCGGCAGCAAGGGCGGGACCACGGTCAACATCCGCAGGGCCGTCTTCAAACGCAACCACTTCCACAGCTGACAGGAGACCCCCGCCGTGACCACCACAACGAAGCCCGCCGTGACGCTGTATACCCGGACCGAGGGCCGCACCTACCGGCCCGAGTACCTCAGCACGGACACCGCCCGTCGCCTCATCCGCCGGGCCCGCACCAACCAGACCGGTGTAGAGGCAGTGCACGTCTACGAGTGCACCGACCGCGACGGCACCGCCCTGCACATCGCCTACGTCCGCTACGCCCCGGACCACTGGTCCAACGTCACGGACGTGATCGACGTCTACGAGATCCCCACCGACGCCCTGACCGACCTCTAGACGTGGCTGGGGCGGTCGCCTCTCGCCAAAGACCGCGACCGCCCCGGTTCTCCGTCCCTTCGACAGAACAGGAGGACCTCCAGCATGACCCAACCCGCCCCCGTCCGGCGAGGCCACCCCCGGCCGCGTCCGCCGCTGCTGTGCGCTGCGCTGCAACTGGCTGAAGCCGGTGTGCCGGTGCTGCCGCTACGGGAGGGCAAGGTGCCGTTCGGGAACTGCCCCGCGTGCGCGAAGAACGCGTGCGGCGGCCGGCCGAACATGAAGAGCGCGGGCACCTGCCAATGCCCCTACGTGTGCCACGCATGGGCCGCTGCCACCACCGACACCCGCGTCATCACCTCCCCCGCATGGGCCCCGACGTGGCGGCAGGCCGTATCCCTCGCCTACCACCCCGGAGGAGCCGGACTGACCGTCGTGGACCTCGACAACGCGGCGGCCGTCGCATGGGCGCGCGAGACCCTGCCCGCCACCCGGACCGTGCCGACGACGCGCGGCGAACACTGGATCTACCGAGGGGTCATGCGGTCGTCCAACGCGGTTCGGCCCGGTGTCGACGTCAAGTCGTCCATGCAATATGCCCGGTGGCTCGGCCCGGGCGACGGCCACATGGCGGATCTGCCGTCTGCCGTCCGCGCCCTGGTCGCGAGGGAAGAGACCACCCCCGCCCGGGGGAGGGTGGTCTCTTCTGTCCCCGAGCGCGCCACCTGGGACCGGACCGTTGCCACCGGATGCAGGCACACCGAGCACTACGTGCGCACCGGCTTGGAACGGGGCTTAGCCATGGTCCGCAGCCACACCGAATCCGGCGCGGGATCACAGGCGTTCGGCGTGGCCCGGTTCCTCGCCGTACAGCACGCCAAGTGCCCCGGACCCTGCGGACTAGACGTCATCGCAGGGGAGATCGTGGCCGCCGCCGTCTTGGTCGGCGTTCCCGAGCCCTACGCCCGCCGCGCCGTGGCCAATGGCCTTGAGACGCGCTCGGAGCGCGCGGCATGAACAAACCACCGTGCATCCACGCAAACGGCCCGCAGGACGCCGTACAGACCCCGCCACGGGCGTTCCTAGGTGCCCGAAAGGACGTCGCCCGTAAGGGCGTCCGATCTGCTCTTGATCCGGAAGCTCACGACGAACACCGCGCCATCTGCCCGTTGTTGGGCGCCTCGGAAGGGAGGACGGCCTCATGACCACACAGTCTGTGGACAGTCCCGACCTGTGGGCCGGACTGCCCGCACTCGACGAGCCCCCCGCCCCGATGTGGGAGGACCCCGTTCCCCTTGCCGGACCTCGCAAGCTTGCCCTCTTCCCCACGGGCGCGCTGCCGGGCTGGCTGCGGGAGTTCGTGGCCGCGGTCGCCGAGGAGACACAGACCCCCGTCGACCTCGCCGGATGCATCGCCCTGTCCGTGCTCGCCACGGCGGCCGGCGGACGGTCGGTGGTGCAGGTGCGCGGGAACTGGCGCGAACCGACCAACCTTTACGTTGTCGTCTCGCTGCCACCGGCCAACCGGAAGTCCGCAGTGTTCGGACTGCTCACCGACCCGCTGTATGAGGCAGAACAGCAACTGCGCACGCTGACCCAACCGGCCATCGTGGAAGCCGAGATGACCGCACGTCTCGCCAAGGAGGCAGCCGACAAGGCCACCGCCAAGGCGGCATCCGCGAGCGCGGATGAGCGGGATGAACTGGTCTCCACTGCGATCGCGCTGGCGCAGACCGCGGAGAGCGTCACCGTGCCGGCCAAACCGCAGTTGCTCGCCGACGACACCACCGCCGAGACGGTCACCTCGCGGATGGCCGAGCAGGGCGGCCGGATCTCCGTCATGTCCGCCGAGGGCGACATCTTCGACATCATCGCCGGACGCTACTCCGGCAAGCCCAACATGGGCGTCTTCCTCAAAGGCCACGCCGGCGACCGCCTCAAAGTCGACCGTCAGACCCGCGAGGAATACATCGAACACCCCGCCCTCACCATGGGGTTGTGCGTGCAGCCGCAGGTCTTGGACGACATCGGACGCCAAGACGGGTTCAAAGGCCGCGGCCTGCTCGGACGGTTTCTCTACTCGGTTCCTGAGTCCCTGGTCGGCCGCCGCAAGATTGAACCCGACCCCATCCCCAAGCAGGTCATGGAGACCTACCGGCGCCACGTCCTCGACCTGACACTGTTCCTCGCAGAGTGGACCGACCCCGCCGTCATCCAGCTCGCCCCCGAGGCCGTCGCCGCCCTCACCGCCTTTCAGGCGCGGGTGGAACCGATGCTGGAAGCCCGCGGCGGCATCATGGGGCAGATCGGCGACTGGGGCGGCAAGTTGGTCGGCGCCACCGCCCGCATGGCCGCCCTGCTGCACCTCGCCGAACACCTGGCCAAAGGGCACACGGTGCCCGTGGCGGAAGCGACCATGCGTGCCGCGATCGCACTGGCCGAGTACTTCATCAGCCACAGCCTCGCCGCGTTTGACTCCATGGGCGCCGACCGCATCACCGAACGCGCCCGCACCGTGCTTGAAGCGCTGCGCAACCACGGGTGGCGCGAGGTCAGCAAGCGCGACCTGATGGTCAAGCTCTCCCGCTCCGAGTTCCGCACCGCCAACGACCTTGATCCGGTGCTGGCACTGCTGGAAGACCACGGATACGTGCGCGCCCAAGCCGTCCAGCGCACCGGAGGACGCGGCCGGCCGCCCTCCCCCCGCTACCTGGTGCACCCCCGCCTGACCGACCAGACCGCCTGACCCCCCGCCACAGAAACCACAGAATCACAGAAATACCCCCGGCAAGCTCCTGACCAGCACCGACAGCCGCGTCAGGGGCTCGCGGAGCGCAGCCACAGAAACGAACCGAGAAGCCACAGAAATAACCCGACACTGGCCCCACCGGTCCAGCCGCCTATTTCTGTGGAAGATCCGGCGATTTCTGTGGCAGCCCGCACCGCGCGGCATCACCGCAGGTCAACCCTCCAATCCCGGGTTTCTGTGTATTTCGTGGTTTCTGTGGCGCCCCGCTCTCTTGCTGTCCCGAGGAGATCTCGACATGGCCACCCATTCCCGTCGGCGTCGCACCCCCAAAGACGAGTTGGTGCCGCTGAGCGACGCCCTAGAGGAGATCGGCATCAGCCGCGCCACCTGGTACCGATGGCGAAACCGCGGCTACACGCCGGAGGCGAAGCGCACGCCGACCGGCCGTATCTGTGTGCGCCGAAGCGTCCTGGACACCTTCAAAGAGGAACTGGAAGTCGCGTGACTGAGTGGAGCTACACCGTACGAATCTGGGCCATCCGGAAACGCGACTACCGGAAGCCCTACCAACTCCGGTGGAAGGTAGGCACGCGGCCCCACTCGGAGTCCTTCCTAACGCTGGGCCTGGCGGAGAGCCGCCGGGCCCAACTCATTACGGCCGCGCGCGAGGGTGAGCCGTTCGACGTGGACAGCGGACTGCCGAAATCCCTGGTTACCAAGGAACAGGACATCTCGTGGTACGAGCACGCCCGGCGATACATCGCGATGAAGTGGGATCACTCCCCCGCCGGCACGCGCCGGACCCTGGCCGAGGCCATGGCGACGGTGATGCCCGTACTCGTGAAGGACACCAAGGGCATGGCTGACCCGCGGGTCGTACGCACCGCCCTCTACAGCTGGGCCTTCAACAAGAACCGTTGGGAGGAAGAGCCTCCCGCCGACGTGGCCAAGATTCTCGCCTGGTTCGAGCGGAAGTCGGTCCCCACCTCCGCACTGGTAGACCGCATGCGGGTTCGGGCCGCCCTCGATGCGCTGACCAAGAAACTGGACGGCAAGACCGCGGCGGCAGGAACCATCCGCAGGAAACGAGCGATCTTCCACAACTCTCTCGCGTACGCGGTGGACGCCGGGCTGCTGCGGGACAACCCCCTTCCACACGTCCAGTGGAAGGCCCCCGAACAGGTGGAAGAGGAGGTGGACCCGGCGTGCGTGCCGGACCCCGGGCAGGCTGCGAAGCTGTTGACAGCCGTGCGGGACCAGAGCCCCCGCGGTCGTCGTCTGGTCGCGTTCTTCGGCTGCATGTACTACGCAGCGGCGCGGCCGGCGGAAGTCATCGGCCTACGGCTCCAGGACTGCGACCTGCCGCGCCGCGGGTGGGGAATGCTGCGCTTCCGGGAGACCCGGCCACGGTCGGGCACGGCGTGGACGGACAGCGGCGAGGCTCACGACCGACGGGGACTGAAGCACCGCCCCCGGAAGGCGGTCCGTCCAGTCCCCATCCCGCCGGAACTGGTCGCCCTTCTCCGGTGGCACGTCACCGCATACGGCACTGCCCCTGACGGCCGACTGTTCCGGACGGCACGCGGTGGACTGATCCAGGACACGGGTTACGGCGAGGTCTGGGCCGAAGCGCGTACGCGCGCCCTGACCCCCGCGCAGCAGGCATCATTACTGGCGAAGCGTCCTTATGATCTTCGTCACGCGGCCGTCTCGACCTGGCTCAGCTCCGGTGTGGAGCCTCAGCTTGTGGCCAAGCGCGCCGGCCACAGCGTCGCCGTCCTGTTCCGGGTCTACGCGAAGTTCCTCAGCGACGGAGACGAGGCCGCGAACGCCAAGATCTCCGCACGTCTGGGGCAGCACGGCTGAGCGCCGTGGACGCCGTCCACGGCCCGTCCACACAGTCCGAGAGACAGCGTTCGAAGGCGAGACAGCGTGAGACAGTGCACTGATCGCGTGGACGCATGACAAAGGGCCCTTGACCTGCTTTCTTCGCAGGTCAAGGGCCCTTTGTTTCCGTGTGGCGGCGCCAGGATTCGAACCTGGGTAGGCATAGCCGACAGATTTACAGTCTGCTCCCTTTGGCCGCTCGGGCACACCGCCGGGGATTGCTGCCGTGGAGCCGCCTCCCGGCGGTGCTCCCTGGCAACGACGTAAACGATACCTGATGCGCAGGGGTGCTCCGCCACCCGATAGATCGGCGTCGGGAGGGGCCGAGGTGGCTAGGCTTATCCGGATGCGGCCCGGATCGACACCGGGCCAGGCGGCCGCGCTCCCGCACGCCGAAACGCACCCCGATCCATCCCGATACAAGGAGCCACAGGACATGGCCGACTCCAGTTTCGACATCGTCTCGAAGGTCGAGCGGCAGGAGGTCGACAACGCCCTCAACCAGGCCGCCAAGGAGATCTCGCAGCGCTACGACTTCAAAAACGTCGGTGCCTCGATCGCCTGGTCCGGCGACAAGATCCTGATGCAGGCCAACTCCGAGGACCGGGCGAAGGCCATCCTCGACGTCTTCCAGTCGAAGCTGGTCAAGCGCGGGGTCTCCCTGAAGGCGCTGGACGCCGGTGAGCCGCAGCTCTCCGGCAAGGAGTACAAGATCTTCGCGTCGATCGAGGAGGGCATCTCCCAGGAGAACGCGAAGAAGGTGGCGAAGATCATCCGCGACGAGGGCCCGAAGGGCGTCAAGGCACAGGTGCAGGGCGACGAGCTGCGCGTCAGCTCAAAGAGCCGCGACGACCTCCAGGCCGTGATCGCCCTGTTGAAGGGGCAGGACTTCGACTTCGCGCTGCAGTTCGTCAACTACCGGTAGGCGTACGAGGAAGGGTGGGCACCCCGGAGTTCGGGGGCCCACCCCTCTCCGCTGCTGGCTGCGGCTTCAGGCATGGGTTCAGCGGCGTGAGTCGCCGAACAGGATGCGGTAGATGATCAGCAGCACGAGCGAGCCGCCGATTGCGGCCGCCCATGTGGGGCCGTCGTAGAAGTGCTTGGTGATCGGGTGGTGCAGCCAGCGGGCGGATACCCAGCCGCCGATGAAGGCACCCGCGATCCCGATGAGGGTCGTACCGATGAAGCCACCGGGGTCCTTGCCCGGCAGCAGGAACTTGGCGATGGCGCCTGCCAACAGTCCCAGAATGATCCAGCTGACGATACCCATGCCCTGAACCTGCCTCTCCGCGCTGTGCCTGTGCTGTGCTTTTGCTCCACCCAGGCCGAGTTCATGCCTTGGCGCTGCCTGACGGGTTCGACGCCGCAGATCGCTCGTTCTCGTGTGCACAGCCGCCGTTGTCGGGCAGGACGCCCGGGCGGCGGCCTTCGGTTGCAGGCATCAGTAGGGTGCCGCGCATGACACAGTCCGGAGCGCAGCGCCCCGATGGCACGGGATTGCGCCGGAGCCTCAACGTCGGCGACGCCGTCGTCATCGGGCTCGGGGCGATGATCGGGGCCGGGATCTTCGCAGCCCTGGCCCCCGCGGCGCGCGCGGCCGGCTCCGCGCTGCTGCCGGGGCTCGCGGTGGCCGCCGTGGTCGCCTACTGCAACGCGACGTCCTCGGCACGGCTGGCCGCCCTGTATCCCGCCTCCGGCGGCACATATGTGTACGGGCGCGAGCGGCTCGGAGTGTTCTGGGGGTATCTGGCGGGCTGGTCGTTCGTCGTCGGCAAGACCGCTTCCTGTGCGGCCATGGCTCTCACCGTGGGCGCATACGTCTGGCCGGGGCAAGCGCATGCGGCGGCGGTCGCGGCCGTGGTCGCCCTGACCGCCGTGAACTACGGCGGTATGCAGAAATCGGCCCTGCTGACGCGGGTGATCGTGTCGGTCGTCCTGGCTGTCCTCGCTTCCGTGGTCGCCGTCTGTCTCGGGTCCGGGGCCGCCGACGCCTCACGGCTGGACCCCGGCAGCTCCGGTGGTGCCGGCGGGGTGCTGCAGGCGGCGGGGCTGCTCTTCTTCGCGTTCGCCGGGTACGCCCGGATTGCCACCCGCGGCGAGGAGGTACGGGACCCGGAGCGCACCATCCCCCGCGCGATCCCGCTGGCGCTGGGCATCTCTCTGGTGGTGTACGCGGCAGTGGCCGTGGCTGTCCTTTCCGTGCTGGGTGCGCAAGCGCTGGGGCGTGCGGCGGCGCCGCTGGCCGACGCGGCACGGGCGGCCGGCGCGCCCGGTCTCGTGCCGGTGGTGCGGGTGGGCGCGGCCGTGGCCGCGCTGGGCTCGTTGCTGGCGCTCATCCTGGGGGCCTCGCGGACGACGCTGGCCATGGCCCGGGACCGGCATCTTCCGGGCGTCCTGGCCGCGGTGCACCCGCGCTTCCACGTGCCGCACCGGGCCGAGCTGGCCGTGGGCGCCGTGGTGGCCGCGCTCGCCGCGACAGTGGATGTGCGGGGCGCGATCGGTTTCTCCTCCTTCGGGGTGCTTGCTTACTACGCGATCGCCAACGCATCGGCCTGGACACTGAATTCGATGCCGGTGTCGCGCGTCGTGCCGGCGGTCGGACTTCTCGGGTGCGTCACGCTGGCGTTCTCACTGCCGGTGGTGTCGGTGGGGGTGGGCGCCGGGGTGCTGGGGCTGGGAGTGGTGGCGTACGGCGTGCGGCGGGGGGTCGTAGCGCGGTAGCCCCGGCCGTACGGGCAGCGCCCCGGAGACCACGAGCGTGGCGGCCCTGCGCTCGTGCGGCGGCCTACGACGTCCGCGCAGCGCCGGTGCGTATCCGGAAGTCCGGCCACGGTGGCAGGTCCGCTCCGTCGTTGGACTCCTCGTACCAGCCGGTGCCGTCGAGCCAGGCCTCGAGCCACTCCGCGAGGCCGGGGGCGTCCACGTACCAGGCGTGGTCGGCCTCGTCGGCGTTCGGCTCGTAGAGCAGGACCGTCGCCTGTGGGGTGCGGCAGTCCACGCACGCGTACATTCCGCAGCCCCAGTGGGATATCGGCAGGACACCCTCCGGCCAGGGCCACTCGGGGTCCCTGCGGCCGCTCTCGCGGTTGGCGAGGTACTGGGGGACTGCGGCCGGCTCGCTGGACGGAGCGCTGTCGAGCAGGGGCAACAGGCCGTACTCCGGGCCGAATCCGCCGTCTCCTATCCGCAGGTACAGCGCGGCGAGCAGCGGCGGCAGGGGGAAGCCCAGGGCCGCCTCGGCGTGGGCGATCGCAGCCTCCTCCACGGGCGCGGGGAGCGAGGGCCAGCCCCATGGGCGGGTGTTGCGGGCCTGTTCCGCCACCCTCTCCAGCAACTGCTCGTTCTCGGTCATGGGTTCATGATGCAGGGCGCCACTGACAATCGGGCGGCCTGTGGAAAACCCACGCCGCCCCTCGTGCGAGACGGACATCGGACGCGCCGTTCCACGAGGAGGACCGGCGCTTCCCCGAAGGACGGCGGCCGTACGGGGGCGGACAGACCGGCCCCCGAACGGCCCGCTCGTCAGCGCGTTGCGAACGGCTCGTCCGTCGGCACGATTTCCCGCCCCAGCGGGACCAACGAGACCGGGATGAGCTTGAAGTTTGCGATGCCGAAGGGAATGCCGATGATCGTGAGGCACAGGGCGATGTCCGTGACGATGTGCGCCAGCGCCAGCCACCAGCCCGCCAGGATCAGCCACAGGACATTGCCGATGCAGGATCCCGCGCCCGCGTCGCGGCGCTCGACCGTCGTATAGCCGAAGGGCCACAGCGCGTAGAGGCCGATACGAAAGGCAGCGATGCCGAACGGGATCGTCTCGGAACGTTCCGGATCGCGCCACAAGGCCGTTGCGCTTCCGCATGAACGCGTGACCAGCTGATACTTGTCTTGGGAGACCGTGTCGGCGGAGCTACCTGGAGGGGTACCGATCATGAAGTTGGTCAACTTGCTGCTGAACATCCTTTGGCTGGTGCTCTGCGGCATCTGGATGGCGCTCGGCTACCTGATCGCTGCGCTGATCTGCTTCGTCTTGATCGTCACCATTCCGTTCGGCATTGCGTCGCTGCGCATCGCCGGGTTCGTCCTGTGGCCGTTCGGCCGGACCACTGTGGAACGGCCGGACGCCGGGGCAGGGTCGTTCATCGGCAACGTGATCTGGGTGATCTTCGCGGGATGGTGGCTGGCCTTGGGACACCTGATCACGAGCATCCCGCTCTTCTTGTCGATCATTGGCATCCCCTTCGGCTGGGCGAATCTCAAGCTCATCCCGATCTCGCTCATGCCGCTTGGGCGTGAGGTGGTACAGGCGGATCAGGGATTTGCCGGGCGCTGATCCGCCAACGTCCATACCGCTGGAGGCATGATCAGTCCCGGCATCCGCTCTGTCTGCTGTGCCCGCACAAACAGAGGTGAGCGCCATCTGACGGGTTCGACTGAGGCATCTGTCCGCAGATGGATACTTGGGTACAAGTAGGCCCGACCGGCAAGAAGTTGCTGCCGCTGACCGTCAAGAACGCAGGTCAGGCGCCCGTTTCGAGCGATCACGCGCACTGACGTGAGTGAGGCGTTGCGGAGCATCGTAGAGGCCCTGGGGGACGGCAGCGAGGAAGAGGCGGCTGCCGTCCTGAGGACGCTCGGTGCGCAGAGTGGTGGGCAGCGCGCGACCGTGCGGGAGACGCCGAGAACGCCCCTGCCGCCCCCTGGAGGCTCGGCGACGGTCCGTTCCGAGGTGGAGTGGGTCTGAGGGGCTGACAGCCTGGGAGACACCCCTACTCGGCGCCTGTCGCCTGAGCGGCCGCCCGCGATTCGCCAAGGCCGCTTCCCCGCTACGTGGAACCGCGACCGCATGACGTGGATCACGCCTTCGTACCTCTCACGGACGGCAGTCGGCTGTAGCAACGACGGCTTGATCCACGTCAAGCCTCGCTCACAGACCTCTTTGCTGTCTCAGCCCAGCCAACTCCGTGACTTCTGGGCGATCACATGGCGGGAGACGTGTTTGTTGCACATCGGTCGCTAAAACCGGGCTTGCCGGGAGGGGTGTTTCGGAATGATGCCTGCATGACGTTGTGGCAGACATTGCGTTGGGTGGGGGCTACTGTCGCTCTGATCGCTCTGATCGTGTTCTTCTCCTTGCTGGGGCTGGACCGGGCGAATCAGTTGAGTGGCGTGTTGAGCCTGTTCTTCACTGTGGCAGGGTTCGTGCTGGCGGTGGTGAGTCATCGGCAGCAGCAGCCTGCGAACGGCGGGTCTCCTGTCGCGCGTAGCGGTTCGATCGCGTCGCGTGGCAGCGTGCGTGGCTCGAAGGCTACCGACACCGGTACGGGCGCAGCCCCGTCTGGTTGGGCCACGCCGCCGGGAGGGACGGGGCCGTCGGCTGACAGTGGGTCGATCGCAGCAGACGGTGACGTTCGAGACTCCGAGGCCAGGCGAGGTTCGCAGTGAGCGGCCGCAAGTCCGGCCGCACACAGCATGGTGAGGGAACTTCGGGCTTGACGGCCGACAAGGGCTCGATCGTTGCAGGCCGCGATGTCAAGAACGCCACATCCATCCACACACACAACACGGTATTGCCCGCAGAATCACTGAAGACCGCGCCCAGGGTGAAGGCGCCGGCTGGGCTGACCAATGTGCCCCTGCCGCATGGGTTCGTAGGGCGTGATCGCCAGATGAAGGCATTGGACGCGGCGTTCGCCGCGTCGGGGGAAGTGGTCGTGCAGGCTCTTCACGGCTTGGGCGGCGTGGGCAAGTCCACGTTGGCCGCGTATTGGGCTGCGACACGGTCACGAAGTTCCCCCCGCTGGTGGATAACTGCCGAGTCAGCTGTCGCGGTGGATTCGGGCCTCGCGGATTTCGCAGTCGCTCTTCATCCCGCCCTCAAAAGCATGGAGTTGGGTACCGACGAGTTGCGTGAGTGGGCGTTGCTGTGGCTTGCCACTCACCGGAATTGGCTGATAGTACTGGACAACGTCAATGACCAGCAGCATGTCCGCCCGATCATTGAGCGTGCCGGTCGTGGTGGAAACTTCCTCATCACAAGTCGACGTGCCACCGGCTGGCACGAGTTGTCCTCCACGGTAGTCCTCGACGCGCTGGAAGAGGCCGAAGCAATCGAGTTGTTCACCCGCATCCTGAATCACCAGAAGGAGCGGAACACTGACGGCGCAGCGGAGGTCTGCGAGGAAGTAGGTTTTCTGCCCCTGGCGGTCGAACAAGCAGCCTCCTACTGCGCCGAGACGGGGGTTTCCCCGCGGGCCTATCTAGATCTGCTCACCAGTAGGCCAGCCGAGATGTTTGCCGCGACCGCGGAAAACGGAGACGCGAACCGCACGATCGCCCGGATCTGGAGCATTACCCTCGATCGTCTCTCAGACACTCCGCTGGCGGGAGAGGCGCTGCGGGTGCTGGCCTGGTATGCCCCTGACGGGATCCCATGCAGCCTCGTCGACGACCTCTCCTACCCTCCCCATCTGCGTTCGAGAATCATACAGCTACGGTCCGAGTGCGCGCATGATGCGAATGCGTTGCACGTGAGGATCCGCAAGGTTTTCCGTTCCTACGTGGAGAACATGGCTGACCCGCAAGGGCTAAACCAGGCTATCGGCAGGCTGGCTGCTTACAGCATGATTAGTCAGCAGGACAACACCATCACCGTGCACCGGCTCGTTCAAGCCCTAGCGCGGACACCCGATCGAAAGGATCCTCACCGCCGCGTTAAAGACATCGCAAGCGCACAACGGGTGGCAGCGAAGGCCTTGGAAAGCCGTCTTCCCGCTGATGCGTACCATCCCAGCACCTGGCCAATCTGGGACACGTTGCTGCCTCATGTAATCGCGCACACCGATCACACGCCGCCGGAATCGGAAACCGCCACCACTGCTCGGCTCCTGGGGGAAACCTCGAGGTTCCTATACCGTCAGGGAGCCATGGCCCGTAGCACCGCGGCTGGAAGCCGTGCGGCTCAAATTCACGAACGCCTGCTGGGAAAGAAACATCGCGTCACACTGGCCAGCCGCGACACCCTTGCGGCCACCTACCAGGCAGCGGGAGACCTCAAGCGCGCCATCCCGTTGCTTGAGGCCGTCCTCGTCGACACGGAACGCCTTCTCGGCACCGATCACCCCCACACCCTGAGGCGCCGCAACAACCTTGCGGGCGCCTACCAGGCCAGCGGGGATCTCAAGCGCGCCATCAGTCTGTATGAGTCCAACCTCGCCGACACAGAACGCATCCTCGGCAGCGACCACCGCCACACCTTGATCCACCGCAACAACCTCGCAGGCGCCTACCAGGCCAGCGGGGATCTCACGCACGCCATCAGCCTGTATGAGTCCAACCTCGCCGACACAGAACGCATCCTCGGCAGCGACCACCGCCACACCTTGATCCACCGCAACAACCTCGCAAGGGCCTACCAGGAGGCGGGGGATCTCACGCACGCCATCAGCCTGTATGAGTCCAACCTCGCCGACACGGAACGCATTCTCGGCACCGACCACCCCGACACCCTGGACAGGCGCGACGCCATAGCGGCCGCCTACCAGGCCGGCGGGGATCTCACGCACGCAACCCCCCTGTTTGAGTCCGTCCTCGTCGACACGGAACGCATCCTCGGCAGCGACCACCCCGACACCCTGACCCACCGCAACAACCTCGCGACCGCGTACCAGGAGGCGGGGGATCTCAAGCGCGCCATCCCGCTACTCGAGTCCAACCTTGTCGACACAGAACGCATCCTCGGCAGCGACCACCCCGACACCCTGATCCACCGCAACAACCTCGCGACCGCGTACCAGGAGGCGGGGGATCTCGAACGCGCCATCCCGCTACTCGAGTCCAACCTTGTCGACACGGAACGCATCCTCGGCAGCGACCACCCCGACACCCTGAGGCGCCG
>NZ_LBMW01000033.1 GCF_026168105.1 Streptomyces hygroscopicus
CCACACCCCGCACGAACAAACCTCATACGAGTCCGCCCCGCCCGGCCACACCCCCTACGCCCACACCCCCACCCTCGCCGGTCAGGTCATCCCCCTCCGCATCCCCTACGACATCCGCGCCGAAGTCGTCGCCGACACCCTCGTCCGGATCGTCGCCACCCAGGGCGGGCGCGTCGAGGTCGATCACGCGCGGCCCGGTGAGACCGTCGACCTGCGGCCCGTTCCGGCCCCGGAGGACCCCGCTCCCCTCGGCGCCGACGCCGCACGCTGGGCCCTGCTGTACCCGGCCGCGCACGACCGGCCCAGGATCACTGCCGACCATCTGCTGCAGCGCGAGAGCAACCCCCTCTTCCGGGTCCGTTACGCACACGCCCGAGCGCGTGCCCTGAGCCGTAACGCCGCGCGCCTCCGGTTCGACGGTCTTCCCGGTGACGTGGCGGATGCCGCCTGTCTCGTCCGTGCCCTCGCCGAGTACCCGAACGTCCTCACCCAGGCGGCCGCCCATCGCGCGCCCGACCGGCTCGCCCGGCACCTCGTCGTCGTCGCCGACGCCCTGCTTGCCTTCCAGCACACCGTGCTCCCGCTGGGCGACGAGAAACCCTCGGCCGCCCACCGCGCCCGGCTCGCCCTCGCCGAAGCAGCCGGAACGGTGCTGGCCGGCGGCCTGTCCCTGCTCGGCATCAGTGCCCCCGACTACCTCTGAGAGAGCCCAGACCCGACATGAGCCGTTCCGCACACCCCGCCGGGCCCCGCCACGCCGACGTCCTGCCTGAGGGCCACTACTCCGCCCCGCCCGCCGATCTCAACGTCCTGGACCCCAAGGTGTGGGCCCAGACCGTCACCCGGGGCGAGGACGGCGCCGTCCGCGTCGGCGGCGTCGATGTGAAGACTCTCGCCGAGCAGTTCGGCACCCCCGCCTACTTCATCGACGAGGCCGACTTCCGGGCCCGGGCGCGGGCCTGGCGTACCGCTTTCGGGGCCGACGCCGACGTGTTCTACGCGGGCAAGGCCTTCCTGTCCCGCGCCGTGGTGCGCTGGCTGCACGAGGAGGGACTCAACCTCGACGTGTGCTCGGGGGGTGAGCTGACCACCGCGCTCTCCGGCGGTATGCCCGCGGACCGCATCGCCTTCCACGGCAACAACAAGTCTGCCGAGGAGATCACCCAGGCGATCGAGAGCGGCGTCGGGCGGATCGTCCTCGACTCCTTCCAGGAGATCGTGCGCGTCGCGCACATCGCCCACTCCCTCGGCAGGCGGCAGCGGGTGCAGATCCGGGTGACCGTCGGCGTCGAGGCGCACACGCACGAGTTCATCGCCACCGCGCACGAGGACCAGAAGTTCGGGATCCCGCTCGCCGGCGGTCAGGCAGCCGAGGCCGTACGTCGCGCCCTGCAGCTCGACGGGCTCGAACTCATCGGCATCCACAGCCACATCGGTTCGCAGATCTTCGACATGTCGGGCTTCGAGGTCGCCGCCCACCGGGTCGTGGGACTTCTCAAGGACATCCGGGACGAGCACGGCGTCGAACTGCCCGAGATCGACCTCGGGGGCGGGCTCGGGATCGCGTACACCAGTGACGACGATCCCCGTGAGCCGCACGAGATCGCCAAGGCGCTCACCGAGATCGTCTCGCGCGAGTGCGACGCCGCCCGGCTGCGCACCCCCCGTATCTCCGTGGAACCGGGGCGCGCCATCGTCGGGCCCACCGCCTTCACGCTGTACGAGGTCGGCACCATCAAGCCGCTCGAGGGGCTGCGGACGTACGTCTCCGTCGACGGCGGCATGTCCGACAACATCCGCACCGCGCTGTACGACGCCGAGTACAGTGTCGCCCTCGTCTCCCGCGCGTCCGACGCCGAGCCCATGCTGGTCCGGGTCGTCGGAAAGCACTGCGAGAGCGGCGACATCGTCGTACGGGACGCCTTCCTGCCCGCCGACCTGGCGCCCGGTGACCTCATCGCCGTGCCCGCCACCGGCGCTTACTGCCGGTCGATGGCCAGCAACTACAACCACGCGCTCCGCCCGCCCGTCGTCGCCGTGAACGACGGCGAGGCCCGGGTGATCGTCCGCCGTGAGACGGAGGACGACCTTCTCCGGCTCGATGTCGGGTGAGTGGTGAGTGGTGAGTGACGGACCGGTGCCGGGACGGGCCCGCCGAGGGCGCCCGACCCGGCACCGGATCGCCGAGGGCAGCGACGGTGGCTGGAGGCTCCCTTGAGGCCCCGAAGCACGACGGAAGATCTTCCTGTCTTTCGTCGCTGACAAGATGAAATAGACATCTCACGATCCGGACGAAGGGCAGAAATGCCCGTCCGGTGAGTGAGACTGGTCCAACCGTAGACCGCATGAGGAAACGAGGTCGGATGATGCGTACGCGTCCGCTGAAGGTGGCGCTGCTGGGCTGTGGGGTTGTCGGCTCAGAGGTGGCGCGCATCATGACGACGCACGCCGACGACCTCGCTGCCCGCATCGGCGCCCCGGTGGAGCTCGCCGGCGTGGCCGTACGACGCCCGTCCAAGGTCCGGGAGGGGGTCCCGGCCGATCTCGTCACCACCGACGCCACCGCCCTCGTCAAACGCGGCGACATTGATGTCGTGGTCGAGGTCATCGGCGGGATCGAGCCCGCCCGGACCCTCATCACCACCGCCTTCGAGCACGGCGCCTCCGTCGTGTCCGCCAACAAGGCGCTGCTCGCCCAGGACGGGGCCGCCCTGCACGCCGCCGCCGAGGAGCACGACAAGGACCTCTACTACGAGGCCGCCGTCGCCGGTGCCATCCCGCTGATCCGGCCGCTGCGCGAGTCCCTGGCCGGCGACAAGGTCAACCGCGTGCTCGGCATCGTCAACGGGACGACCAACTTCATCCTCGACAAGATGGACTCCACCGGCGCCGGGTACCAGGAGGCCCTCGACGAGGCCACCGCTCTCGGTTACGCGGAGGCCGACCCCACCGCGGACGTCGAGGGGTTCGACGCGGCCGCCAAGGCCGCCATCCTCGCCGGGATCGCCTTCCACACGCGCGTGCGCCTCGACGACGTCTACCGCGAGGGCATGACCGAGGTCACCGCCGCCGACTTCGCCTCCGCCAAGCAGATGGGCTGCACCATCAAACTGCTCGCCATCTGCGAGCGCGCCGCCGACGGGGGCTCGGTCACCGCGCGCGTGCACCCCGCCATGATTCCGCTGACCCACCCCCTCGCCTCCGTGCGCGGCGCGTACAACGCCGTCTTCGTGGAGTCCGACGCCGCGGGCCAGCTGATGTTCTACGGGCCGGGTGCGGGCGGCTCGCCGACCGCCTCCGCCGTGCTCGGGGATCTCGTCGCCGTGTGCCGCAACCGGCTCAGCGGCGCCACGGGACCCGGCGAGTCCGCGTACGCCGCCCTGCCCGTCTCGCCGATGGGCGATGTCGTCACGCGCTACCACATCAGCCTTGACGTCGCCGACAAACCGGGTGTACTCGCCCAGGTCGCCACCGTGTTCGCCGAGCACCACGTCTCGATCGATACGGTTCGCCAGCAGGGCAAGGACGGCGAGGCCTCCCTCGTCGTCGTGACCCACCGTGCGTCCGACGCGTCCCTGGCCGGGACCGTCGAGGCGCTGCGCAGCCTCGACACCGTGCGGGGTGTCGCCAGCATCATGCGGGTTGAAGGAGAGTAACCAGCAATGACCCACCAGTGGCGCGGAATCATCGAGGAGTACCGGGACAGGTTGCCGGTCTCCGACAGCACGCCGGTCGTCACGCTCCGCGAGGGCGGCACGCCGCTCGTGCCCGCGCAGGTCCTGTCCGAGCGCACCGGCTGTGACGTTCATCTCAAGGTGGAGGGCGCCAACCCCACCGGGTCCTTCAAGGACCGCGGCATGACCATGGCCATCTCCAAGGCCAAGGAGGAGGGCGCCAAGGCGGTCATCTGCGCCTCCACCGGCAACACCTCCGCGAGCGCCGCCGCCTACGCCGTGCGCGCCGGCATGGTCTCGGCCGTGCTCGTGCCGCAGGGCAAGATCGCGCTCGGCAAGATGGGCCAGGCCCTTGTGCACGGCGCGAAGATCCTCCAGGTCGACGGCAACTTCGACGACTGCCTCACGCTGGCGCGGGCGCTGTCGGACAACTACCCGGTGGCGCTGGTCAATTCGGTCAACCCGGTGCGAATCGAGGGGCAGAAGACCGCGGCCTTCGAGATCGTGGACATGCTCGGCGACGCACCCGACATCCATGTCCTGCCGGTCGGCAACGCGGGCAACATCACCGCCTACTGGAAGGGCTACCGGGAGTACGCCGCCGACGGCGTCGCCCGGCGGACCCCGCGCATGTGGGGGTTCCAGGCCTCCGGTTCTGCCCCGATCGTGCGCGGTGAGGTCGTCAAGGACCCGTCGACCATCGCCACCGCGATCCGTATCGGGAACCCGGCGTCCTGGAAGTACGCGCTCGCGGCGCGGGACGAGTCGGGCGGCCTCATCGACGAGGTGACGGACCGTGAAATCCTGCGCGCCTACCGTCTGTTGGCCGCCCAGGAGGGCGTCTTCGTCGAGCCCGCGTCCGCCGCGTCCGTCGCCGGTCTGCTGAAGGCCGCCGAGCAGGGCAGGGTCGACCCGGGGCAGCGGATCGTGTGCACCGTCACCGGCAACGGCCTCAAGGATCCCGACTGGGCCGTCGCGGGCGCCCCCCAGCCGGTCACCGTCCCGGTGGACGCGGCGACGGCGGCCGAGCGGCTCGGCCTCGCGTAACGCGACCGCCGGCGGGGGATAACCCTGTAGGCACCTCGCAGAGGGGGCACAGGGGGCTTACGACACGCATCGTGCGCCTCCTGTGCGCCCTATGTCGCCACAGAACCTTCCTTCGATAGGCTGTACCGAACCCGCCCGCCGCATATGCCGCGGTGCCGCGCCGCCCCTGCGGCCTTCGGGTCTTCCGCACGTATCGAATGTCATTCGACCATCACGCAGCTCAAGGAGAGTCATCGAGCGATGGCCGGTCCAGCGTTCCGCGCCGCCGCCGTCCGGGTGCGCGTCCCCGCCACCAGCGCCAACCTCGGTCCGGGCTTCGATGCCCTGGGCCTCGCGCTGGGGCTCTACGACGACGTGGTCGTCCGGGTGGCCGACTCCGGGCTGCACATCGACATCGCGGGTGAGGGCAACGAGACGCTTCCGCGCGACGAGAGTCATCTCCTCGTACGGTCGCTGCGTGCTGCCTTCGATTCCCTCGGCGGGCAGCCGCGCGGCCTGGAAATCGTCTGTGCCAACCGGATTCCGCACGGTCGGGGTCTTGGCTCCTCCTCCGCCGCGATCTGCGCCGGAATCGTCGCCGCCCGCGCCGTGACCATAGGTGGCGACCGGCTCGACGACTCCGCGCTCCTGGAGCTCGCCACCGAGATCGAGGGCCACCCCGACAACGTAGCGGCCTGTCTGCTCGGCGGATTCACGCTCTCCTGGATGGACCGCGGCGCCGCCCGCGCGATCCGCATGGACCCCGCGGATTCCATCGTTCCGGTGGTTTTCGTGCCCGGAAAGCCGGTCCTGACCGAGACGGCGCGCGGACTTCTCCCGCGCACCGTTCCGCACGTCGACGCCGCCGCCAACGCGGGCCGCGCCGCTCTGCTCGTCGAGGCTCTGACCCGGCGCCCCGAGCTGCTGCTGCCCGCCACCGAGGACCGCCTCCACCAGGAGTACCGGGCCCCGGCGATGCCGGAGAGCGCCGTGCTGGTGGAGCGGCTGCGGGCCGACGGGATTCCCGCCGTCATCTCCGGTGCGGGGCCCACGGTCCTGGCGCTGGCCGACGACGACAGCGCCGACAAGGTGGCCGACCTGGCGGGCGAGGGCTGGGCCGCCAACCGGCTGGACCTGGACAGCCAGGGAGCGAGCGTGCTGCCGCTTGCGCCCTGACACACGGTTGCCGGATTTCGAGAGGGGGAATGTTTGTTGGATCCGGTAGTGTTAACCTCAAGTCTGCACCCGACCCCGCCATGGCGAGGTGCTTCGTGTCCCCGTCCGGGACAACCATTCTTCCGGGAGCCTCCCAAGCCGCACTGTGTTTCGTATCTCGTACCCGAGCAGTACGCGGTACGTGGACACTGAGCGGGTTGCCGAGCACGCTCCGGAATCGGCGTGACCAAGCCGCCTGACACAAAACCGGGTGTCAGGGCTTTGGGAAGCGCCATCACCAGATATCTCTTCCGCCGCTTTGGCGGACCACCGCCCCGGCACGGTCCACAAAGACGGGACCGAAGTCGGACAGCACAACCGGTCGCCGAGCCAGACAGGCCGACGTCCGCTCCAGGGAAGGACCCTTCGTGAGCGACACCACCGATCTGATGGGCGCACGTGTCGAGGAGACCGCTGCCGCGCCCTCCACGGACGCCTCCGCGCCTGCCACCGGTGCCGGCTCCCGGCGGCGCCGCGGTACCGGCCTCGAGGGCATGGTGCTGGCCGAGCTGCAGCAGGTCGCATCCGGCCTCGGCATCAGGGGCACCGCGCGTATGCGCAAGAGCCAGCTGATCGAGGTCATCAAGGAGGCGCAGGCCGGGGGAGGCGGAGCCGCCCCGGCCAAGGCCGAGGCCGCCACCGAGGCCAAGCCGAAGCGCCGGGCCACCTCCCGGGCCCGTACCGGCGCCGAGGCCTCCGCGGCCGAGCCGAAGGCCGACAAGCCCGCCGAGCAGCCCGCGGCCCAGCAGCAGATCGAGATCCCCGGCCAGGGAGCCGGTGACGACGCCCCGGCCGAGCGCCGCCGGCGCCGCGCCACCGCCGAGGCCGGCAGCCCGGAGACGGTCACCGCCGAGGCGAAGAGCGAGCCGAAGGCCGAGACCCCGGCCCAGGCGCAGCCGCAGGGCGATGCCGGTGAGGGCGGCGAGGGCCGCCGCCGCGACCGCCGCGAGCGGGGCCGGGACCGGGACCGGGACCGTCGTGGCAAGGGCGACGACCAGCAGCAGGGCCAGGGCGGTCAGCAGCGCCAGCAGCAGAGCCAGCAGCAGGGCGGCGGACGCCAGGACCGGCAGCGGCCCGACGAGGACGGGGACGACTTCGAGGGCGGCCGCCGGGGCCGTCGCGGCCGCTACCGCGACCGCAGGGGCCGCCGTGGCCGTGACGAAATCGCCGAGCCGCAGCTCGCCGAGGACGACGTCCTGATCCCCGTCGCGGGCATCCTGGACATCCTCGACAACTACGCCTTCATCCGTACGTCGGGGTACCTGCCGGGTCCGAACGACGTGTACGTCTCCCTCGCCCAGGTCCGCAAGAACGGCCTGCGCAAGGGCGACCACATCACCGGCGCGGTCCGCCAGCCGAAGGAGGGCGAGCGCCGCGAGAAGTTCAACGCGCTGGTCCGCCTCGACTCCGTCAACGGCATGGCGCCCGAACACGGCCGTGGCCGCCCGGAGTTCAACAAGCTGACCCCGCTGTACCCGCAGGACCGCCTCCGTCTGGAGACGGACCCGGGCGTGCTGACCACCCGCATCATCGACCTGGTGTCGCCGATCGGCAAGGGCCAGCGCGGTCTGATCGTGGCCCCGCCGAAGACCGGCAAGACCATGATCATGCAGGCGATCGCCAATGCGATCACCCACAACAACCCCGAGTGCCACCTGATGGTCGTCCTCGTCGACGAGCGTCCGGAAGAGGTCACCGACATGCAGCGGTCGGTCAAGGGCGAGGTCATCTCCTCGACCTTCGACCGCCCGGCCGAGGACCACACCACGGTCGCGGAGCTCGCCATCGAGCGGGCCAAGCGCCTGGTGGAGCTGGGCCATGACGTCGTCGTCCTGCTCGACTCGATCACGCGTCTGGGCCGTGCGTACAACCTCGCCGCGCCCGCCTCCGGCCGCATCCTGTCCGGTGGTGTCGACTCGACCGCGTTGTACCCGCCGAAGCGCTTCTTCGGTGCGGCGCGCAACATCGAGGACGGCGGCTCCCTGACGATCCTCGCCACCGCGCTGGTCGACACCGGCTCGCGCATGGACGAGGTGATCTTCGAGGAGTTCAAGGGCACCGGCAACATGGAGCTCAAGCTCGACCGGAAGCTCGCCGACAAGCGCATCTTCCCGGCGGTGGACGTGGACGCGTCCGGCACCCGCAAGGAGGAGATCCTGCTCGGCGCCGAGGAGCTCAACATCGTCTGGAAACTGCGCCGGGTGCTGCACGCGCTCGACCAGCAGCAGGCGATCGAGCTGCTCCTCGACAAGATGAAGCAGACCAAGTCGAACGTCGAGTTCCTGATGCAGATCCAGAAGACGACGCCGGCGCCGGGCAACGGCGACTGAGCAGGTCTTCACGGCACAGGGCCGCTCCCGTCTCACAGGAGGGGGGCGGCCCTGTGCGTTGCCGCAGGTGCTGTGCGGGGGCCGGAGGCGCGGTGGGCGGGCCGGAGGTGCGATGTGCGAGACATTTGCCACAGGGTGCCGGTTTGGAGCGGTATGGCAACCGCGGAGGAAATCGCAGGTGAGCGCGGATGGTGTCGCCGGGCGGTGACCCGGTGTGTTCAACGGCCCACGTAACGGGCACGCTGCGTTGTGCAACCCTGTCTCCGGTTTCTCCGTCTGACCGAACGGAGTAACGATGGACCAGTACAGGCCGCCAGGACTGAGGAGCACATGCCCCCCGAGAGCACGCCGGACGACGGCATAGCCGACGAGGCCACCACGACCGGCCCGCGCCACCGGGTGCCGGGGCGGCCGCCTGCGACGCGCGGCAGGCGACGCAAGGCCCTGCTCGTCACGGCCTGGACCGCCGCGGGCATCGTCGTCCTCGGCGGCACCGGTGTCGGCTACCTGTACTTCAAGCTCAACGGCAACCTGAAGAGCGTCGACATCAACCAGGCTCTCGGCACCGATCGGCCCACGAAGGTCGACAACGGCTCCGAGAACGTCCTGGTCCTCGGCTCGGACACGCGCTCCGGCAGCAACAGGAAGCTGGGCGGCGGCACCGACGACGGCACCGGGCGCTCGGACACGGCGATGATCGTGCACCTCTACAAGGGCCACCAGCGGGCCAGCGTGGTCTCCATCCCGCGCGACACCCTGGTGGACCGGCCCGAGTGCACCGACAACAAGGGCGTCGCACATTCCCCCGCCCCGCACTCCATGTTCAACGAGGCGTACTCCACCGGCGGCGCCGCCTGCGCGGTGAAGACCGTCGAGTCGATCACCGGGGTCCGTATGGACCACTACATCGAGGTGGACTTCTCCGGCTTCCAGAAACTGGTCGACGACCTCGGCGGCGTCAAGGTGACCACCACCAAGGACATCGACGACTCCCGCAGCCACCTCGACCTGCAGGCCGGTACGCACACTCTCGACGGGCAGCAGGCGCTCGGACTGGTCCGCACCCGGCACGGCGTCGGCGACGGCTCCGACCTCGGCCGCATCCAGCTCCAGCAGGCTTTCATCAAGGCCCTGGTCAACCAGGTCAAGAACATCGGCATCCTGACCAGCCCGACCAAGCTGGTGGACCTCGCAGACACCGCGACCAAGACCGTCACCACCGACTCCGACCTGGCCTCCGTCAAGAACCTGGCGTCCTTCGCCGAGGGGCTGAAGGGCATCAGCCCCTCGCACATGACCATGGTGACGATGCCGGTCGAGTACGACCCGTACGACCCCAACCGCGTCCTGCTGGAGAAGACCAAGGCCCAGCTCGTGTGGGACGCCCTGAAGAACGACAAGCCGATCCCGGCGAGCGCCACCAAGGGCTCCGCGACGGGCGGGGCCACGGGCGTCGTCAGCTCGTAGTGAGCGGGCGCCCACCGGCCGGGAATAGTTCACCTGTGCCCCCGGTTTTGGGGGATACGGTCAGTCCTGGCAGACTGGTACGTCGGCTCCGGTTCACGCTTCCGCATCCCGCGGCTGCGACCCGGCGCCCTCCCGGAATCTAGGAGACACCTTGAAGCGCGACATCCACCCCGCGTACGTCGAGACGCAGGTCAGCTGCACCTGCGGCGCGTCGTTCACCACCCGTAGCACGATCGAGTCCGGCACCATCCGGGCCGAGGTCTGCTCCGAGTGCCACCCGTTCTACACGGGCAAGCAGAAGATCCTCGACACCGGTGGCCGTGTGGCCCGCTTCGAGGCCCGCTTCGGCAAGGCTGCCGCTGCCAAGAAGTAGCGAGCCCACAGCGCCGGTCTCCGGCGCCCTCGATTCGGGGGCGCCGGGGCCGGCGCTTTGCGGTGCAGCCCCTGTTCGTCGTACATACGTCCCCCACGCCCCGTCCGGGCGGGGGACATCCCATGGGAGCCGGAGATGTTCGAGGCGGTCGAGGAACTGGTCGGTGAACACGCCGACCTGGAGAAGAAGCTCGCCGATCCGTCGGTCCACGCGGACCAGGCGAACGCGCGCAAGCTCAACAAGCGCTACGCCGAGCTGACCCCGATCGTCGCCACGTACCGCTCCTGGAGGCAGACCGGCGACGACATCGAGACCGCTCGCGAACTGGCCGCCGACGACCCGGACTTCGCCGCCGAGGTCAAGGACCTGGAGAAGCAGCGCGAGCAGCTGACCGAGAAGCTGCGCCTGCTGCTGGTCCCGCGCGACCCCAGCGACGACAAGGACGTCATCCTCGAGATCAAGGCGGGGGCGGGCGGCGACGAGTCCGCCCTGTTCGCCGGCGACCTGCTGCGCATGTATCTGCGGTACGCCGAGCGCCTCGGCTGGAAGACCGAGATCATCGACTCCACCGAGTCCGAGCTCGGCGGCTACAAGGACGTCCAGGTCGCCGTGAAGACCCGGGGCCAGACCGAGCCCGGCCAGGGCGTGTGGGCCCGGCTGAAGTACGAGGGCGGGGTGCACCGCGTGCAGCGCGTGCCGGCGACCGAGTCCCAGGGCCGTATCCACACCTCCGCGGCCGGTGTGCTGGTCACACCGGAGGCGGAGGAGGTCGACGTCGAGATCAACCCGAACGACCTCCGCATCGACGTCTACCGCTCCTCGGGACCGGGCGGCCAGTCCGTCAACACGACCGACTCCGCCGTGCGCATCACGCACCTCCCGACCGGGGTCGTGGCCTCCTGCCAGAACGAGAAGAGCCAGCTGCAGAACAAGCAGCAGGCGATGCGTATCCTGCGCTCCAGGCTGCTCGCCATGGCGCAGGAGGAGGCGGAGAAGGAGGCCGCGGACGCCCGCCGCAGCCAGGTCCGCACGGTCGACCGCTCCGAGAAGATCCGTACGTACAACTTCCCGGAGAACCGCATCTCGGACCACCGTGTCGGCTTCAAGGCCTACAACCTGGACCAGGTCCTGGACGGCGACCTCGACACGGTGATCCAGGCCTGCGTCGACGCGGACTCGGCCGCCAAGCTCGCCGCCGCGTAAGGCACGTACACACACCGGAGGACCAGCGTGCAGCAGAACTTTGGGGGGCGACCCCCGATCCCCCGCAGCGTGCTGCTCGCGGAGGTGGCCCAGGCCACCCAGCGGCTGGCCGACGCCGGCGTGCCCTCGCCGCGCAACGACGCGGAGGAGCTCGCGGCCTTCGTGCACGGCGTCAAGCGGGGCGAGCTGCACTCCGTGAAGGACTCGGACTTCGACGCCCGTTACTGGGAGGTCATCGCCCGCCGCGAGGCGCGCGAGCCGCTCCAGCACATCACCGGGCGCGCCTACTTCCGGTACCTGGAACTCCAGGTCGGTCCGGGGGTGTTCGTCCCGCGCCCGGAGACCGAATCGGTAGTCGGCTGGGCCATAGACGCCGTCCGCGCGATGGATGTCGTGGAGCCGCTGATCGTGGACCTGTGCACCGGCTCGGGCGCCATCGCGCTGGCCCTCGCGCAGGAGGTGCCGCGCTCCCGCGTGCACGCCGTGGAGCTGTCCGAGGACGCCCTCCGCTGGACCCGCAGGAACATGGAGGGCTCCAGGGTCGACCTGCGTCAGGGAGACGCCCGCACGGCCTTCCCCGACCTCGACGGCCAGGTCGACCTGGTGATCTCCAACCCGCCGTACATCCCGCTGACCGAATGGGAGTACGTCGCCCCGGAGGCCCGGGACCACGACCCCGATATGGCCCTGTTCTCCGGCGAGGACGGCCTCGACCTCATCCGGGGCCTGGAACGCACTGCGCACCGGCTGCTGCGCCCCGGCGGCGTCGTCGTCATCGAGCACGCCGACACGCAGGGCGGGCAGGTGCCGTGGATCTTCACCGAGGAGCGGGGCTGGGCCGACGCGGCCGACCACCCCGACCTCAACAACCGCCCGCGCTTCGCGACCGCCCGCAGGGCGCTGCCGTGAGCACCCCCCAGACTCTCTTTCCGCAGCAGTACGTGTACGAGGAGGCCAGCTGAAGATGGCACGGCGATACGACACCAACGACGCGACCGACCGTGCGACGGGTCTGCGTGAGGCCGCCTCCGCCATCCGCCGTGGCGAACTCGTGGTGCTGCCGACCGACACCGTGTACGGCATCGGCGCCGACGCGTTCTCCTCGGAAGCCGTGGCCGAGCTGCTGGAGGCCAAGGGCCGGGGCCGGAACATGCCAACGCCCGTCCTCATCGGCTCCCCGAACACCCTCCACGGCCTCGTCACGGACTTCTCCGAGATGGCCTGGGAGCTGGTCGACGCCTTCTGGCCGGGTGCCCTCACGCTCGTCGCCAAGCACCAGCCGTCCCTGCAGTGGGATCTGGGGGACACCCGTGGCACCGTCGCCGTGCGCATGCCGCTGCACCCGGTCGCCATCGAACTGCTGACGGAGGTCGGTCCGATGGCCGTGTCCTCCGCCAACCTCACCGGCCACCCGGCACCGGAGAACTGCGACGCCGCGCAGGAGATGCTCGGCGACTCGGTCTCCGTCTACCTCGACGGCGGCCCGACCCCCGGCAACGTCCCGTCCTCGATCGTCGATGTGACGGGCAGGGTGCCGGTGCTGCTGCGCCAGGGTGCGCTGTCGGCCGACGAGCTGCGCAAGGTCGTACCCGACCTCGAGGTGGCCAATTGACAGCGCCTGACTCCCCGAAGCCCTCGGCCGCTCTCCCGCTCTCGGCTTCGCCCGCGCTCTCGGCTTCGCCCCCGCGCTCGGCTTTGCTCGAGCGGGGGGACGCGCATGAGCGGGAGCACCCCAAGGAGCAGGGGGGACCCCCATGCGCGGCATAGGAAGCGGGGACGAGGCGGGGAGCCTGGTGGAACCGGGACCTCCCCGCGACACCTTCCGCATCCTCCACGTCAGCACCGGGAACGTGTGCCGCTCGCCGATCACCGAGCGGCTGACCCGCCATGCCCTGGCGGACCGGCTCGGCGACCCGCTGTGGGGCGGGCTGATCGTGGAGAGCGCGGGCACCTGGGGCCACGAGGGCGCGCCCATGGAGGCGAACGCCGAGGCGGTCCTCGCGGACTTCGGCGCGGACGCCTCCGGGTTCGTGGGACGGGAACTCCTGGACGAGCACGTCATCCGCGCCGACCTGGTCCTGACCGCGACCCGCGACCACCGTGCCCAGGTCATCTCCATGGGCCACTCGGCGGGCCTGCGCACCTTCACGCTGAAGGAGTTCACCCGCCTGGTACGGGCCATAGACCCTGCCACGCTGCCTCCGCTGGAGGACGGCGTGGTCGAGCGGGCCCGCGCCCTGGTCCGGGCGGCGGCGGCGCTGCGCGGCTGGCTCCTGGCCCCGACGGCGGACGCGGACGAGGTGTACGACCCGTACGGGGCGCCGCTGACGTTCTTCCGGTCGATCGGCGACGAGATCCATCAGGCGCTGGACCCGGTGGTCACGGCCCTGACGGGGGTTGCGACGCGTACGTAGGCCCCTGTCGCGGGACGTTGCGACCGTGTCCGGTGCCGGGCCCCGGCGCCACGACGCCGCAGCCGCGACAGGTGCAATACCGGGCGTCCCTTGCGGCCGCGGCCTACATTGGACCTACGTCCCCGTCGACGCCCGGAGCGCACCATGGCGGTCACCCATACCCTCGAGGCCGACGTCCTGCGGCGGCAGGACCCCGAGCTGGCCGAGATCCTCCTCGGGGAACTCGCCCGGCAGTCGACGACGCTGCAGCTCATCGCCGCCGAGAACTTCACCTCTCCGGCGGTGCTGGCAGCCCTCGGCTCGCCGCTCGCCAACAAGTACGCCGAGGGGTATCCCGGCGCCCGGCACCACGGCGGGTGTGAAATCGTCGACGTCGCCGAGCGCCTCGCCGTGGAGCGGGCCAAGGCACTGTTCGGCGCCGAGCACGCCAATGTGCAGTCGCACTCGGGTTCGTCCGCGATGCTCGCCGCGTACGCCGCCCTGCTCAGGCCCGGCGACACCGTGCTCGCGCTGGGGCTGCCGCACGGCGGCCACCTCACGCACGGCTCGCCCGCCAACTTCTCCGGTCGCTGGTTCGACTTCGTCGGCTACGGGCTCGAGGCGGAGTCGGGACTCATCGACCACGAACAGGTGCGCGCCCTCGCCCGTACGCACCGTCCGAAGGCCATTGTTTGCGGGTCCATCGCCTATCCGCGGCACATCGACTACGCCTTCTTCCGGGGTGTCGCCGACGAGGTGGGCGCCTATCTCATCGCCGACGCCGCCCATCCGATAGGGCTCGTCGCCGGGGGAGCGGCGCCCAGTCCGGTGCCGTACGCCGATGTGGTCTGCGCCACCACGCACAAGGTGCTGCGCGGTCCGCGCGGCGGCATGATCCTGTGCGGCGGCGACCTGGCCGAGCGCGTGGACCGGGCCGTCTTCCCGTTCACCCAGGGGGGCGCCCAGATGCACACCATCGCGGCCAAGGCGGTCGCCTTCGGGGAGGCGTCGACCGAGGACTTCGCCGCCTACGCCCACCAGGTGGTGGCCAACGCCCGGCGGCTCGCGGCGGGTCTGGCCGACGAGGGTCTGGCGGTCACCACCGGGGGCACCGACACCCATCTGCTGACCGTGGACCCGGCCCCGCTCGGCGTCGACGGCCGCACCGCACGGGGCCGGCTCGCGGCGGCCGGTATGGTCCTGGACACATGTGCGCTGCCTCACGGCGACGCCCGGGGCCTGCGCCTGGGCACTGCCGCACTGACCACGCAGGGCATGGGCGAGGCCGAAATGGCTTACGTGGCCGCGCTGTTCGCGTCCGTGCTGCGCAACGAGACGGACGCCAAGAAGGCGCGTGACGAAGTGCGGGAGCTCACCAGCGGATTTCCGCCGTATCCCGGCCGGTGAGGGGTAGGCGCAGCGGAGTACACAGCCACACGTGCAACCATCGTCGCTACCCGTTCGTCCCCATCCGTATGCACGCGGAGTTAGGGTGTGGGGCTGAGGATGCCCAGCGAGACCTGTGGGGAAGCCCGTGCGTGAATACCTGCTGACGCTCTGTATCACGGCCGCGGTGACGTATCTGCTGACAGGGCCGGTACGCAAGTTCGCGATCGTGGCCGGAGCCGTGCCGGAGATCCGGGCACGTGACGTGCACCGGGAACCCACCCCCCGGCTCGGCGGTATCGCCATGTTCTTCGGTCTGTGCGCAGGCCTGCTGGTCGCAGACCACCTCAAGAACCTCAACGAGGTCTTCGCCAGCTCGAACGAACCGCGGGCGCTGCTGTCCGGGGCCGCACTCATCTGGCTCATCGGCGTGCTGGACGACAAGTTCGAGATCGACGCCCTGATCAAGCTGGGCGGCCAGATGATCGCCGCGGGCGTGATGGTCATGCAGGGTCTGACGATCCTGTGGCTGCCCGTCCCGGGCGTCGGCCTGGTCGCGCTCACACAGTGGCAGGGCACCCTGCTGACCGTGGCGCTGGTCGTCATCACGATCAACGCGGTCAACTTCGTCGACGGCCTCGACGGCCTCGCCGCCGGCATGGTCTGCATCGCCTCGGCCGCGTTCTTCATGTACGCCTACCGCATCTGGTACGGATTCGGGCTGGAGCCCGCGGCCCCCGCGACCCTGTTCGCGGCCATCCTGATGGGCATGTGCCTGGGCTTCCTGCCGCACAACATGCACCCGGCGCGGATCTTCATGGGCGACTCGGGATCGATGCTGATCGGGCTGGTGCTCGCCGCCGGCGCCATTTCGATCACCGGGCAGGTGGACCCGGACTCGATGAACCTTTTCTCCGGGTCCGTGCGCGCGACGGTCCACCAGACCGTTCCCGTCTACATCCCGCTGCTGCTCCCGCTGACGATCATCGCCCTGCCGACCGCCGACTTCGTCTTCGCGGTGGTTCGCCGCACCTGGCGCGGCCAGTCGCCGTTCGCCGCGGACCGCGGGCATCTGCATCACCGGCTGCTGGAGATCGGGCACTCGCACAGCCGGGCCGTGCTGATCATGTACTTCTGGTCGGCGCTCATCGCCTTCGGGGCCCTGGGGTACTCCGTCAACTCGGCGTCGATGTGGATCGTGCTCGGCATCGTCGTACTGAGCGCGGTCGGTCTGATCCTCCTTCTGCTGCCGAGGTTCACCCCGCGTGCCCCCCGCTGGGCCGAGGCCTTCGTGCCGCCCCGCTACCGCCGTCGGCACCGGGCCGCGATGGAGCCGGTGCCTGCCGCCGCGTACGAACCGGGGGACGAGCGCAAGCCCGGTCAGGAGCGCCGCACCCCGGTCGTCACGGGTATGGGGCGGGTCAACGGGGCCACCGCGCTGAGTGCTCGTACGCGCCTGGAGCGGAGCAAGGCCGAGTCGTCGCGCTGACGGGCCAGGTAAGAATCTGACGAGCGCGTTGCCAAATCGTGGGGGTATAAAGCGCCCCAATACCAGACAAGGTGACCCAGGATCCGCGCAGACGGGCAGGTTCACTCTCATGTGTGACGGCAGGCACATCCCTAGGTAAAGACCGCATCAAATAGTTTGTGATACGGTTCACGAGAACCCCGGGGATAGAGCCGAAGGACCTCCGCGCGATGGTCCCTCGGCGTGAGGACCCCGCTCGTCCCGGGACTACGCTCGTCCATGACGACACCCTGCCCCCTGTGAAAGCGGAGTTGCCGCCATGCCGTCCAATGACGCCCGGAACCTTCTGCAGATCGCCGCGCCCGCGGTGGCTGTCGGTGTGATCGCCGTCGCTGTCAGCGGTGTGGTCGCGGGTGGCAAGGGTGCGTTGGGTGCGGCCGTCGGCACAGTGCTCGCCGTCCTCTTCATGGGGATCGGGCTCTACGTCCTGCAGTGGACGGCGAAAACGCTCCCGCAGCTGTTCCAGGCCATGGGGCTGATGCTTTACGTCGCCCAGCTCCTGTTGCTCCTGATCTTCATGGCTCTCTTCAAGGGCACTTCCCTCTTCAATCCGAAGGCGTTCGCGTTCGCTCTGCTCGTCGCGACGGTCGTGTGGATGGCGGCGCAGGCGCGTGCGCATATGAAGACCAAGATCTTCTATGTCGACCCGGGCTCCGAGAAGAGCGGGCAGCCCGAGAAGACAGGGTCCACGCCGTGAGGGGTAGGGCCGGGATAAAGACGTGTGAGAGATCCTGCTATCGTCCGGTGCCAACTGCGGCATCGTGGGCGCGGGCATCTGAGCTGACGCCTGCTCGATCGCGAGGCTTGATGCCCGACAGTCGCCCCCCCATCCGTAACACCAGTCCGGTGCCGATCCGCGGCTGCGCGCCGCGCCGACACAACGAGGTTGCCGAACCCATGCGTCACGCCGAAGGAGCCCGCGGTGAGTGCTGACCAGACCACGCTCGCCTTTGACTGGAGTTGCCGCGTTTTCGCCGACAACGGCTGCGGCTTTCCGTCGCCGGGCCTTCAATCCTTCCTGTTCAAACCGATGTTCACGGTCGGCGGCTTGCACTTCAACAAGCCGATGCTGCTTGCCATTCTGAGCTCCCTGGTCGTGGTCGGCGTCTTCTGGGCCGCGTTCAGCAAGGCCAAGGTGGTCCCGGGCAAGCTCCAGATGGTCGGTGAGGCCGGGTACGACTTCGTGCGCCGCGGGATCGTCTACGAGACGCTCGGCAAGCGCGAGGGCGAGAAGTACGTCCCGCTCATGGTCTCGCTGTTCTTCTTCATCTGGATCATGAACCTCTGGTCGATCATCCCGGTCGCCCAGTTCCCGGTGACGTCGATCATCGCCTTCCCGGCGGCCCTGGCGATCGTCGTCTACCTCACCTGGATGATCCTGACCTTCCGCAAGCACGGCTTCGTCGGCGGCATGAAGAACCTGACCGGCTACGACAAGTCGCTCGGTCCGATCCTGCCGCTGGTCGTCGTGATCGAGTTCTTCTCGAACGTACTGGTCCGGCCGTTCACCCACGCCGTGCGACTCTTCGCCAACATGTTCGCCGGTCACCTGCTGCTCGTGATGTTCACGGTCGCCAGCTGGTACCTGCTGAACGGCTGGCTGATCCCGGCCGGCGCCGTCTCGTTCGTCATGACCATGGTCATGATCCTCTTCGAGCTCTTCGTTCAGGCCGTCCAGGCGTACGTCTTCGTCCTTCTGGCCTGCTCCTACGTTCAGGGCGCTCTCGCCGAGCACCACTGAGCCCCCGTTCGAACCGCTCCTCACCAGACGTCCGGTGGCCAACCCCCACCGGTCCTTGAAAGAGAAGGAAGAATCAGCATGGCTGCCACTGAGACCCTTGCCGCCGTCACCGGCTCTATTGCCTCGATCGGCTACGGCCTCGCCGCCATCGGTCCCGGCATCGGCATCGGCATCATCTTCGGCAACGGCACCCAGGCCCTCGCTCGCCAGCCCGAGGCTGCCGGTCTGATCCGCGCCAACCAGATCCTGGGCTTCGCCTTCTGTGAGGCGCTCGCCCTCATCGGCATCGTCATGCCGTTCGTCTACGGCTACAAGTAAACCGCGGCTGACGACCGACCTTTTAAAGGAAAGGCACTGATGACATGCAGCTGACACAACAGTTGGTGCAGCTGGCTGCGGAGGAGGAGAACCCCCTCATCCCGCCGGGCCCCGAGCTGGTCATCGGCCTCATCGCCTTCGCCATCGTCTTCTTCTTCCTCAGCAAGAAGCTGCTTCCGAACATCAACAAGGTTCTGGAAGAGCGCCGCGCGGCGATCGAAGGCGGTATCGAAGAGGCCGAGGCCATGAAGGTCGAGGCCCAGAGCGTCCTTGAGCAGTACAAGGCTCAGCTCGCCGAGGCCCGCCACGAGGCCGCGCGTCTGCGCCAGGAGGCGCAGGAGCAGGGTGCCGCCCTCATCGCCGAGATGCGCGCGGAGGGGCAGCGGCAGCGCGAGGAGATCATCGCCGCCGGTCACGCGCAGATCGAGGCCGACCGCAAGGTCGCCGCGCAGGCGCTGCGGCAGGAGATCGGCAGGCTCTCCAGCGAGCTGGCCGGCAAGCTCATCGGTGAGGCCCTTGAGGACCACAACCGTCAGAGCCGCGTCATCGACCGCTTCCTTGACGAGCTCGAGGAGAAGGCCGAGGCCGCGCGATGAACGGAGCGAGCCGCGAGGCCCTGGCAGCAGCACGTGAGCGTCTCGACGCGCTGACGGACTCCACGTCCGTGGACGCGGCGCAGCTCGCCGACGAGCTGGCCGCCGTCACCGCGCTGCTCGACCGCGAGGCGTCGCTGCGTCGGGTCCTCACCGACCCGGCGCAGCCCGGCGAGGCCAAGGCCGAACTGGTCCAGCGTCTGCTCAGCGGCCAGGTCGGCGGGGTGACCGTCGACCTGGTGGCCGGGATGGTGCGCTCGCGCTGGTCGCAGCCGCGTGACCTGGTGGATGCGCTGGAGGAGCTGGCGAACATCGCCGACCTCATCGCCGCCGAGAAGGCGGGGGCGCTCGACGACGTCGAGGACGAGTTGTTCCGGTTCGGCCGGATCGTCTCCTCCAGCACCGAGCTGCGCGCCGCGCTGACCGATCCGGCCGCGAGCGCCTCGGCCAAGATCGAGCTGCTGCACCGGCTGCTCGGCGGACGCGCCAACGTGACCACCGAGCGTCTGGTGACGCGCCTTGTGGTCGCGCCGCGGGGACGTAGCCTGGAAGCGGGACTCGAGTCCCTGTCCAAGCTCGCGGCTGCGCGCCGTGACCGCATGGTCGCCGTCGTCACCTCGGCGGTTCCGCTGAGCGACGCACAGAAGCGACGCCTCGGTGCCGCACTGGCCAAGCTCTACGGCCGCCAGATGCACCTCAACCTGGACGTGGACCCCGAGATCCTCGGCGGGATCCGGGTGCAGGTCGGCGACGAGATCATCAACGGTTCGCTCGCGGACCGTCTCGAGGACGCCCGCCGCCGCTTGGCGGGCTAGCAGCAACTCCATACGCAGTACTACGGCCCGCGTTGGGCCGTGCAGAGGATTCCTGGGGGTCGCCCCCAGACCCCCACAGAAACTTCGGGCCCAACAAGGAGAGCAGGGAACCCAGATGGCGGAGCTCACGATCCGGCCGGAGGAGATCCGGGACGCGCTGGAGAACTTTGTCCAGTCGTACAAGCCGGACGCGGCCTCGCGCGAGGAGGTCGGTACGGTCACCCTTGCCGGCGACGGCATCGCGAAGGTCGAGGGCCTGCCCTCGGCCATGGCCAACGAACTGCTGAAGTTCGAGGACGGCACCCTCGGCCTCGCCCTCAACCTCGAGGAGCGCGAGATCGGTGCCATCGTCCTCGGTGAGTTCAGCGGCATCGAGGAGGGGCAGCCGGTGCACCGCACCGGTGAGGTGCTCTCCGTGGCCGTCGGCGAGGGCTACCTCGGCCGCGTCGTCGACCCGCTCGGCAACCCCATCGACGGCCTCGGCGAGATCGAGACCGAGGGCCGCCGCGCCCTCGAACTGCAGGCCCCCACGGTCATGCAGCGCAAGTCGGTGCACGAGCCGATGGAGACGGGCTACAAGGCCGTCGACGCGATGACCCCGATCGGCCGTGGTCAGCGCCAGCTGATCATCGGTGACCGCCAGACCGGCAAGACCGCCCTGGCCGTCGACACGATCATCAACCAGCGCGACAACTGGCGCACGGGCGACCCGAACAAGCAGGTCCGCTGCATCTACGTCGCCATCGGCCAGAAGGGCTCCACCATCGCGTCGGTCCGCCGCGCGCTGGAGGAGAACGGCGCGCTGGAGTACACGACCATCGTCGCCGCCCCGGCGTCCGACCCGGCCGGCTTCAAGTACCTGGCGCCGTACACCGGTTCGGCCATCGGTCAGCAGTGGATGTACCAGGGCAAGCACGTCCTGATCATCTTCGACGACCTCTCGAAGCAGGCCGACGCCTACCGCGCCGTGTCGCTGCTGCTGCGCCGTCCGCCGGGCCGCGAGGCCTACCCGGGTGACGTCTTCTACCTCCACTCCCGTCTGCTGGAGCGCTGCGCCAAGCTCTCCGACGACATGGGTGCCGGCTCGATGACCGGTCTGCCGATCGTCGAGACGAAGGCCAACGACGTCTCGGCGTTCATCCCGACCAACGTCATCTCCATCACCGACGGCCAGTGCTTCCTGGAGTCCGACCTGTTCAACGCCGGTCAGCGTCCGGCCCTGAACGTCGGTATCTCGGTCTCCCGTGTCGGTGGCTCCGCCCAGCACAAGGCCATGCGCCAGGTCTCCGGCCGTCTGCGCGTCGACCTCGCCCAGTTCCGTGAGCTGGAGGCGTTCGCCGCCTTCGGTTCCGACCTGGACGCCGCGTCGAAGGCCCAGCTGGAGCGCGGTCAGCGCATGGTCGAGCTGCTCAAGCAGAACCAGTACGAGCCGATGGCCACGGAGGACCAGGTCGTCTCGATCTGGGCCGGCACCAACGGCCGCATGGACGAGGTGCCGGTGGCCGACATCCGTCGCTTCGAGAAGGAGCTCCTCGAGTACCTGCACCGCAAGGAGCAGGGCCTGATGACCTCCATCAAGGAGGGCGCCAAGATGTCGGACGACACGATCCAGGCGATCGACGAAGCCGTCGCGGCCTTCAAGAAGCAGTTCGAGACCTCGGACGGCAAGCTGCTCGGCGAGGACACCCCGGCCGCAGCCGCCAAGTGACGTAAGGAAGGGACCTGACTCATGGGAGCCCAGCTCCGGGTCTACAAGCGTCGCATCCGATCCGTCAGCGCGACCAAGAAGATCACGAAGGCGATGGAGATGATCGCCGCCTCGCGCGTCGTCAAGGCGCAGCGCAAGGTGGTGGCCTCCACGCCGTACGCGACCGAGCTCACGCGCGCGGTCACGGCGGTCGGCACCGGCTCGAACACCAAGCACCCGCTGACCACGCAGGCCGAGACGGTGACCCGGTCCGCGGTGCTGCTCCTGACGAGCGACCGCGGTCTGGCCGGCGCCTTCAACTCCAATGCGATCAAGGCGGCGGAGCAGCTGACCGAGCGGCTGGAGCGCGAGGGCAGGCAGGTCGACACGTACATCGTCGGCCGCCGCGGTGTGGCCCACTACAACTTCCGTGAGCGCAAGATCACGGAGTCGTGGACCGGCTTCACGGACGAGCCCACGTACGCGGACGCCAAGAAGGTCGCGGCACCGCTGATCGAGGCCATCGAGACGGCGACGGCAGGCGGCGGCGTGGACGAACTCCACATCGTCTACACCGAGTTCGTCTCGATGATGACGCAGACGGCGATCGATTCCCGTCTGCTGCCGCTCAGCCTCGAAGAGGTGGCGGAGGAGACGCCCGCCAAGGGCGAGATCCTGCCGCTCTACGAGTTCGAGCCGTCGGCGGAGGACGTCCTCGACGCCCTGCTGCCGCGCTACGTCGAGAGCCGTATCTACAACGCGCTGCTGCAGTCGGCCGCTTCCAAGCACGCCGCCACACGCCGCGCGATGAAGTCGGCCACCGACAACGCGGGCGAGCTGATCAACACGCTCTCCCGTCTTGCCAACGCGGCCCGCCAGGCCGAAATCACCCAGGAAATCAGCGAGATCGTCGGTGGCGCCAGCGCTCTGGCCGACGCGACCGCGGGGAGTGACAAGTAATGACGACCACTGTTGAGACGGCCGTTGCCACGGGCCGCGTCGCCCGGGTCATCGGCCCGGTCGTCGACGTGGAGTTCCCCGTCGACGCGATGCCGGACATCTACAACGCCCTGCACGTCGAGGTCGCCGACCCGGCGAACGAGGGCGAGAAGAAGACGCTGACCCTGGAGGTCGCCCAGCACCTGGGCGACGGCGTGGTCCGCACCATCTCCATGCAGCCCACCGACGGTCTGGTCCGCCAGGCCCAGGTGACGGACACCGGCGCGGCGATCTCCGTCCCGGTCGGCGACTTCACCAAGGGCAAGGTGTTCAACACCCTCGGTGAGGTGCTGAACGTCGACGAGAAGTACGACGGTGAGCGCTGGCCGATCCACCGCAAGGCCCCGAACTTCGACGAGCTCGAGTCGAAGACCGAGATGTTCGAGACCGGTGTCAAGGTCATCGACCTCCTCACCCCGTATGTCAAGGGTGGCAAGATCGGTCTGTTCGGCGGCGCCGGCGTCGGCAAGACGGTGCTCATCCAGGAGATGATCTACCGCGTCGCCAACAACCACGACGGTGTCTCCGTGTTCGCCGGTGTCGGTGAGCGCACCCGTGAGGGCAACGACCTCATCGAGGAGATGACCGACTCGGGCGTCATCGACAAGACCGCGCTGGTCTTCGGTCAGATGGACGAGCCCCCGGGCACCCGTCTGCGCGTCGCGCTGGCCGGCCTCACCATGGCCGAGTACTTCCGCGACGTCCAGAAGCAGGACGTGCTGTTCTTCATCGACAACATCTTCCGCTTCACCCAGGCCGGTTCCGAGGTCTCCACCCTGCTCGGCCGCATGCCGTCCGCGGTGGGCTACCAGCCGAACCTGGCCGACGAGATGGGTCTCCTCCAGGAGCGCATCACGTCGACCCGCGGTCACTCGATCACCTCGATGCAGGCGATCTACGTCCCCGCCGACGACCTGACCGACCCGGCCCCGGCCACCACGTTCGCCCACCTCGACGCGACGACGGTTCTGTCCCGTCCGATCTCCGAGAAGGGCATCTACCCGGCCGTGGACCCGCTGGACTCCACGTCCCGCATCCTGGACCCGCGCTACATCGCGCAGGACCACTACGACGCCGCCATGCGCGTCAAGACGGTCCTGCAGAAGTACAAGGACCTCCAGGACATCATCGCGATCCTCGGTATCGACGAGCTCGGCGAGGAGGACAAGCTCGTCGTCCACCGGGCCCGCCGTGTGGAGCGCTTCCTGTCCCAGAACACCCACGTCGCCAAGCAGTTCACCGGCGTCGACGGGTCGGACGTCCCGCTGGAGGAGTCGATCGCGGCCTTCAACTCGATCATCGACGGCGAGTACGACCACTTCCCGGAGCAGGCGTTCTTCATGTGCGGTGGTATCGAGGACCTGAAGAAGAACGCCAAGGAGCTGGGCGTCTCCTGACGGCCGTCTGCTGCGGACCCGGAACGGGCCCGTGACAGGTACTGCCTCTTGGCGAGAGGGGTGGAGAAGCACCCCGCGGGCCTCGTCCCGTGGGGTGCGGTCCGCCCCTCTCCTCACGCCTACTAGAATTCAGACCAACACCCGGCAGACCCGCCGGGTGGTGACCCGAGGAGCCACCCTTGGCTGCTGAGCTGCACGTCGAGCTGGTCGCCGCCGACCGCCAGGTCTGGTCCGGCGAGGCCACCCTGGTCGTCGCGCGCACCACGTCCGGCGACATCGGCGTCATGCCCGGTCACCAGCCGCTGCTCGGTGTGCTGGAGTCGGGCCCGGTGACCATCCGTACGAGTGATGGTGCAACGGTCGTCGCCGCGGTGCACGGCGGTTTCATCTCGTTCGCGGACAACAAGCTGTCGCTGCTGGCCGAGATCGCCGAACTGTCGGACGAGATCGATGTCCAGCGCGTTGAGCGGGAACTCGAGCGCGCGAAGGCGGAGGGCGACGCCTCCGCCGAGCGCCGCGCGGAGGTCCGGCTGCGTGCGGTGTCGGGGTCCTGATCCCGGCGCCCCGTGTGATGACGTGACTCAGCCGCGGCTGGGCCGGAGCAATCCGGATCCAGCCGCGGCTGAGGCAAATGCGGGTGTTTTTTCCGTTCCGTTACCTAGGAGACGAGGAGGTCGGTGTCGATGGTCCTCGCTCTGACTGCGTGCGGATTGGTTGTGGCACTCGTGGTGGCGGGACTCTTCGTCTTCGGCCTCAGGCGCCGTCTCATCCAGCGCTCGGGCGGCACTTTCGACTGCAGCCTCAGATGGAACGTCCCGGAGGAGCTCGACACCAGCGGCAAGGGCTGGGGCTATGGCATCGCCCGCTACAACGGCGACCGCATCGAATGGTTCCGTGTCTTCTCGTACGCCCCGCGGCCTCGCCGCGTCCTGGAGCGCTCGGCGATCGAGGTGGCGGGCCGGCGCCTGCCCGAGGGCGAGGAGGAGCTGGCGCTGCTCTCCGACGCGGTGATCCTCACCTGTCTGCACCGGGGCACACGCCTGGAACTCGCCATGAGCGAGGACGCGCTGACCGGTTTCCTCGCGTGGCTCGAAGCGGCCCCACCCGGACAAAGAGTGAATGTGGCCTAGCCACATCCACTCCTTGGAATGGCTCCCCCGGACGAAGCCCGGGGGAGCGCCACTGTCGCCCGAACCCTCACGGGGGCTTACGACAGCCCGTTGCTGAGGGCGCTCACCAGCTCTCCGTTGCTGGTGTCACCGCTGAACTCCCAGAAGAACGCGCCGCCGAGACCCTGTGTCCTCGCCCACGCCATCTTCGTACCGATGGTGGCCGGGGTGTCGTACGACCACCAGTTGCTGCCGCAATGTGCGTACGCCGTGCCCGCGACGGTGCCGGTGACGGGGCAGGACGTCTTGAGCACCTTGTAGTCCTCGATGCCCTGTTCGTAAGTGCCCGCCGCGGGTCCGGTGGCCGTGCCGCCCGGGGCGTCCTGGGTGACACCGGTCCAGCCGCGGCCGTAGAAGCCGATGCCGATCAGCAGTTTGTTCGCGGGCACCCCGGTCGCCTTGTACTTGGCGATCGCGTCGGCGGTGGTGAAGCCGGCCTTCGGGATGCCGCTGTACGAGGTGAGCGGGGAGTGCGGAGCGGTGGGGCCCTGTGCGTCCCAGGCGCCGAAGAAGTCGTACGTCATGACGTTGTACCAGTTCACGTAACTCGAGGCGCCCGCGTAGTCGGCGGCCTCGATCTTGCCGCCCGAGGAGCCGTCGGCGGTGACCGCCGCGGTGACCAGGGCGCCGGAGCCGAACTTGGCGCGCAGCGCGGCCATCACGTTCCTGAAGGCCGCGGCCCCGCTGGTGTCACAGGACAGACCGCAGGCGTTCGGGTACTCCCAGTCGATGTCGATGCCGTCGAAGACGTCGGCCCAGCGGGAGTCCTTCACCAGGTCGTAGCAGGACTGGGCGAAGGCGGCAGGGTCCTTGGCGGCGTCCGCGAAGCCGCCGGACCAGGTCCAGCCGCCGAAGGACCACAGCACCTTGAGGTTCGGGTACTTGGCCTTCAGTTCGCGCAGCTGGTTGAAGTTGCCGCGCAACGGCTGGTCCCAGGTGTCGGCGACGCCGCTGACGGACTGGTCGGCGGTGAACGCCTTGTCGTAGTCGGCGTAGGAGTCGCCGATCGCGCACTTGCCGCCGGTCACGTTGCCGAAGGCGTAGTTGATGTGGGTGATCCTCGCCGCCGAGCCGGACGTCACAAGGTTCTTGACGTTGTAGTTGCGGCCGTAGATGCCCCACTCGGTGAAGTAGCCGAGCTTGACGGCCGAGCCGGGGGGCGGGGGCGGGTTGGTGGAGCCGCCCGTGGTGTGCACCGTGACCGCGCCGCTGACGGGACCCGTCTGGTCGGCGGTGTCACGGGCCTGCACGGTGTAGGAGTAGTCGGTGCCGGCGGTCAGACCGGTGTCCGTGTACGAGGTCGTCGTCACGGTGGCTACCTTGGTGCCGTCGCGCAGGACGTCGTAGTTCTTGACGCCCTTGTCGTCGGTGGCCGCCGTCCAGGACAGCTTCACCGACGTGTCCGTGATGCCGGACGCAGTGGGGGTGCCCGGAGCGGAGGGCGGGTTGTCGCCGGGGACCGTGGTGCCGCCGTCGCAAGAGCCGCCGTTCAGTGTGCAGTTGGAGGGGGCACCGGAGCCGGATCCGTTGAAGCCGAAGGAGACCGAGGCGCCGGGCGCGAGGGTGCCGTTGTAGGACTTGTTCCGGGCGGTCCAGTGGGTGCCGGAGTTCGTCACGTCCGCGTCCCAGGCGGAGGTGACGGACGTTCCGGTGGGGAAGTCCCACGCGATCGTCCAGGAACTGATCGCGGTGTTACCGGAGTTGGTGACCGTCCACTTGCCTTCGAAGCCGCTGCCCCAGTCCTGGGTCTTGGCGTAGGTGGCGGTGGCCGACGCGGCCGCGTGGGCGGGGCCCGCGAGGCCGACGAGCCCGGCGAGCGGGAGCAACAGGGTCGCGAACCCTGCCGCGGCTCTGTGTCTGAAGCGCATGCTGCGCCTCCCTCTGTATTGGGGATGTCGGGGCATGACTGAGCCTTCACGCCCACGGTGCCGCGAGAATAGAAAGGTCTGGACCATAGGTCAATAGGTCTGGACCAGTGTCCGCTTTGCCCGGGTCAGATCCCCAACTCCTGAGCCAGGACGGCTGCTTGGACCCGGCTGCGCAGCTCCAGCTTGCCCAGCAGACGGCTGACGTGCGTCTTCACGGTGGCCTCCGCCATGGTCAGACGGACGGCGATCTCGGCGTTGGACAGGCCCTCGCCGAGACAGGACAGCACCTCGCGCTCGCGCCGGGTGAGCGGCTCGAGAACCGACAGGTCTGCGGCCGGCTCCCGCACGGGCCCGGCGGCGAACTCCGCGATCAGCCGCCGGGTCACAGCCGGGGCGATCATCCCCTCGCCGCGCGCCACCGTCCGCACCGCGGCGATCAGGTCCTTCGCCTCCGTGTTCTTCAGCAGAAACCCGGAGGCACCCGCCCGCAACGCCCCGAACACATACTCGTCCAGGTCGAACGTGGTCAGCACCAGCACATCGGCGAGCCGCTCGGCGACGACCTGCCGTGTCGCCGACACCCCGTCCAGACGCGGCATCTGCACATCCATCAGCACCAGGTCCGGCCGGAGTTCCCGGGCGAGCGCCACCGCCTGCTCCCCGTCCGCGGCCTCCCCGACCACCTCGACATCGGGCGCACTGCGCAGGATCAGGACCAGTCCGGCGCGTACGGCGGACTGGTCCTCGGCGACGAGCACACGGATCATCTGGTCTCTCCCTGTCGGGCCTCGTGGACGGGAAGGGCGGCGCATACGGTCCACAGCGGCCCGTCGGGACCGGCGTCGAACGTGCCGCCGAGCAGCGCGGTCCGCTCCCGCATCCCGACGAGCCCCGCGCCGGAGCCGGGTGCCCTTGGTCCCCCGCGGTCGCCGTAAGGGCTGGTCACCCGCACATCGAGGACCCCGTCCCGCTGCCCCAGGGTCACCGTGACCCGGCCGGCACCGGCGTGCTTCAGCGCGTTCGTCAATGACTCCTGCACGATCCGGTACGCGGCCAGCTCCACCGGCGCGGGGACCCCTGCGTACTCGGCGTCCAGGGTGATGTCGAGCCCGTTCGTGCGGGCCTGCTCCACGAGGGCACCGAGCCCGTCGAGGGTCGGAACCGCGGCTGTCTGCTCGTCGGCGGCGCCGTCGCGCAGGATCCCGATCAGGCGCCGCATCTCGGCGAGCCCCGCCACGCTGTTCTCACGGATCACGACGAGGGCCTCCAGGGACGTCTTCGGGTCGTCGAGGGAGAGCGCGGCCGTGGAGTGGATGGCGATCGCCGACAGATGGTTGGCGACCATGTCGTGCAACTCCCGTGCCATGCGCGCCCGTTCCGCGGCGACGGCCTGGACGCGGTCCATCTCGGCGAGCAGGGTGGTCTGTTCGGCGCGCAGCCGTGCGGTCTCCGCCGCGTCACGGTGGTTGCGGACGACCCAGCCGGTGACGGCGGGTGCGAGCGCCACCACACCGAACCCGACCCCGATCAGCATGCCCTTGGGGTCGCGCCAGAGGGCGAGCGGGGTGACTGTGCCCAGCACCGTGAGCAGACCGGTGACCCAGGGCAGACGCCGGGCGGCGGCAGGAGTGCCGTACAGGACGGCTGCGTACATGAGGTCCGTGAACATCACGACGGTGACCAGGCTGCCCCGGGTCACCGTGTCGGCGACCACCGCGGCCGTGCCGATCAGCAGGCCCGCCTTCGGCCGGGTGCGGCGCAGCAGCTCGCAGGCCGCCGTCACGACGAGCGGCACCAGCACCACCCAGCGCGCCGGCCACAGGACGGTCGGTTCGCCCGCGGCGCGGGAGGCGAGTCCGATGGCCCACAACAGGAGCCCGCCCAGAAGCCCGCCGACCGCGATGCGCAGGTCGTCGCGGTGCGGTCGGGGGAGTCGTATGGCCATGTCCCCATCCAACACGGCGCGCGGATGCGCCACCTGATGCCGTGGGACGGTTTGCGCCTACATCGAAGGATGCAGTGCGACTTCGTCGCCGACGACGACGAGATGGGCCCGGCTGTCAACGAGCTTGGAGGAAAAGGGGGAACGAGAGGAGCAAGACGTGGTCGTCGGGTTGATCGTCGCGTGCGAGGCCGGATTCTGGGTGCTGCTGGCCGCGGGCCTGGCCGTCCGTTATCTGCTGCGGATGCGCCGCACCGGCGTGGCGCTGCTGCTGTGCGAGCCGTTGCTGGAGGTCGTCCTGTTCGCCGTGGCGGCGATCGACCTGAAGAACGGTGCGAAGCCGAGCTGGGAGCACGGGCTGGCCGCGCTGTACATCGGCTTCACGGTCGCATACGGCCACTCCACGCTCCGGTGGCTCGACGGTCACGCCGCCCACCGTCTGGCCGGCGGCCCGCGTCCGCCCGGGCCGCCCCGCCACGGCCTGGCCCGCGCCCGGCACGAGGGGCGGCTGTGGCTGCGTACGCTGCTGGGGACGGCCGTGGCCTGCGCGCTGCTGCAGGTCGCGATCTGGTACGTCGGCGCGCCCGCGTCCCTTCGCGACGCGCAGTACGCCGCCCTGCGCATCCTCGTGATCCACGGACTGATCGCCCTGTCCTATCTGCCCCTGCCCAAGAAGGCGCCCGCCGCTGCCGCCCGTTCCGGGGAGCGCCGTACGCTGACCGAGCGGTTGAGCGGTTCTGGGAGGTCGGATGAGTGAGGGCATATGCCCCGGTGCGGTACTGGTCGTGGACGACGACGCGGCCATCCGCCGCTCGCTGGAGCGCGGGCTGCGGCTGAGCGGCTTCAGCGTCCGCACCGCCGAGAGCGGCCCCGAGGCACTCGCGGTGATCCGGGACACCGCGCCGGACGTGCTCGTCCTCGATGTGTCGATGCCCGGTATGAGCGGCATCGAGGTGTGCACGCGGCTCCGCGACGACGGCCAGGACCTGCCCGTCCTCATGCTCTCCGCGCTCGACGAGACCGCCGACCGTATCGCCGGACTCCAGGCGGGCGGCGACGACTACCTCGTCAAACCGTTCGCCCTGCAGGAGCTGGTCCTGCGGCTGCAGGCGCTGCTGCGCCGGAGACCGCCCGCGGACCGGGAGGTGCTGCGGGTGGCGGACCTGGTGATCGACCCGGCGGCCCGCACCGCCCTGCGCGACGGCCGTCGCCTGGAGCTGACCCGGCGCGAGTTCGAACTCCTCGAGGTGCTCGCCCGCAACGCGGGCCTCGTCCTCAGCCGCGACCAGCTACTGGAACGGGTGTGGGGCTACGACTTCGACGTACGCACCGACGCCGTGGACACCTTCGTCAGCTATCTGCGGCGCAAGCTGGAGGCGGACGGCGGCAGACGGCTCGTGCACACCGTCCGCGGGGTGGGCTTCGTCCTGCGGGAGACGCCGTGAGGGCGGCGGCGGTACGGCCGCCGGAGGAGTCGCCATGAGACTGTCCACCCGCATCGGACTCGCCGTCGGACTCACGGTCCCGCTCCTCGTGCTCGCCTCCGGCTGGCTGCTGCTGAACCTGGTCGCCCGGGACCTGCACCGAGAGGAGGACAACCACCTCCGCCGGCGCGCCGCGGCCGTGCTCCCGGACGCCCGCGCCTTGCTGCGCGCCACGGCCGCCGATCGGCGGCGGGCGGCCGACACCAGGGAAAGGCTGCTGTACAGCGCGGCACTCGACGTCGGCGTACGCGTCGTCGCGGCGGACGCGACCTTCAGCGGTGGACCGCAGCCGAGCGCCTCGGTGGCCTTGCCCGCGCGGGCCGCCGGCCCGGTCACCGTCCGGCAGGCCGGGCGCAGCTGGCGGGCGCTGTCGAGGCCGATCGCGGCAGACACCGTCTCCGGCACCCTCTGGGTCTTCCAGCCCGACACCGCCGACCGCACGCAACTCCAGCTCGTCCGGCGGCGCGTGGTGATGACCGCCCTGCTCGCGGCGCCCCTGTCCGGCCTGCTCGCCTGGGGCATCGCCACCGGTGCCACCGGACCGCTGCGTCGTCTGGGCCGCCGCACCGCGGGCCTCGACCCGCGCACCAGCACCACCCGGCTGCGCCACGAGCCCACCGGTGTGACCGAGGTCGACGAGCTCGCGGCCACCCTGCGGACGGTCCTCGCGCGCTACGACGAACAGGCCGCCCGCACCGCCGAGGCCCTGGAGACGGCCCGTTCCTTCTCCGCCGCCGCCTCGCACGAACTGCGCACCCCGCTGATGAGCATGGGCACCAACCTCGACATCCTGGTGGCCCACCCCGGCCTGCCCGAGCCGGACCGCACGGAGGTCGTCACCGATCTGCGCCATGAGCACGCCCGCCTTCTCGGTCTGCTGGTGATGCTGCGCGAGCTGGGACGCGGAGACCTGGTGGAGGCGGAGGCGTTCCGCACGGTGGACGTGGCGGAGGCCGCGGACGCCGCGGTCGCGGAGGCCCGGCGCCGCGATCCGGACGCCTGGATCACCCTGCGGGCGGAGCCGGGGCCGACCGTGCACGGCTGGGAGCCCGGACTGCGGCTGCTGCTCGACAATCTGCTCGCCAACGCGCTGGCGCACGGAAGGGACCCACAGGGACGGGCGTGTGTGACGGTCGGGGTCCGCAGCGCCGGGAACGAGGTCGTGATCACGGTGGACGACCGCGGCCCCGGCGTCCCGGCCGAGGCGCGTGGCCGGATCTTCGAGCGGTTCCGGCGGGGACCGGGCAGCGCCGGCTCGGGGCTCGGCCTGACCCTGGTCGCCCAGCAGGCGGCGCTGCACCGGGGGAGCGTCACGGTGGCGGACGGCCCGGCCGGCGCCGGGGCGCGCTTCGAGGTGCGGCTGCCCCGGGCCGGCGGCGCCCTGCCCGACCGACGGGACTGGCTGATCGGAACAGCCGGGGCAAACCGGTCACAGAGATCCCACAAAGAGGGCCCCTAGCCTCCGTCGACGTCGGACGGACGACGGGGCCGTCCGGGAACGGAGGAGGAGATGTACGTACGACGACGGCGGAGCACCGTGCTGGTGGGGCTCGCCACGGCGGCGCTGCTGGTGAGCGGGACCGGGGCGGCCTTGGCCGAGAACTCGCCGACGCCCGCGCCCGCGGCCACGGCCAACGCGGCGCCCAAGGGTGACGGGGCGAGGTCGCTGTGCAAGCGCGTGCCGAAGATCGACGAGCGGATCGAGCGGGCCCTGAAGCGGCTTGACGGGCCGGTGACCGTCCGCGGTTCCATCGCCCGGCTCCAGCAGCGCGTGGACAACGCCAAGAACGCGGGTCACACGGAGATCGCCACGTATCTCCAGGACCGGCTGACCTTCCGCAAGTCGCTGGTGCCCACGCTCCAGCAGCGGCAGAAGGACCTGGCGGGCGTCAAGACGTGGTGCGCGGCCCACGACAACGGGAAGGCGGCGAGCTGATGCGGGGCCCGCGGGTGCTGCGCTTGGCGGCACCCGCGGTGGCCCTTCTCGTGGGGCTCACCGCGGGCTGCGCACGCGACCACGGCACGGCCGCCGCGCCGTCCTCGTCCGCGCCGTCCTCGTCGGCGACGGGATCGTCCGCGACGGGATCGTCCGCCACCGGATCCGGTCTCGCGGACATGCAGAAGAAGGTGTCCGCCGCCGAGTCCGCGGCTGCGGCGGCGGACCGGGACGCCGCCCAGGACGGCAGCCGCTGAGGGACCGGGGAGCGCGCCTCAGCGCTCCCCGCCCGGCACCCACAGCACGTCCCCGGTCTCCCTGTTGGCGTACCGGGCGAGGATGAACAGCAGGTCGGACAGGCGGTTGAGATAGGTCGCGGTCAGCGGGTTCATCACCTCGCCGTGAGCCTCGAGGGCGGCCCAGGTCGAGCGCTCGGCCCGCCGTACGACCGTGCACGCCTGGTGCAGCAGGGCCGCGCCGGGCGTGCCGCCGGGCAGGATGAAGGAGCGCAGCTTCTCCAACTCGGCGAGGAAGCGGTCGCAGTCCGCCTCCAGCCGGTCGACATAGAACTGCTCGACCCGCAGCGGGGGGAACTCCGGGTTCTCGACCACCGGCGTCGACAGGTCCGCGCCCACGTCGAACAGGTCGTTCTGCACACGGGTGAGGACCTTGACGACCTCCTCGTCGAGGCCGCCCAGCGCGATCGCGGTGCCGATCACCGCGTTCGCCTCGTTGGAGTCCGCGTACGCGGCGATGCGCAGATCGGTCTTCGGCACCCGGCTCATGTCGCCCAGGTGCGTCGTGCCCTTGTCGCCGGTACGCGTGTAGATGCGCGTCAGATTGACCATGTGACCAGCGTAGTTAGGCCCCGGCCGTCCGGAACACCCGTGTGCCCACCGTCACGGCCAGTGCCGCGACGGCGACGGCGACCAGCACGCCGTACAGCATGTGCGCCGTGGCGTACGAGCCGACGTAGGCGTCCCGCACCGCGTCCACCAGATAGCGGAGCGGCATGAAGTGGGACAGCACGTCCAGCCAGCCGGGGGCCAGGGACATCGGCAGCATCAGACCCGAGAGCAGCATCGACGGCATGGTCATCGTGTTGATGGCGGGGCCGAACTCCTGCGGGGTGTGGACCTTCATGGCCAGCGCGTACGACAGCGAGGCGAGCGAGAGGGTCAGCAGCGCCACGAAGACGAACCCGATCAGGATCCCCGCAAGCGGCGCCCGCAGGCCCATCACCAGTGCCGCGAGGACCAGGAGCACCGACTGGAAGACGAAGACGGCGGTGTCCCGCAGCACCCTGCCGAGCAGCAGCGCGAGCCGGCTGACGGGGGTGACCCGCATCCGCTCCACGATCCCGAGGTTCTTCTCGATGATGATCGTGAACCCGGCGAACGCGGCGCCGAACAGCCCGAGTTGGAGCAGCAGGCCGGGCACCAGCACCTGCCATGAACTGCCGCGCGAGGCGAGGGGCAGACCGGTGAGCAGCGGGCCGAAGAAGACGAGATAGAGCAGCGGCATCAGGACGCCGAAGAGCATCGCGAGCCGGGAGCGGAGGGTCTGGCGGGCGTAGCGCCCGAAGATCAGTGCGGTGTCGTTCAGCAGCATCTCGATACGTCCTATACGGCTACGGGGGTGGAGTCGGCCGGCGCCGGGCCGCGGCCGGTGATCGCGAGGAACGCGTCCTGGAGCGTCGCGTCGATCGAGCCGCCGTACCGGAGTTTCAGCGCTCCCGGGGTGCCGTCCGCGACCACGACTCCCTCGTCCACGATCACCAGCCGGTCGGAGAGCGCGTCCGCCTCGTCGAGGTAGTGCGTGGTGAGGAAGACGGTGGTGCCGTGTTCGTCCCGCAGACGCCGTACGAGGTCCCAGAGGCCGGCGCGGCTGCCGGGGTCGAGACCGGTGGTGGGCTCGTCGAGGAAGAGCACCCGGGGTCGGTGCGTGAGTCCCATCGCGATGTCGAGGCGCCTGCGCTGGCCGCCGGAGAGCGCGGCCGTCTTCCGGTCCAGCAGCCCGCCGAGGTCCAGTTCGTGCGCCAACTCCTCGGCGCGCTCGGCCGCCTGGGCCTTCGTCAGGCGGTAGAGCCGCCCCTGGGTGACGAGTTCCTCCCGCACCGTCACATGCGGGTCGACGCCGCCGGACTGGGCGACGTAGCCGCAGACGCGGCGCACCCCTTCGGCGTCGGTGACGAGGTCGCGCCCCGCGACCGTGGCGGCGCCGCCGGTGGGTTTCAGCAGGGTCGTGAGCATCCGGAGAGTGGTCGTCTTGCCTGCGCCGTTTGGGCCGAGGAATCCGAGGATCTCGCCCTCCCGGACGGTGAGGTCGATGCCGCGCACCGCTTCCACCTCGCCGCGCCTGGTCCGGAAGGTACGGGCCAGACCGGCCGTACTGATGATGGTCATGACCACAGAAAAACAGAGTCCCTGAAATTTTTCAATGACCCCAAAAATAGTTGAGGCCCAGCGAAGTTAGGATCAGGACATGACCGAGGGCCTCAGGGAGCGGAAGAAGCGGCAGACGCGGCAGTACATCTCGGACATCGCCACGGGACTGTTCCTGGAGCGCGGCTTCGACGCGGTGACCGTCGCGGAGATCGCCGAAGCGGCGGACGTCTCCGTCAACACCGTCTACAACTACTTCCCGGCCAAGGAGGATCTCTTCCTCGACCGCTCCAAGGGGGTCGTCGACCGGCTCTCGCGCTGGGTGCGCGGGCGGGAGGACGGCGAGTCGGCCGCCGCCGCCGTGCTGCGCGAACTGCGCGACGAGGTCCAGGCGGTGTCGCCCCGGGTGGGACTGATCGAGGGGTATGACCGTTTCATGCGGGTCGTCCATGACGCCCCGGCCCTTCGCTCACGCCTCTGGGGGATCGCCCAGGAGGTCCTGGAGAGCCTGGACGAGACGTTGCGCGAGGAGGTCGGCGCGTCCGTCGGCGACCCGCTGCCCACCCTGATCGCCGGTCAGATCAACTGGGTCCACCAGACCGTCGTCGCCGTCATCGGCCGGGAGATGATGGCCGGGCGCAATCCGGGCGAAGTGTCACGTGAGGTGCTGGTGCTTCTCGACGAGATGGAGGAGCTGTTGAGCGAGAAGGTGCTCAACTACGCCGTCCGGGCGGCGGAGTGACGCATGCCGGTGTGATGTCCGTCATGTGAGACGTGACGCGCATTACTAACCGGTCACAGGGCCCCTCACGAGCGCTAGGGTCCGGCCGAGAGACCTACACGGACAGCGCGTCAGGGGAGTCGCACAGTGGCACGGAAGCTTGCCGTCATCGGAGCCGGACTCATGGGTTCCGGTATCGCCCAGGTATCGGCCCAGGCCGGCTGGGACGTCGTCCTGCGGGATGTCACCGACGAGGCGCTGACGCGCGGCACGGACGCCATCAAGGCCTCGTACGACAAGTTCGTGGGCAAGGGCAGGCTTCAGGCGCACGACGCCGAGGCGGCGCTCGCCCGCATCACCGCGACCACCGACCTCGACGCCGCCGCCGACGCGGACGTCGTGGTCGAGGCCGTCTTCGAGAAGCTCGAGGTCAAGCACGAGATCTTCCGGACGCTCGACAAGCTCGTCCGCGAGGACGCCGTGCTCGCGTCCAACACGTCCGCCATCCCGATCACCAAGATCGCGGCGGCCACCGACCACCCGGAGCGCGTCGTCGGCGTGCACTTCTTCTCGCCCGTGCCCATGATGCAGCTCGTCGAGCTCGTCCGCGGCTACAAGACGAGCGACGAAACCCTCGCCCGCGCCCGCGAGTTCGCCGAGTCCGTCGGCAAGACCTGCATCGTCGTCAACCGCGACGTCGCCGGTTTTGTGACGACCCGTCTCATCTCGGCACTCGTCGTCGAGGCGACCAAGCTGTACGAGTCGGGTGTGGCCACCGCCGAGGACATCGACCTCGCGTGCAAGCTGGGCTTCGGCCACGCCATGGGCCCACTGGCCACGGCCGACCTCACGGGCGTCGACATCCTGCTGCACGCCACCAGCAACATCTACACCGAGTCCCAGGACGAGAAGTTCGCTCCGCCGGAGCTGATGCGCCGGATGGTGGACGCCGGTGACATCGGCCGCAAGAGCGGGCAGGGCTTCTACACGTACTGAATCGCTCGTGCCTCGGGGGTGTCACCCCATGGGGTGAATTCGGTATCGGTTCGCTCACAGACGGCAACCTGACCGCCTCCGGGGCAGTCAGACCTTGCACAACCACAAACGGAGTACGAACGACGCACTCTCGGGGAGCGCATATGCACATCAGGGGCGACCACGCCGAGCTGGTCGTCGGGGGCCGCCTCGACGTCCGCAGCGCGGCGGACGCCCGTACGGTCCTGCACTCGGCCGTCGACGACGGAGTCGGTGACCTGGTGCTCGACCTGTCCGAACTGGACTCCTGGGACGCCACCGGACTCGGGGTGATCATGGGGGCTCACCGGAGGGCCGGGCGGTGCGGCCGGCGGCTGGTGCTGCGCGGCGTACCACTGCAGATGCAGCGCCTGCTGGTCGCCACCCGGCTGCACCGGATCCTCGCCATCGAGGGCGGCATCGGGGTGGAGTCACTGCCCCGCGTGTGACCCGGCGGCCGGGGCCACGGGAGTGAACACCGACGAAACGTGCGTCGCGAACAATCCTCACGAGACTGTGATGTCTCGGGCGGCGCGGTACCCCGGCTTGTCAGAGATACTGTGCGAAGGTTTAGGGTTCGGCTGCCCGCCGCCCGTCACCCTCGAGCGGGCACCGGACCAGAAGCGACAGCGCAGTGTGCGGCAAGGCCGGGAGGGGCTCAGGCACACCACGCTTTTGGGGGGCTAGGACCTATGGACCCGATCAACCCGGGACCCGAGGAGTACGGCCACGACGGCGCCCTGGAGGCGCCGCGCCAGCGCCCGCCGAGGGAACCCATGACACCGGACTTCGGTCAGCCGGCGCCGGCGCACGCCCGTACCGTCCAACTCGTGTCGGGCGACTTCCTGCTCACCGTCAACCCCGTGGACGGCAGTGAGATAGAGGCCTGCCCGCCCGGGGCACGGCCCGCACCGCCCATGAGGCGTACCGCCGCCCAGCGGACCGAGCTCGACCGCTCGGGCCGGCCGCCGGTGCCGCCGGGGCCCGCGCAGCCGCGACAGCCGCTCCTCGAGCGCCAGGAGGAGCGCGAGCGCCTCGTACGGCTTCTGGCGCGAGGCCGCTCGGTCCGGCTCACCGGGCCCTCCGGCTCCGGCCGCACGGCGCTCCTGGAGGTCGTCGCCGAGGACTGCGCGGACCTCGCGCCCGACGGTGTGATCCGCCTCTGTGGCCACCGGCGCACCACGGGCGACCTCCTGCACGACCTCTTCGCCGCCGTGCACAGCGCACCCCTCCACCGCCCGGAACGGGACGAACTGCTCCAGTACGTCCGCGAGATCGGCGCCGTCGTCGTCCTCGACGACCTGGAGTTCGGCGGCAGCGCGCTGGACGAGCTCCTCGACGCGACGCCCGAGTGCGCGTTCCTGCTCTCGGCCACCCCCGACGTGCCCGCGCCCTCCGCCGACTCCCATGTGGAAGAGGTCTTCCTCAGCGGACTCGACCGCGCGGCGGGCCTCGAACTCCTGGAGCGCGCCGTCGGCCGCGACCTCACCGAGGAGGAGACGAACTGGGCGGGCGACCTCTGGTTCGAGTCCGAAGGACTGCCGCTGCGCTTCATGCAGGCCGGGGCGCTGCTGCGGCAGCGGGACCGGATGCGCGCCGACGCCGATGCCTTGGACGACTTCGGCGTCTTCCAGGAACCCCCGGCGGACACGCCCTTCGAGGCCGGGGACGGACACGACGTGCCGCTGCCCTCGCTCGCCGAGGCCGCCGCGCCCGCCCCGCTGCTGGCCTCCCGGCTCAGCGCGTCGGCGCGTGACACGCTCAAGTTCGCGGTCGCGCTCGGCGGCGAGGTGCCTCATCAGACGCATCTGCCGGCCCTCGTGGACGACACGCACGCGGACGCGGCGCTCGCCGAACTCGCCGGTTGCGCCCTGGTCTCCCCGGTCGGCTCCCGCTACCGGCTCGCCGCCGGGGTGCTGGCCCAGCTGGAGGCCGCCGGGTACGGGACCGGCGCACAGGACTACGCGCTCAAGGCCGCCCGGCACTACGCCTGGTGGGCCGGCCACCCCTCGGTCACCGCGGAGCGGGTCTCCGCGGAGGCCGACGCCGTGCTGGCCGCCCTGAGCGTCCTGGTACCCGAGACGGCCCCGCCCGCGGAGGACGAGCAGAGCGCCGCCGTAGAACTGGCCCGGCAGGCCGCGCCCGCCTTCGCCGCCGGACTGGATTGGAGTGCCTGGGAGCGGGCGCTGCGCTCCGGCGCCGAGGCGGCCCGGCTCGCCGGAGAGGTCGGCGACCAGGCCTACTTCCACCATGAGTTGGGCATACTCGCGCTCTGCCGCGGACGGCTCGACCGGGCCCGCACCGAGCTGGAGGCCTCGATCGGGCTGCGCGGTGCCCTCTCCGACAAGCGCGGCACGGTCGCCGGGCGGCGCGCCCTTGCCCTGGTCGCCGACCGCTCCGGAGCGACGCGGCCCGGCGGGCGCACGGCGGCGGGCGAGGAGGTGCCGGACGCGCGGCACGAGGAGTCGGTGTCGCCGCCCCGCGGTGTGCCGGCCGCCTTCGGGCCGGGCGTACCGGCCGTACCGGCCGGTGACTCGGCGACGCTGGTCACGCACCAGGCGGTGGACGGCCCCGGTGGCGTGCGGAGCGTCGTGAAGGGCACCCGGCGCAATCTGGTGGCCGCGGGCGCCGGGGCGGCGCTGGTCGCCCTGCTCGGCACCGTCGTGACGCTCGGCATGACCTCGAACAACGACAGCAACGCCCCGTCCCAGAAGGTCCGTGTGGGCCCCTCGGCGAGCCAGGACGCGAACGACGGCAGTCTCGGCGCGGACAAGGCGAACAAGGGCGGGGGCGGCTCGGGCGTGGCCGGCACCCCGACGTCCAGAGGGCCCGGAGCCAGGGGCACGCACGGCGCGACGGACGGAACGACGGACGGTCCGACGCCGGGCACCTCGGGCCACCCTTCGGACACCCCCACGGACAACCCGACAGGTACGAGGGGCGCGACCCCGTCGAAGTCCTCGTCGAAGCCGCCGTCGAAGCCACCGACGTCGACGACATCGTCGAGTTCGTCGCCGACCTCGTCGACCGGCACCCCACAGCCCTCGGGGTCGGGGTCCACCACCCCGAGCACCTCCAACTCGGCCAGCGGCCCCGCCTCCAGCTCCCCGGCCGCCACGGGCAGCTCGCCGGGCACCCCGTCGGCCGGTGGTTCGGGAACGCCCAGCCGTCCGGGCACGGTGATCTGAGGCCCCGTAGGCGCAAAAGGGCCGGGTCCGCGTTCCGGACCCGGCCCTGAAGTCGTCGTACCGCCCGTCAGAACAACCGCAGTTTGTCGTCCTCGATGCCCCGCAGCGCGTCGTAGTCCAGGACCGTGCAGCCGATGCCGCGGTCCGTGGCGAGCACGCGGGCCTGCGGCTTGATCTCCTGGGCCGCGAAGATGCCCCGTACCGGAGCCAGGTGCGGGTCCCGGTTCAGAAGCTCCAGATAGCGGGTGAGCTGCTCCACGCCGTCGATCTCGCCGCGCCGCTTGATCTCCACGGCGACGGTCCCGCCGTCCGCGTCCCGGCACAGGATGTCCACCGGCCCGATCGCCGTCATGTACTCACGGCGGATGAGCGTGTAGCCATCGCCGAGCGTCTCTATGCGGTCCGCGAGCAGCTCCTGGAGGTGTGCTTCCACGCCGTCCTTGATCAGACCGGGGTCCACGCCGAGTTCGTGCGACGAGTCGTGGAGGATCTCCTCCATCGTGATGATCAGTTTCTCGCCTGCTTTGTTGACAACGGTCCAGACGCCCTCCTCGTCACCCGCACCTTCCTTCAGGGTGCAGGGCGGCGACATCCAGTTGAGGGGCTTGTAGGCCCGGTCGTCCGCGTGGATCGAAACGCTGCCGTCCGCCTTCACCAGGATCAGGCGGGGCGCGGAGGGAAGGTGTGCGGTGAGACGGCCCGCGTAGTCGACGGAGCACCGGGCAATGACGAGACGCATGGTCGGCAACGCTACTCGACGCGCCCCGCCCGGCGCGATTCGCCCTCGTGAGCAGCCCAGGGCCCGCCCGAGCCCCGCTGCCGGAGACCGCGACGGGGAACCTGCCCGGCCTCTCCGGCCGCACCCGAGCTCCCCGGGGCAGGTCCCTCCCATTCTTCCGTGATGCCCCTGTTCGGTAGTGGCTGGTTGTGTGCCTAGCGGGAGTTTGCGGTGTGCGCATTCTCCTGGTGCCGTCACCGTCCGTTGCCTAACGTAGTAAACGGGAGGTCGTGCGGTGTGTACGCAGCGTGTTCGATATCGCGAATCTCCCTTCCCTGTCCGTCAACCCCGGTTGCTCTGGGGTGCGAGAGGAGTACCCATGTCGCTCGACGTCTCACCGGCCCTACTCGAACAGGCCGAGCGAGGCGAGGTCGACGAAGCCGATTTCGTCGACTGCGTCCGGACCTCCCTGCCCTACGCGTGGGAGATGATCAGCTCCCTGGTGGCCCAGCTGAAGGTGGACGGCGGCCAGTTCGCCGACAACCAGACGCCCCCGCCGGACGAGCAGGCACGTGGACAGCTGCTGCGTGCGCTCGCGAGTGACGCGATACGCGGCGCCCTGCAGCGGCACTTCGGAGTGCGCCTGGCCTTCCAGAACTGCCACCGTGTGGCGGTGTTCCCGCTGGACTCCTCGGTGGACGAAACGCTGGCCCGCTTCACCTCGGTCCGCAGTCAGCTGCTCAACCAGTCTCCGGAGCTGCGGGACTGCTGACGCGATTTGACGCCGCATGGCTTGCCGCTCCGTACGCTGGAGGTGCATCGATCTGTACCGGAGCGGCAAGCTCCCGGCGGCGGTCCCGGCCAGGAGCCGGATCCGGCGGGCTCAGCGGAGCTGGGGGAGCACCTCGGCACCCAGCCTCCGCACGTTCTCCTCCGTCGCCGCGAGGTCGCCGGAGCCCTCGACGAGCAGGGCGAAGCGCGCGATGCCCGTCCGCTCCGCGGTCGCCGTGAGCCGGTCGACGCACAACCGCGGGGTTCCCACCGGGTGCAGCCCGCACAGCAGTTCGGTGTACGCCAGCGGGTCCCGCATCGAGCGGGCCCGGCCGTCGACCGTCACATGAGCGTCGAGCCCCTGTTTGAGCCAGCCCGGCATCGCCTTGGCCAGCGTCTCCGCCGCGTCGGTGAGCCGGTCGGCGATCTGGCAGACGCCGGCCGAGACATGGCCGGCGCCGGCGATCACGTCCCCGTCGACCCCCGCCGCGTGCGCGTACTGCGCCCACAATGCGACCATGTCCGCCTTCTCCTCGTCCCCGACGTGCATGCCGAGCAGCATCGGCAGGCCCCGTTCGGCCGCCAGCCGTACGCTCGCCGGTGAGGTGCAGGCGACGACGACCTCCGGTCCCTCGGTGTCGGTGAGCGACTCCGAAGGCCGTGGGACGACCGGGACTTCACGGAAGCTGAATCGTTCCCCCGCGGCGGCGACGGACGGTTCGCGCAGCCAGCGCACCAGCAGATCGAGTGATTCCGGGAACCCCGTCTCGTACGCCTGGAGGCCGGCACCGAAGACCTCCAGGTCGACCCATGGTCCGCCGCGCCCGACCCCGAGTGAGAAGCGCCCGCCCGAGGTGAGGTGCAGCAGCGCGGCCTGCTCGCCGAGCGCCACCGGGTGGACGGTGGGCAGCACGCTCACCGCCGTGCCCACCCGGATCCGGCGGGTGCGGCCCAGCAGGAGGGCCGCCAGGGTGATGGCCGACGGGCACGTCCCGTACGGCACGAAGTGGTGCTCGGCCAGCCACACTGCGTCAAGGCCCGCTTCCTCGGCGACCTCGGCCGACCGCACCGCGCGGTGCAGCGCCTCCCCCTGGCCCTGTCCCGGGAACTGGGCCGCCAGTACAAAACTTCCTACGCGCATCGCACTTCCTGCTTTCCTGGCTCCGACACGGAGCTCCCCCACCCGGCATAACTGTCTGACATGTGCCCAAGTCACGGGTTGACGGAGAGATTTGCGGATTGTCTGCAGATTGGGCCGACGGGAGGGGTGTCTGTCGGATCGGTGACGTACGCGTACCCCCGTACGCGCCGCGTAGGCTGGACAGGACCCGTGCTTCCTGTATGGCTCCGTGAGGTGTCCCGTGTCCCCGCGTCGCAACCGTCCCAAGGGCTCCGGCTCGCCCGGCCGGAGCGCGGACGACGACCAGTCGCGCTACGGCGGCTGGCAGTCCACCGAGAGCTGGGGCGGCGAGGAGTGGAGCGTACGGCACGTGGCGGGCGCGAGCGCCGAGGGCAAGACCTACCGCTGCCCCGGCTGCGACCAGGTCATCCCCTCCGGCGTCCCGCATGTGGTGGCCTGGCCCGAGCACGCGGGCGTGGACGACCGCCGGCACTGGCACAAGTCCTGCTGGAACGCGAAGGACCGCCGCACCACGCGGGTGCGGCGGTCCCGTAACGCGCCGAGGTACTGAACCCGGCCTACACGTCCCGCTTCTCCAGCAGCAGATACGCGCCGGTGAAGGCGGCGGCGGTCACGCCCAGGGCGATCCACAGCGGATCCCAGCCGGACGGGCCCGAGGACGTCAGGGAGTTGGAGTAGAAGACGCTGAGCTGGTTCGGGATCGAGTACTCCAACAGGGCCTGACGCACCTTCGCCAGCGACTCCGAGAACATGAAGAGCGCCACGACCATGGGGGCGAGCACCGCCCCGATCATGATGGTGATGGCGCCCGCCGAATGCCGGACGATCGAACCCACGACGAGCGAGAGCAGTCCCAGCAGCGCGACGTAGAGGGAGACGCCGAGGGTCGCTTTCAGCCACTCCCCGCCGGAGGGCTCCGGGGCCCCGTGCACCATGGCCACCTGCGCGAAGGCGACGAGGGAGGCGGTCACCAGCGTGACCACGAAGGCGACGAGGAAGAACACGATCGCCTTCGCCACGAGCACCCGCCCCCGGCTGGGGCACGCGGTCATCGTGGTGCGGATCATGCCGGTGCCGTACTCCGACGAGGTGGTCAGCACGCCGAGCGTGATGATGCAGATGCCGCCGAAGAGCAGCCCGAAGAAGCCGAGGGACAGCGGATTCAGGCTACTCACGTTCGACGAGGAGTTCGCGACCAGCGCACCGGCGCCGAGGCCCATGCCGAGCACCAGCAGGACGAACACCCCGAGCGTCCACATCGTGGAGCGCACCGACCGGATCTTCGTCCACTCCGAGGCGAGGGCGTGGCCGAGGTGGGTCCGTACCACCGGGATCGGCGAGGTGTAGCTGGGGTATGCGGAGCCGGGCGCCGTCTGCCAGGTGGGCGCGGCCTGCGGCATCGGGGACTGGGGCGTGCTCATCGGGCGTCCTCGGACTGGGTGGCGGCGGGGGAGGCAGGAACGTCGGCGGCGGCCGGTGCCCGGTCCTGGGGGGCCGGCTGCGCGTAGGGGTTCGGCTGCTGCCCAGCGGGTGGCGCGGCCGGAGCGGCGTAGGGGCCCGCCTGCTGCTGCCCCGGCGTCGTGAAGGCCTGCCCGCCCTGCTGGGGCGGCGGCGGGGCGTACCAGTCCGGCTGACCCTGCCCGGGCACCGGCATCGGCGGTTGGACGCCGGGCGGCAACGGCTGCATCAGGCCCGCCTTCTGGTCGATGGTCGAGCGGTAGTCGACCGCGCCCTGGGTCATCCGCATGTACGCCTCCTCCAGCGAGGCCTGGTGCGGCGACAGCTCCCACAGGCGTACGTCGGTGTCGTGCGCGATCTCGCTGATGCGCGGCAGCGGCAGCCCCGTGACGCGCAGCGCGCCGTCCTGCTCGGGCAGCACATGCCCGCCCGCGTCGGTGAGCGCGGCGGTCAGCTTCTCCCGCTGCTGCGGCTCGGTGTCGGGGGTGCGGACGCGGGCGAAGTCCGCCGAGTTGGCGGAGATGAAGTCCTTGACGCTCATGTCGGCGAGCAGCTGTCCGCGCCCGATCACGATCAAGTGATCGGCGGTGAGCGCCATTTCGCTCATGAGGTGGGAGGAGACGAAGACCGTACGGCCCTCCGCCGCGAGGGACTTCATCAGATTGCGCACCCAGAGGATGCCCTCCGGGTCGAGGCCGTTGACCGGCTCGTCGAAGAGGAGCACCTGGGGGTCGCCGAGGAGCGCGGCGGCGATGCCGAGCCGCTGCCCCATGCCGAGTGAGAAGCCCTTGGACCGCTTTCCGGCCACGTCCTGGAGGCCGACGACTCCGAGCACCTCGTCGACGCGGCGGGCCGGGATGCCCGAGAGCTGGGCGAGAGACAGCAGGTGGTTGCGGGCGGCCCGGCCGCCGTGCACGGCCTTGGCGTCGAGCAGGGCGCCGACGTGCCGGGGGGCGTTGGGCAGCTTGCGGTACGGATAGCCGCCGATCGTCACCCGCCCCGAGGTGGGGTTGTCCAGGCCGAGGATCATGCGCATGGTCGTCGACTTGCCCGAGCCGTTGGGCCCGAGGAAACCGGTGACGGCGCCCGGCCGTACCTGGAAGGAGAGGTTGTGTACAGCGGTCTTGTCGCCGTAGCGCTTCGTCAGGCCGACTGCCTCGATCATGCTCCGCACCCATCGAAAGGTTCAGGACGTCCGGGCGCAGGCTGCCCCCGTAAGGGTTAGGAGGATATCCGGGCGCTGACGGTTCCGCTCAAGAGAATGCAAAGGCTCGCAGGTCACCGGGATGAGGGCGTTCTTACCTCGAGGGGTACGGGTCCGTGTATGGGTACGGGTCCGCCCCGGTCAGGGCGGACCCGTACCCCCTGACGACGCTCAGGCGTCCCGCCTCTTCAGCAGGACGTACCCGCCGATCAGGGCGGCGACCACCCACAGCGCCATGATCCCGAGACCCCCCCAGGGACCGTACGGGGTGTCGTCGCCGGCTCTCGGCAGGACCTGCATGATCTTGCTGCCGGCCTGGTCGGGGAGGAAACGGCCGATCTTCTTCGTCGCCGAGACGTTCCCCAGGATGTTGGAGATGAGGAAGAAGAACGGCATCAGGATGCCCAGCGACAGCATCGGCGAGCGCAGCATCGCGGCCACGCCCATCGAGAACATCGCGATGAGCGTCATGTACAGCCCGCCGCCGATCACCGCGCGCAGCACACCGGGATCGCCGATCCACGCCCGGTGCGGGCCGAGCATGGCCTGCCCCAGGAAGAAGGAGAGGAAGCTGGTGACCATGCCGACGACGAGAGCGAGCGCGGCCGCCACCGCGATCTTGCCGAACATGAAGGCACCGCGCTGGGGAACCGCGGCGAGCGAGGTGCGGATCATGCCGGTGCTGTACTCGTTCGACACGACGAGCACCCCGAACACGATCACCGCGAGCTGGCCGAGACTCATCCCGGCGAAACTGGTGTAGGTCGGGTCCAGCGAGACCTGTGCCGCCGGACCCATCCGGTCGAACTCGCTCCTGGTCAGGGCCGAGATCAGCATGCCGAGGGCGACGGTGACGACCAGAGCCAGCGAGAGCGTCCACACCGTCGACGCCACCGACCGGATCTTGGTCCACTCCGACCTGATGACCTGGGTCGCAGCCATGGCTCAGGATCCCTTCTTCCAGTCGGCGCCCCACTCCCGGCGCGGGACCTGCCGCGACCAGGTGTCGACGAGCGTGTCGGTGTGCGCGTGGTACTCCACCACCTGGGCCGTCAGCTGCATGAACGCCTCCTCCAGTGAGGCCTGCTGGGTGCTGAGCTCGTGCAGCACGATCCGGTGGCGGGCGGCCAGTTCGCCGATCAGCTCGGCCTTGTCGCCGTCCACCTCCAGCGCCCCGCTGCCGGACTCGACGACCGTGACGCCCGCCTCGTGGAGCACGTCGAGCAGTTGCTCGCGCTGCGGGGTGCGGATTCGGACGTACGAGCGCGCGTTCTGCCGGATGAATTCCGCCATGGAGGTGTCGGCCAGCAGCCGGCCCTGTCCGATGACCACGAGGTGGTCGGCGGTGAGGGCCATCTCGCTCATGAGGTGGCTCGACACGAACACGGTCCGCCCCTGTGCGGCGAGGGATTTCATCAGGGTGCGGATCCAGTGGATGCCCTCGGGGTCGAGGCCGTTGACCGGCTCGTCGAACATCAGAATCCGTGGGTCGCCGAGGAGCGCGGCGGCGATGCCGAGACGCTGGCCCATGCCGAGCGAGAAGCCCTTGGTCTTCTTCCGCGCGACGGAGGTCAGGCCCACGGTGTCGAGGACCTCGTGGACGCGGGAGCGAGCGATGCCGTTGCTCTGGGCCAGGCAGAGCAGATGGTTGAGGGCGGTGCGGCCGCCGTGCACGGCCTTGGCGTCGAGGAGGGCGCCGACGTACTTCAGTGGGTCCTTTAGCCGGTCGTAGTGACGGCCGTCGATGCGCACGTCGCCGCGGGTGGGGTGGTCGAGCCCGAGCACCATCCGCATGGTGGTGGACTTCCCGGCGCCGTTCGGGCCGAGGAAGCCCGTGATGAGGCCGGGTCTGACGGTGAACGTGAGGTTGTTGACCGCCAATTTCTCGCCGTATCGCTTGGTCAGCCCCTCGAGCTCGATCATGCGGCCACGCTAAGACGGCGCAAAGCCCTCCGCCACCGCAGTGGCAGAGGGCTTCGCGGATGTTCGGACGCCGTACGCCCTGCGTTACCGGGTCTGCTGCGCCGGAACGCCGCGCGAGATCGGCTCGTCCTCGGCCGGCGAGCCCGCTGCGGCGACGGCCGCGCCCGTGAGCGTCGCGAGCATCTCGCGAACGTTCGTGAGCTGGGCGTTGATGGAGTCGCGACGGTTCGTCAGCGCCGCCAGCTCGCGCTCGGATTCCGAGCGGATACGGTCGGCCTTGGCGTTCGCGTCGGCCACGATGTCCTCGGCCTGACGCTGGGCCGTCTCCACCGTCTGGCGGGCGCGGCGCTCGGCGTCCGTGCGCAGCTTCTCGGCCTCCAGGCGAAGCTGCTCGGCGCGGTGCTCGATCTCGGCCAGGCGCTTCTCCGCCTTGGCCTGACGGGAGGCCAGGTCGCGCTCGGACTGCTCACGGCGCTTGGCGAGGTTCGTCTCGAAGTCGGCGGCGGCCTGCGCGGCCTTGGCGCGGGTCTCCTCGAAGAGGGCGTCCGCCTCCTCGCGCTTGGACTGCGCGTCCTTCTGCGCCTCGGCACGCAGCTGCGAGGAGTCGCTCTTGGCCTTCTCGACGATCCGGACGCCCTCGTCCTCGGCCTTGGCCTTGCGCTCCGCAGCGAACGATTCTGCGTCGTTGCGCACCTGCTGGGCGGCCGACTCGGCGAGTTCGCGGTGCTGCTCGGCTGCGCGACGAGCCTCCTCGCGCAGGTCCTTGGCCTCTTCTTCGGCGAGACGGAGGATCTTCTCGACGCGCGCGCCCAGACCCGCGTACGACGGCTCCGCGTCGGTGACGGCGGCCTGGGCGTTCTGCGTCTCGAGGTGAAGCTCCTCGATGCGCTTTTCCAGAGCGGTGATGCGGGCGAGAGCACTGTCACGGTCGGAGACGAGCTTGGAGATGCGTTCGTCCACCTGAGCGCGGTCGTACCCACGCCGCACAAGCTCGAAGCCGTAGGGGGAAGTGTCGCTCATGGGGTTCCTGTCGAATGAGACCGGTGAGGTGATAGGGGAATCCTAGGGGCCAATGCGGCGTGTCATCGAGCGTATGCCTGTTTGATCTGGAGAATGACACTCCTTTTGGGTGGCTAACTGTCTGAGGGCTTGCCATGACCCGCGTCAAACGCCCGACAAGCACAGAATCCACACTTCTCGCTAGCCGTCCGACGCCTTGCCACCCGAACGGGGCGCACCCACGGCCGCCCCCGCCTTGACGCCTCCGTCCTTGCCACCCGACGGGGCCTCGAAGGACTCCAACGCCTCCAGGACGTCCTGGACACGGGAGATCTCCGCGTTGATGTCCTCGCGCCGGCGCACCAGGATCTCCAGCTCCCGCTTGCCCTCCTCGACCGCCTTCCGGGCCTCCCGGATCGCCTCGGCCTTGATCTTCTCGGCCTCGGAGACAAGCGTGGACTTCTTCTGCTCGGCCTCCTTCAGCAGCCCCTCGGCCTTCTTGACGGCGGCGATACGGACCTTGCCCGCCTCGGAGTTGGCCTCCGAGACGAGCTCCTTCGCCTGCGCCTTGGCCTTCTCCAGCTGCTCCTCGGCGGCCTTGACCAGCGCGTCGCACCGCTCGCCCGCCGACTTCATCGCCTCGGCCGACTCACGCCGCGCCCGCTCGTGCAGTTCCTCGATCTCGCTGGTGATGCGGTCGCGCAGCTCCTCCGCGCGCTCCCGGATCGCGGTGGCGTCCCGGCGTGCGCCGACCAGCAGTTCGTCCGCGTCCGTACGGGCGCGCTCCACCAGCGAGTTGCCCTCGACCGTCGCCTCGGAGACCAGCCGCTCGGCCTCCTTGCGGGCGGCGCCCACCATCGTGTCGGCCTGTGTCTCGGCGTCCGCCGTCGTCTTGAGCGCGTTGTGCTGCGCCTCCGAGAGCAGCTTGTCGGCCTCGGCGGCGGTCTCCGTGATGAGCGTGTCGACCTGCTCGGCTGCCTCGGAGCGCCGCTTGTTGGCGTCCTTGCGGGCCTCGTCCAGGGTGCGCTCGGCCTCCTCGCGGGCAGCCGCGGTCAACCGCTCGGCCTCCGCCTCCGCCTCGGCCCTGATCCTCTCCGACTCGTTGCGGATCCGCTCGGCGTGCTGCTGTGCGGATCCCACCGTCTCGGCGGCCTCGGCACGCAGCCGCTCGGCGTCGTCGGTGGCGTCCCCGACCAGCTTCTCGGCCTTGGCCACCGACTCGGCCCTGACCCGCTCGGCCTCGGCGTTGGTCTCCCTGGTGAGCCGCTCGGCCTCCGCCCGCGCCTCCGTGATGAGCGTGTCCGCCTGCGTGGCCGCGTCCGACCTGATCCGGTTTGCGTCCTCGCGCGCCTCCGCACGGGTGCGCGTCGCGGCCTGTTCGGCGGAGGCGATGGTGTCCGAGGCCTCCGTACGCACGCGCTGGGCGTGCTCGGCGGCCTCCGAACGGATCCGCTCCGCCTCGGCGATCGCCTCCGAGACCGTCCGCTCGGCAAGGGACTTGGCGGCATCCGTCTCCTCGGTGGCCTCCCGCCGGACACGCTGGGCGTCCTCGGCGGCCCGCTCGCGCTCCGCGTAGGCGTCGGCGCGGACGCGGTCGGCCTCCTCCTGCGCCTCGGTGCGCGTACGGTCCGCCGCGTGCTCGGCGGCGGAGCGGAGCCCGGTGATCTCCTCCTGCGCCTGCTCGTGCAGCCCGGCCACGGAGTCCCGCACCTGCTGGGCGTGCAGCTCGGCGGCCGACACCATCTCGGTCGCGCGCCGGTCGGCCTCCTCGATCAGCCGTACGGCCTCCGCCTGGGCCTCCTCGACCCGGGCCCGCGCCACGGCGAGCAGCTCCTCGCTCTGCTCCCGGGCGCGCTCGCGCTCCTGGTCGGCCTCCTGGCGCGCCGCACCGAGGAGTTCCTCGGCCTCGCGGCGGCGCCGGGCGGCCTCCTCCTGGGCGGCGGCGAGCGTCTCCGTGGCCTCGGTGCTCAGCCGCTCGGCCGCGGCCTGCGCCTCGGCCCGGACGCGGTCGGCGGTGTCCTGCGCCTCCGTCTTGAGCCGCTCGGCCTCGGTCGCCGCCTCCGACCGCAGGCGTACGGCGATGGCCTCGCCCTCCGCGCGGGAGGCGGACGCGTCGGAGGCGGCCTCCGTGCGCAGCCGGTCGGCCTCGGCCTCGGCCTGGGCTTGGAGCGTACGAATGCGCTCGGCGGCCTCGGAGCGCAGCCGGTCGCCCTCCTCGACGGCCTCGCGGCGGAGCTGCTCGGCGTCCGCCCGCGCGTCGGCGAGCGCCTGCTCGGCGGAGGAGAGCCGATGCTCGGCCTCGGAGTGGAGGCGGGTCAGCTCCTCGGCGGCCTCCGTGCGGCGCGCCTCGACGGCCCGCTCGGTCTCCTCGCGCAGCTCGCGGGCGGCCTTCTCCGCCTGCTCCTTGATCGCGTCCGACAGCTCGACGGCCTCGGCGCGCTGCGTCTCGGCCTCCTTGCGAGTGCGTTCCAGGGTCTCCTCGGCCTGGCGGCGCAGCATCGAGGCGCGCTCGATGGCCTCGGTGCGCACCTTCTCGCTGTCGGCGGTGGCCGCGGTGCGCAACTCGTCCGCGTCGGCCTTCGCCTTGGCGAGCAGCTCCTCGGCGGTGTTGGCCGCCTCCTCGATCTGCTGGACGGCCTCGCGCCGGGCCTCCGCGCGGATCTTCTCGCCTTCGGCGACCGCCTCGGAGCGCAGCTGCTCGGCCTCGCCGCGCAGCCGGCGCGCCTCCTCCTGCAACTCGACCGTCTTGGCGCGGTACTCCTTGGTGTCGTCCTTCGCCGCGCCCTTGAGCTGCTCGGCGATGTCGTGCGCCTCGGCGCGCAGCCGGTCCGCCTCGGCCTCGGCCTCCCGGCGGATCCGCTCGGCCTCCTCGGCGGCGGCCTTGGTGGTCGCCTTGGCGTCGTCCGACGCCTTGTTCAGCACGTCCTCGGCCGTACGCGCCGTCTTGGCGAGCTGGGAGGCGGTCTCCTCGGCCGTGATGCTGCGGGCCTTCTCCGAGGCCTCCGCGACGATCTTCTCGGCCGCGGCCTTGGCGTCCGCGACCAGCTGCTCGGCCTCGGCCTTGGTGGCCTCCGCCTCCTTGGTGGCCTCGCTGACCAGCCGGGCGACCTGCTCCTTGGCCGTACGGGTGCGCTGCTCGTTGGTCGACTCCGCGCCGGAGAGCGCCTTGGCGGCGGCCTCCTTCGCCTCGGCGACGACCTTGTCGGCCTCGGCGCGCGCCTCGCGCAGCGCCGCCTCCGCCTCGGCCATCCGCTGCTCGGCGGCCCGGCTCAGCTCGGACGCCTGCCGACGGGCGGCGTCCGACTCGCTCGTGGAGCTGGAGCGCAGCTGCTCGGCGTGGTCGGTGGCCTCCTGGGCCTGCGTGGCCGCGGCGTTCAGCAGCCGCTCGGCGTCCGCGCGGGCGCGGCGCAGAATCTGGTCGGCCTCCGCCCGGGCGGCCTCGGTGTCGCCCTGCAGCCGCTGCCGGGCCTCGGCGGTGAGCCGCTCGGCCTCGGCGCGGGCGGCGGTCAGCGCCTTGTCGGCCTCGGAGCGCGACTCCTCCACGAGGCGGCGCGCCTGGGACTCGGAGCGGGCGCGAAGCTGCTCGGCCCATGCCACGTTCTCGTTGACGTGCGACTCGACGGTCTGCCGGCGCTCCGCCAGCTCCTGGTCGAGCTGCTGGCGGCGGGTGACCGCCTCCGCGTGCAGCTCCGCCTGGAGACGTGCGGCCTGCTCGGCGTGCTCCTGGAGGATGCGCTGCGTCTGTGCTCGGGCCTGGCTCAGCTCACGCTCGGCGTCCGCCCGTAGCTGGTCCGCCTGCATCTGCGCCGTACGGAGCATCTGCTCGGCCTGATAGCCGATGTCGGCCCCGTCGTACGCCGGACGGGTCATGAGCGTGCGCCGCGCCTCGTGCAGCTTGGCGCGCAGCACCTCGACCTGGTAGCCGAGGTCCTCGGCGTGCTGGATCGCCTTTTCCCGCTCGGTCTTCAGCCGCTCCATCTCGGCCTCGAACCGAGAGAGATGGTCGACGTCAGCCGCCGGCTCTCGCTCCTGGCGTTCGTAGCCCCGCACTGCGCGGTCCCATCCGTCCCCTGGTCGCAAGTCTCTCCAAACGAGCTCCGTCCATCCGCCGAACGGGGCCCCCGGGGAATGGTGTCAGATCAACGGCGGAGCATGGGCTGCTGCCCCGACGCTCGTCCCCCGAAACCCGGACCCCGGACCCAGGCCCCGTCCTCGGGGACCCGGCGTCCCGCCGCTCGGGCGGGACCCGGTCGCCCTGGTGGAGCGGCGACCGCTCCCAACCCTACCGGCCCTCATGTACGGGAGTCAGTGCTCAGGTGACTCAACAGCCGCCGATGTGACCAGTTCTGTCAGAACGCCGTGGCAGTCCTTAGGATGCAGGAAGGTGATCCGCGACCCCATGGAGCCGCGCCGTGGCTCCTCGTACAGGACACGCACGCCCTTGTCCTTGATGGCGGCGGCGTCCTCGTCCACGTCCGCCGTGCCGAAGGCGATGTGATGCACGCCCTCTCCGTTCTTCGCCAGCCACTTGGCGACGGTGGAGTCCTCGCGGATGGGTTCGAGGAGCTGGAGGTAGGAGGCGCCGCCGTCGTCCGTGTTGTTGATCTTCAACATGGCCTCGCGTACGCCCTGCTCCTCGTTGACCTCGGTGTGGAACACCGAGAAACCATAGGTCGAGGTGTAGAACTCGACGGTCTTCTCCAGGTCGAAACAGGCGATCCCGATGTGGTCGATTCGCGTCAGCATGTAAGTAGTGCAGCGCTCCGCGCGTGGTTACGCAACGTGCGCGCGATCACACCGACAGCCCGATGACGGGGTGGACTACCGCTCAGTACATTCGAAGTAAACCCTCGTTCACTCCTCGGCTGTGCAAGCCGGAAGGGGATCGCAGCTCATGTCTGGAACGAACAGCACGACCTCCGTCATCGTCGCGGGTGCCCGCACCCCCATGGGACGGCTGCTCGGCTCGCTGAAGTCTTTCTCCGGAGCCGACCTCGGCGGCTTCGCGATCAAGGCCGCCCTCGACCGTGCGGGGATCGGCGGCGACCAAGTGCAGTACGTGATCATGGGGCAGGTGCTGCAGGCCGGGGCCGGGCAGATCCCGGCACGTCAGGCCGCGGTCAAGGCGGGCATCCCGATGAACGTCCCGGCCTTGACGATCAACAAGGTGTGTCTGTCGGGCCTCGACGCGATCGCGCTGGCCGACCAGCTGATCCGCGCGGGCGAGTTCGACGTGATCGTCGCGGGCGGCCAGGAGTCCATGACCAATGCCCCCCACCTGCTGCCGAAGTCCCGGGACGGCTTCAAATACGGTGCGGTCCAGATGCTCGACGCGATGGCCTACGACGGCCTGACGGACTCCTTCGAGGGCATCGCCATGGGCGAGTCCACCGAGAAGCACAACACGCGCCTCGGCATCGGCCGCCAGGAGCAGGACGAGATCGCGGCCCTGTCCCACCAGCGAGCCGCGGCCGCCCAGAAGAACGGCATCTTCGAGGCCGAGATCACCCCGGTCGAGGTGCCGCAGCGCAAGGGCGAGCCGGTCGTCTTCAGCCGGGACGAGGGCATCCGCGGCGAGACGACGGCTCAGTCGCTGGGCAAGCTGCGCCCGGCGTTCAGCAAGGAGGGCACGATCACGGCCGGTTCCTCCTCGCAGATCTCGGACGGTGCGGCGGCCGTGGTCGTGATGAGCAAGGCCAAGGCCCAGGAGCTGGGCCTGGAGTGGATCGCGGAGATCGGCGCCCACGGGAACGTGGCCGGGCCGGACAACTCCTTGCAGTCCCAGCCGTCGAACGCGATTCTGCACGCGCTGAAGAAGGAGGGCCTGGAGGTCTCGGACCTCGATCTGATCGAGATCAACGAGGCCTTCGCGGCGGTCGCCGTGCAGTCAATGAAGGATCTCGGAGTTTCCACCGAAAAGGTGAACGTCAATGGCGGCGCGATCGCTCTGGGGCACCCCATCGGGATGTCCGGCGCCCGGCTCGTCCTCCACCTCGCCCTGGAGCTCAAGCGGCGCGGCGGCGGCGTCGGCGCGGCGGCCCTGTGCGGTGGCGGCGGTCAGGGTGACGCGCTCATCCTGCGGGTAGCCAAGGCCTGAGCACCCTGGACGTCTCCCGCCCCGGAGGCGAACACCTCGAAGAATCCGAACGGAGCTGTGATGCAGGACGTCTCCTCACTGGTGGCCCAGGCCAGGGAAGGCAGGCCGCGGGCCGTGGCCCGGCTGATCTCCCTGGTGGAGGGGGCGTCTCCGCAGCTCAGGGAGGTCATGGCGGCCTTGGCGCCGCTGACCGGCGGCGCCTATGTGGTGGGCCTGACCGGGTCGCCGGGCGTCGGCAAGTCCACCTCCACGTCGGCCCTCGTGACGGCGTACCGCAAGCAGGGCAGGCGGGTCGGCGTCCTGGCCGTCGACCCGTCCTCCCCCTTCTCGGGCGGCGCGCTGCTCGGCGACCGCGTCCGGATGTCGGAGCACGCGTCGGACCCCGGCGTGTACATCCGCTCCATGGCGACACGCGGGCATCTGGGCGGCCTCGCCTGGGCCGCACCGCAGGCGATCCGGGTGCTGGACGCGGCGGGCTGCGACGTGATCCTCGTGGAGACGGTGGGCGTCGGCCAGTCGGAGGTCGAGATCGCCTCCCAGGCCGACACCTCGGTCGTCCTGCTGGCGCCCGGGATGGGCGACGGCATCCAGGCCGCGAAGGCGGGCATCCTGGAGATCGGTGATGTGTACGTCGTCAACAAGGCCGACCGTGACGGCGCGGACGCGACCGCGCGTGAGCTGAACCACATGCTGGGCCTCGGGGAGTCGCGTGCCCCGGGCGACTGGCGTCCCCCGATCGTGAAGACCGTCGCCGCCCGCAGCGAGGGGGTCGACGAGGTCGTCGAGGCGCTGGAGAAGCACCGGGCGTGGATGGAGGAGCACGGTGTGCTGGCGGAGCGCCGTCGGGCCCGCGCCGCCCACGAGGTCGAGACCATCGCGGTCACGGCCCTGCGGGAGCGGATCGGCGACCTGCACGGCGACCGCCGTCTGGGCACGCTGGCGGAGCGGATCGTGGCCGGCGAGCTCGATCCCTACCGGGCGGCGGACGAACTGGTGGCGGGGCTGACGGCTGGCTGACCGTAAAGCCCGTGGTCAACGCTCCTGTGCGTTGATACGTTGATCCACATGTTCCTCCTCTTGGCATAGGACCCGCCCAGGACCGTGATCGACGAGCAGCGTTCGGCTGTGGTCGTCGCGGCACCCCGGTGTCCCCTCATCGCCTCCAGTCGAGGAACCTCCACATGCCCGCGTCTTCCGTGGTGCGGCCTTCGTATGCCGCCGTCCTCCGTGTCCCGTACGCCCGTCGTACCTTCGGTGCCGCCCTGTTGGGGCGACTGTCGTACGGGACGGTCTCCCTGTCCGTGATGCTGTCCGTGACCCGGGCGACCGGGTCGTACGCCGTGGCCGGGACGGTCATGGCGCTCTTCGGGGCCACGACGGTCCTCCTCTCACCGCTGCGGGCCGCGTTCGTCGACCGGTACGGGCCCCGGCGGGCGCTCGTGCCGATGGCCCTGCTGTACGCGGGGATCCTGGTCGTGCTGGCCGTGGTGAGTCTGCGGCCGGGCGCGCCGGTGCCGCTCCTGGGCGCGCTGGCTCTCGCGGCCGGGGCCTGCCCGCCTCCGCTGGGCCCCACCATGCGCGCCGTGTGGAGCGAACTCCTCGATGATCAGCGGCTGTTGCAGCGGGCGTATGCGCTCGACGGGGTGGCCGAGGAACTTCTGTTCGTGTCCGGGCCGCTGATCGTGGGTGCGGTGGTGCGGTGGGCGCCGCCGGGGGCCGGGGTGGCGCTGAGCGCGCTGCTGGTGGCGGCCGGGACCATCGCCTTCGTCTCGTCGCCCGCGACGGCCGGGGCACGCCCCGTCACGGCGCGCCCGGCGCGTACCGCGGGACGACCGCGGGGGATGCGGTCTCTGGTGCGGCCCGTGCTCGTGGCCGCCGGGGTCGGGGTGGCGGTCGGCGCGCTCGATCTGCTGGTCCTGGCCTTCGCCGAGCAGCGGAGGCACGGCGACGACGTCGTGGCGTGGGTGCTCGCGGCGCTGTCCGCGGGCAGCGCGGTCGGCGGTCTGCTGAACGGGGCGGTCCCCTGGCGGGTGAGTGCGCGGATCCGTCTGCCGCTGCTCACCGCGGGTCTCGGCCTGACCCTGGCCGTGGCGGGGCTGGCACCCGGCCTCGGCGTCCTCGCGGCGGCGGTGGCCTGCGCGGGCCTGTTCATCGCCCCGGCCCTGACCACGTCGTACCTGGTCGCGGACGAGTCGGCCGCGCCCGGCTTCCGCACCCGGGCCGGAGCCTGGGTCAACACGGCCGTCAACGCGGGCTGCTCGGTCGGTTCGGCCGCGGTGGGCGCGCTGGTGGGGCATCTGCCGCTCGTGCTGTGCTTCGCGGCGTCCGGAGCCGTGACGGTGGCGGCCGCGACCCTGGCGGGATGCGGGGCGGCTGCCGCCGGATCCCCAAGGGGTCAGGGCCGAACGGGTGGTGCGCGCACGTGGACGTCGCGCCGCCGACGTGCGCGGCCGGGGCGGGGTGACGTGTCCTCGGTGCGGTGACGGGTGGCGGCTCGTCCGCCGGGAGCGGGCGGCGTTGCGTCCGCGGCGGGCCTGGCGCCGGGCGTCGGCGTAGGCACGGCGACGGAGGCGTGTGCCCGGAGGGCGTGCGGGACCCGGCCCGTGCGTCGCGCCCCCGGCCCTGCGCGTGGTGCGCGGTCGGGACCGGGGTGACGCGCCTCGGTGCCGCGCGGGTCCGTGCGGTGACGGGTGGGCGTCGTCCGCCGGGAGCGGGCGGCTCCAGCCCCGCGGGCGGCGCAGTCGGCGGTGCGGTGCATCCGCCGGCTGCTCCACCGGGCGGGTGGGCCGGGGCAGTCCCTCCGGCGCCGCTACGGCTTTCCCCGCTGCCCCCGCAGGTGTTCCGCGACCGGGCGCAGGGACTTGTGCAGCTGCTCCAGGTCGTCGGGGGACAGCAGATCGATGAAGTGCCGCCGTACGGACGACACATGGTGGGGCGCGACCTTCTGCATCGTCTCCATGCCGTGGTCCGTGAGAACCGCGTACAGGCCCCGGCGGTCGGACTCGCAGTTCTCGCGACGGACCAGGTCCGCGTTCTCCATACGCGTGATCTGGTGTGAGAGGCGGCTCTTGGACTGGAGGGTGGCGGCCGCGAGGTCGCTCATCCGCATCCGCATGCCCTCCGACTCCGAGAGATTCACCAGGATCTCGTAGTCGTTCATCGTCAGGCCGAACGGCTGCAGATCCCTTTCGAGCTGATATGCCAACAGCCTGTTGACCTCGAGGTGGGTGCGCCAGGCGCACTGCTCCGCATCGGTCAGCCAGTGTGTGGCCGTCTCGGTCTCCATGAATGAAGTCTACCTAAAAGGTTGAAAGGCGAACTAGTGAGGGTGGTGTGACTGTGCGCACGCGTTCGATGTCACACTCCGCAGACTACCGCTCACAGCCCGAAGCGACGCTGGAGGTCTCCCAGCTGTCCGGGAAGGCGCGGTGCCCCCGGCTGCTGTCCTTGGTGCCCGGGTACCCCCATGCCGCCCGGTACGCCCGGCTCGTGCGGGACCGCTCCCGTGGGCAGTTCCTCCATGAGGGTCTCCGTGGATTGCAGCAGTACCGTGCCCGCCCCCACGAACTCGAACTGATGCTCCTCTCCGGAGGCCCCGCCGAGGCCCGTCATCGCACGTAGACCGCCCCATACGCCGGTCAGGTACCCGTGGTCGTAGTGGTGGCACGGGGAGGGGCAGTCCGCCCAGCCGACCAGGGCCTGCGGATCGACCCGGATCGGGGGTTCCATGAACACCACCGGACCGTTAGATGCGGCTACGAACTTGCCGGTTCCGATCAGTGTCAGGAATCCCGGAATGATCGATTGCTTGAGTGCGAGACTTGGCTGAAAAGCGAGCAGGTTGCCCGAGCGAATGGTCAGATTGCCGTCCTCCAGGTCGTAGGAATTCACATCGAAGGCCCGGTCGGCGAGGAGCATCTTGCCCGAGCCCTGTGCCACGACCCAGTCGCTGGCGTGCAGTGGCGAATGAAAGGACGTACGGACAAGGTGGTCCAAACGGCCGTGCCCGACGCCGTTGAACTCGATCGTGCCGTAGTAGGCGATCATCTTGCCCTTCTGCAGGAACCACTGGCTCCCCTTCAGGTCCACGCAGAAGGTGTACGCGTTGACGTTGTCGTCGACCGGCAGGGTCGCCGGGTCGTGGATCACGGGGCCGCCACCCGGGTAGGTGCTCACAGCTTCTCCTCCGAGGCCTGGACGTACACCGCACCACTGCCGCTCAGCTCCAGTTGGAACGCCTCGCCGGAGCCGCGGCCCACCATGTCGCGCCAGCCGAGCGCGGCGGACAGCCTGTTGCGTACGTCGCCGTGGTGCGCGACGTACGCCTGAGGGTCGACATGGACCGGGCGCTGCGGGGTGATCGGCACCTCGAAGACGCCCCCGTGCGCCATGACGGCGACCGCGCCGTGCCCGGTGAGGGTGGTCGTGAACAGGCCCTGACCGGTGACCTGGCCGCGCACCAGGCCCATGACGCCGCCCTGCGAGCCCATGAACATCGTGCCTTGCTGAAGGCTGCCCTCGAAGGCGAGCAGCCGGTCCGCCTCGACGTACAAGGTGTCCCCGGTGAGGTTGATCACCTGGATGTGGTGACCGCCGTGCCCGAACAGGACCGTGCCGTCGCCCTCGACCGTCATCAGCGGCGTCGCCTCGCCCGCGGCCCGGCGGCCGATCATCGACATGACCCCGCCCTGGCCGCCCTGGATGTTGGGGGTGAAGGAGACCCGGCCCTTGTAGGCGAGCATCGCTCCCCGCTGGCTGTACACATGACGGCCGGGTACGACCGTCGCCTCGATCATCTTCGAGTTCACTTCGCGGAAGGCCATGTCAGAGGTCCCCCGCGATCGTGTTGCGCTCGCTGGGCTGGACGTAGACGAGTCCGTCCCCCTCGAAGCGGATCTGGAAGGCCTCGCCGCCGCCCTCGCCGAGGAACGTGCGGAACGTCACGCCCGACTGGAACGACTGCCGCAGATTCCCCTGGTGCGCGATGTACGCGCCGGGGTCGACGATCAGCGGGTACTGCGTGCTCACTCGCAGCACCAGCGCCGGTCCGTCCGACATGATCGCCGCCTGGCCGTGGCCCTCGACGGTCGTCGTGAACAGGCCGTTGCCCTGCGAGGCGCCGCGCAGCCCGGTGAAGGTCGTGCCCGTGCGCAGGCCGGCCTCCGTCACGAGCAGGTTGCTCGACTCGACGTACAGCTTGTCCCCCTGGAGGCTGACGAGATTGATCTCGGATGCCCGGTCCGCGAACCAGCAGGTCCCCTGTCCCTTCACCTCCATCACGGTCATCTGCTCGCCGGTGAGCCGACGGGTCACCATTCCCCGGATCCCCTCACCGCCGCCGGTGAGCTTCTTGAAGGTCATCTGCCCGTCGTACGCCACCATGGAGCCGTTCTTCGCCTTCACGGCGTCCCCGGTCATGTCGACGGCCAGCACCTTGCTGCCTTGCAGTCGGAACATCGCCACGGGGCGAAGGTAGCGGCCGGACCGGCGCGGCGGACAGACCCCTCGCGCGGGGGCGACACGGTCGTTTGTCACAATGGGCCCAGCATTTGTGCATCCGTTCACAAGGCGACCGCGTCGTCAGCGACTCTCCCACCGAAGGTGACCCGTGGACCTCAAGACAGCCTCCGCCATCCGCCGACTCCGCCTGATCTCCGTGCCGGAAGGCATCTCCTGGCTCGTGCTCGCGACGTGCACGGTCATCAAGTACACGGTCACATCCAGCGTCGACGTCGCCCGGTGGCTGGGCCCGATCCACGGCGTGCTGTTCGTCCTCTACGTGGTCTTCTGGCTCGACGCCTGGAACCGCACCAAGTGGGAGAAGGGGACGGCCGCGCTCTACTTCGCCTACTCCGTCATTCCCGGCGGGGGCTTCCTCGCCGAGCGTCGGCTCCGCCGTGCGGCCGAGGACGCGGTGATCGCCTCCCGGGCCCGCCGCGAAGGGGTCGTGAACGCGTGATCGTCGCCTTTTCCGTGACGCCCCTGGGGGTCGGTGAGGACGTGGGGGAGTACGTCGCCGACGCCGTGCGGGTCGTACGGGAATCGGGGCTGCCGAACCGTACCGACGCGATGTTCACGTCGGTCGAGGGTGAGTGGGACGAGGTGATGGACGTCGTGAAGCGCGCCGTGGCCGTGGTCGAGGAGCGCGCTCCGCGAGTCTCCCTCGTCCTGAAGGCGGACATCCGCCCGGGTGTGACGGACGGGCTCACCGCCAAGGTGGAAACGGTGGAGCGGCATCTGTCCGGCGAGTGACCTGCCCCCAGCAGCGGAGAACCCCCGGCCCTGCAGGGCCGGGGTTCTCCCTTGTCAGCGACTTGAGCGGCGGTTTGAGCGGCCGCTCAAATCTCCTGTAGTGTCAGGTGACTTGATTGAGCAGTCGCTCAACGGGGCCGGTGACATGGGGGATTCGCAATGGGGCTCTACGTGGAGGCGCACATACGGGGGGACCTCGACGAACTGTGGGCGCGGATCCAGGACCCCGCGCAGCGCCGGCGCTGGCACCTGCGCCTCACCGAGATCCACCACATGCCGTGCACGGAGGGCGGACGGCCGGACGGGACCCGCAACTGCGCGCTGCGGTTCTCCTCGCCGCACCCGCTGTCGCCGATCGCGGAGGGGAGCGGCTACTGGCGGTGCGTGCCCGAGGACGACGGCGTCCGCTTCCTCACCGGGTACGGCCACCGGCCGCGCCGGGGCCGCGCCGGGGCCCTCGCGGACCGCGTCCTGGTCCGCCCGCTGCTCGGCTGGGCGACCGCCTGGTCCGTCGACCGGCTCCGGCTGTGGCTGGAGCGGGGGATCACCCCTGAGCGGGCGCGGCTGAACTGGCTGGCGGAGCTCGCCGTGCGCGCGCTCGTCCTCACCGCCGGCGGCACGGGCTTCGGCGCGGTCTCCGTCATCCGCTTCTTCGGCTCCCTGGCGCCGACGGTGGCCTATCTCTGCCCGCTGCTGCTCGCCCTCGTCATCTCCGTGGCCCTGTTCGCCCCGCCGTCGGCGCGCACCCCGGCCGCCCGCCGCTGTCTGCGTACCGGAGCCCTCGTGGCCGAAGACATGACCGAAGTGCCGGTTCGCGAACCGCAGCCCGACCGGGAAGCGTCCCGGAGGCCCGTCGGACGACTCCCGCACGTGAGCCGCGTGCGTCCCCGGCTGCGGCCGGTCAAGGAGGAGGCGCCGGCATGACCGGGACGACCAAGGCGAAGCTGCTGGAGGGAGCGCTGCGGACGCTCACCGAGCAGGGGATCGCCGGGACGTCGGCCCGGACGATCGCGGCGACCGCGGGCGTCAACCAGGCGCTGGTCTTCTACCACTTCGGCTCGGTGGACGAGCTGCTGGCGGCGGCCTGCCGGCATGCGACGGAGCAGCGGGTGGCGCGGTACCGGGAGCGGCTCGACGCGATCGGCTCGCTCGCCGAACTCCTCGCGTTCGGACGGGAGATGCACGAGGAGGAGAAGGCCCAGGGCCATGTGACGGTCCTCGGTCAGCTGCTGGCCGGGGCAGGGACCCATCCCCGTCTCGCGTCGGCCACGGCGGCGGGGCTCGAACTCTGGATCGTGGAGATCGAGCGGGTGCTGACGCGGGTGCTGGCGTCGACGCCGCTGGGGGAGTTCGCCGACGCCGGGGGCCTGGCGCGTGCGGTGTCGGCGTCCTTCGTCGGCATCGAGCTGTACGAGGGGGTGGACGCGGCCGGCGCGGGCGCGGCGCTCGCGGCCCTGGAGCAACTGGCGTCCCTGGCGTCCGCCCTCGAGGGCCTGGGCCCGGTGGCCCAGCGAGCGCTCCGCCACAGGCTGCGCCGTGCGTCGGGCCCCTTAGGCGGTGTCTGACCGTTCCCGCCGGGCGCGCGAATGGCCGGACTCCGCCCGGGCGGTGCCGGGCACCCGCGGCCTCCTTCCGCTCACCGTTTCCCTTCCACGTACTCCTTGAAGTGCCCGAGATCGCTGCGGACGAGCCGTTCGATCGCGCTCGCCTGCGCGAATCCCTTCGGCCCGCCGAACGTCTCCCTGACGGCGGCGGGGTCGTACTCGATCCGTACCTGCACCCGGGTGTGGTTCTGGTCGATCGGCTGCAACGCGACGGAGCCCGCCAGCTCGGCGCCGCCCGTGGTGCGCCAGTCCAGCACGCGTTCCCCACCGCGGTCGGAGACCTCGGCCTCGAACTCCCGGGTCCGTCCGCCCGCCTCGACGTCCAGATGCGCTCGGCCTCCCGCCTCCGTACGGGCGTCGCGCACCCCCTGCACGAAGCGGGGATAGTTCTCCACGCGATGGAGGCTGTTCCAGGCCGTGTCGACCGGAACTCCGACGTCGACGTGTTCTTCGAGAGTGCTCATGACACACCTCCACGTTCGGTTCATGACGCATGGCCTTCCGCTTCCAGTGTGCGCCGGAGGCGGTCGGCCGACCGAAAAGCGAGACGGGGCTGACCAGCATATGACCGGCCGGTAAGGTCGATGCCGTGCCGAAGCCCCTCAGTCTGTCCTTCGATCCCATCGCCCGCGCCGACGAACACTGGAAGCAGCGGTGGGGAAACGTGCCTTCCATGGCCGCCATCACCTCGGTCATGCGGGCGCAGCAGATCCTGCTCGCCGAGGTCGACGCGGTCGTGAAACCGTACGGACTGACCTTCGCCCGCTACGAGGCGCTGGTGCTGCTCACCTTCTCCAAGTCGGGCGAGCTGCCGATGTCCAAGATCGGCGAGCGGCTGATGGTGCACCCCACGTCCGTCACCAACACCGTCGACCGTCTGGTGCGCTCCGGCCTCGTCGCCAAGCGGCCCAACCCCAACGACGGCCGCGGCACCCTCGCCTCCATCACCGACAAGGGCCGTGAAGTCTGCGACGCGGCCACCCGCGACCTGATGGCGATGGACTTCGGGCTCGGTGTGTACGACGCGGAGGAGTGCGCCGAGCTCTTCGCCATGCTGCGCCCGCTGCGCATCGCCGCGGGGGACTTCGAAGCCGAGTAGCACGCCCCCGTACGGCGCGGGGGTACCCGAAGATCGCCCGAAACGGGCCGTTACGCTCGTCCCCATGAAAAAGAGCGTGCTGACCCGCTACCGCGTGATGGCCTACGTCACGGGCGTGCTGCTGGTCCTGCTGACCCTCGGCGTGATCGCCAAGTACGTGCTGGACATGAACGGCGCGGCGGACTTCACCCGCGTCGTCGGCATCGCCCACGGCTGGCTGTACGTCGTCTACCTGGTCTTCGCCTTCGACCTCGGCTCCAAGGCGAAGTGGCCGGTCGGCAAGCAGCTGTGGGTGCTGCTGGCGGGGACGATCCCCACGGCGGCCTTCTTCGTGGAGCGCAAGGTCAGCCACGAGCTGGAGGCGAAGCTCACCGAGGACGCTCCCGCGGTCGCGAAGGCGTAGCGGACACCGCCGTACGGCTCACGTGCGGCGGTCAGCCATCGACATTTACTTGGACGTCCTAGTAAATTCGAAGGTATGGACGCTGACGCCATCGACGAGGGCCGCCGACGCTGGCAGGCCCGCTACGACGCCTCACGCACGCGTGAGGCCGATTTCACCACGCTCTCCGGCGACCCCGTGGAGCCGGTGTACGGACCGCGCCCGGGCGACTCGTACGAGGGCTTCGAGCGGATCGGCTGGCCGGGGGAGTACCCCTTCACACGCGGCCTGTACCCGACCGGCTACCGGGGGCGCACCTGGACCATCCGCCAGTTCGCCGGGTTCGGCAACGCCGAGCAGACGAACGAGCGCTACAAGATGATCCTGGACGCGGGCGGTGGCGGCCTGAGCGTCGCCTTCGACATGCCGACCCTCATGGGCCGAGACTCCGACGACCCGCGCTCCCTCGGCGAGGTCGGGCACTGCGGGGTGGCGATCGACTCGGCGGCGGACATGGAGGTCCTGTTCAAGGACATCCCGCTGGGCGACGTCACCACCTCGATGACGATCAGCGGTCCCGCGGTCCCCGTGTTCTGCATGTACCTGGTCGCCGCCGAGCGGCAGGGCGTCGACCCGGCCGTACTCAACGGCACCCTGCAGACCGACATCTTCAAGGAGTACATCGCCCAGAAGGAGTGGCTCTTCCAGCCCGAGCCGCACCTTCGTCTGATCGGCGACCTCATGGAGTACTGCGCGGCCGGCATCCCCGCCTACAAGCCGCTGTCCGTCTCCGGCTACCACATCCGCGAGGCCGGCGCGACGGCCGCGCAGGAGCTGGCCTACACGCTCGCGGACGGGTTCGGATACGTGGAGCTGGGGCTCAGCCGCGGCCTGGACGTGGACGTCTTCGGCCCCGGCCTGTCCTTCTTCTTCGACGCGCACGTCGACTTCTTCGAGGAGATCGCCAAGTTCCGGGCGGCGCGCCGCATCTGGGCACGGTGGATGCGCGACGTGTACGGGGCGAAGAGCGAGAAGGCGCAGTGGCTGCGCTTCCACACGCAGACGGCCGGGGTCTCGCTGACGGCGCAACAGCCGTACAACAACGTGGTCCGTACGGCGGTGGAGGCGCTCGCGGCGGTGCTCGGCGGCACCAACTCGCTGCACACCAACGCGCTGGACGAGACGCTGGCGCTGCCGAGCGAGCAGGCGGCGGAGATCGCGCTGCGCACCCAGCAGGTGCTCATGGAGGAGACCGGGGTCGCCAACGTCGCCGATCCGCTGGGCGGTTCGTGGTACGTCGAGCAGCTGACGGACAGGATCGAGGCGGACGCGGAGCGGATCTTCGAGCAGATCAAGGAGCGGGGGCTGCGGGCGCACCCCGACGGGCAGCACCCGATCGGCCCGATCACCTCCGGGATCCTGCGCGGGATCGAGGACGGCTGGTTCACCGGCGAGATCGCCGAGTCCGCGTTCCGCTACCAGCAGGCGCTGGAGAAGGGCGAGAAGAACGTGGTGGGCGTGAACGTCCACACCGGGTCGGTCACCGGCGACCTGGAGATCCTGCGGGTCAGCCACGAGGTGGAGCGGGAGCAGGTGCGGGTGCTGGACGAGCGGAAGGCCGGCCGGGACGACGCGGCGGTGCGCTCGGCACTGGACGCGATGCTGGCCGCCGCGCGCGACGGCGCCAACATGATCGAGCCGATGCTGGACGCGGTGCGCGCGGAGGCGACGCTCGGCGAGATCTGCGGGGTCCTGCGGGACGAGTGGGGGGTGTACACGGAGCCGGCCGGGTTCTAGCCGGTTCCGGAGGCGGCGGGGGCGGGTTCGCCGCCCCCGGAGCTACGCGGGGCCGCCGAGCCCCTGCAGCAGCACCCGGGTGAAGTTCCGTACCCACTCCTCGTCCGCCGGCCGGGCGCTCACCAGGGTGCGGTGGACCACCGCACCCGCCACCATGTCGAAGATCAGGTCGGCGGTGCGGGCCGCCTCCTCGGGGTCCGTCTCCGGGGGGAGCTCGCCGCGCGCAGTGGCGCGGGCGCGGCCCTCCAGGACCAGGCGCTTCTGGCGGTCGACGATGGACTCCCGGATGCGTTCGCGCAGTGCGTCGTCCCGGGTGGACTCCGTCACGACCGCCATCAGGCCGCTCTTGGCCTCCGGGAGGTCGAGGATCGCCGCGAACTGGAGCACCACGCCCTCGATGTCCGCGGCCAGGCTGCCCCGGTCGGGCAGCTCCAGTTCGTCGAAGAGGGCCGCCACCGCGTCCACCACGAGCTCGTTCTTGCCCGCCCAGCGGCGGTAGAGGGTCGTCTTCGCGACCCCCGCGCGTGTCGCCACGTCTCCCAGCGTGAGCTTGGACCAGCCCAGCTCGACCAGTGCCTCCCGCGTCGCCTCCAGGATCGCGGCGTCCGCGGCGGCGCTGCGCGGGCGGCCGGGACGGGCGGCGGAGGTGCTGCTCTGCATGCCAGTGACCATATCCGGCCTCGGTCGTGGCCATATCTGTGCGACGCGTGAAGTGGTGAGGGATATCACCGGCGGACTGGTCACGGCGACCCCTGACTCCAGTTACGCTACGACTCGTAGCGAAAGCGACCGCGCTCACTCCCGGGTGACGCGTGCGCGAGCGACGACCACCGGAGCCGGGTGGGGACCCGGCGCAGATCAACGCCGTGCGGGGGCACGGCTTTCACAGCGCTTTTCACAGCGGCGTACGGAAGGGGGAGGATGTACTCATGCAGCCACGGAACATGTCCATGAGCGGAGTCGTCGACCTCGCCGCGGTGAAGGCGGCCCAGGAGGCCAAGGCGAAGGCCGAGCAGGCGCGCGCCGAATCGGCCCGGCAGGGTGGGGGAGGGGCGGTCTCCCCGGCCGACCTCGTCATCGACGTCGACGAGGCGGGGTTCGAGCGCGACGTTCTGCAGCGGTCCGCCGAGGTACCGGTCGTCATCGACTTCTGGGCCGAGTGGTGCCAGCCCTGCAAACAGCTGAGCCCCGTCCTGGAGCGGCTGGCCGGTGAGTACAACGGCCGGTTCGTGCTCGCCAAGATCGACGTCGACGCCAACCAGATGCTGATGCAGCAGTTCGGCATCCAGGGGATCCCGGCCGTGTTCGCGGTCGTCGCCGGGCAGGCGCTGCCCCTCTTCCAGGGCGCCGCCCCCGAGCAGCAGATCCGCGAGACCATCGACCAACTCGTCCAGGTCGCCGAGCAGCGCTTCGGGCTGACCGGCCTGACCGTCGACCCCGATGCGGAGGCGGGCGGCGCCCAGGCGGCTCCCCAGGCCCCGGCGGGGCCCCATGACGCGGCGCTCGAGGCGGCCGTGCAGGCGCTGGACGCGGGTGACCTGGGCGGCGCGGTCCAGGCGTACAGGAACGTGCTGAGCGACGACCCGGGGAACATGGAGGCCAAGCTGGGCCTCGCCCAGGCCGAGTTGCTGCAGCGGGTGCGCGACCTCGACCCGCAGCAGACGCGCAAGGAGGCCGCCGAGAAGCCGGGTGACGTGCAGGCGCAGATCGCCGCGGCGGACCTGGATCTGGTGGGCGGCCATGTGGAGGACGCGTTCGGGCGGCTCGTCGAGACCGTGCGGCGCACGGCCGGGGAGGACCGGGACGCGGCGCGGCTGCGGCTGCTGGAACTCTTCGAGGTGGTCGGGGCCGAGGACCCGCGTGTGACCGCGGCTCGGCGGGCGCTGGCGCGCGCTCTGTTCTGACCAGTTGTTAAACGCCCGGGCTTGTGATGCCCGAGTGAAGGAATTGCCGACAGAGGTGCACGGCGGCCGCGCTTTACCAAATCTTGGTAAACGCGGCCGCTGTTACTGGGAGTAAGTCCGGGCCGATGTTCTGTCGGGTTCTGTCCGCACTTCAACCGTTTCCTCATCTGCTTTTGGGCCACGAAGAGTTGCCGGGCGATACCGACAGGTCGTTCTTCGGTTATCCGGCCGTTACTAGTGAGTAACGAACCCCCTTGCGGGGGCGGCGAGAATGCACAACGATCGGCCACGCTCGGTCCATCGCCGCACCCGACAGCCAGCCGGGTCAACGGGTTTCTCGTGGGTCCCCACCGAGCAGGAGCCGACGGCAGTGGCGTCGGGTCCTGGACAGGGGGGTCTCCGCCATCGCGGAGCCTGTCCGGCAGGTTGTGCGTGATGTGTGTCAGGCGCGACCAGTGGTTGTCGCTCGGGGGTGATCGCCGGTGATTGGGGCGCGTTCGCGCCTCCGAGCGCAGGCGCTCTCCTTCCCGAGGACGTAGCACTTCTCCCATCCCTGCCCGGCTGAGCCGCCGAATGGTAGCGAGCCAGGCCAGGAGATGTACGTCCGAGAAGGAGGAAATATGGAGTCCCAGGTGCGTGGCGGGACCAGATGGAAGCGGTTCGCTGTGGTCATGGTGCCCAGCGTGGCCGCGACGGCAGCGATAGGCGTGGCGCTGGCGCAGGGCGCGCTCGCGGCGTCGTTCAGCGTGTCGGGCCAGGAATTCAAGGTGACCGCCGACAAGCTCGACGGTACGGGCTTCGAGCAGTACGGGGCGATCGACAGCGGCTACACGCTCGACGGCAAGAAGACGACTCACCCCGTCGCCGTGTCGGCGTTCAAGGACGCCACGATCACGAACCTGTGCCAGTCCGTGGTCACCCCGGTTCCGTTCATCGGTGACGTCACGCTGACGCTGACGGCCGGTGGGGCGGGCCACGACCCGGTCACGGCGCACAACATCTACATCGATGTCAATGACCTCAAGGCCGACGCCGAGTTCACGAACATCGACATCGGTGTGGCCGCCAAGGACGCCAACAAGGGTCCGGGCATCAAGCAGGGCGACGCCACCAACCCGTACGGATTCGCTCAGCAGGCGGACCGTGCGGTGCTGAGCGGCGTGGACCAGCACGCGTGGGCGACCACCGCCGGCACCTTCAAGCTGAACGGGCTCAACATGAGCCTGTCGAAGGGCGCCAACGAGTGTCAGCTCCATTGAGCACTCGGTGATGGGCGGGGGAGCCGACGGCGCCCCCGCCCGTTCGACCTTCACCCGCTCCTTCACATACCCCCCACACCTCCAGCACCACCACCCACAGCAACGCCGCACCAGGGAGCTGTTTTCCATGAGCGCCGAGACTCCTGCCGTTCCCGGCCAGTTCGCCCGCCGGAGGGTGCAGTTCCGCGCCTGGCGGGGCGCGAGGCCGTTCTGGGCAGGCCTGTTCGTCCTGCTCGGTGGCTTCCCGATCATCTACTTCCCGTACGCGCACCTCCAGGTCGGTCACCTGACGCTGGCGATGGCCACCACCGCGGGCGCCGGCTCCCTGATCATCGGCGTGCTGCTCATAGTCCTGGGCATCAGCCTCTGGTTCCAGAAGCACATCCGGACCTTCGCGGGTGTCGCGGCGATCCTGCTGGCGCTGGTGTCCATCCCGGTGTCCAACTTCGGCGGCTTCGTCGTGGGCTTCCTGCTCGCCCTGATCGGCGGGGCGCTGGCCGTCGCCTGGGCGCCCGGCGTACCGCCCGAGCCGCAGGCGGACAAGGGCACCGAGCCGGAGGGGGGAGCGCCGGAAGGCGTGGCTGTGGAGGGCGTGGACGGGGTGAGCGAGCCGAACGATCTGTCAGGAACGAACCCGGTCTACGGGGCGAACGGGAGGCACAGTGCCGGCTGACGAGGTGACCCACGGGACGGACGTGGACGCGTCCCGTGCGAGAACCGGGCCGCGCCACGCGGCCCCCAGGAAGCCGCTGTTCACCAGGTTCCACGTGCCGGCCGGAAGGGCGATAGCCCTGGCGGCGATGCCGACCGCGGTCTTCATGGGCCTGGGGCTCAACAGCACGCTGGCTCGCGCGGACGAACATCCGTCGAAGACCATGACGGCCGATGAGTACCAGAAGTGCGTGGAGGTCCTGGACAACGCCAAGGGTTCCAAGGACGCGTCGGCCACGCCGTCGCCGTCCGCCTCGGCGAGCGCGCCGGGCACGTCCAAGTCCGCCGACACGGCACAGCCGACGCCCTCGGCCTCCGCGGACAAGTCGTCGGACACGAGCTCGGGCAAGACCTCTTCGTCGGATTCAGGTTCCGGCGACAAGGCCGCGCCCGCGCCGTCCGCCTCCGCGTCCTCCGCGGGCTCGGACAAGTCGTCGGGCAGCGGTACGTCCACGCCCACTCCGTCGGCCTCCACGGGCGGCGGCGGCCTGCTGGACGACCTCGGCGGCGCGATCAAGAACGTGTTCAACCCCGGCGACAAGTCGTCGGCGAGCGCCTCCGCGACGCCGTCTCCCTCGGCCTCGTCCGCGGCGTCCGCGACGAAGGGGACCTCCTCCTCCACCGTCACGGACACGACCAAGAAGGTCACCGACACGGTCACGAAGACCGTGAAGGACACCACGGACACGGCGACCAAGGCGGCCTCCGCGGCCACCAAGGCGGCGGGCGACACGGTCACGTCGGCGGCTTCGGCGGCGACGAGCCCGTCCCCGGGCTCGTCGGCCTCCGCGGCGAACTGCCCCGCGGCCACCACGGACCAGGGCGGCGTCGAGCAGACCCTGGGGCTGCCGGACGCCCCCTGGCACCTGCAGGCCAGCTCGCTGCTGCTCAAGGGCGCCGACTACCAGGGCGTCGTCAAGGTGCGCACCGCCAACGGCACCGTCAAGAGGGTGCTGAAGTACGTGATCTCCGGCGGCACCGACATCGGCGACCTGCACCAGCTCGTCGACGGCCAGAAGGGCGAGACGTACCACGTCCAGGCCGGTCAGGGCACGACGTCCACCATCCGTGGCGGCAAGACGGTGATGTACACGGAGAGCATCTCCGGCAATCTCTTCGGCCTGATCCCGGTCACGTTCAGCCCGGACAACCCGCCCCCGCTGAACATCCCGCTGATCTACTTCACCAATGTGAAGGTCACCCAGGCCGGCCAGTTCGGCGGCACGCTCACCGTGCCGGGGATGCACCAGTTCGTCACTGGCTGGAGCTGAGCACCCTCAAGACCACTCCGGGAGCCGCACAAGAACCGTGCCCCGCCGGGCCCCCCACCCGGCGGGGCACGGTTGTGTCCTGGGGCAACCCCTCCCGACGACCGGGGGCGCCCCCTGTCGCAGGAGGCGCCCCCCGGGCCGTACGTGCGGTCCGTCAGTCGTGGTTCTCGCCCAGGTGGTGGACGCGGACCATGTTGGTGGTGCCCGGGACGCCGGGCGGGGAGCCGGCCGTGATGACCACGATGTCGCCGTCGTTGAACCGCTTCAGCTTGACCAGCTCCTGGTCGACCAGGTCGACCATCTCGTCCGTGCTGTTCACGAACGGCACGACGTGCGACTCCACGCCCCAGCTCAGCGTCAGCTGGTTGCGCGTGGACTCGTCCGTGGTGAACGCCAGGATCGGCTGCGCCGCACGGTAGCGGGACAGTCGGCGGGCGGTGTCACCGGACTTGGTGAAGGCCACCAGGCCCTTGCCGCCGAGGAAGTCCGCGATCTCGGCCGCCGCGCGTGCCATCGAACCGCCCTGCGTCCGCGGCTTCTTGCCCGGGACCAGCGGCTGCAGGCCCTTGGCGAGCAGCTCCTCCTCGGCCGCGATGACGATCTTCGACATCGTCTTGACCGTCTCGATCGGGTACGCGCCCACGCTCGACTCGGCCGACAGCATGACCGCGTCGGTGCCGTCCAGGATGGCGTTGGCGACGTCGGAGGCCTCGGCGCGGGTAGGACGGGAGTTGGTGATCATCGACTCCATCATCTGGGTCGCCACGATCACCGGCTTGGCGTTGCGGCGGCACAGCTCGATGAGCCGCTTCTGCACCATCGGGACCTTCTCGAGGGGGTACTCGACGGCCAGGTCGCCGCGGGCGACCATCACACCGTCGAACGCCATCACGACGTCCTGCATGTTCGCCACCGCCTGCGGCTTCTCCACCTTGGCGATGACCGGGACGCGGCGGCCCTCCTCGTCCATGACGCGGTGGACGTCCTTGACGTCGTTGGCGTCCCGCACGAAGGAGAGCGCGACCATGTCGCAGCCCATGCGCAGCGCGAACCGCAGGTCGTCGATGTCCTTCTCGGACAGCGCCGGGACGTTCACCGCGGCGCCGGGCAGGTTGATGCCCTTGTGGTCGGAGATGACACCGCCCTCGATGACGATCGTCCGGACCCGGGAGCCCTCGACGTCCAGGACCTTCAGCTCGACGTTGCCGTCGTTGATGAGGATCTGGTCGCCGCGCTGCACGTCTCCCGGCAGACCCTTGTAGGTCGTGCCGCAGATGTGCTTGTCGCCCGGCACGTCCTCGGTGGTGATGACGAACTCGTCACCGCGCACCAGCTCGACCGGGCCCTCGGCGAAGGTGGCCAGACGGATCTTCGGGCCCTGGAGGTCGGCGAGCACGCCGATGGCCTTGCCGGTCTCGGCGGATGCGGCCCGGACGCGGTTGTACCGGCCCTGGTGCTCTTCATGGGAGCCGTGGCTGAAGTTGAAGCGGGCCACGTTCATGCCGGCTTCGATCAACGCGACGAGCATTTCGTGGGAGTCGACCGCTGGGCCGAGAGTGCAGACGATTTTCGAACGGCGCATGGGGCGATCCTAACGGTTTGTTTCGCAACGGAATATTCCGTCTGGCGGAAGATACAAATGGGCGGGTTCGCGCTCAGGCGAGAGCCGGTCGAATTTCCTTCAGTTGCTCTTTCCGACCAGTGCGTAGGTCTGTGTGGCGATCTCCAGTTCCTCGTCCGTGGGCACCACGGCCACCGCCACCCGCGCATGCGCGGGCGAGATCAGCCGCGGCTCGTCGCCGTGTACGGCGTTCAGGCGGCCGTCGACCGCCAGGCCCAGCTCCTCCAGGCCCGCGACGGCGGCCTCCCGCACCGAGGCCGCGTTCTCGCCCACACCGGCCGTGAAGGCGATCGCGTCCACCCGGCCGAGTACCGCGTAATAGGCACCGATGTACTTCTTCAGCCGATGGATGTAGATGTCGAAGGCGAGCCGCGCCTCCTCGTCGCCCTCATCGATCCGGCGGCGGATCTCGCGCATGTCGTTGTCACCGCACAGACCGAACAGACCACTCCTCTTGTTGAGGAGAGTGTCGATCTCGTCCATGGACATTCCGCCAACACGCACCAAATGGAAGATGACCGCGGGGTCCACGTCACCCGAGCGCGTCCCCATCACAAGCCCCTCCAGCGGAGTGAGCCCCATGGAGGTGTCCACGCACCGGCCGCCCCTGACCGCCGAGGCGGATGCCCCGTTGCCCAGGTGCAGCACGATGACGTTGACCTCTTCGGGCGCCTTCCCCAGCAGCTTCGCGGTCGCCCGGGACACATACGCGTGCGAGGTGCCGTGGAATCCGTACCGCCGCACCCGGTGCCGGTCCGCGATCTTCGTGTCGATCGCGTAGCGCGCCGCGGACTCCGGCATCGTCGTGTGGAACGACGTGTCGAAGACGGCGACCTGAGGCAGGTCCGGGCGCAGTGCCATGGCCGTGCGGATGCCGATGAGGTTGGCCGGGTTGTGCAGTGGCGCGACGGGGATCAGCCGCTCGATCTCGGTGAGCACGGCGTCGTCGACGACGGTGGGCTCGGTGAAGAACATGCCGCCGTGCACCACGCGGTGGCCGATGGCGGCCAGCTCGGGCGAGTCGAGCCCCAGCCCGTCGTGGGCCAGCACCTCGGCGACGGCCTTGAGGGCGGCCTGGTGGTCGGCGATCGGACCGTTCTGTTCACGGGTGGCGCCAGTGGCGAGTGCCGTGTGCGTGAGCCGGGAGGTCTGCTCGCCGATCCGCTCCACGAGACCCACGGCCAGCCGGCTGCGGTCACGCATGTCCAGCAGCTGGTACTTCACCGACGAGGAGCCGGAGTTGAGGACGAGGACACGGGTCGGGCTCACGGGGAGGTTGCCTTCTGGTCGGTGTTCTGGGCCTGGACCGCCGTGATGGCGACGGTGTTGACGATGTCCTGGACGAGGGCGCCCCGGGACAGGTCGTTGACGGGCTTGCGCAGGCCCTGCAGAACCGGACCGACGGCGATCGCGCCGGCCGAACGCTGCACGGCCTTGTAGGTGTTGTTGCCGGTGTTCAGGTCCGGGAAGATCAGCACGGACGCCTGCCCGGCGACCTGCGAGCCCGGCAGCTTCGTCGCGGCGACGGTGGGCTCGACGGCGGCGTCGTACTGGATCGGACCCTCGATCTTGAGGTCGTCGCGGCGCAGCCGGACCTGCTCGGTGGCCTCGCGCACCTTGTCGACGTCGACGCCGGAACCGGAGGTGCCGGTGGAGTACGAGAGCATCGCGATCCGCGGCTCCACGCCGAACTGCTCGGCGGTGGCGGCCGACTGGATGGCGATGTCGGCGAGCTGCTCGGCGTTCGGGTCGGGGTTGACCGCGCAGTCGCCGTAGACGAGCACCTTGTCGGCGAGGCACATGAAGAAGACCGAGCTGACGATCTTCGTGTCGGGCTTGGTCTTGATGATTTCGAAGGCCGGGCGGATGGTGGCGGCCGTGGAGTGCACGGACCCCGAGACCATGCCGTCGGCGAGGCCCTCCTGCACCATGAGGGTGCCGAAGTAGTTCACGTCCGAGACGACGTCGTACGCCAGCTCGACGGTGACGCCCTTGTGGGCGCGCAGCCGGGCGTACTGCTCGGCGAAGGCGTCACGCAGCTCGGAGGTGGCCGGGTCGATCAGCTGGGAGTCGCCGAGGTCGATGCCGAGGCCGGCGGCCTTCTTGCGGATGCCGTCCACCGGACCGAGCAGCGTGAGATCGCAGACGCCCCGGCGCAGCAGTACCTCGGCGGCGTGCAGCACCCGCTCCTCCGTGCCCTCGGGCAGCACCACCCGGCGCTTGTCGGCGCGGGCCTGTTCGAGCAGCTTGTGCTCGAACATCATCGGCGTGAGCCGGTCAGTGCTCGGGGCGGACACCCGCTTGAGCAGCCCTGCGGTGTCGATGTACCGCTCGAAGAGCCCGAGCGCGCGCTCCGCCTTGCGCGGGGTGGCCGCGTTCAGCTTCCCCTCCATGGAGAACAGGCGGGCGGCGGTGGGGAAGCTGTTGCCGGAGACCGAGATCACCGGGGTGCCCGGGGCGAGGCGGGCGGCGAGGGTGAGGATCTCGTCGCCGGGCACCTCGTTCAGGGTGAGCAGCACGCCGGCGATCGGCGGGGTGCCGGCGCTGTGGGCGGCGAGCGCCCCGATGACGAGGTCGGCACGGTCGCCCGGCGTCACCACCAGACATCCCGGGGTCAGCGCGGCGAGGACGTTGTGCAGCATGGCGCCGCCGAAGACGAAGTCGAGCGCGTCCCGCGCCAGCCCCGAGTCGTCACCGAGGAGGACCCTGGCGCCGAGCGCGTGGGTGATCTGGGCGACCGTCGGGGCCGAGAGGGCGGGGTCGTCGGGAAGGACGTAACAGGGCACGGGGAGCCGGGAGTCCAGCCGCTCGGCTATCTCGTCGCGGTCCTCGCGGGCGACCCGGTTGGCGACCATGGCGAGGACGTCGCAGCCGAGCCCGTCGTAGGCGCGGTACGCGTTGCGCACCTCGGCGCGCACCGACTCGGCACTCTGGTTCCGCCCGCCCACGACCGGGATCACGGAGGCCCCGAACTCGTTGGCGAGCCGGGCGTTGAGGGAGAGCTCGTCCGGGAGCTGGGTGTCGGCGAAGTCGGAGCCGAGGACGAGGACGACCTCGTAGTCCCGGGCGACGGCATGGAACCGGTCGACCAGCGTCGACACCAGCTCGTCCGTCCCGCGCTCGGCCTGGAGCGCGGACGCCTCGTGGTGGTCCATGCCGTACACGGTCGCCGGGTCCTGGGAGAGCCGGTACCGGGCGCGCAGCAGCTCGAAGAGACGGTCGGGGCCGTCATGGACGAGCGGACGGAACACGCCCACCCGGTCGACCTGCCGGGTCAGCAGCTCCATGACGCCCAGCTCGACGACCTGCCGGCCGTCGCCGCGGTCGATCCCGGTCACGTACACGCTGCGCGTCACGCGTGCTCTCCGTCTCGTCTCTCGGTGGGGTGGCGGGCAGGGCCCGGGTGCGACTCGCGAAGATCGTCCGCGAGGTGAGCAGAACGCTCTTGACAATACCCTTGCGGCTGGATAAGGCGCCCGTCAGAACCAGGGATCACGCGGTGGCGCGAGGGTGAGGTGCGCAATCGGCACCCTCCTGTGAGCCATGAAACAATCGGATTGGCTCACCGGTATCGAAAGCGAGCAGGAGACACAGCACGATGCGCATCGGAGTACTCACCGCAGGCGGCGACTGCCCCGGCCTGAACGCAGTGATCCGGTCGGTTGTGCACCGGGCGGTGGCGCAGTACGGCGACGAGGTCATCGGCTTCGAGGACGGCTACCGGGGCCTGCTGGACGGTCACTACCGCGCTCTCGACCTCGACGCCGTCAGCGGCATCCTGGTCCGCGGTGGCACCATTCTCGGCTCCTCCCGCCTGGAGCGCGACCGTCTGCGCGGGGCGTGTGAGAACGCCTCCGACATGATCCGCGACTTCGGCATCGACGCGCTGATCCCGATCGGCGGCGAGGGAACGCTGACGGCCGCGCGGATGCTCTCGGACGCGGGTCTTCCGGTGGTCGGCGTCCCCAAGACGATCGACAACGACATCTCCTCCACGGACCGCACCTTCGGCTTCGACACCGCCGTGACCGTGGCCACGGAGGCGATGGACCGCCTGAAGACGACGGCCGAGTCCCACCAGCGCGTGATGGTCGTGGAGGTCATGGGCCGCCACGCGGGCTGGATCGCGCTGGAGTCGGGCATGGCGGCCGGCGCCCACGGCATCTGTCTGCCGGAGCGTCCCTTCGACCCCGCCGACCTGGTGAAGATGGTCGAGGAGCGCTTCGCCCGCGGCAAGAAGTTCGCGGTGGTCTGCGTCGCCGAGGGCGCGCACCCCGCCGACGGCACCATGGACTACGGCAAGGGCGAGATCGACCAGTACGGCCACGAGCGCTTCCAGGGCATCGGCACGGCACTGGCGTACGAGCTGGAGAGGCGGCTCGGCAAGGAGGCCAAGCCGGTCATCCTCGGCCACGTCCAGCGCGGCGGCACGCCGACCGCGTACGACCGCGTGCTCGCGACCCGCTTCGGCTGGCACGCGATCGAGGCCGCACACCGCGGGGAGTTCGGCATGATGACGGCGCTGCGCGGCACGGATGTGGTGATGGTGCCGCTGGCGGAGGCGGTGACCGAGCTCAAGACGGTGCCGAAGGACCGGATGGACGAGGCGGAGTCGGTGTTCTAGGCGGTCTCGGACAGCGCCCGGTCGCCGGGGCGGGCGTCCGTCCTGGGCGCCGGTGCCTCTCGACCGCCGTCACGGATGCCTCTCGACCGTCGACCAGAAGTGCTCCACGATGCGGTCGAGGTAGTCACGGCCGCTCTTGCGGGCGTCGGCCGCGGTGGCGGTGCCCCAGCTGAGCGTGGCGACCATCTGCCTCTGGTAGTTGGCGTACATCTCCTCGAGGACGTCCTCCAGGAGCCGCCGGTCCAGGGGCAGCAGCTTGCCGACCGCGCGGACGTACGCCTGCCAGCGGGTGGTGACCGCGCTGCGCAGCAGTTCGCCGAGCCTGCCGTCCCGCCCGGTCACGGTGATGAAGTCGGGCAGGGACAGATCGAGCAGGTCGGCGAGGGCCGCGGACTGCCGGTCGTTGCCGCGCCACTCGCAGGCTTCCTCCATCCTGATGTAGGCGAGGAGTTCGAGCCCGACACCATGGGCGACGTCCTCCGGCGCGAGCCCGCGTGCGACGCGGTGCTCCCGCAGGGTGCGCGGGGCGTCGACGAGTTCGCCCGGTGAGCACCACAACACGCCGGCGAGCGCGGTCAGTTCGGGTCCGCCGGGGACGACGATCCCGCGCTCCCAGGCGACCACGAGGTCGGGGCTGACATGGGGGAGCCCGTAGGAGGCGCGCATGCCGTACGCGACATGCTCGGGCCCCATACCGAGGGCGGTCCGCAGTCTGCGGGCGGCCTGGGAGTCGAACGGAGGGGTGGGCGGGGTGGGCTGATGGGCCTGCGGTCGGTGCACGGGCACAACGTAGGGGCACGGGACCGTGGTGACTACGGTCTGTTCAGCCACACTCACTGATTGTAGGAAGATACGGAGTCGGCCATCGACGGTTCGGTGGCCGGTGATCGCCGGTCGGTAGGCGGTCGGTGCCGTGCAAATGCCCCCTCGCCTTGCCCTCACCTTGCCGGTCGTCGTGTCGCGGTACCTGCGCCGCGCCTCCCGATCATGACGGAGACCCCCGGTGTCCGGCGGACGCGGGGAGAGATTCCGTCAAGATCAACACGCTGGCCGGGGATGTGCGGCGGCGGATCCGGCGGCCAAATCCGAACGTTTCGGCCGCGGCGGGCGATGGGTCATCGGGAAGGCGGAGCGGCGCCGTGCTCCTGCCCCGACCGCACCGGACTCCCTGCCGGCCCGAGCCACGGCTCTCACCGCCCCGTTCCCCGAACCCACCGGTACACCAACTCGGGCCGCCCCACCTGTCCGTACAGCGGACTGCGTCCGGCCCGCCCCGCCTCCACCAGGTGTTCCAGATAGCGGCGAGCCGTGATCCGGGAGATGCCCACGGTCTCCGCGACCCCGGCCGCCGTGAGTCCTTCCTCCGCGTCCCGCAGGGCCTGCGTCACCCGCCCCAGCGTCGGCGCGCTCAATCCCTTCGGCAGTGCCGCCGGGCCCGGTGCCCGCAGAGCCGCCAGGGCCCGGTCCACCTCGTCCTGGCCGCTCGCCTCCCCCGCCGCCCCGCGGAACTCCGCGTACCGCACCAAGCGGTCCCGCAGCGTCGCGAAGGTGAACGGCTTCAGCACGTACTGGACGACCCCCAGCGAGACCCCCTCGCGCACCACCGTCAGATCCCGCGCCGATGTCACAGCGATCACGTCCGCGTGGTAACCGGCCGCCCGCAGCGACCGCGCCAGCTGCAGGCCGTGCGCGTCCGGCAGATGCAGGTCCAGCAGGAGCAGGTCCACCGGCGTACGGTCCAGCAGCCGCCGGGCCTCCGCGCCCGTGTGCGCCTTCCCGACCGCCGTGAAGCCCGGGACCCGGCCGACGTACATGACGTGCGCGTCCGCGGCCACCGGGTCGTCCTCCACGACCAGTACGCGGATGGGCTCGGTCATACGTCACCTCCGGACAGGGTGGCCCCGGCCCCCGGTGACATCGGCTCCGCCGGGGCGGCCGCCCCCACGGTAGGCAACGGCATCCGCGCCTCGAACTCCGCCCCGCCCCCGGCCGCCTCCGACACCGTCAGCGTGCCCTCGTGACGGCGTACGGTCTGGCGGACCAGGGCCAGGCCCAGGCCGCGGCCGCCGGGGGCGGACGCCGGTTTCGTCGACCAGCCCCGTTCGAACACGGCCTCCGCGTGGGCGGGATCGACGCCTGCCCCCGTGTCCGAGACCCGCAGGATCAGTTCTGCGCCCCGCGAGTACGCCGTCACCGTGACCCGGGCGCCCATGGATCCCTGCGCCGCGTCCACCGCGTTGTCGATCAGGTTGCCCAGGATCGTCACCAGGTCACGGGCGGGCAGCGACGGCGGCAGCAGACCGTCGTCGATGCGGCTGTCCTGCGAGACCACCAGCTCCACGCCCCGTTCGTTCGCCTGCGCCGCCTTGCCGAGCAGCAGGGCCGCCAGCACCGGCTCGTTGACCGCGGCGATGACCTGGTCGGTCAGGGCCTGCGCCAGTTCGAGCTCGGCCGTGGCGAAGTCGACCGCCTCCCGCGCGCGGCCCAGTTCGATCAGCGAGACGACGGTGTGCAGCCGGTTCGCCGCCTCGTGCGCCTGCGAACGCAGCGCCTGGGTGAACCCGCGCTCCGAGTTCAGCTCGCCCATCAGGGACTGGAGTTCCGTCACGTCCCGCAAAGTGACCACCGTGCCCCGGCGTTCTCCGCCCGAGACCGGGGAGGTGTTGACCACCAGCACACGCTTCGCCGTCAGATGGACCTCGTCCACCCGCGGCCCGGAGGACAGCAGCGCGCCCGTCAGCGGGGCCGGCAGACCAAGCTCCGCCACCGAGCGTCCCACCACTTCACCGGAGACCCCGAGCAGTTCCCGGCCGCCGTCGTTGATGAGCGCCACCCGGAACTGGCCGTCCAGCATCAGCAGGCCCTCGCGCACGGCGTGCAGCGCGGCCTGGTGGTAGTCGTGCATACGGCTCAGCTCGGTGGCGTTCATGCCGTGCGTGTGGCGGCGGAGCCGGGCGTTGATCACATACGTCCCGACGCCGCCCAGCGCCAGGGCGCCGCCCGCGACGCCGACCAGGGTCGTCACCTGCTGCTGGAGCCGTGCCGAGACGGTCCGGACCTTGATGCCCGCGCTCACCAGGCCGACGATCCGGCCGTCGTCCCGGATGGGCGTGACGGCGCGGACGGAGGGGCCGAGTGTCCCGGTGTACGTCTCGGTGAAGGACTCGCCCTTCAGCGCCCGGGCGGTGTTGCCGAGGAAGCGTTCGCCGATCAGCGCGGGGTTGGGGTGGGTCCAGCGGATGCCCCCCGGGTTCATGATCGTGACGAAGTCCACGCCCGTGTGCCGCTGCACCTGGGTCGCGTAGGGCTGGAGTGACCTGCTCGGGTCCAAGGTGCGGATCGCCGCCCGTACGGACGGGGCGTCGGCGACCGAGCGGGCCACCGCCATCACCTGTCGGTCGGCCGCGTCCTGCGCCTGCCCGCGATCACTCGCATACGAGAAGAGGGCGTACCCGGCGACGAGCACCGCGATCAGCACGGCCTGCATCGCGAAGAGCTGGCCGGCCAGGCTGCGGGGTCTCGGGAGTCTGGGCACGCGCATGCGTTCAGTCTGCCTCTCGGTTCCGGCTCTTCGTATACCTCCCGGTTCCGGCTCTCCGTATAAGCGTGAACTAAATGAACGGAAGGGTGACCGCCCTCACACGGCGGGAGATAGTCACCGCATCGCCCGGGAGGGCCGCCTCCCGGTCACCGGGAGCACGCCTCCCGTTTTCCCCGGACGTGAGCCGCACGCCGGAAGATCCGACGACGTCGTCGAGGAGGGCAGCCGTGGTCAGCACACCCCCAACGGCTTCTGCCGCGCCCGCAGCCAAGCGGGACCGCACCCACTATCTCTACATCGCGGTGATCGTCGCGGTGATCTGCGGCATCGCCGTGGGCCTGGCCGCGCCCGACGTAGCGGTCCAACTCAAGCCGCTCGGCACGGGCTTTGTGAACCTGATCAAGATGATGATCTCGCCGATCATCTTCTGCACGATCGTGCTCGGCATCGGGTCGGTCCGGAAGGCCGCCAAGGTCGGTGCCGTCGGTGGTATCGCGCTCGGCTACTTCCTCGCGATGTCCCTGGTCGCGCTCGCCATCGGCCTGGTGGTCGGCAACGTCCTGCACCCCGGTGAAGGGCTGCACCTGACGAACGCGATCAAGCAGGCAGGGCACGCCCAGGTGTCGTCCGACGCGCTCCCGCCCGTCGACTTCGCGCTCTCGATCATCCCGGCGACCTTCGTCTCCGCGTTCACCGGCGGCCAGGTCCTGCAGACCCTGCTCGTCGCACTCCTCGCCGGCTTCGCTCTGCAGTCGATGGGTTCGGTCGGTGCCCCCGTGCTGCGCGGCATCGAGCACATCCAGCGGCTGGTCTTCCGCATCCTGTCCATGGTGATGTGGGCCGCGCCGATCGGTGCCTTCGGCGCGATCGCCGCCGTCACGGGCTCGGCCGGCGTGGACGCGCTCAAGAGCCTCGCCGTGCTGATGCTCGGCTTCTACCTCACCTGCGTCCTGTTCGTCTTCGTCGTGCTCGGCGCGCTGCTGCGGGTCGTGGCGGGCCTGAACGTCTTCACGCTGCTGAAGTACCTCGGCCGTGAGTTCCTGCTCATCCTGTCCACGTCCTCCTCCGAGTCCGCCCTTCCGCGGCTCATCGCGAAGATGGAGCACCTGGGTGTCAGCAAGCCGGTGGTCGGCATCACCGTCCCGACCGGCTACTCCTTCAACCTCGACGGCACCATGATCTACATGACGATGGCGTCGCTCTACATCGCCGACGCGCTGGGCACGCCGATGTCCGTCGGCGAGCAGATCCCGCTGCTGCTGTTCCTCCTGGTCGCCTCGAAGGGCGCGGCGGGTGTCAGCGGTGCCGGGCTCGCCACGCTGGCCGGTGGTCTCCAGTCGCACAAGCCCGCCCTGGTCGACGGCATCGGCCTGATCGTCGGCATCGACCGGTTCATGAGCGAGGCCCGCGCGCTGACCAACTTCGCGGGCAACGCCGTGGCCACCGTCCTGGTCGGCACCTGGACGAAGGAGATCGACAAGGAGCGGGTGCGGCAGGTGCTCGCCGGACAGCTGCCGTTCGACGAGAAGACCCTGCTGGACGAGGCCCGGTCGGCCGCCCCTGCCGAGGCCGGGGCGCCCGGACAGAGCGGCGAGAAGGCGCTGGCCAAGGCCTGAGCCCCGAGCCACCCCGTACTCCGGGCGGCCGGGCAGACCCCCGTCGCTCAGCCGCCCGGTCCACAACCGCAGAAACCGCACCGGCACCGAGCGGTCAGGCCGTCCCCCGGGGGCCTGACCGCTCGGCCCGCTTTCCACGGGAGGTGGGGCCCGCTTCCCGGTCTGCGTCAGTCGCTCAGCTTCGCCACCAGCTCGGTGGCCCGCGCGGCGGGTACGCCCACCGTGGTGAGCAGCGTGACCGCGGCGGAGGGGCCCGCCTTCCGCGGCGCCAGGAGGCCGTCGTTCACCGCCTCCATCAGTGCGAACAGCTCCTGCTCGTGCACGTACGCCAGCGCCCGTGGCGGCAGCGGCGACGCGAACACGCCCTGTTCCAGGCCCTGCGCCAGGATTCCGGCACACGCCTCGCGGACCGGTGCGAGACGCTCGCGGATCCCCTGCATGGTCACGCTGCGCTGGGCCAGCGCGACCAGGATCCGGTAGCGGTCGGCGACCTCCCACACCGCCAGCGTCGAGCGGGCCACCGCCTCCGCCGGGTCCGCGACGCCCTCGCGGCCCGCCGCGTGCGCCGCCGCGACCGCCTCCACCGCGCCGTCGACGAGCGTGCTGATCAGTGCCTCACGGCTCGGGAAGTGCCCGTACACCGTGCGCCGGACGACGCCCGCGGCGCGTGCGATCTGGTCCATGGACGCGTCGGGGTCGCGCAGCAGCTCGGCGAGCGCGACCTCCAGGATGCGGCGGCGGTTGGTGTCGGCCCGGCTGGCGTTACCCGTGGTCATGGCTGCCATTCTGCACGGCCCTGCGGTGCTCCCGTACGCCACCGGGGGGCCTCCACGCCCTCCATTTGCACAGTCATGTGCAACGGCGTACATTGCACATGGTTGTGCAAATGCACGCTGCTGTGCAAGTGGTGGGCACTGGAGAAGAGGAAGGCCCGTATCCCATGCGTCTCGTCATGAACGAACCGGTCGAGAGGATGGACCGGCCCTACGCCCGGCGCTGGTGGGCGCTGCTCGTGCTCTGCCTGAGCCTGCTGATCATCGTGATGGCCAACACCGCCCTCACCGTCGCCGCACCCGACATGACCCAGGACCTCGGCCTGTCCAGCGCCGACCTGCAGTGGGTCATCGACGGTTACACCGTCCCCTACGCGGCCCTGATGCTGCTGCTCGGCGCCATCGGCGACAAGTACAGCCGGCGTGGCGCCCTCGTCCTCGGGCTCGTCGTCTTCGGAGGCGGGGCCGTCTTCGGCTACCTCGCCGACAGTGCCGCAACGGTCATCGCGGCCCGCGCGGTCATGGGCGTCGGCGCCGCGCTGATCATGCCCGCCACGCTGTCCCTCCTCGCCGCGACCTTCCCGCGCGCCGAGCGTGCCAAGGCGATCACCCTGTGGACCGCCACCGCGGGGCTTGCCATCGCGGCGGGTCCGCTGGTCGCCGGGGCGCTGCTGGCGCACCACGGCTGGTCGTCCACGTTCCTGATCAACGTGCCGATCGCCGCCCTCGCGATCGTCGGTGCCCTCGTCCTCGTACCGCCGTCCAGGGCCGCCCACCACGAGCGGATCGACTACGTCGGCGGACTGCTGTCGGTCGTCTGGGTCGGCTCGCTCGTCTACATGATCATCGAGGGCCCGCACTTCGGCTGGGGCACCAAGGCGGTCACCGCGGCCGTGGTCGCGGGCGTCGGGCTCGTCCTGTTCGTCGCCCGGGAGCTTCGCCAACCGCGCCCGGTCCTCGACGTGCGCCGCTTCGCGCACCGCCGGTTCGCGGGCTCCAACCTCGCCGTCGCGCTGTTCTTCCTGGCGGTCTTCGGCGCCTTCTACTACCTCACCCAGCACCTCCAGTTCGTCCTCGGATACGACGCCCTGCAGACCGGAGTGCGGATGCTGCCGCTGGCCGGCGCGGTGTTCGTGGGCTCGGCGCTTACCGGGTACCTCACCCCGCGGATCGGTATGAAGATCACGGTGACCGCGGGCATGGTCGGCGGGACGGCGGCGCTGGCACTGCTCACCCGGGTCGGCCCCGGGTCCTCGTACGGCGACTTCGTGCTGCCCCTGGTGATCCTGGGCCTTGCGATCGGCCTCGCGCTCTCGCCCTGCACGGACGCGATCATGGGCGCCTTCCCGGAGTCGGAGCTGGGCGTCGGCGGCGCGGTCAACGACACCTCCCTGGAGCTCGGCGGCTCACTCGGCATCGCCATCCTCGGCTCGGTGCTGGCGAGTTCGTACTCCTCGCACCTGGCGGACGCCACGGCGGGCAGCAGGCTGCCGGCGCACGCGCTGACCACCGCGCAGGACTCCGTCGGCGCCGGATACGCGGTGGCGCAGGGCATCGGCGACAAGGCCCGGCAGCTCGCCGAGCAGGCCGCGCACGCGCAGAACGCCGAGCAGGCCGCCCGGCTCAGGGCGCAGGCCGACCAGCTCGCCCACGGCGCACGGCAGATGGCCGACGCCGTCGGCTCCTCATTCGCGGACGCGGTCGCCCACACCAGCCTCGTCGGTGCGGTCGTCCTCGGGATCGGCACCGTGCTCGTCGCGGTGCTGCTGCCCCGCAAGGGGCGTCCCACCGAGGCGGAGGACCAGGCCGAGAACGGGAGTTCGCGGGCTCCGGAGCCCACTGACCTCCCGCGGAACCCCGCCCCCTGGACCTACGTCTCGTAGGACATGCACTACCGTGCCGTGCCGGACGACCGGCACGGCACCTTCATCGGGAGGCACGGGGGTATGAAGATCGACTGGGACCGACGTCACTGCGCGCGCCGCGGGCATGTGACCTATGCGCCCGACGACTCCCGGCTGCGGCTGCGGCTGCACGCCCAGACGGCGGTCGGGGACGCGTGGCGCTGCCTGCGCTGCGGCGACTTCGTGCTCGGCGAGCCGCACGGCTCGGGACCGGCCGCCGAGGCGCCGCTCGTGCCGCGCGGCAAGGTGCTGCGGGACCTGTTCATCCTGCGCTTCCTGGCGATCGAACGAGCCGTGCGCGGCGTGTTCATCGTGCTGGTCGCGGTGGCCGTGTGGAAGTTCAGCAACAGCCAGGACGCGGTGCGGCGGCTCTTCAACGAGTACCTGGACGTGCTCCGGCCCGTCTTCCGCCACTTCCACTACGACCTCGACAACTCGCCCGTGGTCGGCACCATCCAGAAGACCTTCGGCTACAAGCACTCCACGCTCGTCCTGGTCGCCGCGCTGCTGCTGGCGTACGCGCTGATCGAGCTGGTCGAGGCGGTCGGGCTCTGGTACGCCAAGCGGTGGGCGGAGTACCTGACGGTCGTGGCCACCGCGGCCTTCCTCCCGCTGGAAATCTACGAACTCACCGAGCACGTCAGCGGGTTGAAGATCGCCACGCTGATCCTCAACATCCTCGCGGTCCTCTACATCGCGATCGCCAAGCGGCTGTTCGGGCTGCGCGGCGGACGCAAGGCCTTCGAGGAGGAGCGGCGAAGCGCGTCGCTGCTGGAGGTCGAGGAGTCGGCCGGGCTCGAGGTCACCGCGGGATAAGGGACCCCGGCCCTCGGCTACGGGACCTGCCGCGCCCGCCGGGCGCGCCAGGTCCCAGCGGGCCCGCGGCCTTGACCGTGCGCAGCACCGGCGCCGACTCCAGCGTCCGGATCGCGTCCAGGGCGCCCGGACGGCGGGTCAGGTAGTCGTGCAGCGCGGACGGGTCGGGGCACAGCGCCTGGGCCACCAGGTTCGTGGTCCCGGTCGTCGCTGCGACGAACGCCAGTTCGTCATGGTCGGCGAGCGCCCGTGCCACCTCGTCCAGATGTGCGGGGGCGACCGACATTCACAGCAGCGCCTGGGCCGTCGCGCCCAGCAGCGTGTCGTTCAGGTCGACGTCGAAGAAGAGCGCCCCGGCCGCCTGGAGTCCGGTGAGCCGACGGGCGACCGTGGCGGGCGACCAGCCGGTGACCTGCGCCAGTTCGGCGTGGCTCGCCCGGCCGTCCCGCCCCAGCGCCTCCAGCAGGGCCGCGTCGGCGTCGGTGGCGGGCGGGTGGGCTCCGATCCGCCCGTGCGCGGCCGCAGTCGCCGTATCTGCTCCGCGCTCAGGACCGCCGCCCGGCCGCGCCAGGCCGTCGGCACGCACGGATACACGGGGTGCGTGTGCTGCACGCGGGGCTCGGTGTGCTGCTCGCCGGGGTGCTGGGAGCCGTCGCGGTGTACGCCGGGGTCCCGGACGGCCGCTGTCCGTGGCCGCTGCTGCCCGTGCTCGCCGTATGCGGTCCCGGGCAGGGGCTGTTCTCGGTGCCGTTCTTCACCGCGGCGCTGCACCGCGTGCGCCCGCACGAGACCGGCTCGGCGGCCGGGCTCCTCAACGCCGTGCAGCTGCTCGGGTCCACGCTCGGGGTCGCCTTGCTCGGCAGTGTGCTCTTCGCCCGGGGCGCGGGTGCGGCATTCGGCACGGCGGCCCTGCTGCCGGTGGCCACAGGGGTGGCCGACGCCCTCATGACACCTCGGCCGCGTACCGCCAGAAGCCGCGCATCAGAGCGGTCGGGGTCGGGTTCTCCATCGCGCGCTGGGTGAGCAGGATCGCGACCGTGCCGGTGGCCGGGGAGAGGTGCCCGGTGGTGCCGGTGCCCCCGACCCAGCCGTAGCGGCCCGGAACGGTCCACGGGTCGGTGGTCTCGATGTCGACCGAACCGCCGTAGCCCCAGCCCTGGCCCTCCAGGAACAGCGCACCGATCTCGCGCTGTTCCGCGGTGAGATGGTCGGTGGTCATCCGGCGCACCGACTCCGCGGACAGGATGCGGCGCCCGCCGGGCGCCTTCCCGTCGGCCAGCAGCATCCGGGCGAAGGCCAGCCAGTCGGCGGCCGTGGAGACGAGGCCGCCACCGCCGGACGGGAACGCCGGAAGGCTGCTCCAGGCGCCGTCGGGGGTGTCGGCGAGCTCCAGACCGCCGGAGCCGTCGGGGCGGTAGGCGGTGGTGAACCGGTTGCGCTCAGCGGCCGGCACCTCGAAGGCGGTGTCGGTCATGCCGAGCGGCTCGAGGATCCGCTCGGCCAGGAATTCGGGCAGAGGCCTCCCGCTCGCGCGGGAGGCCAGCACGCCCTGGAGGTCCGAGCAGGTGCCGTAGAGCCAGGCCTCGCCCGGCTGGTAGAGCAGCGGGAGGCGGGCCAGGTCCCCGACCCAGGTGTCCGGGTCGGGGAGGCTGCGGGGGTCACGGCCGTCCTTCTGGACGGTGAACAGGGCCTGGACCTGGGGGAGGGAGAAGTCGGAGGGGAAGCCGTACCCGGCGCGGGAGGTCAGCAGGTCGTGGACGACGATCGGGCGGCCGGCGGGGACCACGTCGTCGAGGGGACTCGCGGGGGTGCGGACGACGGTCGGCCGCGCCAGCTCCGGGAGCCACGGGGCGACGGGGGAGTCCAGCGCGATGGTGCCGTCCTCGACGAGCGTCATGACGGCGGCGGCCATCACGGGCTTGGTGAGAGAGGCGATACGGAACAGGGCGTTGGGTGGCATCGGGGCGCCGCCTTCGGCGTCGAGGTAGCCGACCGCCGCGGTTTCCGTGCGGCCGTGGAGGTCCACCAGGGCAACGGCCCCCGGGGCCCAGCCCTCGTCGATGTACGTCTGGAGGAGGTGGTGCAGGGTGGTCATGGGTCCGTCCGCCTTCGTCGGGTGCTCTCGTGGACGAGACTGCCGGGACGCGGCGCAATCATCGGTGAGCGCGGGGTGGATGTCGCGCGCGGCTGCGCCCCGGACCCGGTGGTGTTGCCCTGACGTCGGCGTCAAGGATTACGGTCGTGTGCATGCGAATCGGCGAGCTGGCGGCGCGGGCCGGAACCACCGCGCGCACCCTGCGGTACTACGAGTCACGGGGGCTGCTGCCCGGGCGCCGCACCGGCAACGGGTACCGCACGTACGACGAGCGCGACCTGAAGCTGCTGCGGCAGATCCGGACGCTGCAGGACTTCGGGTTCGACCTGGAGGAGACCCGCCCCTTCGTGGAGTGTCTGAGGGCCGGGCACCCGGAGGGCGACTCGTGCCCGGCGTCGCTCGCGGTCTACCGCCGCAAGCTGGACGAACTCGACGTGCTGATCGGTGAGTTGCAGTCGGTGCGGGCGAAGGTCGGCGCGCAGTTGGCGAAGGCGGAGCAGGCGCGCGAGGCGCTGGCGGCCGATGCGGCGGTTCCGGGGGGTCCGGAACCGGTGTGCGAACTGGGAGGGCAGGAGCTGTGATCAGGGCAGCAGGCGTGGCCGAGGTGACGGACGCGGACTTCGAGACGGAGGTGATCGGGGCGGAACTGCCCGTGCTGGTGGAGTTCACCGCCGACTGGTGCCCGCCGTGCCGGCAGATGGGTCCGGTGCTCAGCGCCCTGGCCGCCGAGGAGGACGGCCGGGTCAAGGTGGTCCAGCTGGACGTGGACACCAATCCGGACACCACGAATGCGTACAAGGTGCTGTCGATGCCCACGTTCATGGTCTTCCGCGGAGGTGAGCCCGTGCGGTCGATGGTGGGGGCGCGTCCCAAGCGGCGGCTGCTGGAGGAGCTGTCGGACGTGCTGTAGTCCGTGGATCCCGCCGGACAGAAGAAATCCCCTCGGCAATTGCACCGAGGGGATCTCTTTGCGTATATTCAATGGTTCGCGACTTCACCTGAATTCAGTCGCGGGAAGTTCAGTGAGCACAGTATATGCGGGCGGGAGCGGAATTGTCAAACACCGAATTTCCGGACGATGAATTGCGGCACGAACAGGAATTCATCGACGGGCTGTACGCGCGCGTGGACGTGCTGCGCGGCGACACCGAGACCTCCGTCTCGGACGCGCTCGCACAGGGCGACAAGCCCATGCAGGCACGCCTGGAACGGGACATCCTCGTCGCCGAACGCTCGGGGCTGCTGGCGGCGCTGAACGCCGTGGACGGTTCACTGTGCTTCGGCCGTATCGACCTCACCGCCGGTCGCACCCACCACATCGGCCGTATCGGGCTGCGCGCCGACGACGCGGACCGCACCCCAATCCTGATCGACTGGCGGGCCGACGTGGCGCGCCCCTTCTACCTGGCCACCGGCCACACCCCGATGGGTCTGCGCAGGCGCCGGCACATCTCCACCGACGGGCGCCGGATCACCTCCCTGCACGACGAGATCCTCGACCTGAGCGACCGCGAGCGCACCGGACACGAGGACCCCTCCGGTGACGCCGTGCTGCTCGCCGCCCTCAACTCGGCCCGCACCGGCCGGATGAGCGACATCGTCCAGACCATCCAGGCCGACCAGGACCGCATCATCCGCGCGCCGTACCGGGGCGTCCTGGTGGTGGAGGGCGGCCCGGGCACCGGCAAGACAGCCGTCGCGCTGCACCGCGCGGCCTACCTCCTCTACGAACACCGGGAACTGCTCGCCCGCCGCGCCGTCCTCGTCGTCGGCCCGAACCCGGCGTTCCTCGGCTACATCGGCGAGGTGCTGCCCTCGCTCGGCGAGACGGGGGTGCTGCTCGCCACGGTCGGCGAACTGTTCCCGGGAGTACGGGCGACCGCGACCGACACGCCCGAGGCGGCCGCCGTGAAGGGCCGCGCCGAGATGGCGGACGTGCTCGCACGGGTCGTACGCGACCGTCAGGCGCTGCCCGACCCGGTCATCGCCATCGAGCACGACCGGGACGTGCTGCTGCTCGACGACGGGCTGGTCAACGTCGCCCGCGAGCGCACCCGCGCGGCGAAACTGCCGCACAACGTGGCGCGCGAGCACTTCGAGGGACACATCCTCAACACGCTCACGGACATGGTCGCCGAGCGGATCGGGACCGACCCGTACGACGGCTCCAACCTCCTCGACGCCGGCGACATCACCCAGATCCGCGACGAGCTCGCCGAGAACCCCGAAGTCTGGTCGGCCATCGACCAGTTGTGGCCGCGGCTGACCCCGCAGCGGCTGGTCGCCGACTTCCTCGCCGATCCGGAGGGGTATGTCCCCGACGAGGACGCGGCCGCCGTCCGCCGGCCGGTCACGCGCGCCTGGACCACGGCCGACGTACCGCTGCTCGACGAGGCCGCCGAACTGCTCGGCGAGGACGACCGGTTGGCGCGCGCCCGTGCGGAACGCGAGCGAGAGGCGCAGGTGTCGTACGCGCAGGGCGTGCTGGAGGTGTCGTACGCCTCCCGCACCTATGAGTTCGAGGACAAGGAGGACAGCGATCCCGAGGCGTCCGAGGTCCTGTCCGCGCACGACATCATCGACGCCGAGCGCTTTGCCGAGCGGCAGGAGGAGGCGGACCACCGCAGCGCCGCGGAGCGCGCGGCGGCCGACCGCACATGGGCGTTCGGGCACATCATCGTCGACGAGGCGCAGGAGTTGTCACCGATGGCGTGGCGGTTGCTGATGCGGCGCAGCCCGACCCGCTCGATGACGCTGGTCGGGGACCCGGCGCAGACGGCCGAAGCCGGCGGGGCCGGCTCGTGGTCGGAGATCCTGAAGCCGTACGTCGATGACCGCTGGGAGCACACGCGCCTCGGCGTCAACTACCGCACCCCGTCCGAGATCATGGAGCTGGCGGCGGCCGTGGTCCGCGCGGAGAACCCCGGCTTCGAACCGCCGAGTTCGGTCCGGTCCACGGGTGTCCGGCCCTGGGTGCGCGCCACCGGCGACCTGCCCGAAGCCGTGGCCGAGGCGGTCCGGGAGCTGACTCCCTCCGAAGGCCGGCTCGCGGTGATCGCCCCGCGGGATCTGCACCGGAGGCTGGCGGCACGGCTGGACGGGGTCACGGCCGGCGCGGAGCCCGACCTCACGCAGACGGTCGTTCTTCTGGACCCGCGCCAGTCCAAGGGACTGGAGTTCGACTCCGTTCTCGTGGTCGAGCCGGGCCGCTACGGCACGAGCGACCTGTACGTGGCGCTGACCCGGGCCACGCAGCGGCTGGGCGTGCTGCACACCGGGGAGTTGCCGGAGGCGCTGGAGGCCGGGGCGCACGCCCGGACTTCCGCTTCCGCCTGAACGCACCTCCTCGGGCGCCGGGGCCGACGGAATGAGTCCCGGCGCCCGAAAAGGGGGCGTCAGGCCGGGCGGAGCCAGACCGTGGCCAGTGGAGGCAGGGTCGTCCGGATGCTCGCCGGGCGGCCGTGCCAGGGCGTGGGCTCCGGCTTCAGGGGATCGGGGCTGTGGACGTCGCCGCCGCCGTACCGTGCCCGGTCCGTGTTGAGGAGTTCGAGCCAGGCCGGGACGTCGTCGGGGACGCCCAGGCGGTAGTCGTGGCGGACGACGGGGGAGAAGTTCGAGACGGCCAGCAGGGGCGTGCCCGCCGCGTCGAACCGCAGGAACGCGAAGACGTTGTCGTCGGCAGCGTCGCCCACGACCCACTCGAAGCCGGACGGTTCGGTGTCGCGCTGCCACAGCGCCGGGGTGGCGCGGTAGCCCGTGTTGAGGTCGCGGACCAGGTCACGCACGCCCCGGTGGTCGGCCTCGGCGCCGTACGCGGGGTCGAGGAGCCACCAGTCGGGGCCGTGCGCCTCCGACCACTCGGCTCCCTGGGCGAACTCCTGGCCCATGAAGAGGAGTTGTTTGCCGGGGTGGGCCCACATGAAGCCGAGGTACGCGCGGAGGCCGGCGCGCTGCTGCCACCAGTCCCCGGGCATCTTCGACACCAGCGAGCGCTTGCCGTGCACGACCTCGTCGTGGGAGATCGGGAGCACGTAGTTCTCGCTGTAGGCGTAGACCATCGAGAACGTCATCTCGTTGTGGTGGTACCTGCGGTGGACCGGCTCGTGGCTCATGTACTGGAGCGAGTCGTGCATCCAGCCCATGTTCCACTTCAGACCGAAGCCCAGGCCGCCGAAGCCGCTCGGCCCCCGGTGGTGCGTGGCGCGCGTGACCCCGTCCCAGGCCGTGGACTCCTCGGCGATGGTCACCACACCCGGACTGCGGCGGTAGACCGTGGCGTTCATCTCCTGCAGGAAGGCCACCGCGTCCAGATTCTCCCGGCCGCCGTGCGCGTTCGGGCGCCACTGGCCCGGTTCCCGTGAGTAGTCGAGGTAG
>NZ_LBMW01000082.1 GCF_026168105.1 Streptomyces hygroscopicus
GTGCGGGTCTGTCGAAGATCGGCGACATCGCGAAGGGGCTGAAGGGCGTCGCCGGCATCGACATCCCCAAACTCCCGGAGAACGCAATCACGTTGCCCGAGGGCGCGGTGAAGCTCCCGGACGGCACGGTGCACCTGCCGGAGGGGTCGGTGATCCCGAAGGACGCGGTGAAGCTCCCGGACGGCAACTACCGGCTCCCGCACGACGCGCCGGTGCTGCCCGAGGGGACGACCAAGCTGCCCACGGGGGAGGTCGCCCCGGCGCGGTACCTGGACCCGCAGGGCAACATCCTCGATCACCAGGGCAACGTCGTACAGCACGCGGGCGACGCCCCGAAGGAACCGGGCGGCACCGACCTCCACCCTGCCACGGGATCGGACGTCCCGCACACGCCTTCCCCGCTGAAGGAACCGGCCCTGGTGGGCGCGGCCACCCCGACCGTCGACCACGCGGGCCAGTCGGTCCACCTGGGCAGCGACCTGGGCGATGCCGGCCGTACCGGCGACCACGCGGCGTCACATGCCGGCGCCGAGAACGTCCCCCCGGTCCACGTCGGCGGAGACCACGTACCGACGGTCCACGCCGGAGGCGATGGCCTGCCGGGCGGGCACGCCGGTGACCAACTCCCGGGCGGCCATGCGGGCGACAACCTGCCGGGCGGCCACGCCGGAGACCACCTTCCGGGCGGGAGCGCCCACGAACACAGCGCAGGCCCCTCCGCCGGCCACGAACCGCCGAGCGGTCACTCCGGTGGTGATGGTGGCGGTTCGGGCGATCCGCACTCTGGTACGCCTCACCACGATGACTCTGCTGTGCACCACCATGCCGACGGCAGCACCCATGGTGGTGGAGATGGGCAGGTGACCCACACCGAGGGCCACGGCAGCAGTGAATACCCCGATCACACGGTCGAATCCCATGGTGGAAGCGGAGCGCACCACGAGACCGGTCATGAGGCAGCCCCTTCGCACGGTCACGACGGTTCGCCGCCCTTTGACAACGCTCAGATCGACAACAACCCCCTACCTCCCCCCGGGCCCGGCGAGAAGCTCCTCGGCGACTTGCCGGAAAGCCGCCTCCAACGCACAGAAGACGGCCTCATCTCCCAAGTGGACGGTCGGCCAGTCAGCGAATTCCTGGACCAGGTTTCTCATGAACGTGCTCTGGAGTACTTGCAAGCAAAGGAATCCGGAGCCTTCCCACGTGCCCAGACAGGAGCCTGTGTCGGATCGGTAGTGGACCTGCGCACCGGACGAGTGGTAGAGGGAATCAACGGACCCAAGGGCGCGGCTGGACTGCTGCCTCTGGACCGTGTGCATCCTACGTTGCTTGAACGCTACGAGCAGATCGCCGACGCGCCACCTCACCGAGCGCCTATCCTTGCTCACGCCGAAGTGAAGGCGGCGAATGAGTTGCTCTGGGCACGTCGGGAACTCGGGCTCCCGGACGACGCCTCCGCATTGAGAGAGCTGCGGGCGTCGGTACAGTTCCCCTTCCAGCCGAACCCGGAGACAGGGGTGCATCCCCGCCCGGCGCCCTTCTGCGGCAACTGCAACCATATGCTGGAAGGTATGCCCAGCAGCTATGGGCGCTTCCTCAAGGACCCTCCTGGACCCGAGAACTGGATTCCCTGATGAGCATGCACCGAATTGATATTGATGATCCCGACGTGACCATGGACGACGGCGAGCGTCTTTACTATCGGGGCAACCCCTTCACCGGCGAGGCCGTCGAGTATCAGCTGGGTGCACTCGTCAGTCTCATCACGTACGAGGATGGAGTCGAAGACGGCCCCGTCCGCGAGTGGTACACAGACGGCACTCTCAGGTCGGAGGGGGTCATGCGGGACGGGTTTCCTGCCGGTGAGTTCAGGCGATGGCACCCGAACGGCAGACTCGCGGCCCGGACAGTCATGAGTGCCAACGGGCTTCGGCAGTTGGCACAGTTTGAATGGGATGAAGAGGGAAATCCGACGAAGGAATGGCACGCGGAAAGCAAATGATTTCACTAATTCCGGTTGCCGGTGGAACGGAGCTCTTGCGACGGGTTACGGAACTGGAGGCGCTTCCGGCACACACGGAGACGGGCGCCAGAACTTTTCGATCAGGACGTCAGCGCGTCGGACGTTCGAGGAAGTTTCGAGGTGCCGTTCCGATACGACGTGTTCACGCACGCTCCCGGCTTTCGACGCATGGGTCGGCGAGTTGTGCAACGGCGAGGTGAGGAGCGGCTCCGAGGCGTTCTGGGCGGTGTCGAGTCGTACGTCGATGGCTTGCCGGATGGCCCCGAGTCGTGAGCGGTGCCGGGATGTCCCCCACCCACCCCCGTCTGTCACCCCCCGGCGGTAGCGTCGGATCATGACCCAGGAGGCGAGTCGGGCGGGGCAGGCAGGGCAGGCAGGTGCCGAGGAGCGGCGTCTGGCCGTGCTGGAAGGCGTGCTCGAGCGAATCACTTACGCCAACGAGGAGAACGGATACACGGTCGCCCGCGTCGACACCGGCCGCGGCGCCGGGGACCTGCTCACCGTCGTCGGCGCGCTCCTCGGCGCCCAGGTGGGGGAGTCGCTGAGGATGGAGGGACGCTGGGGCTCCCATCCCCAGTACGGCAAGCAGTTCACCGTGGAGAACTACACGACTGTCCTCCCGGCCACCGTCCAGGGCATCCGCCGCTACCTCGGCTCCGGCCTCGTCAAGGGCATCGGCCCCGTCTTCGCCGACCGCATCACCCAGCACTTCGGCCTGGACACCCTGCAGATCATCGAGGAGGAGCCGGGGCGGCTGATCGAGGTGCCCGGCCTCGGCCCGAAACGGACCAGGAAGATCGCCGACGCCTGGGAGGAGCAGAAGGCGATCAAGGAGGTCATGCTCTTCCTGCAGACCGTCGAGGTCTCCACGTCCATCGCCGTGCGCATCTACAAGAAGTACGGCGACGCCTCCATCTCCGTCGTCAAGAACCAGCCCTACCGCCTGGCCGCCGATGTCTGGGGCATCGGCTTCCTCACCGCCGACCGGATCGCGCAGTCCGTAGGCATCCCGCACGACAGCCCGGAGCGCGTCAAGGCCGGCCTCCAGTACGCCTTGTCGCAGTCCGCCGACCAGGGCCACTGCTACCTCCCCGAGGAGCGGCTCATCGCGGACGCGGTCAAGCTTCTCCAGGTCGACGCCGGGCTGGTCATCGAGTGCCTGGCCGAGCTGGCGGCGCCCCCGGAGGACGACTCCGACCCCGGTGTCGTACGGGAGAGGGTCCCCGGACCGGACGGCGGCGAACCGGTCACCGCCGTCTACCTCGTCCCCTTCCACCGCGCCGAACTCTCCCTCTCCGCCCAGCTGCTGCGGCTCCTGCGCACGGACGAGGACCGTATGCCCGCCTTCCGGGACGTGGCCTGGGACAAGGCGCTGGGATGGCTGAAGGGGCGTACGGGAGCCGATCTGGCACCCGAGCAGGAGGCGGCCGTACGGCTGGCCCTGACCGAGAAGGTCGCCGTCCTGACCGGAGGACCCGGCTGCGGCAAGTCCTTCACCGTACGGTCCGTCGTCGAACTCGCCCGCGCCAAGCGGGCGAAGGTCGTCCTGGCCGCCCCCACCGGACGGGCCGCCAAGCGTCTGTCCGAGCTGACGGGGGCCGAGGCCTCCACCGTGCACCGGCTCCTCGAGCTGAGGCCCGGCGGCGACGCGGCGTACGACAGGGACCGCCCGCTCGACGCGGACCTGGTCGTCGTCGACGAGGCGTCCATGCTCGATCTGCTGCTCGCCAACAAGCTGGTGAAGGCAGTGCCGCCCGGCGCGCACCTCCTCTTCGTCGGTGACGTCGACCAGTTGCCCAGCGTCGGCGCCGGGGAAGTCCTCAGGGACCTGCTCGCGGACGGCAGCCCCGTCCCCGCCGTCCGTCTCACCCGTGTCTTCCGCCAGGCCCAGCAGTCCGGTGTCGTCACCAACGCGCACCGGATCAACTCGGGGCAACACCCGCTCACCGACGGTCTGAAGGACTTCTTCCTCTTCGTCGAGGACGACACCGAGGAGGCCGGCCGGCTCACCGTGGACGTGGCGGCGCGGCGGATCCCGGGCCGGTTCGGCCTCGACCCGCGCCGGGATGTGCAGGTGCTCGCGCCCATGCACCGGGGACCGGCCGGCGCGGGCGCCCTCAACGGGCTGCTCCAGCAGGCGATCACCCCCGCCCGCCCCGATCTGCCCGAGAAGCGGTTCGGCGGGCGCGTCTTCCGCGTCGGCGACAAGGTCACCCAGATCCGCAACAACTACGAGAAGGGTGAGAACGGCGTCTTCAACGGCACCGTGGGCGTGGTCACCGCGCTCGACCCGGTCGACCAGCGACTGACGGTACTGACGGACGAGGACGAAGAGGTTCCCTACGAATTCGACGAACTCGACGAGCTGGCACACGCCTACGCGGTGACCATCCACCGCTCACAGGGCAGCGAGTATCCGGCGGTGGTGATCCCGGTCACCACCGGAGCCTGGATGATGCTTCAGCGGAATCTGCTCTACACGGCGGTTACCCGCGCCAAGAAGCTGGTCGTCCTTGTCGGCTCCCGCAAGGCGATCGGCCAGGCGGTCCGCACGGTCTCGGCGGGCCGCCGCTGCACGTCCCTGGACTTCAGGCTGGCCCCCGGCCCCCTGACGAGTTGAGCCCCTCCGGGTCGATCGAAAAAAATGATCGATCAAATGAGTCGCGAAGGTCACAGAGCACTTCCAGAACCAGGGCGAAGGGGGCAGGATGAGCAGATTGGCGGCACTCAGTGCCGCCAATGAGCCCAATGGTCGACCCCGAGTGCACTCTCCTGAGCCAAATGGGGGATGGTAGAGACAGTCAGGGCACCTCGAAGATGAGGCACTACGTCGGTGAGGGAAGACGTGAGCGACAACTCTGTAGTACTGCGGTACGACGGCAGCGAGTACACCTACCCGGTGGTCGACAGCACCGTCGGCGACAAGGGCTTCGACATCGGGAAGCTCCGCACCCAGACCGGTCTGGTCACCCTGGACAGCGGCTACGGCAACACCGCTGCCTATAAATCCGCCGTCACCTACCTCGACGGTGAGCAGGGCATCCTCCGGTACCGCGGCTACCCGATCGAGCAGCTGGCCGAGCGTTCCACCTTCCTGGAGGTCGCCTACCTGCTGATCAACGGCGAGCTGCCCACCGTCGACGAGCTCTCGTCGTTCAAGAACGACATCACGCGGCACACCCTGCTGCACGAGGACGTCAAGAACTTCTACAAGGGCTTCCCGCGCGACGCGCACCCGATGGCGATGCTGTCCTCGGTGGTCTCCGCGCTGTCCACCTTCTACCAGGACAGCCACAACCCGTTCGACGAGAAGCAGCGCAACCTTTCGACCATCCGCCTGCTTGCCAAGCTTCCGACGATCGCCGCGTACGCCTACAAGAAGTCGATCGGCCACCCCTTCGTCTACCCGCGCAACGACCTCGGGTACGTCGAGAACTTCCTGCGCATGACGTTCTCGGTGCCCGCGCAGGAGTACGAGCTCGACCCGGTCGTGGTCTCCGCCCTCGACAAGCTGCTGATCCTGCACGCGGACCACGAGCAGAACTGTTCGACCTCCACGGTCCGTCTGGTGGGCTCGTCGCAGGCGAACATGTTCGCCTCGATCTCGGCCGGCATCAACGCGCTGTGGGGCCCGCTGCACGGCGGCGCCAACCAGTCCGTGCTGGAGATGCTCGAGGGCATCCGCGACTCCGGCGGCGACGTCGACACCTTCATCCGCAAGGTGAAGAACAAGGAGGACGGCGTCCGCCTGATGGGCTTCGGCCACCGGGTCTACAAGAACTTCGACCCGCGTGCCAAGATCATCAAAGCCGCCGCGCACGACGTGCTCTCCGCCCTCGGCAAGGAGGACGAGCTCCTCGACATCGCGCTCAAGCTGGAGGAGCACGCGCTGTCGGACAGCTACTTCGTCGAGCGCAAGCTTTACCCCAACGTGGACTTCTACACCGGTCTGATCTACCGCGCGATGGGCTTCCCGACCGAGATGTTCACGGTCCTGTTCGCCCTCGGCCGCCTTCCGGGCTGGATCGCCCAGTGGCACGAGATGATCAAGGAGCCGGGCTCCCGCATCGGCCGCCCGCGCCAGATCTACACGGGCGTTGTGGAGCGCGACTTCGTTCCGGTCGAAGAGCGCTGAGCCTCGGACGCAGCTGAGCACCGCAGGCAGCCGAGCACGGCAGGCGGCTGTGCAGGCTGACAGCTGAGCACGGCAGACGGCTGAGCAGGCTGACAGCTGAGCACGGCAGGTACGTGAGGCGTACGCCGTCGTAGAGCGGCGTACGCCGTGTGCTTCCTGCGGGGCGTACGCGGGATGCGCACAAACAGGCGAAAGGCGCCCCAGTGCGTCAGTCCCCCCACGGGCCGACGACCGGGGCGCCTTCCCATGTCCCGGTGCGGATTCCCCCCACGGGATCCGGCCGGGCATCTGCGGGACAGCGCCTGAATCGCTGCGAGCAAAACGAGCAAAACTCGACGTACCACTGCGGTGCGGTCTGCCGGGACGCGTACGGACGGGAGGGCCGCTCAAAGCTCCCCGGTGTACGTGCCCCGGCAACGCAGTGCCTGGGAACGTCCCCCAAGACATCCCCAGATGTCAGTCACGCCCCCCAAGACGCTCCCGACATCGCCAACTTAGACTCACGAACCCTTCCGTTGGTTACGTTCACATCACTGTGATCTGCGTCTCTTGCATATGTCCTGAAGATACGCAAGAGCCTCGATATGGCGATCGAGGCCCCAGCGTAAGGATGATGCGCGAGCCTTGTGAAGAGCTTATGTGAGGCACGCGTCGGACTCTAGAGGGACTCTTACTCCTCCGTCAGGAGAATGCCCGGAGTCGAAGGCTGTTCGTCACCACGAACACCGAGGAGAAGGCCATGGCGGCACCCGCGATCATCGGGTTGAGCAGCCCGGCGGCGGCCAGCGGCAGCGCGGCCACGTTGTATGCAAAGGCCCACGCCAGGTTGCCCTTGATCGTGGCCAGGGTCCGCCGCGACAGCCGGATCGCGTCCGCGGCCACGCGCAGGTCCCCGCGCACGAGGGTCAGATCGCTCGCCTCGATCGCGGCGTCGGTCCCGGTACCCATGGCCAGGCCCAGATCGGCGGTGGCGAGCGCGGCCGCGTCGTTGACGCCGTCGCCGACCATGGCGACGGTCCGCCCCTCGCGCTGCAGCCGCCTGACGGCCTCGACCTTGTCCTGAGGCAGCACCTCGGCGATCACGGCGTCGGCGTCGATGCCCACGGCGCGCGCCACCGCCTCGGCAACCGCCCGGTTGTCGCCGGTCAGCAGCACCGGCGTCAGCCCCAGTGCCCGCAGCTGCCGTACCGCCTCGGCGCTCGTCTCCTTGATCGCGTCGGCGACGGTCACGACACCGAGTGCCACTCCGTCCCGCGCGACCACCACGGCCGTGCACCCGTCCGCCTCGGCCTCCGCCTTCGCCCGGGCCGGCGCCTCCGGAAGCGTGTCCGGGAACCGGCCCACCGTGATCTCCTGGCCCTCCACGCGCCCGCGCACGCCGAGCCCGGGGACGTTCTCGAAGCGCTCCGGCACCGGAAGGTCACCGACGCGCTCCTGGGCGCCTGCCGCGACCGCCTGGGCGATCGGGTGCTCGGAGGCGTGCTCCAGGGCTCCTGCGAGCCGCAGGACCTCCTTCTCGTCCATGCCCTCGACGGCGTACACCCCCTGCAGGGTCATCCGGCCGGTGGTGACCGTCCCGGTCTTGTCCAGGACCACCGTGTCGACCCGCCGCGTGGACTCCAGCACCTCCGGCCCCTTGATGAGGACGCCGAGCTGAGCGCCGCGGCCCGTACCGACCATCAGTGCGGTCGGAGTGGCGAGCCCCAGCGCGCAGGGGCAGGCGATGATCAGCACCGCGACGGCCGCCGTGAAGGCGGCGACCGTGTCGCCGGTGACGCCGAGCCACACCCCGAACGTGCCGAGGGCGATCAGCAGCACGACGGGCACGAAGATCCCGGAGACGCGGTCGGCGAGGCGCTGCACCTCGGCCTTGCCGTTCTGCGCGTCCTCCACGAGCCGTGCCGTCCGGGCGAGCTGGGTGTCCGCACCGACCCGGGTCGCCTCGACGACCAGCCGGCCCCCGGCGTTCACGGTCGCACCGGTCACCGGGTCGCCCACGGACACGTCGACCGGCACCGACTCCCCGGTCAGCATGGACGCGTCGACGGCCGAGGCGCCCTCCACGACGGTCCCGTCCGTGGCTATCTTCTCACCGGGTCGTACGACGAACCGGTCGCCGACGGTCAGCCGGGCCACCGGCACGCGCACTTCGCGACCGTCCCGTACCACCGCGACGTCCTTCGCGCCCAGTTCGAGCAGCGCCTTCAGGGCCGCGCCCGCGCGTCGCTTGGAGCGGGACTCCAGATAGCGGCCGAGCAGAATGAACGCGACGACACCCGCGGCGACTTCGAGGTAGATGGTCGAAGATCCGTTCGTACGGGAGACGGTGAGGTCGAAGCCGTGGCGCATGCCGGGCATTCCGGCATCCCCCCAGAACAGCGCCCACAGTGACCAGCCGAAGGCCGCGAGCGTACCGACCGAGACGAGCGTGTCCATGGTGGCCGCGCCGTGCCGGGCGTTCGTGAACGCCGCCGTGTGGAAGGGCAGTCCGCCCCAGACGACGACGGGTGAGGCCAGTGTCAGCGAGAGCCACTGCCAGTTGTCGAACTGCAGGGCCGGGACCATCGCCAGCAGGACGACGGGCAGGGCGAGCAGGGCGGAGACGGTCAGGCGCTGTCGGAGGGCCGCCGTCTCGGGGTCTTCCCCGGGCGCCGCGGAGTTCTCCGGCTCCCGGGGTGGTTCGGGCCGTTCGGGTAGCGGCGGCGGGGGTACCTCGGCCGTGTAGCCCGTCTTCACCACGGTGGCGATCAGGTCGGCGACCTCGATCCCGTCGGCGTACGAGATCTTCGCCTTCTCGGTGGCGAAGTTCACCGTGGCGGCGACTCCGTCCATGCGGTTGAGCTTCTTCTCGACCCGGGCCGCGCAGGAGGCGCAGGTCATGCCCCCGATCGTGAGTTCGACCTCGGAGCGTACGGCTCCCGCTGTCGGAGTGGGTGCTGCGGTGCTGGTCATGTCCGGACTCCAGACATCGGACCGGGCCGTACGGAGCCAGTATCAGCTGGTCGGTACGGCCGGGTCGGAGAGCAGGTGCTGGCCGTTCAGGCCTTGCCGGCGAGTTCGAAGCCCGCCTCGTCGACGGCGGCGCGCACGGCCTCGTCGTCGAGGGGCGCCGAGGAGACCACCGTGACCTCGCCGGTGGACGCCACGGCCGTGACCGAGCTGACGCCGGCGATCCCGGAGATCTCGCCGGAGACTGAGCCTTCACAGTGTCCGCAGCTCATCCCGCTCACCTTGTAGACGGTCGTCACGGAGCCCGGGGTGTCGGTCTGCGCGGCCATGTCGATACTCCTCGGGGAGGCGTGTGGGGCTGACGTGAATCACAGTATACCCCTAGGGGGTATTCATCAAAGAAGGTTCGGGGCCGGGCGGGGCGACCCGTCTTCGGCTGCTCAGTCGCGGTCGTCGTCCAGCAGGGGCTTGAGGTAGCGGTACATCGCGGTCTTCAGCTCGGCGATGTACGCCTCCCGTTCGGCGCCCTCGTGGGACATGATCAGGTCGAGGCCGGCCTTGAAGAGCGCGAGCAGCATGTTCGCGGTGCGGGTGCGGTTGTCGGGCTGGGCGCCCGGCAGGTATCCCGCGACGATCTCCTCGATGCGGGTGAGCGAGGCCGCGTGCAGGTTGCCGTGCTCCTGGGCGATCGGTCCGGGAGCGTCGGGGCCGTGCAGCAGGACGCCGAAGGCCGGGTTCTCCACGTTGAACGCGATCAGCGGGTCGAGCGCCGCGTCGAGCAGCTCCTCGAGCGGAAGCCCGATGTTGTCGTCGGCGAGCGCCCGGCCCTGTGACTCCTGCCACTGGTGCAGCAACTGCTCACTGAGGCCGACCGCGATCGCCTCCTTGTTCGGGAAGAACTGGTAGAGCGTGCCCGGCGATACGCCGGCCTCGCGGGCGATCGCGTTGGTGCTCGCGGCGGTGTAGCCGGTGCGGCAGAAGACCGCGGCCGCGGCTTCCAGGAGCTGCGCGATACGGCGCTCGCCGCGGGCCTGTCGGCGGCGCGGCCTGCCTTCGCGCGGCTGCTGCTCGGTGTGCGGCTGCGGCTCGGCCTGCCACTCCTGCTCGGCCGGCGGCCGCTGCTCCTGGGCCGGCTCCACGGTCGGCCCGATGACCGGCCCCTCGACCCGCTGGCTCTTGGGCACGCGTTATCCCCAGCTCTCGGAACGCGATTGACAAACGCGAGCGGTCGCTCGCATTCTTGAGAAACGCGAGCAACGACTCGTGTTTGCCATTCTATGGGCAATGGACGACCCATGCTGCCTGCACGGACACGGATGTACGGGTGCGGGGTCACGGTGAAGGGGACACCGCGTCATGTCCGAAGTCAACCGCGGGAGCGGCCGGGAAAAGGTCGGCGGAGGGGGTGTGCCGGGACCGGGCGGATGGACCCGGCTGGTGACCGCCCGGCCCCGGCTGTCGTTGCTCCTCGCGCTGGTGCTCACCGCACTCGCGGTGGTCGCCGGCAGCGGTGTCGCCGACCGGCTGGGCAGTGGCGGCTGGGAGGACCCGGCCGCGCAGTCCACCTACGCGACCCGGGCGCTGGAGCGGGAGTTCCCCGGCTCACAGCCCAATCTGCTCCTCCTCGTGGACGCGGGGCACCGGTCCGTCGACGACCCGGCGGTCGCCGCGGAGGCCAAGCGCCTGATCATGCGGCTCGCCTCCGAGCGGGGCGTCACGGGAGTCGGTTCCTACTGGCAGTCGGGCCTACCCGCGCTGCGCGCCCAGGACGGCCACGAGGCGCTGATCGCGGCGCGCATCACGGGTGAGGAGAAGACCGCGAGCGACACCCTGGATCTCATTGCACCCCACTACCGGGGTGCGCATGGCCCGGTGGAGGTCAAGGTCGGCGGCCCGGTCGCGGTGCGCTCCGAGATGCAGAGGACCATCCGTGAGGATCTGACCCGGGCCGAGCTGATCGCCCTGCCGATCACCCTCGTGCTGCTCGTGATGGTCTTCGGCAGTGCGGTCGCGGCCCTGCTGCCGCTGGGCGTCGGCATCGTCGCCATCCTCGGCACCAACGCCGTGCTGCGGGGGCTCACCGAGTTCACCGACGTCTCCGTCTTCGCGCTGAACCTCACCACGGCCCTGGGCCTCGGCCTCGCCATCGACTACGCGCTGTTCATCGTGCGCAGGTTCCGCGAGGAGCTGTCCACGGGGGCCGACCCGTTGGGCGCCGTCGCGGTCACCCTGCGCACGGCGGGCCGCACGGTCCTCTTCTCCGCCCTGACGGTCGCCGTCTCCCTGGCCGCGATGCTCGTCTTCCCGCAGTACTTCCTGCGTTCGTTCGCCTATGCGGGCATCGCGGTGGTGCTGCTGGCCGCGGGAGCCGCACTGGTCCTGCTCCCGGCGGCCCTGGTGCTGCTCGGCCACCGAGTGAACGCCCTCGATCTGCGACGGCTCCTCCGGCGCGGGACGCCCGGGGAGGACGGGCAGGGGGCCGCCTGGGGCCGGATGGCGGCGCTGGTGATGCGGCGCGCTCCGCTCTTCGCCGTGGCCACCTCCGTCGGACTGGTGATCCTCGGACTGCCCTTCCTCGGCGTGAAGTTCGGCACGGCCGACGACCGCCAGCTCCCCTCGGGCGCCGAGTCCCATGTGGTGCAGCAGCACATACGGGACGGGTTCCCGGGCAGCCCCGGCGGCGGCCTGGAGGTGCTGGCCGAGGGACGGGCGACTCAGCCGCAGTACGCGGCGTACAAGGCCCGGATCTCCGCGCTTGCGGAGGTGCGGCAGGTGGACGGACCGCTGGTGAAGGGCGAGAAGGCGTACTTCACGGTGCAGCCGAAGGGTGAGGCGGTGGACGTCGGCGCCCAGCGACTGGTCGGCGAACTGCGCGCGACGGCCGCCCCGTTCGACACCTCGGTGACGGGCACCGCGGCGGTCCTGGTCGACTCCAAGCATGCGATAGCCGACCGGCTGCCCTGGGCGGTGGGCTTCATCGCCGCGGTCACCCTGCTCCTGGTCTTCCTGCTGACCGGCAGCGTCCTGATACCCGTCCAGGCGGTCGTGCTCAACGCGCTGAGCCTGACAGCGATGTTCGGCGCGGTGGTCTGGGTCTTCCAGGACGGCCATCTGTCGGGCCTGCTCGGCTTCACCAGCCCCGGCTCGATCGAGACGACCCTGCCGGTCCTGATGTTCTGCGTGGCGTTCGGTCTCTCCATGGACTACGGCGTGTTCCTGCTGTCCCGCATCAAGGAGGAGTACGACCACAGGGGCGACCATCGCGAGGCGGTGCGCTTCGGGCTGCAGCGCACCGGCGGGCTGATCACCGCAGCGGCGGTCATCCTGGCGGTGGTGATGGTCGCCATCGGTACCTCCCGGGTCACCAACACCAAGATGCTCGGCCTGGGCATCGCCCTGGCGGTCCTGATGGACGCGATGGTCGTCCGCAGCCTGCTGGTCCCGGCGGTGATGCGGCTGACCGGCCGCGCCACCTGGTGGGCCCCGGCGCCACTGCGGCGCTTCCACCAGCGGTTCGGGCTGCGCGAGGAGGAGCCGGCCGTGACCGTGGAGCGGAAGGAGGCGGACCGGGACCGGGACAAGGCGGGGGCGCGCGGCTAGCGTTCCCTCCGGAGGGATGGTCTCCAGAGGCGCTGGGGACGGGACACGGGCGGAGGGTTCGGTCGTATGCGCGCTGTGGTGTTCGAGCGGTACGGGGAACCGGCCGAGGTGCGCGAGATGGCGGACCCGGTGCCGTCCGAGCACGGAGCCGTGGTGCGGGTCGAGGCGACGGGTCTGTGCCGCAGCGACTGGCACGGCTGGATGGGCCACGACCCGGACATCACGCTCCCCCACGTACCGGGGCACGAACTCGCCGGTGTCATCGAGGAGGTGGGCGTCCGGGTGACCGGCTGGCGGCCCGGCGACCGGGTCACCGTTCCCTTTGTCTGCGCCTGCGGCGGGTGTCCGTCCTGTGCGGCGGGCGACCAGCAGGTGTGCGAGCGGCAGACACAGCCGGGTTTCACGCACTGGGGGTCGTTCGCACAGTACGTGGCCCTGGAGCACGCCGATGTGAACCTGGTGGCGGTGCCCGAGGAACTGTCGTTCCGGACGGCCGCCGCCCTGGGGTGCCGGTTCGCCACTGCGTTCCGCGCTGTAGTCCAGCAAGGCAGGGTGACGGCGGGGGAGTGGGTCGCCGTGCACGGCTGCGGGGGCGTCGGCCTGTCGGCCGTGATGATCGCGGCGGCTGCGGGGGCGAAGGTCGTCGCCGTCGACGTATCACCTCAGGCGCTGGATCTGGCCCGGAAGTTCGGGGCCGCGGAGTGCGTGGACGCGGTGCGCACCGAGAACACGGCGGCGGCGGTCCGTGATCTCACCGGCGGCGGCGCCCATGTCTCCCTCGACGCCCTCGGATCCCCGGCGACCTGCGCCGCGTCGGTGAACGGCCTACGCCGGCGCGGCCGTCACCTCCAGGTCGGCCTGCTGTCCTCACGCGACGGCACCACCCCCCTGCCCATGGCCCGGGTCATCGCCCTGGAACTGGAACTCCTCGGCAGCCACGGCATGGCGGCCCACACCTACCCGCCCATGCTCGAACTGGTCCGCTCCGGCGCCCTGCGCCCCGACCTCCTGGTCACCTCGACGATCCCCCTGGACGCGTCCCCCGCTGCCCTCGCGGCCATGGGGACGGCACCGGGCCAGGGGGTGACGGTCATCGAACCGTGGACGTGACCCGACCGGCCTCGGGGCGACCCCGGTGGACGGCCCACTCGTCCTCGAGGAGGGACATGAGCGTCTCGTCCACCCACCGCCCTTCCCGCCACTGCGCCTGCCGCCGGAGGCCCTCCACCACGAATCCGACCTTCTCGTAGACGCGACGCGCGCGGTCGTTGTGGGCGTACACCTCCAAGGAGATGCGGTGCAGGCCCAGCCGCTCGAAGCCGTACCCGACGATCAGCCGGGTCGCCTCGGTACCGATCCCGCGACCGCGCCCACGGGGCCCGAGGAGCGTCCGGAACGTGCAGCTGCGGGCCGAGGGGTCCCATGCGTGGAGGACCACCTCGCCGAGGACTTCCCCGGTGGCGAGGTCCGTGACGGCCAGATCGAGCCGGTCGCTCTGCACGAGACGGGAGGCGTACCAGGACCGCAGCCGTTCCAGGGTGAGCTCGTTGGACGGCTCGAAGGTGAAACGGATGACCTCGGGGTCCTGAAGGATCTCCGCGATCGGCACGGCGTCCTCCTCGGTGAAGGGCCTCAGGAGCGCCTTCGCACCGGTGAGCACGGGCTTGGCGGAGAAGTCGGCGGACGGGAGGTGGGCAGCCACGGGTTCCATCCGGGGATTCTCGGCGTCGCCACGGAGCACGAGCAACGCGACAACGGCCGAGTGGCCCGCCCCGGAAAGGGCGGGCCACTCCATGGGATGCGGTCGTCAGGTGTCTCCGCGGTTGCGGTTGCCGGGGCGGGAGGCGACCCAGGCTCTGACCGTGTCCGCGTACCAGTAGGGTTTTCCGCCCTCCACATGGTCGGGCGGGGGCAGTAGACCGTGCTTGCGGTAGGACCTCACGGTGTCGGGCTGCACCCGGATGTGTGCGGCGATGTCCTTGTACGACCAAAGGCGGCGGTCGGTCATCAGTGGCACCTCCCCGCGCGCGCCACGGCGGCGACCAGGGGGAGGCCGTCGGGGGAGCCGGGCACTGCGCTGGTGATCACAAAGCCTGTGCTCCCTCAACGACATGGGGTGCGCCGGGGTCAGGGCCTGTGAACAGGGTGTGACAGAAGAGCCATGGACCCGGGACATGTGTGACAGGGCGAGGTTCTTTGTGACACGAGTGATGAACTTCCGGCCGGCGTGGCGTGGACAGGAAACGGCCCAGGGGCGGCACCCGACGAATGGGCGCCGCCCCTGGGCCGTGGGCGGTGGAGATGCGCATGAGCGGTGGCACGGGTGCCCGGCGGGGGGCCCGGCACCCGGTGTGCTACCGGTGGGAGGACACGCGGCCCCGGCGGTACAGGATGAGACCGCCGGTCAGCATCGCGACGCTGACGGCCGAGGCCGCGATCACGCCGTCGCTACCGGTCTTGGCCAGCACGGGCGCCTGGTGCGCCCCCATGCCGCGCGGGGCGACCGCGGGCGTGCCGACATGCGGCATGTGCGGCATGTGCGGCATGTTCGGCGTCTTCTGCGGCGAGGTGCCGACCTGGGGCGACCGGGCTCCCTGGTCGTTGACGGGCAGGTGCTGCGACACTCCGGAGCCGGCGTTGTTCTGGGTGGTGCCCGAACCGACGTTGCCGCCCGTCTGGCCCGAGCCGCTGTCACGAGGCGTCTGGGCCGGAACGGCGGGGACGCCTTGCACCGGAGGCTCCGCCGGAGCGGGTGGCACGGTTGCCGGCTGAAGGGGGGCCGGCTGTGCGGCGGCGGGGGCGCAGCCGTTGCCGGACACCGGGTTCAGCCCTCCCACCGCGGTGACTCCGTTGCCGCAGAGGTTGATCGGGGCGTTCACGGGGACCTGGACGGTGTTGCCGGAGGCGACGCCGGGCGAGTCGGTCGTGGTGCCGGTGGCGTGTGAGCCCGAGGCCGTCGTCTGCTCAGCGGAACCCTGCGAACAGCCGTTGCCGGACGCCTGGTTCAGCAAGGCCGCCGCGTTGACCGTGTTGCCGCAGAGGTTGATCGGGGCGTTCACGGGGGCCTGGACGGTGTTGCCGGAGGCGACGCCGGGCGAGTCGGTCGTGGTGCCGGTGGCGTGTGGGCCCGAGGTCGTCGTCTGCCCGCCCGAACCATGGGTGCAGGCGTTGCCGAAGGCCTGGTTCAGCAAGGCCACCGCGTTGACCGTATTACCGCAGAGGTTGACCGGAACGTGCACCGGGACCTGAACGGCGTTGCCGGACGCGACACCGGGTGATCCGGACGCGGTGCCGTCGGCGTGCGAGTCGGCGTGCACCGGGCTGCCGCACAGGGACAGAATGCCCGTCGCGGCAGCCGCCGCGACCATTCCCCTGCTCAGGGTCTGTCGCAATCTCGTTGTCTTCCTGCTGGTAGAAGTAGGTGAAGGGGGAAGGCCGGCCCCGAAACCGAAAAGACGCAGTCCAAGGCCGGCCGCGACCCGGCCGGACGGCTGAAAGAAAGGGACCTCAGCCGTCGGTGGCCATGACGTCAGCTGGCCGAGCAGCCGTTGCTGGACGCCGGGTTCAGCAACCCGACGACGCTGGCCGTATTGCCGCACGCGTTGACCGGAATATGAACGGGGATCTGGACGAGGTTCCCGGAGGCGACGCCCGGGGAGGTGTTCGCGTCGCCCTGGGCACCCGAGTCGGCCATGGCCGGGGCGGCCATACCAAGGGCCATGATGGCGCCGGCGATGGCGGCAGCGCTCTTCTTGTGCTTCACGTACTTTCCCTTCTGTGCGGTCGTGCCCCTGTGACGGCCGAAACCGAGCGAGCACAGCTTGAACGGCTCGCCGCACGACCTGCAGTCTGTGAAACGAGGAATAGAGGGCCCAAGCAACTCCCGATCGAGAGGCGCCGCGCAATTCACCCGAATGCCATGGCCTCATTCATGCGCAAGGTGCGCAGGTGGCATTGACGAGGGCCGACCCGGCGCCGAGCCGTTCGCCGGTGCATCGGAAGGGAATAATCACCCGACCGGATCTCTCGGCGGTGGATAATTGTGGTAATCCGCTGGTGGAATCAGAACTCGAGTCGTCCCATGGGTATTCGGCGTCCCAGTCGCCGTACAGCACCTCGAGAGGATCGGCTCGGTGCGGGAGACCCCGGGTTCGCGTGGTCGACCGCCTTCTGAACGTCCGCGCGAGCGCGTGCAGCGTGCCGTGCGGCGCCAAGAACGCCGCGCGGGCCGCCGCCGAGGCGGTGGGAGATCCTCCGCCGGCCTAAGGGCTGTCCCGTAATCCCCGGCGGGCGCACGACGACAGCTACGGCACCTCGCTGCGTTGTCGGATCGACCGAATACGCCCAGTATGAGGACGACCCTCCGCCTTGCGATGCACCGCATCTGACGCCGCGCGCTGATCCACCGGGGATTACGGGACAGCCCTTAGCTTGATCTTTAACCTGTGCGGC
>NZ_LBMW01000043.1 GCF_026168105.1 Streptomyces hygroscopicus
CCCCTGCTCACACCCCCAACACCCCGGCCCACACCCCCAAGACCCCGGCCCACACCCCCAAGACCCCTGCCCCCGCCCTCACCCCGGTGCTGCACTCTCCCGCGCAGCAGGCCTGACACACCCCGGACCGAGCGTGGAGCCCTGTTCGAAAGGGGTGACGACGGCCTGGATGCGAAGGACGTCTGCCAGGCACGCGGCTTCGGGACCGAGTTCCACCACACCGAGAACACCCGTGCAGAGCCGAACGCCTCGTCGGCCGATGTTCAACAACGGACGCTGCGTGCAGCAGGGGCCCGTGCGCCGTGCGGCAGCATCGCGGCTGCTGCACGGCCGGGGCCGGCCCGCTACCCGCGCAGGACCTGTGTGCCGGCCGACCCATGCAAATGCAGGCGGGGTGCTCACCGCCCGCGCGACCCACGAAGCCACCCCGGCACCCGCGGCGGTCGCTGTGGCTTCGGATGCCCTCCTGTCCTGGGGCCGGGGCAGGAGGCAGATGAGACGGTTGCCGACCTGAGCGCCAGTACGTCTCCGGCGTCGGGTCGTATCGAGCGCTCGTTGGATCACACAGGCAGTGGATCACCCTGTCCCGCTCTCCGGGTACCGTCAGGGTATGAGTCATCCGCACCCCGAGCTGAAGGCCGCACCGCCCCTTCCCGAAGGAGGGCTGCGGGTCATCGCCCTGGGCGGCCTGGGCGAGATCGGCCGCAACATGACCGTCTTCGAGCACGCGGGCAAGCTGCTCATCGTCGACTGCGGTGTACTGTTCCCCGAGGAGACCCAGCCCGGTGTGGACGTGATCCTGCCGGACTTCACCTCGATCCGGGACCGGCTGGACGACATCGTGGCCGTGGTACTCACCCACGGCCACGAGGACCACATCGGCGGCGTGCCGTACCTGCTGCGGGAGCGGTCCGACATTCCCGTCGTCGGCTCCAAGCTGACGCTGGCGTTCCTGGAGGCCAAGCTCAAGGAACACGGCATCCGGCCGCGCACGGTGCGGGTGCGGGAGGGCGACCGGCGTGGCTTCGGGCCCTTCGACTGCGAGTTCGTGGCGGTCAACCACTCCATCCCCGACAGCCTCGCGGTCGCGATCCGCACCCGGGCCGGGATGGTGCTGCACACCGGCGACTTCAAGATGGACCAGTTCCCTCTCGACGACCGCATCACCGATCTGCGCGCCTTCGCCCGCCTCGGCGAGGAGGGCGTGGACCTGTTCCTCACCGACTCCACCAACGCCGAGGTACCTGGCTTCACCACCTCCGAGCGTGAGCTGAATCCGGCGATCGAGCAGGTGATGCGCACCGCGCCGCGCCGGGTCATCGTCTCCAGCTTCGCCAGCCATGTGCACCGCATCCAGCAGGTCCTGGACGCCGCCCACCAGCACGGCCGCAAGGTCGCCTTCGTCGGCCGGTCGATGGTGCGCAACATGGGCATCGCCCGTGACCTGGGCTATCTGAAGGTCCCCTCCGGTCTGGTCGTGAGCACGAAGGAGCTGGAGAAGCTCCCGGACCACAAGATCACGCTGGTGTGCACCGGCTCCCAGGGCGAACCGATGGCCGCGCTGTCACGGATGGCCAACCGCGACCACCTGATCCGCATCGGCAAGGGCGACACCGTCCTGCTCGCCAGCTCCCTCATCCCTGGCAACGAGAACGCCATCTACCGGGTGATCAACGGACTCACCCGGTGGGGCGCCCACGTGGTCCACAAGGGCAACTCCAAGGTGCACGTCTCCGGGCACGCCAGCGCCGGCGAACTCGTCTACTGCTACAACATCGTCAAACCCCTCAACGTCATGCCCGTGCACGGCGAATGGCGCCACCTGCGGGCCAACGCCGACCTCGCCATCCGTACCGGTGTCGACCCCGACCGGGTCGTCATCGCCGAGGACGGCGTCGTCGTCGACCTGGTCGACGGACGCGCATCCATCACCGGCAAGGTCGCCGCCGGCAACGTCTACGTGGACGGCATGGAAGTCGGCGGCGCCACCGAAGCGTCCCTCAAGGACCGCCTCACCCTCGCCGCCGAAGGCGTGGTCACGGTGGTGGCGATCGTCGACGCGGACACCGGCGCCCTCGCCGAGGCCCCCGACTTCCTGGCCCGGGGCTTCGTCCACGACGACGCCACCTTCGAGCCGGTCATCCCCGTCATCGAGAAGACCCTGGCCACCGCAGCCGAGGAAGGCGTCGGGGACGCACGCCAACTCGAACAACTCCTCGCCCGCGCCGTGGCGAACTGGGCTTTCCGCACCTATCGCCGCAAGCCCCTCATCATCCCCGTCATCATCGACGCCTGATCCATAGCCCGGCAGCACGGTCCCCGTTCCGGCCGCGGCCCCGCCCGCGACGGACTCCCCGGGCGGTGCCGCCGCACGCCTCTTCCAGATCGTCGGCCTCGGGTGAGGGAGAGGCCGCCGACGCAGGCGATCCCCTCGCCAGGGCAGAGACGACGGCACACACGGAGCGCGCCATGCAGGCGAAGCCGGTGCCCTGCGAACCGGCATACCGCGTCATTCCGAAGGAATGCGAAACTCGAATTCGGGACGGTCCCACAGGACGGCGGGCGGGTTCGCGAGGGCGGTCCCGATCCGTACTGCGCCGACGCGGTGGTAGAAGTCCTCGGCGGGAAGGTGCGACACGACCATGACACGGTCGAGCCCGGCGGCACGGGCCTCGGATTGCATGTGCGCGACGAGCAGTCGTCCAATACCCCGTCCTTGCGCTTCGTCGGCGACGAACAGCAGGTCGAGCTCCGGTGGAGCGAGGACGAGCGAGTAGAACCCGAGGACCCGGCCTCCATGCTCGTCGGAGGCGACGGCTACGTAGGCGCAGTGGGCCTCAATGTAATCAGGGCCGACCCGGTAGCCCGCGACTGCGGCTGCGTACTTGCCCTCGTAGGCGCCTGAGCCACGCACGAGCCGTGTGAGCCTTTTGGCATCCCGCGCGACGGCCCTCCGTATGGTGATCGGCTGACTGATCGGGGAAGTGCGTGAACTCATCGGGAGAGTATTTCGCACCGGGGGGTGCCTTCGTTCGGAGGGGTCGGCTGCTCGGGCAGGCGTTCCTGCACCGCTCTCGGGAACCACTCGTCAGGCCCCGCCCTGGTCCTGTCCGGTACCGTCGGCAGCGCGCTCAGACAGGGGAGCCGGAGCGCTCATCAAGGCGTTGCGCGAGCGGCGCCAGTCCGTCCGTGCCCTCGCTGGCTGCTCCCGTCTGGCCGACCTCCTGGAGGCAGAGCCCGATCTGGAAGCCCTCAGCCTCTACCCGCATCTTCTCGCCTGGGACCTGGCCCAACTCATGGCCGACAAGAGCGCGCTACCCGTGATCCTGCTGGACACCTTCGAGGACACCGGCGGCCGCACCCACCGTGACTTCAAACGCCTGCTGCGGCGCATCATATGGCTCTACGCTTGACCGAGTGCCTTTTCATCCGGGCGTCCCCCTCCGGGGCGACTTCGCACTCCGGCCACGCCCCTGACTCAGGACGGCGTCTCCCAGGGCATGGTCGTGCTCATCGTCGAGACAGCGGCGAACGGCCATGCCCACAGGGAACGCGCGGAGCAGGCAGCAGCTACGTCCTGGCCACCGTGCAACGTCGGCGTCTGGACGTCCTGGCCGGAATGACAGTGCGGCGGCGCCACCGACCCGAGCCAACCGCAGTGGGCCACTCCCACAGGCGAGACCCCCGGCTACGGCTCGCCCGCAACGCGCACAGGGGTATGCGCACGTTGCGGGCCACTGCACGGGGCGCGCGAGTGGGTAGCGCTCAGAGTGCTGGTGAAGCGGCCGGATCCCGGAGCTGATCGACTCAGCCGCCGCTCTTGCGCCTGAACGATCGCTGGCTCGCAGCCGGGCCGCGCGCCGCACGCACTTTCGACGCATTGGGGTTGGCGGCAGCATCGGCGGCGTCCGCCTGCGCACCGCGCTTGCGCGCCAGGGCTTCGCGGAACTTGTGCTTGAGGTCGTATTTGCCGTCGCTGTCCGGCGCCAGAGAGGACGTCTCCGGGGCAGCCGGTTCCGAACCTTCCGTAGATTCGGGCTCTGCGGTCATGGTGGTCTCCTGGGTTCGGGGGTGGGCAAGCACAGCTTGTCATGCCGGGCGCAGTGCGGGGCGCCGGCAACATCATCCTGCTCCGTTCCGGCGGGTATCCCCGTCGCGGTCGAGGGCGCTCGCTTCGTAGGTGGAGGCACAGGACGGGCTTCGGGCCGGGCCGAAGGTTGTCGAGCCCGGGGCCAGGACATTCGCTGCCAGGGCAACGGCTCTCAGCGGTTGCGACGCACGTGGGCGGCCTTACGGGCCTCGGCGAGCTTGCGGGCCTCGCCGGCCCTCCGGGACTTGCCGCCGGCGCCGCGGGAGGTGTCCTTGCCGGTGCCAAAGCCCCGGAAGGGAGCGCTGGTGTTCCTGGGCCGGGGGACGGCGAGCCCGCCGTCGAGCGGGATCCCGGAGGGAGCCTTGGCGCCGGTGATCCGGCTCAGCTCCGCCTCGCCCGAGCGCACCTTGGTGACGGTCGGCTCGATGCCGGCCGCGGCCATCATGCGGCTCGTCTCGCGGCGCTGGCCCGCCAGCACGAGCGTGACCACGCTGCCGGACTCACCGGCGCGGGCGGTGCGGCCCGCCCGGTGCACATAGTCCTTGGGGTCGGTGGGCGGGTCGACGTTGACCACGAGCTCGAGGTCGTCGACGTGCAGGCCACGGGCCGCGACATTGGTCGCCACCAGAACGGTGATCTGGCCGTTCTTGAACTGCGCCAGCGTCCGTGTGCGCTGTGGCTGGGGCCTGCCGCTGTGCAGGGCCCCGGCGTGCACCCCGCTGGCCCGCAGATGCCGGGTGAGCTGGTCGACGGCGTGCTTGGTGTCGAGGAACAGCAGTACGCGGCCGTCGCGGGCGGCGATCTCCGTGGTGACGGCGTAGCGGTCAGGGCCGTGGACGACCAGAACGTGGTGCTCCATCGTCGAGACGGTGCCCGCGGACGGGTCGACGGAGTGGACGACGGGGTCGTGGAGGTAGCGGCGGACCAACTGATCGACGTCGCGATCCAGAGTGGCCGAGAACAGCATCCGCTGACCGTCGGGGTGCACCTGGTCGAGCACGTCGACAATCTGCGGCAGGAATCCCAAGTCGCCCATCTGGTCGGCTTCGTCCAGCACGGTGATCCTTACCCGTCCCAGGCGGCAGGCGTTGCGCTCGACAAGGTCGTGCAGGCGTCCGGGGGTGGCGACGACCACCTCGGCTCCCTGGCGCAGCGCGGCGGCCTGCCGGCCGATCGACATGCCGCCGACGACCGTGGCCATCCGCAGCCGCAGTGCCTCGGCGTACGGCGCCAGCGCCTCGGTGACCTGTTGGGCCAGCTCCCGGGTGGGCACAAGGATCAGAGCGAGGGGCTGCTTCGGTTCGGCGCGCCGCCCGGCCGTACGTGTCAGCAGCGGCAGGCCGAAGGCGAGCGTCTTGCCCGATCCGGTGCGCCCGCGTCCGAGGACGTCGCGCCCCTCCAGGGCATCGGGCAGTGTGGCGGCCTGGATCGGAAAGGGTTCGCACACCCCGATTTCGCTCAGTGTCCGCAGCACTTCCACCGGCAGTTCCAGGCCAGCGAAGGAGACGGCCGGCGGCAGCGCCGGGGTCGTGGCCCCGGGCTGGGCGGGACCGCCGGGAGCGATGCCGGAGTCATCGGGATGCTTCATGAACAGCCTTCCGCAGGGGAACGTACCGAGGAAGGCCCGGCAGGATTGAACAGCCCACGCCCAAGCGGAACCGAACGTGCAGAATTGCCCACCGCGACGACCACGCAAACGCGTGACACTAACACAAGGCATGACATCGCGCCGTGATACCGATCGCCCGTCCCGCGCCGGTGACCCGACGCGGCACGACAACCCTTCCGGCATACCTGGTCCAGGCCTCCCACTCACGGAGATCCGCCGACGCATCAGCGGGGTGACCGCCCCAGTTGCTTGCCTGCAAAAGGGGCTTACTCACCGCGAGATCGTGACCGCCTGAGGCTGCGTCGCGAACGGCCGGAGTGGCATTCCTCGGTTCGCAGAGGCCAAGCGCGCCCGTCCGGTCCACCACGGCGGGCGGCGTGTCGTTCTACGGCACGAGTGTGCGGGTTCCCGTCTCACTGGACCGGAATCAGTGGCCACCGCACATAGGAGAGTGAGCAGTTGCAGCAGCTCGTCCTACTTCCCACCTCCTGATCGGTGCGGGTTCGGGGCGGCCACGCAGTCCGAGGAACCGCGTCGTCCAAGACCCGGACTGTTCCGGGCCGACGATCCCGCCAAAGCTCAGAGCGGCACCGTCCACTCTGGCCAGCGACGTGTAACCCCTGTACCACCTGCAGACGAAGAACCTGCTGTTCCCCGGAGCCGACGGAATCAGGCTGCTTCCCAGTGGCCGGCATCCAGGATGCGCGCCGCCTTCGTGATACTCCCGGGCATCAGATGCCGGTGGGTGCGATACGTCCCCCCGATAGACTTGCGGCCCATCCATTCCGCCACGTCGGTGATCGGTATCCCGTTCCCCGAGCGCGCAGGCCGCAGCCCACCGTCATGACGATCTCAAGCGCGAGGGAAAGACGCCGAGGTCGGCAGCGTCGAACGACACGTGATGCAACCCGCCACCGGTCCGCTCCAGAAAACGGTTGAGCGACGTGTCGGCGGCACTGCGCGGCGAGACGACCTCGAGCATGAGTCCCCAGGACGCACGGATCCAGGTCCAGCGGGCGTCCAACGCGTCGTCCAACAGATGACGATCAAGATGGACGACTGCTCACTCAGGCCGTTCGTCATTCCTGATCGTTCGCCCACTGGTCGAGGCGTGCCACGCCTTACGGCCGCCACCAGCCAGGCTCCTCCGGCGAGTCCCGGGGCTGTCGTATTCGATTCGGCTTGCGTCGGAAATCGGCACGGGAGCAGAAAGGTCGCCCTTTCTCTCACGTCTGTCATGCGGGGTGCTCTGCGTGTTTCATAGAGGTGTGGTCTGCGGTGCGCGACCATACGGACCGGCACAGCACATTTTCCAGCCGGTGGGCGCCATGGCGCGCTGATTGTGTGGGTCGACGTGCTCGACACCGGCAAAGCCAACGACGTCAAGAGCGGCAGCCGACAGAAGGAACACCGAGACAGGAAGAAGGACGGGCATGTCCGGCAGTGAAAGCGAGAATCCAGCAATCCCTTCACCGACGCCCACGCCGACTCGGCGGCCCAGGACCAACCGGGACTGGTGGCCGAATCAGCTGGACCTTCAGGTTCTCAACCAGCACTCGCCCCGATCCAACCCGATGGACGAGGACTTCGACTACGCGGAAGAGTTCGCGACCCTCGACGTCGATGCGCTGAAGCGTGACCTCTTCGAGGTCATGACGACATCCCAGGACTGGTGGCCTGCCGACTACGGTCACTACGGGCCGCTCTTCATCCGGATGAGCTGGCATGCCGCGGGAACGTACCGCATCGCGGACGGCCGCGGCGGTGGCGGCAGCGGCGCACAGCGCTTCGCCCCCCTCAACAGCTGGCCGGACAACGCGAGCCTGGACAAGGCGCGCCGTCTGCTTTGGCCGGTCAAACAGAAGTACGGCCGGAAAATCTCCTGGGCCGATCTTCTGGTCTTCGCCGGTAACTGTGCCATGGAATCCATGGGGTTCAAGACGTTCGGGTTCGGCTTCGGACGAGAGGACATCTGGGAACCGGAGGAGATCTTCTGGGGGCCCGAGGACACATGGCTCGGAGATGAGCGCTACAGCGGCGACCGGGAACTCACCGGTCCTTTCGCCGCCGTGCAGATGGGACTGATCTACGTCAATCCGGAGGGGCCCAACGGAAACCCGGACCCGATGGCTGCCGCCCAGGACGTTCGGGAGACGTTCGGGCGCATGGCGATGAACGACGAGGAGACGGTCGCACTCATCGTCGGCGGCCACACTTTCGGCAAGTGTCATGGCGCGGTCGAAGCCAGTTATATCGGCCCGGAACCCGAGGCCGCCCCCATCGAGCAGCAGGGCCTCGGCTGGCGGAACACATACGGCAGCGGCACGGGCCCGCACTCGCTCACCAGTGGTCTGGAGGGCGCATGGACCCGCGAGCCGACCAAGTGGGACAACGGGTACCTGGACAATCTTTACGGCTACGAGTGGGAGCTGACGAGCAGCCCCGCCGGCGCCCACCAGTGGACCCCCTCGGATCCCGCGGCCGGGAACACCGTGCGCGACGCCCATGATCCGTCGAAGCGGCACGCCCCCATGATGCTGACGACGGACCTCGCGCTGAAGGTGGACCCGGTCTACGGCCCGATCACGAAGAGGTTTCACGAGAACCCGGACGAGCTCGCGGTGGCGTTCGCCAAGGCGTGGTACAAACTGCTGCACCGCGACATGGGACCCCTCTCTCGTTACCTCGGCCCGTGGATTCCCGAGCCGCAGCTGTGGCAGGACCCTGTTCCCGACGTCGAGCACGAACTCGTCGGGGACGAGGACATCGCTGCCCTCAAGAGCAGGATCCTCGCCTCGACCCTTTCCATCTCCCAGCTGGTCACCACCGCCTGGGCGTCGGCGGCAAGCTTCCGCGGCACCGACAAGCGCGGCGGGGCGAACGGGGCACGAATCCGGCTCGCGCCGCAGAAGGACTGGGAGCTCAACGACCTCCCCGAGGTGACCGAGGTACTGCGCACGCTCGAGCGGATCCAGCAGGACTTCAACCTCTCCCGATCCGGCGGAACCCGGGTCTCCCTCGCCGACCTGATCGTCCTCGGCGGGTGCGCGGCCGTCGAGCAGGCCGCGAGGAACGCCGGGTACGACGTCACGGTTCCGTTCGCACCGGGGCGTACGGACGCCTCGCAGGAGCAGACCGACGCGGCGGCATTCGCCGTGCTGGAGCCCAAGGCGGATGCCTTCCGCAACTACCTTCCGGCGGGCGAGAAGCTGTCGCCGGAGACCCTCATGCTGGACCGCGCCAACCTGCTGACGCTGACCGCTCCCGAGATGACGGTGCTGATCGGCGGCATGCGGGCCCTGAACACCGGCTTCAAGGGATCACCCCACGGTGTCTTCACCCACCGGCCGGGAATCTTGACCAACGACTTCTTCGTCAACCTGCTCGACATGGGCACGGAGTGGAAGACGTCGGCTACGGACGAGAACGTGTTCGAAGGCCGGGATCGCGCCACCGGCGAGGTCAAGTGGACCGCCACTGCCGTCGACCTGATCTTCGGTGCGCACTCCCAGCTCCGAGCCGTCTCGGAGGTCTACGCGTCCCAGGATGCGAGAGAGAAGTTCGTACGTGACTTCGTGGCAGCGTGGAACAAGGTGATGAATCTCGACCGGTTCGACCTCGCCTGAGCCCGGCGTCCCGGCCCGCCCTCATCGGCCGCCCTGGACGTGGCGAAGTGTGGCACTCTGCGGTGCTGAGCCAGATGCCTGCGTGAGCGGGTCCGCTCCACAACGTTGTCTGCTCCTGGGTCCGGCGGCTGGAGGGGGTCGTGAGCATGAAACCGATGCCGGCCTCCTGGCCGCCGTCAAGGCCGACGTTCCAGGACCGTTTGGCGGCGATCGGACGTTTGCACTCTCGTTACGGTCCGCCGGACCCTGCGCGGTGCCTGTCGCCGTGCTCCCGGTACGAATCACCGTTTGATCGGCCATATTGCGACCGGTTTTGACCAGTGGTGATCTGGAGATGAATCCGGCCACAGTAGCGGGTCAGCACCCGGGAGGCACCGTGACCACATCAGCACAACCGAGGGTGTCGGGGCTGGAGATCCGGTCCATCGACTATGTCCCCCTGGACGAGCGGCACGGCAAGCTGTGGCATCTGGGGCCACTGTGGTTCATGTCGAACGCGCAGATCGCCACGCTGGCGGTGGGGCTGATCAGCATCACCGGGGGCGGCAACCTGGTCTGGTCGCTCGTCGCGATCGTGGCGGGGACCGTCGTCGGCACGTTCTTCATGGCCTTCCACTCGGCTCAGGGCCCACAGCTGGGGCTGCCGCAAATGATCCAGTCGCGGCCCCAGTTCGGTTATGTCGGGGCCCTTCTGGTGTGGCTCTTCGCCTATGTGCAGTACGCGGGTTTCAACGTCTTCAACACCATCCTCGCCGGGGACGCCCTGCACACCACCCTGCACGGAAGCGTCGAACTGTGGGTGGTCCTGGTGACCGTGGCCGCCCTCCTCATCGCGCTGGTGGGCTATGACGTCATCCACCGCGCCGAGCGCGTCCTGACGTACACCTTCCTGGTCGTCTTCGGGGTCTTCACCGTGGGAGTCCTGGTCAACCTGCACTATCCGCCGGGCTCCTTCGACCTCGGCGGCTTCAAGTGGACCCCGTTCCTCGCCCAGTTCGGCGTGGTGGCCGGCTACCAGATCAGCTGGGCCATCTACGTCTCGGACTACTCGCGGTACCTCCCGCCGGACGTGACCGTCCGCAAGACCTTCTACTGGACCTACTTCGGGTCGGCGCTCGGCGGCATCTGGCTGATGGTCCTCGGGACACTGCTCGCCGCATGGGCGGGCAAGGACTTCGACACGATCCGCTCGATCAAGGACGCGGGGGACACGGTGTTCGGCGGCTTCGGCGCGATCGTGCTGTTGTTCGCGGCGCTGGGCCTGGTGTCCGTCACCGCGCTCAACATGTACGGCGGGTCACTGACGCTCATCAGTGCCATCGACTCGTTCAGGAGGGTGCGGCCGACGCTCGCCGTACGGCTGGTGACCATCGGGCTCACGGCGGCGCTGTCCTTGGCCGGCGCGCTGGCCGCGACATCCCACTTCCTGCAGAACTTCAACAACTTCCTGCTGCTGGTGCTCTATCTGTTCATCCCGTGGACCTCGGTGAACCTCATGGACTACTACGTCGTGCGCCGTGGGCACTACGCCATCGCCGAGATCTTCAATCCGCGCGGCATCTACGGCCGCTGGGGCCCGCACGGAATCATCGCGTATCTGGTGGGGTTCGCCGTCATGGTGCCGTTCTTCTCCGTCGACAACCTCTACGTCGGTCCCGCCGCCAAGGCACTCGGCGGAGCCGACATCTCCCTGTTCGTCGGGCTGCCGGTCGCGGCGCTGCTCTACTGGCTGCTGACCCGGTCGATCGACGTGGAAGCGGAGAAGGCGCTGGCCGAGGTTGAGGCCGAGGGACTGGAACGGGCGGCGCACGAGCATCGCGAACCATGACGGCCCGCACCACGCAGGGGCCCGGCGAAGCCCTCCGCGCCGATGGTCAGCCGGACGTGTCCTGGGACCAGACGTGGGTGCAGTTCGGGCACTGCAGGTGGACCACGTGTGCGACGTTGCCCAGCAGATACCGCCAGTGGTGGCGGCAGGTGCGTCCCGAGCGGCAGATCTCGCAGTCCTCGTGATCCCCGCACTGAGGGCAGGGCAGCCAGGCCCGGCGCGCCTTGTCGGCGGAGGGATCAATCGGAAGCATGGCCGTCCCGGAGGTGGGCGGGAAGCACTCCGGCGGCCACGAGGCGGTCGTAGATCTCCTGCTGCCGGTCGTCGAGGCCGGAGTAGAGCATGCGGTGCGCCGCGTCCTCCTCCGCCAGCGCCGCCCCCGGGTCCCAGTCGGGTCCCATCGCGGCGAAGAACTCCGCCCGCCGACGGGCTTCGTCACGGGTGAGATCCATCTCGAATATGTGATGGTCGGGGGTGCTCTCGTGGGCCATGAGCGGGCTTCCCTGCATAAAACGGACACCTATTCGACATTTCTATCAGGGATGTCCGGATTTCTGGACCCAGCTGGCGGGAGACCCTGGTCACGTGCGACGAGGGCATGGGCACCGAAGAAATACTTCAATACTTGCGTAACTGCTAAAGTATCGACCATGGATGCGAGCAGCACGACGGGTCCGGAAAGCGCGACGCTTCACGGAGGCCCCGCGGACGGACTGCGCGTACAGGTCACCCATCGGCCGAGAGCGCTCCAGGTCACCTACCCCTGCGAGCTGAGCTCTCCGCCCGGCGGCATGCGGGCGGAGGCACTGTACATCTACCGCCGGGACCTGAAGGTGCAGACCGAGCCCCTGCGGTACGGCTTCGACGCCGCAAGCCCCTGACCGGGGGCGCGGCATGCTCGGGGACTTACCCGGCCGTAGTGCTCTCCGTGGTGGAGCGGGCCGACGCGGCTTCCCCGGGAGCGCCCTTGATCACCCGCTGCGCCGACTGGTCGGCCGCCTCACCGGACGGGGCGGAGGTGGAGGTGGAGGTGGACGGCTGACCGTCGCCGTCTTCCTTCATCGCCTTCGCCTCGCTCTTGAGGATGCGCATCGACTTGCCGAGCGCCCGGGCGGTGTCCGGCAGCTTCTTCGAACCGAACAGCACGATGAGCACGATCGCCACGATCAACAGGTGCCACGGTTCCAGTCCGTTGCGAAGCATCCCACTTTGTCCCTTCTCTTCAGCGGGCCTCGGCAACAGCCGGGCGTCTACCACCATCCGTGACGGTTACCACTTTGCGCAACAGTACAAGCGTTTGATTTCGCCGATCGTCCCCCGCACGGGCCGACGGCCGGGGAGTCCGTGGCGGCGAACCCTTCTCCGGCCTCACCCACGGCCGACCCGCACCCCTGGGGGTTCCTCGGTCCGCGCCGCCAACTGCCCGACCATCCGCCGCACCACGGTCACCACGTCGGGGTCGTCCACGTAGTACACCTGCCGTCGGCCTTCGCGACGCGACCGTACGAGGCCGGCGAGCCTCAGTTTCGACAGGTGCTGGCTGACGGCGGGCAGGGCTCCGCCCACCCGGTCCGCGAGATGGGTGACATCGCTCTCGCCGCGCGAGAGCACCCACATGATGTGCAGGCGCGCCGCGGAGGCCAGCAGCCCGAAGGCCGCGGCCGCCTCGGCCAGCACCTCGGCGGGCGGGTCCTCGAAACGATCGGTCTGTGCTGCCACAGCGTTCATCTCCCGTCCCGCCCCACGAGGTCGACCGTGCCGTTGGCGCCGGCCGGCGCACGGAGCGCGGCCGGGCGCCAACGAGACGGTACCCGTCAGTCCTCGTCGTAATAGTTGTTGACGATCACTTCCGGTTCGTCGTCGCTGAACGCCTCGTTGAGGAGTGCTCCGCCGACGAGGCCCGCCGCACCGGCGCCGATGAGCGCTCCCGTTCCGAACCGGCGGCCGCCCTGATCGTGGTGATGGTCCACGGGCTGGGCCGGGTAGCCCTGCTGCGGGTAGCCCTGCTGCGGGTAGCCCTGCTGGGGGTAGCCCTGCTGAACCGGTGCCGGATAGCCCGCCTGCGGATAGCCCTGCTGGGGCGGCGTGTAGAACGGCGGTGGCGTGGTCTGCACCCGCTGTGCGCAGTTGCCGCACGCCTGGATCGGCCGGGGTACGCCCCACTGCGGGGACCACGTCACGGACGAGATGCCGGGGCCGTGGCTGGGGTCGAAGAAACACGTCACGGAAGAACTCCCTGTCGGTTGCGGTGGTGCGCCGACCGTCGGCACCTGCGGTACGACGACGGTCGGAGTCGGTGGGGTGACGGGCTGCGCATACGCCGCGGGGGCGGATGCGGGTACCTCGGCCTTGACGGCGGCGGGCGGTGCGGATCCCGCGGCGTCGCGCAGGACGTCGACGCCGTAGTCGGTGGCGATTCCCGCCAGGCCGGTGGCGTACCCCTGGCCCACGGCACGGAACTTCCACTCGGCTCCATGGCGGTACAACTCGCCGAAGACAAGCGCCGTCTCCGCCGCGAAACCCGCGGTCGCGAGGTCGTAGCGGGCGAGTTCGGTGCCGCCTTCGCCGTCGAGGACGCGGATGTGGGCCCTGCGAACCTGGCGGAAACTCTGGCCGCGGACCTGGGCGTCGTACAGGGACACCGGGAAGACGATCTTCTCGACCTGGGACGGGACCCGGACGAGGTCGACCTGGATCCGCGTCCTGTCCTCTCCGGCGGGCGGAAGGTCACCACCGCCGGACAGCCGGACCGAACCGTCCGGGCTGCTGAGGTTGTTGAAGAACACGAAGTGCCGGTCGGACAGGACGGTGCCGGATCCGTCGCACATCAGCGCACTGACGTCCAGTTCGCAGTCGCTTCCCGGGGTGGAATCCGTCTGCCAGCCCAGCCCGACCGTCACGGCAGTCAGGCCGGGGGCCTGCTTGCTCAGCGACGCGTTGCCGCCCTTGGTCAAGGGGACGCCCATGGGACTCCTCTGCTCCTGCTCGGCCCACCTCGTTCACCTGGAACGACGTGGCCTCCGCCGTTACGGTTCCTCGATTGCGCAATCAAAAAAGTAATCGATGGTCGGCAACCGCGCTCGTATTGCAGCACCGTAGAAGGAACCAGGTGGGCGCCGCCGGACGGGAGGAGACACGCCGGACCCTGGTCAACGCACGGGGCGTCCGCCTGGCCGGCCCGTCCGGCCCGCCTCGATGCGGCCGAGCAGGAAGGGCAGGATCCCACGTTCCAGCAGGGCCAGTTGCCACTCGTTCCATGCCGTGCTCACCTCCGGCCCCGGGGCGGCGGAGGCGCCGTCCTCCGCGGGGCGGTTGCGCGCGGCCGCCCTCAGCAGCCAGACGCCGTCGCCGATCGCCGCGCCGACGGTCACGGCCGCGGCGATCAGCCCGGCGGTGATCAGCCCGCCGCCGACGTAGGGACGGTCGTCGAAGGCGCGCAGACCGAACCCGGTCAGGAGGAACACCGTCGCGGAGACGGCCGACAGAGTCGGCACCAGGACGGCGAGCGTCGGCAGCAGCCCGCCGGACTCGCGCCCGTCCGCCGTGTCGGAATCGCCGGGATCCGGTCGGCCACCGCGCCTCGTGGCCCTGGCCCTCGCGTCGAGATACTCGCGGTACTCGATGTCCGCGGCGGCCACGATGGCGGTGCGGGCCTCCAGCGCCCGGGTGCGCAACTGCTCGCGATTCAGTGATCCACCGGAGCCCTGGAGGGCGTCGGCGACCTGCTGGGAGTCCAGTGCCCGGTCCAGAACCCAGTCGAAAGCGGCGCGGACCTCCGACTGCGACGGCGCGGGATCGAGCATGTGGCCCCCCAATGGACGAAGCCGCGGCACCCGCCGACGTGTGCCGGTCTGCCGCGATCGAGTGCGGTCGGAGGATGGCGAGTGTAATAGTTCCCGACTTGCGCAACCTTTAAAAGATTCCACGACAAGCACGGCCGGACCGTGGTACCGCCGCCTGCCGGACACCAACTCGCGGCCGGATCAAGGGCGTTCCACCAGATGCCGCGGTGCCGGGCCGGAGGCGCCGACGTGACCGCCGGGCAGCGGACGCGCAGGGCCCCGTCACCGACGCGGGCCCTCACAGCCGGACGATGACCAGGGCGATGTCGTCGCGGGCGCCGCCGGCCACACCCAACTGGGCCAGCAGGACGTCGGCCATGCGTTGCGGGCTGAGGGTGCAGTGGCGGCCGAGGATGTCGGTCAAGCGGTGCAGACCCGCCTCGATGTGCTCACCGCGGCGCTCGATCAGCCCGTCGGTGTAGAGCACGAGGGTGTCCCCCGGGCGGTAGTTCTGGCCGGCCTGGGGACGGGGTACGTGCTCGGGACGGGCGCCCAGCGGAGGGTCGGTGGCCTGCTCCAGCAGTTCGCACGTGCCGTCCAGATGGACCAGCGCCGGGGGCGGGTGACCGGCGTTGCTGTAGATGATCAGCTGACTGCGGGGGTCCACCAGCGCGTTGACGGCGGTGGTGTTCAGCGCGCCCTCGACCGAGCGGGCGTACAGGCCCAGCACCTCCAGAGCCTGGGCGGGCCGCGCAAGGGTACGGGTGGCCGCGCTCAGCGCGCTGCGCAGCATCCCCATGACGGCGGCGGCCTCGAGGCCGTGTCCGACCACGTCGCCGACCGCCACCGCGAAGCGGTCGTCCGGCAGGTCCGCCACGTCGTACCAGTCGCCGCACACGTTCAGCGAGCCGGTGGCCGGCAGGTAGCGCACCGCGACGTTCTCGTGCCGTGCCAGGTCGGGAGCCTGGAGCATGGCCTCCTGCAGGGTGACGGCCACCTGTCGCTCACGGGTGTGGGCCTGCCGCAGCTCGTCGTTCAGCAACTGCAGCTCGCGCGCCCGCGCATACAGTTCGGCTTCCAGGGCCTCGCGCTCGGAGAGCTGCTTGGGCGCGCGCCAGTCACGTGCGCCATGGGTCTGGATGTACGCGCTCACGTCCTCCACCCGGTGGATGATCCATGCCACGTTCCCGTCGGCTCCGAGGATCGGCGTGTTGGTGGGAGACCACCACCTCTCCTCGAACGCACCGTCGCGCCCGACGATGGGGATGTCGTACTTCTGGAGGGCCATCGTGTCGGGCTCCCGGGAGACCAGGACCCGGTGCAGCGAGGCGTTGAGGTTCCGTACCCCGTCGGCCTCGGGGTCGGCGGGGTTGTCCGGGAAGGCCTCGAAGATGTGCTGGCCGATCAAGTCGTCCCGGGTGCGCCGGGTGGCGTCCAGATAGGCCTGGTTCACCTCGGCGATGGTCAGGTCGGGGGCCAGCACCAGGTAGGGGCTCGGTGTGGCGGCGAAGAGCGCCGCGTAGTCCATCCGTGCCATCCTCGTCACCGTGTCCCTTTCCGCCCTCCCCTGACTCCGCCCCTTCACGCTACGAGCCGCCCGGGTCCGACGCCCACCGCGACTGGGCGGCCGCCGCGCGCCGCCCTACGCCGCCTCCGGCTCGGGCGTCGTCCGGGACACCCCCGTCTGCTCGAACTGCGTGCGGTACAGCTCGGCGTACCGCCCGCCCGCGGCCAGCAGCTCCTCGTGCGTGCCCCGCTCCACGATCCGGCCGGACTCGACGACAAGGATCGCGTCGGCGGTGCGGACGGTGGACAGGCGGTGGGCGATGACGACGGCGGTACGGCCCTCCAGCGCCTCCGTCAGGGCCTCCTGGACGACCGCCTCCGAGGTGTTGTCCAGATGGGCGGTGGCCTCGTCGAGGATGACGACGCGCTGCCGGGCGAGCAGCAGGCGTGCGATGGTCAGACGCTGGCGTTCGCCGCCGGACAGACGGTAGCCGCGCTCCCCCACGACCGTGTCGAGGCCGTCGGGCAGGGAGCGTACGAGGTCGTCGAGGCGGGCCCGGTGCAGGGCGCCCCACAGCTCGTCCTCGCTCGCCTCCGGTCGGGCCAGCAGCAGGTTGGCCCGTACCGTGTCGTGGAAGAGGTGGCCGTCCTGGGTGACCATGCCGAGGGTCTCGCGCAGGGAGGCGGCGCTCAGGTCGCGCACGTCGACGCCGCCGACGCGCACGGCGCCCGCGTCCACGTCGTACAGCCGTGGGAGCAGTGCGGCGACGGTGGACTTGCCCGCGCCGGAGGAGCCCACGAGCGCGACCGTCTGCCCCGGTTCGGCGCGGAAGGTGACGCCGTGCAGGACCTCGGCGCCGCCGCGCGTGTCCAGGGTCGCCACCTCCTCCAGCGAGGCGAGGGAGACCTTGTCGGCGGCCGGGTAGCCGAAGCGGACGTTCTCGAACTCCACCGTCACCGGCCCGTCGGGAACCCTCCGCGGATCCGGCTTCTCCTCGATCAGCGGCTTCAGGTCCAGCACCTCGAAGACGCGCTCGAAGCTGACCAGGGCGCTCATGACCTCGACCCGCGCCCCCGCGAGGGACGTGAGCGGTGCGTAGAGCCGGGTGAGCAACAGGGCCAGCGAGACGATGGACCCCGGCTGCAGGGTGCCGCGGAGGGCGAACCAGCCGCCGAGGCCGTAGACCAGCGCGAGCGCCAGGGCGGAGACGAGGGTCAGCGCGGTGATGAACGCAGACTGCGCCATCGCCGTGCGCACGCCGATGTCCCGCACCCGCCGGGCCCGCGCCGAGAACTCGGCGGACTCGTCGTCGGGCCGCCCGAAGAGCTTCACGAGCGTGGCGCCGGGCGCCGAGAAGCGTTCGGTCATCCGGGTGCCCATGGCGGCGTTGAGGTTGGCGGCCTCCCGCTGCAGCCGTGCCATCCGGCTGCCCATCCGCCGGGCCGGGACCACGAAGACCGGCAGCAGGGCCAGGGCGAGCAGGGTGATCTGCCAGGACAGGGTCAGCATCACGGCGAGCGTGAGCAGCAGCGTGACCAGGTTGCCGACGACGCCGGACAGGGTATTGCTGAACGCGCGCTGGGCGCCGATGACGTCGTTGTTGAGACGACTGACCAGCGCGCCCGTACGGGTACGTGTGAAGAACGCGACCGGCATGCGCTGCACATGATCGAACACAGCCGTCCGCAGATCGAGGATGAGGCCCTCCCCGAGTGTGGCCGACAGCCAGCGCCCGAGGAGCCCGAGTGCCGCCTCGGCGAGCGCGATGAGGGCGATCAGCAACGACAGCCGTACGACTGTGCCCTGGTGCCCGTGCGACACGATCGCGTTGACGACGCGGCCGGCGAGCACGGGGGTCGCGACGGCGAGCAGCGCGGTCATCACGCTGATCAGGACGAACTGTGCGATGCGGCGGCGGTGCGGCCGGGCGAACGCGCCGATGCGGCGCAGTGTGGATCTGTCGAAGGCGCGGCGCTCCTGCTGCGCGTTCATGACGCTGTGCAGCTGGTGCCAGGCGGTGGTCTCCATGCTCATGAAAGAGACGTTAGAACCTCAAGCTTCGTTGAGGTCAATGCGCGGCGGGCGGACCCGGGTCCCCCCATGGCTTGCCCCGCACGTCAGCCGCCGTCCCCACGCCCGCAACCTCGCGTTGGCGCGGCGCGGAGAACCTCTCCGGATGTGACTGCCGTACGTCTCCCCCTGGGACTCCCCAGACGTGTTCCGGTCCGCCAGATCCTGTGCCTGGTCCCGCTCGCCCTGGTGCTCGCGGTAGCGGTGCATCACCGGTCCGTGCTCGCGGAGGGTTTCGGCCGGCTGGAGTCGGCCGAGTGGCCGTGGCTGGCGGCCGCCGTCGGCGCGACCTGTCTGACCTGGGTCGCGGCCGCCTTCACGCGGCAGGGCGCGGTGATGCAGCGGCTGCCCGCATGTCGGCTGCTCGCCACGCAGTTCGCGGCGGGCGCGGCCAACCACCTGCTGCCGACCGGTCTGGGCGCGAGCGCGGTGAACCTGCGCTTCATGACGGTGTGCGGGGTGCCGCTCGCCCGCTCGTCGGCGGCGCTCGCCCTGTACATGCTCGCCGAGTCGATCACCCGGACCGTGCTGCTGCTGGCCCTGCTGCTCGCCTTCCCGGACGCCCTGCACACCGGTGGCCTGGTGCCCGCCTCGGCGACGGGGCCGGTCCTGCTCGCGGCGGCCGGGGCGGTGTGCGTCGCGGTCGCGGTCCTGCTGCTGGTCCGGCGGCTGCGTACGGCGGTGTCGTCCTTCCTGCGCACGGCGCTGCGCGAGGCCCGCTCGGTGCACACGCGCCCCGCCCGGGCGCTCGCGCTGTGGGGCGGTTCGCTGGCCTTCCCGGCGCTGCAGGCGGCGGGACTCGCGGCAGTGGGACAGGCGTTGGCGCTTCCGGTGCCACCCGTGCGCATGGCGGTCGCGTATCTGGCGGCGACGCTCGCCGTGGCCGCCGTGCCCACCCCCGGCGGTATCGGCTCGGTCGAGGCGGCCCTCGTCGTGGCCCTGGTCGCGGCGGGCGGCCCGGTGGCCGTGGCGACGGCGGTGGTCCTGGCGTACCGGATCATCACCGTGTGGCTGCCGCTGCTGCCGGGGGCGCTGACGCTCGGGGCGCTGGTGCGGCTGAAGGTGATCTGATCGCGGACACGGGCCGTACTCGGGAGTAACCTCGGCCGGGTCCGTCCTCCCCGCCCCTGAAAGGGACAGCCCGATGCCGGTCCGGATCGAACGTCAGGGATATGTCACCACCGTCGTCCTCTCCCGCCCCGAGGCCCGCAACGCGGTGGACGGGCCGACCGCCGCCGCACTCGCCGCCGCCTTCCGGGAGTTCGAGGCGGACCCCTCGGCACGGGTGGCGGTGCTGTGGGGCGAGGGCGGGACGTTCTGCGCGGGTGCCGATCTCAAGGCGATCGGGACCGACCGCGGCAACCGGGTGGCTCAGGACGGTGACGGCCCGATGGGGCCGACCCGGCTGAGACTGTCCAAGCCGGTGATCGCGGCGGTCGCCGGGCACGCGGTGGCCGGCGGGCTGGAGCTGGCGCTCTGGTGCGATCTGCGGGTCGCCGAGGAGGACGCGGTGTTCGGGGTCTTCTGCCGCCGCTGGGGCGTACCGCTCATCGACGGCGGGACGGTACGGCTGCCGCGGCTGATCGGTACCAGTCGTGCGATGGACATGATCCTCACCGGACGTCCGGTACCGGGCCGGGAGGCGTACGACATGGGACTCGCCAACCGCGTGGTGCCGACCGGCCGTGCCCGCGCCGAGGCCGAGCGGCTCGCCGCCGAGGTGGCCCGATTCCCGCAGGCCTGTCTGCGGGGTGACCGCGCCTCCGTCCTCGACCAGGAGGGACTGGAGGAGACGACGGCCATGCGGCGCGAATTGGGCTACGGCATGGATGTGCTGGCGGAGAGCCTGGAGGGTGCCGCCCGCTTCGCCGCGGGGGCCGGGCGGCACGGGACGTTCACGGACGTGTGACCGGGGTGCGTCGCGACCGCCCGGGCCGGCGGGCGTCAGCCCCGGCGGGCCGTGACCCGCACGGGGCCGCCGAGCGGGTCGACCGAAACGACCCAATGTCCGACGACGTACACCGGCCGGTTCGGTACGGCTGTTCCGGGCAGCTCCTGGCGGTGCAGTACGCGGCCGTCCTGGGTGACCGTCAGCAGCGGGCGGGGCAGGACCTCGGTCGTGCGGAGCACGAATCCGCACGCGTCCGCCGGAGCCAGGCGGTTGGGAGCGATCCAGCGCAGGGGCGGCTCGACAAGGACGGGAAGCGTCGACGGCCATGGCTCCCCGGCCAGATGGTCGCGGACGTGGCGGGCGGCGTGCTCGCCCTCACGGGTCACGGCGTCCGCGCTCTCCACGGCGTGCAGCACGTTGCCGACGGCGAACACACCCTCCCGGGAGGTGCGGAACGCTCCGTCGACGGCCGGCCCCCTGGTGCCCGGGTCCAGGGCCAGACCGCCGCGCCGGGCCAGTTCCTGGTCGGGCACGAAGTCGCCGGTGAAGACGACGGTGTCGCAGGCGAGGGTCGTGGTGCGGCCGTCGCGGTGGCGGAGTCGGACACCGCTCAGCCGGCCGTGCCCGAGCAGTTCGGTCACCGTGGCGTCCGTCAGCAGGGGGATCATCCGGCGCAGCCGGGTCTCGGCCGCCCGTACGGCGGAGGCCTGGTGCCGGGGCAGGTCGGTGACCATCGCGGTGACGGCGACCCCGGCGGTCCTCAAGGTGGCCACCGCCAGATAGCTCACGCCTTCCGCGCCGACGACGACCGCCCGCTCGCCGATCCGCTGACCGTATCCGTGGACGGCCCGCAGCAACTCCCCCGTGGTGTACACCCCTGCGGGCCTGGTGCCCGCCACCAGCTGTGCGGTGCGCGGCCGTTCACGGGCCCCGGTGGCGAGGACGACGGCCCGGGCGGTGATCGTCTCGTGGCCGCCCGCGCCCACCGTGTCCAGGGCGAGCGGCCCGGACCAGCCGAGCGCGGTCACGCCGGTCCTGACCACCGCCCCGGCCCGCTCGGCGGCCCCGGCCCGTCGGCGACCGGCCCGGGGCCGGCGGATGCGTGGCGCTCCTCCGGCCGTCGTCTCCCGGTCCAGCACCTCGACGCGTCCGGCTCCCGCGGCGGCCAGCCGGCCGGCGATGGCGAGACCGGCGGGACCGGCGCCGACCACCAGCACGTCCACGGATCTCATGGGCGTCGCCCCTCGAGGAGCTCGCGTACCGCCGCCCCGCAGTGGAAGCCCTGGCAGCGGCCGGCGCGCGCCCGGGTGCGGCGGCGCAGGCCCTCGAGGCCCCCCGGCGGGATGGTGCTCGCGAGGGCGTCGCGGATCTCGCCGAGCGTGACGCGTTCGCAGTGGCAGACGAGGTTGCCGTAGGCGGGGTCGGCGGCGATGAGGTCGGGCCGCTGGTAAGGGCGGGGGAAGGCCTCGCCCAGATTCGGCATGCGGACCGGTTCCAGCTCGTCCCGTACGCCCAGGTCGAGGCCGCCCTCGGCGAGAAGTCCGACCACATGCGCGGCGATCGCCATGGACGCGCTCAGGCCGGTGGAGCGGATGCCGCCGACGGTGACGTACCCCTGCCCGTGGCGGGCGTGGATCTGGTAGTCGTCGTGCTCGGTGGCGGCGCGCAGTCCGGCGTACACGGCGGTGACCTCCTCGTCCAGCAGGTCCGGCAGGATCCGCCGCCCCTTGTCCCGCAGCAGCGCGAGCCCCTCCGGAGTGGATCCGGTGGCCGTCCTGTCGTCCAGGTCCTCGGCGGTGGGGCCGAGCAGGACGTTCCCGTACACGGTGGGCGTCACCAGGACTCCCTTGCCGAGCGCGGTCGGAACGGGCAGCAGGATGTGCCGGACCAGTTCGCGTGCGAACTTGTCGAAGACGATCAGCTGGCCGCGGCGCGGGGTCACGGTGAAGTCGGAGTGGCCGAGGTCCCGGTCGAGGATGTCGGAGCCGAGGCCCGCGGCATTCACGATGCGGCGGGTGTGCAGGGTGCCGCGCGTGGTGTGCAGGACGCCCGTACCGGCTTGCCGCACACGGCAGTTGAGGTGGAGGTCGACGCCGCCCCGCACCGCCTGGGTGGCGTAGGCGAGGGTGGTCGTCCAGGGGCAGATGATGCTCTCGCCGGGGATGTGCAGGGCGCCGAGGGCTCCGGGGCCCAGCCGGGGTTCCCGGGCGTACACCTCCTCGGGTCCCAGGAACCGCGCATCCTCGTAGCCGTTCTTCTCCGCCTTGGCCGCCAGCCCGGGCAGAGCCGTGAGCTGTTCGTCGTCCCAGGCGACCAGCAGAGCGCCGACGGGTTCGACGGGGATACCCGATTCGGCCGCGTACGCGGCGAGCCTGTGCGCCCCCTCCCGTACGAGCCGGGCCTCCAGGGAGCCGGGGACGGCGTCGAATCCGGTGTGCAGGATCGCGGTGTTGGCCTTGGACGTGCCCTGGCCGACGTCGTCCTGGGCCTCGACGAGGGCGACGCGCAGCCGTGGATGAAGGGCGAGTTCACGGGCGATCGCGCAGCCGACGACTCCCGCGCCCACGATGACCACGTCGTACGTCGCATGGGGCAGGGGGCCGCCGGTGGTGACCGTCATGCGGGCGTCCCGTCGAGGAGGGCGGCGACGGCCGTACGGAAGCGGGCGAGACGGTCGGCGGCGTCGTCGGCGGAGATGCGCGGCTCGTAGACGGCGGAGGGCCGCCAGGCCGGAAGAACCTCCTCGAGGGTGAGTGCGGGGTCGTGGCCGAGGCGGGCGGCGGCTCCGACACCGAGGGCGGTGGTGTCGGGCAACTCGGAGACCTCCACAGGAAGCTGGAGCAGATCGGCCTGGGTCTGCATGAGCAGGGACGAGCGGGTCAGTCCGCCGTCGACGCGCAGGGCGCCGAGCGGGGTGCCCAGGTCGGTGGCGGCGGCGTCGGCGAGAGAGGCGACCTGGGCGGCGATGCCCTCGCACAGGGCGCGCACCAGGTGGCCCGGTGTGGTGCCGAGACCGAGTCCGGTGAGCGAGCCGCGCAGATCGCCGCGCCACCAGGGGGCGGCGAGTCCGGCGAGGGCCGGGACGAAGGTGACGCCGCCGCTGTCGGGCACGGTGGCGCCGACGGGGTCGAGATCCGCGCCGCCGGAGATGACACCCAGATCGGCGAGCCAGCGCACCGCGGAAGCGGCCGTGTAGACCTGCCCCTCCAGGCAGTAGGAGGTGCGCCCGGCCAGCCGCCAGGCGACACAGCTGACCAGACCGGAGGTGCCGCGCCGGGGCGAGTCCCCGGTGTGCGCGAGCAGGAACGCGCCGGTTCCGTAGGTGCACTTGGCGCTTCCCGCCCGCGTCACACGCTGGGCGAGGAGCGCCGCCTGCTGGTCCACCAGCAGCCCGGTGAGGGGGAGTTCCGGTCCGAAGGCCGTCGTCGTGCCCACGGGTGCGGCCGCGTCCACGATCTCGGGCAGCCGCTCGCCGGACAGCCCGAAGACGTCCAGGGCGGCCGGTGACCACTCCACCCGGCCGAGATCGAGGAGCTGGGTACGGCCCGCGGTGGCGGCGTCGGTGACACAGGCGCCCGTGAGCCGGTGCACCAGCCATGCGTCGCTGGTCGTGACGATCCCCTCGCGGGTGAGGTGACGTCGTATCCAGGCCATTTTCGGCGCGGCGAAATACGGATCGAGCGGCAGGCCGGTCAGCTGCCGTAACTCTTCGGCCCGGTCGGCGAGTTCTGTGCACACGCTCTCCGCACGCCGGTCCTGCCACACGAGTGCGTGGGTCAGCGGGGCGCCCGTGTCCGGGTCCCAGGCGAGGACGGTCTCGCCCTGGTTGGCGAGCCCCACGGCGACGACGGGTGCCCCCGCCGCCTCGAGCGCGCGCCGCCCCGCGTCCACGACGGACTCGTACAGCTCGGCCGGGTCCGCCTCGACCAGTCCGCCGGGCAGATGGCGCGGCCGTACGGGAACGGTGGCGGAGCCGATCACTCCGCGGTCTGGGCAGAGGACGAGAGCCTTGGTGCCGGACGTGCCCTGGTCGACGGCGAGCACCGCGCCACCGCTCATGGTCCACCCCGTCCGTCCGGCTCCGATCACCGTGCGCCAGCCTGCTGCAACGGCCGAGCGGACGTCAATGGCGGCTCACCGCCGGTCCGATGACGACCCGACACGGCCATACGGCAGGATGAACCTTCGCTCCGGGCGGCGAACACCTGTCCGGAGGTGATCGAGCATCCCGTGATTCGAGCAGGTGGCAAGTGACGAACCCGCACATCCGGCTCCAGGGCCCTCACTCCCGCGCGGGAGGTGGCCGGTGAACCGCGCGCTCACCCTGGACGACCTGATCATCGCCGGAATCGCCCTGGCCGCGGGCCTGCTTGCGGCGGTCCTGCTGCGCACGGTGCTGCGCTGGCTGGGCAAACACGCCGGCCGCACCAAGTGGGGCGGCGACGACGTGATCGTGGACGCCCTGCGGACCGTGGTGCCGTGGGCGGCGATCGCGGGCGGCGCGGCCTCCGCGGCCGCGGTGCTGCCCCTCACCCGGACGGTGCAGCACCACGTCGATCAGACCCTGAGCGTGCTGATCATCTTCGTCACCACGCTGACGGCGGCCCGGGTGATCGCCGGTCTGGTGCGGACGGTCACCCAGTCGCGGTCCGGTGTCGCCGGATCGGCCACGATCTTCGTGAACATCACCCGGGTCGTGGTGCTGGCCATGGGGTTCCTGGTGATGCTGCAGACACTGGGCATCTCCATAGCGCCGCTGCTCACCGCCCTGGGTGTCGGCGGCCTGGCCGTCGCGCTCGCCCTTCAGGACACCCTCGCGAACCTCTTCGCGGGCGTTCACATCCTCGCCTCGAAGACGGTCCAGCCGGGCGACTACATCCGGCTGAGCAGCGGCGAGGAGGGCTATGTCGTGGACATCAACTGGCGGCAGACGACGGTGCGCCAGCTCTCCAACAACCTGGTCGTCATCCCCAACGGTCAGCTCGCGAAGACGAACATGATCAACTACACCCGTCCCGAGCAGCGGCTGACCGTGCTGGTGCAGGTGGGGGTCGGCTACGACAGCGACCTGGAGCACGTCGAGAAGGTCACCACCGAGGTCGTCGCGGAGGTGATGACGGAGATCACCGGCGCGGTCCCGGACCACGAACCGGCCGTCCGCTTCCACACCTTCGGGGACTCCCGGATCGGCTTCACGGTGATCCTGGGCGTCGGCGAGTTCAGCGACCAGTACCGCATCAAGCACGAGTTCATCAAGCGCCTGCACAAGCGGTACCGCGCCGAGGGCATCCGCATTCCGGCGCCGACCCGGACGGTGGCGCTCCAGCAGGGCCCGGTCGTCATTCCGCAGCAGCGCAGCGGGGACACCGTCCTTCCCTAAGGGCTCTCCCGTAATCCCCGGTGGATCAGCGCGCGGCGTCAGATGCGGTGCATCGCAAGGTGGAGGATCGTCCTCATACTGGGCGTATTCGGTCGATCCGACAACGCAGCGAGGTGACGTAGCTGTCGTCGTGCGCCCGCCGGGGATTACGGGACAGCCCTTAGGCGGCGGCCATCCGTCTTCGTCGCCCGGCACGCGACCGCGACGTGCTGCCGTACCCGGCGGGCGCGTGGGGAGCCGGCCCACGCGCCCCTGCGACCGCGGCCCGACCGGCCCGACCGGCCCGGCCCCCTGAGGCGCCCGGCCTGGACCACTCTCCGTACCGGCTCACTCTCCGTGCAGGCTCGCGGCACCGAGTGCGACGCGGTCCCCACCCTGTGCGGCCCCGTGGCCCGGGCCACTGTCGAGCGGGGTGCGCTCACGAGATATCTTGATGTCGAGCAATGTTACAGACGTGGAGCGGAGCACCCGGTGACTGACTCGACCATCATCTACACGCACACTGACGAGGCCCCGGCCCTGGCGACGTATTCCTTCCTGCCGGTGGTCCAGGCGTACGCCTCGCAGGCGGGCGTCGCTGTGGACACCCGGGACATCTCGCTGGCCGGGCGCATCCTCGCGGTCTTCCCCGAGTACCTGAACGAGGACCAGCGGATCGACGACGCCCTCGCGGAGCTCGGCCGGCTGGCGAAGACCCCCGCGGCCAACATCATCAAGCTGCCGAACGTCTCGGCGTCCGTACCGCAGCTGAAGGCGGCCGTCGCCGAGCTGCAGGCCAAGGGCTACGCGCTGCCGGACTACCCGGACGAGCCGAAGACCGACGAGGAGCGGGAGATCCGCGCCCGTTTCGACAAGGTCAAGGGCTCCGCCGTGAACCCGGTGCTGCGCGAGGGCAACTCCGACCGCCGCGCGCCCGCCTCGGTGAAGAACTACGCCAAGACCCACCCGCACCGCATGGGCGCCTGGACCCCCGACTCCAAGACCAACGTGGCGACCATGGGCCAGAACGACTTCCGCTCCACCGAGAAGTCCGCGGTGATCTCCGAGGCCGGTTCGCTGCGCATCGAGCTGGTCGGCGACGACGGCTCCACCACCGTGCTGCGCGAGTCCGTACCGGTCCTCGAGGGCGAGGTCGTCGACGCCTCCGTGATGCGTGTCGCGGCCCTGCGCGAGTTCCTCACGGAGCAGGTCGCCCGCGCCAAGGAGGAGGGCGTCCTGTTCTCCGTGCACCTGAAGGCCACGATGATGAAGGTCTCCGACCCGATCGTCTTCGGTCACGTGGTGCGCGCCTTCTTCCCGAAGACCTTCGCCAAGTACGCCGAGACCTTCGCCGCGGCGGGTCTGACCCCGAACGACGGTCTGGGCGGCATCTTCAAGGGTCTTCAGGCCCTGCCGGAGGGCGCCGAGATCAAGGCCTCCTTCGACGCCGAGCTCGCCGAGGGCCCCGCGCTGGCCATGGTCGACTCCGACAAGGGCATCACCAACCTGCACGTCCCGTCCGACGTCATCGTCGACGCCTCGATGCCGGCGATGATCCGCACCTCCGGCCACATGTGGGGTCCGGACGGCCAGGAGGCCGACACCCTCGCGGTCCTGCCCGACAGCAGCTACTCGGGCGTCTACCAGGCCGTCATCGACGACTGCCGCGCCAACGGCGCCTACGACCCGTCCACCATGGGCTCCGTCCCGAACGTCGGCCTCATGGCGCAGAAGGCCGAGGAGTACGGCAGCCACGACAAGACCTTCGAGATCCCGACCACCGGCACGGTCCGCCTGGTCGACCAGGCGGGCAACGTCGTCATCGAGCAGACCGTCTCCGCCGGTGACATCTTCCGCGCCTGCCAGACCAAGGACGCCCCGATCAAGGACTGGGTGAAGCTCGCCGTCACCCGCGCCCGCGCCACCGGCGACCCGGCCGTCTTCTGGCTGGACGAGACCCGAGCGCACGACGCCAACCTGATCGCCAAGGTCCGGCAGTACCTGCCGGAGCACGACACCGAGGGCCTGGACATCCGTATCCTGTCCCCGGTCGAGGCCACCAAGCTGTCCGTGGAGCGCATCCGCCGCGGCGAGAACACCATCTCCGTCACCGGCAACGTGCTGCGCGACTACCTGACCGACCTGTTCCCGATCCTGGAGCTGGGCACCAGCGCCAAGATGCTGTCGGTCGTCCCGCTGATGGCGGGTGGTGGCTTGTTCGAGACGGGTGCCGGCGGCTCCGCCCCGAAGCACGTCCAGCAGCTGGTCAAGGAGAACTATCTGCGCTGGGACTCGCTGGGTGAGTTCTTCGCGCTCGTGCCGTCCTTCGAGCAGTACGCGAAGACCACCGGAAACCAGCGGGCCCAGGTGCTCGCCGACACCCTCGACCGTGCCACGGCGTCCTTCCTCAACGAGGACAAGTCCCCGACCCGTCGTCTCGGCGGCATCGACAACCGCGGCAGCCACTTCTACCTGTCCCTGTACTGGGCGCAGGAGCTGGCCCAGCAGACCGACGACGCGGAGCTGGCCAAGGCGTTCGCCCCGCTCGCCCAGACGCTTGCCGCCAACGAGCAGAAGATCGTCGACGAGCTGATCGCCGTCCAGGGCAAGCCGGCCGACATCGGCGGCTACTACCAGCCCGACCCGGCAAAGGCGGCCGCGGTCATGCGTCCCTCGGCGACCTGGAACGAGGCCCTGGCGTCCCTCGCGTGAGGACCGCCGGCCGCACCGTGTGACAGCCGCCCCGGCCGGATCGGATCCGGCCGGGGCGGTTGCGTGTCCTCCCGCTCGCTCGCCCCGACACCGGGCCTTACGACGCCGCCCGCTCCCTGGGCGCCTCGGCGTCGGGGTGGGCCAGCCCCAGGTGGTCCCTCAACGTCGTGCCCTCGTACTCGGTGCGGAACACGCCGCGCTCCTGCAGCAGCGGGACCACGGTGTCGGCGAAGACGTCCAGGCCGCCTGGGGTGATGTGCGGGACGAGGATGAAGCCGTCGGAGGCGTCGGCCTGGACGAAGTCGTCGATGGTCCGTGCGACGGCGGCCGGGGACCCCACGAACGTCTGGCGATTGCCGGTGTTGATGACCAGGTCCCGGATGGACCAGTTGTTCGCGGCGGCCAGTTCCCGCCACTCCCGGGCGGTGGCCAGCGGGTCTCGGTACATGCGCACCTGGGCACGACCCCGGGCGATGTGGTGTTCCCCTAGGTCCGGGTCGATCTCCGGGAGCGGGCCGTCCGGGTCGTAGGCCGACAGGTCGCGGTTCCAGACGAACTCGAGGTGCTTGATCGCGGTGGCACCGCTGACCTGCTGTCGCCGCACCTCGCGGGCCAGTTCCTCGGCCTCCGCGTCGGTGTCGCCGAGGACGAACGTCGCGGCGGGCAGGATCAGCAACTGGTCGGGGCGGCGCCCGTACTTGGCCAGCCGGCCCTTGACGTCGGTGTAGAAGGCCTGGCCCGCCTCCAGGGTGCTGTACCGGCTGAAGATCGCGTCGGCACCGGAGGCGGCGAACTCGCGCCCTTCGTCGGAGTCACCGGCCTGGAAGATCACCGGGCGGCCCTGGGGGCCCCGGGGGACGTTGAACCGGCCGTGGATGTCGAAGTGCTGTCCCCGGTGGACGAAGGCTCCGGCCTTCGCGTCGCGCAGGAAAGTGCCGGCCGCCTGGTCGGCGACGATCTCGTCGCCGTGCCATGAGTCGAAGAGTTCATTGGCCGTGGCCAGGAACTCCCTGGCCCGGGAGTAGCGCTCCTGCTGCGGCAGGAAGCCGCCGCGGCGGAAGTTCTCGCCGGTGAAGGCGTCCCAGGAGGTGACGACGTTCCAGGCGGAGCGTCCGCCGGAGAGGTGGTCGAGGCTGGCGAACTGGCGGGCCACCTCGTAGGGCTCGTTGAAAGTGGAGTTGATGGTGCCGGTGAGGCCGAGCCGGTCGGTGACGGCAGCGAGGGCGGCCAGCACGGTGAAGGTGTCGGGGCGGCCGACGACGTCCAAATCGTAGATCTTCCCGTCCTGTTCGCGCAGGCGCAGTCCCTCGGCGAGGAACAGGAAGTCGAACTTGGCGCGTTCGGCGGTCTGGGCGAAGTGCACGAACGAGCTGAACTCGATATGACTGCCCGCCTTCGGGTCGCTCCACACGGTGGTGTTGTTGACGCCGGGGAAGTGGGCAGCGAGATGGATCTGCTTGAGCGGCTTGCTCATGGTCGGTGGTCCTTTCCCGCCGGCTCAGGCGACGGAAGCGTAGCGGTTGGCGGGGCGTTCGAGACCGAGCAGCCCGCGCAGAGTGCCGGCCTCGTACGCGGTGCGGAACGCGCCCCGGCGCTGGAGTTCGGGGACCAGACCACGGGTGATCCGCGGCAGGTCATGGCCGGCGACGGCCGGGCGCAGCCGGAAGCCGGAGAGCCCGGCCGACCGCAACTCCTCCAGGAGATCGGCGAGTTGTGCGGGCGTGCCGGAGAACACGGGGGCGTCACCGGTGTACGGGTGCCCGGCGAGGGTGTCGAGGCGGTCGCGGCGCGCGGCGGCCTGGGCGGGGTCGTCGTCGAGGAGGACCACCAGGTCGCCGAAGATGTGCAGCGGCTCCTCCGCGCGGCCCGCGGCGGTCCGCTCGGCGCGGATCTCGGCGACGACCGCACGGGCCTGCTCGGCGTCGTGGGGGGTGACGTAGCCGAGATCGGCGGCCCGGGCGACGAGCCGGAAGGGCACGGTGTGGTGGGCGAGGGCGGTCACAAGGGGCTGGCCCTGGGGCGGGCGCGGGGTGATGGAGGGCCCCCTGACGCTGAAGTGCCTGCCCTCGAAGTCGATGTAGTGCAGCTTGTCGCGATCGATGAACCGGCCGGTGGCCACGTCCCGGATCTCCGCGTCGTCCTCCCAGCTGTCCCACAGCCGGCGCACCACCTCCACGTAGTCGGCGGCCTCGTCGAAGAGGTCCGCCACGGCGTCCTGCGCGGCGGGGCTGTCGTAGGCGTCGATGCGCGGGATCGTGCGGCGGCCGAAGTGCGCGGCTTCGTTCGGGCGCGCCGTGATCTGCACGCGCAGCCCGGCGCGACCGGTACTGACGTAATCGAGGGTGGCGATCGCCTTGGAGATGTGGAACGGCTCCGTGTGGGTGGCGACCACGGTCGGCACCAGGCCTATGTGCCGGGTCAACGGAGCGATACGGGAGGCGATCAGGACGGCGTCGAGGCGGCCGCGCACCTGGTCGGTGCGCTCGTCCGGCTCGGGGAAGAGGGAGGACTGGGGGCCGAGGCCGTCCTCGATGGTCACGAAGTCGAGCAGACCGCGCTCGGCCTCGGCGACCAGGTCGGCCCAGTATCCGGCGGTGAGCAGGTCGCGGGGGCGGGCCACCGGCTCGCGCCAGGAGGCCGGATGCCAGCCGGTGCCCTCCAGGGCGACGGCGAGATGCAGATGAGCGGGTGGAGTTGAGGACACGAGTGGGTGCCTTCCTGGATGTCCGTACGGGATCGCCGGCCCTCATGGACACGCGGGCACGGCGGCGGTCGGGCAAGGCGGGACGTGGGCCCGGGCCGGAGGCTCGGGGAAGGTCAGGCGCGACAGAGCGCGCCGGCCACGCGCAGCAGGTCGATATGGGGCCGGGAGTGGAGGCGGACGCCGTGCAGTACACGTGGCACGTCCGTCACCTCCGCCCGTCGGGCACGGCGGGCTCCGCCGTGCCGGTCTGCCGGTCACAACGCCCGGGCCGCGCGGTCTGTTCCGGGGTGCGGATCCGGAGGACGGCCGTGCGACGGCGCAGGGTGCAGCCGATCGGCTCGTACGAACGGATCGCCGGTGGTGTTTGCCGTGCTCGCCCACGGGGCGGGGGTTTCCCTCGCTCCCGGACACGGCCGCGACCGCCCGCACCGGCAGGTCGTCGGAGGTGCATGGCCGTGCGCCGTGGCTTGGCCGCCGCGGACGACGGTCCCGCATGTCACGGTGGCGAAGTCCTTGAGGCAGGACGCCGAGGCTGTCGATGTGCGTCCGCCGCCTGATGCCTGCGCCCATGGCACATGGTCGGTCAACTGGGACGCGTGGCCGCCCTGTCGGAAACGTGCGCGTCCCAGTCGAGGATCTGGACCGCCGCGCCGGCGGCCTCGAGTCCGCGGCAGTGGGCGTGGTGGCGCCGCGCGATGCCGTCTAGGTCGAGATGCGGGCCGAAGGCGGGGTGGGCGGCCAGCCGGCGGGCGTAGGCCCACAGGTGGGGGTGGTCGGCGATGCGGTGCACCGCCGTGGCATCCAGATGCCACCGGTCCACGGTGTCGAGCTGCACCAGGGCGACCCACAACTCCACGTCCGCTGCGGTGAGTTGATCGCCCAGCAGCTGGCCCTGCTGGGCGAGCCTGCCCTCCAGCGACCGCAGGGTGCGCAGCAGCGAGGCGAGTGAGTCGGCCCGCTCCTCGGCTTCGGCGTCGGCGCGTCCGGCACGCTGGGCGGCCTCATCGATGCCCTGCGCACACAGCCGTTGGACACCCTCGATCTCCGCGTCGGTGCCCCGCGGGTACAGGACGGGGTGGCCGCCACCGAAGTGCCGGGCGAGGTCGCGCATGATGTCGGGGGCGTGCGTGCTGACGATCCGGCCCGACCAGTCGTCGCTGAGCACCGGCGCCACGGCGGCTCCGGCATAGCGGTGGGCGCTCGCCTCGTACAGCGGGCGCAACGCGGAGTGCTCACCGCCGGGCCCGTCGGGCACCGCGGGCAGCAGCGTGACGGGGCAGACGTCCTCGAGGCCGAGCAGGCTGTGCGTGATGGCGATCCGCAGACAACGTGGACAGGACAGGGACAGATGGAGACGGTAGCGGCGGGGCACGGCGTAGTGGCCGCTGCGGGCGTCGCTGCCGATGCGGCCCCGGAAGGCCGGGACGGGCTGCGCGGACGGCAGTGCGGTCAGGGCATGGGCGGACATGTCTCTCCCCGGGTTCTGGTACGCGAAGGTGCAGAGGGTGGCGGCCCAAGGGCAGGCGGCGCTCCCCGGCCCGGACGGCTTGGGGGAGCCCGGCACCGCCGGTTCAGCGCAGGGGGCTGGTGGCGCTGCAGACACGCAGCAGATCGATATGACGGCGAGAGGTCAGCAGGAGGGACTGCCGGCGTGTGCGGTTCACACGGCCGATGACCGGCTCCAGGCGTCCCATATTTCCCTACCCGTTCGCTAGGAAATCTCAAGTGGAGTGTCGATCCGGCCACGGCCCGCGTCAAGAGGGCGGTCCGCACTGTGAGAACGCGGGGCCGACGACGAGGACTTCCAGGGGCCGCCCGGGTTCGGCGTGCTCCTTCTGCGCCGGCGCGGCGACGACGGCACCGCGCCGGTCGCGGCGCCGCGACCGGAGGCCGCGCTGCGCAGGGCGGCCTCCGGTCGCGGTCCCCGTCCAAAACTGGACGACCGGTAAACTGGGGGACCATGGCCGACTCCCCCGCCCCCGCCGACCAGCCCGGACACGACCGGACGGTCGAGGACGGGCTGCTGCCTCCCGAACTGCGCGCCTGGATGCAGTTGCTGGCCGCGGCCGGGGCGATCGAGCAACGGCTGCGCTCCCGGGTCAAGGACGCCCTCGGTGTCACGCACGACGAGTTCCTGGTGCTGTGTCTGCTCGCCGACCAGCCCGGAGCGGCCCTGCGCATGTCGCGGATCGCCGAGGCGCTGGGCCGCCCCAAGACGCGTCTGACCTACCAGATTGCCTGTCTGCACCACGCCGACCTGGTCACCCGGCGCTCGGTGTGCGGCGACAAGCGCGGCATCGAGGTCGCCCTCACCGACAAGGGACGCCAACTGCTGCGCGAGGTCTCCCCGACGCTCGCCGAGACGGTCACAGAGGCCGTCCAGCACATGGTCGATCACCGGCAGTGCGAGACGCTACGAGGACTGCTGCCGGGCACGGCGGACACCGCGGGGTCCGACACGGCCCAGCGGTGCGACAGTGACCATCGGAAGTGATCCTCTCTTCATATCGGTTCGCGCAAGCCGTTGACCAGCCGGTTCCCCATGATGTTCAGGTTGCTTTCAGGTTCCCGGGCCGCTCTGGCAACTCATGCACCAGAAGCCCCAAAACAATGGCAAAGAGGCCTGGGGAATCCGCAGTTCAGCATGTCATCGTGCGTGTCATGACCACTGAGCACGTCCTTGATGATCGCCCCCACCTCAATGCCCCGGTCCGCCGGATGGCGAACAAGGTGCCGGAGGTGACCGTCTACTTCTGGATCATCAAGGTATTGACCACGGGAATGGGCGAGACCGCGTCCGACTACCTGGCGCATCGGCTCGGCCCCGTCCCGGCGGTCGGTCTCGGCGGGCTGGGCCTGGTGGCGTCCCTGGTCCTCCAGTTCGCCGTCCGCCGCTACGTGGCCTGGATCTACTGGACCGCCATCGTCATGGTCAGCGTGTTCGGCACGATGGCCGCCGACGTCCTGCACGCGGGCCTCGGCGTCCCCTACGCGCTCTCGACTCCGCTCTTCATGGTCGCGCTGGCCGCCGTCTTCGCCGTCTGGTACACGAGGGAGCGGACCCTGTCCATCCACGCCGTGAACACCCGTCGCCGCGAGACGTTCTACTGGGCGGCCGTCCTGGCCACGTTCGCGCTCGGCACGGCGGCGGGCGACCTGAGCGCCTCCTTGGGCCTCGGCTACCTGGGATCGGCCGTGCTGTTCGCGGTCGCGATCTGCATACCCGCTCTCGCCCACCGCGCAGGCTTCCTGGGCCCGGTGACCGCGTTCTGGTCCGCGTACGTCATCACCCGCCCCCTCGGCGCGTCGATCGCCGACTGGATGGCCCTCCCCCACAGCCGTGGCGGACTCGACTGGGGCCTGGGCCCGGTCACCCTGTCCTGGACCGTCGCGATCCTCGGCTTCGTGGCCTACCTGGCCGTCTCGCACCGGGACGTGCAGAGCGACGCGACCGCCGCCTGATCGCGTACGCCCCTGCGGAGGATCAGCCCAGTTCCGTCCCCAGCCACTGCCGGATCTCGGGGGTCACGGGGTCGGTGATGTCGGCGAACTCCTCGTGTTTCTCCAGGAACTTGGCCACATAGGGGCAGACCGGCACGATCCGCTTCCCGGACTCGCGCACGTCGGTGAGCGCCTGCTCGACCAGCCGCGACCCCAGGCGCTGTCCGGCGAAGGCGTCGTCGACCTCGGTGTGGTAGAAAACCCGCTGCGGTCCGCGGTCGCGATACGCGGTGAGGCCGGCGCGCGTCCCGTCGACCAGGATTTCGTAATGCTGCTCGGCATCGACCCGCTGGACGGTCGGGGCGTCGGGCGGATGACTCATGGGGTGCCTTTCAGCTGGAGGTCGGCGCCGCAGTGGGTTCCGTGGCTGCGGCCGATGAGATTCCACCCCATGATGATCTCTTGTCGAGCGGGACTTCGCACGTCGGTGCTTTCACCTTCAACGACCCATGCGTGACCACTGTGCCGACGGCCTGGCCGACGGCCTGGATCCTGGTCTTCTTCGCCGCCGGACTCGCCCCGGACCATGCGCGCGGCCGGATCGTGGGCCGCGTGATGAGCGGTCTGCTCACCGGCATCCTGCTCTCCCGCACCCTCAGCAGCCTGGTCCGACCTCGCAGGCTCGCGCGTCGTCTGCCTCGGCTCGGCCGTGCTGACGGCCCTTGCTCGCCGTGGCCCTGCGCGCCGCGCTGCCACGGCACGCGCCCACCACGACCGTCCCCTACGGACAGGTCCTGCGTTCCACTCTCGCCATGATGCGCACGCACCCCGCCCTGCTGCGCCGCGGCCTCTACCAGGCCGCGATGTTCGGCGCCTTCAGTGCCTTCTGGACCACCATCTCCCATGTCCTCACCGGCCCCGGCTTCCACCACTCCCCGTCGGTGTCCTCGGCGCGGCCCTGCCGGTCCTGGCGCTCCTCCACTGGCTCGCCGAACGCCGGTCCGCCGACCACCGACCGGCTCGTGACTCGAGGTGACAGGTGTGGTGACCTACCGAGCGCAGTGGACATGACGCTCAGTCACATTTGGGTGCTGAGACGCCTGTTGAAGCCTGATGTGCCCGGACGCGCGACCGGCCGAACGACGCGGGCCCCCAGGTGACAGTCACCTGGGGGCCCTGCGGGCGCCGGGGACTCAGCCGTTCGAGCCCGCCGGGGTCGTCGTGGTCGTGAAGCCCTCCGTCTTGTTGGCCTTGACGGCGAAGTCATTGGTGAACGTCGTGCCGAGGTTCACCGAGGAGGTCGCGTGGCCGACCAGTTCCTCGGTGGCCAGAACGTTCTTCGGGCCGCCGGCCGGCATGATGCCGTCCGGGAGGAACTGCCCCTTGTCCTGGGTGAGGGCCGCGATGTAGTCGGCCTTGGTCACCAGCTGGTTCTGCACGAACGACTGCGGCAGCTTGTCGGCGATGTCGGCCGCGCTGTGCGTGTTGATCCAGTGCATGGTGGCGACGAGCGCGTTGACGACTCTCTGCACCGCGTCCTTGTGCGAGTTCACCCAGTCGGTACGGGCGATGACGCCCGCGGCCGGCCAGGCACCGCCCGTCGCGGCCTGGGCGCCCTTGACGGTGGCCACGTCGACCGCGGAGTAGCCGACGCCCTTCTTCTCCATTGCGGTGACCGTCGGCTGCGTGGTCATGACGCAGGCGGCCTTGCCGTTCTGCAGTGCGGCGACGGCGGTGGCGCCCGCGCCGACCCCGATCCGGGTGAACTGGCTGGTCCTGACGTTCTTCTTGGCAGCCAGGAACTGGGTGAGCGTGTCGGTGCCCGAGCCCAGGTCGGTGACGCCGAGCGTCTTGCCCTTGAAGTCCGCTGCCGAGTGCACGCCGCTCTTGGTGGCGCACATCTCCCGCTCACCCGGGGCCCCGGACAGCTGGACGACGTCCTCGACCGCCTTGCCCTTCGTCTGGAAGTCGATCGTGTGGTTGTACCAGGCGCCGGCCATGTCCACCTGTCCCGAGGCCATGGCGTCCTCGGCGCCGGTGCCGCCGTCCGTCTCGGTGCTCAGCACGACGTCGACGCCGTACTTCTTGTAGAAGCCGAGGTTCTGGGCGAGCTGGTACGGCAGGTAGATCTGCTTGTCGATGCCGCCGACCATGAGCTTGACGGTCGGGGTGCCGCCGGAGCCGCTCGAGCCGGAGGAGCTGCCGGAGTTGCTGGAACACGCGGAGGCTGCGCCGAGGGTGAGAACGGTGACGAGCGACGCGGTGAGGGCTTTCCTGAGCATGGCGTGGCACATTCCTTTCGGTATTTCGGGGGACGCGAAACGCGGCGAGGAGGTGAGGGTCGGGGAGTGGTGGGGGTCAGAGGAGGTTCGCCTCGGAGGGGGACGGCGGACGCCAGGAGAGCAGCCGGTGCTCGAGCTTGCCGATCAGCCACTCCGCGCCGAGCACGATGACCGCGATGACGAACATCGTCGCGAACACGCCGTTGGGGTCGAAGTTGTTCTGCGCGGTCTTGATGACGAGGCCCAGTCCGCTCTGCGCGCCGAGCACCTCGCCGACCAGCGCGCCGACGATGGCGAAGCCGAAGGCGCTGTGCAGGCTGGCGATGATCCACGTCAGCGCGGAGGGCACGATGACGTGCCGGATGATCTGCAGCTGGGAGGCGCCGAGCACCTTGGCGTTGGCGAGGATGTTGCGGTCGACCTCGCGGACGCCCTGGAAGGCGTTGAAGAAGACGATGAAGAACACCAGCACCGCGGCCAGGAGGATCTTCGGGGTCACGCCGATGCCGAAGGCGACGATGAAGATCGAGCCGAGGACGATGCGCGGGATCGCGTTCACCATCTTGATGTAGGGACCCAGCACATCGGAGAGGAAGCGGCTCTGCCCCAGCGCGACACCGAAGACGACTCCCGTGACGGCGCCGGCGGCGAAGCCGACGAGGGCCTCCTGGATGGTGGTCCAGATGTTCTGGTAGAAGGAGCCGAACTCGGTGCCGTGCTGGAAGAGGTCGATCAGACGCTTCCAGATTCCCGACGGCTGTCCGAAGAAGAACGGGTCGACGATCCCCCAGGTGGTGAAGGCTTGCCAGCCGCCGAGGACGACGGCCGCCAGGCCGAGGCGACCCGCCCACACCAGCGCGATGCGCCGCCGGGCGGCGCGTTTGGCGGCGGCCGCGGCCGAGGCCTGCCCGTTGCCGGTGACCGGAGCGGCGGAAGGGGTGGACGTCGTGCTCATGCCGTGCCTCCTGCGGTGCGTGCGTAGGCGCGCTCCACCTCTTCGCGCAGCGTTTCCCAGATCTGGTGCTGGAGTTCGATGAAGCGGGGCTGGAAGCGGATCTCCTGGACCGAACCGCGTGGGCGCGGCAGATCGATGTCGAAGACCGCCTTGACCGACCCGGGGCTGGACGTCATGACGACGACCCGGTCGGCGAGCGCCACGGCCTCGTCGAGGTCGTGGGTGATGAAGATGACCGACGGTCGGATCTGCTCCCACAGCCCGAGCAGTTCGGTCGACATGATGGCCTTGGTCTGGACGTCCAGGGCTCCGAACGGCTCGTCCATGATCAGAATCTTGGGTTCGTTGATCAGCGCCGCGGCCATCGCCACGCGCTTGCGCATGCCGCCGGAAAGCTGGTGGGGGTAGCGGTCCTCGAACCCGGTCAGGCCGACCCGGCGCAGCCAGTCGCGCGCCGACGCCTGTGCTTGCTGCTTGGGCACTCCGCGGAAGATCGGGCCCATCAGCACGTTGCCCAGGACGGTCTTCCAGGGCAGCAGCGCGTCGGCCTGGAACATGAAGCTGACGCCGTCGGTGATGCCGTCGACTTCACGACCGCCGACCTTGACCGATCCCTCGCTCGGCCGGTCGAGCCCCGACACCATGCCAAGCGTCGTCGACTTGCCGCATCCGGTGGGGCCGACAACCGCGCAGAACTGGCCCGGCTCCACGGTGAAGGAAACGCCCTGCAGGGCCGTGAACACCTCGCCTGCAGGAGTCAGGAATCGCTTGGTGAGCCCTGATATCTCGATTCGTGCGTTATCCCGATGTATTTCGCCGGCGATCGGGCTCGTTGCGACGTCATTTCGCGAAGCCATCTGGTGCCGTCTCCTTCCTGGCCTCGGGGGTCGAGGAAGTCAGACGCTAGACGCCGCCCTGTATCACGTCGCCATTTCCAACGTATCTCGCGCTAGTTGCGTTAACCGGAGTTCTGCTCATTTAGATCGGCCGACGGGAAACCCGTCGGATTTCGGCTGCCGAACGTGCCCGCACGAACCACCTGTGACCGGTATGGGCGAGCGACGGGTCCTCGCGGCAGGGGCTTCCGCACTCTGCGCAGGTTTTGCGGGTTTGCGGGTTTTCCACGTTGATTTGGTTCTGCGCGTTCTGCTCAGCCAGCCGGGGGGTGGGCAGAATCTCAGCCATCAGGCACAATCACGCCACCACGGGTACGGCGCAGGGGCCGGCCCGGCACCACGTACGAACAGGGGCGAAGAGGCACCTGTGATAGCCATCCGTATCGGGACCGGCCGCGGCGGGAAGGGGAGGCTCTCCGCGCGGATCCTGATCAACCAGCTGGTCATCCTCGCCCTCACCGGCGCGATCGGCTTCGGGCTGTTCGCCCTGGCGCAGCGCGGGGAGCTCGACCGGGCGTACGAGCAGCGGGCACTGGACATCGCGCAGACCACGGCCGCCGATCCGCAGATCCGGCAGGCCATGGAGTACGGCACCGACGGCAACGTGGTGCAGACCGTCGCAGAGCGGATCAGGAGGGCGTCGGGGGCGTCGTACGTGGTCGTCCTCGACCTGCAAGGCATCCGTCACTCGCACCCCATGCCGGCTCTGGTCGGCGAGCCGACGGGCGACCGGATCGCCGTACGGGACGGCCGCCCGCACGTCGGCGCCGACCAGGGCGCCACCGGGCGGTCCGCCAACGGCAAGGCCCCGCTGTACGGGCCGACGGGCAGACTTGTCGGCGAGGTGTCGGCGGGCATCCCCGAGCGCAATGTGCTCGGCGAGCTCTGGCGTGAACTGCCCACCTTCGGCCTGTACGCCGCGATCGCCACCGCACTGGGTGCCGCGGCCGCGTATCTGCTGGCCCGGCGGCTGAAGCGGACGACGTTCGGGCTCGAGCTGGAGGAGATCGCCGGACTGCTGCAGGACCGCGAGGCGATGCTGCACGGCATCCGGGAGGGCGTGGTCGCCTTCGATCCGCACGGCAGGATCACCGTGGTGAACGACGAGGCCCGGCGGCTGCTCGGCCTCGGCACGGCACTCGGCAGCACGCTCGAGGAGGCTCTGCCCGACGGCCGGCTGCGCCGCGCGCTCGACGGCACCCTGACCGGCACCGACGTCAGCGTCCTGACCGACGAGCACTGCCTGGTCGTCAACCGGATGCCGGTGACCCTGCGCGGCCGCGAGCTCGGCGCGGTGGTCACCGTGCGCGACCGCACCGAGCTGATCGGGCTCTTGCGCGAGCTGGACTCCGTCCGGGGGCTGACCGATGCGCTGCGGGCCCAGCAGCACGAGTTCACCAACCGGATGCACACGCTGGCCGGGCTGCTTGACATCGGCGAGTACGACGACGCGTACGAGTTCGCCGTCGGGTCGGCCGGCGCCGGGCAGGCGCTGACCGAGTCCGTGCGCAAGCGGATCGGGAACTCGCTGATGGTCGGGCTGATCGTGGCGAAGACCACGGTCGCCGCCGAACGCGGGGTGCGGATCGCGCTCGATGACGGCTCCGCGCTCGGCCAGGACCCGCCGCATCTGCGGCGGCTGCTGACCATCGTCGGCAATCTGCTGGACAACGCGGTCGACGCGGCGGGCGACGGACCGCCCCCCGCGGGCGGCCGCGAGGTGCGGCTCACCCTCGTCGAGGACCCCGGCCAGGTGATGGTGCGAGTCGCGGACACCGGTCCCGGGATCCCGTCCGGCGCAGCCGAGTCGATCTTCGAGGACGGCTGGTCGACCAGGCCCGAGCGGGAGACCGCCCGGCGCGGACTGGGGCTCGCCCTGGTGCACCGGCTGGTGCAGCGGCACGGTGGCACGGTCACTGTCAGCGAAGGGCCCGGCGCGGTTTTCACGGTCGTACTGCCGCTGCCGGACACGGCACCCGCGCCGCAGGGCGCACTGTTCACGACGGCGTTGCCGGTGGGAGGTGACCGCTGATGATCCGCACCCTGGTCGTGGACGACGACTTCCGGGTGAGCCACATCCACAGCGAGTACGTGAGCCGGGTCGAGGGCTTCGAGGTGGTCGGCAAGGCCGCGAGCGTGACCGAGGCCCTGGACGCGGTGGACAGCCTGCACCCGGAGCTGCTGCTGCTCGACGTCTTCCTGCCGGACGGCAGCGGACTCGACGTGCTGCGCCGGCTCACCGGGGACGCGGGCGGCGCCCGGCCCGACGCCCTCATGATCACCGCGGACCGGGACATCGAGTCGGTCCGCACCGCCATGAAACTCGGCGCCGTGGGGTACCTGGTCAAGCCGTTCGGCTCATCCGACCTCGCAGAGCGGCTCACCGCCTACCGCGAGCTGCAGCACCGGGTGCGCGCTCTGGGCCCGGCCGCCGAGACCGACCAGGCCGACGTGGATGCCCTGTTCAGCGCCACCCGGCCGCCGGCCGTCCCCCGGGTACCGGCCAAGGGCCACTCCGCGCCCACCCTGACACTGGTCCATCAGGCCTTGCGCGGCGCCCGCGGCGCCGTGTCGGCGGCCGAGGCGGCCGAACTCACCGGGGTATCCCGCGCCACGGCCCAGCGCTACCTGTCGTACCTGGTCAAAGAGGGCATGGTGCGGCTGGAACTCCGTTACGGGGCCACAGGTCGTCCGGAACACCGCTATCGCATCGTCACCTGATCTGCACGGTGCCCGAACCGGCTCGCGGCCCGGATGTCGTGTGACTTGCGTCTGACCTGGAGTGACACGCCCACAGTGCGAGGCGTTGACCGTACGATCAGGCAATGCATGACACGACCGAAACCACGCCCGGCTGGCTGAGTTCCGACGAGCTCGAGTCCGCACGCGCCAGCATGCCGATCCTGTACGTGGAAGCCGTGCCCGTGCGCGTCGACGACAGCGGTGAAGTCACCAGCATCGGACTGCTGCTGAGGATCGGGCCCGACGGGACCGTCAGCCGCACCCTCGTCTCGGGGCGGGTCCTGCACCACGAACGGGTGCGTGACGCCCTGCTGCGCCATCTGGAGAAGGACCTCGGACCGGTGGCGCTCCCCCGCGTCCCGCCCTCGCTGCAGCCCTTCACCGTCGCGGAGTACTTCCCGACGCTGGGGATCACCCCCTTCCACGATCCGCGCCAGCACGCGGTGGCCCTCGCCTACATCGTTCCCGTGTCCGGCGATTGCCGCCCCCGTCAGGACGCGCTCGACCTGGAGTGGTTCAGCCCGCAGGAGGCATCCTCGGCCGTGGTGCAGAACGAGATGCCGGGCGGCCAGGCCGTGCTGCTCAAGCAGGCCTTGGCCCACGTCGGCTGTCTGTCCTGAACGACACGCCGAACGGAGTCACCGGCTTCGACGCGGCTCGCGTCAACGACGGCGGTCGAGACTCGTGAGGTCGACGGCGTCGGCCATCGCCCGCACGCCCTTTTCATGGGGGCAGATGGTCGCCGCCGTCGAAGAGCTCCCCGCCGTTGAGCCGAGGGGCTGGGATCCGTACTGCGTCAAAGGGCCGTTTGTGACAGGTGTCGCGGTCAGCGCACGAGGGGGAGGAAGGTCGTGTCGACGATTTCTTCGAGGACGCGGTCGGGCACGGGGGCGAAGGTCGTGAGGATTTCGTGGCGCAGCAGGTCGAAAAGGAGGGACTGATGCGTTCGCTGAGGTGTTCCGGTTTGATCTCGCCGCGGCCGACGGCGCGGTCGAAGAGCACGTCGGCGGTTTTCTCGCGTCCTGTGGCGAGGAGGTCGCCGGGGCTGGTGCCTGTCTCCTGGTAGTAGCCGGCCAGGTGCACGCTCATGACGGTGACGAGCTGGACGCGGGTGGCGTTGATCGTCCGCATGATGGTGAGGACGTCCTCGCGCAGGCTCCCGGTGTCGGGAATGTCGACTCGGGACTGCTCCAGGACGTGGGCGATGGCCGCCCGGACGAGCTCGTCGCGGTCGGACCAGCGGCGGTAGGGCACGGGAGGGCTGGTGCCGGCGCGCTGGACGACGGCGTCCATGGTGAACCTGGCGTAGCCGTTGGCCGTGACGACCGTTCCGCACCTGGCAGCCGGCACACCGGCAGGCTCTGAGCGCCTCCACGAGGAAGTTCTGACTCGCTGCCGGCTGACCGGCGTACTCAGGGGCACCAGGCCGATCCACCGCCGGCGAAACGCCGCCGGACCGGCCCGGATGCTGATAACCGCTGTACCGATGTTGGTCAACTCGCGGGGTGATGGAGACCTTTGAATCTCCTCACCCTGTGCTGAGGATGGCCCCGGAGTTGCTCGCCTTGATTCCTCAGGCGTGCAAGTGCTGATCTGCGGGTGGATGCCGAACTTGAGGGCTGGCTCTTGGTCGGGTGGCTGGATGGGTACGAGGGCTGGGACGGGGCGGTCTGGAGTGGGTGGGGCCTCTCCCCTGGCCGGGAATAGGTGGTGTGGGAGCGGGCTCAGGGTTCGATGGCGAGGTGTTCGATGAGGTCGTCGCGCAGCGTGAACCGATAGCGGAGATCGATGGTGCCGCCGGGGAAGCTGCCTTCGAGGTGGTGTGTGGCGATGTAGTGGGCCGTGTCGGTCTGCTGGGCGTTCGCGAGGTGGATGGTGTAGGTGAATTCGGTGGCGGATCGGTCCAGCCACCGTTCGATCGCGGCGCTGCCCTGGTAGGTGTTGCCGTCGTCGATCACTGTGGCGTCGTCGGTGAACGTCGTGACCGCGGTGGCGGTGTCGTGGGCGCGGTGCGCTGTGAGGTAGCGGGTGATCACCTCGGGCAGGTCGTCCGGGGTGATGGTCCGGGGCTGGTTGTCGTGCATGACGCTCCTGATGGTGGTGGCGGGTTCAGACGGTGGGGGTGGTGCCGCCGTCGATGACGTGTTCGGCGCCGACGATGGCGGAGGCGCGGTCGGAGACGAGGAAGGCGACGAGCTCGGCGACCTCCTCGGGCCGGTTGGGACGGCCGAGCGGGATGCCTCCCAGGGAGTCCATGAGCCGGCCCAGCGCCGCTTCCTGGCTGATGCCGGCGTCGTCGGCGATCCGGGTGACGAGGTTGTCCGCGGCCGAGGTCTGGACGAAGCCGGGCGAGACGGTGTTGACGCGGACGCCGTGCGGGGCGACCTGGTTGGCCAGGCCCTTGCTGTAGGTGGTCAGGGCGGCCTTGGCGGCGGCGTAGGCCAGGGTGCCGTTCCACAGCGGCATGCGGCGCTGGATCGAGGTGACGTGCACGACCGCGCCCTTGCCCGTGGCGATCATCTGCGGGAGGAGTGCGCGGTCCAGGCGGACGGCGGCCAGCAAGTTCGTGTTCAGCTCCCTTGCCCAGTCGTCCTCGCCGAGCGCGGCGAATCCTCCTGCCGGTGCCTCGGAGCCGCCGAGGGTGTTGACCAGGATGTCGACGCCTCCCATGCGGGCGTCCACCTCGGAGGCGACGTGGGCGGCGCCCTGGGCGGTGGACAGGTCGGCGGTGATGAACGTCTTCTCCTCGACGTCGTCGGGGCGGCTGCGGGCGGTGACCAGCACGATCGCACCGGCCTGGGCCAGGCGTCGGGCGATCGCGGCTCCGGTGCCCTTGGTACCGCCGGTGACCAGAGCGCGTCGGCCTTCGAGGGATTCGCTGATGGAGGTGGTCACATTGTGCTCCGTTCCCGGGTGCGGGTATACGAGGCGCCGCTCCCGTCTCCACTGCTAAAATAGAAGCTACTAACTTCGACTTTAGCAGTAACTGAGGGGATGGTCGCCGTGGCGAGCCGGATCAGGCTGGAGGACCGGGAGTGCCCGCTGTCCACGACGGTGGAACACGTCGGCGAGTGGTGGACGCTGCTGATCCTTCACGACGCCTTCGACGGCTACACCCGCTTCGACCAGTTCCAGGAGAGTCTGGGCATCTCCTCCAGCATGCTCACCACCCGGCTGAAGACCCTGGTCGCGGACGGTCTGCTGGAGCGTCGGCCCTACCAGACCAGCCCTGTCCGGCACGAGTACGTCCTGACCGAACTCGGGCGCTCCCTGCGCCCGGTGATCGTCGCCCTGGCCGCGTGGGGCAACTCCCGCCTCACGCCGACGGAGCGCAGCATGATCCTCGTCGACGCGCACAGCGGCGAGGAAGTCGAGCCCGTGGTCGTCGACGCCAAAACCGGCCGCCGACTCGACGACAGCGCCGCCTACGTCTTCACCGCGGGCCCCGCAGCCAGCGACACGATGCGCAGCCGCTACGCGGCACGGCCGGCCATTCCCGCGGAAGAGGCGAAAGTAGGCCCGGAAGATTCTCGTACAGCCTTGAGCAGGGCCGCGAGCCGGGCTGCACCTGACCAGCCTCGCGGCACCGGCTTGTCGCCGGCGTGATACCTGCCAACCCTCCCCAGTCGTTGAGAACTGGATCAAGTGAGGCGAGGGCAACACCGGTCGTTTCCAAGAATCCGCATGAGGGGTCGGTCTCGGCAGCCTGCTCCAGCAGAGCTCGTGCGGACTCCGCGTAGCGCATGGCCGTCTTCTCGTGAAGCCCGAACACCTCAGCAAGGTCGAGGGGGTCAGGGCCCTGGGCCGTGGCCTCTTCGAGTTGTCGATCGACGCGGAGCCGTTCCAAAGTCGCCTCCTGGCCGCGCAGGGGCCCACGGATCCAGCGGTTACTGGCGCGACCAGTGCCCGTAGCGGTCTGGTTGTTGATCAGCAGGTGGAGGTTGGCCGTGTTTGGCCAGCGCTCGCGCCGGTATTCCAGCCAGGCCAGCAGTAGTTTCAGGGTGAGATCGTCGACGGGCCGGACACGGTCGGCGATGGTCAGGCGGCGGTTCCCGATGTCGACATCGTCGAGCATGAGAGTGGCGATCTGGGCGACCCGGGCCGCGTGCACCGCCGCGAGAGCGAGGACAAGCCGGGCGGCAGGGGTGGTGGCCGCGGCGACGGAGCGGTCGATCTTGTCGGGTGCGAGCGGTTGGAGCACGCTGTACTCGATCTGGCCGACCTTGATACGGCTGGCCGGGTTGCGAAAGATCAGGCCGGACCGCTTGGCCCAGGCGAACAGTGAGCGCAGGGCGACCAGCTCGTCCATGCGGTGACGGCCGTGCAGTGTCTTGGCATGGGCCAGCACGTCTTCGCGGGTCACCTCCCGCAGATGGTCGTAGCGGTTCGACCACGCCAACAGCGCTGGGCGGGCCCGGTTGGGTAGAGCCGGACCGTGGCTTGCTGCCGGGGCAGGCTGCGGGGGCCGCCGTCGCGCAGAACTCGGGTCCAGCGTTCGGCTTCCGCAGCGATGCCGGGGGCAATGCCTTCCAGACGCTCAGCGAGCCATCGCTCGAAGAAGGGTTCCTCGTCATCCAGGAAGATTCCCATCTCCTCAAGGACCGTGACGACGTGGCCAACCCGCAGGTCGAGGGCACGGAGCGGGGTGAATATCTCGCTGTGGCGGAGGATGTCGCCCTCGGTGTATCCGGTGAGCACGATGGCCAGGCCGCGGTTGACAGCGAAGCGGATGCCGCGTCCCAGCCCCGGGCTTCGGCGAGTTGGTGGGCGAGGTGCTTCGCCCAGGCCAGCCAGGGGCTGGCCAGGTCGGCGGCGGCCAGGTCGAGCCGACCGTAGTCACGCGGAACCTGCTCGAACAGTGGCAGTTGCCTCCAACCGGTTCTCGGCCGTGAGCGCGACACGGGCGGCGGCCTGCGGGATGCTTCTCGCGCCTTGACGTGGTGCAGGGCGGTGAGAGCCGATCCTCTGCGGTAATGCAGTCCCACGAAGAAGAGCTGGTGATGGCGGACGGCCTGGAGCCACGGGGTCATCACCTCGCCGCTGACGGTCGGCATGCCGGTGGCGGTCCTGGCGTTGAGCCGGGCCTGGCACCAGCACAGACGGCAGTACTCCCACATCAGCGGCTGGACTCGCTGGCAGCCGATGCAGACGGCCGTTTCGTGGCTGCGGCCGAACATGTAGCAGGTGTGACAGAGCCGACCGCGGAAGTCGCCCCAGGCCAGGCAACCTGGGCAGGAGCTGGTGGGCTTGACGTAGCCCTTCGGGAAGCGTGCCACCAGTTCACTCCGGTGGCAGCGACCGGCCGTCCCGGCGCTTGGGGATCACCGCCGGTGCGGCGGTCCCTGCACCGACCGCCGCTCGTTCCGTCTCCGTCTGCCCCGGGCGGCTGACCTTCTCCGGCTCGCGGATCAGCAGGTCGCCGATCTCACAGCCGAGGACGACACAGATGACGTCCAGGTCCTCCAACTTGAGCGAGACGGGCTGCCCGGACCACAGACCGGACATCTTCCCCGCCGAGATCACCAACCCGTGCTCGGCCAGGCTCCGCTGAAGCTCAGAAGCCTTCCAGACCCCTTTGTTCGCGGCGGTCAGCCGCAGGTTCCACCTCATCGGATCAGTCCTTCCAGCCGCTTCGCAGCCCGTTCCATCCCGGCGACGTTCCGCGCGGTAGGAGCGAGCTTTCGGCACGTGGCCAGCTCACCACCCCAGCCGGCGAAGAGCGTTCCGACCTCTGGCTCACTCGGTGGGATCCGCAGCTGGGCGTCCTTCGTGCCGCGCAGCCGGTTCATCTCGTCGATCGGGCACTCGATGACCCGGCCGGTCATCCTGTGCAGCTCGACCTTGTGCCGCAGCTCCAGGAACATGAAGTACGTGGTCAGCGCCTGTGATCGGGCCAGCCGGGTGCCGCTCGGCGAGCCACGCAGCACCTTCCCGAAGTACGCGTCGGCGTCGGCCGGCTCCCTGTCCCACAGCGGTCGCCCGAACCAGGACCTGATCTGGTCCAGATGCCCGACATCCCCGCGGATCGTGCCGTCAGCCAGTCCTGCCGAGGCGCGTGCGAGGACGAACCCGGATAGCGCGTCGGTCTCGAACTGCTTCAGTTCCTCCGCCGACGCGGGCGCCCAGTGCTCGCGCAGGTCCCGTACGGCTGCCAGCGCCGCCAACCCAAGCCCCCTCACCTTCGGCCCGACTGTGGATCGGTCGGACAAGGTGAGAACGCTTCAAGAATCCCGAAGTTACGTCACAAGTCCGCAGAGCACCCGAAGGAGGAACAACCCCCTGGCCACGGGCGCAGGGACTCAGCGGGGCTCAGGTGAAATCGCGGGATGTCGCACATTCCCAGGGCGACGTCGTCGTCGCCCCGAGGCTCTCGCTCGTCCGTGGTGTCCTCAGCGCGTGCCACGGGCGAGTGTGACGTCGACCTCGGGCGGGGCCCCGGACGCGCCGTCCCCGCGCGACCAGCCCCGGTCCGAGGCCGCGCCGTTCCATCGGCGGTTCTCGAAAGTCACCGACGCGATGTGCAGGGTGGCGGCGTGGGAGACCGTCCACAGCGCCAGGGCCCATCCCGTCGTCGTGTCGCTCACCGGGTAGGCGAGGTCGGCGGTGTCGGAGGTCGGGTCGCCGTGGAGGCCGGGGCCGAACTCGCGACGGATCGCGTCCGTGACCGCCGTTCCGCCGTGGTCCGCGGAGTCGGCCGCCGCCACCTTGTGCACCGTACAGGTCAGGGCGGGGCCCTCCCGGCCGGTCAGGGCGGCCGCCAGGGCGGCCGCCGTGCTCTCGTGCTGTGCGTACGCCGAGGGGTAGCCGCTATGCTGGACCTTCTGGGCCGCCTCTGTCAACGGGAGGCTCAGGTAGTCGGGCACCCTGACGAGTGCGTCGAAGAACCGTGCGGAGGCGTGGACGGGATCGCGCACCTCGGAGGGAGTGCCCCAGCCCTGGGAGGGGCGCTGCTGGAACAGCCCGAGCGAATCCCGGTCGCCGTAGTCGATGTTCCTCAACTTGGACTCCTGGAGGGCGGTCGCCAGGGCGATCGTCACGGCCCGTTCCGGAAGGGCGTGCGCGTGGGCGACCGCCGCGATGGTCGCGGCATGGGACGCCTGGTCCACATCCAGCGTGACGCTCGTACCGTCCGCGCCGTTCACCGTGCACTGCTCGGCCTGCGCCGACCTGGTACAGCGGGCCGCCAGATAACCTACGAGCGCCAGAACCAGCCCCACCCCGATCGCCGCCGGCCACATCCTCCGGCGCCGCCTCCCTGCCGCCACCTCGGCTTCGCCCTCCCCTCGACTACAGTTGCGTTATTGCGCAAGCGTATAACCTTCACGTCGGGGTCCGGAGTCACGGTCCCGAGTTCGCAAGGGACTCTTCACCGGAGGGAGCCGAATGGGCGGTCGACGCCATCGGGATGCGTGGCACGGAAGCGCCGACCGCACCGTGGAACTCGTCCTGGTCCTGGGCGCACTGGTCATCTGCGGGTACGCCTACATCGAGACGGGCCTCGCCACGAGCGGCAAGCTGCCGCCGGGGCTGGCGGTCCAACTCGCCTGCGCGGCCGTGCTGCCGCTGGTGTGCCATGTGTCGGTGCGCCGGTTCGCCCCCCATGCGGACCCGCTGATCCTGCCCATGGCCACCCTGCTCAGCGGCCTCGGCCTGGTCCTCATCCACCGCCTCGACCTCGCCTACCGGTCCCATTACCGCTCGACGGCGGCGGCCCCCGGCCAGTTGCTGTGGTGCGCCATCGCGGTCGTCGGGTTCGGCGCGGTGATGGTGCTGCTCAAGGACCACCGCAGGCTCCAGCGGTACCCGTATGTGACCATCACCGTGGGCCTGGTGCTGCTGATGGCACCCGCGTTCTACCCCGGTGACGTCTACGGCGCAAAGCGGTGGATCTTTCTGGGGCCGCTGGAGTTCCAGCCGGGGGAGTTCGTGAAGATCATCATTGTGGTCTTCTTCGCCGGGTATCTGACGGTCCGCAAGGACGCCCTGGCGCTCGCCGGACGGCGTTTCATGAGGCTGTACCTCCCCCGCGGACGGCAGCTCGGCCCCATCGCCGCGGTGTGGATCCTCAGCCTGCTGGTACTGATCTTCGAGCGGGACCTGGGGACGTCGCTGATCTTCTTCGGGGTGTTCGTGATCATGCTGTACACGGCCACCGAGCGGACCAGCTGGGTCGTGTTCGGCGTCGGTATGTTCGCCGTCGGCGCGTTCGTCATCGGCTCCCTGGAACCGCATGTGCACGGTCGCGTGGTGGCCTGGCTGCACCCCATGGACATCTATCTGCCGCCCGCCCAGCGGCCGGCCGGCCTGGTCTCCGACCAGGCCGCCCAGGCTCTGTTCAGCTTCGGCTCGGGCGGGATGCTCGGCACCGGACTCGGCCAGGGCCACCCCGAACTCATCGGCTTCGCGGGGCGCAGCGACTTCATCCTCACCACGGTGGGCGAGGAACTCGGCCTGGCCGGTGTGACGGTTGTGCTCCTGCTCTACACCCTGCTCGCCGAACGAGGCCTGCGGACCGCGATCACCGTCAGCGACCCGTTCGGCAAACTGCTGGCCGCGGGGCTGGCCACGTCCCTCGTGCTCCAGGTGTTCGTCGTCGCAGGCGGTGTCACCGGCCTCATCCCGCTCACCGGCAAGGCACTGCCGTTCCTGGCCCAGGGCGGCTCGGCGATGGTCGCCAACTGGCTGATGATCGCCGTCCTGATCAAGGTGAGCGACACCGCGCGCCGGCCCCTGCCCACTCCGGCCGCCCATGTGAGCGCCGCCGAAACCCAGATCGTACGACCGTGATCCGCGCGCGGGAACTACGGGACGTGCGCGCGCGTCCCCTTGGCAGAACAACACCACAGGTCGCCTTGGGGGGCACGCCGTGAGTACCGAGATCTACTTCAGCAACAACTATCGCGACCTGTGCGAGCAGCACGGCACCGGGGCGGGTTTCCAGTTCGAGTTCTACTGTTCACGCTGTTCCGACACCTGGCGCACGCCCTTCGAGGCGTTCACCGCGGGCCAGATGGCCGGCTGGCTGTCGCGGGGGGTGAACGCCGCCTGGTCGTTGATGGGCGGCGCCGGCCGCACCGTGTCCGATGCGGCCGACGGCCTGGCGGGGGCCAGCTTCGGCACACAGCGGGACGCCGCCTTCAGCCGCGCCATCGCCCATGCGCAGGGCCACTTCAACCGCTGCCCCCGCTGCACGGCCTACGTCTGTGCCCGCTGCTGGAACCCGGGACAGGGACTGTGTCTCACCTGTTCGCCGGACACCGCGGCCGAGGCGCAGGCGGCCCAGCAGAGAGGCCTGAACGACACGGTGGCGCAGCGCGCCTACGACGAGGGCAGGCAACGGGCCGGCAGCTACGACGTCACGACGCCGCGTCAGCTGGTCTGCCCGCACTGCCGTGCCGAAACCCACGGCGGGGCGTTCTGCCCGTCCTGCGGAAACCGCCTCGCGCAGACGACGAGTTGCTCGGCCTGCCACCAGGACCTGCCCGACGGTGCGGCCTTCTGCCCGGCCTGCGGTAGCCGCCGCTGACCGAGCCCGGGACCGGGCCCGCCGCTCGCTCGCGGGAAGGCAATGGGCAGCGAGCGGCGGGTGACTGCGGGAGGAGGGTCAGACGTTGACGCCGAAGTCGGCGGCGATGCCGCGCAGTCCGGAGGCGTAGCCCTGGCCGACGGCGCGGAACTTCCACTCGGCGCCGTGGCGGTAGAGCTCGCCGAAGACCATCGCGGTCTCCGAGGAGGCGTCCTCGGACAGGTCGTAGCGGGCGATCTCCTGGCCGTTCGCCTGGTTCACCACCCTGATGAACGCGTTGCGCACCTGGCCGAAGCTCTGCCCGCGTACCTCCGCCTCGTGGATGGACACCGGGAAGGCAATCCTTTCGACCTCGGCGGGTACGGCGGCGAGGTTCACCTTGACGGTCTCGTCGTCGCCCTCGCTGCCGCCGACGAGGTTGTCACCCGTGTGCTCCACGGAACCGTCCGGGCTCCTGAGGTTGTTGTAGAAGACGAAGTGCTGGTCGGATACGACCTTGCCCGACGCGTTGAGCAGCAGCGCGGAGGCGTCCAGGTCGTAGTCCGTACCGGTGGTGGTCCGCACGTCCCACCCCAGCCCCACCAGTACTGCACTCAGCCCCGGCGCCTCCTTGCTCAGCGACACGTTGCCACCCTTGGACAGGGACACTCCCACGGCTCATCCTCCTGGTTGCGGGCCGTTCGTACGGTCACTTGTTTCAACGCCCGCACCCCCGGAATGGTTCCGTCATTTGCGCAATAGCTAAAGCGTTGAGGCCGTGGGGCCTTCGCCGGGCTGGTCGGCAAGGGGACTTGGGGATCTCCCCGAGCACCGAGCCGGTGTTCGCGGCGGTCAGGAGTCCGGTCAGGCATGGCAACGCACGCGGAGTGACCCGGCGTCAGGACGCCGAGCCCGAGCGGGCCGCCGCCCCTCGCGACGGTTGACGGTCTTCACGCCGGGTTCGCCCGCACCGCCGGACGCGCCGATGCCCGCACCTACGCCCACATCCGGGCCCGCATCCATGCCCACATCGACGCCCAGGTGGGCTCCTCAACCGGTTCCGGAACGGTTCAGTTCGACCGAAGGGCGATTCCTTGCACGGCACCGGACGCCGATGCTAACGTGTGGCCTCTACAGTGTATAGGAGGTAATAGTGACCGATCCTGCCACTCATCCGCGACGCTGGTTGATCCTCGGTGTCTTAAGTTTCTCCCTGTTGACCGTCGTACTGGACAACACGGTACTGAACGTCGCCCTGCCATCCCTCGTAAAGGATTTGAGCGCGAGCACAGCCGAAACCCAATGGATGGTGAACGCCTACTCGTTGGCGCAGGCCGGCCTGTTATTGACCGCCGGCAACGCCGCAGACCGGTACGGCCGCAAGCGCGCGCTACTCTCCGGCCTCGGCATCTTCGGTCTGGGGTCGCTCGGCGCAACCGTCTCCACCACGCCGCTTCAACTCATCTCCGCTCGTGCGTTCATGGGGATCGGCGGCGCTTTTCTCATGACCACGACGCTGGCACTGGTCATGCAGATCTTCCCCGACTCCGAGCGACCCAAGGCCATCGGCGTATGGGCCGGTGTCAGCGCCCTGGGGTTCACCGCGGGCCCCGTGGTCGGCGGATTCATGCTGGACCACGCATGGTGGGGATCGATCTTCCTCATCAACCTCCCGGTTGCGGCCGTCAGCTTCATCGCGGTCATCTTCATGGTGCCTGAATCCCGCAATCCGAGCGGAGGACGAACCGACTTCGTCGGAGTCGCTCTGTCCATCATCGGAATGGTCGGAATCGTCTACGCCGTGATCGTCAGTCCGGAGAAGGGCTGGACATCACTCCAGAGCGTTCTTCCGATGATTGGCGGCGCCTTGGTCATGGCGGTCTTCATCCTCTGGGAGCGGCGCATCGACCATCCCATGCTGAGCATGTCCCTTTTTCGTGACCGGTCGTTCAGCTTCGCTGCCGCCGGTGGAATTCTCGTCGCGTTAGGGATGAGCGGATCTCTCTTTCTGCTCACCCAGTACCTGCAATTCATCCAGGGTTTCAGCCCCATCAAGGCCGGATTTTCCATCGCGCCCATGGCGGCAACCGTGGTGGCCTTCAACCTGACCGGCGTGGGGGCGCGGGTGCTGCGACGACTGGGCGCCGGCCGTGCTGTCATGCTGGGCATCCCCCTGCTTGCGGCGGGAATGGCAGCGGCCGGTCTCTTCGCCCGTGAAGGCTACTGGGGAATTCTCGTGGGCTTGGTCCTTGTCGGTTCGGGGGTGGGCCTTGCGATGCCCGCCCTGGCAAATGCGATCATGACTGCGATTTCACGCCAACGCGCGGGCACGGGCGCCGGAGTCAACGGCACTCTCCAGGAGCTCGGCGCCAGCCTGGGCGTGGCGGTCCTGGGTGCTGCGCTCTCCGCCCGCTTCACGTCCTTGCTGCCGAGTGCGCTCGCAGACAAGGGTAGTCAGTCCTTGCCGGCTGCGCTGGCCGCGGCGGCGCCCCGACCGGATTCCGCCGAACTCATCGCCGCCACCCGTCACGCCTTCATCACCGGCTTGTCGTCCAGTCAGTTCCTCGGTGCCGCTCTCCTGTTCGTCGGCGGCCTCGCCGTGGGGAGGAACCTCCTCCGAACCGAACGAGCCGTCGAAGCCCAGGCCACGCGGCACGGCTCCGGAGACACAAAGGCGACGTCGCAGACAGCCAAACAGTCACAGACAGCCAAACAACAGTGACCGAACCCGAGGCAGGGAAGGCATCGTGACGGGAGCAATGGAACCCACGGGCGTCGTCTCCACCCGGCGCGGTGGAGCCTGAACCACCAGGTCATGCACCGGGTCATGGACGAACGCATCGTCCTGCTCGGGCAAGAGGTCGATGACGGGCTCAGCAACGCGATCCGTTCACAAGCGTGTGACGTCCGTCTGAAACCTCAGGCACTGCCGCATGGACCGGCCTTGCGTCTCATGACCGCCCGCCAGTGCGCCCCGTGGACGTGGCGGAGCCGGATCATCTCCCCCCCAGGTCTTCAGCTCCCGCTTGAGGACCTTCCCGCTCGCACCGACCGGAAGCGCGTCGACGAACTCGACCCGCCGCGGGTACTTGTAGGCGGCCATGCGTTCCTTGCTCCAGAGCACGAGCTGCTCGCCCAGAGCCGCTCCGGGCGTTGTTCCTGGCACGGTGACGACCACCGCACAGACCTCCTCACCGTGAGTGGCGTGCGGGATCCCGATGACGGCGACCTGCGCGACAGCCGGGTGCCGCATCAGCACCTCTTCGACCTCACGGGGGTACACGTTGTATCCGCCACGCAGCACCAGGTCCTTCTTGCGGTCCACGATGGTCAGATAGCCGTCCGCGTCCTTCACTCCGAGATCCCCGGAACGGAACCAGCCGTCCACCATCACCTCGGCCGTGGCTTCGGGGCGGTTGAGGTATCCGGCCATCACGTTGTGACCGCGGATCACGACCTCCCCGACCTCGCCGGCCGGCAGCAACTCGATGCGGTCCTCCACTTCGGCCCTGGCAACCTCGACATCGACGCCCCAGACCGGTCGTCCCACGGTTCCCGGGCGGCACGGCCACGCCCGCTGGTTGTAGGCGACCACCGGGGAGGTCTCCGTCAGACCGTAGCCCTCGTAGATCGGACAGCCGAAAGTCTCCTGGACATCCTCCAGAACCTTGACCGGCAGCGCCGATCCTCCGGAGAACGCCCGGTCGAGGGTCGGCCGGTGCGGGGTTCGTGTGACGGCGTCGAGCAAGGCAATGTACATCGTCGGCACGCCCATGAACACGGTGCACCGGTGGGTCACCATGAGCTCGATGGCGCGCGCGGCGTCGAAGCGGGGCATCAGCACCATGGTGGCGCCGGCCCGGAAGCACACCCCCATCCCGCAGATCTGACCGAAGGTGTGGAAGAGCGGCAGCACACCGAGCAACACGTCATCGGCCCGGAAGTCGAACGGGGACAGCATCGAGACCGTGATGTTCATCGTCACGTTGAAGTGCGTGAGCACCGCCCCCTTGGGCCGGCCGGTGGTACCGGAGGTGTAGAGGACCAACGCGATGTCGTCCGGCTCGCACGGACGGTAGTGCTCGACCGGTACGGCCCGTTCGGCGAGTACATCGAGGCGTGCCCCTTCGGCGTCGTCGTCCGCCATCACCGTGAGTACCGGGACTCCCGCTTGCTCGGCGCCCTTGCGGCCCTCGCTCAGCAACGGCGCGGCGCAGACCAGTGTCCTGGCACCGGAGTCCCGTAGGACATGGCCGATCTCCTCCGCCTTGAGCAGTGCGTGCATGGGCACCACGGCCGCGCCGAGCGCCAGGACGCCGAAGTACGCCATCGGGAAGTGCGGCGTGTTCGGCAGCAGCAGGGCGACCTTGTCTCCGGGGCCGATTCCGTGGTCCCGGAGAACCGACGCATACTGGCGCGCCCGGCACCACAGGCTCCGGTAATCGATCTCCTGCGACTCGTGGACGATGGCCGGGTGGTCCGGGCGCCGCGCTGCGGACTCGGCGAGTACGGCCGCAAGTGAGAGGGACATGAGGGCTCCACACATCGATCGCTGTCCAACCGACAGACCGGCGACCGACGGGCGCCGGCTGAGGGCACCGGTGGCGGCGGCAAACCCACCCGGCCACCGGTGTCCCATGCCTGTTCCCCGGCGCGAGGACCGTCCAGGCCCTGCCGAGGCGGCTCAGGCGTGGCGGGTTTCTCCTCCGCGCGGCAGTCCCAGTTCCTGCCAGACGCCGTCGATCGCCTCGGCGAACTTCTCGACGTCGCCGGACGTATGGGTGGCGGAGGGGGTGGCCCGCAGGATCTCCTCCCCGACCCGGACGCTCGGCGCGTTGATGGACTGCACATAGATCCCGTGCCGTTCCAGGAGGAGGGCGCACGCCTTGCGGCACTGGGCGTCCTCTCCCACCAGGACGGAGACGATGTGGGACTCGTCCGAGATGAAGGGGATGCCCCGCTCGGTGAGGAGCCGGTGGAGCAGTCGCGCGTTCTCGGCGAGCCGCTCCCGCTCCGCTTCGGACGACCGCAGGTGCCGGATCGCAGCAAGGGCGCCGGCCGCGGTGGCGGGAGGAAGGGAGGTGGTGAAGATGAACGGACGGGAGAACCCGCGGACGGACTCGACCAGCGACGCGGGTCCGGCGATGTAGCCGCCGGCGGTGCCGAACCCCTTGGCCAAGGTACCCATGACGACCGTGAATTCGTCGGCCAGTCCCTCCCGAGCGGCGATACCCGCGCCCTCCGGTCCGTACATGCCGACCGCGTGCACCTCGTCAAGGAACGTTGTGGCGCCGTACCGCTTGGCCACGGCGGCTATCTCGGCGAGCGGCGCGATGTCGCCGGACATGGAGTACACGGACTCCAGGACGACCAGCTTCGGGCGGTCGGGGTCCGTGGCGGCCATCAGCGCTTCGAGGTGCGCCACGTCGTTGTGACGGAAGATGCGCTTCTCCGCGCCGCTGTGGCGCAGTCCGTCGATGATGGACGCATGGTTCAGCTCGTCGGAGAAGACAACCGTGTGAGGAGCACGTCCGGCGAGGACGGACAGTGAGCCGTCGTTGGCGGTGTACCCGGAGGGAAAGATGACCGCGGCTTCCTTGCCGTGCAGCGCCGCGATCTCCTTTTCGAGCAGCACATGGTAGTGGTTGGTTCCGCTGATGTTGCGGGAACCGCCCGCCCCGGCACCGAACGCGTCGACGGCGTCCTTGATGGCTTCGAGGACGGCGGGATGCTGTCCCATGCCGAGGTAGTCGTTGCTGCACCACACGTTGATGTCCATGTCGGTGCCGCTGTGCCCCCGACGCGCAACGGCGCTGGGAAACAGGCCGGCGCGCCGGCCGACCTCAAGGAATTCCCGCCACTGCGCGCCGAATTCCTCCATTTCACGAGCGAAGAATTCCAGGTGCTGGTTCATTGCACTGACTCACTTTCCATGTGATGGCACTCGGAAGGACGGGCCCGCGCCTCGGCACGAAGGAGTCGCTTGTCGGGCTTGCCCGAAGCGGTAAGGGGCAGGCGTTCGCGCAGCGTGATGACGGCGGGGGCGTGGAACGGCGACAGAGTGGTGGCGACGTGTTCGCGCAACTCGGTCACCACCGCATCCCGTGCCCCTTCGGCCGTCTGCCGCGCCCACTCGGCACTCGAGCGTCCGTCGGGTGCGCCGTGCAGCACCACCGCGGCGTGGACATGTTCGACCTCGTCGGCGTCGCGCACTCCGTAGACCGCGGCCTGAGCGACCCGGGGGTGGGACAGCAACGCGTTCTCGACAGCGACCGGGTGGACCTTTTCCCCCTTGCTCTTGATCACGTCGCCGAGCCGCCCGACGAGGTGGAGACAGCCCTCGTCATCCAGGTGCCCGAGGTCTCCGGTACGCAGCCAGCCGTCGTTCAGGACGCTCCGTACCGGGTCGCCGTCGCCGCAGTACCCCTCCATCATCACGGGCGACCGCACACAGACCTCTCCGGTCGTCGCCGATGGCAGATCCCGTCCGGTCTCAGGGTCCCGGATGACGACGTCGACGCCGGGCAGCGGTCGTCCGACGCTCGCGAGGAGTTCCGGCCGCAGGTGGTCGGGGGGCGTGAGCACGCTGATGCCCCAGCTCTCCGTCGTCCCGTACGTCTGGATGAGTACGGGCCCCAGGGCACGTACGGCCTGTTCGAGACGGGCCGGTGACGCGGGGCACCCACCGTAGAGCAGCTCCCGCAGGCTGGAGAGGTCGGTCGACTCGAAGTCGGGGTGGTCAAGCAACTCGTAGATGTGCGGGGACGCCAGGAAGGTTCGGGTCACACGGTGCGTGGACACCGCCTCGAGCACCGCGCCCGCCTCGAACTCCTCGTGCAGCACGACCGATCCGCCCGAGGTGATCGCGGCGTCCACCATGGGGCCGATCGTGTGGCTCAACGGGGTGGTGACGAGCATCCGGGGGCGACTGCCGGAGTCCACAGTGGCGGCGACCATGTGGTTCCAGGTACTCAGGGAGCGCCGCACGCCCTTCGGCCGTCCGGTGGAGCCACTCGTGTACGTGATGACTCCGGGGGACTTCGTGATGAGAGCCACCGAGGCAGTGGGGTCCTTGAGATCATTGAGGAACCCGTAGGCTCCGGCTGCCGCGGTGAGATCGAGGAACCCGGGGGCCGGGCCGCTGAGGCAAACGAGCGCGAGGGGCTCGGGTAAACGTGCACGGAGCTCCCGGGCGCGGTCCACGTTGGCCGCGTCCACCACCAGCAGGGCGGCACCGGTCTCACGCAGGGCGCTGACCTGGGCGGCAACGGACAGTACGGCCTCCGAGGAGGCCGCGTTCGTGGAAGCGACGTGCACCACACCCGCGCCCAGCAGATGCGCGGCGTACCGCGCCACGAGCGTGCCCGGGCTGTTGGGCTCGGTGAGTATCCCCAGGATCGTCTCCGGGCCCACCCCGTGCGCCGCCAGACCGGACGCCGCCGCGACGACCGACGCGTGCACCTCGCGCGCCGTGAGGGCACGGTCGCGCCATCGCACGACGACACAGTCGGGATCCTCGCGCAACGCGAAAAGGAGGCCGATCACATAGTGGGGGTGCTCCCGCACGGTACGCGCGGGAGCGGTCGAGGTTCGCGAGGTCATGCCACGGGGGCTTCCGCCGGGGAGTCCGTCGTCGTCGCCTGCTCGGCCGCGCGCATGACGCTCCGAGGACGCAGATCGGTCCACTGCGCCTCGATGTAGTCCAGGCACACCTGACGGGCCGCCTTCTCGTGAGCGATGCTCCATCCCGTGGGAACGTCGATGTACGCGGGCCAGAGCGAGTACTGTCCTTCGTCGTTGACAAGCGCCAGGTATTCGCCGTCGTTGTCTTCGAAGGGGTTGGACACGATGGTGTACCTCTCTTTTGTTTCTGTTTCTCTCTTCCGCGGCGGCGAAAGACGGCAATCAGACCGTCGTGCCGAGCTTGTCGGCGACGATCTTCGCGATTTCCGCAAGCGGTCCGGACTGCACCATGTTCCGGTGCTCGCAGGCGATCGGATAATCCTCGATCCGCCCTTGCACATGCGGTCGCCAACTACGCGCCGTCGGTGCCTTGTCGTCTCGGCCCAACGTGGCGGTGAAATGGATGAGGTCCCCGTGGAACCGAACGGGATCGAAACCTCGCAGCAGCTTGTTGTTGTTGATGAAGATGTCCATGAGAGCGGCGGTGCTCCGCTCGTCGAGACTGGCGAGTGCGCTTCCTTCGCGCCGGAGGATGTCCAGCGTGCCCGCCCGGTCCAGTCCGTTCCCGGCCGCATCGGCCGCGTCGATTCCCACGAAGTGCAGGAGGTCGGCGAGGAGTTCCCTCTCCAGGCCGCCCTGCCCTTCATCAGCCTGTTCGGGAACGATCGGATACGCGTCCAGCATCGCCAGCAGCGCGACGTCCTCCCCCTTTTCCTGCAGCTGTGTGGCGACCACATGCGCGACCATTCCGCCGAAGGACCAGCCCAGCAGGTGGTACGGGCCATGCGGCTGGACGGCCGCGATCTGCTCGAGGTAGTCGGCGGCCATCGCCTCGATGTTCTCCGGTAGTTGGGTCGCCTCGGCGAGCCCTCGGGCCTGCAGCCCGTAGATGGGGCGGTCCGGTCCGAGATGCTTCAGCAGACCGGCATAGCACCAACTCAGGCCACCGCCGGGGTGAATGCAGAACAGCGGGTGCTTTTCACCGTGCGCCCTCAGCGGCAGAAGGACATCGAGCGCCCCTTCACTGGCGTCCACCCCCAGGCGTTCGGCCAGACCGGCCACGGTCGGCGCCTCGAACACACTGCGGATCGACAGTTCCACGCCGAGCAGGTCATGGACCCGGTTGATGAGGCGAGTTGCCAGCAGTGAATGGCCGCCCAGGTCGAAGAAGTTGCTGTCGATGCCCACTCGGGCCATTCCGAGGACCTCGGCGAATACGCCGCACAGAATCTCTTCCTGGGGCGTCCTCGGGCCCCGGCCCGAGGACGCGGTGTCGATGGCGGGAGCGGGCAGCGCCCGTCGGTCCACCTTTCCGCTGGGCGTCAACGGCAGCGCGTCCATCACCACGATCGCGGACGGCACCATGTGCTCCGGCAACGCACCGGCCAAGTAGGTGATCCCCGCCAGATAGGTGCGTAGGGCGGGAACATCCACCTCGTGGCCCGGCACCGGCACGACGTAGCCGACGAGGCGTCCGTCCCCCGGGCCGTCGGTCCGCAGCGCAACGGCCGCTTGGGAGACGTCGGGATGGCCTGCCAGGACCGTCTCTGTCTCGCCGAGTTCCACGCGCATGCCCCGGACCTTGACCTGCGAGTCCGCCCGGCCCAGATACTCCAGCTCACCAGCTGCGTTCCAGCGCACCAGGTCCCCGGTGCGATACATCCGCTCCCCCGCGGCCCCGAACGGGTTCGCCACGAACCGCTCCGCCGTCAGCCCCGGACGGTCCCAGTAGCCGCGGGCCAGCGCCGCACCCGCGATGTACAACTCACCCGTCACCCCCGGCGGCACCGGCGCCAAACCCGGGTCCAGGACATAGACCTGCGTGTTCCAGATCGGCCGGCCGATCGGCGCCGTCGCGCCCCACCGCGCCACATCCCCCGGCAGAGTGTGGGCGGTGACCAGGTGGGTTTCGGAAGGCCCGTAGTGATTGTGCAGCGAACGACCGGGCTCAGCCGTCACGAAGTCGCGGACGACCGGGCTCAGCCTCAGTGCTTCCCCTCCCTGGCCGATGTGGCGGAGGGCGGGGAGGGTGAGGCCTTGTTCCCGCGC
>NZ_LBMW01000037.1 GCF_026168105.1 Streptomyces hygroscopicus
GCCACCGGATGACCGCACCCGACTACCGCACCGAGATGCAGCACCGCTTCACCGTCTGGAACCAGATCACCGGCGTGTCCACCGCGGTCTGAACACAGCACCACCACCGGCCACACCCCCGACGCACCCTCAGCCAGCCCGCTCGCGGATAACTTGACAACGCCCCTGCTGGTGCGGAAGCCGGGGCCGTCCGGCCCACCGCATTGGTCCTGTCGGCCTCTCCGCGGCAACGGGCTCCGGCTCAACAATCAAAGGCAGGAACTGCAGCCGGTCTCTCCGCGCCGTCGACCGGCTCGTGGTGCCACGTCCTCTTGGCTCGTTCAAGGCGGGGCAGTCCTCCCGCACGCCCCGGGAACCGCGAGGACATCCGCGCGGGACTCGTGTTGGGGAGGCACGATCCTCGCGCCGCGGCCGTCGCCCGCGCCGGCACACGGGCGGCGGCCGTAGTCGACCGCCGGCAATCAACGACCTTCGCCTGCTCATCTCTTCGGGCGCGTACGGACGCCCCCCGGGAAAGGCGGCACCGATCGCGTCCGACCTCACGGATCGCCTGGCGGATCGGGCGTTCGCCCCCGTACTCGCCGCCTGTAGAACCGCGGACCCCCGCAGGTAAAGGAAAACGGGCAGCGAAACGGGCACCCTTCAGCCGGCGAGCGGGCAGCGGCCTCCTGCTCTGCGGAGCCCTCTACTGCGACATACAAGGGCTCCGCACTCCAGAAATCGGGCACATTCGGTCATGAATTTCTCTACGTCGAACCTGGCTAGTACGGGCAATCGCCTTGTAGAAATTTCGCCACCAGAGCCCGAACGGGCCGGGCTCCGGGAAGCAGCCGACGCGGGCACAACGCGCAGAGCCGTGAAACGGAGGTGTCGCCGTGGACACCGAGGAACGAAGACGCGGAATCCTGGAAACGGCACGCCGTACCGGATCCATCAACGTCGGGAAGCTCGCCGCCGACCTCGGGGTCTCCAAGGAGACCGTGAGGCGCGATCTGAACGTACTGGAGGCGAACGGGCTGGTCCGGCGTACCCATGGCGGTGCCCATCCCGTGGAGAGCGCGGGCTTCGAGACCACGCTCGCCTTCCGCACCACCATGCACGTCCCTGAGAAGTCCCGGATCGCTGCCGCCGCGGCCGAACTGCTCGGGGACGCCGAGACCGTCTTCATCGACGAGGGCTACACCCCGCAGCTCATCGCCGCCGCCCTCCCCAGTGACCGGCCGCTGACCGTGGTCACCTCCTCGCTGTCCACGGCGGGTGCCCTGGCATCCGCCAAGAACATCACGGTGCTGCTGCTCGGCGGCCGAGTGCGGGGCGGGACGCTGGCCACGGTCGACCACTGGGCGACCCGCATGCTGTCCGGCTTCGTCATCGACCTGGCGTACGTCGGCGCGAACGGCATCTCCCGCGAGTACGGACTCACCACCCCCGACCCCGCGGTCAGCGAGGTCAAGGCCCAGGTCATGAGGGTCGCGAGGCGCCGGGTCTTCTCCGGGGTCCATACGAAGTTCGGTGCCGTGAGCTTCTGTCGCTTCGCGGAGGTCACCGAGTTCGAGGCGATCGTCACCGACGCCGGGCTGCCCGCCTCCGAAGCACACCGCTACTCACTGCTGGGCCCCGAAGTCATCCGGGCCTGAGCCTCGATTCATCTCCCGATCCGCCCCGTGGGGCCGGGGTCTGGTTCCCCATGCCTTCGAAACATCCCTTGGAGTCAGTAATGCGCACACGAAGAATGATCCACGCCCTCATTACGGCCACGGCCGCAGGCTCAGTGCTGGTCGCCTGCAGCGGGGCGGGCGGCTCCTCGAGCTCCGACGGGGGCAAGAGCATCAATGTGCTGATGGTCGGCAACCCGCAGATGGAGGACATCGCGAAGCTCACCAAGGACACGTTCACGAAGGACACCGGCATCAAGGTGAACTTCACGGTCCTTCCCGAGAACGAGCTGCGTGACAAGGTCACCCAGGACATCGCCACCCAGGCCGGTCAGTACGACGTCGCCACGATCGGCGCCTACGAGGTACCTATCTGGGCCAAGAACGGCTGGCTGCACGAACTCGGCTCCTACGCCGACAAGGACGCGAGCTTCGACAAGGCCGACCTGCTCAAGCCGATGGTGCAGTCGCTGTCCGGCTCCGACGGCAAGCTCTACGCCCTGCCGTTCTACGGCGAGTCGTCATTCCTCATGTACAACAAGGACGTCATGAAGGCGAAGGGCGTCACGGTGCCCGAGCACCCGACCTGGCAGCAGGTCGCCGACATCGCGGCCAAGGTCGACGGCGCCGAGCCCGGCATGCGGGGCATCTGCCTGCGTGGACTGGCCGGTTGGGGCGAGCTCGGGGCGCCATTGACGTCCGTGGTCAACACCTTCGGCGGCACATGGTTCACCAAGGACTGGAAGGCCCAGGTGGGCAGCCCGGAGTTCAAGAAGGCGACCAACTTCTACGTCGACCTGGTCAAGAAGCACGGCGAGGCGGGAGCGGCGCAGTCCGGTTTCACCGAGTGCCTCAACGCCATGAGTCAGAAGAAGGTCGCGATGTGGTACGACGCGACCAGCGCCGCCGGGTCGCTGGAGGACTCCAGCTCCAGCAAGATCGCCGGCCATGTCGGTTACGCCTACGCACCGACCGTCGAGACCAAGAGCAGCGGCTGGCTGTGGGCCTGGGCGTGGGCCATGCCCAAGACCACCAAGAAGGCCGACGCCGCCTCGAAGTTCATGCTGTGGGCCTCCAGCAAGAAGTACGAGAAGTTGGTCGGCGAGAAGCTCGGCTGGTCGCGCGTCCCGGCCGGCAAGCGGGCCAGCACGTACGAGATCCCGCAGTACCAGAAGGCCGCCGCGTCGTTCGGTGACATCACCCTGAAGTCCGTCGAGGGAGCCGACCCGGCCAACCCGGGCGTCCAGCCCAGGCCGACTGTGGGCATCCAGTACGTGGCCATCCCCGAGTTCCAGGACCTGGGAACCAAGGTCACCCAGGAGATCTCCGCCGCCATCGCCGGCAAGACCGGCGTGGACAAGGCGCTGGACGACGGCCAGAAGCTCGCCGAGGACGTCGCCAAGAACTACCAGAAGTGACCTTCAGTGCCCGGCCGGCCCTGGCGCCGACCGGGCACCGCTTCCCGGCCCCGGCCCTCACCGGCAGAGGAACCATCCATGACCACGCTCACTGCACCCCCCAAGACAGCACCACCACCCGCCGGCACCCGGAATTACCCGGGCATCGGCAAATGGAAGCGCCGCATCCCGCTGTTGCCGGCGCTGATCTTCACCATCGGCGTCACACAACTGCCCTTCGTGGCCACGCTCGTCATCTCCACCTTCCAGTGGAACATCCTCAAGCCGGGCGACCGGCACTTCGTCGGCCTGTCCAACTTCACGTTCGTCTTCACGGACGAGCGGCTGCGCACCGCGGTGCTCAACACCATCGTGCTCACCGCATCGGTGGTGCTCATCAGCGTGGTCCTCGGTCTCGGCCTGGCCATGCTGCTCGACCGCCGGTTCCTCGGCCGTGGTCTGGCACGCACGATGCTCATCGCCCCGTTCCTGGTCATGCCGGTCGCGGCGGCGCTGCTGTGGAAGCACGCCCTCTACAACCCCGACTACGGCTTGCTGAACGGCACCCTCAACGCCGTATGGCGGCTGTTCGGCGCCGACAACGGTCCCACGGTCGACTGGGTGTCCTCCTACCCCATGCCCGCCGTCGTGGTCTCGCTGGTGTGGCAGTGGACACCGTTCATGATGCTGATCCTCCTGGCCGGTCTGCAGGCGCAGCCCGGGGATGTACTGGAGGCGGCGAGGGTCGACGGGGCGTCGGCCATGGCGACCTTCCGGCACATCACGCTGCCGCATCTGCGCCAGTACATCGAGCTGGGCATCCTGCTCGGCACGATCTACGTCGTGCAGACCTTCGATGCGGTCTACACCATCACCCAGGGCGGCCCCGGCTCCCAGACCACGAACCTGCCCTACGAGATCTACCTGACCATGTTCCGCAAGTACGAGTACGGCCAGGCGGCCGCCGCCGGTGTCGTCGTCGTGCTCGGCTCGATCGTGATCGCGACCTTCACGCTGCGCACCATCGCGTCGCTGTTCCGCGAGGAGGTATCCCGATGACCGCTCACGCAGCAGTCGCCGCACCCGGCGCGAGGCTGAAGAAATTCCTCCGCCGCCACGACGACCACGGCGGTACGCCGAAGCTGTCGCCGCTGTGGACCTTCGTCGCCTGGCTCGCCACACTGGCGTTCTTCGCGCCGGTGGCGTGGATGGTGCTCACCTCCTTCCACCAGGAGGCAGACGCGGCGACCAACCCGCCGACCCCTTTCGCCCCCCTCACGTTCGACCAGTACAAACTGCTGTTCAGCCGGGACATCACCCCGTTTCTCCTCAACTCGGTCATGGCGAGCGTGATTTCGACGCTGCTGGTGCTCGCCCTGGCGGTGCCGGCGGCCTACGCACTGTCCATCAAGCCGGTCGAGAAGTGGACCGACGTGATGTTCTTCTTCCTGTCGACGAAGTTCCTGCCGGCCATCGCGGCCCTGCTGCCGGTGTACCTGATCGTCAAGGACGTCGGGATGCTGGACAACGTGTGGACACTGATCGTCCTGTACACCGCCATGAACCTCCCGATCGCGGTGTGGATGATGCGCTCGTTCCTCGCCGAGGTCCCCAAGGAGATCCTGGAAGCGGCCGAGGTCGACGGCGCCGGGCTGCCCACTGTCCTGCTGCGGATCGTCGCGCCGGTCGCCATGCCCGGACTCGCCGCCACCTCGCTGATCTGCTTCATCTTCAGCTGGAACGAGTTCATGTTCGCCGTGAACCTCACCGCGACACAGGCGTCCACCGCGCCGGTCTTCCTCGTCGGCTTCATCACCAGTGAGGGCCTCTTCCTCGCCCGGCTGTGCGCCGCCGCCACGCTGGTCTCCCTGCCCGTCCTCATCGCCGGTTTCGCCGCCCAGGACAAACTCGTCCGTGGCCTGTCCCTAGGAGCAGTCAAATGAGGGCCGCCGTCATCACCGAGCCGGGCAAGGTGGAGCTCGCCATCGTCGACGACCCGGCTCCCGGGCCGCGCGAGGTCGTCATCCAGGTCGCCGCCACCGGACTGTGCGGCACAGACCTGCACATCCTGCACGGCGAGCACGCCCCGAGCCTGCCCGTCGTCCCCGGCCACGAGTTCGCCGGAGTGGTTGTCGCGGTCGGCACCGAGGTGACGGAGGTGGCGGCAGGCGCCCGTGTCGCGGTCGACCCGAATCTGTACTGCTCCGAGTGCCACTACTGCCGCCTCGGCCGCAACAACCTGTGCGAGCGGTACGCGGCCATCGGCGTCACCCACCCCGGTGCCGCCGCCGAGTTCGTGGCCGCGCCCGTCGCCAACTGCACAGTCCTGTCCGACGGCATACGCACCGAGGACGCGGCCCTGATCGAGCCGCTGTCCTGTGCGGTGCGCGGCTACGACGTCCTGCGCAGCCGCCTCGCCTCCCGCGTGCTCGTCTACGGTGCCGGAACCATGGGGCTGATGATGCTCCAGCTCGCCAAGGCCACCGGCGCGGTGAGCGTCGACGTTGTCGACATCAACGCCGAACGGCTTGCCACCGCCGTGCAGTTGGGGTGCTCTGCGTCCGCCGCGTCCGCCGACGAGCTCGACCGGCCGCCCTACGGCTGGGATGTGGTCATCGACGCCACCGGCAACGCCGGCGCCATCCAGGACGCGCTGGCCCGGGTCGGCAAGGGCGGTACGTACCTGCAGTTTGGCGTTGCCTCGCCCACCGCCCGCGTCACCGTCGAGCCGTACAGGATCTACAACCAGGAGATCACCATCACCGGCTCCATGGCCGTCCTGCACAGCTTCGAACGCGCTGCGGAATTGTTCGCCAGCGGGGTGCTCGATCCCCAGGTGTTCATCAGCCACCGGCTGCCGTTGACGGAGTACCCGCAGGCGCTGGACCAGTTCGCAGCCGGCCAGGGGCGCAAAATTGTTGTGCTGCCCTGACCTTCACTTGCCGGTCACGCCCCAATGCCGTTGCTTGAGAGGCGCACGTAGTTCCTCTCCCAGGCACAGTGACCGCCGGGGTGCTGGTTCGTTGACACGGACATGCATCCATGGATCGGGTTATCCGATGAAGTCCGGCTCGGGTTGATCACCAAGCCCCGTCCTCTGTCGAGCCGGTTCATGGTCTACTTCGTGCTTGCGTGCGCCACAATGAACGCCTTCTCACCGGCGCCGGGCAGCAGCGGGGTGTGCGCGGCCAGTGCGTCGGGGAACGTGCGGTGCACCGCCTGCAGTTGGAGGGGGTGACCGTGGGTGAAGGAGCGCAGGAACGTGCCCAGGGTGGCCGGAGGCTTGAACGTAGAACGCGGCGACGGCCTCGTTGTGCGGGTCTTTGGGGTCGTGCAGGGCCGTGGCGGCCGTATGGTCCAGGATGACCGCGATGGGGGCCTACGCGGCCGCCGGGTCCTGGCTGGCGCCGAGGCGTTCCAGGAGCCTGCGGGCCTTCGCCTCGGCCTCCTCGCTGGGCACCGTGCCCAAGTTCGAGGCAGGAGTCGATGACACACGTCCGTGCCAACGGCCACAACCCAGCAGGCCCGGGACCCGTGGCCGACGGGTTTACCTGGCCCACCGCGGTTCGAGGACTCAGGGACCCAGGTTGGCCGTCGGAGTTGGTCCTCGTAGGGTCCGGGCTGGGCGGGAGCGGAGCGTGATGACCGAGCCGCGCCGCAGGGCGGGGTGTCACGCTGTCATGCGGGAACGGCAGCAGGGTTTGGAGTCTGTCCCGCACTCGAAAGCCGATCATTTCAGGCATTCGGACAGGTGCTGTCGCGTGGTCGAACGGCGGCGCGACAGGGCGGCGCGGGGGCGGCTTCGGCCTCCTCGTGGCGGCTCTGCTCGTGCTCAAAGCTGCCGGGCGCGTTTCGCGTTCGGCGGCGGGCCGCCAGCTCGTCCTGGACCACGGCGTCGGTGCCTGGGTCGTGCGCGCCGCCATACCGAACCCGCCACCGCGGTCCGCCCTGGCTCCACGATCGGCCTCCGCCCGGCGCCGCGCGGCCTCCCCGGACCTCATTCTCCGGGTCTCCACCAGACCGAGCACCGACGGAACTGGCCACCTCCCAGCGACGAGACCAGACCAATCACGCCATCTCTCCCGCCGCTGACTGGAGTTCATGCCTTCGCCCGAGCCAAACGATCACGTTCGGAAAGCGGGTGGCTTCTGACTCCAAACCCTGCATGGTACTTGGTCACCGGCCCGTCGGCGATGCCGGTTCAGCGACATCTCACGGACTTGGATAGATTTACTCCATTACTCCCTGGGGCGGATGTCGATGTGCGGGACGACTGGTTGACGCTCGGGCGGGATCGCCTACTCTCACTCGTCGTGGCTTGGGCAACCCTCAGACGCCTGAGGTCTTGGCCTCGCACCTGAATTGCCTACCATCCTTCAACCGTGCCGAAATAGCGCCCGCGCGCCTGCGCAACCTCCCCTTCTTCCTGTAACTGTTTCAGTCGCCGGGCTGCACTTTCTCGATCGACTCCGGCCTCACACACCAGTACTACGACGTCCTGCCCATCGACGGCGGCCGCGGCGGTACGGGAGCACGCCACTCGGTCACCGGCGGCCTATCCCGTAGGCGGCAATTGTGACCGCACACCGTACACCTTATGCGCAGCTTGCGTCGCACCGGCCGCCGAGGATTGGATCCCACGGGTAGCCGCCGCCACCAGGTCCATTGGGTCGAAGGCCCCATCCCGGTCCCTGGGGAACCTCCACGGTGGGCGGACCGACATCGGTCAGGACAGTCTTGGACCCCTTTTCATCGCGGGAGTTACCCCCGTTCTTCCCTGCCCGATCGTGCCGGTCAAGTGCTGCGGCTCCTCTCGGATATGACCAGTGCGCGGGGTATCGGCGTGGGCAGAAGGACGGGACGCCACCCCACTCGGCGGACGCATAGCTGCGATGGACGGCAGGCTGGAACTGTCGTGCACAGCAGCAGCCCGCGCTGCGGAACTCGCTGGCTGCCATGCTGCAGCTCTTGACAGGTTTCCCCAGCCGGCGGGAAGGGCTGGTGCCGTGTCCTGGTTCGTCCAGACGACTTTCTGTCCTGTGACATCCCACGTGCCGGTTCTGATGATTTGCTTGTAGCTGAGGGGGGCGGTGTTGGGGCCATAGTAGCGGACGTGGATGATGGCCTCCGGAGGGATGACTCCGGTGAAGGCAACCTCATCTTCGGATTTGTAGTATTTGTCGGGATTCCCGCCGAGGTTCTGGATGGTTGCGTTGACGTCGACACCGGTCTTGCTATTCGGATCGGGGTGACGCGCCGGATCGATGTCGTACCGGTATTGCATTCTGTCGCTCCAGAGCGCGTCGTTACGGGTTGTGGAGACGAATTGAGAGGCAGGACTATCCTTCTGCCAGCGGAAGACCGTGACGATTTTTGACGGGTCCCGAGGCTTGATACCTTCCCTGAATATCAACTCAGGTGAAACTTCCGTAAAGTGATAGAGCGCTTCGCCTCCCTTGCTTTCGACGACAGAGTTTTTATCTGTGGGATGGATGAGGTCGTAGTTGACGGCCGGTGCGTTGTCCGTCTGGGGCCGGGCGGTGATGTTCATGGTGGGCTGGTTGCTGTTGGTGGGTGTGGGGGTGTGGCTGTATCGGTGGAGATACGGGGCCAGAACGTCGGCGATCTGCTGGAGGTGGTCGGAGGTGAGAGTGAAGGACGGCTGTGTTCCCGAGTTGTCGTGGAAGGGGCCCATCAGGCTGGACTCGCCTTCGGCGACTGTCTGAGGACCGCGCCCGCCCGGGGTGAGCAGCACCCGCGGGTCGGCCTGATCATCGCGCACCCCCAGGCCGTGCACGAACTCGTGCACCAAGGCCGCGGGATGGACCCCGGTGAACCAGGTGTCTTGCCTCATCGGGCGGCCCGGCCCTGGTCGGCCCCGGCGGAGCTGCACCACCGTGTGGGCCGCCTCGGGCGAATCGACGAACCGCGCCTCGGCCCGCAGGACCGGACCCGGGACCTGCGGACCGGTGGCGCGGCCCGGCTGGAGCGCCGGCAGCCGGTAGTGACGCTCATTGACCAGCTTTTCCAGGGCATCGGTGTGGTCACGGCGCAGTGCGGCGACCTGATCGGCATACCGGTCATCACCGGGCCTGGCATCCGGGACATCAACGTGGATCCGTCGGGTCATGACGATGGTGTCCCCAGCCGGGCTCCCATCCCGGTACCAGGCCCAGGCGTATCCCACCTCGGTGCACTCCCCGGAACCGGCAGGCCGATGCACCGCCGACGGGGAGCCGTCCTGCCCTACCGTGAACACGAACGCCGATGGCACAGCCGCCTCCCCCGACCGAGCCCCGAACGGCAGCCAGCGTTCCGTGGTGACATCACCCGAACCCCACAACTTCGAAACAGCCCGGCTCATCCTCGACTTCCCCTCTCACTGGACAGTTTGGATCCAATCGGTGGCCATCGTTGCTTCAACGCCTGCTCTCGCGCAGCAGTTCACACATACGTCCTCCGATGCGATGCACCGGCAGTGATTTCCTGACCCGGCACTTCTTCGGTGGCACCAGCCGGGACAAGACCGCCACCGCCGGAGGCTTCCGCGTACTGGGACGACCTGCGCGTTGCCGGCTGTGTCCCGGGGCACCTTCACCTCGACCAGCCCGACGTCGGTCACCACGGTCTTCGCACGTGTGCCGTTGCGGCTGTTGCCGTTGTACTTCCCGGCCGGATCGTGCTTCTCGTAGCCGACATGGTCGGTGATCTCGCCCTCCAGGGCGGACTCCAGCACCCGCTTGGTCAACTGCTGCAACAGCCCGCCCTCGCCGGTCAGCTGCAGGCCCTCGTTATGGGCCCTGTCGACGAGCATCGCGATCAACTGCTCGTCGGTCGCCGTATTCGACGGTGCCCCGACAGCAGGCTGTACGGACTCGGGGTCACCGGCAGTTCTGGTCATCTGTCGTCTCCTTGATCATCAGATCCGCCGTTGATTAGTACCTCTGTGTGTCAAGCAGCTGCTGCGAGTTGAACTCGGTGATCTCGTTTCATGATCCGGTAGACCACATTGGAAAGGCGTCGTTTGAGGGCTCGGCGAGCCTCGGCGGGTGTATTTCCTTTGGCGATCTTGCGGAGGTAGTACTCCCGGCCGCGCCCATCGTTACGGATCTGGCAGACAGCGATGATGTGAAGCGCGCTGTTCAAGGCTCTGCTACCCCCGGTGTTGAGCCGATGGCGTACCCGTTTGCCGCTGGAGGCATCCAAGGGCGCGCTGGCGAAGTGGTGTTCTGCCGGGAAGCGGCTGATGTCACCGACGTGGCCCATGAGCTTCGCAGCCAGTACCGCGCCCAGTCCGGGCAGCGACGTCAGGCTGGTTCGTGCGGCAGCGAGAGCATCGCGCATCTGGGCCTCGTTGTCCTTGACCTGCCGGTCAAGCCTGCGCAGGTCAGCCAGCAGATCCCAAGCGATGTCCCGGCGGCAGTGGTCCGTCGCAGTGGCCAGCCGGATGCCCTTCATCAAAGTTGCAGCCTTCTCCGCCGACAGCCGTGTGGGGGCGCCACCGGGCAACAGGTCGCGAAGGACCGCGTGGAGACGGTTGACGGTACGCGTCCGCTCGCCGGTCAGGTCGTCGTGTCGCTCGGTCAGCAGCCGCAGGATCGTGGACTGGTCCTCCGCGGTGACCTTGCGCAGATCAGTGCGGAAGAGCGCAACCTGGGCCACGCGGAGAGCGTCCGCGGGGTCGATCTTCCGGTCCCCGCCGGTGGCCAGAAGACGGGCCCTGGCCGACAAGGTGGAAGGCACGTCGACGACATCCTCGCCCGCGGCGGCCAGCTGCTGAGCAAGAGACCGACCGAGACCTCCGGCGCCTTCGACCGCGAACCGGCGCCCAGGCCGCTGCGCGCACCAGTGCAGAAGCCGACCGAAGGTCCCGGAGTTGACGACGAACCGCCGCTGACCAATCTTGTGGCCTGCTGCATCGACAGCGACTGCGGTGTGCGAGGACTTGTGGGGATCGATCCCGATGATGATCACGCGCAACCGAAATGTGCGGTGGGCACTCTGACTTGAAGTAGCAGTCACATACATTCATGTCTCTGTCGAGCCACACCGCGCGGATGCCGGACGGCGGCGGCACGCTAATCATGAGCCAGCCCGCAGGGCGGCAAGACACCACACGAGCCCGTGCCGACCGGCACCCTGGACGCTACGGCTGCAGACCGAGCGCCTGCGACCGATTGAACAAGTCAGACACTCCCACCGTGACCGGCCGGATAGTTGGTCTCATGACATCCAGGAAGCGTACGGGAACGACTCAATGGCCATTGACAGCCGGACACACTCCGCACACTCGGACGGCTCCACAACGACCACGAAGACAAAGGAGACACGGCGAACATGACACCGGCCGACACGACTTCACGTCACCACATTCGAGGAGCCGTCACCATGATCAACCCATCCAACTGCCCCTTTGAACAGACCCAATACACCCACACATCAGTGACAAACAAAGCCGAACATCCCAGTGACATCACGACCGAACCTCACAGCGTGGATCGACCACGACGGTGTCGTGGGGCAGGCCGGTGCGGATCGCGGTTCCGACCTTGCTGATCGCGGTGCTGGCCGGCGTCGAGGACGAGGCGCAACGGTTTGCGGCAATCGACAAGGCGGTAGGTGGCCGACCCGTTAACGACTCATACTGCTCGGCCGAGGAGCCGAATGACTCGAAGAGTTGGGAAGGGGCGGCAACACACCCCTAGCCACCCTCACCGAGTCCCTAAGTGCCGCTGCATCCGCTACGGACTTCTGCGCAGCCTCCATAGCAGCCTGAAACGCCTCCCCCAGGTTAATCGTGCCAGCTGGGGCAGGTATCTGATTGGCGGGCGAAGCCGCATCAGGCGTCATGCCAGACGCTGCAGCAATACTTGCAGGTCGCCGCGACAGCTCAACGCCGCCCGGCCCCCCGAAACTACCGAAACCAGCCGACTGCGGCGCCGGCACACTGCTGGCTGGCGGCGGGAGCATCCGAAGCCTAACCTGTTCATTGAATCCGTTCATGGAATTGAACGCACTGTTAAACTGCTCTCGGCTGGCGTCAGACATGGCGACCTCGCTTGCAGGCGGAGCGACTAGAGCGGAGCTTTGCGCGGTAGAGCCAGTCCCCCGAATCTGCGCCTTCCTCTGCTGCGAAGTGGGGGCGTTGCTCACCGAATTGGCGCTGCTCGACTGAGCAGCCAGTCTCACAGCAGCCATATCCGGCCATGTCTTCCTTGTTTTATCGATAACCTGTTCATTGAATCTGCTCATGGAATTGAACGCACTGTTAAACTGCTCTCGGCTGGCGTCAGACATGGCGACCTCTCTCACCATTACAGGCGGATCGACTAGCAGGCTGGCCCGTAACTCAATTCTGCTTGCCCTGTAGGGAGTCCTAATGTCCTTAACTCGTGCAAACCGGTACATCTTGCTCCTCTTTGAAAGATCGCTATTTTCAAGAGTGGGAGCACATCGGCCGCCGTCAGGGGTAGATGAAGTTATGGGACCACCTCTGGTAGGAACGGACTGCGTGAGTCGTTGGTTCAAGTCAGCCGAAGCCGGAGAGCGTGAGCCCGTCCGTGCGCCGCGTGGTGCTCGTCATCGGGCAGGCGGGTGACGGGTTCTTCGGCAACACCAGCGGCCCGAACGGCACCCTCTACTGCAACGTCTTGTCCTCCGATCCGTCCCGCGCCGGGACATGGGCGCTCGCTCCCGGTGGCAACGCCCACCGCATCGCCGCCCCGCCAGCGAACGGGCGGCCCACCGGTCTGGCCATCGATCCGGCCGGGCGCACCCTGTACGTCGCCGACAGCAACACCAGCACATCTGGGCGGTTTCCTGCCTCCGGCGGATCCGCGCCCCCCGGGTTGAGAGAATCAAGAAGCCAGGCGGCAAGACCGCGCCCAGGAGCGGCACGGTCTTGCCTGCGCACCCTCAGGTGAGGGCCGCGAGGCCCACGACCGGCCTGCGCTCCTCCGGCGTGAACCTCTCTCCATGGCTCCGACGTGGTCAGGAGGGCAACTCCCTGAAACGTGCGGCAAGTTCGCTGCGGGAGCGGATGCCGAGCTTCGCATAGACGTGCGTCAGGTGGTACTGCACCGTTTTGACCGAGATGAACAGCTCCAGCGCTGCCTGCTGATTGGTCGCGCCCGAGGCGACCAACCGGGCCACGGCCTGTTCCTGCGCGGTGAGCTGGGACATTCCGGGAGTGAGGCGGCTGGTGTGCAGCCCGACTGCCTGTAGTTCCCGGTCACAGCGCTCGACATACGTGCGTGCGCCGAGGGTTGTATAGGTGTCGCGGGCATTCTTCAGGACGGTGTCGGCTTCGCGGCGCTTGCCGGCCCGGCGGAGGGTCTGCCCGTAGGCGAAGTTGACCCGGGCTCGGTCGTACGGGAGAGGAAGGTGTTCGAGGTGGCCGAGGGCCTGCTCGAACTCCTTGCGGGCTGTGTCGATGTCGCCGCGGGCTGCGGTGATCCGACCGCGGGCCAGACCCAGCCGGGCCATGGCGGAGCGTCGGGCACGTAGCGCGGCCAGGTGTTCGTGCGGAGAGAGGAAGGCATCGGCCGCATCCACGCGGCCGGTCATGACCAACGCGTTGGCGTACACGTCCGGCCAGGGCCAGAAGCCCGGTTCGTCGACCGACTCGCGGTCGGTGAGCTGTACCACCGGAGCCAGGGCCTCGACGACACGGTCGTAGTCCCCGCGCGCCTCGGCCACCTGGGCCCGGGCGAGACAGGCAGGGATCAGCATGACCTCGTAGTGATGAAAGTCGGCGGCGGCCTCACCCACGTGGTGGTCGGCCGCGTCCCAGTCGCCACGCAGGGCGTTGATCTGAGCGCCGGTCCAGTGGACCATTGGCCGTACCAGCTCGATGCTGACGTCGGCGAGCCGTGCCGCAGCCCGCTGCACGGTCTCCAGGGCTTCCGGCCAGGCGCCGAGCGCGAACTGAGTACGTGCCAGCCAGCCCTGCGCCCACAGAGAGATTCGGGTGGAACCCATGCGGTAGCCCGTGGGTAGGGCTGCCTCAAGCCGGCGGCGAGCGGCCTCCGGGGCGTCGAAGGCGAGGTCGACCCAGCCCCGGCCGAGCTGGAAACGCTGCGGCTGAGCACCGCCGGGCAGGGTGGACGCGGCGGCCTCATAGGCGGCCAGCGCTTCCTCCGGGCGGCCCATGGCGGCGAGTCCCAGGCCGAGTACGGCCTCCGACTCGATCGCCGAGGGGTCGTCGGGGTCCGCCAGTTCGACTGCCCGGCGGGCCCAGGTCACCATGTCGCGTCCGTCCCAGTGCCCCAGGGCGTGCAGCACGCGCCGTTGGCAGATCATGGCCATGAGGTCCGGATGCCGCTTCGGATCGCAAAGCTGCCAGGCGTCGGTCAGGAAGGTCTCCGCCTCGGCCGGCCGTCCCCGCATGATGGCCAGATAGCCGAGGACGACATCGCGCAGGATGCCGGCGGGGAAGCTCTCCAGCTCCGCAGCGAACGCCGCGGCCTGCGGCACGTCCCCCGCGCCGATCATGGCGTCGACGGCACGGAGCAGCCGGTCCTCCCGCGTGGCACGATGAGCGGTCAGCCGGCCGGCACGGACCAGAGTGTCCGCGACGATGGACCACTCCCCGGCTGAGGCGCGCTCGACGGCGTACCGGTCGAGTTCACCGGCAAGTGGTTCGTCGGCCGTGGTGGTGGCCGCCACCCGATGGGTGAGCTGTCGCCCGTAGTCCTCGATGATCTCCGCCGCGCGCCGGTGCAGTCCGGCGCGCCGGGTGAGATCGATGCCGGTGAGGATTGCGGCTCGGGCAAGTGGATGGACGAAGGTCAGCTGAGCCCGTCCGGGATCAATGGTTGCGGTCAGCAGAGCCGCCGAGCGTGCTTCGTCCACGGCGGGCAGCGGCTCGTCGACGTCGGCCAGCTCGGCGGCCTCGGCCAGCGTCGCGTCGTCCCCGAGAACCGAGCAGGCCTCCACCAGGCGCCGGGCACTCTCGCCGCAACGGGCGAGCCGCTCGCGGACGGCCGCAGCGTATCGGGCGGGAGCGGGCAGTTCCGGGCGCCAGTCCTGCCACGTCTCGCGGGGCAGCTCGCGCAACAGCTGGCTGACGTGGCGCGGATTGCCCAAGGTGTGGTGGCACAGGTGCCGGGCCGCGGGCAGGTCCAAGGAGACTCCTTGGACCTCGCGAGCGAGCGTGCACACGTCCTGGGGAGTGAGGGGTCCAAGCCGCTGAGCGTCGTCCTGACAGCTGTCGAGAAACTCCAAGGTCCGCAGGAGCGGCGCGGGAAGGTCCTCGTACGTGCCTTGCACCTCGTACTTCTCGTACGGCTCCTCCCGGGCCACAAGGAGGACCAGCACCCGCGCGTTCGACATCCTGCGCACCGCGGAACGCATGGCACGCAGGCTCTCGACATCAGCCCAGTGGGCATCCTCGACCACAACGATCAGAGGCTGCCGCTCCTGCCTCGCCGTCCATTGGCGGGTCAGCAGACGGCCGGTTTCCAGCACCGCATGCGACGACGCGGGATCAGCCAGATCGGGGTCGGCTCCCAGAGCTCGCAGGAGCTGTTCCGCGATCCCGAGCGGCAGGTCCGACTCCCAGGGCACCCCCGCGACGCGCAGCACGCGGGGCGGGGTCGCCCCGCTGAGTGCCCGGTGCCGGTGGATGGCGTGCTCGACCAGAGCAGACTTCCCGATGCCCGCAGGGCCCCCGACCAGAAGCCACCCGGGGCCGCCGGAACACGCAGCACTGATCGCGCGGGTCAGCGCGGCCACCTCGCCGGCCCGGCCGATCAGGCTTCGCTGCTGCTCGGGACGGTCAGTCATCTGTCAGCACGCTAACACCGCCGTTCGGCCCGGGCGCGGGTCCAGCCGCGCGCCTGTCCCGGGCCGTGAGGAACGTGACGGCATTCCGCCGCGATCCGGCGCAGTGGCGCGCACCCGTAGACAGGTTCTGCGGAAGGTTCGTCCCGACACGCCAGGCTCTTCTCAGCGGGACAACCGGGCGGGGCATCAGCCGAGATCTCCGCCGCCTACCGGCAGCACCGTCCCCGTGATGTACGACGCCTCGTCGGAGGCCAGGAAGCAGATGGCGGCGGCCTGCTCCTCGAGTGTGCCGTAGCGCTTCAGCAGCGACGAGGCAACGGTCTGGTCGACGATCTGCTGGTACCAGGCCTTCTCCCGGACGGTGCCCGGTGCGGGTCCACGAGCGACCCGACGGGTCGGCGCCTCGGTGCCGCCGGCCGCGGTGGCGAGGACCCGGATACCGTACGGTGCGGCCTCCATGGCCAGGGAAGCGGTGAGGGCGTTGATCCCGCCCTTGGCCGCTGAGTAGGGGATGCGGTTGATGCCCCGCGTGGCCACGGATGAGACGTTCACGATCACGCCGGAGCGCTGCTCGATGAGGTGGGGCAGGACGGCGCGCGTGGTCCAGAGGGTGGGATACAGGGAGCGCTGGATCTCGGCCTGGATCTCGGGCGGGGAGTAGTGCTCGTAGGGCTTGGCCCAGATCGTTCCGCCGACGTTGTTCACCAGCACGTCGATGCGGCCCCCCACCAGCTTGAGGGCCTCGGTGATCGCGGAGTGCGCGCCCTCGTAGGTCTCCAGGTCGGCGAGAACGGCGTGCACGCCGAGCTCGGAGGCGACCTCGCGGACCGTCTCCGAGCGGTCCACGAGGACGACCTCGGCGGACTCGGCGGCAAGGCGGAGGGCAACCTCAAGGCCTATGCCCTGGGCGGCGCCGGTGACGACGGCCTTCTTCTCGGTGAACCGCCCGACGTGCACGCTGTTGACGCTCACGCCGCCTCCGCTGTCTCGCGCACGGCGGCCGGGGTGAACTTCTCGTAGTGGAAGCTCGCCGGCACCACCCCGAGGGAGGCGATGTGGCCGCGCACAGCCTCGACCATGGGCGGCGGGCCGCACAGATAGACGTCCGCGTCTCCGTCGTGGAGGGTCCCGGTGTCCATCAGGTTTGTCACGAAGCCCTTGTTGCGGGCCATGCTGTCGGGGTCGGCGACGCAGTGGTCGAAGGTGAACCCGGGGACGATCTCGGTGTACTCGTCCAGGGTGTCCAGGTGGACGAGGTCCTCGTCGGTGGTGACGCCGTACACCAGGTGGACCGGGTGAGCGGGCGGCTTCTGCGCGAGGTACTCCAGCATCGACAGCAGCGGCGCGAGACCCGTGCCGCCCGCCAGAAGCAGGGCGGGGCGGGTGAGCGCGCGCAGGTAGAAGCCTCCCATCGGCCCCGTGAACTGCAGCCGGTCGCCGACTCGGGCCCGCTCGGTGAGGTACCCCGACATCGCCCCGCCCGGCACGGTCCGGACCAGGAAGGAGATCCGGCGCCGGTCGGGGCCCGAGCTGAAGGAGTACGCACGGGTCTGGTCGGCACCGGGGACGGTGACGTTGACGTACTGGCCGGGCAGGAAGTCCAGTGCCTCCCGGTCGTCGAGGTCAAGGGCGAACTCGACGGTCGTGGGCGAGTGGCGCCGGATTTCGGCGAGCGTCGCGGTGTGCGTGATCGCGGCGGTCTTCGCCGCCGCCGAGGAGGACGGGATGCGCAGCACAAGGTCGCTCAGCGGGGTCGTCTGGCAGGGCAGGCAGTACCCCTGCGCGGCCTCGTCGTCGCTCAACGCCTCCTCGATGTAGTCACCGCCGTCGTAACTACCCGACTCGCACAGTGACTTGCAGGTGCCGCAGGCGCCGTCTCGGCAGTCGAGCGGGATGTTGATGCGGGCCTTGTAGGAGGCCTCGGCGACGGTCTCGTCCGGGCGGCACTCGATGAAGCGGGTGATGCCGTCCTCGAAGTTCAGGGCGACCTGGAAGGACATGCCGGTGCTCATTTCCGGGGTGTCAGACGTGGTAGATGTCGACGACGTGATGGACGTAGTCGTTCTTGAGAACGACCTTCTTCCGCGTGATCAGCGGGTCGGGCCCCGAGAGGTCCAGCGTGTAGTACGACGTGCCGAAGTATGTGTCGACGGTCTGGTAGCGGTAGTAGAGGGTGAACCAGTTGAAGCGCACGTCCAGCACGTCGCCGTCGACGCCGGTGACCTCGACGTTGGTGATGTTGTGGCCGGTGCGCGGCTCGGGCAGGCTCGTGGCGCTGGAGCGATCGGTGCGGATACGGAAGACGCGGTCCTCCAGTCCGGCCCGGCTGGGGTAGTAGATCAGGGATATCTCACGCTGCGGGTCGCGGGTGAGCTCCTCGTCGTCCGCCCAGGCCGGCATCCAGAACTCGGCGTCCGGGTGGTAGCACTGCAGCCACTTCTCGAATGCGCGGTCGTCGAGATGGCGAGCCTCGCGGTAAAGGAACTGCCGGATACCTTCGAGGGTGGTTTCGTCGATCGCCGTGGTCACTTCGCCTCCTCCAGGGCCTTGCGCAGGGTGTCGAGCCAGTAGCCGTGCTGGATCGGGTAGAGCCCCTCGTCCTCCGTACGGACACCGCTGGCGATCGGGTTGATGCCGATCCTCCTGGCGTCCTCGTCCGGGCCGTCGATCTGGTGCACGGCGCCACGGCTGAGGTCGTTCCAGGGCATGGACTCGGCCAGGTAGGTCTTCTGGCAGGAGCGGAACTCCTCCAGGTCGTCCGGGGTCGCCATGCCGGTGGCGTTGAAGAAGTCCTCGTACTGCCGGATGCGGCGGGCGCGGTCCTCGGCGGGCTCGCCCTTGGGAGCGATGCAGTAGATGGTGACCTCGGTCTTGTCGACGGAGATCGGCCGGAAGTGCCGGATCTGAGAGCTGAACTGGTCCATCAGGTACACGTTCGGGTACAGACACAGGTTCCGGGACACGCCGATCATCCAGTCGGCCTTCTCCGCACCGAACCGCTCGGCCAGCTCGTCACGCTTGTCGAACAGAGGCCGGTTCGCGGGATCCAGCCACTTCGTCCACAGCAGCAGATGACCGTGGTCAAAGGAGTAGAACCCGCCCTTCTGCTTGGACCAGCCACCCGCGTCCATCGTCTTGGTGTCGTTCTTGGACTCGCCCGAGGTGCGACGGGCCTGAGTGGCGGCGTAGTTCCAGTGCGTGGCGGAGACGTGGTAGCCGTCCGCGCCGTTCTCCGCCTGGAGCTTCCAGTTGCCGTCGTAGTGGTACGTGGACGAGCCGCGCAGCACCTCCAGGCCTTCGGGAGACTGGTCGACGACCATGTCGATCACGACGGCGGCGTCGCCCAGGTGCTCCCTCAGCGGCTTGACGTCAGCGTTGATGCTGCCGAAGAGGAAACCACGGTAGCTCTCGAAGCGGGCGACCCTTTTCAGGTCGTGCGAGCCGTCGGTGTTGAACTGCTCCGGATAGCCGGCCTCCCGTGGGTCCTTCACCTTCAGCAGTTTGCCGCTGTTGTTGAACGTCCACCCGTGGAAGGGGCAGGTGAAGGTCGTACGATTGTCGGTCTTCCGGCGGCACAGCATCGCCCCGCGGTGGCTGCACGCGTTGATCAGGCAGTGCAGCTCGCCCTGCTTGTCGCGGGAGATGACCACGGGCTGACGGCCGATGTACGTCGTGAAGTAGTCGCCCACCTCCGGGATCTGACTCTCGTGCGCGAGGTAGACCCAGTTCCCCTCGAAGATGTGCTTCATCTCCAGCTCGAAGAGCTCCTCGTCGGTGAAGACGCTCCGCCGCACCCGGTACACACCGTTGCCCGGCTCCTCCACGAGGGCGTCTTCGAGGATGGTCCGCGCACGGCTCAGGTCGTCGGCCATGTTCCCGTCCCTTTCGCCTCTGCCGGGCCGCCGGACCGGCGGCCCCGTTGCCATTGCCTTTCAGCACCATGGCAGCGCGGTGAAAAGTCTGCCCCAGACATTCCCCCAGGGTTGACCCAGGGGGCTATTGATATGTCCGACGTCTCAATACGCTGCGATCAGGTATTTGTTCCGTATCGGGTTCGCTTCCTACGCTGAGACGCATTCGAGGCCCCGGCACCGGAAAAGGGCAGCCCGATGGAACTCAGGCATCTTCGGTACTTCCTGGCCGTTGCAGAAACCCGGCATTTCGGAAAAGCCGCGGAACGCCTGCACATGGCTCAGCCTCCGCTCTCCCAGGCGATCCGCCGTCTGGAGACGGAACTGGGCGTGGAGCTCTTCACCCGCACCACCCGGCAGGTCGCCCTGACCGGCGCCGGTGAGGTGTTCCGCACCGACGTGGAGCGCATCCTCAAGGCCGTCGACGAGGCGGTTGCCAGGGCGGGACGCTTCGCCTCCGGGGTGGAGGGAGTGCTCCGGGTCGGCCTCACGGGCTCGGCCTCGTATCGCCAACTGCCCGTTCTGGCACGGCTGCTCAAGCGCGAGATGCCACACGTGATGATGGAGGTGCACACCGAGATGCTCACGCCCGCCCAGGAGCTCGGGCTGATCGAGCGGCGCCTCGACATCGGCGTCCTGCGCCCGCCGATCCGCCAGGAGGGCATCGCACACCGGCCGCTCGCCGACGAACCACTCGTCGCCGCCGTGCCGGCGGAACACTGGCTTGCCGAGGCGGAGACGGTCCGGATCGAGCAGCTGCGGCACGAGGACTTCATCATGTACGGCGCCACGCTGGGCTCCGTCCTCAACGACGCCGTCGTACGCAGTTGCCTCGCTTCCGGTTTCTACCCGCACTGCGCCTACGAGGTCACCGAGACCTCCGCCGCCCTCGCCCTGGTCGCCGTCGGCCTCGGCATCGCCGTCCTGCCCGACTCGATCCGCTCGGCACCCCGCGAGGGCGTGGTGTGCAGGCAGATCGAGAACGCGCTGACCGTTCCTCTGGTCATCGCCTGGCGCGAGGACGACGACTCGCCGCTGCTCAGCCATCTGCTGAAGGTGCTGGAGCGGAACGACGTATTTCTCGAAGCCGCCGAAGATCCCGAAGGGGTGGCATGAAGATCGTCCGGGTGGAGGCAATCCCCTTCGCCATTCCTTATGCGAAACCGCTGAAGTTCGCGAGCGGCGAGGTGCACACCGCCGACCACGTCCTGGTACGGGTGCACACCGACGAGGGCCTGACGGGAACGGCCGAGGCGCCGCCCCGGCCCTACACCTATGGCGAGACCCAGGAGTCGATCGTCGCGGTGATCGAAAAGATCTTCGCGCCGCAGATCCTTGGCCTGACCGCACTGGAGGGGGAGGCGGTCCACGAGCGCCTGGACCGGACCGTCGGCAACCCTACGGCCAAGGCCGCGATCGACATGGCGCTGTGGGACATCCTCGGCCAGGCGGCCGGGATGCCGGTGTCCGGGCTGCTGGGCGGCTACACCGACCGGATGCGGGTGAGCCACATGGTCGGCTTCGCACCCGCCGGGGAGATGGTCACGGAAGCGGAACGGATCCGGGACACCTACGGCATCACGACCTTCAAGGTGAAGGTCGGCCGGCGGCCCTACACCGAGGACGTCGCCGCCTGCCGTGCCCTGCGCGAGGCTCTCGGTCCGGACGCCGAGTTGTACGTCGACGGCAACCGCGGCTGGACGGCATCCGAATCGGCGCGTGCCCTGCGTGAGATGGCCGACCTCGGCCTCACCTTCGCCGAGGAACTCTGCCCCGCCGACGACGTGCTGGGCCGGCGCTGGCTGGTCGCCCAGAGCCCCATCCCCTTCATCGCCGACGAGAGCGTCACCCGGCCCGCCGAGGTCACCCGCGAAATCCTGGGCGGCTCCGCGACCGCGATCAGCATCAAGACCGCCCGCACCGGGTTCACCGCTTCCCAACGCGTGCTGCACGAGTGCGAGGGACTGGGGGTGGAGGTGGTGATGGGCAATCAGATCGACAGCCAGATCGGCACCTTGTGCACGGTCACCTTCGGGGCCGCCCATCGTTCGAGCGCCCAGCACTGCGGTGAGCTCTCGAACTTCCTCGACATGACCGACGACCTCCTCAGCGAGCCGCTGACCATCGACAACGGCACCCTGCGCGTCCGCGAAGGCGCCGGAATCGGCATAGACATCGACCCCGACAAGCTTGCGCGCTACCGCCAGGACCGCTGACAACCGAGAGGAAACGGAACAATCATGACCGACACCACCACCGAGCAGGCCTCCGCCGCCGCCTCCGGAGCCGCCGCCACCGAGCAGTTCCGCAGCAAGCAGCGTACGGAGACGGCCGCGGCCGACACCCAGCGAGTGGACACCCTGGTCTCCGAACTGCTCGCCGCAGCCCACGACATCATCCGCCGTCACAAGGTGACCTATGCCGAGTACGACGCACTGAAGTCGTGGCTGATCCAGGTCGGAGAGGACGGCGAGTGGCCGCTCTTCCTCGACGTGTGGCTCGAGCACGTCGTCGAGGAGGTCGCGAACGAGAACCGGGAAGGCAGCAAGGGCACCATCGAGGGCCCGTACTACGTGCCCGGCTCCCCGCGGCTGCCCGCCGAGACGACCCTGCCCATGAGGGACGGGGAGAAGGGCACGCCGCTCGCCTTCCAGGGCCAGGTGAAGAGCGTGGAGGGCACCCCGCTCTCCGGCGCGACGGTGGAGATCTGGCAAGCGGACGACGACGGCTTCTACTCGCAGTTCGCGCCGAACGTGCCCGAGTGGAATCTGCGGGGCACCGTCGTCACCGACGAGCAGGGCAACTTCAAGATCCACACAATCGAGCCGGCGCCGTACCAGATCCCCACCGACGGCTCCTGCGGCAAGCTGATCGCCGCCGCAGGCTGGCACGCCTGGCGCCCTGCCCACCTGCACCTGAAGGTCTCGGCCCAGGGACGCCGGCTCATCACCACCCAGCTGTATTTCAAGGGCGGGGAGCACGTCGCCGACGACATCGCCTCCGCTGTGAAGCCCGAGCTGATCCTCGACCCGGTTGCGGTGGCGGACGGCGACGGCCGTGAAGTGACGTACGACTTCGTGCTCGACAAGGCGTGATGGACCGTGTTGTTCGCAGTACGTATGGACGTTGAGATTCCGCGCGACCTCGCCCCCGGGGTCCGCGCGGACCTGCTGGCCCGGGAGAAGGCGTACTGCCAGGGCCTGCAGAAGTCCGGTGAGTGGGTGCACATCTGGCGGTGCGTCGGGCAGTACGCCAACATCAGCGTCTTCGATGTCGCCGACAACGAAGCGCTCCACCGGATCCTGTGGAACCTCCCGCTCTTCCCTTACATGAGCATCGAGGTCACGCCCCTGGCCCAGCACCCCTCGGACCTGGCGGTCGCGTGATGGACAAGGTGGTCGCCACGGCCCTTCAGGCGGTGGCCGACGTCCCGGAGGGCGCGTCGCTGGCGGTGGGCGGATTCGGGCTGTCCGGTGTTCCGAATGCGCTGATCCAGGCGCTGTACGAGCGGGGTGTGAGCCGCCTGTCGGTGGTCTCCAACAACTGCGGGGCGATGGAGTCCGGGCTCGCGGTGCTGCTGGCCGCGGGGCGGATCGCCCGGGTGACGGGCTCCTACATCGGCGCCAACAAGGAGTTCGCCCGTCAGTACCTGGCAGGGGAGTTGGAGGTGGAGCTGATCCCACAGGGCACGCTGGCCGAGCGGCTGCGTGCGGGCGGGGCCGGCATTCCCGCCTTCTACACCCCGGCCGGGGTCGGCACCCAGGTCGCCGAGGGCGGGTTGCCCTGGCGCTACGACGGCTCGGGCCAGGTCGCGCTGGCATCGCCGCCGAAGGAGGTGCGGGAGTTCGACGGCACCGAGTACGTGCTGGAGCGCGGCATCCGCACCGACTTCGCCCTCGTACGGGCGGTGAAGGGCGACCGGCACGGAAACCTTGTCTTCAACAAGTCCACCCGCAACTTCAACCCGATTGCCGCGATGGCGGGCAAGGTCACCATCGCGGAAGTGGAGGAGCTGGTCGAGCCCGGCAAGATCGGCCCGGACGCGGTGCATCTGCCCGGGATCTTCGTCCAGCGGGTGGTCGGGCTCACCCCTGAGCAGGCGGCGGACAAGAAGATCGAGCAGCGGACGGTGAGCAACTGATGTCGTGGACACGGGAAGAGATGGCCGCGCGAGCCGCGCGCGAGCTGCAGGACGGCCAGTACGTCAATCTGGGCATCGGCCTGCCCACCCTGATCCCCAACCACCTCCCGCCCGGCGTGGAAGTGGTCCTCGAATCCGAGAACGGCATCCTCGGCACCGGCCCCTACCCGACCGAGGACCGGGTGGACCCCGACCTGATCAACGCGGGCAAAGAGACCGTGACGGTGTTGCCGGGTGCGTCCTTCTTCGACTCCGCGCTGTCCTTTTCCATGATCCGCGGTGGCCACATCGATGTCGCCGTGCTGGGTGCGATGCAGGTCTCCGAGCGGGGCGACCTGGCCAACTGGGCCGTTCCGGGGAAGCTGGTCACTGGCATCGGCGGGGCGATGGACCTGGTGCACGGTGCCCGCAGGGTGATCGTGGTCATGACGCATACCGCCAAGGACGGCTCCCCGAAGATCCTCGAGAAATGTGCGCTGCCGCTGACCGGCAAGGAATGCGTGAATCGGATCATCACCGACTTGGGCGTCCTGGACGTCACGGATGTGGGTCTGGTCCTGGTGGAGACGGCCGCCGGCGTGTCCGTCGAGGAGATCGTGGACAGGACCGACGCCAAGTTGACCGTGACGGAGGCCGTGCGGTGAAGGACGTCTACATCGTCGATGCGGTCCGCACGCCGATCGGCCGCTACAACGGCTCGCTGGCGAGCGTGCGTCCGGACGACCTCGCCGCCCACGCACTCCGTGAGTTGCTGGCCCGTACACCCGACTTGGACCCGTCCCGTGTCGAGGATGTGTACTTCGGCAACGCCAACGGCGCCGGTGAGGAGAACCGCGACGTCGCCCGCATGGCCGTCCTGCTGGCCGGTCTGCCCACAACGGTGCCCGGAGTGACGGTCAATCGGCTGTGCGCCTCCGGGCTGGAGGCGGTCATCCAGGCTGCCCGCGCCATCGCCGTCGGGGACGCCTCCATCGCCATTGCCGGTGGTGTCGAATCGATGACCCGGGCACCGTACGTGTTGCCGAAGTCGGACCGGCCGTTCCCCGCTGGGCATGCCGAGCTGTACTCGACCACGCTGGGCTGGCGGATGGTCAATCCGAAGATGGACCCGCAGTGGACCATCCCACTGGGCGAGTCGGCGGAGCTGATCGCCGAAAAGCACAAGATCAGCCGCGAGGAGCAGGACGAGTTCGCGCTCGCCTCCCATCGGAAAGCGGCCGCCGCCCAGGAACAGGGCCTGTTCGCAGCTGAGTTGACGCCCACAGCCGTCCCGCAGCGCAAGGGCGACCCGGTCGTCCTCGGTGCCGACGAGTGCGTACGGCCCGATGCCTCACTCGCAGCGATGGCCAGGCTGAAGCCGTCCTTCCGCAAGGAGAACGGCACGGTCACCGCGGGCAACGCCTCGCCGCTCAACGACGGGGCCGCCGCCCTGCTTCTGGTGGACGCGAACGGTCTGAAGGCCACCGGCCGTGAGCCGCTCGCTCGGGTCCGCGCGACCGGTGTCTCGGCGATCGACCCGCACTACTTCGGGCTCGCCCCCGTCGAGGCGGTCAACCGGGCGCTCGCCAGGGCGGGCAAGGGCTTCGACGACCTTTCCGTACTTGAGCTGAACGAGGCCTTCGCCGCCCAGGTGCTGGGGTGTGTGGCCGAGTGGCCCGAGTTCGACCCGGCCGTGCTCAACCCGCAGGGCGGCGCCATCGCGCTCGGCCACCCGCTCGGCGCCTCCGGCGCTCGACTCGCCGGCACCGTTGCCCACCAGCTCGCCCGCCACGGTGGCGGCCTCGGTGTCGCCACCCTCTGCATCGGCGTGGGCCAGGGCCTCGCCCTCGTCCTCGAACGTTAGAACCGGCAGACGTCGGTAGGACCCTCAAGGACCTCGCTCCAGGAGTCGCTGTGCCTGCCTCCCCCTTGCTCCACCATCACCTCGTCGGCCCGGACGATGCCCCGCCGCTGATTCTCGGTCCATCCCTGGGCACGTCCAAGGCCCTCTGGGAGCCCCAACTGCCCCTTTTGAGCCGCCGTTTCCGCGTGCTGCGCTTCGACCTGCCCGGACACGGCGGCTCAGGAACCGACCTCCTCGGCCATCCCGAGGCCGGAGGTACAACGGTCGATGACCTCGCATCGTTGGTACTGGACCTTGCCGATCACCACGGCTGGGATCACTTCCACTACGCGGGCGTCTCTCTCGGGGGTGCCATCGGGGCCCATCTCGCCGCCCACCATGCGAACCGTGTCGCCTCCTTGGCCCTGGTTTGCTCCTCCGCACACTTCGGCGCGCCGGCCGCCTGGCACGAACGTGCGGATCTGGTAAGGCTCAAGGGGACCACTCCCCTGCTGGAGACCAGCCCCAGCCGCTGGTTCGCCACGGCCGACTTCGCCGACGAGCCTTTCGGACGTCGGCTCCTCGCCGACCTCGCCGCGGCCGACCCGGTCGGCTACGCGGCGTGCTGTGGCGTTCTCGCCGCGCTGGACCTGCGCCCGGACCTCGGCCGGATCAGCGCCCCGACCCTCGTCGTCGGCGGCTCCCACGACACGGCCACACCGTGGGAACACGCCCAGGAACTGGCGACGGGCATTTCGCACGCAGTCCTCGAAACCATCGCCTGTGGACATCTCGCCGTCGAAGACCCCGAGTCTTTGGAAGCCGCACTCACGACGCATCTGGCCCATGCAACCGCTCGATGAGCCGGGCCGTTGTGAGCCCCTGCCGACGGCTTCCCATGGCCGCCCGGATCCATGGCGTGATCCAGGAACTCGGCCCCACCCCCCTTTCCGCACGGGGAACGCCGATGCGGGGGATGGTTGCCTGCACGCTGTCGCCTTCGACAGCTGTCCCGCCCCTGCGCTGACCAGGCCCGGTCGGTACCGGCCGAAGCGCCGTCGCACTGGCCGTCAAGCCGTTGTCCGGCGCGTAGTCGACGCAGGGGCCGCCCGGTGTGCGCGCCACGCCGGCGACCGCGACTCCGGTGCAGGCGCCGATCAGGTGGCCCGGCACCGTGGCTCCCGACTGGAGTCACCCCGAGTTCCTGGGTCACGGCGGATACCTGGTGGAGCCGGTCTTCGCCCGGTCGCGCCGCGGGACAGCGCCCCCGGCTCGACAGGAAACGAACACGGCACCTTGCGGATCTTGAAGCGTGGTACTCCGTGATCCACAAGGGCCGTACCCGCCTCGCGACCGGCGTCAGCCGGGCACTCACGTGATCAAACCGGGCGAACGTGCCTCTCCCCGGCGCCCTGCCCACGAACAGACGCTATTTCACGGAGAGACCCTCAGCGTCGCCGAATTCCCGCACTATATGCTCCGAGTCTGGCTTGACCCTGACGTGCCACGCTGGCTGGAACTGTGCACTGATGCCGAATTCCCACTCACCTGCTGGGAACTCCCCGTGTATCCAGGCAGCGGCCCTTGAGCAGCCGCGGGGCTGTAAGGCGGCGGGCCAGCCGTCATTTCGCTTTTTATTAGGCCGTGTTCGACCAGCGCCTCCCTTACCTCGGCCGGGCAGTCCGACGGAAGCCCCCTCCTTCGATATTCGGAGATATCACGCCCTAGGCGAATCTTCGTCCCATCACTTGCTTGGTTTTGGTAAGTTGGCAGCATGACCACACCGTCTTCTATAAGGTAGAGATCCAGCACCTCCCTAAACGCGTTCCAATAAATATCTCCTCGGTCATCCGGCATAATTCACTCCTTAATTGATTGTAGCCGCACGTGAATGCGACCTTAGTGTTTTACCGGCCAGTAATTGTTCGCACAACCGACGAAACTTTCATTCACGTCACATGCCGAAAATGCGATATGAGCCAGTAGTCAGTGTGGTTATGCATCTCAATGGGGAGGTCGTTTCAACATTCCTGTGGGAGTTACCTCGTTGAAGCCGGAACGATGTCGGCGACGTCGAAAGTCACCCGCGGGCCGAGAGTCTGACATTGATCTTGCGAAAAGACCGGGTGACTGACTCCCGAAGCCATCGCGAAACGACTCCCGTTCGGGGAGTGACACAACCAGGCCGGCACCGCCGTCAGGCGGAAAAGACTCACCGCTCAAAGCAACCATCCCGACCCGCTCCTCTCACACAGGCAGTCTCCGCTGAGACGAACAAAAAGCACCACGGCTCTGGTACCAGCCCAGTGAACTGCAACCTCACCTACACAACCACTACGCACACCGAGCCACAAAGGATCAGCCCCGCGCCTACAGGCTCCGGGGGGCTTTGGTTCGCCCGATTTGGTCACGCTATGCGGTGAAGGGTAAAAGTCGAACTACGAGTGGGTCATCGAGGGCGACGCCGAAGGCGACGGGCAGTGCGGGCAGCGTCTCGTTCTTGCGTAGGTGGGTCAGGACCGAGCAGCACAACCAGCCCTGCTGGGCGTGGCCCGCGCCGCGGCCCTTCTCGCGGAGCTGGCGCACCAGCTGCTCGCACTGGACGAGCAGATCGCGGCGACAAGAAGATCCAGGACCCTTCCGCACCGGCGACCCCGCAGAGATCATCGAGTCGCTGCCCAGCATGGCCTCTCCAGAACGCTGAGTTCGTCGCCATCGCCGGGGAGTGCGCGGGCGGACCTGAAGTCCTACCGCGACGCCGGCCGCCTGGCCGCATACGCCGACCTGGCCCCTGTACCACGCGACTGCGGACGCCGGGACCACCGCTGCCCGGGCGCACGGCATCGTCCAGGCGTGCCTCAGGCGAGAAGTCCTCATCCCGGCCGACCGGGCCTGCCAGGGCCCTGGCGCCACCGTCCGCTCTCCCTACTACGGCCGACGCGAACTCCCGGCGCTCTACCACCATTAGAACTGCGACCACGCCCGGCTCGGGGCTCCCGGTCAACGCGCCTTCGCGCAACTCAAGGCCCGGCGGATCCTACGCCGGGCCCGGTGCTCAACCAACAGCATCAGCCGCACCATCGCCGCCAAACACGCCCTGCTGATCTGCGGAAACAGAGGATGAGAGAGGTTCATTGATCCGGTGTTGGGAGTGGTGCGTCGTACGGGTCGATGGAGGTGTTCGCTCTCGTCACCGTGTGAGTTCTGGGATGTGTGGAGGTTGTATGTCAGCGCTAATCGCGGGGGCAAGCTGTGGTCAGCAGGAGGCGCGGCTGGGGCCCATATCCGCCGAGGCGTATCGTGCCTTCCTGGCATCCCGCGCCGGCTCCGCCCTGGCTCCCAGCTTTCTGCAGTGCCCGTCCTGGGCTGGGGTGAAGGGCGGCTGGCAGGCCCAACTCCTCGGTTGGGGGCGGCAGTCGGGCCCCGGGGCCGGAGAACTCAGCGGAGTGGCGCTGGTCTTGCTGCGTCAGTTCCCCCGTACTCGGAAGTACTTCGCCTATCTGCCCGAAGGGCCCGTCGCGGACTGGGCCGACCCGGATCTCGACGGCTGGCTCAACCCGCTGCTGCGCCATCTGCGCGCTGCGGGAGCCTTCGCCGTTCGCATCGGACCTGCACCCTACTACCGTCGGTGGGACGCCGCCGGCCTCAAGGCGGGGAGCGGCCCGGGGCGACGCGTGACCGACGTGCTCGCCCGTGAGGTCGATCCCCTGGGCGCCGCCGTCACCGAGCGGCTGCGGGCCCGCGGCTGGCAGCGCAGCGAAGACGACGGCGACGCACAGCCTCGCTACGTCTTCCAAGTGCCGCTGGCCGGGCGTACCTCCGACGACCTCTGGGCCTCTCTCAACCAGGAGTGGCGGCGCAACATACGTCGCGCACACAAGTCTGGTGTGGAGGTGACGGTGGGCGGCGCCGCCGACCTTGCCGAATTCTACCGGCTGCTGCAGATCACCGAAGAGCGCGACGGCTTCCGGCTCGGCCGTTCACTCGCATACTTCGAGCGCCAGTACGCGGCCCTCAACGCCGAGGAGCCGGGCCGGATGAGGCTCTATCTCGCCCGCCACCAGGGCGAGATCCTGGCCGCCCACACAATGATCACGGTGGGTCGGCGGATCTGGTACCAGACGGGGGCCTCCGCCGACCACAGGCGCGAGGTCCGCCCTTCCAACGCCCTGCAGTGGCAGATGATGCTCCACGCCCACGCCCGGGGCGCGGGGGTCTACGACATGCGCGGGGTACAGTCCACGCTCGACCCCGAATCCCGCTCGTTCGGGCTGCTGCGCTGGAAACTCGGCACCGGCGGCCACGTCGTCGAGACGCTCGGGGAATGGGAGACGCCATTGGACGGCACCGCGAACCACGCGCTGCACCGCGCCTTCCAGATGTACCTGGCCCGCCGATGAGCACCTCCGCGACTCCCGCGAGCGCCGACACTCCCACGACGGAGCAGCCGGCCCGCCTTCCCGGCTCGGTACTGCGCAGCGGCGCGGTCATGGCCGCAGGGTCCCTCGTCTCCCGCGCCACCGGATTCGTACGGTCCGCCGTGGTCGCCGCCGCGCTCGGCGTGGGGCTGGCCGGCGATGGCTACGCGGTCGGCAACACCGTGCCCAACATCGTCTACACGCTCCTCCTGGGCGGTGCGCTCAACGCCGTCTTCGTGCCCGAGCTGGTCAAGGCCTCCAAGAAGCACGCGGACGGTGGGGCCGCGTACACGGACCGGCTGCTCACCGTCTGCACGGTGGCCCTGCTGCTGATCACGGCCGGGGCGGTGTTCGGCGCGCCCGCCATCGTCGCGGCCTACACCGACTACACCGGAGCGCAGGCGGCGACGACGGTCGCCTTCGCGCGCTACTGCCTGCCGCAGATCTTCTTCCTCGGTCTGTTTACGCTGCTGGGGCAGGTGCTGAACGCCCGGGGCCGGTTCGGCGCCATGATGTGGACCCCGGTCCTCAACAACGTGGTCGTCATCGCCGTCTTCGGTCTGTACCTGGCGACGGCCGGAACGGGGGGCATGCTCACCCCCGGCGAGACCGCGCTGCTCGGCTGGGGCACCACGGCCGGGATCGTCGCCCAGGTGCTGGCGCTGCTGCCGTCCCTCCGGGCGGCGCGGTTCCGATGGCGGCCCAGGTTCGACTGGAGGGGCAGCGGGCTGTCCCATCCACTGCGCTCGGCCGGCTGGCTGGTGCTGCTCGTGCTCACCAACCAGCTCGCGTACTGGCTCGTGACCCGGCTCGCGACGATGGCGGGACAGCGCGCGGCGGCCGAGGGGATCGAAGGCGGGGCCGGGTTCAGCGCGTACAGCAACGCGTATCTGTTGTGGGCCGTGCCGCACGGGATCGTCACCGTCTCGCTGGTCACCGCACTGATGCCGCGGATGAGCAGGGCGGCGGCCGACGGTGACGCGGCGGGCGTGCGACGGGACGTCTCGTATGCCCTGCGCAGCAGCTCCGCCGCCGTGGTGCCCGCCGCGTGCGCGCTCGTCGCGCTCGCCGAGCCGATCATGGCAGTCGCCTTCCAATACGGCAGGACCGGCCCGGACGACATCGCCGTCATGGCGGGGGCGTTGATGGCCTTCGCGCCGGGGCTGATCGCCTTCTCCGGACAGTACGTCCTCTCACGCACCTTCTACGCGCTCTCCGACACTCGAACGCCGTTTCTACTGAACCTGGTGATCGCCGGCCTCAACGCCGGACTGTCCGTGGCCGCCTTTCTTGTGCTGCCCGCGCGCTGGGCTGTCACGGGCATGGCCGGGGCGTACTCGGTGGCGCTCTTCGCCGGCTGGGCGGTCACCGCGTACGTGCTGAACCGCAGGCTCCGGGTGACGACCGGTCCCGGGCGAGCGCTGTGGCGCTCCCCGTCCGCGTCCGCGCTGGCCCGGCTGCTGCTGGCCGCGGTCCCGGCCGCCGCACTCGGCCACCTGGCGGCCGCGCACGCGGCCTCCACCGGTCCGCTCGCCGCGGTGACCGCGGGCGCGGCCGCCATCCTGGCGACCTTCGCACTGCTGTCTCGTCCTCTGCGCCTGACCGAACTGGAGGCCGCTCTCAGGGCGGTGCCCCGCACACGTCGCCGTACCTCGCGAGGCGGTTCGGAGGACCGCCTTCGGCACCCCAACTGACCAGGTGCCACCTTGCGCAAGACCGCCTCAACCGCCTGCGTGATTGAACCAGGGACACCTTGCATGCGTTGCTCTTCGTATGGCGAAGCGTTCACCAGGCGGGAGAAAAGGACCAATGCTGCGCGGTCGGCTGCGACAAGGTCAGGCTGGTCACTGCGGCCGGCCGTACGGTGCCGCCGAGCCTTCTCGACGACTTGGGTGGCATCGCGGCAACGACGTGATGACGCCGGAGGGGCGCATGTTTGTCGAATCCTCCCTCCCCCTCGCCTTGGGCGTATGAGGAGGGAGGAGGCCGTGTTCCGCAACTGTGTGCCCATTGACCATAGTTACTTCCCGGCAAGCCCTCTGCATGGAACTTCCGAGTCTCAGAGGAGACCTACTTCCCTTGCTTGACTTTTCCAAGATCGCGCGTAGGCACGTACCGAAGGTGACGCTCGTCTGCTGCCTCGTCTCCACTTCGGCCTGCGGTGCCATAACCGAGGATAAACCGGCGCAACACCCTGAGCCGAGACACACACTGGCCGCTACCAAGGCTCAACGACCAGAGGCTGACGCCCGAATACTCGAAGTCACCCCCGATCAGTGGCGCAGGATGGTGGCAGCTGGAATGGTTTACAAGGAGTGCCCGGTCAGCAGTCGGTCCCAGTTGCGCCGCGTAGTGATGAATCACTACGGCTTTGACGGGAAGGTCAAGCGCGGAACGCTGGTCGTCAATACCGATGTAGCAGAAAGCGTGGCTCGGATCTTCACCATACTTTTCAATGAGAAATTCCCCATACGAAGCATGGAGCCACTTGAGGAATTCAATGGCGATGACCACGCCAGCGCGAAGGCAGACAACACTTCCGATTTCAACTGTCGGCGCCCTGATCAGATCAATGCCCCAGCTCCGGAATCCCCCCATGCCAATGGGCGCGCAATCGACGTCAATCCGATGGAGAACCCATGGAAAGATCCGCGCTGCGGATGCTGGTCACCCAGTGGGAAATTCAGACAGCGCAAAGAGGGTCCAGGTGTAATCCTGAAAGGAGATCTCCTATGGAGAACCTTCGTCAAGGAGGGGTGGGTCTGGCAAGATATTCGCGGAGTGGATTACATGCACTTTGACACCGGCTATCCGTCCAAGCATTACGCCGGACCGCCGTCCCGGGACAAGTGACCTTTTCCACCCTCTGTCCCTGCAGTGGTAGATGGGGGCGCTCGCTGCAGTCTTCCGCGGAATGAGGAACCCGAGGCAATCCAGCAGGACTTGTGGAGAGCCCGGTGCTCGGTAACGGGCACGCCGGGTTCGGGAGGCGGCCCGGGGAAATCCACCAGCAGCAATGCTGGCAGGGCGCCCCGGGCCGACCTCACCGCGCCGAAGGCAAACGACACGTCCAGGCCGTCCTCGCGCTCCCCCACCGCCGGGTCAACGTCCTGCGGGCCCTGCTGCGTGACGGACGATGCCACAGCCCCATACCGCCCGTCACGCCGGCAGCTTGACATCTCCATTAGGAATCGTCGTCGATCGTGTGCCGGAGTTCGTCCAGTTCTGTTCCCCCGGCCATCAGGTCGATGATTTCGTGGCGGGATTTCTCGCCGCGGGAGAACTGGGCCGCGACCTCTCCCTGGATGAGTACGGTGAACCGGTCGCCGATCCTGATCGCGTGTGTGGCGTTGTGGGTGATGAAGACGACGCCGATGCCGGACCGCCGTGCCGCGTCGACCTGCCGCAGGACGACAGCCGTCTCTTTGACTCCCAGCGCGGACGTCGGTTCGTCGAGGATGAGTACCCGCGCGCCGAAGTACATGGCTCGCGCGATGGCGAGGGCCTGTCGTTCGCCGCCGGACAGGGTGCCCACGAGCTGCCGGGGATCGGTGACGCGGCGGATGCCCATGGCTGCGACGTGCTCCAGCGCGACGCGGTCGGCCGTGGCCGTGTCGGTGCGCCGGAACGGTCCGCGGCCCTTGGCCGGTTCCAGGCCGAGGAAGAAGTTCTGCGAGACGCTCATGAGCGGGATCGCGCCCACGTCCTGGTGCACGGTGGCAATGCCCGCCGCCTGCGCATCGCGAGGGGAGCGGAAGGACTGCGGCTCGCCGGCGATTTCCACGGTTCCGCCGGTGGGCGGGTGGACCCCGGACATGATCTTGATGAGGGTGGACTTCCCGGCGCCGTTGTCACCGAGCAGGCAGTGCACCTCTCCCGGGTGCACGTCGATCGACGAAGACCACCTGCAGGGCATCCCGCGGATACGGGGTCTGTCCGTCCTGCGACACTCCGCCCCACAGATCGGCCACCAGAGTGCCGTGGCGGTAGACGGCAACCGTCGCCCCCTGGTCGTCGCCCGTGCGCAGGTTCGTCTCCAGAGCGTCACGCAGGTGCGCGAAATCCCTGGCGGCCCACCCACGCACCTCTGGCCGCGGCACAGTCCCTGCATTCGCCACGGGCCACCTCCTCTACGTCGGAGCTGTGAATGGCAGTGACCGTATGACGCGCATATTTCGTTCTACTAGGGACGTAATTCATTCGTAATAGGGGCTAACTACTAGTCAATATTGCCTGCATAGAACAAAATTAAGGCCATGCCGGCGCTTCCCCGTTCAAGCGGTTCGTTGTCCACGCGAGCCATCGATCTCCTCATCGTCAACGGCCCGATGCATCGGGCAGCCCTCGCCGAGCAAGCTGGCTGGGCACGGTCGACCACCAGCCGCGTCATCGGAGAGCTCGTGGCCGAGGGGTTCGTCGTCGAGACCGACATCGTGATGACGGGCAGCCGTGGACGCCCGCACCGGCTGCTGACGTTGAATCCCGACGCCGGGTGCGCCGTCGGGATCGACTTCGGCTACCGGCACATACGAGCGGTGGTCGCAGACGCCGCGCGCCGCATCCGCGCCCTCGCGGTCGGAGAGCTGGAGGTCGACTACCCGCCGGAAACGGGCGTGCGGGTGGCCGGTGAACTGGTGGGCGAAGCACTGTCACAGGCCCGGCTGCCGGACGACGCACTCCTCGGCGTGGGTGCCGCCGTGCCCGCACCGATCGACCGGCGCACCGGCAAGGTCACGCATTCCAGCATGATCCCGACGTGGGCGGGGCACGACGTCGCCGCGCACCTGCGACACATCCTGCACTTGCCGGTCACGGTGGACAACGACGCCAAGCTCGCCGCCGCGGCCGAGACCTACTGTGGGACCGGGCAGGGCTACGGTGCGTACCTCTTCTTCAAGCTCCACTCCGGTGTCGGCGGAGCACTCGTCCTGGGCGGCAACATCATCGACGGCGGCAACGGCAGCGCGGGCGAGTTCGGACACGCCAGCCTGGACCTGACAGGTCCCGTGTGCCGCTGCGGAGCACGCGGCTGTCTCGAGGTCTACGCGGGAATCCCCGCCATCCTCGAAGCGCTGCGCCCGGCCCACGGGCAGCTCACCCTCGCCCAGGCCACCGGCCTGCTCGAGGCGAGTGACCCCGCGGTTCGGCGCATCTTTCGCGAAGCCGCCGCCAAAGTGGGCCAGGCGGCGAGTCTCCTGTGCAACGGCTTCAACCCCGACGCCATCATTCTCGGAGGCGCCCTCGCCCGAGCCTCCGAGCACCTCATCCCCGAAATCAAGAACTGCATCAGGGAACTGGCTTTACCGACCAACCACGACGTCACCGTCCTCGCCACCGGCCTGGGGCCGGAAGCCTCAGCGATGGGAGCGGTGCGCCTCGCCTTCACCCAACTCGCGCGCAGAACGACCCGCCCGAGGTGACACCCGAGTTACCTTCTTCGCGGTCCTGCAAGAGTGCCGTCGGCCTCCGGGCCCAGCCCGCCTCGATCGGAGCCCTGCCCCTGACGGTCGCCGGTGACGCCGGCTGCAAGGTCGTCATACAACGGCGCCGTGATCGCGGACGCCGCACGGACGATGCCGCACACCTTGCGCTCTTTGGGCGTTGTCACGTTGTTGGGTGCGTGGGTGTCTGACGGCGCGTTCGAGCGGGTGGGGCCTGGTGCGGGATTCTGGGTCGGCTTGTGGCGGGCGGGCTGATGTTCTTGATGATCTGGTCCCGGATGGTGAAGCGGATGGTCATCCCGAGGCGGTGTTCGGCGGCCGCGCAGTTGGTGGGCGTAGGTCTGCCCGAACTTCGCGCACAAGCGGCGTACGGTCTCGTGGGAGACGATCACACCGCGCTGGAGCATGAGCTCTTCGACTTCGCGGAAGCTGAGCGGGAAGCGGAGGTACAGCCACACGCAGTGGGAGATCACCTCCACCGGGTACCGGTGCCCCCCTTACGGCGGTGACGCGTCCCTCACGGACAACCCTCTCCAGCTCGATCGGGCACGCCCGGCGGAACAGGCCGCGCCTGACCGGCTCCGCGTCTGCGCGCACTCCCACGGCGACCCACGGCGCCGCGGCGAGAGAAGGCCTCACGCGACGGACCAGGGGTCGCGCCGCGTGGGTGGCGTACAGGAGTGAGCGGACCTGCTTACTTCCAGGCGCGGTCGAGAAAGTCGGCGATCAGTGGGGCGATCTCCGGCAGATGGGTCTCGAGGGCGAAGTGGCCGGTGTCGAAGAGGTGGAGTTCGGCGTCGGGCAGGTCGCGAAGGTAGGCGTGGGCCCCGGGCTCAGGGAAGAAGGGGTCGTGGCTTCCCCAAGTGATGAGGGTAGGCGGGGTGTGCCGGCGCAGCCACGCCTGCCAAGCGTCGTAGTGCTCGATGTTGGAGTGGTAGTCGAAGATCAGTGCCTGCTGGGCCTCCTTGCGGCCCGGCAGGTCCAGGAAGCTCTGGTCGAGGGTCCAGCCTTCCGGGGCGATCAGGTCGGGGCTGGTGACGCCGGTCTCGTACTGGCTTCGGGTGCCGTCGAGGGTGAGCATGCCCTGGATCGCGTCCTGGCCGCCCGGGGTCTGCGGGGTGAGGCTGAGGATGCCGCGGGCCGCTTCTGAGAGTCCTTCCTCGTACGCGTTGCCGTTCTGTACGACCAGTCCGGCGATCCATTCGGGGTGGCGTTCGGCGATGCGGAAGCCGATGGGCGCGCCGAAGTCGAAGACGTACATCACGAACCGGTCGAGGTCGAGGAGCTTGATGAAGCCTTCGGTGATGTCGGCGAGCCGGTCGAACGAGTAGGTGAAGCCGTCCGGGACCTGGGTGTGGCCGAAGCCGGGGTAGTCCGGGGCGATCAGCCGGTAGCGGGAGCCGAGCACGTCGATGAGGCGGCGGAACTGGTGAGATCCGGACGGAAAGCCGTGCAGCAGCAGCAGTACGGGCGCGTCGGCCCGGTCGGGGAGTGACTCGCGGTAGAAGACGCGGACGCCGTCGACCTCCAGGTGGCGGTGGACGGTGCGGGCGACTGCAGAGAACATGCCTAACCCCTTCTTCGGCGATAGATGTATTAGGTATAGCGAGGGTCTCACTAACGTGTCAATGTGAGGATGTATCATTAGAAATATGAGTGACCTCGTGCCTCTGACCGGAGAACCGCTGGCGCTGGACCTGGTCAACACCCGTACGGCCGTCGGTGACCTGCTCGCGACCCCGGAAGACCTGCGGGCCTGGTGGGCTCTCCAGGTCGGCCGCCACCCGGACCCGGTGCCACAGGAGGTGACCGCTGCGGACCTGGCCGCCGTGCAAGCCGTGCGGGAGCACATCGCCCGCGCCCTCGACCACGCTCGCCGAGGCGTTGAGCCCCTGTCTGCCGACTTGGAGGCGCTCAACCAGGCGCAGCGTGCCGCGCCTGCGATCAACGAGCTGGCGTGGAACGGGGTGGCGGTGGCCGCCACGCGCCGACGCGACGGCTCACTGGGCCGGCGGCTGGCGGGCTGCCTCGCGGAAGCCGCCGCCGAACTGCTGGCAGATCCGGCGGTAACCAGGATCCGCGAGTGCGAGGCGGATGGGTGCGTGATGCTCTTCCTGCCCGCCCATCCGCGCCGCCGCTGGTGCTCGGCCGCCCGCTGCGGCAACCGAGTGCGCGTCGCCCGCCACTATCAGCGCCACAAGGCCGGATAGCCCGGGCGGTCCGCACCTTCGGGCACGCTCACGCGTCGACACCCATAAGCGCAATCACACGGCAGTCGCCATCGATGAACACGGGCGCGAACTGGGCAGCCACACAACAGGTACCACCAGCGCCGATCACCTGCGCTTACTCGTCTGGGCACGTCGCTTCGGTGAGCACCGCATGTGAGCGGTGAAAGACTGCCGCCGGCTCTCGCGCCGCCTCGAGGCAGACCTCCTCGCAGCGGGCGAGCAGATCGTGCGCGTTCCACCCAAGCTCATGGCCCACCGCCGCACCGCCGCCCGCACCTATGGCAAATCCGACCCCATCGACGCTCCGGCCGCAGCTCGAGCGGCACTGCGGGAACCCGACCTGCCCACCGCGCATCTGGACGGCACAAGCAGGGACGTCCGCTTGCTCATGGACCACCGCGACGATCTGGTCGCCGAACGCACCCACGTGATCAACCGGCTGCGCTGGCACCTGCACGAACTCGATCCGGCCCTGGACGCTCCAGCTCGCAGCCTCACCCAGCCCAAACACGTGTGCACGGTGTGCGACGTCCTCGACGGTCGAATCGGCATCGTCGCGCGCCTGGCCAGGCAACTCCTGGCCGGCTGCCAAGAGCTCACCACGATCGTCCGAGAACTGGAAGCCGAGATCACCGTCCTCATCAGCCGCCTCGCCCCGGCTCTCCTGGAGATTCCGGGCTGCGGAGCTCTCACCGCGGCGGAGGTCCTCGGAAAGACCGCTGGGATCGCACGCTTCAAGTCCAAGAGTGCTTACGCCCGGCACAACGGGACCGCGCCCTTGCCGGTATGGTCCGGCAACCGAGAACGTCACCGCCTCAGCCGCATGGGAAACCGACAGCTCAACGTCGCACTACACCGCATTGCGATCACGCCGGCTCACTACCACCCCGAGGCACGAGCCTACCTGCAGCGCCGACGGGACGCCGGCGACACGAGCACCGAAGAAATCCGCGCCCTCAAGCGCAGGCTCTCTGATGTCGTTTACCGGGCCTTACGCCGCGACGCTCTCCTCTCCGCTGAGCAGCCGGTCCACCTCGCAGCAACCGCTTGACATAGAAGCAAGCGGACGTGACCCATGTTCTCGGCTCGATCCCCTGCACAGCATCCTCAGGTGAACACGACCCGAGGTAGCGGGGCCGCCGTTTCGCAGCCGGTCGGTGGGCGGGGGCACCTACCGGGGAGGGCGTTTCTTCCCCCTGCTCGCCTGAGTCCGCCGCATCGGAAAGCCCCCAGTGGTGGGGGAAGGAGCCGCAGACTCAGAGGCCGAAGTCGAGTCGTCGGGCCCACACTTCGCAGCCGCCTCGGCAACGTCAGAGTTCTTTTCGTACCAGGCAGCAGCGATCTTTTGGGCCTCAGTCAGTCCCTCTGCGGTTGGACTGCTTCGGGTCGTTTCTCAGAGATGACAACCACCTTTCAGCCATGCACGCGAGGCCGCATCACACATGCCTCCTACCTCTGATAGCTACGTTGCCCGACGTCGGCCGGTTCATTGGACCGGAAGTCCGACGATCGTGCCGAGTGCGACGCCGCAGTGGCCCGGCATGAAAACGCACTCGGCCCTTCCCGGTTTCGCCATCCACGGCAGTTCGCCCGTCTTCAGGTGGATGTGCTTCACCAGGTCCGGGGATGGGGTCGGTCCGCTGATGTTTCGGCGGGTGCTTGTGCCCCGCGTGCAGGTGGTCCGACTCCAGGTGCAGGTTGCAGCCGTTCCTGGAGCCGGTCGAACCGGCGGAGCGGTTCATACGTGTAGTTCATAGCGACCCTTGGAGGGCCTGGCGGTGGGCGGTGAGGTCGGGTCGCCCGCCTCAAGGACCTCGCCGGTGTCGGCGCAGGCACGGTGACGCGAGCAGAGCACGGGCGGGGAAGATGATGACCGATCAGACACGGGCGGCATCGCTCTGCCTGCCTCGGTCCCCAAGAAACGGCCGCACCCGCGCGACCCGTCCGCTGCACGGCGGGCTCAGTGACAACGGCCGTGAGCATGAACCGGGTTTCAAGGCGCGACGTCCACGCTCGACCGAGCTGCTTTCATGAGGAAAGGGAGAATCGCCCCGATGCGCAACGAGGACATCGTGCCGGGAGGGCCGGGCAGTGAACGCGTGGTCGCGGGCCGCTACCGTCTGCTGACCGCCCTCGGTGAGGGCGGCATGGGAACCGTGTGGCGCGCCCGCGACGAGGTGCTGCACCGCGAGGTCGCCATCAAGGAGGTACGCGCCCCAGCCGGTCTGTCCGTCGCCGATGTCGAGCGGATGTATACCCGGCTGGAGCGGGAGGCATGGGCCGCGGCCCGGATACCAGACCGCAACGTGGTGACGGTCTACGACGTGGCCACCGACGGCGGTCGCCCCTGGATCGTCATGGAACTGGTCCGCGGACAGTCACTGGCCGACCTGCTGCGGACCGAGGGACCGCTCACCCCGCAGCGGGCCGCGCACCTCGGCGCCGAAGTGCTCTCCGCGCTGCGCGCCGCGCACGCCGCAGGGGTGCTGCACCGCGACGTGAAGCCGGCCAACGTGCTGCTGGCGAACGACGGCCGGGTGGTGCTCACCGACTTCGGCATCGCGATGGTCGAGGGCAGCTCTGCCCTCACCATGACCGGCGAAGTCGTCGGCTCCCCCGAGTACCTCCCGCCGGAGCGGGCACTGGGCCGCACCCCGGGCCCCGAGTCGGACCTGTGGTCCCTGGGCGTACTGCTGTACGCGGCCGTCGAGGGCAGTACCCCGTTCCGGCAGGACACCCCGCTGAGCACCCTCCGCGCCGTCGTCGACGCGGAACTGCCGCCCCCGCGCCAGGCCGGCCCGCTCACCCCGGTCATCGAAGGACTCCTCCGCAAGGACCCTGGTCAACGCATCCCCGCCGAACAGGCCGAACAGGCCCTGCGGAACATCGGAGCGGGCGGCAAGCCACCTACCGAGCCCACGCCGGAAACCACCAACGCGCCCACCGTTGTGGCGCACCCCCGGACACAGCCGTCAGCCGCCCACCAGGCTCCGACGGGGCCCGCCGTCGCAGCGCCCGCGATCGTCCGCCCGCCGCGCAACCGGCGCACCACGCTCGTCCCGGTCGCCGCCGCGGCCGCGTGCGCCCTGGTCGTGATCGGGTTGGGCTACACGCTGGTGGGCCGCGGAGGGGGCAACGGATTGAGCGCCAACCAGTCTCCTGCCGGGGCGAGTTCGTCGCGAACGCTGGACGGCGTCTCGCAGGACGCCGGACACGGCTCCGCGCCCGCCGGGCAGGACGAGGAGCAGAACACCCCTGCTTCGCAGGCTGTACGAGTGACGGTGACGGGTTCGAACACGGCCTACACGGGCGCCTGCCCGTCGCCCAGCGATCAGGCGCCGACCTTCACGGCGACGTTCGCAGTGGGCCGAGTGCCTGCCCAGATCTCCTATCGATGGGTGTCCAAGGACGGCTCAGTGGTCGATCGGAGCTGGCGTATCCTGTCGTTCGCGGGAGATGGAGACCGTACAGGGCAGGACACGGTGCACCTGACGACGCACTCGGGAACCGGGACACTCGAGAGCGAGATCGGCGTGGAGGTCAGAGGACCGCTGCGGACGACCTCCAACACGGTGCCGTTCTCGGTGACGTGCAGGGACTAGGAGCGCGACGACCGGGTCACTGACTCCGCCCGCTGACAGATCGACTGCGTTGCGGAGCACCGTTGCGCTTTCCGGCCGGGAAGCGCAACGCGGATACCCGGCGGGCCTTCGAGAGCCGGCACACCCTGAACGTGCCGTCCTCCCCGGGCAGGCCCGGTCCCCGTCGCGAAGCGTCTGCAGGAGCATGTACGAGGGGCCGCCGCGAGCCAGGGGTGCTCCGTCTCCGCGTCGGCCGACTCGCCGGCCTTCACTCCGTAGTTCAGCCAGAAGCCACGCCGCCAGTACTCACGGCGCCGCTCCAGGGCAGTGGCCACGCCGCTCGCCAGAAGTTCCTCAACTCCTCGCACATCTGCGCCCGCTCGAGCGCAGGCTCGAGCAGTCGGCGGCGACCGGACCGCATGGTGGCACTCCATTCGCAGCTCTGCACGGGCTCCGGTGCCAGCGGCGGGAGATGGGCTTCGGCAGGCGCGGTTCCGCGGGGCGGGCGAAGTTGTCGCGAACGGTTGAACCAAACCGACTCACGCGTGCGTAGTGGTGACGTACGAGTCCACCCCAGTGCCGGATCGGCCGCGCGGTGTGGCCCGTTTTCCCAGCTGGGCGTCGTTCGCAAGGAGTGTGGAGTGCCATCGGTCATCGTGGGACGCACGGGTCCCTTCACTGGTCAGAGCGTGGTTCTGGGCAGTGCTCCCCTGACGTTCGGACGCAAGGGCGAAAACGGTGTCGTGATCGTGAGTCCCAACGCCTCCCGCCTGCATGCCGAGATCGTCGCGGAGGACGCCGGCTTCGTTCTCTACGACCGCAACAGCCGGAACGGAACCTTCGTCAACGACCAGCGCATCACACGGCATGTGCTGCGCCCCAACGACTGCATACAAATCGGTGAGGAGACCTTCCTCTTCGAAGCGCAGGACGCCATGGAGACGATCATGGATCTCTCCCTGCTCGACGTTCCCCGCATGAACGCCTCCGCGGCCCCTGACGTACTCCGGGTCACGATCACCGGCGGAGGCCCGGTTGGTCTCGCCTTCGCGCTGGCGCTCGAGACCATGCTGCACGGGCGGGTGGCCATCACCCTCTACGACGGACGGTGGATCAAGAACGGCCCCACGGTCGTCTGGAAGGACGAGACCCACGGAAACGTCCGTCGCCAGCAAGTGGTGACCATCCAGAGCCGGCAGTACCTCGGCCTGTCCGACGAGGTGCAGTCGGCGCTGTTCGACGCCGACGCCTACTCGGAGATGTGGCCCGTTGGACCGGACTCCGTGGACGGCCGGCCTCCCCGAAACATCCGGATCGCCCACCTCGAGGACCGGCTCCTGGAGCTGGCGAACAAGAAGGCGGCGATCCGGCTGGTCCCGAAGCGCTTCGACCCGTCGGAACACCAGAACCGGCTCTCCCAGGAACACCTCCTGGTGATCTGTGAGGGCGGGCGGTCCCGCACGCGGGAGTACTACGCCGACCGCTTCGGCGCGGCCGACGCCTCGATCTACTCCCTCGATGGTGAACATCTGCAGGATGTCGTGCTGGGGCTCCGGGTGAAGTCGAAGCTGCCGGACCCGATGAGCGTCCTGCTGACCGTGTCGCAGAACAGGTTCCTGCTCAACTCGCTGCGTGGCGAAGGCTTCCTGAACATGCGGCTCACCCGCGAGGAAGCCCACAACGTGATCGGCATCGATCCGGTGCGCCACGCCTTCGAGGAATGCATCGCGGCTCGTCCGTGCGTGATGAGCCGCGAAGAGGACAATGAGTTCCGTTGCCCCACCCACGGGACACTCTTCCTGCCTGCCTTGCTGCGCAGCTCGCCCCTGTGGAAACGGATCCGGGAGGGCCTGAAGCTGTTCGACGTGGCCGAGGACGACCTCAGCGCGATCACGTCGTTCCGGCTGGACATGGTGCAGCGCCCGCGGTTCACGGCCCAGCTCAGCCGCCCGACCGCGACGAGCCCGGGCACCTACGGCTTCCTGCTGGGCGACGCGGCCAACGCCATCCACTTCTGGCCGGGGCGCGGTCTCAACAGCGGCCTCGCCTCCGCCCTTTCCCTCGCCCGCTCCCTCAGCCGCGCGTGGCAGGGAGGGCAGCTGCGCGACGCCGACTTCATCCGGCACGAGGCGGCGATGTCCATGCTTCAGTACCGGCACAAGAGCCGGGCCTGGAACGCCATGGTGACCACCGACGAACAGGGCGTCACCCGCGCCATCAAGGACATCATCGCCCACAGCATGGAGCAGGGCCCCGACACCGGCTCCGCACAGCAGCCGTCCGATCTCGACGCGCTGTTGGATCGCATGCGCACGATCCGAGAGCGTCTCGCGTCCCGTCTCCCCGGCATGCCCGCCGACGAGGAACTGCGCGACCACCTTGCCAAGCTCGCCCCGGCCACGCTCCGGACACTCCAGGAAAGCGGCGCCTGGGACACCTTGATCGTGGGCGGCGAGGAAGCCGACATCGACCTCTTCTACCAGTCGGACTCTCCTGTCTACGTCCCTCGTCCCGCCGACCCCCGGAGCGTCGCACCCGCCCACGTGCCGCAGGAGGCGTGGTTCCTGAACCCGCATGACGCGAGGCAGGCCGCCGAAGCATCCTGACCTTTGTGCGGAGCCCGACCGTGGCCACCCGCAGCGCGGCCGAACGGGAGATCGCGATGGCGGCGCAGCGGGAGAGGCGGGCGCGCCGGCACGGCGCGCCAGTGCCAACGCCTCGGCTGCAGAGTCAAGTTGGTCGGACCATCGGGTCGTGACTGACGCCGCCTCCTTGCTCCTGCGGATCCTGAATCCGAAGGTCGCAGGCGCGAGCAAAGGTCAGCGCATCCATGACAGATCCGTCCCGGATGCAGCAGGTAATCGTCATCGTTGCCGCCCTGGACTCGGGTGATACCTGAAGGGCATCTCAGAGGCACCATTGGGTATTGGACTGGCACCATGCGGTGGACAATGCTCATTCCATGAATGTGTGGCAGACGAATAGCCGCACTGTCGCCAATTTTACTCTCCGCGCCATTTTGCTGCGGCTGGAGCCAAAGGTCCTGGTTTTCGCTTGGGAGAAGGCATGGGCGCTCATGTGAGTGGCAGCGGAGGCACTTCGCCGGCCCCGATCGACGCGAACGCGGTCCTGTGGCCCGCCCCGAGAGCGAGCGGGCCGGGCGGCTCCTGCTGCCTGGGTCGAGGGTAACTGCGCTTGCTCATCCTCCGTCCTGACGACGTGTAACGGACCGCTCGTCGTGTTCCGCAGTCCGCGCGGACGCCATGGGCGAAGGCCCCGGTCTCGTCGTCCACCCGTACCTGCTGAGGCGGCACGGACATGACCGCCCCGCCAAGCACCTCGACTGCAAGGAGCCTCACCGTGGAGAGTCCACATTTCTCCGCCGCTGTGACCGTCAATGTGACGGTCAACGGGGCATCGCATCTCGTGGAATGCGATGCGCGCACCACCCTGCTCGACCTGCTGCGCGAGCGGCTTCGGTTGAACGGCACCAAGAAGGGCTGCAACCGTGGCGAGTGCGGGGCCTGCACCGTTCTGGTGGACGGGGAGCGGGTGAACGCCTGCATGGTCCTCGCCGCCGGCCTCGACCGCCGTCAGGTCACCACGGTCGAGGGACTGGCCGAGGACGGCCGACTCCACCCGGTGCAGCAGGCCTTCCTCGACTCGGACGCATTCCAGTGCGGCTTCTGCACGCCGGGCCAGATCATGTCCGCTGTCGGTTGTATCCGGGAGGGCCACGCCTCCTCGAACGAGGAGATCCGGGAGTGGATGAGCGGCAACATCTGCCGCTGCTCGGCATACCCGCAGATCGCCGCTGCCGTCGCGACGGCTGCACGTCAGGAGGTGTGAGGTGCGCTCCTTCTCCTACGCCCGCGCCCGCAGCATCGACGACGTCCAGGCCTGTGCCGCAGACGACGACGTCGCGCTCCTGGCCGGTGGCACGGAACTCGTGAACTGGATACGCATCGGCATCGAACGTCCGCAGCGTGTACTCGACATCGGGGGATTGCCCGGGCTGCGCGAAATCCGGCGCCTTGAGGGCGGCGGCCTGCGCATAGGCGCCCTGGCCAAGCTCAACGAGGTGGCGCAGCATCCCGATGTCGTGTCCGGGTATCCGGTGTTGTCCCAGGCGATCTTGAAGTCCGCCTCCGCGCAGTTGCGGAATCTGGCCACCATCGGGGGCAATCCGCTGCAGCGGACGCGATGCCCCTATTTCCGTTCCGAGGACCCCGCGACTCCCTGCAACAAGCGCATCCCGGGTTCGGGCTGCTCCGCCCTCCACGGTCTGAACGATCGGCACGCCATCTTCGGCTGGACGGAGGACTGCGTGGCCGTCCACCCCTCCGACCCGGCAGTCGCGCTCGCCTGCCTGGACGCCTTCATCGTCACCGAGTACGCCGGTGGCGGGCGGCGGCTGCCGGTCAGGACCTTCCACCCGCTGCCGGGCGAGGAACCGACCGGCCACTCGGTGCTGCGCCCCGGCGAGCTGATCGTGGCCATCGAACTCGGCGATGCTGCGCCGCAGTCCGCCTATCTGAAGGTGCGTGAGCGCGAGAGCTACGAGTTCGCGCTGGTCTCCGCGGCCGCTGCCGTCGAGATCGAGGACGGCCGCATCTCCCGGGCCCGCGTGGCGCTGGGCGGCGTCGCGGCCCGTGCGTGGCGGCTGGTCCGGGCCGAGCAGGAGCTGATCGGCCTGTCCGTCGGCTCGGCTGAGGCTACGGAGGTGATCACCGGGGCGTTCGCCGAGGCACGGCCGCTCGCGATGAACGGCTACAAGATTCCGCTGGCGCGCAACACCGCCCTGCGTGCCCTGGCACTTGCTGCGAGGCAGTCATGACCATCGGTGAGCCCATCTCGCGCCTGGACGGCCCCGCCAAGGTGACCGGTGCCGCTCGCTACGCCGCGGACCAGTACGTGGCCGGGCAGCTGTACGGAGTCTTCGTCGGCTCGACGGTCCCGGCCGGGGCCGTCGAGCGGATCGACGTCTCCGACGCCTTGCAGGAACCGGGGGTGTTCCGGGTACTGACGGCCGCGGACATGCCCCGGCTGCACCCGGACTTCGATGCCGTCACGGTTCCGCCGCTGGCGACGCGCTTCGTTCCCATGCAGGGGAACGAGATCCACCATACCGGCCAGCCGGTCGCCATGGTGCTCGCGCAGACGCTGGAGGCCGCAGAGGCCGCCGCCGAGCGGGTGTCCGTGGCCTACCGGCGTGCACCCTTCGTCGTCCCGGACACAGCGTCTGTCGAGGAGCCGGCACCGGACAGCGGCTACCGACTGATGGGTGATGTGACGTTCCGCAAGGGCGACGCCGTCGAGGAACTGGCGCACGCGCCCGTCCGCGCCGGCGGCTCGTACGTCCAGCCCTCCCGCCACAACAACCCGATGGAGCCCTCGGCAATCCTCGCGGCCTGGGCGGACGACCGGTTGACCGTGTACGACTCCGTGCAACACGTCTACGCGGTCCAGTCGACTCTCGCCGCCGTCTTCGGACTGCAGCCGGCCCACGTACGCGTCATCGCGCCGCACACCGGGGGCGGCTTCGGCGCCAAGGCGTACATCTGGCCGCACGAGATCCTCACGGCGATGGCGGCGAAGGTGTGCGGGCGCCCGGTCAAGCTCGTCCTGACGCGCGCCGAGATGTACACCGTCGTGGGCTACCAGCCCCGGATGGTGCAGGAGGTGCGGCTCGGCGCCGACGCCGCCGGGCATCTGACCGCGGTCGTCCACGCGGCCGACAACGTCACCTCCATGACGGACGACTACATCGAGTTCGGCAGTGCTCCGTCGAAGGCCCTCTACGCCACTCCCACCATCGCGCTCGACCAGCGGGTGCGCCGCGGGCACGTGAACATCCCAACATTCATGCGGTCCCCGATCGACGGCCCCGGCACCTGGGCGCTCGGCTCGGCCATGGACGAACTGGCGCACGCCCTGGGGCAGGACCCCCTCGTCCTCCGGCTGGCCAACTACGCCGAGACCGATCCGGGCGACGGACGGCCCTGGTCGTCCAAGAAGCTGAGGGAAGCGTACGAGGAGGGCGCACGCAGGTTCGGCTGGCGCGAGCGGCCTCGCGGCGGCACCCGTGACGGCGACTGGCTGATCGGGTGCGGGCTGGCCGACTGCACCCAGGGACAGTTCCGCTTCCCCTCGCAGGCGCGCGTGCGGCTCAAGGATGACGGTACCGCCCTGGTCGAGGCCGGGTACGTCGACATCGGCGCGGGCTCGACCACGATCTTCCCGCAGATCGCCGCCGACGTGCTGGGACTGGAGCCGACCGCGGTGACGGGGGTGTCGGGCGACAGCGACCTGCCGTTCGCAGGCCCCACCTACGGTTCCGGCACCACGATCGGTATGGGTGCCGCGGTGCAGGACGCCGCCCGCAAGGTCGTGGCACACCTGGCCGAACTGGCCGGCTGGCCCGCGGAGGGGGTTCAGGCCCGGGAGGGGCAGCTGCACCACCAGGGCAGTTCCCGGGCGTTCGGGGACCTCATGCGGCAGGCCGGAACGCGGGAACTCGTCGGTGAGGGGGCGTTCGCCCTGCCCGGCAACGCGTTCGCCGACGCCGGCGATGCGACGTACTCCACGCGCACCTTCGGCGTGATGTTCGTCGAGGTCGGGGTCGATCCGGAGTTGGGCCTGCTGCGCCTTCGCCGCGCCACCGGCGTGTACAGCGCGGGTCGGATCATCAACCCGCGGACCGCGCGCTCGCAGATGATCGGCGGAGTCGTGTGGGGTTGGGGCATGGCCGCCATGGAGGCCAGCCGCTACGAACCGGTTCTGGGGCGCTGGCTCTCCCCGGACCTCGCCGGGGTGGCCCTGCCCGTCAACGCGGACATCCCGCCGGACATCGACATCGCCTTCGTCGACGAATTCGACAAGCATGCGGGACCGCTGGGCGCGAAGGGCATCGGCGAACTGTCCGCCACCGGCGTCGCCGCGGCCGTGGCCAACGCCGTGTTCGACGCGACGGGCCGGCGCATCCGTGAACTTCCCATCACGCCCGAGAAACTCCTGGAATCCCACTGAGCCGGCAGCCTCGCGGGCAGGCAACGGCTCCCCACCCGCCCGCGAGGCTGTCATCCACCCGAAGACCCCCGAACACCAAGAGGATCGGACACGATGCTCGACATCGCAGCGGAGCTGACCCGCTGGTGCGACCGCGGCGAGCCCTTCGCCGTGGCGACCGTCGTCGCGGTCAGCGGCAGCGCTCCACGAGAGCCCGGCGCGGCGCTGGCCGTGAACGGGGCAGGCGAAGCCATCGGAAGCGTCTCCGGGGGTTGCGTCGAAAGCGCTGTGTACGCGCTGTGCCAGGAGGTCCTCGACACCGGCAGGCCGACCGTCGGGCACTTCGGCTACTCGACGGACGACGCGTTCGCCGTCGGCCTCACCTGCGGGGGCACGATCGATGTGATCGTCGAACGGGTCGACCCCACAACCGGCACCCCGCTCGCCGCCGCTCTGGCCGCGGTCGCAGCCGGGCAGCGCTGCGCCCTGCTCCGCGTCGTGACCGGTCCGGAGACACTGCGCGGCAAGGCTCTGTTCCTCCAGGCGGACGGGACTGCGACGGGCGGCTTCGGCGACCCCGCACTCGACGACGCCGCACGCGCTGAGACCCGGGCATTCCTCGACCTGGGGCGCACCGGCACGATCGAAGTCGGCGCCGAGGGCGGACTGTGCGGCGAGCCGGTCACGCTCCTGCTGGAATCCAGCGTGCCGCCGCCGCGCATGCTGGTGTTCGGCGCGATCGACTACGCGGCTGCCCTGGCGCAACTCGGGGCCTTCCTCGGCTACCGCGTCACCGTGTGCGACGCACGACCGGTATTCGCCACCCGCAACCGCTTCCCCCACGCGACCGAGGTGGTGGTGGACTGGCCGCACCGCTATCTCGCGACCACCGACACCGACGCTCGCACCGTGGTCTGCGTCCTGACCCATGACGCCAAGTTCGACGTCCCGCTGTTGCAGCAGGCCCTGCGGATGCCGGTCGCCTACGTAGGGGTCATGGGTTCCCGGCGCACCCACCAGGACCGCCTCAGCCGCCTGCGCGAGGCGGGGCTCGGCAAGGCCGAGCTCGCCCGGATGCGCAGTCCGATCGGCCTGGACCTCGGGGCCCGCACGCCCGAGGAGACCGCCGTGTCCATCGCAAGCGAGATCGTGGCCTGCCTGCGTGGTGGAGGCGGCGCACCGCTCGCCGACGGACACGCGCCGATCCACGGAAACTTCCTTCCACCACGGGCCAGGGCCGGGACCGGCCGCACCGACACATCCGGGCCCCCGGACGACGGGCGGAGAACCGCCTGACCGGCCCCACCCCCAGGTCTCTGCCGGAGCACTGCGGATATCCGCAAGCTCTGTGACTGCCCGCTCTGTTCAGCGGGCTGCTCGCCGACACCGGCCGACCGATGCGGACGCTCTGTCCATCGGCGACCTCACCGACGGGCATCTCGGCAGAGCCGCGACGCAGTGCCGCAATGGCGCACCCGAGCAGCCGAGTCCCGCCTGCCCGGGTGTGCGAAGTGCCAGTGGTGCACACCGTCGAGGAGAAGCTGGAACGCGTCGAGGCGGGGCGTGGCGTCGTCGTGCCTCCGCGCGGCCGCCGGGTAGTCCGCCTGCACGGGGCGCCCTTGACGGATGCGGGGAACTCGCGCGGCTATGCGCACGGCGCGAGGTCGATGAGTACGTTGCAGACGAGGCGGACCGCGGGGTCGTCCAGGTCAAGGCCGGAGATGTCCCTGATGCGTCCCAGCCGGTAGCGCAGGGTCGTGACGTGGATGCCGAGCTCCCGGGCCGTGGGCGCGGGCTGGGCCCCGAAACTCAGGTAGCAGCGCAAGGTCTGGATGAAGTCGCTCGCCCGCCGGCTGTCCTCCTCGGCCAGTCTCAGCAGGCCCGGCAGGCGCAACTGCTCGCGCTGGGCGAGCATCTGCCGCAGCTCGTGCAGGATGACCTGCGGAAGAACGTCGTCGTAGGTGGCGAACCGGTCATCGTCCGGGGCTGACCGGACGACGCCGACCGCGTCCTCGGCCTCCTGTCTGCGCTGGTTGAGCCTGCCCAGCTGAGGCCCGATGGTGCTGACCGCGCCGCAGAGCCGGTCCCGCAGCACCGGCACGGACCGGTTGACGATCTCGCGTCCCAGCCGCAGCATGCCTTCTTCGGGCTGGTTTGCGGGGAGCGCCAGGATCGCGAAGACCAGCTCCCCGACCCGGGCCACCGCGGCGTGCCACCGGAAGGCCTCGCAGGACAGCGCCACGTGGTCGGTGATTCGGTCCCAGACCTCGTCGGGCAGGACCTGCTGCGATGACGGCGCCACGGCCATCACGCCGAAGGCCGCGCCATGCGGCAATCCCAGTTCCGTGGCGTGCCTGTGCAGGAGTCCGCGCCCGTCCAGCAGGGCCCGTACGAGGTTGTCGCGACGGATCCGCTCGGCACGGTGGCCCTCCAGGTGTCGCAGCAGGTGCGGCACGGCGATGTCCGCGGCCCGCCGTAGCGCCTGCGGGGCCGTACCGGGCAGTGGCTGGTCGCCTTCGGCCGCCCACAGGACGCCGAGCAACTGCTGTGAGTCCCGCACAGCGGTGATCAGCCGCCGGTGGGCCTGCCCTGGGCCGGAAGGGAGGTCGACGACGTCACTCGTGGTGCGCAGCCGCTCCAGGTCGCCCGTCTGCTCCAGATACGCCAGCCACTCGGGCGGCATGCGCCGCCCCAGGATCGCGGTGTTGCGCCCCTGGTCCATCGCTCCGGTGAACGAGGAATACGCCAGCACCCGGAAGTTGGCGTCCTCGATGATGGTCGGGCCGCCCACCATGTCGGCGAAGGCGTCAGCCAGCGCGAACAGGTCGCCCTGCGGTACCTCCCCGGTGGCGTCGGCGCCCGCCGGTGCCGGCTCGCCTCCCGGCTCCGAGGAGATCTGCGCGCAGGCGCGGATCACGGCCGACCACGACGCGGAGACCTTGAGCAGGACCAGGGCGATGCCCCGCTGCCGGGCCGTCAGCTCCCAGGCACCCCGGGTCTCGGGGTCCGGCGGCTCCCTCAGCACCACCCCGGCGCAGTCCTGGGCGAGCACGTCCGCGCCGGGAACACCCACACCGAGCAGCAGGCCTCGCGCCTCGTGCTTCCTGCCGGGCTCCCAAGGTGCCGCTCCCGAGAGCGACACCCCCGCAGGAGGGGGGACGACCAGCTCGGCCTGGCCCTCCAACGCGCATACGACATCATCCACGGTCGCCACGACAGCACCCCTTCCTCGATTCGAATGATGAAGGGCGAAATTCTTCCTCTGACCGGCGGAATGGCTGAGGAGGTGGCGAGTCTACAGTTCCGGACATCGCAGCTCATCGCAGACGTGAAAGGACTCTGACGATGACGTCTACGGCAGTGATCACCGGCGGTGGAAGAGGCCTGGGCAGGGAGATCGCGGTGGCCCTGCACACCGCCGGCCACCGCGTCGTCCTGGCGGGACGGGACAAGGACGTACTCGATCTGACGGCTCATGAGATCGATCCGACGGGCGACGCGGTCCTGTCGGTGCGGTGCGACGTGCGCGACGAGCTCGCGGTCGCGGCGCTGACAGCGAGGGCCCTGGACCGGTTCGGACGGATCGACGTTCTGGTGAACAACAGCGGCATCGCCGGCCCCACCGCCCCCGTGTGGGAGACCGACGCCCAGCTCTGGCGGGACACCATCGAGACCAACCTGGTCGGCGCCTTCCTGTGCTGCCGGGCGGTCCTGCCGACGATGATCGCGCAGCGCTCCGGGGCCATCGTCACAGTCGGCTCGATGACCGGCAAACGGCCGCTGTTCGGCCGCACCGGCTACGCCGCGAGCAAGACCGCGCTGATCGGCCTGACCCGGACCCTGGCCACCGAGGCAGGACCGTACGGGATCCGCGCGAACCTGGTCTCCCCCGGCCCGCTCGAGGGCGACCGGATCGAGCGGGTCTTCCGAGCCCAGGCCGCCAGCCGCGGCATCAGCGTCGACGCGGCACGCGCCGAGATGCTCGACGACTCACCGCTGGGCCGACTGGTGCCGGGCGCGGACGTCGCGGCGGCCGTGGTGTTCCTGGCCAGCCCGGCAGCCTCCTCCATCACCGGCGAGGACCTCAACGTCTCCGCCGGGATCGTCACCTACTGACCACCCCCGCCCGAGAGCCCCGAAGGGGAGGAACATGCAGCTCATCGACCTGTCCCAGGACATCTACCAGGGAATGATGGTCTATCCGGGCCACCTGAAGACCGTCGTGTTCGACCACGCCACGCACGAGGAGACGGCGCTGCGGTTCGACAGCGGGTTCTCCTTCCAGACCAAGGGCCTGATGATCAATGACAACGGGCCTACGCACGTCGACTCCTTCTCCCATCTGGACCCGGACCCGGCCGCGCAGACCATCGACCAGATGCCGCTCGACCTCTTCTACGGCCAGGCGGTCTGCCTCGACGTCTCGCACGTCCCGGCGCGCACCGACATCACCGCGGAGCACCTGGACGCCGCCGAACAGGCGGTGGAGGTCTCCGTCGAACCGGGCGACATCCTCCTGCTGCACACCGGCACCTTCGGACGCCACGCCGGGCAGCCGCAGTACCTGACCGACTTCCCCGGCCTCGGCGAGTCCGCCAGCAAGTGGATCGTCGATCGCGGGGTCAAGACCTTCGGCGTGGACAGCCCCACGCCCGACAACCCGGCCAGCCGGATCTACCCCTGCCACCTGATGTGCCGTCACCACGGCATCACCCACTACGAGAACCTCGCCAACCTCGACCAGCTCATCGGCCGGCGGTTCACCTTCGCCGGCTTCCCGCTCAAGCTCGTCGGCGGCCACGGCGGCCCCACGCGAGCCGTCGCCCTGCTCGACAGCGCCAACCAGTGAGCCCGACAAGGACACCCCTGGGCTTCCCGATCTTACGAATGACCAGGACGAACCCCCACGAAGAGAGGTAAGGGCCCATGTCGCAGACCGTGCTCAAAGCAGCCGCCTCGGCCGACCAGGCTCGCCGCAGCACGACCGATGTTGCGCAGACCGTGGCGAACATCATCGACAGTATCCGCGAACGCGGCGACGCGGCCGTCCGCGACCACTCCCAGACGTTCGACAAGTGGTCACCGGACTCCTTCCGCCTCGACCCGGACCAGATCAAGAAGATCGTGGCCCAGGTCCCGGACCAAGTCATCGAGGACATCACGCAGGTCCAGGCGAACGTACGACGCTTCGCCGAGGCACAGCGCGCCTCGCTGGCCGACATCGAGATCGCCACCGAGCCGGGTGTGTACCTGGGGCACCGCCACATACCCATCGCGGCGGCCGGCGCCTATGTTCCCGGCGGCCGCTACCCGCTGACCGCCTCGGCGCACATGACCATCGTGACGGCGAAGGTGGCCGGTGTGCCGCGCGTGGCCGCCTGCACCCCGCCGATCCGGGGGCAGATCCCCGCCGCGACCATCGCCGCGATGCATCTGGCGGGCGCAGACGAGATCTACCTTCTCGGCGGGGTCCAGGCAGTGGCCGCACTGGCGGTGGGCACCGAGACGATCGAACGGGTCGACTTCATCGCCGGGCCGGGCAATGCCTACGTCGCCGAGGCCAAGCGTCAGCTCTTCGGTGAGGTCGGCATCGACCTGTTCGCCGGCCCGACCGAAACCCTCATCGTCGCGGACGACAGCGCCGACCCGTTCATCGTGGCCGTCGACCTGCTCAGCCAGGCCGAGCACGGCCCCGACTCCCCGGCCGTCCTCATCTCCACCTCCCAGCAGGTCGCCGAGCGGGCGATGGCCTACATCGACCAGCTCCTGCCGACCATGCCCACCCGGGACTTCGCCGAGCGGGCCTGGAACGACCACGGCCAGGTCCACCTCGTGGCCACCGTCGAGGAGGCGTATGCCCTGGCCGACCGTTTCGCCTCCGAGCACGTCCAGATCCTCACCGCGCAACCGCGCCGAGCCCTGGAGTCGATGCGTAACTACGGTGCGCTCTTCCTCGGCGAGGGCACCTGCGTGAGCTACGGCGACAAAGTCATCGGCACCAACCATGTCCTGCCCACCCGGGGCGCCGCGCGCTACACCGGGGGCCTGTGGGTCGGCAAGTACCTCAAGACGGTCACCTACCAGGAAGTGACGGACCAGCAGAGCAGCGCCGCCCTGGGGCGGCTGTGCGGCCGGGCCGCCCGGGTCGAGCTCTTCGAGGGCCACGCGCGCTCGGGCGACGTGCGCGAAGCCAAATACTCCGGCCGGCCGTTGGCCTGGAGCGATCACACCTTCACCAGATAGCCGGTTGCCCGGCGGAGCCGCGAAGGGGCGGTGTTCACCATGCTCGAAACTTCTGCCGACACACCAAGACGATCCGCGAGAGAGAGGATCACCCGGCGCCAGTGGACCACGCTGGCGGGGACGACACTCGGCTGGGGTCTGGAGGGATTCGACGCCAGCCTGTTCACGCTGGTGGTTGTCCCGGCCACCAAGGACATCCTCGGCCCGCAGGCGAACGCGGCCTCCGTCGCCTTCCACGTAGGCCTCGCCGTCACTCTCTTCCTCGGCGGCTGGGCGGTGGGCGGGCTGCTGTTCGGCATGCTGTCGGACTACTTCGGCCGGGTCCGGATCCTGATGGCGGGCGTTCTGGTCTACGCCGTCTTCACCGCCGCCTCTGCCCTGGCCCACGAGTTCTGGCAGCTCGCCGCCCTGCGGTTCGTCGCCGGACTCGGCTCCGGAGTCGAGGGCCCGGTGGGCGCCGCCCTGATCGCAGAGACCTGGAACAACCGGTACCGGGCCCGCGCCGCCGGTGTCATGGCTTCCGGATACGCCGCGGGTTTCTTCCTCGCCTCCCTCGTCTACGGCCTGATCGGAGCGCACGGCTGGCGGGTCACCCTGCTGGTCGCGGTCGTCCCTGCCGTCGTGGCGCTGTTCATACGCCGCTACGTCCGCGAGCCCGAAGCGGCGATTGCAGTACGCCGCCGGCGCGCGCAACGCCGGGCCGCCTCGGCCCCCCGTACAGCCGAGGACCGCTTCGTCCTGCGGCAGGTGTTCACCCCGCCGCTGCTGCGACACACGGTTGGCTGCCTGCTCATCTCCACAGGGGCGCTGTTCGCGTTCTGGTCGATCACCACTTGGACGCCGCAGATCATCACCACCCTCGCGGCCGCGCGCGGCATCCCGCCGGTCGCCGCCGTGGCAACGGCCACCGCCCTGCTCAACCTCGGTGGTGTGATCGGCTACGCGAGCTGGGGGTTCATCGCCGACGCGATCGGCCGGCGAGCGGCATTCATGATCAGCTTCGCGGCCTCCGCGGCCGGCGTCTGCGCCCTCTTCCCGTTCCACCACAGCTACCAGACCTACCTGTGGCTGCTCCCGCTGGTGGGCTTCGGGATCTTCGGCACCCTCGGCGGCAACCTCGTCTGCTTCCCCGAACTGTTCCCCACCGGGGTCAGGGCCTCGGCCGTGGCCCTGGCCAACTCCACGGGCCGACTGCTGACCGCCGCCGGACCTCTGGTCGCCGGCACCGTGGCCACGCGCTACTTCGCCGGCGACCTCGGCCTGGCGGTTACGTTGGTCTCCGCCGTGCTGCTGATCGGGGTCGTCGGCGTCGCAGTCCTTCCGGAGACGAAGGGCATCACGCTCGACGCGTAGCCCACGCAGTTCCTGAGCCGCACCTCGTTGACGAAAGGTAGGAACAATGACGTGGAACGAAGGGCAGGCCCCCACTCCTGCCGACGCCATGGTGGTCGAGTGGGACGTGGCCGTGCCGATGGACGACGGCACCGTGCTGCGCGCCGACATCTTCCGCCCGGCCAAGCCCGGCAACTATCCCGCGCTGGTGACCTACGGCCCCTACGCCAAGGGGCTCCCGTTCCAGGACGGGTACCCCACCGCGTGGGAGCGGATGGTGAGCGAACACCCCGACGTCGCCGCGGGCTCAAGCAACACCTACCAGGTGTGGGAGGTCGCCGACCCGGAGAAGTGGGTGCCGCACGGCTACGCGTGCGTCCGGTTCGATTCGCGCGGCTCCGGCCGCTCCCAGGGGTGCCTCGACACCTTCTCCCCGAGAGAGATCCAGGACTTCCACGACTGCATCGAATGGTGCGCCACCCTGCCCTGGTCCAACGGGAAGATCGGCCTGCTCGGCATCTCCTACTACGCGAAGAACCAGTGGCTGGTCGCCGCGACCCAGCCCCCGCACCTGTCCGCGATGTGTGTGTGGGAGGGCTCCTCGGACTGGTACCGGGAGTTCGCCCGCCACGGCGGAATCCTGTGCACGTTCGCCACCAACTGGTACGACATGCAGGTCAAGACCGTCCAGTACGGGCGGGGCGAGGCAGGCGGCCGCAGCCCCCTCACGGGCCGGCTCATCTGCGGTGACGAGACCCTGCCGGAGAGCACCCTCGCGCTCAACCGCGCCGACCTCGGCGGTGATCTGCTGCGCCACCGCCTGGCGGACGACTACTCCCGGGCCCGGACCACCGACTTCTCCAAGATCACCGTCCCGCTGCTGTCCGCAGGCAACTGGGGCGGCCAGGGCCTGCACCTGCGGGGCAATGTCGAAGGCTTCCTCAAGGCCGCCTCACCGCTGAAGTGGCTGGAGATGCACGGCCTCGAACACTGGACGCACTTCTACACCGACTACGGAGTGGACTTGCAGCGCCGCTTCTTCGACCACTTCCTCAAGGACGAGGACAACGGCTGGGACCGGCAGCCCCCTCTGCAGCTCCAGATCCGTCACGTGGACGGCACGTTCACCCAGCGGTACGAGGAGTCCTGGCCACTGCCGCGCACCCAGTGGACCAAACTCCACCTCGACGCCGCTCACGCCGCTCTCGGCACCGACGTCCCCGCGGCCGCGAGCACCTCGTTCGACGCCCTCGGCGACGGAGTCACGTTCGCCACGGCGCCGCTGGAGCAGGACACGGAGATCACCGGCCCCATGGCGGCACGCGTGTTCGTCGAGTCCACGACCGAGGACGCGGACCTCTTCCTGGTCGTCCGCGCCTTCTCGCCCGACCAGGAAGAGGTCGTCTTCCAGGGCGCGATCGACCCGCACACCCCACTCAGCCAGGGCTGGCTGCGCGCCTCGCAGCGCAAACTCGACTCGAAACTGAGCCTGCCCTATCGGCCCTTCCACCCGCACGACGAGGCCGAGCCGCTGACCGCAGGTCAGGTCTACCAGCTCGACATCGAGATCTGGCCGACCTGCATTGTCCTGCCGCAGGGATTCACCCTGGCCCTTACCGTGCAGGGCAGGGACTACGAGTACCCCAAGGCGACGAGCGACCGCCTGTCCAACTTCAAGAACGAACTGCGCGGCTCCGGCCCCTTCCTGCACGACGACCCCGACGACAGGCCCCCGGCGGTCTACGGCGGGCGAACGACCCTCCACACGGGCGGCGACCACGCCTCGTACGTCCTCTTGCCCGTGATCCCGGCCGAGCCCCACGCAGGACACTGAGGAGCTGTACGCCACCGCCGGGCCCGCGCCCGGCGGCCGGCCGGACATCTGAACAACCCCGACAAGAACGACCGCCAGGCACGTGCCACAGCCGACGGCCGATCCCGAAGCCCGGCCCACGGCCTCAGAGAGATCCCCGAAGGACTCCGGCCGGCCGCCCGAGGCGCCCAACCGGCCTGACGGGTCGTCAGTCAACGTAGCGCCACGCAGCACCTCGGGCCTGAAGAACCACCAAACCCCTCTGCCGGGACAGAACCCTCTCCAAGGGTCCATGAACAAATTGATCCACAAGTGGGCGTCAGGCGGAGGGCTTCACCCATAACTGACCATAAGAAGAGGGCCTACACGCCCTTGACCCGCCCGCTCGACCTGCTCGGACTCACATGGCCTGCAATGATCCACGTCCAACGGGACTTGGAATCGGCCTTGGCGACGTGCCCGAAGAAGGTACGTCGTTCCGTACAACCGCGCCTGAGGGGGTCATCTGTGCTGCACCAGCGATCTGTGGGGAAGGTGCCCGGACCGAGGGGCTGTGGTGCGTGGGCAGGATTGCTCCGGTTTCACGTCCACTACGGAACATATTTGCAATACGAGCGATTTCGGAAGCTCCCACGATGGCAGGGCCCACTCCCTGCAGAGCGCTTGAATCGCTGGCGACGCCCCACGACCATAGAGCGGCTCCGCAGGCTTGTACGCTTGTGATAGTTGCGCTCAGGGCATCGTGCTGCCGAGTTGCATCATACAGAGCCCCTGACGCCTCGATGGCGAAACCGGCGGCTTGAACGGGTGCTTTACCCATAAATGCGCCAGCTGACAGTAGAGCCAACTCGGCTACTTCACATAGGTCTCCGATCAGGTTTTCGTTATTTTTGCCCGCCGCCGCGACATCAATGAGCCTGGCAAGTGCCATCACGGCCGGGCCGGTTCCCTTCATGGTCGATGATGCACTGGCGACACCCCACGACCATAGGCCCGCTCCACCAGCTTGTGCAGTGTTGACGGCGGCAGCCAGCGCATCGTTGTCCCGAATGGCCTTCGCCGCCTTATGCAGACTTTTTCCAGCGAAAAGGGCAAGTCCAGTGGAACGCGCGGCGTGATTTTGCAAAAATCCCCCCGCCGACAGGGAAGCCATTGCGGCTACAAAAATAGAGCGGTTGGCCATCCCCCAATTCAGATCGGATTTCTCCGAATTGGTCGGCAGGTCACCGCACGCCTCCGCATTCGCGAGCGTGGGCGGACAAGGGGGGGTGTCGGTACCGCTCACGGGAATTGAGAATCCCCGCTCGCCAGAAGATGAAACATCTCGTGCTGTTTGCGGCATTCAAAGTCCTGTAAAGTCGGCCGGTCCAGAATTGACCAGCGGAGATTAATCCGCACTACGACGCTGCAGCCACTCGCTCGGTTGGTGTCGCCGGATCGACGTTGAGTCCCTACGCGTACGGACGGAGTTATCAGGAAACCATTTCGACACTCAACACCGACATGCTCCCAACAGATTTACAGCGTGTTGCCGAGGCTCATGACTCGCGAGCCTGCACTTGTTCCACTATAGACAGCATGTGTTAACTCAGCGTTTCGATTGATGCAGACAAATCACATCGTTTAGAGCGTTTCACTAACCGCAGGCCGATTCGCTTGGGCGTCGGACCGTGGCTGCAAACCAGGATCGGACAAGGGGCGCCCAGGAATCGGGAAGGCGAATCAACGTCATGGAGCCACCTGGCCCGCAGGGTCCGCAGGTCCCTGCCGGTACCACCGCTCGGCGGTCCAGAGGCTGCGTTCCTGGGTCGAGATCACCGTCTCGGACCCGCTGAACGCGATGGGAGGCAATCGATCCCTCACCGAACCTCTTTCATCCTGTGCCTCAGACGTGAAATGGGCTGGTCAGGTGGGGTGACATGGCGAAGCCCCTCGTCGTTGGTCTGGTGATCCCACTCAGCACGCCATCGGCCGGGTGGCTTCGTTGGTTCCGTATCCTTCCCTGCTCGACGTCCCGCATGAGCTGGTCGAGCACGTCTCGTGGCTCATCTACGCCCGAAGGCGCGAACTTCGCACGCGCCGAAGGAAGTTGGGCTGCTTCAAGCAGGCCCTGCTGGTTCTCGCACCCCTGCGTTCAGTGGAAGGAGACGGCCATCTTGATCAACTTGCGTGCGTCGCTGTGAAGTTGCGATGAGAGCAAGCGTGGGTGGGAGGTGGATTCCAGGTACTACAGGGGGATTTTTGTGAACCGCCCTGGGTTCTCCGGGCGCGGAAGGGTTGGAGCCCCGCCGGCGCCGGGGAGTGCCGCTCGACGAAGACCACGCCAGGTGCGACCGCACCCAGCCTGGTCTACGGGCCGATCTTGTGGCCGGAGTAGCTGTCCGGCCAAGGCTGATGCATCTCAGGCTGCGAGAGAAGTGGGTCGAACGCCTGCTTGCTGCGCGACCAGTAGTGGTCGGCGGCAGCGGCAATAACGCGCGGTAAAAGAGCGGGCCGTGGTGGACCAGAGGATCCTGATCCCACGGATCTCGCGGCGGCCGTGAGCCGTTTCAAGTGAACTGCACACCTAACAGGCGCGTGGTGCACAGCGACGGGCTTACATAGAGGCCCGCTTCGTCAACAAACACATTCCGAACCTGATTATGAGGTAGAACGGTTGAAAACTGACATACGAAGCACCCGCCTTCGTAGAGCCGCCGCCGTCGCCGTAACCACCGGTTGCGTGTTCGCGGGCGGAGCCCTCGCCACGGCGCCCGCGCAGGCCGTGGCTACGCCCTCGATCGTGGCCAGGGGCGGCTACGTGATGAACAACGCGAATGGCAGGACGCTTTACAACAAGGCCGCGGACACAAGGCGTTCCACCGGTTCCACGACGAAGATCATGACCGCGAAGGTCGTGCTCTCACAGCCGAACCTGAACCTGGACGCGAAGGTCACCATCCAGAAGGCGTACAGCGACTACGTCGTCCGCAACAATGCCTCCCAGGCTCATCTGATCGTCGGGGACAAGGTGACCGTCCGCCAGCTGCTCTACGGCATGATGCTGCCGTCGGGCTGCGACGCCGCGTACGCGCTGGCCGACAAGTTCGGCTCCGGCCCGACGCGGGCGGGGCGCGTGAAGTCGTTCATCGGCAAGATGAACAGCACCGCGCGCGCCCTCGGCCTGAAGAACACCCACTTCGATTCCTTCGACGGCATCGGCAACGGCGCAAACTACTCCACGCCGCGCGACCTGACCAAGCTCGCGAGCAGTGCGATGAAGAGCTCGACGTTCCGCACGATCGTGAAGACGAAGGAGTACACGGCCAAGACCATCACCAAGGCGGGCAGCATCCGCACGATGGCTCCGTGGACGAACACCAACAGTCTGCTCAGCAGCTACAGCGGCGCCATCGGTGTGAAGACGGGCTCCGGCCCAGAGGCCAAGTTCTGCCTGGTCTTCGCCGCAACCCGACACGGCAAGACCATCATCGGCACGCTCCTCGCCTCGTCGTCCATCTCGCAGCGTGCGACGGACGCCACGAAACTCCTCAACTACGGCTTTGCCGAGTTGGGCTGACCTCGGCAGCACCAACCCTTGGGGGGCGGTCAGCCACTGCAGGATCCAGCGGCAGCAGCGGCCCGGACCGAAGGCAACGGTCCGGGGCGCTGCTCTGTACGGTCGCTGAGGGCTACTGGTCGGGATGGACGGCCCGGACGCCGGTGCCCTCGTACGGCTCGGGCGTGAGGGCGAGCAAGAAACGGCCGCTGGGAAGTCGGCGGAGGGGCGGGCGGCGTGGATGGCGTGGACGGCTGCCCAGGAGGTGGCCGGCGTGGAGCAGGCCGGTGGCGGTCAGCGCGACCCCGGTGTCGAAGGGCTCGATTCGGATGAACCAGAGTCCGTGGATGCAGGCGAGCAGGCCGGGCCGCTCGGTGTCGTCGGCGGTGAGGGAGAGCATCGGGGCGTAGAGGCTGCCAAGGCCGCCGGAGGCTTGAACGTGGAACGCGGCGACGGCCTCGCTGCGCGGGTCATTGGGGTCGTGCGGGGCCGTGGCGGCCGTAAAGTTCCAGGATGACCGCGACGGGGACCACTGCGCGGCCGCCGGGTCCTCACTGCCGCCGAGGCGCTCCAGGTGGCCGCGGGCCTTCGCCTCGGCCTCCTCGCTCGGCGCCGTTCCCAGGGTGGCTTCTGACGCCAACCCCTGCATGGCCCTTGGTCACCGGCCCGTCTGCGATGCCGGTTCAGCGATTCATACCGGAAGACTTGGATAGATTAACGCCCTTACGCACTGGGCCAGTTGTCGATGTGTGAGGTGACTGGTCGACACGTGGGCCGGATCCCCCACTCCCCCTCGTCGCGGCTTGGGCAATTTGCCCCTGCAGAGAATTCCTGAGGATTTGGCCTCGCATCTGAATTGGCCACCATCCTTCAGCCGTGATGAAATATCGCCCGCTCTGCTCCGCAATATCCCCTTCAACCATTAACTGTTTCAGCCGCAGTTCCGCAGTTTCTGGATCAACTCCGGCCCCTTCTACGACGTCATCAAGCGTAAAAGCGGCGTTCGCGTTCCTTGTCGCCAGATATGCCTCAATTGTGGCCACCCTACGGTCCCTTCTGTTTTCAGTGCATTCTGCAATCACATACAACGACGTGTCTGTCCCTTCCCTGGTTCAAGGAGGGACCGCGCGAGTTCTGCGTGAGGGTGCGCGAGTTGGTGACAGCACGCACGATCCGCCCGGCGATGTTTGGCACACACCAGTACTACGACGCCCTGCTCATCGACGACAGCCGCGGCGGTACGGGAGCACGCCGCTCGGTCATCGGCGCCCGATCGCGTAGGCGGCGGTTGTGACCGCACACGCCCACCTCATGCTCAGCTTGCGTCGCGCCGGCCGCCACGAAGTCCATTGGGTCGAAGGCCCCAGGGATATGACCAGTGCGCGGGGCATCGGCGAGGCCACCCGCCACCTGACGGAGCCCTCCGCGTACTGGGACGACCTGCGCGTGCCGGTCGGATGTGGCGGCCCTCGGACGCCGCAACTGCCCAGGACCAACTGTTCCTCGTAGGCTTGAGGAAAAGGCCGAAACCGGCATGGTCCTCGGGTCAGGAGCACACGCCGTGGACGGTACCTCCCTGAGCGTCGGCAAGGCCTCGACATCGACATGACCGCCCTGGTGAGGGCTGGCGCACATGCCTGCCGTCCGGCCGCACGGGCCTTCTCCGCACGGGCGTTCACCAAGGCCATGGAAGTTATGGGCTGAGCGGCTCTACCCACAGAATGTCCACGCTGAAGGTTGCCTTGTAGGTGCGCCGGTCGACGCGCAGGCTCTTGTACGCGTAGCGGGAAGGGGGGGTAGACCGCGCGGGGACCGAGTCTCAGGCGGCGGGCAACCATAAGGTGGTGCAGGACCGCCCGGCACCGCCGACGCCAGCACCTTCAAGAGCAGAGCATCCGCTCCGCGCTCTTACTGGCCGCAGCACACCTCCACCCAGGCTCGCCACAGCACCGACACTCCCACACATCACGGAGCTGCTCGACCGGCTGACAGCACGCATACTCTGACCGCCTGACACCATCACCGAGACACCGGCGAAGCCCTGTGGCGACGTCCCCACGGGGACCCATCAACCCACCCCCGGTTCGCGCGGGTAACATCGCGTATCGGCACCCTCAAAGCTCAAAAGCTTGAGGAGACGGCGTCACATACGGAGTACAACCAGCTCACCCCATCAATACCATCTCTACGCCGGGCTACTCACAGCAGTTACCGCAGCCGGCTCTGTCGGATGCCAGCCCAGGAACACATACGCTTGGCTGTCCAGGCCTGCGCCACAGGTGCAGCACGCCCGAGCCAGAAACCGCAGGACAGGAAAGGTCAATCCCATGTCCGAGAGCACGACTGCCACCACCGAACTGACATCGCAGTACGCCGCCCAGGTGACGGGCGACCTCGAACGCAACGTCAAGGAGCAGGAACGCATCAGCGCAGAAATCGCCGCTCTGCAACAGCAGCTGGCCGACCTGCAGCATGACCACACCGTGCTGGTGACCATCCACCAGGCACTCGGCATGACGCCGCCGACCACAGAGACTGCGGCCAGGGCCGATAGTGTCACCATGCCCGCTCCCCGGAAACAAGCCTCTGCCCAATCCAGCACCAACAAGCAGGCGAAGGCAAACAAGGGCACCGCTTCAGGCGGCCGCACCACGGTCAAGAAGCCGGTTGCCGCCGAGGAGACCAAGGGCAAGGCAGAAGCCGGGAAAGGGGTCCAGCCCACGTTGGTCGAGCTTGTCCGCCGCCACCTCACCGAACAGAGCGAACCCCACTTGGCGGCGGAGGTCGCCACCGCCCTCGGCCAGGCCCACCCCGAACGCAACATCAAGACCACCGTCGTGCGCACCACCCTCGAAGGACTTGTCGCCAAGAACCAGGCCAGGCGCACCAAGCAGGGTGCTTCCGTCTTCTACACCGCCCCCGACACGGACGAGTAGAAGGCAACAGCTCAGGCCAGTGTGCAGACCGAGCAAGCGGGGCAGGGCCACGGGGCCGCACCCCGCCGTCAGGCCGGGCCAATGGACTTCACCTACCGATTTGAACGGATGTCCCGGCAAGCTTGGTTCAGTCCGGCTCGGATCAGCAGCCTGGAGGAAATGCTGGTGCCGTACGCGGTGTGGCGCGGACTGCCGTCGGCCAGGCGTGCCTCCTACCTCAACCGTAGGTCGACGGCCCGCCCTACGCGGTCGCCGACCGCCGAGTCCTGATGAAGCGGTTGGCGCATGTGGTGACCGCGGTGACCTGCCACCCGCTGGTGATTTCTCTTCGGCACCGGGTGGTCCCCGCCACGCCGGCGTCTCCTGCGCTGCGTCAATGCCGGGCCTGGCCGACGCCGAGCCGGACATCATGCGTTTCGGACAGCTCGGTCAGGCAATCACGGCACTGAAGAATCGAGGCCAACTCTGCAGTGAAAGCGTCCAGTTTGCTCTGCCCACACCTCCAAGTGCTCGGGCGCCACATCAACCGGTATGACCGGATAACGACATCACCGATCAGCAGTCGCAAGATCTACGCTGCGGTACAGGTCTCGTACCTCGGGTCACCAGCGATATCGACGCAATCGAAGGAATTACTGGTTCCGGAGTTCGTTCCTGTCTTGTTTTCGGTGGCCCAACTGGCAGGGGTCCCACCGCATCCGATATGGAGTGAATACGACTCGTTCTCTGGCATATCGGTCCACCAGTCAGCCGTCGATCCATCTCCGATTCCCCTCCATGCCGCGAAACGGGAGTCTGCCGAGTGAGAAGTCTGCACCCATACTCCTACGATCGGGTGTCCCGATTCACAGCGCACCTGGCCAGCGACATGGGTGGGCGGCGGAGAATTCTGCGAAGATGATGTGTCAGAATTCGCCGATTTTTCTTGACGGGGTGCGGCAACGCTTGGGCTGGCGCTGGTCGACGGGTTCAAAGAATTCGCATCCTGAGGAGGCTGAGGGCGACTGAGTTCTCCATTGACGCCATTCATGATGCGTGAGAACTGCCATTCGGATTGTGATGTTCCGCTACACTTCTGCGAATCATTTCCCCCTGCGTCGCACTGCCGATCACGCCCGAGGGCCCAGAATGCGATTTGCTGGATGTTCTTGGACTCGGCGAAGTCGACGAGAGTTTGAGCGTCAGCGGTGGAGAATACCTCGCTCTGGACGTCGTTGACTCCGATCATGGGAGTATTTCCTTCCATGGCCCACAACTGCGCGTCCGCCTTCCCGGGCCATATGTCTTTGAGCTGATCATGGAGCGCGGTAGCGGCCTGAACAGCGGCGTTCCCCATATCCTCGGCATCACCGTAGTCCATGGTCATTATGTTGACCATATTGACGTCGAGTCCGTCGTCCACGGCATTCCTCAAGAGGGCTTGAGCGTTGCCCGCAAGTCCGGACGGGGCAACCGGAAGCGTGTAATTTACATCCAGTTTCTTACCGGTCGCGACGTATTCCCGCTGAAGCTCGGCCAGTGCCTTGTTCCGTCGATCGTTCGCAGATTGGTCATCAAGGGCTGATCCTTCGATATCGAAATCGACTCGGGTCAGATCGAGCGCGTCAATGACCTTCTTGTATTGTGCTTTCAGTGAATCGACTGATGTGCACGAGACGCCGACCTCTGTACCGGATGCCCCGCCGAAGGAAGCAATAACATCGCCTCCCGCAGCCCGGTCCTCACCGATGGCCGAGATCCAACCGGAATCTGTCACGTCGGCCTGTCCATTGAACTTTGCGTTACAGCCACCACCATCGATGATGAATGCGAGATTGAAGTACTTCAGTCCTGTTGCATTACGCACCTCTGCCATTACAGACGGAGGGTTCCAGGTCTCGACATAAGGGGCCGCATAACGCGCAGGAAAACCAGACCCAGCCTCCGCGGCTTTCTGGTTCTCGCTAAAGATCAACGCATTCTTTCCGCCGACGCCGGGCGCCTCGCTTGCGACAGGCTTGTCTTTCGATCCGGGATCGGAGGAATGACTGCTGGAGCCAGGACTGCCGGAACACGCCGAAAGGAGCAAAACACCGAGCACCGAGGCGGCGGTGACTGTCCGATATCTCATCTGACCTTCCTTCTCTCTACTAGGGCATCAGCCATCACGCCCCGCTCCAGTCACAACGGCCTTCAGCGCCACATGGATCAACAAGATCACGAAGGTCGATTACTGAGCTTGAAGACGGTTGTCGTCAGGGGCTGGCAGGACGAGGCACCAAGGGGCCGGCCTGATGAGACCGACACAGTCACTGACGAGGCCGGCCCCGTTGGCCGGGTTCGCAGGTCAGACCCGGGGCCCTGCGGGATCGCTCATGCTGGGAGCCGGCAGACGGTTGGCTGTGGGAGGAGTCCGGTGCGGGGTGCTGTGGATCGCCTCTTCCACGGTCCACAGCTGGACCTCGAGCAGGGCGTTGGGTACGAGGCGGACCAGGTGGGAGGGAGCGTAGTAGTGGTACCCGTAGTGGTAACGCGCGTTGTTGTGAGCGTCGACGGTTGCTTCGCTGGTGTCCGTGGGAGTGGTGGCGACCAGTCCGACGTGACTGGGGGTTCCGTCGGGACCGAGGTAGGTGACGACGATGTCACCTTGCTCGGCCTCCTGCGGCTCGTCACCGACGTCCTTTCCGATGCCGCTGTCGGATCTGGTCGCACCGTTGCTGCTGCAGTTCGTCTCGCCTTGGCTCGAGACGCGCTCCTGGACGGGCGGGCGGTGTTCGCAACGGCGTGTACGTCCTTCGGGGCCCGGGCACCTGCCAAGGTGTTGGGTGCCGACGCGTGAAGCCCCTTTGGCCGGGCGCTCCGTGCCCCGCCTCCGCCGGCGCCTCAGCGAAGGAAATTTCCCGCTGCGAGAAGATTGGATTCCGTGCGCAGCTTGGCGGACTCGGTGCACGCCAGCTGTACAGGGCACTACGCCCTTGAGAGGGGAACGGTTCGACACCGGCCGTCGTCTCCTGTCGCCACGGGGCGCTTCCCGCGGGCTCGGGCGGCGAGGTGGTTATGTGGCACGTCGCGGTCGCCTCGCTGCGTGGCGATCGCCCTGACTGCGGCGACAGGGGCTGTGCTCCGGGATCCGGAGGCCCCTCGTCGAAGCAACTCCCCTGCCCCGGTGAACCACTGAGCGGCCGCAGCCGTGCAGCAGGTGGGTGCGGCTTGCGGCTTCGGTCTGACTGACGCTCCTGTGAGTCGTCGTGTGGGTTAGGCAAGGGGGAACCGGAGTTGACTGACGAGCAGCGTGCGAATCGGCGAGGCTCAACTCACAACTGTGGCCGGTCTCTCACAGCAGCAGGAGGACACCGATGAGCCGCAGTACCGCGTCGGATCATGACTTGGTGGCCGCTTTTGAAGAGAGGGTCCGCATCGCCCCGGAGTCGCCCGCGGTGAGCTGCCAGGGCGAGCTGGCGAGCTTTGCCGAGCTCAACTCCCGTGCCGACAGACTGGTGCGGCGGCTGGCAGCGCGGGGGGTCGGCCCCGGTAGCGTGATTGGTGTATGTCTCCCACGCGGGCTGGGGCTGGTGACGGTCCTGCTGGGAGTTTTGAAGGCGGGCGCTGTGTATGTGCCGCTCGATCCCGACTCACCCACCGGACGGCTGAACACCCTGCTGGACGATGCTGGTGCCCATCTGGTGATTGCCGACAGTCACTGCTCTGGCGGCCTTTCCCGAGAAGTCCGGCCGGTCTTGGACCTCGATGCAGTGGAGTCGGTCGACGGGCCGGCCGAGGACGCCATATCCGTGGGTGTCGCGTCGGACCTTGCCTACCTGGTGTTCACTTCCGGGTCGACCGGGGAGCCGAAGCCTGTCGCGGTGTCGCGGGGGTCGCTCACTCACCACGCCACAACCGTGGCCGACGTCTATGAGTTGGTCCCGCAGGACAAGGTGCTGCAGTTCGCAAGCCCCGCTTTCGATGTGGCAGCCGAGGAGATCTTCCCGACTCTGGTTTCGGGCGCATGCGTGGTCGTTTTCCCGGATCGGCATCGGTCCCCACGAGATCTTGAAAGGTTCATCCGCGAGGAGGGAGTGACAGTGGCCAACCTCCCTTCCTCCTACTGGGAAGCATGGGTGAGCGACCTGGATGCCGATCCCCGGGAACTGCCCTCCCGCCTGCGGCTTCTGATCGTGGGCAGCGAGATGGCATACACTCGCACGCTGGCTCGTTGGCGTCGGCACTCTCCGATTCGCATCATCAATGCCTATGGGCTGACGGAGACGACGATTACGGCCGTCCTTGGAGTCTTCGAGGGCCACGTTCTGCCCCCTGGTGACATACTCCCCATCGGTCGTCCCCTTCCGGGTGTGGTCGCCTATGTGTTGGGCCCCGGCATGGAACCCGTCGCCGCAGGTGCCACCGGGGAACTGTATGTGGGCGGTGCAGCGCTGGCTCGTGGTTATCACAACCGGCCGGACCTGACGGCGGATCGTTTTGTCCCCGCTCCCTTCAACGGCAGGCCTGAGGCCCGGCTCTGCCGGACGGGTGATCTGGCCGTCCGCGACGCCCACGGAACGCTGACGTGTCTGGGCCGGGTCGACGACCAGGTGAAGATTCGCGGACATCGAGTGCAGCCGGCGGAGGTTACTGCTGCGATCCTTTCCTGCCCAGGTGTCCGCCAGGCCTGTGTCAGGTCGGTGACGGACGAGCGGGGGACCCGATTGATCGCCTATGTCGTGCCTGAGGAGGGCTCTTCCGACTGCGACACGCTTTCCCTGCGAGCAAGACTGGCAGGCACGTTGCCCCCGCCCATGGTGCCGGCTGAGTTTCTGACCATGCCGGAGCTGCCCCTCACCCCGAACGGCAAGATCGACCACAGGGCTCTTCCTCTTCCCCCGACCGTGCAGGCGCCGGTTGTGCCCGATGCGCAGGCGATACTGTCCCCCGCGGAGCAACTGGTGGCCAGGATCTGGCGTGAGGCGCTGCGCATCCCAGCGGTGGGTCTCGACGACAACTTCTTTGACATCGGCGGTGATTCACTTCTACTGGTCGGGGTACGTCGGCAACTCGGCCACACTCTGGACGCAGTCGTCCCCTCCGCGGCGCCTTTCGAGTACACCACTGTGCGCTCGCTTGCCCGATTTCTGCAGAGCGGGCCCATGTCAAGAACTTCTGGCGGGGGTTCGGAGGACGCGGACCGCGGAGAGCTGCGGCGCCGGGCGCGAACGCGGCGCTCGCCTGGTGTTTCGCAGGACGTGCAGGGGCCCGCCAGGTCCCCGGAAGAGCCGTCATGAATCCGGAGATGGGCCTTGACGATCCGGCCAGCCCGTTCCTCGCTGTCATCGGGATGGCCGGAAGGTTCCCCGGCGCGGCAAACGTGGAGCAGTTCTGGACCAACTTGACGAACGGAACGGACTCTGTCACCCGCTTTGCCGAGTCCTCCGAGCGGTCGCGCGGTCATGTTCCCGCGATGGGTCTACTGGAGGACGCCGTCGCGTTCGACGCGGAATTCTTCGGTTATTCGCCACGCGATGCGCGGGTACTGGATCCGCAGCACCGTGTGTTCCTGGAATGCGCCTGGGAGTCACTGGAGGATGCCGGTTACGACCCGATGTCCTGCCCGGGGGAGGTGGGAATCTATGCGGGAAGCAGCCAGACTTCCTATCTGGAGGAGTTGTTCGCCCACCGGGAGCAGCTCGGGTCCGTCACGGACTGGCAGCTCAAGGTGGGCTGCGGACCGGACTTCCTGACCAGCAGAGTCGCCTACAAACTCGGCCTGCGGGGGCCGGCCGTGACCGTGCAAACTGCCTGCTCCACCTCCTTGGTGGCCATTCATTCGGCCGCCAGGGCCGTGCTGAGCGGCGAATGTGACATCGCCCTGGCCGGGGGCGTATCCATTCCCTACCCACCGAGGTTGGGCGAGTACGTCGAGGGAGGCATCATCTCTCCCGATGGATACTGTCGTACCTTCGATGCCGCAGCACGTGGCACCGTGGGAGGCAGTGCCGTCGGCGTGGTGGTTCTCAAGCGGCTGACCGAAGCGGTGGCTGCGGGAGACCGCATCAGGGCCGTCGTACGAGGCACTGCGGTGAACAACGACGGCCTTGCCAGGATTGGCTACACGGCCCCCGGGTTGGAGGGGCAGGCCCGGGTGATTCAGGCTGCGCTGACGGTTGCCGAGGTACCCCCGGAGTCGGTCACCTACGTTGAAGCGCACGGCACTGGCACCGCTGCGGGGGACCCGATCGAGGTCGCCGCCCTGACCCGAGCCTTCCGTGCGGGAACGGATGCCCGCGGATTCTGCCGGATCGGTTCCGTCAAGACCAACATCGGACACGCCGACGCGGCTTCCGGTGTCGTCGGCTTCATCAAGGCAGTGCTGGCCGTGGAACGCGGTGTCATCCCACCCAGCCTGCACTACTCCGAGCCCAACCCGGAGATCGACTTCGAGACGGGTCCGTTCACGGTGAACACCGAGTCGATCCCATGGAATCCGGCTCCCTGGCCGCGGCGCGCGGGGGTCAGTTCGTTCGGAATCGGAGGAACCAACGCCCACGTGGTGCTGGAGCAGCCTCCATACAGGCCCGCGCCGTCCGCTGAACCCGCGCCCCATCTCCTGGTCCTTTCCACGCGCCGAGCACAGGAACTCGACGCCGCTTCGGCGCGGCTCGCCGCCCACGTTCGTGACCATCCCGACGATGCACTCGCGGATATCGCCTGGACACTGCAGACGGGTCGGCGGCCCTTCCCCTACCGCCGTACCGTAGTCGTCACCGATCATGAGGATGCGGTACGGGCCCTGATGGCCTGTGGGACCGATGGACGTCCGGCGGAGCCAGGGGCGCCGCCCCCGGCGAGTGCGCCGGCGTCCAAGCGGGCTGTTGCGTTCATGTTCTCCGGCCATGGCGGGCAGTACGCGGGAATGGGGCGTGACCTCTATGAGAGCCAGCCCGTATTCCGTGAAGCGGTGGACCGGTGCGTGGCTTTGCTGAGCCCGGGACTCGGGCCCGTTGTACGCGCGGTGATCCGCCCGCAAGGCCCAGCGCAGGAGGAGGCGGCAGGGCAGCAACTTCGCGGAATGGAGGTGGCGCAGGTCGCCATTTTCGTCCTGCAGTACGCGACCGCGTGCTTGTGGAGGCACTGGGGAGTCGAGCCCGCGGCTGTCACCGGACACAGCCTCGGCACCTTCGCCGCGGCGTGCATCGCCGAGGTCCTGTCCTTGCGGGATGCTTTGCACCTGGTCACAGTGCGCGGCAGGCTCATGCAGAGCTTGAGCGGCGACGCAATGCTCGCTGTCCCGTGCGAGGAGCGGGACGTCGAACCGCTCCTTGGGGCCCAGCTCGACCTGGTCGCGGTCAACGATCCTGCCCAGTGCGTCGTCTCGGGACCGCAATCGGAGATTGGGCTCCTGAGGGACCGGCTGGCCGATGAGCGTGTCGAAATCCAGCAGTTGCACATCGGCGCGGCGGCTCACAGCCGGGCCATCGAGGGGATCCTTGCTGAATTCGCCGCCGAGGCTGCCCGGGTGTCGTTCAAACCTCCGGTCGTGCCATGGGTTTCGGACACCACCGGCACGTGGGTTCCCACCGACGTGGCCCCGACCGTCGACTTCTGGGTCGAGCACATGCGTCGAACCGTACGTTTCGGCAAGGTGCTCACGACCCTGTTCCATGACCCCGGCAGAGTATTGGTGGAGATAGGACCGGGTAGGGCCCTCAAGGGCGTCGCCCAGCGGCACCCTCAGCGCGCCGACCAGCACGTGGTGATCTCCAGCCTCCCTCACTCTTCCGACCCGGCATCGCCGACCGCAGCGATGCTGGATGCGGCGGGCACGTTGTGGAGTGCGGGGATCAACATCTCCTGGTCCCATCTGCATGACGGGCACGAACACTGCAGGGTGGGCCTGCCCACGTATCCCTTTACGCGCAGACGGTACGCACCCGACCTCCCGTCACTGCCCGATCCCTCCGATGTGCAACCGGGCGACCGCCTGCCCGCCCACGCCCCCACGGCGGCGTCGGCCAACGCGTCGGCGCCGACGCATGAGGAGCCCGGGCTCGATGTCACGGCGGTGGGGATGGTGACGAGGCGCCTGGTGAAGACGTTCGGCGTTGTCCTGGGCATGGAGGACGTCCACCCGGAGGAGAACCTCTTCGAGCTGGGCGGAGATTCTCTGGTTGCACTGGAACTCACCCGCGCGATACGCGACGAGTTGGGGGTGCGTGTCACCACCCGGCAGGTCTTCTCCACCCCGACCCCATCGAGGCTGGCCGCAGTGATCGTCGCGGCGGCCGAGGCCGCAGTCGTCGTGGCATGTGTCTCGCCGCAGCCCCGCGGCGAGGCCCTGACGGTCGAGGAGTTCGCCCGGCCCCCCGAGAACCGGCCCCCCGAGAACCGGCCCCCCGAGAACCGGCCCCCCGAGAACCGGCCCCCCGAGAACCGGTCCCCCGAGAACCGGTCCCTCGAGAGCCGAGCCGTCGGCGGCCTCGACGCAGAGGACCGCGGGGCGGAGAACCCCGATGCCGAGAACGAGGAGCAGGGCCGGCAGTGGGCGTGACCGTACGCGTCCCGGCCAAGGTCGATGTGCAGCTCGCGGTGGGCGGCGCCCGGCCCGACGGCTTCCACGACCTGGCGAACGTCTTCCTGGCCGTCGCCCTGTACGACGAGATCACGGTGACCGAGGCCGACGAACTGCGCGTCACCTGCTCGGGGCCCGACGCCGCGCAGGTACCGCTCGACCTCACGAACCTGGCGGCGCGGGCGGCGCCGGCGCTCGCCGCGCGCCCCGGGCTCGAGGCGGCCGCGCACATCCACATCGCCAAGGACATCCCCGTCGCGGGCGGTATGGCGGGCGGCAGCGCGGACGGTGCCGGAGCGCTGTCGGCGTTTCACGATGTGCGTCGCCGCGAGGCGGCCAACGACACCGGCGACCTGGCGTTGAGAGAGGCCCTCCCCGCCGTGGGCAGGAAGGACGTACCGTGAACGAAGTAGCCATATCCCGCTCAGCAGGCAACCCCTGGCTGGTGTGTCGGCGCCCTCGTCCCGGCGCCATCGGACTTTTTTGCTTCCCTCATGGCGGAGGGTCGGCAGGGGAGTTCGCCCGCTGGGCCGGTGAACTCCCCGATGTGGAAATCCGCGCCGTCCAGCTTCCCGGGCGCGGCTCACGCATCGACGATCCGGCTTTCACCACCATGGGCTCCCTGGTGGGGGAGGTACTGGCTCAGATCGACTTCCACGGCAGGTTCGCCTTCTTCGGCCACAGTCTGGGCGCCCTCGTCGCCTACGAGGTCGCACGCGGTCTGCGCAACAGCGGCCGCAAGCAGCCCGAACGGCTCTTTCTGTCCGCGTTCCCGGCGCCCCATCTGCCCAGAGACCTTCCCGCCGTCCACCACCTGGGTGACCAGGAGTTGTTGGCCGCCGTCGCGGAAATGTACGAAACCCTTCCCACCACGCTGAACGAAGACCCCGAGCTGCTTCGGCTAATGATGGCCTCCCACCGCGCGGACTTCGCGATCCTGGAAACCTACCGGCATCTTCCAGGTGATCCCCTCGAGGTCCCGCTGCACCTCATCGGCGGCACCAAGGACCGGATCACGACCGAACAGATGGAGGCATGGGCCGCTCACTCCAACGGCCCGACAGACCTGCGCTGGCTGCCCGGGGGCCACTTCTACCTTCGGCAGCAGCGCATCGCCCTGCTTTCGCAGGTGCGTTCACATCTCGTCCAGACGAATCATGGCGCCCTGGGTCAACAACGGCCCGGAGCTTCCCCCGGAACGGACAGCGTCGGGCAGGTGAGCGATCCCCCGGCACTACCGGGCCAGTCGGCTGTGCCCCGCACACAAGGGGCACAAGGATTTCTGTCCGAACTCCAGGCCGGCAGATTCAGGTGGGATCTGATCAGCCCTCTGCCCGGTCAGGACGAGGAGGACCGCCGCTGCGGTGACGTCGCGGTCGCGGAGATGACTGCCTTCTTGAAACAGTTCGTCGACCCCGCACGAGTCGAGGCCACTGGACGGCTGCCTGAGGACTTTGTTCAGCAGTGCGCCGCACGCGGCTACCTGTCGATGCGGCACCCTGTGGAAGAGGGTGGTCTGGGACTGTCGGCATTGAACGCCTTCCGCCTCGTGCAGACCGCAGCCAGTTGGTCGACAGCCGCGGCCCTCACCCTCGCACTGCATCTCGGGTCCGGTGCCCGGGCCTGTCTGCCCCTGCTGGGCGACGGCGAGGTGTCGAGGGACGTGCTGCGGGCCTGCGCCGAGGGCGTGGGGTTCGGCGACGCAGGCACCGAGCCCTCTGGGGCGGCCGACACGACCCGCGATTGCACCGCAGATCCGGTGCAGGGAGGGTTCCTCCTCAGCGGCGAGAAGATTTTCGCCCAAAACGCCTCATCGGCCGGCTTCCTCTTGGTCTCTGCGACGGTCCGTGGCAGCGGCGCCGAGGACCCGGCGCTGTTCCTCGTAGACACCTCCGCGCCTGGCTTCGCCGTCATCTCCTGCCACGACTTTGTGGGCTTCAAGGGAGCTGACAACGGGGCAATACGTCTCGACCGCGTCTTCGTCCCCCGCTCCCGGATGCTGTCGGGACCATGCCCGCAGGATCCCGCAGTTCCCAGCCGGTTGTCCCCGAGGGCACTGCGGGCGATCGCTGCCAGGGGGCGGATGTACCCCGTCGCCGCGCCGGCCATGGCCATCGGACAGCTGGGGGTGCACTGGTCACGGCAATTCGTCCGGCGCCGGAGCATCGACGGGCTCCCCCTGGGGGCCTTTGACGAGATCCAACGTCTCCTCGCTGCCTCACTCGCCGACGTCTTCGTCATGGAGAGTGTGGTGGAGTGGTGCCTGCTCGCCGAAGAGCGTCATCCGGGAATCGACGTGATCCCTGAGATGACGGCGGCCAAGAACATCACCTCCCGCGCCTGCTGGCGCATCATCGACCGGACCCTGTCCATCGCGGCGACGGAAGGCCTGGAGACGGCTTCCAGCAAGAACCGCCGTGGCGTGCAGCCACTGCCCGTGGAGCGTCTCTTCCGCGATGCGCGCGGGCTGCGCATCGCCGGCGGAGCTGACTTTCTTGTCGACCATCGAGCCGCACGCGCCATGCTGTCCGATCTGTATGCGACGAGGTCGAGCGCGGACCGTACCCGGCCGACCGCAGCGACGGGCAACGTTGTCGGGGGGCAGTTGACCGCCCGCAACCAGGCGCATCTGGACTACGTCGCTCGGCAGGCCTCGGCCTTTGCCGAAGTGTGCAGTGCACTGGTCGCGGCACATCCGGACCCCGAGGAGCTCTTCGCGCGGCAAAGGACGCTCATTCTTCTCTCCTGCATATCCGGTGAGATGTTCGGCATGGCAGCGTCCCTGGCCCGGGCAGCTCGGATGACAGCCGAAGGGCATCCGGACGCTCAGCTCCTCGCCGACGTCTTCTGCGAAGAAGCCCGCCACCGAATCGACGACGCATTGCGGCGGTTGCGCACTGCGCGGGAAGCAAACCACGCCCGTGCCTGCCATGCGTGGCTGAACGGCGATGAGCTGGCGTTCTTGTCCAGGGACACCATCACCGATCCCCCGTCCGGGCCTCACTGACGCAGCCGCACTGCGCTCCCGCCGGAGACCTCACCACCAAAGCCACCTGCGCATCGGCCGGCCAGCACCGATCCATGGTGATCCCGACTGGGCCTCCACCAACTTGAAGTCGCTGGTCAACGGGCTGGTGTGACTGGTGCTCGGGGTGCTCACGCTGGTCGTGGGCGGCATGTCCGGCGTGCGGCGCGGGATCAGCATCACCGCCCGGCCGCCCACCTGCCCCGGCGCGGGGGCGACCGAGGCGCGCTCGTCGGCGAGCTGTTCGCTCACCCGCTCAAGGACCCGCTCAGCGACAGCGAGTTCATCCCGCTCGGCCCGCACCTCCGCCAGCTGCTTGGCCAACTGTTCTTCGATTTCATCCAGTTCCGCGCGCCGCGCGGTGATCCGTTCCAGCAGCTCGGGATCCATGCACCAGATCGTAGATGGCCGCGCGGCGCCAACGAGCAGGAACCAGTGAGCCGTCCGGCTCGGTCATTCATCGCTTCCCCCGCCGCGGGCGCGTCGCCACAAGCGTCGGCCAGCGCGGCGGGAAAGACAGCAGCCGCCGCCGGGAAGGGCCGCCCTGTCACGGATCCGCGCATCATCGCGCTCGAGAAGAAGCAGGAAGTGCTCGACAAGGTCGCCGGGCAGCTCACTGAAGGACTCTCCGAATCGGACCGGGCCAGGATCCCCGGCTTCACCGAGATCGAAGTCGACCCCGACCACAACAGCCTGCGCCTGCACTGGAAGGGCACCCCGCCACAGCGTGTGCAGGGCATCCTTGCTCACCTGCCCAAGGGCGTGACCGCTTCGGTCCTCCCGGCCCGCTACTCCAAGGCCGATCTGCACGCGGCCCGCAACAAGCTCCTGCGCGGCGGGAAGCCCATGAATCTGCGCGTGGCCGGCGCATCGACCCCCATCCGCATCACCAGCATCGGCGGGACCGTGGACGGAAGCGGCCTCGACATCACTTATGCCGATACCCCCGGCCCGGGCACGGCCGCCCCAAGGGATCCCCTCGCACCGGCTGCCCGCAAGGACCGTTCGCGCGAGGTAAAGGCCCTCACCGACCGACTGACAGGCATCAACACCACGGCGAGTTACCACAATCTGCCTACAGAGACGCCGTCCAAGGGTCCCAAGGCTCGTGTCACCCGTTCTCCGGCGACAAGGCCCGCCCCGCTACCCAACACGCGGCGCTGGGACTCCCCCGCCTGGACTGGGGGCTCGGCGATGAAAAATCCGACGGGAGGCGTCTGCGGCAGCGGCTTCGGCGTCCAGAACGCAAAGGGTCAAACCCTGCTGACCACCGCCTACCACTGCAATGGGAACAACGGCCTCTGGCGAACATATGAGCATGGCGACGCCCTCGGGACGAGTGACGGCCGCGAGGTCTCCACGGCTGAGGACGTCCAGGGGATCGACCTCCCGCAGCCCGAAGTCACCGGCCAGCTGTATGACGGGGCAGCGATGGCGGGCTGGCACTACACAAAACCGGTGGTTCGCGCGGCACAGAACTTTAAGAGGTCATCTCATTTGGGCTGTTCGATAAACTCCAGGTGTGGGGATCGTTGAGCGGCTGGTGCCGGATGAGCTGTGGGAGTTGTTCCAGCGAGTGGTGCCGGAGGCGCCGAGTCGACCTCAGGGAG
>NZ_LBMW01000010.1 GCF_026168105.1 Streptomyces hygroscopicus
CCCGCTGGTCGCGGCGGGCGCGAAGGCCGGCCGCTGTTCGTCCGCGGCCCGGGCCGCGAGTGCGGCGCGACCGATCGCCCGGGCGGTCAGCCGCCGGTCCCCGACCACCGCGGCGGCGGCCTCGTCGGCGACGCGCTCGACGGCAAGCCGGATCACCCCGGCCACGGGCCGCAGCCCGGGGTGGCAGAGCGCGGCGAGTTCGGTGACAGCGAGGAAGTAGTGGTGGCCGCCCGCGTTGTGGGCCCGCTCGTGGGCGAAGAGCGCCTCGCGCTCCTGCGGGCTGAGGCTGCGGAGCATCCCGGTGGTGACGACGATGCGATGCGGCCGCCCGGGCAGGGCGTACGCGTCCGGGTGCGGCGAGTCGATGACGCAGAGGTCGCCCGCTGTCGAGCGCAGGTCCGCGTCGGAGGTGGCGGCCCGGAAGGCCCGCGCCTGGCGCAGCACGGTACGGACCACGGTCCACAGGCAGACGGCGAGCGCGCCGACCGAGAAGGCGGCCGCGGGCACGACGAACATGTACGAGCCGGCGCGCAGCGGGCGTACCAGTTCACCGAACGCGGCGAAGAGGGGCAGCTGGAGCAGCCCGGTGAGGACGAAGGCGCCCAGCGCGGTCAGGGAACAGCACACGAGCACGACCGTGGAGCCCGTCACCATCCACAACGCTGTCGCAGGTGCGAGCCGTTCCAGGGCGCGCCGTGCGAGCGGGCCCACCAGGAACGGCAGCGCGAGCGGTACGAGGAGCAGGAAGGTCACTGCTCACCGGATTCCAGCAGGTCCCGCAGGACGCGCTCGTCGGCTTCGCTGAGCTGGGCGACGAACCGGGCGAGCACGGTGTGCCGGTCGCTGTCCCGGTCCAGTTCGGTGTGCATGCGCCGGGCGGTGAGCCCGTGCGCGTCCTGGACGGGGAAGTACGCGTAGCCGCGACCCTGACGCCGACGGCCGACGATGCCCTTCTCGTGCAGACGCGACAGGATGGTGGTCACCGTGGTACGGGCGAGGCCGGCTTCGAGGCTGAGCTGCACCTGGCCGGGGGTCTGGGGCGCCTGCGCCGCCCACAGGGCGGCCATGACGCTGGCTTCCAGCTCGCCCGCCGGGCGACGCTCGTCCTTCGCTTCGGTCATGGAACCCTTCCTCGCCCCGTTGCCGTCTACATTTCTGTAGACCGTCTACAGGATTGTAGTCTTCACGGGTCCGGCCGAGGCCGAATGACCCGCCGGTCCATTATGAAAGGGGCTCACGGGCATGGGCGCATCATGGTTGCACCGCGCCGCGGCACGCCGTCGTCGGGACGCCGTCGTGAAGCGGGCGGACACGGCCGACCTCGCCGGTTCGACGGCGGTGGGCGCTCTGGTGGCGTTCGTGCTGTTGTCGCTGACCGTCACGGGACGGTCCGGCGCCCCGCTGGTCGGCGACAAGGACCTGTTGGACTGGTCGGTCGCCCACCGCCCGCCTGCCGCGGTGACGGTGGCCCGGGCGCTGACGTACACGGGTACCGGGTTCGTGCCGTATGTGCTCGCCGCCCTGGCCGGTCTGCTGATGGGACGCACGGTGCGGCAGCGCGTGCTCACCACGGCGGCCTGCCTCGCCTGTCTGGCCGTCGGCGAGGCCGTGCGGTACGGCGTGATGTCACTGACGGCGCGTCCGCGCCCGGCGACGCGGTACTGGGTGACACACGCGTCGGGCTGGTCGTTCCCCTCCGGCCATACGACGACTGCCGCGATCACCGCCGGACTGCTGACCCTCGCGATCCTGGCCCGTGCGCCGCGGGGCGCGGCCGCGCTCCGGGCCGTGGTCCTCGGATGGGGCGTGCTCGTCGGGCTCACCCGCGTGTATCTGGGCGTCCACTGGTTCTCCGATGTCCTGGGCGGCTGGCTGTTCACCCTGTGCTGGCTGAGCCTGTGCGTATACGTCGCCGCGCGGCTGGCCCCGCACATGGACGCCTGGAGATCACGATCCGCGCGGTCCCCGACGCCCTGAACGGGGCCGGCGGGCCCGGACTCCCCGTGGCCCCGCCCGGAAAATGCGGGCCGGCCGGCTCCTGGCCGACGTGGCGTCAGGACGTGTGCCGTCGTGGCCCCCCCCGGCGTCGGGGGCCACGAGGCTCACTTCCCCTGTCGGTGCAGCGCGTCGAGGCGGGCCATGTCCTTGTCCGTCAGCCGCAGCGCACCCGCGGCCACGTTCTCCACGAGGTGATCCGGGTTGCCGGTGCCCGGAATGGCCAGGACGTGAGTTCCCTGCTGGAGCGTCCACGCCACCCGCACCTGGGCGGGCGTGGCGCCGTGCGCCCGCGCGACGTCCTCGACCACGTCTCCCGTTTCGCCCGCGTCGCCGACCGCGCCGTACTGCCCGCCGTTGCCCGCGACCGCGTAGAACGGCACGAAGGCGATGCCCTGCTCGTCGCAGATCCGCAGGAGTTCGTCCGTGTCCGGGTCGGGTGCGTGCAGCCCGTACTGGTTCTGTACACACACCACGGGCCCAATCGCCTGCGCCTCGGCGAGATGGCGGGGTTCGACGCCCGAGATGCCGAGGTGCCGGATCAGCCCGGCCTCGCGCAGTTCGGCGAGCGCGCCGAAGTGTTCGGCGATCGAGTCCCAGCCGCGCATACGGCGGAGATTGACCACGTCCAGATGGTCCCGGCCGAGCTGCCGCAGGTTCTCCTCGACATGCCCGCGCAACTCGTCCGGACGGGCCGCGGCGCCCCACTCCCCCGAGTAGTCGCGGTAGGGGCCCACCTTGGTCACGATGACCAGGTCGTCGTCGTACGGCGCCAGCGCGCTGTTGATCAGTTCGTTCGCGGAGCGCAGCGAAGAGAAGTAGAAGGCGGCCGTGTCGATGTGGTTGACACCGAGTTCGACCGCCTTCCGCAGCACGGCGATCGACCGCTCGCGGTCGCTCGGCGTTCCGAGGTGGAAGGCGGCACTGCCCGTCAGCCGCATCGCGCCGAAGCCGATGCGGTGGACGGGCAGGTCGCCGAGTTTCCAGGTGCCCGCGGCATCCGCGGTGATCGTTTCGGGGGTCATCCGGGGATCATGCGCAGACTTCGCTCACCGGCGCACCCGGTTTACGGATACGTGTACGTGTTCAAGGTGTTCACGGCGGACGCCGGGTCGCCGAGGTCGTAGCGGTCGACGGCGAGGTAGTTGGGCTTCTTGCGGGCGGCGGGCTGGCAGAACCGCTGGGCGCGGTCGGCGAGTTTGGTGTTGTCCGTCTGTGCCGTGGCCGCGATCGTCACGTCACGGAAGTGGTTCATGACGAACAGCGGGCGAAAGCCCGGCTCGGTGCGGGTGAGCGGGATGGTGGTGTTCGCGTCGTACCAGCGGCTGTAGCAGGACCAGTCGGAGGAGCCGAGGCCCGAGCCCATGGACCAGTAGTTCTCCACCGTCCAGTCCCTCTGGTACATCACGCCGAAACTGTCGCGGGTGAGTCCTGCTGCCTCGTCCGAGGAGCGGCTGTGGTCGGTGAAGATCAGCAGGCGGTGGTTGGCGGCGATCAGATCGGCCACCCTCGGCCAGCCGTTCTGTTTCACACCCGTCCGGTCGGGCCGGTAGAGCACGTCCGGCAGGCCGTTGACGCGGGCCAGTTCGCTGCGCAGGACACCCGGATCGACATAGTCCTCGAGGAAGACGGTGATGAACTGATCGGGGTGGGCCTTGAGGAAGTCCACGATCCGCTGGACGTCCACCCACAGGGCGACCGGGCGGCTGACCAGGGTGCAGCTGTTGTGGCAGAGGATCGCGCCGTCGGGGGTCTGGTGGATGTCCAGCATGAATCCCCGTACGCCCTCGCCGAGTTGCTGGTCGATGCCGCGCACCTGGTTCGGCACCAGGTTCACGAAGGGCGGGGCGAATCCGCCGTCGACTCCGTTGGCGTAGGCGTTGTGCGCGGTGAGGAACGTGACCTGGTCGAGGGTGCGCTGATCGGCGGACGGCATGGGGCCGGTGGGCGACGTGACCGGGGTGAGGTACCAGGAGGAGAGGCCGCCGGGGGAGCCGACGGCCAACTGGGCCGGGTAGTTGGCGCCGGAGGGCTTGGCCGCGACGGTCAGATATCGCTCGGCCCCGGGGGCTTTGAGCGTGTACCGGTCACCATCGACGGGCGCGATCTCCCAGACCGCGTCGGCACTCGTGCACGCGACCGTGCGGGCCTGGTCGCCGGAGCGGCCGAGGCAACTGCCCGCGGTGTCGGCGCTTTCGAGGACGTACGAGGTTCCGCTCGCTCTCAGGTTCCACTGCTGGTGGTCCTCGTTGCCCTTCGGGTTGTGCTGTTCGACGGCTCCCCCGTTGTCGGCCGCGTCGAGCCCGGTGGCGGCGCTCTGGACATAGTAGGCGCCTGCGGACGGAACCGCGGCCGCGGCGCTGGAGGAGGCGGGGGGCACCACGACCGCGGCGGCCAGCGCCGCGGTCGTGGCGAGCAGGGCGTGGGGGGTGCGCATGACGGGTGTGCCCTTCGTCGGCAGATCGGTCAGGTGCATGACACCATCCCCTGCGGTCCGGCGTCAGCAGGAGAGGTTGCCGCCCGGTGAAACTCCGAGGATCTGCGTGAACCGCCGGTAGGCGTCGACGCGGCTCTGCACTTGGGCGGGGTTCTTGCCGTCGCACTCCAGGGCGCCGTTGATGCTGCGGATGGTCTGGCCGAAGCCCGCGCCGTTCACCATGGCGTTGTGGCCGGTCATGGAGCCGGGGCCGGACTGGGTGTTCCAGTACCACAGGCCCGTCTTCCAGGCGACGGCGGCGTCGTTCTGCACCCGGTAGGGGTTGTTGAGCAGATCGATGCCGAGCGCGTCGCCCGCGGCCTTGTAGTTGAAGTTCCAGCTGAGCTGGAGCGGCCCGCGCCCGTAGTAGGCCGACTGGCCCGCCGGACATCCGTACGGTTGGCTCCAGTCGCAGTAGTGCGGGTAGTTGGCGGTGTTCTGCTCGACCACGTACACCAGCCCGCCGGTCTCGTGCCCGACGTTGGCGAGGAAGGCCGCGGCCTCCTGCTTCCTCACCGTGTCGCTGCCGGTGTTCGCGAAGGCCGGATACGCACCGAGGGCGGCCGTGAGCCCGCCGTAGGTGTAGAAGGAGTTCCGGCCCGGGAACATCTGGTTGAACTGCGCCTCGCTCACGACGAACCCGGCGGCGGACGCCGTGGGAGCCGACTGCAGGACCAGGGCGGTGCCCGAGACGGCGAGCGAGGTCAGGACTGCGGCGATGCGGCGCCTCAACACAGGATCAACTCCTTTGTGCGACACGGCCGCTCCCCACAAGGGCAGGGCGGAGCCGAGCCTTGCGCGCACGCGCCGGCGGTACCGGCCACGGCGTGGGGGCGGCCGTGGTGGGGGGTGTGGAGGCACACTCAACCGCTTTGGTCTGTACCAGTCAAGGGTGTAGACCAGTCAACTGTCGTACCGGCAAGACGGCTCGAGCCCGGTCGCAAGCGCGACCGGGCTCGATGACTCGAGGAGACTCAGCCCAGCGGCTTCTCCAGAACCGCCTTGCGGTGGCTGAACGTCTCGATCGAGTAGCGGCCGTGATAGCTGCCCATGCCGCTCTCCCCCACACCGCCGAACGGCAGGTCGGAGACGGTGAGATGGGCGAGCGGCAGGCCGTAGCCGAGGCCACCGGAGGATGTCTCGGCGGCGATCCGCCGCCGGGTGTCGTCGGACTCGGTGAAGACGTACAGCGCCAGCGGCTTGTCCCGGTCGTTGATGAAGTCGATCGCCTCGTCCAGTCCGGACACGGTGACGACGGGCAGGATGGGGCCGAAGATCTCCTCCTGCATCACCGGGGACGTGGGGTCGACGTCGGCGAGGACGGTCGGCGCCATGTACTTCGTCGTACGGTCGCTGCCGCCGCCCACGACCACCCGACCGGAGTCGATCAGGCCACTGAGACGGTCGAAGTGGCGTTCGTTGACGATCCGGCCGTACTCGCCGTGGGCGGCGGGGTCCGTGCCGTAGAGCGCCTCGACGGCCCGGACGAGCGCCTTTTCGAGGCCGGCAGCGGTCTCCGGGTCGGTCAGGACGTAGTCGGGGGCCACGCAGGTCTGCCCCGCGTTGAGGAACTTGCCGCGGGCCAGCCGTTCGGCGACCACCTCGAGGCCGGCGCCCCGGTCGACGAACACCGGGGACTTGCCGCCGAGTTCGAGGGTGACCGGGGTGAGGTGCTCGGCCGCGGCCCGCATGACGATGCGGCCGACCGTGCCGTTGCCCGTGTAGAAGATGTGGTCGAAGCGCTCGGCCAGCAGGGCCGTGGTCTCCGGGACGCCTCCCTCGATCACGGCGACCGCCTCGGTGTCCAGGTATGCCGGCAGCAGACGGGCGAGTGCGGCCGAGGTGACCGGAGCCAGCTCACTCGGCTTGGCGACGACCGCGTTGCCCGCGGCCAGCGCGCCGATCATGGGAGTCAGCAGGAGCTGCGCCGGGTAGTTCCAGGGCGCGATGACCAGGACCACGCCCAGCGGGTCGTACTGCGTCCAAGCCGTCGCGTCCCCGCCGAGATGCGCGGGGACCGGAGCGGGCTCGGGGTTCAGCCACTCGCCGAGGTGATGCAGCGTGTGGTCGATCTCCCGGACCGTGAAGTCGATCTCGGTGCGGTAGGCCTCGGTGGAGCTCTTGCCCAGGTCCGCGTGCAGGGCGGCGGCCAGCTCCGGCCCGTTCTCCGTCAGCATGGTGCGCAGGCTGCGCAGCTGGGCCGTGCGCCACTCGACGGGCTTGGTGCGGCCGGTGCGGAAAGTGGCGCGCAGCCGAGCCACGGCTTCGGCGGGCTGCTCGGTGCTGGGGTGGTTCACGGTGCCTCGCAGGTGGTGCGGGGTCCTTGCGCGCAAGGACGTCTCTGGCCAGTCAGGTGTAAACGCCAACCTTTCAAATGGTCAAATAAATTCCGGCGCCGCGCACCACCCTGCGTATGAGCCTTACGTCACACCCGCCGGCCGCGCGGCCCGGGCCCGTTGCCACGCCACGCCACGGGGAATCAGACGTCCGCCTCTCCTGCGGCCCCACCCCGCCGCCGTTCCAGGCAGTCACCTTGCGCCGGGGTCCCGGGGAGGGCGATGGCCGCCTCGTGGGCGCCCTCGGCGTCGCCGCCCGGCCCGGGCGGCGCAGCAGTTCGGCGTGGACCGCCTGGACCGCTTCCTCTGCGAGGCCGATGTCGCCGAGGAAGATGAAACGGACGAGGACGAAGACCACGCCGCTGTACTCGGCACGTCGGACGGCCTCGGCGTCGCCGGGGCTCCGGCATCAGTCCTCGGCCGGATGCATGAAGGGGCGCACCTCGATGGGGAGGGTGGTCGCTCGGGTCGCCTTCCGGCCCCACTCGAGAGCCGCGTCCAGGTCAGGGGCCTTGATCAGGCAGAGGCCGCCCAGATACTCCTTGCCCTCGGCGTAGGGCCCGTCGGTGATCAGCACCTCGCCGCCCTCGGGCCGCAGGACGGTGGCCTTCTCGGGGCCCTGCAGTCCGCCGGCGAAGACCCAGGCTCCTGCCTCGCGCAGCTCCTCGTGGAATGTCTCGACGTTGTGCATGATCGCCGCGAGCGCCTCGGCCGAGGGCGGCTCGCCCTCGCTCGGCTGGATCACACTGAGCAGGTAGTACTTCATGACGTCCTCCTTGGCTCCATGGGGTTCTGTCACCTCCTACACGAACGGCACAGCCCCGGATCGACACCTCGCCCGAAGACATCGGGAGAATCCTCTTCATGACCACCGCCGCACACCCCCTCGTCGCCCGCGCCCGGCAGCTCGCGGACGACCTGCTCGCCCCACACGCCGAGCGCGTCGACCAGGAGGGCGTGCCGGCGAGCCATGTCGAGGCGGTGAAGCGGTCGGGGCTGCTCGGAGTGAGCGCGCCGGTCGAGTACGGCGGCGCGGCAGCACCCTCCTCGGTGGCCCGGCAGATCGCGGAGATCCTCGCCGGGGCGTGCTGCTCGACGTGGTTCGTGCAGACGCAGCACCACACGCCGGTGCTGACCCTGACGAAGAGCGAACTGCCCGTGCGCGAGCGCCTGCTGGGTCCGCTCGCGCGCGGCGAGCTGATGTCCGGGGTGGCGTACGCCCACCTGCGTGCGCACCCGCGTACCCCGGTTCGGGCCACGCGGGAGCGGGGCGGCTGGCGGTTCGACGGGACCGTCCCCTGGTACACGGGGTGGGGCCTGAACGACGTGATGCTGCTCGCCGGATGGACCGAGGCCGACGAGGCGCTCTTCGTCTTCACCGAGGCGCACGAGCAGGCGGGGCTGCGGGCGTCAGAGCCGGTGCGGCTCGCCGCTCTCACTGCCGCTCGCACGGTGGTGCTGGAGCTGGACGGGCTGTGGCTGCCTGACGAGGCGGTCGCCCTGCGGGCGCCGTACCGGCAGTGGACGGCGACCGACCGCGCGAAGACCGTGAACGCCTCACCGGCGGTGTTCGGCATCGCCGAGGCGGCGCTCGGCCTGCTGGACGAGGACACGGCGCAACCGCTGCGGGCCCGTGTCGACGAGGTGAGGCGCCGAGCCTACGCGCTGGCCGACCACCCCGTACCGCACGAGCACCACGAGGAGCGGCTGGCCCTGAGGACCCAGGCGTACGAGGTGATGCGGGCGGCCACCACCGCTGCGGTGGTGGCCGGCGGCGGCCGGGCGCTGGCTCTGACGAGCAGGGCGCAACGGCTCGCGCGCGAGGGGATGTTCCTGCTGGTCCAGGGCCAGACGGCGGAGTCACGCCGGGCACATCTCGACGTCCTGGTCAGGGGCGGCGCCCCGTGAGCGGGGCGGGGCTGTCATGGTGCTGCACCACCGCGTGGGAGCCACCCGGCACCGGCGGATTCAGAGCGGCGGCCAAGGCAGTGTCCACACTCAACCGGCCACGCTCACCCCGCCAACGGCACCTGGGCCCGAGCAACCGCGTGCCTCCCGAACGGATGCCGCCACAGGCCCCGCGCGGCGAGCCGCGGCAGCACCCCGCGCGGTCAGTACAGGATCTGCACGAGGTGTTCGTGCGCAGGGCGCGGGAGCTGAGCAAAAAACTCGGCTCCCACGCTCCGCGGCCGGGCGAGTCGGCGCCCGGCTCCTCGTGACCGTCCGGTCAGTCGTCGTCCCGGTCAGTCGTCGTCGCAGCCCTGGACCACCACCAGGAACGCGTCCGACTTGAGATCCATGATCACCTTGGCCGGCTCGCCCTGCGCGCGGCGCGCCGCCGCGTACTCCTCCGCCGGCCACGATCCGCGCGGAGCTCCCGCGGGAAACCGCTCCAACACCTTCGCGCTCATAGCGGCAGACACCTCCAGCATCGATCGACGAATCGAACCGACAACTCCCTTACGAACCGCCTGCCCGCGCTCGACGCGGACATGTCGGGCTCGCAGGACTCCTTCGCGGCTCCCCGCCCAGCACCCCCAACGCACGGTCACGACGAGAACCCCGTCGGCGCATCCGGAACGGCCCTCTCCGTGGAAGTGATCGTTGAAGGGACACCGACTGGGAGGAACGGGAACTGATGAACGGCGACGAGGCCGCACCGGGACCGCGTTGTCCGGTGACAGGCGCCGCGGGATGCATCGGCGGCCGGCTCGTCCCCGAGCTGCTCGCCGCGGGATACCGCGTGCGCGCTCTGGCCCGCTCCCCGGGAAAGCTGCGCGACCACCCATGGTCGGGCGAGGTCGAGGTGGCCGGCGGGGGCGTCACACGGTCCGCCTCGGTCGCCCAGGCCATGCGCGGCGTCGACGTCGCGTACCACCCGGTGCACGCCCTGGGCACCGGTCGCGGCTTCGAGCGGCCTGCGGCGCGGTCGACGCGGCGCAGCACGGCTGCGGATCGGCGGCTCATTGGACTTCTGGCGGGTCGAGGAGATCGAGCCGGGACATCTGCTGCGGCTGCGGGCCGAAAAGCGGCTGCCGGGCCTCGCCTTGCCGGAGATGTGAGCCGACAGGGACGCCGCCGGACGCACCCGGTACCGCCGGCGCGCCCTGTTCCATCCGCACAGGCTGCTCGCCCACGCCTGCCGGTGGAGCGTCTTCCCCTTCCACGCCCCCGTGTTCGGCGGATCGGCCCGCAACATCGCGAAGGCCGCGACCAGGGCCCCGCTCACTGCGAAGGGGGCACACGCACCCGCTCGCTGACCCGCGCATCCGCCCGGCCCGCCCCGGCCGGAAGCACCTCACGGCCCCTCCCCCGCATCCCGGAGTCCGCCCCATGAACGTCTCGGTCGTCCTGTTCACCTCCGACCTGCGGCTGCACGACCATCCGCCGCTGCGGGCCGCCCTCGACGGCTCCCGCCTCGTGGTGCCCCTGTTCGTGCGCGACCGGGGCGTGGTGGCGGCAGGTTTCGCCGCTCCGAACCGGCTGGCGTTCCTCGCCGACTGCCTCCAAGACCTCGACACCGCTCTGCGGGCCCGTGGCGGGCGTCTTGTCATCCGCTCCGGGGACGTGGTCGAGGAGGTGTGCCGGGTGGTCACCGAGGCGGACGCCGACGAGGTCCACATGGCGGCCGACGTCAGCGCCTATGCGCAACGGCGCGAGGCACGGCTGCGGCGGGCCCTGGAGGCGGAGGGGCGCCGGCTGTACGTCCACGACACGGTGACCACCGCCGTGGCGCCCGGTGGGGTGACCCCGGCCTCCTCGGACCACTTCGCCGTCTTCACGCCCTACTTCCGGCAGTGGTGCGGGCAGCAGCTGCGCGCCGCCCTCCCCGCGCCGCGCACCGTACGGGTGCCGGATGCCGTCGGATCCGAGGAACTCCCCGCACGCACAGGCCTCCGCGACCTGTCGGAAGGGCTGGCCACCGGCGGCGAGACGGAAGGCCGAAAGCGGCTGGCGGCCTGGCTGCGCGGCGGTCTTGCCGCGTACGCGGACCGCCACGACGATCTGGCAGGCGACGCCACCTCCCGTCTCTCGCCGCATCTGCACTTCGGCACGCTCTCCCCCGTCGAGGTCGTCCGCCGGGCGCGCGAGACGGACGGGCCGGGCGCCGAGGCCTTCGTACGGCAGATCGCGTGGCGCGACTTCCATCGTCAGGTGCTGGCGGCGCGCCCGGCCGCGGCCACAACCGACTACCGTACGAAGCACGACCTTTGGCGGTCCGAGCGTGCGACGCGCAAGGAGGTCGAGGCGTGGCGGGAGGGCCGCACCGGCTACCCGGTGGTCGACGCGGCGATGCGTCAGCTGCGCCACGAGGGCTGGATGCACAACAGGGCCCGTCTGCTGGCCGCGAGCTTCCTCACCAAGACCCTGTACGTGGACTGGCGCGTGGGAGCCCGGCACTTCCTCCGGCTGCTGGTCGACGGGGACCTCGCCAACAACCAGCTGAACTGGCAGTGGATGGCCGGAACGGGCACCGACACCCGGCCCAACCGGGTGCTCAACCCGGTCGCCCAGGCAAAACGCCACGACTCCGACGGCGTGTACGTACGGCGCTGGGTACCCGAGCTGGCGGCGATCGAGGGACCCGCGGTGCACGAGCCCTGGAAGCTCCGGGGTCTGGACCGTGCCGCGGTCGGCGACTACGTGGACCCGATCGTCGACCTCTCCGACGGACTCGCCCGCTTCCGGCGGGCCCGTGAACGGCGCGACTGAAGAGTCGTACCGGGGATCTGACCGGGTGCCGACCTTGACGAAGTGCGCGACCGGGAACGACGGCGCGCGGACGGCCCGGGCACTGCGGCGCCTCGCGATCAACGGTCCGCGTCACCCGGCAGCCGTTCGTACACCCTGCGCCGCAGGACCCGCGGGGGCGACGTGGTCCTCCCCGCCGGGCGTGACGACCTGCCTCCCGGCGACTTCGAGGCACTGCAGCCGGTCCGGGCCGTAACCGACCCCGTTCCGGCCGGAGTTCGCCGCAAGGGATCGGCTGCGGCACCGACTTCCTTCGACCGGGTGACGGAATGACCCCGACTTGACGGGTGAGGGGAAGGGAGTGAGTGAGTGACGAGTCCGCCGGTCGGTGCTGCGCAGGGGACATGCCGGGTGGTGCCACGGACAGCCGCGCGCGACGCGATTCGGACGGAAGGGCAGCCGTGGAAGGGCATGCGTCAGTACCCCGGAGGAGGCGGCCGTGGCCGCGACGGGCCGGCACACCGGCCGGCACCGCTGCGCCGCCCGCCTTGGTGGAGGCCCTCAACCGGCTCCGCGGCTCATGGCCCGTGCTGTGGGCGGCGCTGCGCCGCACACCGGTGGTGATGTGGCGGGACGACGTCTCGGACTGGGCCGCGGCCCTCACCTACTACGCGATCCTCGCGCTGCTGCCCACGCTCTTGATGACGTTCTCCTTGATCGGCGCGGTCAGCCCGCACCTCACGGACGCGCTGATCGCACGCGTCACCGCCTGGGCACCGGCCGAGGCCGGTACGGCCCTGCACAGCACGCTGAGCCGGCTCGCCGGGGAGCGGTCCGCCGCGCTCACGGTGGCCGTGGGCGGCGGGGCGAGCGCGCTGTGGTCCGCCTCCAGTTACCTGGCGGTGTTCCGGCGGGCCCTGCACGATCAGCACGGTGTGGCGGACACCCGCCCCGCCCTGCGCACCGCGCACCGCATCCTGCTCACCGCCATGGCGCTGCTGACCCTGTGGTTCTGCAGTGCGCTGCTGCTCGTACTGGGCGGCCCCCTGGTGCGGGAGCTGGGGCAGCGGGGCGGTCTGGGCGAGGCGGGTTCGACCGCCTGGACCTTGCTGCGCTGGCCCGCCCTGGTCGCGCTGGTGGCGCTCCTGGTGCTCGTTCTCTTCCGGACCGGACCGCCCGCGGCTCGCGTGCTACGGCATGCGGTGCCGGGCGGGGTGCTCGCCGCGGCGCTGTGGCTGGTCTCCTCCGTCTGCTTCACGGCGTACGCGGCGGGGCTCGGCACCTACAGCAGGCTCTACGGGCCGCTGGCGGGAGTGGTGGTCTTCCCCGTGTGGCTGTGGATGACCCATCTGTCCCTGCTGGCGGGCGCCCAGTTCACGGCCGAGCTGGCGCGGGCCGAACGCGGTGCCGGATCCTCCAAGTCCCCAACCCCTACACATAAAGAATAAATAAGCGCAGAATGAGCATGCGCGGCGCTCTACCGCACACCGCACCAGACGCGGTCAGGCCTGCAGAGTCAAAGGAGACGAGTCATGTCTGACGTCTCACACACCAGGGGTGACATCACCACCCACCCCGATGTACACGAAATGCGGGACCGCTACGCCCGCATGCTCGGTGGTCGCGATGTGGCGCTCGTGGACGGACCGGTGTTCCTGCTCGGTCTGTACTGCGCCGCGTCCCCGTGGATACTCCACTACACGACGAGCCAGCCGCCGCTCGTGACGCACAACCTCATCATGGGGATCGCGATCGGCCTGCTGGCTCTCGGATTCACCATCATGCCGGAGCGAATGTACGGCCTGAGTTGGGCGATGTGCGCGCTGGGCGCATGGATGATCATTTCGCCATGGATCGTCGGCACCGCCCCCGACACCGGAGTCGTCGTCAACAGCATCGTGATCGGCGCACTTGCCGTGGTGCTGGGCACGCTGTGCGCGGGCGCGGCGGCAAAGAGCACCTCCCGGGCATAGGCGGCCGTCCGGTCACCGGACACAACGGGAACAGAGGGTAACCACCGGCCGGTCCGCGCACGCGGACCGGCCTCCTCGCACCCGGCCCTCACCCGGCGGCCCCTCGGCGGTCCGGCAGCAGCCACGGCTCCTGCGGCAGCGGACTGCCGGTCTCGATCAGGGACTTCAGATTGGAAAGGACCGCCGCCCAGCCGCCGGCCGCCTGCGCCCGCTCGGCCTCGTCGACCAGATCCTCGTGGGTGACGGTGAGCCCGACGATGTCGCCGTGCGGCTGGATGTCGAAGGTGACCCTGGAGTACTTGTCCTCATGCGCCTCGTGCTCGGGCGCGGCCCAGGTGGTGACCAGGCGGGTCCACCCGGGCAACTGGCGCAGCGACGGCGGTGGTCCGGTCGTCCTGGACTTCGCCGACGCGTACTGGGGCCATCCGCGGTGGACGGTCTGCGCGCGCCCTCGACTTCCTCCCCTCCTCGGCCCGGGCGGCGGCGGCCCCCGCCTGGGCGGACGCCTGGACGGAGCACTTGCCGGGGGGCGATCCGGTCCGCGCCCTCGGGCTCGCCGAACCCCTCGCCCATCTCCCGTACGCCGTCCGCTACCAGGAGTTCCTCGACGGCATCGAGCGGTCGGAGCGGCCGTACCACGAGGGGGACCCGGCGGGGGCGATCCGGCGGGCCGTGCGCTGCCTGGAGCATCCGAGCCCGTTCCTCGCCGAGTTGCGACTGCCATGACCGATCGGACGGAAATGCCGCTCATCGGCGGACTCGCAGGCGTCGGTCCAGGAGGAACCACCCGGCGAGCGGATACCGGCGATCCTGGCGGCGCGGCAGCCGGGCAGGACCCCGCAGGTCCCACCCCGGCCGCCGGCCCCGTTCTCACGCCCCCGCCTCCCGGGGTGCGAGGTAGTCCTCGGTGATCTCCTTCGGGCCGAACGGCCAGACCTTCTCCAGCCGTGCCCAGACCACGAACGCCAGGCAGCCGAGCGCCGGCCAGGCCAGGGACCACTCGACGGGGTGGCCGCCGGGGGGCGTTCTTGTCCGCGTAGCCGTAGATGAGAGCCGATAAAGTCAAGGAGCCTTACTAGACGCGTCGAGGGTGTGTCATGAATGCGTGAGAATGGTGCGATGCCCGACAGCGACGCCGCAGAGCAGCCCGAACAGCCCTGGAGCCGCCGACGGCTGCGCAGCACCAACGAGCGACTGCTCCTGGACCGGCTGCGCGCCGCGGGCAGGGCCTCTCGCGCCCAGCTCGCCCGGGAGACGGGCCTGTCGAAGCCCACGGTCTCCAGCGCGCTCGCGGCTCTGGAAGGGGCCGGACTGGTCCACCAGGTCGGCACGCACACTCCCGAGCGGGGCCGGATGGCCGTTCTGTACGCCCCGGATCCGGCCGCCGGATACGCGCTCGGCATCGACATCGGACGCAGCTGGCTGCGGATCGCACTCGCCGACCTCGACGGCGAGGTGGTGGCCCGGGCGGATGTGCACAACCGGGCCCGCACCTCGGGCGCGATGGCCGACCTGGTCGTCTCCACCGCCCGGCAGGTGGTCGCCACCTCGGGTGTGGGGCCCGAGGAGGTGGCGCACGCGGTGGTGGGCACACCGGGCGTGTACGACGCGGAGCGGCGCCGGGTGCGGTACGCCATGCACCTGCCGGGCTGGGGCCGGGCCGGGCTGTTCGACCGGATGCACGACGAGCTGGGGATCCCGCTGGAGGTCCACAACGACGCCAATCTTGCCGCGCTCGGCGAGTACACGTACGGCGTCGGCGCGGGCAGCCGACTGTTCGCGTACATCCTGATCGGGACCGGACTCGGCATGGGGATCGTCAGCGAGGGCCGCCTGTTCACGGGCGCGCGCGGCGGGGCCGGGGAGATCGGATTCCTGCCGTGGCCGGGGCGGCAGAAGCCCGACACGCTGGAGGACGCGGTGTCGGGTGTGGCGGTCGTCGAGTCGGCGCGGGAGTTCGGCATGACCGGGCACCTCACGGCGAAGGCGGTGTTCGACGCGGCCCGGCAGGGCCATCCCGCCGCGGTCCGGGCGGTACGGCTGGAGGGCGAGCGGATCGCGCACACGGTGGCGGCGGCGACCGCCGTGCTCGACCCCGACCTGGTGGTGCTCGGCGGCGGCGTGGGCCACAGCGTCGACCTGCTGCTGCGGCCCGTACGGGAGACGCTGCGCACGCTCACCCCGCTGCGCCCGAAGATCGCGCCGAGCCGGCTGGGCGAGGACGCGGTGCTCCTGGGTGCGCTGGCGACGGCCCTGGGCACGGCGCGGGACGTCGTCTTCGAGCGCAGGTCGGCGCTGTCCTGACCAACTCTCGGGTGCGCAACGGCGATTGACACGGCCCCCGGGGAGCCCTAGCTTGTGGCGCGTTAGTAAAGTTTCCTAACTTTACAAGGCTGGAGACCGCCGTGTTCCGTCGCCCCGCCACCGGACGCCGTGCCGCCCCCGCTGCGGTCGCCCTGATCCTGGTCTGTTCCCTCTCCTCCGGTGCATGGGCGGGTGCCCGGGACCGGGTCCCGGCGCACCGGCCGCCCGGGCTCACCGCCGTGTCCTCCGTGGCCGGCAGCACCACCGCCCTGTCCGGGTACGCGATCCAGTCCACGGCGAAGGTCTCCGACCCACCGGCCGCCGTCTCCTCTCCCGGCTATCCTGCGAGCGGCTGGTACCCGGCGGGCCCCCGCTCCACCGTGCTCGCGGCGCTGCTCGCGGACGGCCTCTACCCGGACCCGTTCCACTCCACCAACCAGCAGAGGATCCCGAAGGCCGACTTCCAGGTGCCCTGGTGGTACCGCACGGACTTCACGGTCGCCGACACGAAGCGGCGCACCTCTCTGGACTTCAGCGGGGTGATCTCGGCCGCGGACGTCTACGTCAACGGGCGGCAGGTCGCCCCCGCCGCGGACGTGGCGGGCGCGTATACGCACCACGAACTGGACGTCACCTCACTGGTGCGGGCGGGCACGAACACGGTGGCGTTCCGCATCCGGCCCAATGACCCGGACAAGAACCTGACCATGGGCTGGATCGACTGGCTGCAGCCGCCGCCCGACGGCAACATGGGCATCGTCCGTGATGTGCTGGTGCGCCGCGGCGGACCGGTCGCGCTGCGCGAGTCGCACGTCGTCACGAGGCTCGACGTCCCGTCCCTGGCCTCCGCGGACCTGACGGTCAAGACGAAGGCGCGCAACGACTCGGACACGGCGGTCACCGCCACGGTCTGGGGGAGCATCGGTTCCGTCTCCTTCACCAAGGCCGTCCCGCTCGCCGCCCATGAGACGAAGACGGTCACGTTCACCCCGGCCGACGTTCCCGGCCTGCACCTGGCCTCGCCCAAGGTGTGGTGGCCCGCGGGTACGGGCGGACAGCCCCTGTACACCCTCGATCTCGGTGCTTCCGTCTCCGGCACCACGTCGGACACCGCACACGAGACCTTCGGTGTCCGGGACGTGAAGGCGCCGCTCGACTCCGACGGCGCACGGCAGTACAGCGTCAACGGCCGGAGGCTGCTCATCAAGGGCGGTGGCTGGTCACCGGACGAATTCCTGCGCTGGGACCGAACGTACGTCGAGGACCGCCTCAAGTACGCGCTCGATCTCGGGCTCAACACGATCCGTCTGGAAGGGCATCTGGAGCCGGACGAGTTCTTCGACCTGGCAGACCGCTACGGCATCCTCACCCTGCCCGGCTGGGAGTGCTGCGACAAGTGGGAGGGCAATGTCAACGGCGGCGAGCCCGGCGACAAGTGGACCGCCGCCGACTATCCGGTCGCGAAGGCCTCGATGGCCGCCGAGGCCGCCCGGCTGCGCGACCATCCCAGTGTCGTATCGTTCCTCGTCGGCAGCGACTTCGCACCCGACGCCACGATCGAGAAGAACTACCTGGACGCCCTGACGGCCGCCGACTGGCCGGTCCCGGTGGTGGCGGCGGCGTCGGACTCTTCCTCGCCCCGGCTCGGCAGTTCGGGCATGAAGATGACGGGCCCCTACGACTGGATCCCGCCGGACTACTGGTACGCCAAGCGCGAGGGAGGCGCCACCGGCTTCAACTCCGAGACCAGCGCGGGTCCGGACATCCCGACACTCGACACACTGCGGCGCATGATGACCCCGGCCGAGCTGGACACCCTCTGGAAGGACGGGAACGCCAGGCAGTACCACCGCTCGCCGTCGGCGACCTTCGGCACCCTCAAGCTGTACGACGACGCGCTGGCAGGACGGTACGGAGCGCCGACCGGTCTCACGGACCACGTGCGCAAGGCGCAACTCGCCCAGTACGAGAACGTACGGGCCCAGTACGAGGCGTACGGGCGCAACGCCACCGACGCCTCGAAGCCCTCCACCGGAGTGGTCTACTGGATGTTCAACAGCGGCTGGACCTCGCTCCACTGGCAGCTGATGGACCGTTGTCTCGACCAGGGCGGCGCCTACTTCGGGGCGAAGAAGGCCAACGAGCCGCTCCACGTCCAGTACTCGTACGACAACCGGTCGGTCGTGGTGGTGAACAACCGGCACGCGCCGGTGTCCGGACTGACCGCCCGCGTCACGCTGTTCAGCACCGACGGAACGCGGAAGTACGGCAGGACGGTGACCGGGGTGGGCGTCGCGGGCGACGGGGCGCACACGACCGTCGGGACCCTTCCCTCCTCGGCGAGCGGCCTCACGACCACGTATCTCGCACGATTGGTCCTGACGGACCCGGCGGGCAGGGAGATCAGCCGCAACGTCTACTGGCTGTCCACCAAGGCCGACACGCTCGACTGGGCGCACTCCGACTGGTATTACACGCCGACGACGAGCTATGCCGATCTGAAGGGACTCGCCTCGATGGCACGGGTGCCGGTGTCGGCGACGGCCTCCACCAAGGTGGACGCGGACGGCATGTCGATCACGACGGTCACGCTGCGCAACACGGCCGGCGGTGGTACGCCCTCGCTGCTCACGGACGCCCACCTCGTGGACGCGAACGGCAGGCCGGTGCTGCCGGTCCAGTGGTCCGACAACGAGGTGAGCCTGTGGCCTGGCGAGTCGGCGACGCTGACCGCCGTCTACCGGACCTCCGATCTGCACGGCTCGGCGCCGGGTGTACGGATCTCGGGCTGGAACACACCTCAGCAGACGGTCCCCGCGGCCCGAGTGGCAGGGGTGGGCCCAAACTTCGGGCCCACCCCCCGGGGCGTCAGCTCACATTGAGCGCGGTGTCGTCGATGACGAACGACGTCTGGAGGCTCGAACCCTCGGTGCCGGTGAACTTGAGGGTGACGGTCTGCCCGGCGTAGCTCGCCAAGCTGAAACTGCGCTGGGTGTAGCCGTCGGCGGCATTGAGATTGGAGTACGTCGCCAGGGTGCCCAGCACCGTCCCGGAACCGTTGAGAACCTGGACCTTGAGCGTGTCGTAGGCCGTGCCGGTGGAGGTCTCCGCCGTGTCGATGTGCAGAAAGAAGCTCAGGGTGGCGGTGGTGCAGGCGGAGGGGATGGTCACCGACTGGGACAGGGTGTCGGTGTGCGCTGATCCGTAGCCGTCCAGCCAGGCGTAGTACGAGCCCGTACGGGGCGACTCACTGCTGGAGTCGGTGATGACGCCGCTGCTGGCGCTCCAGTTGGTGGCGCCGGACTCGAAGCCGTTGTTGCCGAGGAGCTGAGCGGCCGTGCAGGTGGAGCCCCCGCCACCGCCGCTTCCCCCGCCGCTGCCGCTCGCGCCGGAGAGCCATTCGGTGGCGTTGAGGGCGAGGGCGGCGTTGGTGGCGCCGGAGTCGTTCCAGCCGTCGTACAGCGTGTTGCCGGGCTGGCCGGTGCCGTCGTCGATGGGCGAGCTGTCGCCCCAGAAGGCGACGCGGCCGCTGCCGAAGGTACTGGTCAGGAAGAACGCGCCGGTGTTGCCGGAGTAGCCGGAGCGGTAGAGCAGGCCCTTGACGGAGGAGTTGTCGGAGGGCTTGAGCGTGGCGGTGGTGCCGTTGGCGATCAGGCTCTTGGTGACGGTGCCGAAGGAACCGTGCAGGACAGGGTCGGTGCTGTCGTTGATGGCGGCGGGGTAGCCGGAGGCGATGTTCAGCGAGTCGATCGAGAAGCCGAACGGGTCGGTGGAGTCGACGCTGTTGTTGGTCATCAGATCGTTCAGGATCTTGACCGCGTCATAGCCGTCGTTGTTGCGGTCGGCCCCGGTGTGGTCGGAGACCATGAACAGACCGCCGCCGTTCTTGACGAAGGTCATGATGGCGGTCTTCTCGGCCGCGGTGAACAGGGTGTTGGGCTCGGGCAGGACCAGCGTGTCGAAGTTCGACAGGTCGGTCGAGGACGAGCCGCCGTAGGAGAGGCTGGAGCCCGAAGGAAGCGTCTTGAGGCTGTAGTTGCCCGTCTTCTGCAGGGCGACCCCCCAGGACGAGAGGGCTCCGGTCCAGTCGGTCTCGGTGGACGGGGACGGGTTCTCGCCGAGCGGGTCGGGCTGACTGGTGGAGATGATCCAGTCGGCGTTGCCGGCGGTCTCCGCGTGCGCGTTGTCGAACAGGACGCGGTGTGTCGTGGCCGCGTGGGCCGGTGTGGCGACCGAGGTCGCCTGGACGGCGGCGCCCGCGGTGAGCAGGCCGAAGACGGCGAGAGCCGTGGTGAGTCTGTGTCTGGAGCTGCTGAGGCCGAGCATCGGCGGACCTCCGTGAGGGGTTGGGGAAGGTGTGGTGCAGTGTGCGGCGGTGCAGTGTGGGGTGGTGCCCTGTGGGGTGCTGCGGGTGGTGCCCTGTGGGGTGCTGCGGGGCAGTGCGGGTGCGGTCTCTGCACATCTTCGCGCGTAGAAAGTCCCTCGCGGTCTGCGCGCGTAGAACTCTCTTCCTACGCCACCCGAGCGACGGACTGTTGAACGGTACATGGCATAACGAGGCCTGAACAGGAGAACGGTCCCCCGGCAGGACGAGGATTGACCCCCCATTGACCGGCAGTTGAAGCGGACCGGACTGTTGCCGCGCACGCCGGGCACATGAAAGAGGGCAGAGCCCTTCACATCAAGGGGTGAAGATGGAGATCTCGGGCATCCTCAGTGCCATCGTCATCGGACTCGTCATCGGTGTCCTCGGCCGACTCGTCGTCCCCGGACGCCAGCACATCGGCGTCCTCTGGACGATCGTCGTCGGCATCGTGGCGGCCTTCATCGGGGCCGGGATCGCCTCCGCGTTCGGCGTGGCCCACACCAAGGGCGTCGACTGGATCGAGTGGGTCATCCAGATCGGTCTGGCGGCTCTGGGGGTCGCGGCACTGGACCGGGCACGGGCGCGGCACTGACGGCGCGGACCCTCGTGCCGCATTTCCGTGCGGGACGAGGGCCGTGGCGGCTGCCGTATCTGAACCCGGCGGCTACAAAGCGATGGACGGGGTGGTCGTGCCCGTAAGGCCTCGGCCCGGACCCGAGGCCGAAACCGGCATGCCCCGGTCGTACCGGGCCGGTACGGCAGCGCGGTCCATGCGGGCCCTAACCCAGCTCAAGGGTGGTTACCCCGTACACGCGCTCCGTGGCGTAGGGCCGCACCGGGCCCGTGTACATGCGGGCCGTCTCGAAGGACGGAGTAAGGCCGGAGCGTTCGGCCAGGGACACCGCCGCCCTGTTGGGTTCGGGGACGTCGATGGCGATCTCCCGGCCCGCGGCTTCGGTGCACACCGCGGCGAAGAGGGCATCGGCGCCGTCGGGTGTGTCGGCGAACAGGGGGCCGATGCGCAGGCCGTCACGGGCGGGGCGGATCACCGCATAACCGGTCGGGCGGCCGTCCTCGAACCGGACGAGGACCCGATGTCCCGGGGCGGTGAGCCAGTGCGCCAGAAAGCGGGGGCGGTCGGCGGGGTAGCAGGCGGTGTCGTACGCCACGATGGCGTCGAGGTCGGCCTTCTCTGCCGGACGCACTCCGGGCAGTTCCTCACCGCCGCGGACGACGCCGGTGAACCGCACGGTGCGGTGCGCGAGTTCGAATCCGGACCTGCGGTAGTTGTCCTGCTGCGCCACCACACCGTCCAGACCGACGGTGCGATCGCCGGCGTGGGCGAGGGCCGCCTTCCAGGTGGTCAGCCCCAGTCCGCGGGCACGCAGGTCCGGGCGTACGAGATAGCAGCCCAGGAAGGCGTAGTCGGCACCATAGGTGACAACGGAGATCGCAGAGACGGGTTCTTCGGCGAGTCTGCCGATGAAGAAGCCCCGGGGGTCCTGGGCGAAGAAGGCCGGGCCGTCGGACAGTCCCGGGTTCCAGCCCTCGTCCGCCGCCCAGCCGCTGATCACCGGCCAGTCGTCGAGCGTGGCCCGGGTGATGACGAGGTCTTCGGGACCCGAAGAGGTCATCGCTGGCTCCATTCCGTGGGGGTCGGGGAACGCGGTGATCAGCCGCGCCGTCGGCATCCTTCCCGATCTCCGGTTCGCACGCCATGTGCGACCGGGGCGTTCCGGCCACACCCGGCCGACGCCGGTGCCACAGTGTTGAGCTGCGACGAGGGGTCGTAGGGTGACCGCTCATGACCATCGAACATGTGACGCTGCGACCCGTGGGCGAGGACGATCTGGCCGTCCTGGACAGGTTCCTGACGGACCATGAGGTGGCTTCGTCCTACCAGTGGTTCGGCTGGTGGGACCCGGGCCGGTGGCGGCGCGAGTGGGCCGGGAACGGCCTGCTCGGCGACGACGGGGGCACACTCATGGTGGTACGGGACGACGAGGGGCTCGGTTTCGTCGCCTTCCGGAAGGTCCGGCCCGCCCGCACCGTCTTCTACTGGAACATGGGGATCGGTCTGGTGCCGGCGGCCCGCGGCAAGGGCGTGGGCACCGAGGCCCAGCGGCAGTTGGTCCACTATCTCTTCGCGCACACGCCGGCCGAGCGCATCGAGGCGGACACGCAGGTCGGGAACATCGCGGAGCAACGGGCCCTGTAGAAGACGGGGTTCACTCGGGAGGGCGTCCTGCGCAGCGTCGTGTTCCGTGACGGGCGATGGCGCGACGGGGTGCGGTACAGCATTTTGCGAGGCGAAGCGGCGGTTACCACCCCCCGCTGACGTCGGCAGCAAGAGCGGCCCCGCCGGCCGCCCGTCGGGCGGGGCCCTCCTCGAGGTGACCGAACCGCCTCAGCGGGGCGCTCCCGGCCGGAAGCGGCGGTACAGCACCGTCCCGCCGAGCATCAGGGCCGCGCCTGCCGCGAGCGCGGGCAGGGTGGCGTCGGCGCCCGTGTGGGCGAGGGTGACCACGCGGCGCGGAGCGGAACGCGGCGGATGCGAAGGCGTGCGCACGGTCGGCGGTGCGACGGGCCGCGGAGTGGGGTGGGGCCGGACGCCGGAGGTGTTCGCCGACGTGTTGTCCCCGGCCGCGTTGCCGAGACCGGCCACGCTCACCGTGTTGCCGGTGATGTTCACCGGGAGGCGCACAGGCAGTTGCACACCGTTGTCGGCGAGCACTCCGGATGAATCCTTTCCGCTGCCGTACGCGGAGGCACCTCCCCCCGGAGCGGTACCGTGCCGCGCTCCGCCCCCTCCCCGGTTCCGGTTCGCGCAGGCGTTGCCCGCGGCCGAGTTCAGGAGCCCCGCCACGGTCACGGTGTTGCCGCACGCGTCGACCGGGATGTGCACCGGGAGCTGGATGGTGTTGCCGGAGATCAGTCCGGGCGAACCCGCCGCGGTGCCGTTCGCATCGGAGTCCGCGTGTGCCGGCATCGCCACGGCCAGCGCCCCCGAGGCGGCGGCCGTCGCGATCAAACCATTTCGGGTAACCCGTTTCATAGGTTCCCTGCCTTCCAGACATGTCGCGAGCGTTCGCTCGCACCCGCTAAAACGCCGAGGAGCCAATCCGAGTTATGGCTTATCTTCCTTTCACTCCATCGAGTGGCACGGTTGTCGAACTGACGGGAAAGCAGTCACCCGTACGGCGGCATGCGACGCGTGGCCCGCACCGGCGGCACGCGGGCGACGGCGCTCTGGGCCGCCCCACGGTCCGGAGGCGCACCCCGAAGGGCCCGCCTATCGTGATCCCAGGGACGTCGCCGGATCCGCAGCCGGGACACCCCCGGAGGCAACATGCTGACCCCGCACGGACGCCGCGCGGTCACCACGACGGCGGCCACGGCCGCGGTGCTCGCCCTGCTGGGTGCCGGAATGCCGTCGGTGGCCGCGGCAGGCGTCGGCCCCGATCTGTCCCGCTTCTACCACCAGAAGATCACGTGGTCCGCCTGTCCGGGCCAGGACATGCCCCCGGACCTGCAGTGCGGGCAGGTGACGGTTCCCCTCGACTACGCGAGGCCCGGTGCCGGGACCCTCGATCTGGCGCTCGCCCGTTACCGGGCGACCGGCAGGTCCCACGGCTCGGTGCTGCTGGACTTCGGCGGTCCGGGTGGCCCCGGGATTCCCCTTCTGGCGGCGGAGGGCAAGGACTTCATGGGGCTGACGAACGGCTACGACGTGGTGACGTTCGACCCCCGGGGGGTCGGACGGTCCTCACCCGTCACCTGCGGCGCGGGCACGGACGACGTGCCTGCGGCGAACGGTCCCGCCGACGAGACCGATCCTCGCGCGGCCCTCGCCCGGGTGCGTCAGCTGGCCGAGCGGTGCACCAGGCACGCCGGGCCGGTGCTGCCGCACATAGGCACGATCAACGCCTCCCGCGACATGGACGTGATGCGCCAGGCCCTCGGCGACAAGAAGCTGAACTACCTCGGCTTCTCGTACGGCACCCGGCTCGGTGCGGTCTACGCGGCCCAGTTCCCCCACAACGTGGGCCGGATCGCGCTCGACGGCGTGGACACCCTCACCGAACCCCTGGCCGAGCAGGGGCTGGCGGGCGCGCAGGGACAGCAGAGGGCGCTGGAGGACTTCCTCGACTGGTGCGTCAAGGACCTGGCCTGCCCGTTCGGGCAGGACGCGCGCTCGGCCCGGGACCAGGTCGTCCGGCTCGTCGATCTGCTGGACCGGGAGCCGGCGCCGACCGACCTCGGCATGCCGTTCACGGGTCAGGACCTGGTGGGCGCGATCGGCCAGGCACTGTTCACCAGGCAGCTGTGGTCGACGCTGGAGCTGGCGCTGTCCCAGCTGGTGGATCAGGGTGACCTCAGCGGGGTCCTGCGCCTGTCGGGCGTCGGCGTGTCCCTCCCCGTCGGCCCCCGGGCCCCGGGTGGGCTCGTCGGTCCCGAGGACGTGCCCTCCGACAACCTTCCGGCCGCCCTGATGGCGATCAACTGCGCCGACGACCCGGACCGTCCGAGCGCCGACCGCATCACCCAGGACATCGGCCGGCTGCGCGCCCAGTACCAGCAGGCGTCCCCGGTCTTCGGGCGCTACCGCCTCAACCAGGTGCTGATGTGCTACGGGCGGCCCAAGGGCACCGACTTCATCCGGGAGAGGGTGAAGAACGTGCCGAGCGCGAAGATGCTGCTCGTCGGCACGCGCGGGGACCCGGCGACCCCGTACCGCTGGACCGTGGAGACCGCAAGGCGGCTCGGTTCCTCGGCGGTGGTCCTCGACAACAGGGGCGAGGGCCACACCGGGTACTCGACCTCCAAATGCGTCCACGAGAAGGTCGACTCCTTCCTGCTGTACGGCACCCTGCCGTCCGACGGCAGCTCGTGCGGCCCGGACGTGTCGTACTGAGTCACCACGCCCGGGCTCTTCCGCGACGGCGAGGTGCCCGGCGTCAGGTGAGGGACACCTCCGGCCCGTAGATGTCCAGCCACAGCGCGAGGTCCAGCGCCCGTTCCAGGCCGTGCCGCGACGCCTGCGCGATCTGCGGTGTGTCGCGGTGGGCGAGCCGGTGCAGCCGGTCGCGGTCGATCAGGTCGAAGACCGGATGGGAGGGGCGGGCGAGGAGATCCTTGGCGTGTTCCTGGAGGGCCAGCGCGTACTTGGGGTCCTGCGTGGAGGGGTAAGGACTCTTGACCCTGTCGTACACGGACTGCGGGAGCACGTCCGCGGTCGCCTCCCTGAGCAGGCTCTTCTCCCGGCCGTCGAAGGACTTCAGCGACCAGGGGGTGTTGTATACGTACTCGACGAGCCGGTGGTCGCAGTAGGGCACCCGAACCTCCAGCCCGACCGCCATGCTCATGCGGTCCTTGCGGTCCAGCAGGACCCGTACGAAGCGCGTCAGATGGAGGTGGCAGATCCGCCGCATCCGGTACTCGAAGTCGCTCTCGCCGTCGAGGCGCGCGATGCCCGCGACGGCCGTCCGGTAGCTGTCGGACACGTACGACTCCATGTCCAGCGCCTCGGTCAGGTCGGGGCGCAGAACGTCGGCGTCGTCGCCGAAGTGCCGGCGGAAGCTCACGAGCCAGGGGAAGGCGTCGGCTCGCCGGGCCTCCTCGTCGAAGAACTGGAGGTAGCCCCCGAAGACCTCGTCCGCGGACTCCCCCGAGAGCGCGACCGTGGAGTGCCCGCGGATCGCCTGGAAGAGCAGATAGAGCGAGGCGTCCATGTCGCCGAAGCCCATGGGCAGGTCGCGGGCGCGCAGGACCTTGGCGCGTACGTCGAGGTCGGCGAGCGCCTGGGCGTCCAGGACGATGTCCTGGTGGTCGGTGCCGGAGGAGCGGGCCACGTCGTGCACGAAGGGCGTGTCGGGCGTGCCGCGCAGTTCGTCGGCGACGAAGTTGTCGGCCTGCCCGACGAAGTCCACCGCGAAGCTGCGCACTTTCTCGCCGTGCTCGGCCAGCTGCCGTGCGGCCAGGGCGGTCATCGCGGAGGAGTCCAGGCCGCCCGACAGCAACGTGCAACGCGGTACGTCGGCGACCAGCTGGCGGCGCACGATGTCCTCGAGCAGCGAGCGGACGGTGGCGATGGAGGTGTCGCGGTCGTCGGTGTGCGGCCGGGTCTCCAGCTGCCAGTAGACACGCCGGCGGGAACCCTGCCGGTCGACGGTGACGACGGTGCCGGGCTCGACCTCGTGCATGCCGTCCCACACGGCGTGTCCGGGCGTCTTGACCATCGCGAACAGCTCCCGCAGTCCGCCCAGGCGGACCCGGGCGCGGGACAGGGGGTTGGCCAGGATCGCCTTCGGTTCGGAGCCGAAGAGGACGCCGTCGGGGGTCGGGTAGTAGTAGAAGGGCTTGATGCCCATGCGGTCGCGGATCATCACAAGCTTGTCCTGGCGGCCGTCCCAGATGGCGAAGGCGTACATGCCGTTCAGCCGCTCGGGGAGCGCGTCGCCCCATTCGAGGTAGGCGTGCAGGACAACCTCGGTGTCGGAGTCGGTCGTGAAGCGATGGCCCCGGTCGGTCAGTTCGCGTCGCAGTTCTGTGAAGTTGTAGGTCTCCCCGGAGTAGACCAGTACGACGGTGCCGTCCGGGGTCGTCACGGACATCGGCTGGCGTCCGCCGGGCAGGTCGATGATCGCAAGCCTGCGGTGACCGAGGGCGGCGGGCCCCTCGGCCCATGTGCCGCTGTCGTCGGGGCCGCGGCACGACATGGCCTCGGTCATTGCATCCAATGTCGCGGTCTCGGTCCGCAGATCACGGTCGTAGGAGATCCAGCCGGTAATGCCGCACATATGGTTACCTCCCGCGTCCGGTCCGCCGGGAGGGATCGATGACCTGCGGCTTCTCGAAGCCTCAGCCATTCCCGGGAAACCGGTTGTATCAAGCATCTATATATCGAGCGTGCGGCACGCGCCCCTCACGGTCAACGCGTCCGTAACCGGACCGGCCCCTTGCGCCCCATCGTTTCGGCCGGTTTTTGCGTCCCGTGTACGCGGTGATCGGCCCGTGGCGGGCGGGAGCCGTCAGGTCTCGGCCATCGGCAAAGAGTTCCCCAACATCCGGCGCCGCCGTCCGTCACGGCGGCGAGACGGCGTATCGAGGCGGCGGGACGGCATACCGACGGGAACGGCGCCGGCGGCACCCTGACGACGAGCAGCACCCCCACCGGGGTACTCCGCGCCGCCGGGACCCCCGCCTGGCTGCGGAGACCACCGCCGGGCGGTCTACCCTGCGCGGGGACGGCCTCCGCAGAGGGAGTGCGACTCATGGGTGATCTGCTGGGTGTGGCGGTACTGGGCGCGGGGCACATGGGCGCGGACCACATTCGCCGGTTGGATCATGTGGTGAGCGGAGCGCGTGTGGTGTCCGTGGCGGACCCTGAAACGGATCGCGCCAAGGAGGCCACGGCCGGCATCGAGGGCGTCCTCGTGCACGCCGAACCGGCCGCCGCGCTGGAGGCGCCCGGTGTCCAGGCCGTGCTGGTCGCCTCGCCCGGGCCGGCCCACGAGGAGGCCCTGCTCGCCGCCTTCGCGCGCGGGCTGCCCGTGCTGTGCGAGAAGCCGCTGGTGCCGGACGCGGCCGGGGCGCTGCGCGTGGCGGAGGCCGAGGCCCGACTGGGACGGCGGCTCGCGCAGGTGGGGTTCATGCGACGGTACGACGCCGAGTACGTCCGTCTGAAGTCCCTGTTGGACAGCGGGCGGCTGGGGCGGCCGCTGATGCTGCACTGCACGCACCGCAATGTGTCCTCACCGCCCGGCTTCACCACGGCCATGCTGATCAACAGCTCCGTCTCGCACGAGATCGACACGGCCCGCTGGCTGCTGGGCCAGGAGCTGACCGCGGTGTCCGCGCTCCGCCCCCGGCCGTCCCGCAACGCGCCGGAGGGCCTGGTCGACCCCCAGTTCGTCCTGTTCGAGACCTCGGGCGGCGCGCTCGTGGACGTGGAGATCTTCGTCAACTCCGGCTTCGGCTACCAGGTGCGCTGCGAAGCGGTCTGCGAGGACGGCAGCGCCCGCATCGGGGAGGGGCACACGATGGTCGTCACGACCGCGGACGGGGCGTCCGAAGAGGTCGCGCGGGACTATCTCGTGCGGTTCGCGGAGGCCTACGACCGCGAGGTGCAGGCCTGGGCCGACGCCACCCGGCAGGGGCGGGTCACCGGGCCCTCCGCGTGGGACGGGTACGCGGCCTCGGCGGTCGCCGAGGCGGGGGTGCGGGCACAGCTGAGCGGCGGCCGGGAAACCGTCGATCTCGCCCCGCGCCCGGACCTGTACGGGGGCGCGGGCGGTCGTACAAACGCCCCCCGAACGCACGCGTGAACGGTGACCCATCCGCCTCCGCAGTCCGTCAAGTCACGTAGGCCACATGCGACTTGAGCACCTCCGACGGGCCCCCGCTCGCTCCTCGCGCCCACTCCGCCGCGCCTATGGCATATGCCAGAAGCACCACCTTATCGTGTGTTGCCAAATCCCTTACAGCGCGTCCCGCGCTGTGCAACAGTCGTGGTGGTCCTTCCGTCAGCCTTGGTCGAACCGTCCTCATCGGAGCGCGTCATGCCACCCCCTCTCTCCGCGGACCGGCCCGCCGCCCAGCCGCCCGGCCGCGGCACTCTCGATGCGCTCATCTCGCAGACGAAGCGACTGCGCGGCGACGTGGATGCCGTACGACGGAAGGCACCCGAGGACGGCGCGGATCCGGAGAGCCGGTGGCAGCGCGCACTGTGCGATCTGGCACTGCACCAACTCAGCGACTTGGACGAGCACTTGGCGCAGCTGCGTGACGGTCCGTCGCCCACGCCCGCCGAACCGGCCACGGAACCGCCCACCGCGGAAGGCCGGACAGCCCCGCCCACGTCCCCGGGCGGCTCACTGCTCAGCCGCGTCGGCAGCGCGGAGTGGAATCTGCTGACCGATGCGGCGAGTTGGTCGGGCGAGCTGTACCGGATCCTGGGCCGCGACCCCTCGGCCCCCGCGCTCACCCTCGACGAGCTTCCCTCCGTGGTGCACGACGAGGACCGCCCGCTGCTGACGGCCATGGTCACCGACTGCCTGATCGACGGCAAGCCCATCGACGGGGAGTTCCGGATCCTGCGCCCCGACGGCGAGGTGCGCACCGTGCACATGATGGGCGAGCCCGTGCTCGACGCCGGCGGCAGCACCGCCTCGATGTGGGCCGTGCTGCGGGACGTCAGCGAACTGCGCCGCCACAGGCGGACCGTGCGCGAGACCCGTGACTCGCTGCACCTCCACCGCGAGCGGACCGAGCACCGGCTTGCGGTCGAGCTGCAGGAGGCCGTGCTTCCGCCATGGCGCGGCTCCCTGCGGCTCCCACGGCAGGGCCCCGGGGCCCTGGACGTGGCGGCCCGTTGTCTGCCGTCGTCCACGAACGCGCTGATCGGCGGCGACTGGTACGACGCGCTCGAACTGCCCGGCGGGGACTCGCTGCTCAGCGTCGGCGAACTGACGGGGCACGGGGTGACCGTGGCCTCCGGCATGGCGACGCTCATCGGCGCCCTGCGCGGCATGGCCATGACGGGCACCGAACCCGGCCGGCTGATGGGCTGGCTCAACCAGCTGCTCGACGCCTCCGTCCAGCCGGCCCTGGGCAGCGCCGTGTGCTGCCGTTACCGGCCCCTGACGCGCACCCTGAGCTGGGCGCAGGCAGGCCACCCCGTCCCGCTGCTGTTCCGCGACGGGACGGGGCGCACGCTGACCGCACCGGACGGCGTACTGCTCGGGGCGACCTCGGGGGCCGCCTATGGGCAGGCCGAAGTGACCCTTGCGCCGGGCGACCTGCTGCTGCTGCACACCGACGGGCTGATCCCGCGGCACAGCGGCACGGCGGCCGTCCGGAGGCTGCTCGACCTGGCTCCACGCTTCGGCGAAGCCCGTACGGCCCAGGACTGTGTGCGGACGGTCGTGGAGGAGTTCGGCGGGAGCGGGCACCAGGACGATGCCTGCGTGCTCGTTGCCAGGGTGGTTTCCTGACGATGGGTCGGTACCACCCCTGTCGTACGGGCGGGCTCAGGGCTCCTATGCCTGGGCCGTGTTGCCGCCCCTGGACTTCGACGGTCCCTTCGGAAGGGCCCGTTCGATCTCATCGCGCAGGTCCTGGATCTTCGGGTAGCCGGCGTACTGCGCGGTGAGCCGGTACATCTCGCGCAGCCGGTCCCAGGTGCGGTGGGAGGAGTTCGCCCCCATCGACGTCAGGGCCAGACGGGCGTACCGGTCGGCCTGTTCCGGGTCGTCCGCGATGAAGCACGCGGACGCGAGGGAGATGTGGTCGAAGATCTTCGACCGGTCCCGGCCCGCACCCCGCAGCTCCAGCGCTTCCTTGGCGTGCCGCTGCGCGATGAGGGCCGCGCCGGGCTCGTGTTCGGCGAGGGTGCGGTAGGCCAGGGCCTGCATCCCGTGCAGGTCCGCCTCGTCGAACATCTGCATCCAGCTCGGCGGCGGCACGTCTCCCTTGTCGGAGACGAAGAGGTCCTCCGCCTCGCCGAGGGTGCGCCGCATGGCCTGGCCCTTGCCCATGGAGGCCTGTGCCCAGGCCTCGATGGTGCAGAGCATGGCCTTGGTGCGCGGCAGCACCTGGTCGCCCGAGCCCGTCTTGGCGAGCTGCATCAGATCCAGTGCGTCGTCGGGCCGGCCGAGGTGCACCATCTGGCGGGCGGCGCGGGAGAGCGCCTCCCCGGCGCGGGGCCGGTCGCCGCCCTCACGGGCCGCGTGGGCGGCGATGACGAAGTACTTCTGTGCCGTGGGCTCCAGGCCGACGTCGTGCGACATCCAGCCCGCGAGGACGGCGAGGTTGGCGGCGACGCCCCACAGGCGCCGCTGCAGATGATCGGGGTGGTGGTAGGAGAGCATGCCCCCCACCTCGTTGAGCTGCCCCACGACGGCCTTGCGCTGCAGCCCGCCGCCGCGGGACGCGTCCCAGGCCCGGAACACTTCGACGGAGCGTTCCAGCTCCTCGATCTCCTGCGACCCGATGGGGGCCGCCTCATAGCGGTCGAACCCAGCGGGGTCGGCGTGCAGAGGATCGTCGAAGCGCGGGGCGTCGGCCGCAAGAGCCGGATCGGTGTGCAGCCAGTCGTGCATGGCGCTGCTGAGTGCGGATCCTGCGGCGAGCGCGGCACCCGCGCCCACCAAGCCGCGTCGGTTGAGCATGAGGTCCATTCCCGTGAATTCGGTGAGGACCGCAGCAGTCCGCTCGGGCGCCCACGGCACTCCGTCGGGGTGCTTCGCATTCCCGTCGTCACGTCGTTTCCCCGGGCGCCCGTGCCGGACCAGACCGAGGTCCTCGATGGTCACGACACGGCCGAGTCGCTCGGTGAACAGCGCCGCCAGCACCCGGGGCACGGGATCGCGCGGGATCTCTCCCATGTCGATCCAACGCCGCACCCGTGAGGTGTCGGTCGCCAGCTGGGGGTGGCCCATGGCCGCCGCCTGCCGGTTGACCATCCTCGCGAGTTCCCCCTTGGACCAGCCGGCCAGGCCGAACAGGTCCGCGAGGCGGGTGTTGGGTTGTCCGCTCACATCAAGCCCCCAGGTTCTCGGCTGAGTTGACAGTAGCCCCCTGTCAGTTGCTTGGGGACTATTCGCCAGGGTTCGCCAGGGTGCGCCAGATGGTGTGCCACGGGGCATCGGGTGTCAGGTAGGAAAGCGCCACCCCGACCCGGCCGCCGCGGACATTCCCCAGGGTGCACCAACGGCGTCCGGGGCGGGATCGCGTAACTCAGCAGGCACACGAAGGGATCTGTATCACCCATGTACGCAGCATCGTCCTCCGTGTCCGCCCCGCCCCGGCCGCTTCGCCCCCGCCCGGGCGCCGGCGGCCCCTACCTCGACCCCGCGCGACCCGCGGCCCCCGTGCTCGGTACCGGCAGGACGCGCCGCATGCCGGGTGTCGGCACCCAACCGCTCAGCGGGAGAATCGACTTGTCCGGCCCTCAGGGCGCGCAGCTGCGCACGGCGATCGCTTCGGTGCATCGCATCTGTCCGGAGTTCACTCCGGTGCAGGTGCTGCGCCGAAGCGGGCGCTCCGTGCTCATCGTCGGCACGACAGGGCGCAGTACGGCCGTCGCCAAGTGCTTACTGGATCAATCCCCCATCTGGTCCGACCGCTTCCAGCACGAGATAGCGGCATACCGGTCGTTCGTCCGGCACCGGCCGCCGGTACGAGTGCCCCGGCTGATCGCGGCGGATCCGGACAACTGCACCCTGGTGATCGAGCGGATGCCGGGCCGGGTGGCCGCCCTGCAGCGTCATCCGGCGGAGGCGCCGCCGCGGGCGGACATCCGGGCGGCGCTGGGCGCCATCTGCCGGCTGAACGCATGGCGTCCCCCGGCGGGCACGTTCGACGCCCCGCTCGACTACGCGGAGCGGATCTCCCGCTTCCATGAGCTGGGGCTGCTCACCGACCGGGACATGGGTGATCTGCAGAAGCTGCTGCACGACATCGCCCACGCGGCGGGCCGGCAGGGCATGGGCCAGTTCTGTCACGGAGACGCCCTGTTGTCGAACATCCTGCTCTCACCGGCCGGGCCGGTCCTGGTGGACTGGGAGCACGCGGGCTGGTACCTGCCCGGGTACGACCTGGCGACGCTGTGGGTGGTCCTCGGTGACGCCCCGGTGGCCCGGCGTCAGATCAGTCAGATCGCGCAGACCGCGGGACCGGCTTCGCGCGACGCCTTCCTGGTGAACCTGATGCTCGTCCTGACCCGTGAGATCCGTACCTACGAGACGGCCGTGCAGCGTTCGATGCACGACGCGACCCCGGCGGCACCGGGAGTGGCCCACCCGGCTGCTGCGCCGTCCGGCGAGGAACAGCGGCTGCTGCTGCGGCGGCTGCACGACGACTGCCAGTTGGCCCGGCGGGCCGTACGGGCAGCGGTCGGCACTCGCTGACGGGGACGAAGGTCCGCGGCGCGCTCGCGACAGCGGCGCACCGCGGGCCTTCGTCGTGTCCGGGCCCGGCGCCACCTGCGAGGCTCCCCCGTTCGGGTTCTTTGGTCCACTCCACTGACGCCCCGCAGGCCGTGCCACCACCGCCACGAAACTCCTCGCAACCCCCGCTGACATGGGAAATCGCCCGCCCCTGAGGGTGATTGACGGATCGTCGGGGAGCCGGTACCACTGACCCACGCTCGGCTCCCGCACTCCCCAGAGCGCCCGACCGTCCCAGGAGGCTGCCTTGCGAGGATCCGCCACCGACACCCACTTCCCCGCCGGGCACAGACGTGCCCTCACCACGGCGGGTACTGCCGTCGCCTCGACGGCGCTGCTGCTACCGCTGCTGGGCGCCGCCCCGGCCGCCGGGCACGACACCTCGGACACCCTGCAGAACGCCTTCGCCGCCGCGGCGGCCGAGTACCACGTGCCGCAGAGCGTGCTCCTCGGTGTCTCGTACCTCCAGTCGCGGTGGGACGCGCACCGCGGCGTGCCGAGCGTCTCGGGCGGCTACGGGCCCATGCACCTCACGGACGCCCGCACCGCGATCGCCGAGGCCGCCCATCACGGCGAGGGCACGGAGGACGCGCGCGGCGACCAGGCCCGTGCCGCGCTGCTGCCCACGACGAGGGCGCCGGCCGGCTCCCGGCTGCCGGCCCGGCTGCAGACGCTGCCCAGGGCAGCCACCCTGGCCGGTGTCCAAGCCGAGCGGCTGCGCACCGACCCGGCGGCGAACATCGCGGGCGGTGCCGCGCTGCTCGCCGCCGCGCAACGGCACCTCGGCGAGCCGCTCAGCACGGACCCGGCCGCCTGGTACGGGGCGGTGGCGCAGTTCTCGGGCGCGGACGACACGGCGACGGCGGCCGCGTACGCCAACGACGTCTTCGAGGTGATGCGCCAGGGCGAGCGGCGCACCACGGACGCCGGGCAGAGCGTGACACTGGCCGCGCAGCCGGGCCTGGCGCCCGACACCGCCCAGTTGCAACGCACCGGGCTGCGCGCGGGCGACGCAAGCGGGACCGAGTGCCCGAAGAACGTGTCCTGCGAGTGGATCCCGGCGCCGTACGAGCAGCTCGGGCAGGACGACTACGGCAACCACGACCTGTCCGACCGGCCCACGTCCCAGAGCATCAAGTACATCGTCATCCATGACACGGAAGGCCAGTGGGACGGTGTCATCAATCTGGTCCAGGACCCGACGTATGTGTCGTGGAACTACACGCTGCGCTCCACGGACGGGCTCATCGCCCAGCATGTGAAGGCGAAGGACGTGGCCTGGCACGCCGGCAACTGGTACGTCAACGCCAAGTCGATCGGCATCGAGCACGAGGGCTTCCTCGCCTCGCCGGACGCCTGGTACACGGAGGCGATGTACCGCTCGTCGGCGCGGCTGGTGCAGTATCTCGCCGCGAAGTACGGCATCCCGCTGAACCGGCAGCACATCCTCGGGCACGAGAACGTCCCGGGCCCGACGACCGCCACGATCCCCGGCATGCACACGGATCCGGGCCCCTACTGGGACTGGCGGCACTACTTCGACCTTCTCGGCAAGCCATTCCGTGCGACGGCCGACGCCAAGGGCGGCCTGGTGACGATCCGGCCGGACTACGCCAAGAACCAGCCGCAGTACACGGGCTGCACCGCCCAGGGCGCGCCGTGCCCGGCGCACGGGTCCAGCGAGGTGCGGCTGTACAGCAGGCCGGACGCGACCTCGCCACTGATCAAGGACATCGGGCTGCACCCCAACGGGGACGCCTCCACGATCGACGTGAACGACGTGGGCTCGCGTGCCTCCACGGGCCAGCAGTACGCGGTCGCCGACCGCAGCGGGGACTGGACCGCCATCTGGTACCTGGGCCAGAAGGCCTGGTTCCACAACCCGAAGAAGCAGCCGACGGCGGTGAACGCGTCCGGGTTCGTGGTGACGCCCAAGACCGGTCTCACGGACGTCCCGGTGTACGGCCGTGCGTACCCGGAGAAGGAGGCGTACCCGGCGGGCGTGCCCGTGCAGTCGGTCTCGCCGCTGCCGTACAAGCTGCCGGCGGGCCAGAGGTATGTCGTGGGCGACAAGGTCCCGGGTGAGTACTACTACTCGGTCACCTTCACCACGGACTCGCATCGGGTCGTGGTCGGCAAGGACCTGTACTACGAGATCCAGTTCGGTCACCGGGTGGCGTTCGTGCGGGCGGCCGACGTGACGGTGGTGCCGTCGGGGAAGTAGCGGCGCCGGCTGGACTTCGTCCGGAACGGCGGACGGCCCCCGCGTCCGCGGGGGCCGTCCGTGCGCGTGCGGCTGTGATCAGCCCTGCTGGAACAGCTCCGCGGGCAGCGGCTTCAGGAGCGCGTACAGGTCGTCGGTGATGGGACGGTCCCAGGCGGCGATGGTCACCAGGACGTTGTCACTGCGGTCGAACTGGACGCAGGAGATCCGGCTCTCGGAGAGCTTGAGGCGCCGCACGATGAGGAGGTTGTCACCCTGCATCACCGGGATGTCCTCGGTCCCGACGACGGTGACCTCCTCGTCGTTCTCCAGCGCGAGGAGGAGCTGGGCCACCTCGAAGGGGATCTCGTCCTCGGTGACGTCGCGGGCCGGGGAGCCTTCCGGCAGATTGCCGATGATCATCGCGGGGCCCCGGCCGCCGAACAGGTCGTAGCGCAGGAAGACGCCCTGGCAGCTGCCGTCGGGGGCGGGCAGCAGACCGGCACCGAGATTGCCCGGCCAGTCCCCCGGATCCATGGCCAGTACGTCGAAGTCGGGCCCGGCGGGAGTGGCGCTGCGGCGGCGGAGGAAGGACATGCCGCAATGGTACGTGGCCGAGCGCGGAGCGGGGCCGTGGGACCACCGCCGTCCGGTACGGGTCATCGTTCGAGGGCGACGGCCGCCGTACGGCCATCCGGCGGCGCACGGTCCCGGGCATTCGCGCAGCCCGGCCACCCAGGCGCAAGCGCCGGACCGGGCACGCGGGACGCCTCCGGAGGGCCGCCGCCCCGTCACTGCTCGGCAGGGCCGGGCTCCGCCACCGTCGGGATCACCGCGACGGGGCTCGCCGCGTGGAGCAGGACGGCCTGGGGCACGGACCCGATCATGCGGGCGGGTGCGAGGAGGTGGCGGCGATGGCGGCCCACGGCGACCAGTTCCGCGTCCCTGGAGGCCGCGACGAGATGGCCCGCCGCGTCGCCGGGCGGCGTCGAGAGGTCGACCTGCACATCCGGGTGCCGTTCGCGATGGACGGCGAGAAGGCCCGCGGCCATGGTCCGGATCTCGTCCTCGACGGCGTCCTCGTCCAGGGCCGGGGGCACGGGTGCGCCGGGCGGGGACCAGATCTGGACCGGAGGCCACGGATAGGCGGCGATCACCTGCAGCCGGGCGCGGCGCAGGTCCGCCTCCGCGAAGGCGAAGGCGAGGGTGGTCTCGGCGGGGCTGTCGACGTGCAGGCCCACCACGATGCGCGGTCCAGGCGGGAGGGGCGGGCCCTCATGCACCTCGCGTCCCGGGGGTGGCACCACCACCACGGGGCAGGCCGAGTCCCGTGCGGCCGCCACGCTGGTGGAGCCCAGCAGCAGACTGGCGAAGCCCCCGCGGCCCCGTGACCCGGTCACCATCAGCTGGGCCGTGTCGCCCAGTTCGGGCAGCACGGCGGCCGGTGCGCCCTGCGGCGTCTCGTACTCCACGGCCGGGAGGTCGGCCCGGCCCTCCAGATAGGCACGGACCTGCTCGAGCACCGGGTCCGTGGCCGGTTCCGGCGGCTCGGCGACCAGGATGTCCGGCTGCGCCCGGGGGGCGTACTGCCGCACGTGCACCACGCGCAGCGGCGCCCCGCGCAGCCGCGCGTCGGTCAGCGCCCACTGAAGGGCACGCAGACTCTCGTCCGATCCGTCGACGGCCGCGATGACCGGCGCAGTACTCATCGGTTCCTCGCCTTCCGGACACGGCGTTGATCGTTCCGGGGCCGGCCTGGCGCAGTCGGCGGCCCCGGGACGGGTTCAGCGGCCACGTGTCCGGAAATTCCGGAACGGGCGGGGCCCACCTCGGCGGGCCGGGCTCATGTGAGGTCGAACTCCCCTTCCCGCGCCCCCGACACGAACGCGCCCCACTCCGCGGGGGTGAAGATCAGGGAAGGGCTCTCGGGACGGCCACTGTTGCGCATCGCGATGAAGCCTTCGACGAAGGCGATCTGAACATCCCCGAGCCCTCGGCTGCTGGAGTGCCAGTCGGCGTTGCTGAGGTCCAGCTCCGGCTTCTCCCAGCCCGCGAGCGGCTGCTGCTGGATGGTGCTCTCGGCCACGTCCTCGCTCCTCCCGATTCGTCGTCCGCGGCAAGCCTAGCGATCGCATCCCACCGCCAACAGGTCACGCGAGGGCGATGCCCTCAGGAGGTCGGCGGCCGGTCTCCGACCAGCCACATCGAGAAGAACTGGGACCCGCCGCCGTAGGCGTGCCCGAGTACCCGCCGGGCCCCGTCCACCTGGTGCTCTCCGGCCTGCCCGCGCACCTGGAGCGCCGCCTCGGCGAAGCGGATCATGCCGGAGGCGCCGATGGGATTGGTGGACAGGACGCCGCCGGACATGTTGACGGGAAGGTCCCCGTCGAGTTCGGTCACCCCGGACTCGGTGAGCTTCCAGCCCTCGCCCTGCTCGGCGAATCCGAGGTTCTCCAGCCACATGGGCTCGTACCAGGAGAAGGGCACGTACATCTCCACCGCGTCGATGTCCCGGCGCGGGTCGGCGACCCCCGCCTGCCGGTAGACGTCGGCGGCGCAGTCCTTGCCTGCCTGCGGCGACACGAAGTCCTTGCCGGCGAAGAGCGTCGGCTCGCTGCGCATCGCGCCGCCGAGCATCCAGGCGGGCGGGCGGGGCGAGCGTGCCGCGCCCGCACGATCGGTGAGCACCATGGCGCACGCGCCGTCCGAGGAGGGGCAGGTCTCCGAGTAGCGGATCGGGTCCCACAGCATGGGTGAGGACTGCACCTTCTCCAGCGTGATGTCGTGTTCGTGCAGGTGTGCGTACGGGTTCTTGAGGGCGTTGCGCCGGTCCTTGTACGCGACCAGCGAGCCGACCGTGTCCGGTGCGCCGCTGCGTCGCATGTAGGCGCGTATGTGCGGGGCGAAGAAGCCGCCCGCGCCGGCGAGCAGCGGCTGCTGGAAGGGGATCGGCAGCGACAGGCCCCACATGGCGTTGGACTCGGACTGCTTCTCGTAGGCGAGGGTCAGGACGGTGCGGTGGACGCGGGCGGCGACCAGGTTGGCCGCGACGAGTGCCGTGGAGCCACCGACCGAACCGGCCGTGTGCACCCTGAGCATGGGTTTGCCGACGGCGCCCAGCGCGTCGGCGAGGTACAGCTCCGGCATCATGACGCCCTCGAAGAAGTCGGGCGCCTTGCCGATGACCACGGCGTCGATGTCGGCCCAGGTCAGCGCGGCGTCCTCAAGGGCCCGCCGGGCCGCCTCCCGAACGAGCCCCGCGATGGACACGTCCCGCCGCGCCGCCACGTGCTTGGTCTGGCCGATCCCGGTGACGGCCACGGACTCCTTGCTCATCGCGGGTCTCCCTCGAGTACGGCGACCAGGTTCTGCTGCAGACAGGGGCCGGAGGTGGCGTGGGCGAGCGCGCGGTCGGACTCCCCACGGTGGATACGGGCGGCTGCCTCGCCGATGCGGATCAGCCCGGCCGCCATCATCGGGTTGGCGGCGAGGGCGCCCCCCGAGGGGTTGACCGTGACGCTGTCGCCGAGCCTGAGCGCCTTGCGCAGGATCATCTCCTGCGCGGTGAACGGCGCGTGCAACTCCGCGGTGTCCACAGGCCGTTGGAAGGCACCGGCCCGCTCGGCGGCGAGCCGCGCGGACGGCGAGTCCGTCAGATCGCGCACCCCGAGCCCGTGTGCCTCGATGCGATGGTCGATGCCCCGGATCCAGGCGGGCCGCGCGCACAGCTGTCGGGCTCGCTCGCCCGCCGCAAGGATCACGGCGGCGGCCCCGTCGCCGACCGGCGGGCAGTCGCCGGTGCGCAGCGGCCGCACGACGTATTCCCCCTGTGGTACGCAACCCGTCAGCTGAGCGTGGGAGTTGGCGGCCGCGTCCGCCCGGTTGCGGGCGGCGACCTGGGCCAGTGCGGGCTCGTCGGTCTCGCCCCGGTCGATGAGCGCCTGTGCCTGAAGTGCGGCGAGCGCCACCGAGTCCGGCCACAGCGGAGCCACGTAGTAGGGGTCCAGCTGCCGGGTCAGCACGTCCCGTACGCTTCCGGGCGACGACTTGCCGTACGAGTAGACCAGCGCGGTGTCGGCGTCGCCCGTGAGCAGCTTGGTCCACGCCTCGTACAGCGCCCAAGCGCCGTCCATCTCGACATGCGACTCGGAGATCGGCGGCCAGGCGCCCACCCCGTCGAGAGCGAGAGTGAAGGAGAAGGCACGGCCCGCGAGATAGTCGCTGGAGCCGGAGCAGGTGAAGCCGATGTCGCTGGTATTCAGCCCGGTACGGTCGAGGACCTGGTGCAGGACCGGCATCAGCATCTCGACTTCGGAGAGTTCGTCGCTGGTGCGCCGGTGGTCGGTCTGCGCGAAGGCGACGACGGCGATCTCCCGGTGCCCTGGGGCTTCTTCGCGCGTCACAGCAGCTCCTTGTACGACTCGTAGTCCGCGTCCGGCTCTCCCGTGGGCCGGTAGTGATCGGGATGGCGCGCCCCGGGGGTCCACACCGGTTCGACCCGCAGCCCCATGCGCACCTGGTCGTAGGGGATGCCGCCGATACGGCCGTGCAGTGCGAGGTCGGCACCGTCGAGGGCGATGTGCGCGTAGACATAGGGGACTTCGATGTCCAGGTTCTTCGCCTTGATGTTGACGATGCAGAACGTCGTCACGGTCCCGCGCGGGCCCACCTCGACCTGCTCCGCAGTGGCCACGCCGCAGGTGGGGCAGGCACCCCGCGGCGGGACGTAGACCTTGCGGCAGGACGGGCAGCGCTCGCCGACGGTCCGCCGTTCGGACAGGGCGCCGAGGTAGGCGGACTGGGCGCGACCGGGCGAGTAGGTGTAGTCGAGACGGGCCGGGGCGACGATGCCGGTCACCGTGTCCTCGAACTCGCCACTGTGGGCCCCGGACTCGGCGGGATCGCCGTCGTACGGCTCGAAGCAGGCAATGTCCGTGATGGCGCCGGAGCGTTCGGCCGCCCAACGGATACGGACGCGCATACCGGTGCGAAGGACGTCGGGGCCCGGGGCGTCGAGTGCGTGCAGGAGGGAGGTGTCGGCGCCGTCGAGCCGGACCAGGGCCCACCCGAAGGGGGTGTCGAGGGGCTGGCCGCGGCGTGGCGCGTGGTTCCAGGCCCAGGTGGTGACGGTGCCGGTGGGGGCGACCTCGACGAGGTCGCGCAGTTCCTCGGCCGTGACCGGGTCGTACTCGACGGGCGGGACGAGGGTGCGGCCGTCGCCGGTCCTCACCCCGAGGACGACACGTTCGCGCAGGCCGGTGAGGAAGGCGCTCTGCACGGGTCCCAGGGAGCGGGTGAAGGGGAACTCGACGACGAGGGGGGCTTTGAGGACTTCGGGCATCGCGGATCTCTCCTTGTGTCTCCCGGCGGCTCAAGCGCGCCGGTAGACGGGCGGGCGTTTCTCGGCGAAGGCGCGGGTGCCTTCCTTGGCGTCGGCGGTGGCGAAGACCGGCCAACCGCGCTCGAGTTCGGCGGCCAGTCCGTCTGTCTCCGTCATCTCGGCGGTCTCGTACACGGATGCCTTGACGGCCTCGACGGCGAGCGGCCCGCAGGCATTGACCTGTTCGGCGATCTCCAGGGCGCGGGCGAGCGCGGTGCCGTCGGGGACCACATGGCCGACGAGTCCGATGCCGACGGCTTCGCGTGCCGTGTACGGGCGTCCGGTGAGCAGCATCTCCAGGGCGTGGGTGCGCGGGATCTGCCGCTGGAGGCGGACCGTCGAGCCGCCGATGGGGAACAGTCCGCGCCTGACCTCGAACAGGCCGAAGGTGGCGGAGTCGCCCGCCACCCGGATGTCGGTCCCCTGCAGGATCTCGGTGCCGCCCGCCACGCAGGGTCCCTCGACGGCGGCGATCACCGGTTTGCGGGGGCGGTGGTGGCGCAGCATCGCCTTCCAGTGCAGATCCGGGTCGGCGGTCAGCCGGTCGCGGTACTGCTGCCCGTCCATCCCCCGGCCGGCCAGGGCCTTGAGGTCCATCCCGGCGCAGAAGGAGCCGCCCGCGCCGGTGAGCACGATCGAGCGGACCGCGTCGTCCTCGTCGGCCTCGATCCAGCCGTCGTACAGCCCCACCAGCATCGGCAGCGAGAGCGCGTTCCTGGCCTCGGGCCTGTTGAGCGTGAGCACGAGTGTGGCGCCTTCGCGCTGCACGGTGAGGTGTTCCGTCCCACCCATCGCTTCCTCCCGTCTCCGGAACGAGAACAGGTTGCAGGAGGCGCGGAGACAGGACAAGGGTTTTCTGACAGACAGTCAGATTTCTTCTGCGGGGCCCTTCACAGTTGCGTCCCCCTTTGCTCTGATGACCGGCGGACCGATGCATGCCCCTTTCTTCGCCGAGCGTCGCCTGGGTCAGGAGGAGCGGTGGAGTACAACCTTGCCGACCTGTTCGAGTCGGTCGTCGACGTGGTTCCGGGCCGCGAGGCGCTCGTGTACGTCGACCACCCGGGCACGGGCGCGGAGCGTCGTCTCACCTACGCGGAGCTGGACGCGGCGGCCAACCGCATCGGACACCATCTGCTCGAGGCCGGCATACGGCCGGGGGAGCACCTGGGCCTGCATCTGTACAACGGGGTCGAGTACCTGCAGACGGTACTGGGGTGCCTCAAGGCCCGCATCGTGCCGGTCAACGTCAACTACCGGTATGTCGAGGAGGAGTTGGTCTACCTCTACCGGGACGCGGACCTCGCGGCGCTGGTCTTCGACGCGGAGTTCACCGACCGGGTGGCGGCGGCGCTGCCCCGGGCGCCGAAGCTGCGGCACATGGTGCGCGTGGGGACCCCCGCGCCGGGTGCCGCCGCGCTGCCCGCCGTGGACTTCACCGACGCCGAGGCCGCCGCCTCTTTCGGGCGCGGCTTCCCGGCGCGCTCGGCGGACGACCAGTTCATCATCTACACCGGCGGCACGACCGGTATGCCGAAGGGCGTGATGTGGCGCCAGGAGGACCTGTTCTTCGCCGGACTCGGCGGCGGCGCCCCGACGGGCGAGCCGGTCACGAAGCCGGAGGAACTGGCCGAGCGGGTCGCGGCCGGCGGTGAGGGCATCACCTTCTTCCCGGCTCCCCCGCTGATGCACGGAACCTCGACGCTCACGGCGTTCATCGGCTTCAACTTCGGCCAGCGGATCGTGATCCACCGCAAGTTCGTGGCGGAGGAGGTCCTGCGGACCGTCGAAAAGGAGAAGGTAACCAGCGTGTCGCTGGTGGGCGACGCGATGCTCCGGCCGCTGGTCGACGCGCTGAACGGACCCATGAAGGGCACGGACTGCTCGTCCCTGTTCAGCGTGTCGTCGTCCGGGGCGATCATGTCGGAGACCGTACGCACGCAGTTCCAGGCGCTCGTCCCGAACGCCATGCTGCTGAACAACTTCGGCTCGTCGGAGTCGGGTTTCAACGGCACCGCGACCCCCGACTCGGGACCGGGCAGGGGTTTCCGCATCCGCGTCAACTCCCGTACACAGGTGGTGGATCCGGTCACCCACGCGCCGGTCGCGGCGGGCGAGCCGGGGCGCATCGCACAGCGCGGGCACGTGCCGCTCGGCTACTACAACGACCCGGGCAAAACGGCCGAGACCTTCTTCGAGACGGACGGCGACCGGTGGGTACTGCTCGGCGACATGGCAACGGCCGACGAGGAGGGCGTGATCACGGTTCTCGGCCGCGGCTCGCAGTGCATCAACACCGGCGGCGAGAAGGTGTACCCGGAGGAGGTCGAGCAGGCGCTCAAGTCGCATCCGGACGTGTACGACGCCCTGGTCGCCGGGGTGCCGGACGCCACGTGGGGCAACCATGTGGCGGCGGTGGTGCAGTTGCGCGAGGGCGCGCCCCACCCGTCCCTGGAGGACATCCAGAACCACTGCCGGCCCCATCTGGCGGGCTACAAGGTGCCACGCCAACTGGTCATCACGGACACCATCCAACGCTCGCCCAGCGGCAAGGCGGACTACCGCTGGGCGAAGGAGGTGGCGGTGGCGGCGGACCGCTGAGCGCCCTTCGCAGCCCACGCGTGCATCATGGTCGTATGACCGATCTTGGAGAGTCCCAGCTCGACCAGCCTCTGACCTCTGTCAATTCGTCTACGTTGCTGGCGCTGGCTGATGGCTTCCACGCCCGCACGGTACGGCCACTGGGCAGCCGCGCGGTTGCCGGGCATCTGGTGAAGCCCTATGCGATCGAGGCGCCGGGACGGAGTGTGACGGACAAGGATCTGCAGACCGCACTGCGGGTCGCCGCCGATCACCTGTCATCGGCGTATCTGCGGGGTTCACTCGGGCTCGCCGTGGTGCTCGTCCACGCCGGTGGTGACGGCGACTACGTCCTCGTTCACACATGGATCGAGGGGTACATGTCCGACCTCGCCGTCTTCGTCGGTCCGGCCGGCGATGCTGCACAGCTCCGCCCCGGCCGGTCGGGCCTTGCTCCGTGTGTGTGGGAAGCGGCGGTCCTGGCTCACGAGCGGGATGCCGTCACCCGGCACGTGCTGGACGGGCGGGGTTTGCTCGACGAGCGGCTTGTGGCCTGGCGCGGCGATGTGCTCGAGGGTGAGGTCCGGTGACGGGCACCGGTTTGGCCAGGGTGCGCCGCGCACGCGTTGCCGATCTTCCTCATGTTGCCCAGCTCGTGTTCGAGCACGCCGCGTACGAGAGGGCGGCGCCCCCACCGACTGGCTTGGCCCGGCGGCTGGAGGCGCTGCTGTTCGCTTCGGAGACTCCGAGATTGCGGTGCTTCGTAGCGGAGTTGAACGACGGCGAGATCATCGGGTACGCCACGTGCACTCCGGAGGTGTCCACGTGGGACGGGGCAGAGTATCTCCACATGGACTGCCTGTTCCTGCGGGATGGTCACCGGGGTCTGAAGGTCGGCCCCCTGCTGGTGGAGGCCGTGGTGGCGGAAGCACTTGAGCTGGGGCTCGGACAAGTCCAGTGGCAGACCACGCCCTGGAACACGGACGCGATCAGGTTCTACGACCGGCTGGGAGCACAGGCGAAGGAGAAGCTGCGGTATCACCTGTCAATCGGCTGAACTCCGGTGGCCGGAGCCACAGACTGATCGCGGCCACCGTGACGGTGCCGTGAAACACTGGTCGGCGAGGTCTTGGACCAGAGGCCATCCTGACCACAGGCGGCCATCCTGACCATGGGCCGTATCCATCCCACCCCGGAGGACCGTTCACCCGGTCGCGAGGGACCCGATCAGAGGAAGCTGACGCCCTGGGCGAGGGTGAGTTCGCTGGAGTAGTTGATGGTGTTGGTGGCGGAGCGCATGTACGCCTTCCAGGCGTCGGAGCCGGACTCGCGGCCGCCGCCGGTGTCCTTCTCGCCTCCGAAGGCGCCGCCGATCTCGGCGCCGGAGGTGCCGATGTTGACGTTTGCGATACCGCAGTCGGAGCCGGCGGCGGACAGGAAGATCTCGGCCTCCTGCTGGTCGCGGGTGAAGATGCTGGACGACAGGCCCTGCGGGACGTCGTTGTGCAGCGCGATCGCCTCGTCGAGGGTGTCGTAGGTGAGCACGTACAGGATCGGCGCGAAGGTCTCCTCCCTTACGACGTCGCTCTGTTCGCCGACGCGGACGAGGACGGGCTCCGCGTAGGCGGCCGCGGGCGCGTCCTCGGTCAGGCGGCGGTTGCCGCCGGCCAGGATCTCGCCGCCCTGCGCCTGGACGCGGGCCAGAGCCTGCTGCATGCGTGTGAAGGCCTCGGTGGAGATGAGGGGACCGACCAGCGTGGTGTCCTCGAACGGGCTGCCGATCGGGAGCTTGCGGTAAGCGGCGGTCAGCCGCTCGACGAGGGTGTCGGCGATGTCGCGGTGGACGATGAGGCGGCGCAACGTCGTGCAGCGCTGACCCGCCGTACCGGCCGCGGCGAAGACGATGCCCTGGACGGCGAGGTCCAGGTCGGCGGAGGGAGCGACGACCGCGGCGTTGTTGCCGCCGAGTTCCAGCAGGCTGCGGCCGAAGCGGGCGGCGACGCGGGGGGCGACCTCGCGGCCCATGCGGGTGGAGCCGGTGGCGCTGACGAGGGCCACGCGGGGGTCGTCGACGAGCTTCTCACCCACCGCCCGGTCGCCGAGCAGGAGACGGTGCACATCCCGAGGAGCCCCGACCTCCTCGGCGGCCCGGGCGAGCAGGTGGTCACAGGCCAGGGAGATCAGCGGGGTGAGCTCCGAGGGCTTCCAGACCACGGTGTCGCCGCAGACCAGCGCGACGGCGGTGTTCCACGACCACACGGCCGCAGGGAAGTTGAAGGCGGAGATGACGCCGACCACCCCGAGCGGGTGCCAGGTCTCGGCCAGGCGGTGGCCGGGGCGTTCGGAGGCGATCGTACGGCCGTACAGCTGACGGGACAGACCGACCGCGAAGTCGCAGATGTCGATCATCTCCTGGATCTCACCGAGCGCCTCGGAGCGGATCTTGCCCGCCTCGATGGTGACGAGGTCGGCCAGGTCGCTCTTGTGCTCGCGCAGCAACTCCCCCAGTCGCCGCACGAGTTCACCCCGGCGCGGCGCGGGCGTGGTGCGCCAGGTCAGGAAGGCGGCACGGGCGGCCGCGATGGCCTCTTCGACATCGGTGTCGGTGGCGGCCGTCAGCCCGAAGAGGGGCTCGCCGGTGAGGGGGGTACGGGCATGGAAGTCGTCGCCCTCCGCCACCTCCACACCGACGTTCCTGAGGCCGGCCAGGGCGCGGGCGCGCAGATCGTCCGTGGTGGGCAGTGCGGTGCTGGTCATCGTGGTCCTTGTGGGTGTGAGGGGTCAGCCGAGGGCGCCGGTGAGGTCCAACTCGTGGGCGACGTGTGCGAGGGAGCGGTTCTGCTGCCGCTCGTAGAGGGCGAAGGGGTCGAGGACCTCGCGTCCGAGGGCACCGGAGAGCCAGACGGCGTCGTAGGCGGTGCCCTGCTGGTCGTTGTCGCGGGTGCCCTCGCCGCTGAGGTTGGACTGGAAGATGCCGGCGGCGGAGCGGGGCAGGAAGTCCTCGTAGACGATCGGCTCGGCGTGTACCCAGCCGTGCTCCACCAGTTCGCCGATGCTGGTGGGCGGCTTGCTGCCGTCGCGGGGGCGTTCGTCGGCGAGCCGGTAGGTGAAATAGGCCAGCCCCTCGGCGGCGAGTTCCTGCTCGCTGCCGGGCATGTGCCGCTCCCACACGGCGCGCGCGATGTCGCCTCGAGCCGCGGTGGAATTCCGCGAGGCCTGCTCGTCGATGTGGCTGAGGAGTTCGTCGTAGAGGGCGCGGCCCTCACGGGTGAGGGCGATGCCGCGGGCCTCGACCTCACCGAAGCGCACGCGCAGGGCGCCGCTTTCGACGCTGCCGTCCGCGAGGCGCATCGCGCGCGGCTCGGCCAGGGCGCGGAAGGAGGTCTGCCGCAGCAGGAGGTCGGGGCCCTTCCAGGCCGGCGGGCCCTGGATGGTGTCGATCATCTCGATGCCACGGTCCGTCATACGGCGGTACAGCTCGTCGATGTCCAGGACGCGTGGCGTGAGGTGGTTGATGTGCGTGCTGCGGACGCCGCCGATGTCGGCGGCGACGGCGGAGATCCGCTCCAGGGTCTCGTACCACGCCTTGTCGACCGGCTCGCTGGACAGCTCGAAGGCCGCGACTGCGAGTTGCAGGAAACGCTCGGCCTCGTCCTCCGGCAGTTCCCTGTCGGCTTCGGCCCGGTCGGCCAGCGCCAGCAGCTCCGGGGGAAAGAGTTCACGGCCGGCGAGGAAGGCTTCCAGGCGCGAGCGCAGGTCGGCGTCGAAGAAACGGGGGTCGGCGGGGGTGAGCATGGAGGTGAACACCCGGAAGGGGTTGCGGGCCAGTTCCTCGCCGTCGATGGGCCGGAAGGCGGTGGAGACGACGGGGACGGCGCTGGCCGCGGCCTCCCGCAGGTCGTAGAAGCCGACCGGGTGCATGCCGAGGGCGGCGAAGACGCGGGCGACCTCGTGCAGTTCCCGCGGTGTGCCGACGCGGATCGCCCCGTGCCGCTCGGCGGTCACGCGGCCGATGGAGCCGAGGCGTTCGGCGTCGGCTCCCTGCGCGCGCAGGACGTCCTCATTGACCTCGCGCGACACGTCCACCAGCGTCGTGTAGGCGGGAACCTCCTGGCCGTACATCTCCGACAGCCGCACCGCGAACGCGGCCCGCAGCTGCCACTGGCTGATCGTTGACATGGTTCGGCCTCTCGGTCGGGGTTCACACCACGTGAGCCTCGGGGCGGGTCTCGGCGCCGTGGCGGAATCGGTCGGCGCTGAGCGGGGTGATGTCGGTGAACGGCTCGCGCTCCAGGTACAGGTCGCGCAGGACCTCGCCGACCGCCGGCGCCTGCAGGAAGCCGTGACCGGAGAACCCGGTGGCGTACAGGAAGCCCGGCAGCTCGCCGGAGCGGCCGATGAGCGCGTTGTGGTCCGGCGTGACCTCGTACAGGCCCGCCCAGCCGCCGACGGTCTTCATGTCGGCCAGGGCCGGGGCGCGGTGGCGGGCGACGGTGCGGAACAGTTCCAGCCATTCCGGGGTCCAGGTGGTGTCGAACCCGTCCTTCTGGTCCGGGTCGGCCAGCCCGAACAGCAGACCGTCGTCGCTGTTGTGGAAGTAGGCGGCCGACGAGAAGTCGATGGTGAACGGGATGCGCGGGGCGGGCGGCGTGAGCGGCGCGGTGAATGCCAACTGCCGTCTGACGGGCCGGACCGGGAGGTCGATGCCGACCATTTCTCCGATCTGTGCCGACCAGACCCCGGCGGTGCAGATGACGGTGGAGCACGCAATGCGGCCCTGGTTGGTGCGCACGCCGGTGATGCGGTCCCCGGCCGTGTCGATGCCGGAGACCGCGGTGTGGGTGGCGATCGTGACGCCGGCCCGGGCCGCGGCCTGTACGTATCCCTGGATGACCAGTCCGGGGCGGGCGTGCCCGTCGGCCGGGGAGTACACGGCGGCCACGAGGCCGTCGGTGCTGACATAGGGGCACAGGCGCTGGGCGTCGTCGGGGCTGATCATGCGGCTCGGCACGTTCAGGCTGTTCTGGAGCCTGACGCCGGCCTCGAAGTCGCTCGCCTGCTGTTCGCTGTTGAGCAGGAACAGGTAGCCCACGGTGTCGAGCTTGATGTCGGCTCCGGGCCGGTGGGGGAACTCCTGGTAGGCACGCAGGCTGCGGTGGCCCAGCTCGATGTTGAGCGGGTCGGAGAACTGGGCGCGCACGCCGCCGATCGGCTTGCCCGAGCTGCCGCAGCCGAGCTCGCCGCGCTCGACGACGACGATGTTCTTCACCCCGGCCTCGGCGAGATGGAACGCGGTGCTCGCACCCATCACACCGCCGCCGATGATCACAACATCGGCGGAGGCCGGAACGGTGCGGAAGGCGGAGGAGGACAACGGGCCACTCCCTTCCGGGGGCCACCCAGTCGGACGAAGAGGGTCCGTTTCCGGGGGCGGCGGGGCTGTCAGTGCAGAGCGATGCCGATCAGCTATCTGTGCGTCATCGTGCAGCAACCCCACCGTTGACGTCTATCAACGGTTAATGCTTCATATCTTTTAGGATTCCTATATGGACTGGACGAGTGCGCAGCTGCGTTCGCTGGTGGAACTGCCGAGGCGCGGCACCATCACCGCGGTTGCGGAAGCCCTGGGGTACACCCCCGGCGGCGTCTCACAGCAGATCACCGCGCTGGAGAAGGCCACCGGCATGCAACTGCTGCGGCGAGTGGGGCGCCGGGTGGAACTCACCGACGCCGGGGCGACACTGGCCCTGCACGCCGAGCGCATCCTCACGACGGAGGCAGAGGCCGTCGAAGCGCTGGAGCGCACCCGCAACGAGATCTCCGGAACGCTGCGGATCGGGCTCTTCGCCACGGCCGCCGCCGAGCTCCTGCCGCCGGCTCTGCGACAGGTACGCGAGATGCATCCGGGCGTGACCGTGCGCAGCCGGGACATGGACGTGGACGAGGTGTACGACGCGGTCGCCGGCGGAAGCGTGGACCTGGCCTTGGGCCTGGACTACCCGGACGTACCCATCCCGCGAGATCCGTCCCTGCGGGTGATGGAGCTGTCCAGGGAGCGCTTCTCTCTCGCGGTTCCCACCGGAGCCATGCCCGGCCGGCCGAAGGTCTCGCTCGCCGACGCCAGGGAACTGGGATGGATCCTGCCGTCGGTCGGCAGCTACTACGGCCGCGCCGTGCTCACGGCCTGCCGGCGAGCCGGTTTCGAACCGCAGGTGCTGCACGAGGTGACGGACACGGCCGCCACCCTGGCTCTGGTCGAGGCCGGCGTCGGGGTCAGCGTGGTGACCGATCTGATGCTCCGGCTGCGTCCGTCCAGCCTCGAAGTCCTGGAACTGCACGAGACGATGGAGCGGCACATCGTGGTGGTGTTCCGCTCCTTCGCCGAGCACCGGCCGACGGTGGCCGCCCTTGTCGATGTCCTGCGCACCTCCGCGGGCAGGCACTCGCCGACCCCGACCCAGGCGTAAGCAGCGAGCCGGCAGCACACTCCTGACCGCCCGAGCAGAGCAAGATTCCCTTGGCCTCAGAGATGAAAGTTGTCGCGCTGCTGAGTCTTCCGGGTGTGGCACCCCCTGGGCAATGGTTTCAGGCCAGCCACCACCCCGACTCCACGGCGGGAGCCCGAATGACGGCCACATCCACATCTGCTGACGGCGGCTTGAGCGCCGGATCGCGACACCTCCGGCGAAACGTCGGTTTCTGGGGTCTGATGTTCGTCTCACTCGGATCGATCATCGGCTCCGGATGGCTGCTCGGGGCGCTGACCGCCGCCACGGTGGCGGGACCCGCATCGCTGCTGTCATGGATCCTGGCAGCCGCGATGCTGCTCGTCCTCGCGCTGGTGCACGCCGAACTCGGCGGCGCGTACCCGATGGCGGGCGGCACCGCCCGCTTCCCGTTCTTCTCCTTCGGCCCGCTGGCCGGATTCGCCTCCGGATGGTTCGGCTGGGTGCAGGCGGTGACCATCGCCCCGATCGAGGTCGAGGCGACGCTGTCCTACGTCTCGCACCTCGGCTGGGTGAAGGACAACATCGACATCCTGCACACGGACGGCACGCTCACCGGCACGGGCATCGTGATCGCCAGCGTCTTCATGCTGCTGTTCACGCTGATAAACGCGGTGGGCGTGAAACTGCTCTCCGACTCCAATGCGGTCATGGTGGTCTGGAAGGCGCTCGTCCCGCTGCTGACCGTTGTCGTGCTGCTGACCGTGTCGTTCCACTCCGGAAACTTCACCGCAGGCGGTTTCGCCCCCTTCGGGGCGCACGGAGTGTTCGCGGCGCTGCCCGCCGGTGTCGTCTTCGCGACGATGGGCTTCGAGCAGGCCATCCAGATGGCCGGTGAGGCGCGCAACCCTCAGCGGGACCTCTCCCGTGCGGTGGTCGTCGCCATGATCGTCGGCGTGGTCATCTACCTGCTTCTGGAGGTCGCCTTCGTCGGAGCCCTCGACCCGCACAACCTGGTGCACGGCTGGGCCAACCCGATCGGGAAGGGCAACTTCGGCCCGTACGTGACCCTCGCGTCCTCTGCGGGGATCGTCTGGCTGGCCGTCGTCCTCTACATCGACGCCGTGGTCTCCCCGGCCGGTACCGGCCTGCTCTACCTGGCGACCTCGTCCCGCCTGTCGTACGCGATGGGCAGTGAGCGGACGCTGCCGCGGTTGCTGTCCCGGGTGAGCCTGCGCGGTGTGCCGCTCCCCTCGATCATCGTGTCCTTCGTGGTCGGCGAGATCGTCTTCCTGCCGTTCCCGAGCTGGCAGTCGCTGGTCGGCCTGATCACCTCGGCCACCGTGCTGATGTACGCCTTCGGCCCGGTGTCACTGCACGCGCTGCGGCTTCAGGACCCGGACCGTGCGCGTCCGTACCGGCTGCCGGCCTGGAAGGTGCTCTCGCCGGTTGCCTTCGTCTGCGCCAACCTGATCATCTACTGGTCCGGTTTCGAGGCGGCATGGAAGCTCGGTGCCAGCCTGCTGATCGGTCTCGCACTCTTCTTCGGCACCCGGTTCCTCGGCGTCCCGGCGCATGAGCGCCCCGACCTCCACTGGAAGGCTTCGGCGTGGATGTGGCCATGGCTCGGTGGGCTGGTCCTGGTCGGCTACCTCGGCCGGTACGGCGGCGACGAGACCATTCCGGAGTGGTGGGACCTGGCCGTGGTGACCCTGTTCAGCCTGGCCGTGTACTACGGAGCCGTGCGCGCCCAGATGCCGCGTGAGTACGTGAACAAGGTCCTCGCCGCGGACGAGGAGGTCGTCCTGACGTCCAACGGGTAGGCCCTCACCGCAGCGGCCGTCGGTGTATCCGGCCCCGGGCCGAGATCTGCTCCGCCTGTCCGTCCCGGGTCGGGTGCACGTACGGCTCTCCTGCCGGTACCGCGCTGCGCAGGGAGCGGATCATCGTGCCGAGCAGCGGGTTGCTGTTCTCGCTTCGGTGCAGGGCCATCACCCGGCGGAACGCGGACCGGTGCGTGAGCCGGGTGGCCTCCACCGACGGGCTGGGCGCGTGCCCGAGCCCCGGCACGATCGCCACGCCGAGTCCGGCGGACACCAACTCCCACACGACGGCGTAGTTGTTGCTGCGGAAGGCCACCTCGGCCTCGAACCCGGCAGCCGCGCAGAGCCGGGTGAGTGAGAGGGCACCGGCCGTCCCCTCCCGGCTGGCGATCCAGCGGACTCGTGACAGCCCGGCCAGGCGTGGGCTCAGACCGCTGTCACGGGCTCTGAGCAGCACAAGGTCCTCGCGCACGAGCTGATGGCGGACCAGACCGTCCGGCCACTGCAGAGGACTGAGCCCGTACTCGTACACCAGCGCCACGTCCAGATCACCGTCGTTCAGCGCGGCGACGAGCTCGTCCGGCTCGCCCTCTTCCAGCTGGATCTGCGCCCGCGGATGGGTCGCGGTCAGCGCCGACAGCGCCGGTGGCACGAGCCGCACGCTTGCGGTGGGGAAGCTGCCCAGCCTCAGCCGACCGGTGGCGCCGGTGGCGAGCTGGTGCACCTGGTGGCCGAGGTCGTCGATGGCGGCCAGCACCGGGATGCTGAGGTCGACCAGCCGTTGGGCGGCCGCGGTCGCCCGGATGCCGTGCGCCTCCCGCTCGAACAGCACCAGCCCGGTCTCCTTCTCCAGCGCCGAGATCTGCTGCGAGATGGCGGAGGCGGTGTAGCCGAGGTCGCGGGCCGCGATGACGAACGAGCCGGTGCGCACGACGGCCCGCAACGTGAGCAGCTGCTGCGGCTTGAGCAATGTCTTCCTCCTGCCGGCCTCCAGAACGGATATTCGAGCATAAGCAGTGCTTTCCCTGGAGGGAGAATTCCTTCGTGCTGCTGGCTCTTGTGGGCCGCCGCACGGGTGCGGATCGTAGCCGTGACGAGGTCGTATGTGACCGATGAGGAACAAGGAGCAACCGCAGTGACGGCGACAGTGCAGGACCCGGAACGTCTCGACGCGGCAGCCGTGACCGAGGCGCTCGCGCAGGGCGACTGCGGTGAGGTGGACGGCGATGCCGGACGCCGGGCCCAGTACTCGGCCGACGCCTCCAACTACCGTCAGATCCCGTTGGCCGTGGTCTTCCCCCGCGAGCGCCGGCACGTGCTCAACACGATCACCGTGTGCCGCCGCCTGGGTGTCCCGATCACCTCGCGCGGCGCGGGCACCAGCACCTCTGGCCAGGCCGTCGGCTCCGGCGTGGTCATGGACTTCTCCCGCTACTTCAACCGCCTCCTCGCGCTGGACCCCGACGCGGGCACGGCGACGGTGCAGCCCGGCATCGTCCTGGACGACCTGCAACGGGCCGCCGGCGAACACGGCCTGGTCTTCGGCGCGGACCCCTCGACCCACAGCCGCTGCACGCTCGGCGGCATGATCGGCAACAACGCGTGCGGCTCGCACTCCGTCGCCTGGGGGCGAACCGCGGAGAACGTGCTGGAACTCGAAGTGGTCACCTACCGCGGGACCGTGCTGCGGCTCAGCGAAATGACCCAGGCGGAGATCGACGCAGCCGTCGCCGCCGGCGATGACCGCGCCCAGCTCATCGCGGCTCTGCACCGTCTGGCCGAGCACAATCTGGCCACCCTGCGCACCGAGTTGGGCCGGTTTCCCCGGCAGATCTCCGGCTACGCGCTCGAACACCTGCTGCCGGAGCGACGCTTCAACCTCGCCCGGGCGCTGGTCGGCAGCGAGGGCACACTCGCCGTCATCCTCTCGGCCACCGTCCGCCTGGTGGCTCCGCCGCCCGCCCGGGCCCTGGTCGTGCTCGGCTACCGGGACGCCTGCGCCGCCGCCGACGCCGTCCCGGCCCTGCTCAAGCACCGGCTCCTGGCGCTGGAAGGACTCGACCAGGCCCTGACCGACATCGTCACCCGGCCGGAGACCCGTCGGACGATCGACACCCTGCCTCGCGCGCAGGCGTGGTTGTTCGCCGAACTCGGCGGGCAGCAGGACGAACTCCCCCGGCTGGCCGAGGAACTCACCGCGGCGGCCGGCCGGACCGACGGGTTCACCGGCCATGAGATCGTCACCGATCCCGTACGGGACCGTCAGCTGTGGCGCATCAGGGAAGACGGAGCCGGCCTCGCCACCCGCCTGCCTGGGGGTACCTCGCAGCCCCCCAGGGCCGGGGGAGGCTCCGAGGCCTGGCCCGGCTGGGAGGACGCGGCCGTACCGCCCGACCAACTCGGCTCCTACCTACGCCGGTTCACCGAACTGCTCGGCCGTCATCAGCTGCAGGGAGCCGTCTACGGGCACTTCGGCGAGGGCTGCCTGCACGTACGCATCGACTTCGACTTCACCACCGAAGCCGGCACCGCCGTCTTCCGGGCCTTCGTCACCGAAGCCGCCGAACTCGTCGCCGCACACGGCGGCTCCCTCTCGGGAGAGCACGGCGACGGCCAGGCGCGCTCCGAACTGCTGCCGCTGATGTACGGCCCCGAAGTCATCGCCCTGTTCGAGCAGTTCAAGGGCGTCTGGGATCCCGACAACGGCCTGAATCCCGGAATGATCGTCGACCCGCTGCCCGTTGACGGCAACCTGCGGGTCAGCCCGCACCGCACCCCCCTGCCGCTGACCACCGTCTTCCCCTTCCACGCCGACGACGGCGACTTCGCCAAGGCCACCCGCCGGTGTGTCGGCGTCGGCAAGTGCCGCACGGCCGCCCCGCGCGGCGACGTCATGTGCCCCAGCTACCGCGTCACCCTCGACGAGAAGGACTCCACCCGCGGCCGCGCCCGCCTGCTGTACGAAATGACCCAGGGCGAGGTCATCACCGACGGCTGGCGGTCCACCGAAGTGCGCGACGCACTCGATCTGTGCCTGTCGTGCAAGGGATGCAGCGCCGACTGCCCGGTCGGCGTGGACGTGGCGACGTACAAGTCGGAATTCCTGCACCACCATTACAAGGGACGTCTTCGTCCGGCATCGCACTACACCATGGGCTGGCTGCCCCTGCTGTCCCGGCTCGCCGCCCGCATGCCCAGGCTGGTCAACGCCCTCACGGGATCCCGCCTCGCACCGGCGATCAAGCGGCTGAGCGGCATCGCCGCCGAGCGCGACGTTCCGCGCTTCGCCGACCGGACCTTCCTGGCCTGGTTCCGCGCCCGCACTCCCGAGGGCGACGGGCGGCGCGGCCCGGTCATGCTGTGGGTGGACTCCTTCAACAACCACTTCACGCCCGACGTCCTCAAGGCGGGTGTGGCAGTCCTGGAGCACGCCGGATACCGGGTCCAGGTGCCGGACGGCACCCAGTGCTGCGGGCTCACCTGGATCACCACCGGACAGCTGGGCGTCGCCCGACGTATCGCCCGCCGCACCGCCACCGCGCTCGCCCCGGCCACCAGCGCCGGCGTTCCGGTCGTGGGCCTGGAGCCGAGCTGCACGGCAGCGCTGAGATCCGATCTGCCCGAGCTCCTGGACGGTGACGCCGGCGCCCGTGCGCTCGCCCGGTCCACCCTCACCCTCGCCGAACTCCTCCTCCACCACACCCCGGGCTGGCAGCCTCCGCACCTCGACGCCCGCTCCATCAGCCAGACCCACTGCCACCAGCACGCCACCAGCGGTTTCACCGCCGACAGCGAACTCCTGGAAGCCATGGGCGTCGACAACAGCGTTCTGGACTCCGGCTGCTGCGGCCTGGCGGGAAACTTCGGCTTCGAACGCGGCCACTACGAGGTGTCCGTCGCGGCCGGCGAACAGGTCCTCCTGCCCGCGGTCCGGGCTGCCGCACCGGACACCGTCGTCCTGGCGGACGGCTTCAGCTGCCGCACCCAGATCACGCAGCAGACCGACCGCGGCGGGACGCACCTCGCCGAGCTCATCGCCCGCGCCCTGCCCCCGCAGCCCTGACCCACCGGCCCGTTTCCTCAGCCGGTTTCATCAGCCCGTTTCATCAGCAGGCGATTCATCAGCAGACAAGGAACCCGCACCGTGACTGACGCACTGTCTCTCGTCGACGACTGGGGCCCCGAAAAGATCGTCGTCGTCTCCCACCGGCGCACCGGCATGAAGGGCGTCCTGGTCATCGACAACACCGCACGCGGCGTCGGCAAGGGCGGCACCCGGATGAGCCCCACCGTCTCCGTCGGCGAAGTCGCCCGCCTGGCCCGTGTCATGACGTGGAAGTGGGCCGGCGTGGACCTCTTCTACGGCGGCGCGAAGGCCGGCATCGTCGCGGACCCGGCCTCGCCCGACAAGGAGGCGATCCTGCGAGCCTTCGCCCGCGCCCTGTCCAACGAGGTGCCCCGTGAATACGTCATGGGCCTCGACATGGGCCTGACCGAGGACGACGCGGCGATCATCCAGGACGAGCTCGGCGACCGCGGCGCGGCCGTCGGCACCCCGGCCCACCTCGGCGGGGTCGCCTATGACAAGCTCGGCGTCACCGGATACGGAGTCGCAGAGGCCGCCGACGCCGCCGCCGGGCACCTCCAGCTGCCGCTCAGCGGTGCCAGGGTCGCCATCCAGGGGTTCGGAGCCGTCGGCCGCGCCGCCGCCACGCGGTTCGCCGAACTCGGCGCCACCGTCGTCGCCGTGTCCACCGCCAAGGGAAGCCTGCACGACCCCACCGGACTGGACGTGCCCGCCCTGCAGGCCGCCAAGGAGGAGCACGGCGACGACTTCGTCACCCGCCACCACCAGGGCGCCGTCATATCACCCGGCAAGGAACTCACCGTCGACTGCGACATTCTGGTCCCGGCGGCCCTGCAGGACGTCATCGACGACACGACCGCGCACCAGATCAAGGCCAAGCTGGTCGTGGAGGGCGCCAACCTGCCCACCTCACCCCGGGCACAGTCCATCCTCGCCGAACGCGACATCCCCGTGCTGCCCGACTTCGTCGCCAACGCCGGCGGTGTCGTCGCCGCCGCCTTCGCCATGGACGCCCGCTACTCCGGATTCCGCCCCGAAGCCTCAACCATCTTCGAGACGATCTCCAAGCGACTGCGCACCAACGCCGTCACCGTCCTCGAAGAAGCCCAGCGCCGCGCCACCACCCCGCACATCGCCGGCCGCGGCCTCGCCGAGGAACGCGTCCGCGCCGCCATGCTCAGCAAGGGCCGCGTCGGCTCCTGACCCGACGAACCCGACGCGACTCAGTGGCCACCATCGACAGTCGGCCTCCTCGAAGCAGATCAGGGAGGCCGACGGCGAAGGGAGGCAACACGCCGGGACTTGATCGATGAGTGGATTTCCCTGTGTTGTGGACCTTCAGCCTCGCCGGTCGCCGGTCGCCGATCGATGCGGTCGATGGCCGCCCGAAGCTCGACCAGCCCCTCCTCCAGGGTTCCCGCGTCCGCCTCTTCGGGGGACTCAGCGATGCCGAACCAGCCGTGGAAAAAGCACCGTCGCTTCCCAAGCCGACGACGCCCGCCGGTCTCTACGCGGGCCTCGACCGGCCAACCCAGCTGATCGCGCAACCTGCCCGGATCGCCGCCGCGCCACTCGGGCCAGGGCTTGGACCAGGTCTGACCCTCCTCGGGAGGAACGTTGACCGGAAGGCCCGCCGCAAGGAATGCGCGGTGGTCGTCCGCGAACTCGAAGCCGTACTCCCGCTCGATGCGCGCGAACTCGGCATCTGTCAGCCCCGGCTCGAACTCACAGAGCCCTGTCTGCGCCAGGAGCCGTGCGGCCTCAGCGCCCAGGCGTGCCCCCTCATTGCTGATCACCGACGCACGGTAGCGCCGACCAGCGCCCGCCGTCACCCGAGTTGTGCACGGGCTCCGTCCCAGTTTCCGTCTCATCCGGCACCGTCCACGGCCGTACGGGCGAGCCCGGCCCAAGTCGAAGCCGGGACCAGAAGCTGGGACGTAGACCGATCAGGTACGGGACAATAGCGGCCGTGAATGACACGGTCGCGGTTGCCTTGGTCACTTCTTTGTCAACGCTGACCGCTGCAGCGCTGGCGGGCTCGGTCTCGGCCTGGACAACCAGTAGGCAACTACGGCATCAGGCTCTACTGGCAGGGGAGGAACGCGCCGAGCAACGCGCGAACTCCTACAGGGAGATGCGGCGCGAGTCGTACGAGCGATTCCTGTCTCGGGCTGATGCTGCCTACCGAGTGCTGGATAGCGGCTGGACGGCAAGGCCGTTCACCGAGCCACCGCATTGGGAAGCGGGATTCGCTGCACGCAGGGCACTGGACGAGGCTTACATCCGGGTTCGTCTGGTGGGACCGGAGAACGTCGCAGAGCTGGGAGCCGCAGTAGTGCGGGGCATAGGTGACGAATTTCGACTGCATGCACGTGTCGTGGGCTCTCATCCCGATGCGACGGACTGCGCCGCTGAGCTCGATCCGTCTACCCGAACGCAAGTGCTCCAGGCTCGGTTTGCCACGAACGGCGAGTTCGTCGCCGCGGCGCGCCGGGCACTCGGTGCTGAGCTCGCGCAGATACCCGACGCGGTCAACGCTGGGCGGAGCCCATCGACACGGTGAATCGAGCCTTTCGAAGAGGGCGCGCGCGGCCGTGGACGACGCACTGATCCGGCACAACCTTTGCCGGATCAAGGGCGCGGATCGGCGAGGTCGGCGACTGCGGTCGCGATGAGCCGATCGGCCGACTCGGGTGGCAGGGAGGGGTTGGTGGCCAACCCCTGCAGGACGGGGTTCACGGGGAATCATCGTGCCGGAAGCGTGGTCGGGCGGCTCGAGATTTCAGCGCTGATACGGTCCCGTCAGCATCCGGTGAAGCCCTCACCGAACCCCGCGGCGCCGGTCTTACGGACGCCTTCGGCGTTCCCGCGGATGCCGCCGTCCGAGCGGCACGCGGCCCGTCCGGCCGGGCCCCGCCCTCCGCGTCATCGCGCGAAGAAGCCGCCCACGCGCGCGGCGAACCCGTCGGGGTCGTCCAGCCACGGGTAGTGACCGGCGCCCGGCTGGACCACGAACTCGGCGTGCGGCACGCATTCCGTGACGCGCCGGGCGAGGCCGGGGCGCGGACCGCCGTCGAGTTCGCCCGCGTACACGAGGACGGGCGCGTTCAGTCCGGCGAGCGCGGCCCGGGTCGCGGGCGCGTCGTAGGCGCCGTCGGAGCCGAAGACGTCGGTCGCCGTGTCGTTGAACTCCTCGTCGGCTGCCGCGTCATGGGCCTGCGCCGCCGCGTCCCAGCGCCCGTAGAAGAAGGGGGTGAAGACGGGGTCGAAGTCCCCTTTCCCCACGAGCCACTCCTCGAACACCGGGAAGGCCGCCTCGAACCAGGGTTCGCCCTTCCGCAGCAGGGCCGCTTCGAGCCGGTCCTCGGCGGTGGCGGGCATCCCCAGCGCCCATGGCGTGACGGTGATCAGGGCGAGCCGCGCGACACGCTCCGGGTACCGGGCCGCGTACAGCATGGCGAGGCTGCCGCCCGCCGAGTGCGCGAGCACATCCATGCGCTCGAGGCCGAGATGCGCGCGCAGCGCCTCCACGTCGTCGACGAGCCGGTCGCACCGGTACGTGGCGGGGTCCGTGGGGGACGCGGAGTCACCCGTGCCGCGCAGATCGAGCAGCACCAGCTGCCGCCGTTCGCCGAGTCCGCCCAGATCGCCGAGATAGGCGGAGGCCCGCATGGGCCCACCCGGCAGCACCACGAGCGGCTCCCCCTTTCCCCTCAGGTGGTAGGCGAGTCGGGTCCCGTCGTAGGCATCGAAGCTCGGCATGGCCCCGATCCTCACGTCACGGAGTGGCTTGTCGCAACGGGATTGAGTGCGGCCCGGCCGGAAAGTGGCACCGAACCCCTTGCTTCGGGCCGGGCGGCCTGGATTACTGATCTCCAGCAGATCTACCGAATGATCGGTCGCCCGAATTGGTGCGATGGGTGAGGGAGACGTTCCCATGGCGGATGCACACGACCTGCTCGACGCGGGGGAACGGCTCGGCACGGATGAACTGCGGGCCCTGCAGCTGGAACGGCTGCGGACCTCACTGCGGCACGCCTACACGCACATCCCCTTCTACCGCGACTCCTTCGACAAGGCCGGCGTCCGCCCGGACGACTGCCGGACGCTGGACGACCTCGCCCGGTTCCCGTTCACCGTGAAGGCGCACCTGCGGGAGAACTACCCGTACGGGATGTTCGCGGTGCCCCGGGAGCGGATCCGGCGGATCCACGCCTCCAGCGGTACCACCGGGCGGCCCACCGTGGTCGGGTACACCGACAACGACCTGTCCATGTGGTCGGACATGGTGGCCCGGTCGATCCGCGCGGCGGGCGGGCGGCCCGGTGACACGGTGCACGTGGCGTACGGCTACGGCCTCTTCACCGGCGGCCTCGGTGCCCACTACGGCGCCGAGCGCCTCGGCTGTACGGTGATCCCCGCCTCCGGCGGTATGACGGCGCGCCAGGTGCAGCTGATCCAGGACCTGAGGCCGGGCATCATCATGGTGACCCCCTCCTACATGCTGACCCTCCTCGACGAGTTCGAGCGCCAGGGCGTCGATCCGCGCACCACCTCCCTGCGCGTGGGGATCTTCGGCGCCGAGCCGTGGACGGAGGAGATGAGGCGCGAGATCGAGGAGCGCTTCGCGATCGACGCGGTCGACCTCTACGGTCTGTCGGAGGTCGTCGGCCCGGGCGTGGCGATGGAGTGCGCCGAGGCCAAGGACGGCCTCCATGTGTGGGAGGACCATTTCTACCCCGAGGTGGTCGACCCGATCACCGGCGAGGTGCTGCCCGACGGCGAGGAGGGCGAACTGGTCTTCACCTCCCTCACCAAGGAGGCCATGCCCGTCATCCGCTACCGGACCCGGGACCTGACCCGTCTGCTGCCCGGCACTGCCCGCGTCTTCCGCCGGATCGAGAAGATCACCGGCCGCAGCGACGACATGGTCATCCTGCGCGGTGTCAATCTCTTCCCCACCCAGATCGAGGAGATCGTGCTGCGGACACCGGGCGTGGCACCGCACTTCCAGCTCCGGCTCACCCGTGAGGGCCGGCTCGACGCGCTGACGGTGCGGGCCGAGGCCCAAACGGGCGCCACACCCGAGCAGCGTGAGGCGGCGGCGCTCGCCATCGCCGCGGCCGTGAAGGACGGGGTCGGCGTCTCGGTCGCGGTCGAGATCGTGAAGCCGGAGTCGCTCGAGCGGTCGGTGGGCAAGATCAGGCGGATCGTGGACCTGCGGCCGCGCTGACCCGCCTCAGGCCCCGGCGAACCGGTCCCGCAGCTCCCGCTTGAGGATCTTCCCGCTCGCGTTGCGCGGCAGCTCGTCCACGAACAGCACCCGCTTGGGCGCCTTGAAGGGGGCGAGCTTCTCGCGTGCGTGGGCGAGGAGTTCGGCCTCGGTCACTCCGCCGCGGGGTACGACGACCGCGGTGACCGCCTCGATCCACCGCTCGTCGGGCAGCCCGATGACCGCCACCTCGGCGACGCCCTCGTGCGTGTACAGGGCGTCCTCGACCTGCCGCGAAGCGACGAGCACGCCACCGGAGTTGATGACGTCCTTGACCCGGTCGACGATCGTGAAGAACCCGTCGGCGTCCCGCACGGCGAGGTCGCCGGAGTGGAACCAGCCGTCGCGGAAGGCCTCGGCACTCTCCTCCGGCTTGTCCCAGTAGCCCTCGCACAACTGCGGCGACCGGTAGGCGATCTCACCCTGCTCCCCGTCGGGCACGTCCTTGCCCGACTCGTCGACGAGCTTGGCCTCCACGAACAGCACCGGGCGTCCGCACGAGTCCATGCGTCCCTTGTGTTCGTACGGCCCGAGGACCATGGACAGGGGGCCGATCTCACTCTGTCCGAAGCAGTTGTAGAAGGCGAGCTTCGGCAGCCGCTCCTTGAGCCGTTCCAGGACCGGCACGGGCATGATCGAGGCTCCGTAGTACGCCTTGCGCAGCCCGCTCAGGTCGCGCGTGGCGAAGTCGGGGCGGCCCGCGAGGCCGATCCACACCGTGGGCGGCGCGAACAGGCTGTCCGCGCGGCCGGTTTCGATCAGGTCGAAGAGCCGGTCCCCGTCCGGGGCATCCAGAATGACGTTCTGCGCGCCGACGGCGAGGTAGGGCAGCAGGAACACGTGCATCTGCGCGGAGTGGTAGAGCGGCAACGAGTGCACGGGCCGGTCGCCCGCGCTGAGGTCGAGGGCGGTGATCGCACTCAGGTACTCGTGCACCAGGGCACGGTGCGTCATCATCGCGCCCTTGGGGAGGGCTGTCGTGCCGGAGGTGTAGAGCAGTTGCACGAGGTCCTCGCCCAAAGGCTCCTCACCGTCGTAGGGCTCCGTCGTGGCGAGCCGCGCGAGCAGGGAGTCGCCCGCGTCGCGCAGCGGCATGACCCGCACACCCCGGGCGAGGTTCCCCGCGAGGTCCGGATCGGTCAGGACGAGCCCGCAGCCCGCCTGGCCGACGATGTACGACAGCTCCTCGCCGGTCAGGTTCTGGTTCACCGGCACATGCACCAGACCCGCGCGGGCGCAGGCCAGGAAGGCGATCAGATAGGCGTCCGAGTTGTGGCCGTAGGCTCCGACCCGGTCGCCGGGGACGAGTCCGGCCTCGCGCAGCACACGGGCCCCGCGCGAGACGGCGTCGTCGAGTTCCGCGTACGTCCACGACCGGTCGCCGTAGTGGATCGCGACGCGTTCCGGGGTGCGCCGGGCGCTGCGTCGCAGCGTGCCGTCGACCGTGACGCTTCGTCCCGCCGTCATGACCAGCCCTTCGTCCGCCTTCCCCTGGCGTGATCCTCGTTGCGTTCCGCAAGGGCGGTCAAGTCCGGGCCGCCTTCGGAGCGAAAACGGCTCCCGGCCCGTTGCGTGCGCTGCCCGGCTCACACCGGGCGGGTACGGCCCTCCCAGTACGGGTCGCGCAGCCGCCGTTTGTACAGCTTGCCGTTCGGGTCACGCGGCATCGTCCCGATGAAGTCGACGCTCCTGGGCCGCTTGTAGCCGGCCAGTTGCCGGGTGCAGTGGTCGAGGATGTCGGCGGCGAGTGCCGGGCCGGGCTCATGGCCGGGAGCGGGTTCGACGACCGCCTTCACCTCCTCGCCCCAGTCCTCGTGCGGGATGCCGAAGGCGGCCGCGTCGGCAACGGCGGGGTGGCTGAGCAGGGCGGCCTCGATCTCCGCGGGGTAGATGTTGACCCCGCCGGAGATGATCAGGTCGATCTTACGGTCGCGCAGGAAGAGAAAGCCGTCCTCGTCGAGACATCCCAGGTCGCCGACGGTGAAGAAGTCGCCGATGCGGTTCTTGCGTGTCTTGGCCTCGTCCTTGTGGTACGCGAATCCGCCCGTGCTCATCTTCATGTATACGGTGCCCAGTTCACCGGGAGGCAGCCGGTTGCCGTCGTCGTCGAAGACGGCGAGTTCGCTGATGGGCCACGCCCTGCCGACCGTGCCGGGCTTCTTCAGCCAGTCCTCGGCGGTGGCGAAGGCACCGCCGCCCTCACTGGCCGCGTAGTACTCCTCCACGCAGTCGCCCCACCACTCGATCATCGCCCGCTTCACGTGGTCGGGGCAGGGGGCGGCGCCGTGAATGGCGTGCCGCATGGAGGAGACGTCGTAACGCGTCCGCACCTCCTCGGGGAGCGCGAGGAGCCGATGGAACTGGGTCGGCACCATGTGCGTGTGGGTGCACTCGTGGGCGTCGATGAGCCGGAGCATCTCCTCGGGCGCCCACTTGTCCATCAGGACCAGCCGGTGCCCGATGTGCAGGGACGCGCCCGCGAACTGGAGCACCGCCGTGTGGTAGAGCGGTGAGCAGACGAGGTGGACGTTGTCGTCGTACGGTTCGATTCCGAAGATGCCGAGGAAGCCGCCCAGGTACGCCTCCTCGGGCGGTTTGCCGGGCAGCGGGCGGCGGATGCCGCGCGGGCGGCCCGTGGTGCCCGAGGTGTAGTTCATGACCCAGCCGAGGGTGCGCTCGTCGGGCGTCGACTCGGGCTGTCCGGCGAGGAGTTCGGCGTACGGACGGAAGCCCTCGACCGCTCCGACGGCGTACCGTGCCGCAGCGGGCATCCCCGCCTCGTCGGCGGCGCCGCGTGCCGCGTCCGCGAACCGCTCGTGCGCGATGAGCACCTTGGCACCGGAGTCGGCCACGATCCAGGCGATCTCGGGTCCGACGAGGTGGTGGTTGACGGGTACGAGATACAGGCCGGCCTGGCTGGCGGCCAGGTAGGCGGTGAGGAACTCGACTCCGTTGGGCAGCAAGACCGCGAAGGAGTCCCCGCGTTGAAGACCTGCGGCGCGCAGTCCGTGCACCAGCTGGTTGGCCGTGCCGAGCAGCCCTCCGGCGGTCCACTCCTGCCCGTCCGGGGCGACGAGGACCGTGCGCTCGGGGTCCCCCGCTGCCTGGGCCCAGAATCCGTTGGCGCTCCGGCTCACTGCTGGCTCCTTCCGGCGATCCGGTTGATGCGGTCGACGGCCCTCTCGAAGCCCCGGGTGAGGTCGTCGACGACGGCCTGCACGCTGCGCTCGCTGTTCATACGGCCGACGATCTGGCCGACGGGTGTGCCGAGCAGCGGCCCCACCTCGTACTTCTGGATGCGGGTGACCGCCTCGGCGACGAGCAGGCCCTGCAGGGGCATGGGGAGGGCGCCCGGGCCGTTCGGGTCGTCCCAGACGTCGGTCCACTCGGTACGCAGCTGCCGGGCCGGTTTGCCGGTCAGCGCCCGGGAGCGGACCGTGTCCCCCGATCCGGCGGCGAGCAGCTTGCGGACGAGTGCGGGCGACGGAAGTTCGGCCTCCGTGGTGGTCAGCCAGAGCGAGCCGAGCCAGACGCCCTGGGCGCCGAGCGCGAGCGCGGCGGCCACCTGCTGTCCGCCGCCGATACCGCCGGCGGCCAGTACGGGCAACGGGTCGACGGCGTCGACGACTTCGGGGGTCAGCACCATGGAGGAGATCTCCCCGGTGTGGCCGCCGGCCTCGTACCCCTGGGCGACGACGATGTCGATGCCCGCCTCCTTGTGCTTGCGCGCGTGCCGGGCGCTGCCTGCCAACGCGGCCACCAGGACGCCCTGGTCGTGGGCGCGTCGGACGACGTCGGGGGGCGGGGGGCCGAGCGCGTTGGCGAGCAGTTTGATCGGGTGGTCGAAGGCGACGTCGAGCTGGGTGCGGGCGACCTGCTCCATCCAGCCGGTGATCCGCCATCCGGACTCCTCGCCCTCGGCGAGTTCGGGCACCCCGTACTTGGCGAGGGTGTCCTTGACGAACTGCCGGTGCCCTTCCGGGATCATCGCTTCGACGTCGGCCTCCGTCACGGTGTGATTCGTCGGGGCCTCCGCCTTCCTCGCGGGCATGACGACATCCAGGCCGTAGGGGGTGCCGTCGGCGTGCGCCTCGAGCCAGTCGAGGTCGCGCCGGAGGTCGTCGGGGGCGGTGTAGCGGACCGCGCCGAGCACACCGAATCCGCCGGCCCGGCTGATGGCCGCGGCCACGGCGGGAAACGGCGTGAAGCCGAAGAGGGCGTGCTCGACTCCCAGTTGCTTGCTCAGCTCCGTCTGCATGGGCGCAGGATGCCGCAGCGGCCGGGAGGAAGGAAGACTGTTTCTGATACATCGTCAGATCACTTCACCTGTCCGCGACCGTCCGGGGGAGACGCCCGAGCAGGTACCCCGGAGGCAACCGGGGACGGAGAGGTTGGTCAGCGGCCGGCAGACTCCCCAAGGTCCTCGAGCACCGCCATCGCCGCGTTGTGCCCCGGTACCCCGCTCACGCCGCCGCCGCGTACCGCGCCCGCCCCGCACAGCAGGACGTTCGCGTGCCGTGTCTCCACGCCCCAGCGGCCGGTGCCTTCCTGTTCGTACGGCCAGGCCAGCTCGCGGTGGAAGATGTTGCCGCCGGGCAGCCGCAGATCGCGCTCCAGGTCGAGCGGGGTCTTCGCCTCGATGCAGGGACGCCCGTCCGCGTCCGTGGCCAGGCAGTCCTCGACGGGCTCGGCGAGGTGGGTGTTCAGCTGCGCCAACGTCGACTCCAGCGCCTCCTCCCTGACGCCGTCGTTGTCGTGCTCGAACAGCCGCGCGGGAGTGTGCAGACCGAAGAGGGTGAGGGTCTGATAGCCCTTCTCGACGAGGTCGGGACCGAGGATGGTCGGGTCGGTGAGGGAGTGGCAGTAGATCTCCGAGGGCGGCGCGGCCGGCAGCGAGCCCCCGGCCGCCTGGGCGTGGGCGGCGGCCAGCTGTGCGTACCCCTCGGCGATGTGGAAGGTCCCCGAGAAGGCCTCACGCGGGTCGACGGCGGTGTCGCGCAGCGCGGGCAGCCGGGTCAGCAGCATGTTCACCTTGAGCTGGGCGCCCTCGGCCGGGCCGGGCGGGGTGTCGCCGGTGAGCCTGGCCAGCTCCTGGGGGGAGGCGTTCACCAGGACGTGCCGGGCGGAGACGGTCGCCTCGCCGTCCTCACCCCGGTGGGTCACTTCGGCAGTGCGCCCGTCGGTCTCGATCCGTACCACCTCGCGTCCCGTGGCGATCACCGCTCCGGCGGCACGCGCGGCGCCCGCCAGCGCGTCGGTGAGCGCGCCCATGCCGCCGACCGGGACGTCCCAGGCGCCCGTGCCGCCGCCGATGACGTGGTAGAGGAAGCAACGATTCTGCCGCAGCGAGGCGTCATGGGCGTCGGCGAAGGTGCCGATGAGCGCGTCCGTGAGGACGACACCGCGGACCAGGTCGTCGGCGAAGTACTCCTCGACGGCGGCACCGATCGGCTCCTCGAACAGCACCCGCCACGCCACCTCGTCGTCGACGCGACGGCGCAGTTCGTCACGGGTGGGCAGGGGCCCGGTGAGCGTGGGGAACACCCGCTGGGCGAGGCGCCCGGTCATTGCGTAGAAGCGCTGCCAGGCCTCGTACTCCCGGTCGGACCCGGTGAGCCGCGCGAACGCCTCCCGGGTGCGCCGCTCGCCGCCGCCGACGAGGAGCCCGGTGGGGCGTCCGTCACGCTCGACGGGGGTGTACGAGGACACGGTGCGCGCCCGCACCCGGAAGTCCAGCCCCAGATCGCGCACGATCTTCCGGGGCAGCAGGCTGACCAGGTAGGAGTACCGCGACAGCCGCGCGTCGACCCCGGCGAACGGGCGGGTGGACACCGCCGCCCCTCCGGTGTGGTCCAGTCGCTCCAGGACCAGCACGGACCGGCCGGCCCTGGCCAGATAGGCGGCGGCCACGAGACCGTTGTGGCCGCCGCCGACGATCACGGCGTCGTATCCCTCGTGTGCAGGCATGCCTCTTCGTAGCACGCGGTGATCCGGATCGGCCAGAGCCGGGCCGGTCGACCGCGGCTCATGATCCACCCGCCGCCCTCTCCCGGTGGGACACCGCCACCGACCGGTACAGCTCCACCGCTTCCTGGGCACGGCCCAGCTGCTCCAGGCAGTGGGCCTCGTCGTTGCGGCTGGCGAGCGTGTCGGGGTGACCTGCGCCGAGCACCCGCTCCCGGGCGGCCGCCACACGGCGGTAGTCCACGAGGGCGTCCGCCCAGCGGCCGAGCCAGCCGAGGCCGACGGCGACCTCGCGACGGCTCACCAGGGTGTCGGGGTGATCGGGCCCCAGCACGTGTTCACGCAGGGCGCACACCTCACGGGACTCCGCGAGGGCTTCCTCCCAGCGGCCGAGGCGCCCCAGATTGACGCCGAGGCCGTGGCGGGCGCGGAGAGTCTCGGGATGCGCCGCGCCCTGGACACGGGTGCGGTCGTCGACCAGCTCGCGGTAGCACGCGAGGGCCTGCGCGGTGCGGCCGAGCCGCCCCAGGCTGATCCCGGCCTCGTGGCGGGCCGCCAGAGTGTCCGGGTGGTCGGGACCCAGCGCACGGGCCCGTGCCACGGCCACTTCCCGATATGCCTGCAGCGCCTCGGGCCAGCGCCCCAACTGACCGAGCGCATAGGCGACTTCGTACCGCGTGACCAGGGTGTCGGGGTGCGTGGCGCCGAGCACCCGGGCGCGCGCCCGGGCCACCTCCTGCGCCACCCGGTACGAGTCCTCCGGTCGCCCCAGCCGGCTGAGGCTGAAGGCGAGGTTGTGGTGGCAGCGCAGCGTGTCGGGATGGTCGGGGCCCATGGTGCGCTCCCGGGCGGCGAGCACCGCCGTGTACACCTGGTGTGCCTCGAAGTGGCGGCCCAGCTGACCGAGGACGTAGGCCGTTTCCTGGCGGGCGGCCAGGGTGTCGGGATGGTCCGGGCCGAGCACCCGTTCCCGGGCCCGGGCGACATGCGTGTACTCGCGCAGGGCGTCGGCGGTGCGGCCGGTGCGGCTGAGCGTGACGGCGACCTCGTACCGGCTGGCCAGCGTGTCGGGATGGTCGGGGCCGAGGAGGTACTCACGCTCGGCGGCGACCGCGCGGTGCACCCGGCGCGCCTCCGTCCAGCGGCCGAGCCGGCCCAGGCCGAGTCCCGTGTCGTGCCGGCCGGCCAGGTCGCCGGCCACCTCCGGTGGCGGAGCGGACCGTTCGGCGGGTGCGGGTTCGGGCTGGCGGCCCGTGGCTGGGCGGCCGGTCCACTCGGCGGTGGGGCAGGCCGCGTGGTCCGGCGGGGTGGTGCCCAGTCCGCCGGCCGCCCTGTGACCGGCGGTCATGGAGCGGGTCCAGGAGGGCAGCCGGGGTTCACGGGACGGCGGCCGGTGAACAGGCGTGGGCGGGACCAGCATGGGCTCGTACGCGCGCGGGGCGCGGCCCTCGGCGATCCGGCGGCCGAGTTCACGCGCGTCGTGCGGGCGGTCCTCGGGGCGCTTGGCCAGGAGGTCCAGGATGATGCGCTCCAAGTACCCGGGCAGATCGCCGCGGTGGCCGCGCGGCGGATCGGGCGGGGTGTCGCGGTGTCCGAGGAGGATCGCCCAGGCGTCGTCGCGGTCGAACGGCGGGACGCCGGTGGCGAGCTCGTAGAGCACGCACCCCAGCGAGTACAGATCGCTGCGCCGGTCGACGGGCTCGCCGCCTATCTGCTCCGGTGACATGTAGTGCGGGGTGCCCATCGCGATCCCGGTGCCGGTCAGCCGCGCCGTGAAGCCGATGCCGTGGCCGAGGCGGGCGATGCCGAAGTCGCAGATCTTCACCGTGCCGTCGCCGGCCCGCACGATGTTGGCGGGCTTCAGATCGCGGTGCACGATGCCCTGCCGATGGGTGTAGGCGAGTGCCGCGGCGACCTGCTCGGCGATGTCGACGACGTCGGGGACGGGCAGCGGGTGGTGCTCGTTGTCCTCCAGGAGCTGGCTGAGGTTGCGTCCCTCCAGCAACTCCATGACGAGGTACAGCAGTTCGTCGGACTCGCCGAAGTCGTGCACGACGGTGACCCCGGGGTGCTGGAGGGCGGCGGCCACGCGTGCCTCGCGCCGGAACCGCTCCCGCAGGACCCGCGCGAACAACTGGTCGTGGTTCGGGTCCAGCGGTTTGAGGCACTTCACGGCGACCCGTCTGCCCAGCGACTCGTCCCGCGCGCGCCACACCTCGCCCATGCCGCCGCGCCCGATCAGGTCGAGCAGCCGGTACCGGTCCTTGATCAGCCTGGTGTCCGCCATCGCCCGCGATCGCCCCCGTCCCGGCCCCGCCCCTCCCCTGGCTCGTCCAGTATGGCGAGTTATCTGCCGACTTTGTACGGTGCAGGGCGCGCTCCGGGGCCGAGCCTGTCCATGGCGCGGAGGATGTGTTTGGGCGGCAGTTGCCAGCGCAGACGTGCGGGAACGCAGCGCAGAATGATGCCGGTGGCACGCAGGCGCCGGGTCACCGCCGGGGGCCTCGGGGCCGGTCTGCCGAACAACTCGTGGGCGTACGGGGGCAGGGCGGCGTACGCCAGGTTCGCCACGCGCCGCCACAGCAGGGCGCGCGCCGGGAGAAGCAGCGGGTGGACCGGGGGGCGTTGCAGAAAGTCGTCCACCTCGCGCGCCTCGGGCCCGGCGGCGAGCTCCGGCCGCACCTTCTCGAAGTACGCTGCCAACTCGTCCTGATCACAGGGAACTCGGTCCGGCTCGAGCCCCACGAGAGCGGCGGCGACCCGGTTTTCGCGGATGTACCGGTCGGCCTGCGCGTCGGTGAGCGGGAAGCCCGAGCGGCGCAGCACTTGGAGATAGGAGTCGATCTCGGCGCAGTGCACCCACAGCAGCAGCCGGGGCTCGTCGACACCGTACCGCTCCCCCGTGTCCGGGTCCGTCACGCCGAGCATGCTGTGGATCTTCCGCACCCGGCTGCCTGCCCGCTCCGCGGCCTCGGTGGTCCCGTACGTCGTCGTCCCGACGAAGTTGGCGGTACGCATCAGCCGTCCCCAGGCGTCGCGCCGGAAGTCGGAGTTCTGCACGACGCCGCGCACGGTGGGCGGGTGGAGGGCCTGAAGGTAGAGCGCGCGAATCCCGGCGACCCACATCATGGGGTCGCCGTGCATCTGCCAGGTCACCGAGGAGGGCCCGAAGAACCCCGGATCCGCGTCCACCTGGTCAGTGTGACCTTGCCCGGTACGCCCATCAACCCTCCGCGACGGGGCGGGTGCTATGAGATCACGCCGCTGACGAGTGATTGCGCGATCGAGCCTCGCACTTTTACCCAGCCAGGTAAGGACATGAGATCTTAATTCGTACAACGTGTTCGCATGCCACTCGATCCCATGCCCGCCTGGGTCTCAACCCGCCGCCGGGACATCGGGGAGCGCATTCGCATCGCCCGCTCCGAAGCCCGCCTGAGCCGAGTCGAATTCGCCGAATACGGCGGACGCGATAACAAGACGATCCGCCGCTATGAGACCGCCAAGAGCGTTCCCACCCTCACGGAGAGGCGGTCTGGAACCCGTCCCGGCGGACGTCTTGCGGAACATCCGACGGGACGGGCTGGCCCGCCTCGCCAGGTCTTGCGGATCCCGGTGAGACGGGGGTCTTGGTGCAGCCCTGACCCGAAGCGGCCGCCATGGGCCCCTACCGCCGGCGTGGCGTAGATCAGTCGATGGCCTGCTGAGCCAGCACTCGTAGCCGCCTGGCGGACTCACATAATGAACCTGCACGACAAGCAGGCCGTAGCGTGCTCCAGGAACCGGCTTTCAAGGTTCTGGGTCGGTTCTGGCTCATCGACGTCGGGAGAGCTCACTGTCCGGCCCCCTGGTGACCGGCGCTGACGTTCTCGTAGTGGTCGCACAGGGCGTTCAGGACGCGGGCCAGACGGCGGCCGTAGGCGACGTCTCCGCCGGGTGCCGAGCTCGGCGTGGCTCTGAGCCTGTCGCGCGCCTCGCCCAGGCAGGCGAACGCGCAGAAGCGTGTGACGCTGTCCTTCGGGAGCCGCTTCGCGCGCTGCTCAACCTGCGGCATGAGCAGGTCCAGGTGCTCGCGGAGCAGGAGGGTGAGAGTGCCGAGTTCATCAGCGGCGGGTGGCAGTGCCTCGGGGACGGCGTCCGGCTCGAGCAGACGGTTCACCGTCTCGCGCATCGTCTCGATGTCCGGCGCCTCCGTCTGGCTGCCGGCCTCCACCATGCTGGTCACTGCATCACCGCCTGCCCGGCCCGGCAGCGAGGGCAGGTGCACGGCGGGAAGCCACTCTCCTTCGGTAGCTGCTTCTCGCCGTAGTCGATGCTCGTGACGGTGCCGCGGTCCTCGGTGATCGTGCCGTCGTCGACCACCCTGTAGACGCGAATGCTCATCTTCACCCTGGGCCGTGCCGGGGTCGTATTGACCCTGAGCCGTTCCGCGGCCGTAGTGTTCGTCATGTCGACGCTCCTTCACCGGTTTGAGCGTTGGCCGTGACCCCGGGGCCGTGACCGCGGTCGCCGGGGTCGGCTGATCCACGTGCGTTCACGCGGCGGTCGCCTGGCTACGGCATCCGCATGTGACGGTCTGCCACACGCAGGCGCTGCCGCGGACCGCCACATGCCCAGCCGCGCGCAGGGTCTTGCTGACGGCCCCGCAGTCGAAGCAGATCTCACCGTGCAGTCGGACGATGCTCACGCATCCGTCGATGACCGTCGGCGCGAGTGGGAGTGTGTCAGGCATCCCCGAATCCCATCTGCTGGTTCCTACGCATGTAACAGATGGTGGGGGCATGGAAGGGTCACAAGTACCCCGGCAAGGGGCAGTTGGGGCAGGGCGCTCAGGTAGCGGCGCACCACTCCGCGAAGTTGGTGAGACTCTCGACGTCAGCACGTCTGATGCGGCGGAGCTTGGCAGCGTCTTCACGCACCCACGGGTGTTCGCGGGTGTGCTGCGGGGCTATATTGCGGGCAACCTTCAGCGACTCGAAGGCGTCGTCAGCGAAGCCCGACCAGAGCTGGGCCCGGGCGAGCTCGATGTAGAAACCGCTGCGGCGCTCAGCCGGAAGATCTTTGGGCGGTTTCCACTCGCTGGCGACGTCGAGGGCGCGGCCGACATGTTCGCCCCCGAGGCTGACGGCGACGGAGACTTCGTGGATACGCACCGAGTCAGGGCCGAACGCGGTGCCGCAGTAGACGTCCTCGTGCACCCTGTCGGCGAGGGCACTTGCCTCATTGAGGTGGGTGACTGTGGCGGAGGCGTCACGGGCCCGGCCCGCGATGACGGCAGCCCTCATGTGGAGCGCGCCCTTCGCTGCGATCTCTCGCGCTGTGGCCGGGGCCGGGGCGGCATCCAACGCCTGTTCCAGTGTGCGCAATCCGGCCGCGTGGGCGCGGGCGGCGAAGAAGGTCTCAGTGCGGACGTAGGCGACGGACGCGGAGAGCAGCGGATCGCCGACCTCGGGGACGGCCCACCGCATGAGTTCGATCAGGCGCGCGGATAGGTCATGGGCACCGAACTTGTAGGCGACGGCGTCGGCGCAGCGGTAGGCCTTCACCAGAAGTCCAGCCACTTCGGCCCGCTGCTCGCCGAGGGCTGCGTGGTAGGCGCAGGCAAGTTCGGCGAGCAGTTCAGGGAGCTTGTGGGCGATCCGCGTGTACTGGGCTGCGAGCCTCCAGCGAGCGGCCTGTGTCACTGCGGCCTGTGGAGCTCATGGAAGGAGCGGACCGGGCCGTCGTCCGGAAGGTCGTAGGTGGCGAGGGCAGCGGAGAGGGCGGGCAGCGCATCGCGCACGCGAGTGTGGGCGGGGCCGCGGTCGGCACGCAGAAGGCTGGGGTCGATGCCGAGCGCATCGGCGATGGCCTGCAGGGTGGAGTCGGTGACCCCTCGCTCGCCGCGTTCGATCTTGCGGATGGTGCCGAGCGCGACGCAGGCCGCGTCCGCAAGTTGCTGCTGCGTCATCGACGGGCGGACGACGCCGCGGTAGTAGGCGATACGGCGGCCTACCCCGCTGTCGGTCCGTGCGGGCATACTGGCTCCAGTTCAGGGCGTCCACCCTGAACCGTACTCGCGTCGCGACACAGCTGTACTCGAACGGCCCTAACAGCCCTGGCTGGTGGGGCCGTTTCAGTGTCGTCAGTCCGCGATGATCGATGCGAGTTCGGTGAGGCTGTCGATCCGCCAGTCCGCGACCTCCACCACCTCCGGGTCGTCTGCCCACAAATGCCCCCACGGGCCGCGGCGGATGTGTGCCACGCGCAGGCCGGCCGCCTTTGCCGGGAACACGTCGTTCGCCGGGTGGTCACCTACGTACAGGGTGGCTTCCGGACCTGCCTGACCGACCTCCAGCACACGCCGGAAGAACTCCGGCTGCGGCTTCGCCACGCCCCACTCCTCCGACGTCACAATCAGGTCCGCAGGTAGGTCCCGGTCGCGCATCAGTTCACCCGCGCGGCGCGTCTGGTTGCCGGCAATGATGACGCGCACTCCCTGCTGACGCAGTGCCGACAAGGCCGGTCGCACGTCGTCGTAGAGGTCACTCTCATCGAGCAGCTCGCCTCGGCCGGCGGCTTCGCGGGCGCGATACTCAGCGGCGACATCGATGCCAGGACGTGCGAGCCGAAGCGCTTCCGCGTTGTCATGGCCCTGGGCGACGACGGCCCCGACGAGCGCCGAAAGGGTGTGGCGAGGAACCTTCAGCCAGTCGGCCCACGAGGCCCAATAACGGTCGTCGCGGGTGATCGTCTCGCCGATGTCCAACACGATAGTCTCAATCACCCTCCGAGCCTATGGTGCGGCAATGCTCACCTGGCGAGCCGGATGCCTCGTAAGCGCAGCTCGGCCAGTTGGCCGTGGCGTCCGCGCTGCCACCTGATGCGCCGCGCCTCCGGGCGATCCTGGCGTATCCGGAAGAACAGATAGCCGACAATGAGATCGTCGGCATTTACTAGCGGCTCCAGCGCGACGCCGTACGCGAGGCGCTCTCCCACTTCGAACGACGGCCAGCCCCCGAGCAGGGACCGCAACAACCGCGTCCGGCGGCACTCCCGCCTTCCGTATCCGCTGGCAGCGAGCGGGGGCCGGCGGGCTTCGTCTGCGAGCAGATGCGCACACCACCCCGCGGGGTAATCCACACCGGCGACTGCACAATGCCTCCGAGGACGACCCGCCCGATCGCCGAGCAGGAGGCCCGCCTTGCCCTCCGGGATCCGATCTTCGAGGCGTACGCGTTCTGCCGCCCGGACTCGAAGCTGGGGATCCTCGACTGAGCGCTTCGGGCCGGACCCAGACATACGAAGAAGCCCCCGCCGCCCGAAGGCGGCGGAGGCTCGGCCTCACGCGGGTTCTACAGCCTGCGGTACCTGGCCGTCATCGCGAGCATCGCCACCGCGAGCAGGCCGTGACTCTGCGGGCTGGGCGACGGAGTACTACCGCCTCCGCTGGTCATGGGGCATGTGGAGATGCGGAGTCTGTGCCTCTTGGCCTTGCGGCTCGGGAGTCGCGTGTCGCCCTCAGCGCCGATGGCGTAGCCGATCAGGCTAACGGCCGTGACGGACAGGCCGAGCGCGGCGCCCTGTTGCTTGGCGACCTTCCCGAGGTACACCTGTCCGGCAAGGGCCGCGACCATAAGGACAGCCGCCTTCTGGTTCTTCGACATCGCTACTCACCTCCCTTCACGCAGAGTTGGGGGCAGCATTGCGCCTGGGTCTGACAATGTCCGTTCACCAACGGGGTATCCAGGGACTGGCGGGCGACACGTTAACGACTGGCATGCGCAGGCAACGCTCTGATTCGTAACGATGGCAAGTGCCGGTACGCACATAGGTGTTGGCCTCGAAAAGTTCCGCCGCCGCCTGTGACACTCCGGGGCGGGCGGGCGCAGGAGAGAGTGACCCGATCACGAGGGTCGAGGGTGGTCGCCCTCTTGGGGGAGGTAGCGAGCGCCGACGTGCAGGAGCAGGCTCGTTTCCCCCCGTAACGGGCCTGCTCCTGCTCGCACAAAGGGACCCGGACGCTAAATGGCTGGCGCCCGGGCTTTCATCATGGGCGGGCGACGGGGGTAGTTCTTGAGGGTCGCGGCAGTCAGCCAAGACCCCGCCCGAACCCGGTCGGGGCCCTGCCGCGTCCGACTAACCGAGACTGCCAGCGAACTGGCCACTCTCGGCCTCCCAGACGCCGCCGACGATTCCCGCGCCGACGGCCAGGCCGAGCAGGCCGGCTGTGAGTGGGCTGAGCCGTCTCTTCCCCGGTACCGGGGGTGTGGGCAGGACCGGAGGTTCGGTGAGCTGGGGCAGGGTGTTCGGCTGTGGCGGAAGCTGATCGGCCATGGTCCCCCCCCCAAGGATGGTGCGGGGCGGGAAGCCCCCTAAAACGGCGAGGCTTCGCAGGGTTGCGTTACTCCCAGCCGCCGAGCAGGCCGCTGCTGAGCTGCGCGTCGCAGATGTTGTACCCGCCTGACGCGTGGCCGGACTTCGTGTGGCCATCGACGGTCACGGAGCAGTGGATATCGCCGGAGCCCTGCAACTGCGCGGACACTTGGTAGAACATGACCTTATCGTTCAGCGGCAGCGTGGCAGTAAACCCACCATCCCTCCACTTGCCCTGCCGGTTGTCGCTGTCGGAGCCGTAGGTGATGTCGATCGGGCCGAGGTCGCCGACGGGGGCGTTGCCCCACACTCCCACAACCCGTCCAGCACCAGGCGCTCGACCATCAACAGCGGCCAGGCTACCGGTACCACCAAATGAAATGATCTCTAAGTGCAACCAAAAATCCTGGTCACAACCCGGTCACCTCCGCACGCGTGGCATCCCCAGGCCGATCCAGGAGATGATCTCGCGCTGGATCTCGTTGTTGCCGCCGCCGAAGGTGAAGATCACCGCCGAGCGGTAGCCGCGTTCCAGCTCGCCGTGGAGCACGGCGCCCGCCGACCCCTCCTTCAGGGCGCCCGTGGCCGCCACGATCTCCATGAGGCAGGCGTATGCGTCACGGCGGGCCTCGGAGCCGTAGACCTTGACGGCGGAGGCGTCCTGCGGGGTGAGCGTGCCCTCGTGGACGGCGTTCACCATCTGCCAGTTGAGAAGCTTCATCGCGTCCAGCCGGGTGTGCGTCCGGGCGAGACCCCGGCGCACCCACGGAAGGTCGATCACCCGGCGGCCGTCGGCGAGCTTGGTCTCCATGGCCCAGCGCTGCACGTCGTGCAGGGCGCGGATCGCCATGGTGCCGTGCGCGGCGAGAGTGACGCGCTCGTGGTTGAGCTGGTTGGTGATCAGCCGCCAGCCCTGGTTCTCCTCGCCGACGCGTCGGGAGACCGGGACGCGGACGTTCTCGTAGTAGCTGGCGGTGGTGTCGTGCGAGGCGAGGGTGCGGATGAGGGTGCAGGAGTAGCCGGGGTCGGAGGTCGGCACGAGCAGCATGGTGATGCCCTTGTGCGGCGGGGCGCTCGGGTCGGTGCGCACGGCGAGCCACACCCAGTCCGCCGTGTCGCCGTTGGTGGTCCAGATCTTCTGACCGTTGACGACGTACTCTCCCCCGCTCCCGGCTTCGCCCGAGCGGGAGGTGCCCCGGTCGTCCCGCACCGCGCGCGTCTTCAGGGATGCCAGGTCGGTGCCCGCGTCCGGTTCGCTGTAGCCGATCGCGAAGTCGATCTCACCGGCGAGGATCTTCGGCAGGAAGTAGGCCTTCTGTTCGTCGGTGCCGAACTGCATGAGCGTCGGCCCGACCGTGTTGAGCGCCATCAGCGGCAGCGGTACGCCCGCCTGGGCGGCCTCGTCGAAGAAGATGAACTGCTCCATGGGGGTCAGCCCGCGCCCGCCGTACTCCTTCGGCCAGCCCACGCCGAGCCAGCCGTCGCTGCCGAGGCGGCGGATGGTGTCACGGTAGAAGCGCTTCTGCGACGCGGGGTCGGCGTAGCGGGCGTAGGCGTGGTCCGGCACCAGTTCGGCGAAGTAGCGGCGCAACTCGGTGCGCAACCGCTGCTGCTCGGGCGTGTGGTCGAGATGCACGGCGCCTCCAGATTCCCCAGGGCGGGTACGGTCCTGACGGCGCACACCGTAGAACGTGTTTCAGAAATTGGGAATGGCGGTGCATGCGCCGGTGCACCGGCGGCGTTGGCACTCGCGCCCGGGCCGTGGTTTTCGGCCCGGTGGCTCGCGCCGCCATGAAGTCGTCGTCGGCGTCACCGCGCACACGGCCGACGGCGTCACCCGCGAACCCGTCAGCTCGGTGTCACCACGAAGTCGTCAACTCAGCGTCACCACGAAGTCGGCGCAGGCCCGGGCGCAGGCCCGGCAGGCCTGCGCGGCCTCCTCGCCGCCCGGATCCCGGTCGAAGACGTGCGCGCTCTCCAGGCACACCGCCAGGCACCACTCCGCCTGGCCGCGGATGGCTGCCTCCTTCTGCCCGCTCTGGTCGGACAGCGCGCGGCAGGTCGCGTCGCAGACCTCCGCGCATGTGATGCCCGTGCGCCGCAGAACGTCCTGGTCGTGGGGCCCGTCCGGTTCCGCGAGACTCGCGCGCAGGGCGCAGGCCCGGGCACATTCGGTGCAGGCCTGCGCGCAGGCGAAGCGGTCCTCCAGGAAGCGGTAGACCTCCTGCTGGGATGTCGTCGTCACGGGGTGCGGGTAGCCGGGGGCGGTCGCGCCAAACCCGGCGGTCCAGGCAGGGTCGGTTGCCCTCCCCGCGGTCCCGTCAGTGCGTGCGGTCCCCTCAGTCCGTGCGCCCCCTCGCCTCCGCTCCCGTGTGCGAGGCGATCAGGTCCGGGCTGAGATAGGCGTCGGTCCGCTCGAAGTCCTTGAGCGTGGCAGGGCGGCCGGCCTGGAAGCCGGTGCGCACGAAGTCGTAACCCGCCACCGCGTTGAGCGTCCAGTTCGTGAGGGTGCGCAGGCGGGCCGGAACCGTGCGCAGGGCCCCCAGGTGGTACCCACGGGCGACGACCTGTGCGGGCAGGCCCGTGAGCTCGATCCCCACCGGCTTGGACACGGCCTGGATGCCGCCGAGGTCTACGACGAGGCCCAGATCCCGGTGGTGATAGGCGGTGAGCGGCGCACCGTGCAGCGCCGCCGCGACGTTCTTCGCCGCTGCCCAGCCCTGGCGCATCGCGTGCTGGGCGGTCGGCGGGCAGATCGCGTCGTCGCCCTTGGCCAGGTCGGGCACGGCGGCCGCGTCCCCCAGGGCGAAGACCCCGTCCAGACCCGGCACGGTCAGATCCGGCCGGACGACGAGCCTGCCCCGGTTGGTCTCGGCGTCCAGCGTGGCGATCAGCGGGCTCGCCGCGACTCCCGCGGTCCAGATCAGCGTGTGGCAGGGCAGCTTGCGGCCGTCGGTGAGGGTGACGGTGTCCGCCGCGGCCTCCGCGACCGACACCCCGAGCGACACGTTCACACCGCGCCGCTTGAGGATGTCGAGGGCCTTCGCGCCGAGCCGTTCGCCGAGTTCCGGCATGAGCCTGGGCGCGATGTCCACGAGGTGCCACTTGACGAGGTCCGGGTCCAGGCCCGGGTAGCGCTTCACCGCGGCGCTGGTGAGCTGGTGCAGATAGGCGGCGGTCTCCGTACCGGCGTAACCCCCGCCCACGACCACGAACTGCAGCCGGGTCTCCTGCTCGGCCCGGTCGGAGCTGGCCGCCGACAGGTCGAGCTGGGAGATGACGTGGTCGCGGACCCAGGCGGCCTCCGCGAGCGTCTTCATGCCCACGGCGTGCTCGTCCACTCCGGGGATGTTGAACTGCCGTGTCACACTGCCCGGCGTCAGCACGAGGTAGTCGTAGTGCTGGACCGTCGTCTCGCCGTTGATCTTCCGTACCACCACGGCCTTCGCGGCGGGGTCGACGCCGACCGCCCCGCCGGGGACGATGACCGTGCGGCGCAGCAGCCGACGCAGCGAGACCGCGACCGACTGCGGAGTGAGGATCCCTGACGCTACATGTGGCAGCAGGGGCAGATAGAGCTGATGGTCGTAGGGGGTCACGAGCTTCAGCGCCGCCTCGTCGGGCTTGAGGATCCGCTCCAGCTTGCGCGCGGTCTCCATCCCGGCGAATCCGCCACCGACGATCAGGATCCGGGGCACGGTCATCACAGGTCCCTCCAGACGGAGACATCGACCACTGCAACGCTAGGGAACCTCGCTCGTACCCGCATCCGCACCCCTGAAACGGTCTTCTATTTGAAGATTCAAAAAGATTCAGGACGAGCGGTGAGGCGAGCCCGGCCGTCCGGTGCCGTACGTCCCCACAACTCCCGGTCCCCGCCTAGCCCTCGCCGAGCATGTCCCGCGCAGTGTTCAGTGCGGTGGCGCGGTCCTCGGGGATGAGGCCGATGCGGGTGCGGCGGTCGAGGAGGTCCGCCGTGTCGAGTGCTCCTTCGTGGCGTACGGCCCACAGCAGTTCGGCGCGCGTGACGGGGTGGCCTTCCAGCACGGGTTCGGCAAGCCGGGAGTCGTGTGCGCTCAGGGCCTGGACGGCCGGCGCCTCGGTGCCGTAGCGGCTGATCAGCCGGCGCGGCGCGCGCAGGGTGGTGAGCACGTGCGGGGGTGCGGCGCCGACCAGGGGCAGCATGGCGGTGGGTGAGGGCCTGGAGGTGAGGTGGTGGGTGGCCATGGCGGTGTCGACGGCGTCTTCGGCCATGCGCCGGTAGGTGGTGAGCTTGCCGCCGACCACGGTGATCACGCCGTCCGGCGAGGTGAGAACCGCATGCTTGCGGGAGATGTCGGCGGTGCTGGTCGTTGCGCCTGAGCCCGCTTCCGGCGTGGTGTCCAGCAGGGGGCGCAGTCCCGCGAAGGCGCCCACCACATCGCGGCGCTGGACGGGGACGTCCAGGGCGGAGCCGAGGACGTCGAGCAGGAAACCGATGTCGGTCTCCGGCACTTGAGGAACGTCCGGGATGTCGCCGTCGACGGGTTCGTCGGTGAGTCCGACGTAGACCCGGCCGTCGCCCTGTGGCAGTACGAGGACGAAGCGGTTGGTCTCGCCGGGGATCGGGATGTGCAGGCCGGCCGGCAGGGAACCGAGGTGGGCCGCGCGCAGCACGAGGTGAGTGCCGCGCGAGGGCCGGATACGGACGCCGTCGACCAGGCTGCCCGCCCACACACCGGATGCGTTGATCACCGCGCGGGCGCGGATCTCGCCCTCTTCGCCGGTGAGTTCGTCCCGCATCCGGGCGCCGGACCTGCTGAGCTCCAGCGCCCGTACCCGGGTCAGGATCCGTGCGCCGTGGGCCGCTGCCGTACGGGCGATCGCGGTGACCAGCCGGGCGTCGTCCGTGACGCGCCCGTCCCAGGACAGAAGTCCGCCGCGGAGCCCGCTGCTGCGCAGTGCGGGTGCGAGGTGGTGCGTCTCCGCGGCCGAGAGCCTGCGCGGTGCCGGAAGGGTCGCGCGGGCCGTGCGGGCCGCCAGGCGCAGCGTGTCCCCGGCCCGGAAGCCGGCCCAGGCCAGGGCGGTCTGGGCACGGGAGACCAGGGGGGTGAGGGGCAGGACGAACGGCTGGGCGTGCACCAGATGGGGTGCCGTGCGCTCCATGAGGATGCCGCGTTCGCGTGCGCTTTCGTGGGCGACGTCGAGCTGGGCGGAGGCGAGGTAGCGCAGCCCGCCGTGAATCAGCTTGGAGCTCCAGCGGGACGTACCGAAGGCCAGGTCGTGCGCGTCGATGGCGACCACCGACAGTCCCCGGGCGGCGGCGTCCAGGGCGGCTCCGGCGCCGGTCGCGCCGAGACCGACGACCAGGACGTCCACGGCCGGGCCGCCGACGGTCTCGGTCAGTTCACGCCGACGGCGCGCGGCCGTCAGGGAAGCGCCCGGCGCAGGGTGGGCCGGGCTGCTGCTGGGGCTCATGGCGTCAGAGTCCTTTCGAGGATGGTGCGCAGTTCGGCGGAGAAGGCCTCGGTGCTGAGATCGGCGTCGTCCTCATCGGTCATGGTCCGCAGGGACAGGGTGAAGGACTGAGCGACCAGGAGCAGGGCTCTTGCCTGCCGTTCCGGGTGCCCGGACCGCACCGATCCGTCGGCGTGGCCCTCCCGCACTGCGTCGGCGAGCAGTTCGAGGAGGGCCTCCTGGCTCGCGCCGCGCCGGTCGAGCACATAGGGCAGGAGCAGTTCGGGGTCGACGTCGATGATCTTGCGGAAGAGTGGATGCGCGCGGAAGGCTTCCGCCCCCCTCGCGAGCCCGTCGACGATCAAGGTGCGTGCGTCGATCCCCTTCGCGCGTTCGGGCATCGCCCGGGTGGCGACCTCGATCCACTCGCGGGTCATCAGGTCGCCGACCAGGGACCGCACATCGGGCCAGCGGCGGTACAACGTCATCCGGGAGACGCCCGCGCGGCGGGCCACATCGGTGAGGGTGGTGCGGCGGACGCCGACGGCCAGAACACAGTCGCGTACCGCGTCGAGCACCGGATCGCTGTCCGAGGCGTTGTGACGAATAGGCGTCATGTGTCACAGTGTAACGCCCTGCACGGCCGTGCAGGGCGTGCAGGAGTGGGCACTGTTTCCAACGACCGGTGAGGACAAGCGCCATGGACATGCTGTGGAGCGGCTGGGGGGACCCTGCCAGGGCAACTAAGTTGCCCGACACGGTGATCGGGCTGCTGCGCGACATGCTGGGGGTCAAGCCCCGCAGCACCGAGCCGGTCGCTCTGGAGAACATCACCGTGCCGGAGCCGCCGCTGGACTCCACCGTCCACCGCGCCCTGATCGACGCCGTCGGCGGCGAGGCCCATGTCCGCACCGACGCGGAGGCCCGGATCCGGCACACGCGCGGCAAGTCCACACCCGACCTGCTGCGGATCCGCGACGGCGACGTGCAGGACCTTCCCGCGGCCGTCGTCCTCCCGGCGAGCCACGACGAGGTCCTCGCCGTGCTGAGGACGTGCACCGAACACGGCGTGGCCCTGGTTCCTTTCGGCGGTGGCACCTCCGTAGTCGGAGGCCTCGCCCCCGAGCGGCGGCGCCCGTTCGTCACGCTGGACCTGCGCCGCATGGACGGCCTGCTCGCCCTGGACCCGGTCTCCCGCACCGCCACCCTGCAGCCGGGACTCAGGGCTCCGCACGCCGAGGCCCTCCTGGCCGAGCACGGCTTCACACTCGGCCACTTCCCCCAGTCCTACGAGTGGGCCACCATCGGCGGATTCGCCGCCGCGCGTTCCAGCGGACAGGCATCCGCCGGCTACGGCCGGTTCGACGAGATGGTGCTCGGCCTCACCCTGGCCACCCCCACCGGCAGCCTCGACGTCGGCCGCGCCCCGCGCTCGGCCGCCGGCCCCGACCTGCGCCAGCTCATCCTCGGCTCCGAGGGAGCGTTCGGCGTCATCACCTCGATAACCGTGCGGATCCGCCCCGTCCCCACGACCCGTGTCCACGAAGGATGGCGCTTCGCCTCCTTCGAGGAGGGCGCAGCGGCCCTGCGACGCCTGGCCCAGGACGGGCCGCGGCCGACCGTGCTGCGCCTGTCGGACGAGACCGAGACACTGATCGGCCTCGCCCAGCCCGACGCCATCGGTTCCTCCGGCGGCCAGCAGGCTGCCGGATGCCTGGCCATCGCCGGCTATGAGGGCACCGAGGAGGACACCGCCCACCGCCGGGAGCGGGCCGCGGCCGTACTGCGCGAATGCGGCGGCATCCACCTGGGCGAGGAACCGGGAGAGCGCTGGGCCCACGGCCGCTATTCGGCGCCCTATCTGCGCGACGCACTGCTGGATGCGGGCGCCTTCGCCGAGACGCTGGAGACCGCGGCGTTCTGGTCCCGCATCCCCGAGTTGTACGCCTCCGTTCGCGATGCGCTCACCGCCACGCTCACCCAGTCGGGCACTCCGCCCCTGGTGATGTGCCACATCTCCCACGTCTACGAAAACGGCGCTTCCCTCTACTTCACGGTGGTCTCCGCCCAGGGCGACGATCCCGTGGCCCACTGGGCGCCCGCCAAGCAGGCCGCCAACGAGGCGATCCTGTCCGCGGGCGGCACGATCAGCCACCACCACGGCGTGGGCGCCGACCACCGCGACTGGTACGTCCGGGAGGCCGGACCGCTCGGGGTCGAGGCTCTCCGGGCGGTCAAGCGACAGCTGGATCCCACCGGGCTGCTCAACCCCGGCGTCCTCCTGCCCCTCGACTGACCCCTCCTGCCCGTCGACTGACCCCTCCCGCCCCCGCACCACCGTCCGTCCACGACCCGTCAGGCACCTTCGGAGGCACACCGATGCGACAGTTCACCGCCATCGTCAACCCCACCGCCGGCGGATCCTCCGGGGTCGCGGCGCTGCTCCACGTGGCCCGGCTGCTCCGGGAGGCCGGGGCCGAGCTGGAGACCGAGTACAGCCGCAGCCTGGCTCACGCGCAGGACCTCGCCCAGCAGGCCGGTGGCCGGAGGCGGGTCGTGATCGCCGTCGGTGGTGACGGCATCGTCGGCGGCATCGGAGGTGCTCTCAGCGGCACCGGCACCCTCCTCGGCCTGGTTCCGGCCGGTCGCGGCAACGATTTCGCCCGAGCGCTGGGCCTGCCCGGCGAGCCGGCCGCCCTGGCCCGGATCCTGCTCCACAACGACCCCCGCTCCGTCGACACCGTCGAGGTGGAGTCCGCCCACGGTCGCGCCGTCGCGCTCGGCAGCGTGTACGCGGGCGTCGACGCGCTCGCCAACCGCCACGCCAACCACGCGAAACTACTGCGCGGCGCCGCCTCCTACTACGTGGGCGGTCTGCGGGCGGTGGCCACATGGCGCCCGGCCGACTATCGGGTCACCATCGACGGCGAGGTTCACACGCACCGCGGCTACACCGTCGTGGCCGCGAACTCCGCCTACTACGGCTCGGGCCGCATCATCGCCCCCGATGCCCGTGTCGACGACGGGCTGCTCGAGGTGGTGATGATCCGACATGCGCCGCGCAGGCTCTTCTTCACCATGATGAACGAGCTCAGGTCGGGCGCCCATGTCCACCGGCCCGAGGTGCGGATCCTCCGGGGCAAAGAAGTTCGCATCGAGGCCGACCGGCCGGTGCCCTACGGCGCCGACGGCGAGGTCGACGCCGTCCTCCCGGTCACGGCCAGGGTGCTGCCCGGGTCGCTTTCCGTGCTGTGCTGAACACCTGACCAAAAGCGCCCGCACACGCACCTGCACACCTGCACACCTGAAACCACCGCATCACCAGACCATTCGGCCCCACGTCACGCCCCGGGTGACGGAGGCTCCGGTGTCGCGGTGGTCTTCGTCGTGCACCCGGTTGCGGCCGACAGCGGGGTGACGCCGTGCCAGGTCGCGTACATGCGCGGATCCGACTCGTACGCACCCGAAAACGTCGACACACGTGACCATCACCCCCTCAGCGCCGATACTTCCGACAGCGGACTGTCGACACCTCCCGTCCGCACCACATCCATGCCTGACGACCTGCCGGAGCCCGCTTCCAACCGCCACGGACCGACCGGGCCGAGACCCACTCTTCCCCGCTCCGGCCAGGGAAAGCGCAGGTCGGATGCTCACTTGCTAGGCTCACCAGGAGGAACCCATGAGGATGTTGATCAACGTCCCGGAGACGGTGGTCGCGGATGCGTTGCGGGGCATGGCGGCCGCGCATCCCGAGCTGACCGTCGACGTGGAGAACCGGGTGATCGTACGGCGTGATGCCCCGGTCGCCGGGCAGGTGGGGCTCGTCTCCGGCGGCGGCTCCGGCCACGAGCCCCTGCACGGCGGCTTCGTCGGAGCGGGCATGCTCTCGGCGGCCTGCCCGGGAGAGGTGTTCACTTCCCCGGTCCCCGATCAGATGGTGCGCGCGGCGGCGGCGGTGGACAGCGGCGCGGGCGTGCTGTTCGTCGTGAAGAACTACACCGGTGACGTGCTGAACTTCGACATGGCGGCCGAGCTCGCCGAGGACGAGGGCATTCAGGTCGCCAAGGTCCTGGTCAATGATGACGTCGCCGTCACCGACAGCCTCTACACGGCGGGCCGCCGCGGCACCGGCGCCACCCTGTTCGTGGAGAAGATCGCGGGGGCGGCGGCGGACGAGGGACAGCCACTGGAGCGCGTGCAGGCGGTCGCCCGGCAGGTCAACGAGAACTCCCGCAGTTTCGGTGTGGCCCTCAGCGCCTGCACCACGCCGGCCAAGGGCACCCCCACCTTCGACCTCCCGCCCGGCGAGCTGGAGTTGGGCATCGGCATCCATGGCGAGCCGGGTCGCGAGCGGCGACCGATGATGACCGCCCGCGAGATCGCCGACTACGCGGTGCACGTCGTCCTGGAGGACCTGGAACCGCGCAATCCCGTGCTGGTCCTGGTCAACGGGATGGGAGCCACCCCCCTGCTGGAGCTGTACGGCTTCAACGCGGAGGTACAACGGGTGCTGACCGACCGCGGCGTCCCCGTGGCCCGCACCCTGGTCGGCAACTACGTCACCTCGCTCGACATGGCCGGTACCTCGGTCACCTTGTGCCAGATCGACGAGGAGCTGCTGCGTCTGTGGGACGCGCCGGTCAGCACACCGGCGCTGCGCTGGGGTAGGTGAGTGAGGTCAACGTCCGTACCACGCAAGGAGATCCAGTGCTCGACGCCGAGTTCTTCCGCCGTTGGATGACGGCGGCCGCCGCGTCCGTCGACCGCGAGGCGGAGCGGCTGACCGCGCTCGACTCGCCGATCGGCGACGCCGACCACGGCAGCAATATGCAACGCGGTTTCCGCGCGGTCACGGCCGTGCTGGAGAAGGAGGCACCGGACACCCCCGGCGCGATTCTCCAGTTGGCGGGCCGCCAACTGATCTCGACGGTCGGCGGGGCGTCGGGGCCGTTGTACGGCACCCTGCTGCGGCGTACCGGCAAGGCGCTCGGGGACGCCGCCGAGGTCACCGAGGAACAGCTGACGGAGGCTCTGCGGGCTGGCGTGGACGCCGTCATGGCGCTGGGCGGAGCCGCCCCCGGCGACAAGACCATGGTCGACGCACTGGTGCCCGCGGTGGACGCGCTCGGCACCTCGTTCCGGGCGGCGAGCGCCGCCGCCGACGAGGGCGCCGTCGCGACGACGCCGTTGCAGGCGCGCAAGGGCCGGGCCAGCTATCTGGGCGAGCGCAGCATCGGGCACCAGGACCCCGGTGCCACCTCCTCGGCTCTGCTGATCGCCGCCCTCGTGGAGGCCTCCGATGAGTGAGACCGAGGAGAAGCTGGTCGGGATCGTGCTCGTCTCGCACAGCGCCGCCGTCGCCGAGTCGGTCGCCGCACTGGCGAGGGCCCTGGCGGGCGGCGGTACGACGGCGCCCGTCGCCCCGGCGGGCGGCACGGTGGACGGCGGGTTCGGAACGAGCTCCGAGCTGGTCTCGGCGGCGGCCGCAGCCGTGGACCGGGGCGCGGGGGTCGCCGTGCTCATGGACCTCGGAAGCGCGGTTCTGACGGTGAAGGCGCTGCTCGCGGAGGGCGACGAGTTGCCGGAGAACACCCGGCTGGTGGACGCCCCCTTCGTCGAGGGGGCGGTCGCAGCGGTGGTCACGGCCTCGACGGGCGCGGACCTGGCCGCGGTGGAGGCGGCGGCCATGGAGGCGTACTCGTACCGGAAGCAGTGAGGGCATTGCACGGGGGACGCTGCCACCCCCGACCGGCGGCGGGCCCCTTGGCTTCCGGCTTCCCGCGGTCGCCCGCACCGTCGTCGTGCGGTCGGGCGGCCGGGGCCGCACCGGGCCCCGGCCGCCCGACGGGAGGCGCCGGCGCGGGATCAGCGACGACAGCGGACCGCGCCGTCGGCACGAACCGCCCTGGAATGCGGGCCAGTTCACACCGCGTCGGGGACCAGCATACGTAGCCCGGGCGCGGACCGCCGAACAACGCCCTTCCTCTTGATGCGACGCGCAGGCCATGGGATACAGGTACAGACCAATCCCATGAAGGGGGGCAGGCCGTGCGACGCGCTTCCGTGCCGGTGCTCTGGGGTTCGGTTCTGCTTCTGCGTACTACCTGGACCTGTCCTGGGTCCCGCCCGGGACTGACGGGGTCGTCACGGAATATCAGATCCATCTGGACGGGCGGCCTGCCACCTCGCTCGTCTGGGGCGGCTCGGTGCCGCGCGGCGCGGCCGCCTACAGCTTCTATGTGGGCCGGGACGCCGGGGTCACGCACCGGGTCCGCATCCGGGCGAGGCTGCCGGACGGCACATGGGGCGGGTTCTCCACGGAGCGGTCGGTGACGACCGGCCCTTAGCCGCTCTCCGCGGGCAGCTGCTCGAACTCGCCCAGGGCATGGGTCAGCCACTGGATCCAGAAGGTCTCCAGGTCGATGCCGGCCCGCAGCACAAGATGGTGGAGGCGGGCCTGTGCCGAGTCCGTGCCGAATCCGAAATCGCGCTCCTCGATCTCCTGGTACTCGGCCAACTGCCGTTGGTGCAGGGCGAGATGGTGGCGCAGGTCCGCCGCAATACCCTCGGTGCCGACGACGGCCGCCGCGCGCAGCCGCAGCAGCAGTGCGTCGCGCGCGGGCTTGGGGTCCTGGGAGGCGGCGGTCCAGCGGGCCAGTTCCGCGCGGCCCGCGGGCAGAACCTCGTACGACTTCTTCTGCCCGCGGGCGGGCTGCTCGGTGGGCAGGGCACGGATCAGGCCCTCGCCCTCGAGCCGTCCCAGCTCGCGATAGATCTGCTGGTGGGTCGCCGACCAGAAGTAGCCGATCGACTTGTCGAACCGACGGGTCAGCTCGAGCCCCGACGACGGCTTCTCCAGCAGGGCGGTCAGGATCGCGTGCGGGAGTGACATGAGCCCATCCTAGGGAGGTGGCGTACGACTCCTACAGAGCCGCAGCCAGCTCCGTACCCTGCTTGATCGCGCGCTTGGCGTCCAGCTCGGCCGCCACGTCGGCGCCGCCGATGAGGTGTGGCGTCCGGCCCGCGGCCACCAGCTCCTCGTACAGGTCGCGGCGCGGGTCCTGTCCGGTGCACAGGACGATCGTGTCGACCGCCAGGACCCGGCTCTCGCCGTCGACGGTGAGGTGGAGCCCGGCGTCGTCGATGCGGTCGTAGCGGACACCCGGGACCATGGTGACCCCGCGGTGCTTCAGTTCCGTGCGGTGGATCCATCCGGTGGTCTTGCCGAGTCCCGCGCCGACCTTCGACGTCTTGCGCTGGAGGAGGTGGACGGTGCGCTGCGGGGCGGGCCGCTCGGGCGCGGCGAGGCCTCCGGGGGCACGGTACTCCATGTCGACGCCCCAGTGGCGGAAGTAGGTCGCCGGGTCTTCGCTCGCCCTGTCGCCGCCGTCGGTGAGGTACGCGGCGACGTCGAAGCCGATGCCGCCCGCGCCGAGGATGGCGACGCGCTCGCCGACGGGTGCGCCGTCGCGCAGCACGTCGAGGTAGCCCAGGACGCTGGGGTGGTCGGCACCGGGGATCTCCGGGGTGCGCGGGGTGACGCCGGTCGCGACGACGATCTCGTCGTACCCGGCGAGGTCCTCTGCCGCGACGGGCGTGTTCAACCGGACGCCCACGGCGTGCAGTTCGAGCTGGGTGGTGAAGTAGCGGAGCGTCTCGTCGAACTCCTGCTTGCCGGGGACCCGGCGCGCGACGTTCAGCTGGCCGCCGATCTCGTCGGCCGCGTCGTAGAGCGTGACCTCGTGCCCGCGCTCGGCGGCCGAGACGGCACAGGCGAGCCCGGCGGGACCGGCACCGACCACGGCGACCCTCTTGCGCAGCCGCGTCGGCGAGAGGACCAGCTCGGTCTCGTGACAGGCGCGCGGATTGACCAGGCAGGAGGTGATCCTGCCGCTGAAGGTGTGGTCGAGGCAGGCCTGGTTGCAGCCGATGCAGGTGTTGATGGTCTCGGGGCGGCCTTCGGCCGCCTTGGCGACGAAGTCGGGGTCGGCGAGCATCGGGCGGGCCAGGGACACCATGTCGGCGTACCCGTCGGCGAGCAACTGCTCCCCCAGCTCCGGGGTGTTGATGCGGTTGGTCGTCACGAGCGGGACCGACACCTCGCCCATGAGCTTCTTGGTGACCCAGGTGTACGCGCCGCGCGGCACGGAGGTGGCGATGGTCGGGATGCGGGCCTCGTGCCAGCCGATGCCGGTGTTGATGATGGTCGCTCCGGCGGCCTCGACCGCCTTGGCGAGCGTGACGACCTCCTCGAGGGAGGAGCCGCCGGGCACGAGGTCGAGCATGGACAGCCGGTAGATGATGATGAAGTCCTCGCCGACCGCCTCGCGCACACGGCGCACGATCTCCACGGGGAACCGCATCCGGTTCTCGTACGAGCCGCCCCAGCGGTCCTCGCGCCCGTTGGTCTGCCTCGCGATGAACTCGTTGATGAGGTAGCCCTCGGAGCCCATGATCTCGACTCCGTCGTACCCGGCCTGCCGGGCGAGACGGGCGGCGCGCGCGTAGTCGTCGATGGTCTGCTCGACCTCGGCGTCGGTGAGCGCGTGCGGAACGAACGGGCTGATCGGGGCCTGAACGGCGCTCGGCGCGACGAGGTCCTGGTGGTAGGCGTACCGGCCGAAGTGGAGGATCTGCATCGCGATCCTGCCGCCCTCGCGGTGCACCGCCCCGGTGATGACGGAGTGCTGCTCGGCCTCCGCGTCGGTGGTGAGCTTGGCGCCGCCCTCGTAGGGACGTCCGGCCTCATTGGGGGCGATGCCGCCGGTGACGATGAGCCCCACTCCGCCACGCGCCCGGGCGGCGTAGAAGGCGGCCATGCGCTCGAAGCCGCGCTCCGCCTCCTCCAGGCCGACGTGCATCGAGCCCATGAGCACACGGTTGGGCAGCGTGGTGAAGCCCAGGTCGAGCGGGGTCAGCAGATGCGGGTAGCGGCTCATCGGGCCCTCCGTACGGCGTGTCGTGCGTCTGTTGTAGACGACGACGGGGCCGTTGTGCAACTAGTTGCACAATCGGTCGGGGGTGGGCCGCGTCACCACCGCCGAGGGCATCGGCCCCGAGGTCGACCGGCGCCCCGGGTTCGATCGGCAAGCGCTTCCGGGACGAGCCGGACCGTGCCGTACCCGTCACCGGGACACCTGGGCCCGGGCGGCGAAAATCGAGGACCCCGCCCGGGCCGTCGGCGCGGCGTCGGCTCGACCCACCACGCCTCCGCAGGGCGGCGCGCCGTGGACACACCATCGCGTGCGGCCGGGCCACGGTCGTCGAGGGCTCGGCACATCACCCCGGCGCGGAGCGGCCCGACGTCTTCACCGCGATCCTCCGGGACCCGCCGGCTCACCGGAGTCCTGGCGCCGGGTGCCGATCAGGACGCTGGCGTGCAGCTCCACCGAGACGGCGAGCCGCACGTCGAGGCCGGCCCGGGTGAACGCCTCTACCGCGAGCGGCACTTGGCGTTCGCTCGCCTCGACGAGCAGGGAACCTCCCGGGGCCAGCCACCGGGACGCCTCGACGGTGACCCGGCGCAGGACGTCCAGGCCGTCGGGGCCACCGTCGAGCGCCACGAGCGGCTCGTGGTCACGAGCCTCGGACGGCAGCAGCGCGACCTCCTCCGTCGGCACGTAAGGGACGTTGGCGGCCAGGATGTCGATCCGGCCGCACAGATCCCGCGGAAGGGCGTCGAAGAGGTCGCCCTCGTGCACCCGCCCGCCGTACGCGGCGACGTTGCGGCGGGCACAGCGCACGGCGGCCGGATCGATGTCGGCGGCATGCAGTTCGGGGCCGCCGAGCCCGGCCGCCAGGGCGGCACCGACCGCGCCCGATCCGCAGCACAGGTCCACCACCAGGGAGGCGTTCGGGCAAAGAGCGAGGGCCTGTTCGACGAGGAACTCGGTGCGGCGGCGGGGCACGAAAACGCCGGGCGCCACGGTGACGCGCAGCCCGTGGAACTCGGCCCAGCCCAGGACCTGTTCGAGGGGCAGCCCGGCGACACGGCGGTCCACCATGGCGTCGGCCTCGTCCGGCGTGCGGGCGGTGGAGAGGATCAACTCCGCCTCGTCCTCGGCGAAGACACAGCCGGCGGCACGAAGGGCGGAGACGACACGGGAGCGGGAGAGTGGTGGCATGGAGCCGAAGAGCCTTCCGGTTGACCGAAGGGCGCCCTCGCGATCACCTACCGGCGATCCGCGCCGTCCTGAGACGAGAGCACCCGAACCGATGACACTGCGGAAATGGGGCTCACCTCCTCGGCCACGACCGGCCGGGACGATCCACGGCCGCTGGTCACCCTAGCAGGAGCGTCCGGGAACCGAACGGCTCCTCAACCCTCCGCCAGGTTCGGCCGTACGGCCCCCGAGCCCCTGCTCGGCTCATGCGACCCCGGCCTGAAGTTGTACCGTACAACCAGCAGTGCGAGGAGGTCCCGTGAAGTCAGCCGAGGGGTCCGGCGACACCGATGTCGCCGAGCGTGCCGCCGCCACGTCGGGGGCAGAGTCCGCCGTCGAGACCATCCAGCGCGAGATGACGGTGTTCGCCCGGCGCGCTCGCGCCTCGGCCGGACGCATGCATCCGGAACTGTCCCTCGTGTCGTACACGCTGCTCGGGCACCTGGAGGAGAGCGGCGGCTGCCGCGCCACCGATCTGGCCGCGCACTACGCGCTGGACAAGTCCACGGTCAGCCGGCAGGTCGCCGCGCTGGAGCGGTCCGGACTGATCGAGAGACGGCTCGATCCGGACGACCACCGGGTGCAGGTGCTCCACCTGACCGAGGCCGGGACACGGATCCTGGCCCAGGTCACCGAGAGCCGCCGGGAGGCGTTCCGGGCGCGGCTCGCGGGCTGGCCGGCCAAGGACCTGGAACTCTTCGCGGCGTATCTGCTGCGGTACAACGAGGCTGCGGCAGCCACCCCCGTCGTGCCGCCCACCACGCTCGCGCCACCCACCCCGGACGCGCCGCCCGCTCCGGACGCCGGCTGACGGACGTTCAGCGCTCGGGAGCCGGCCGCGGGATGCGGGCCCCGCCCGGTCGTCAGATCCCCACGGCCTGCGCGTCCGCCAGGTGCTCCGGAACCCGCGCCGAGAGGAATCTCGTGGTGCGGCGCAGCCGGAAGCCGAGGGACTCGTAGAGCCGGATGGCGTTGGTGTTGCCCGCGCCGGTGTGCAGGAACGGGGTCTCGCCGCGCTCACGGATGCCGTGCGCGACCGCCAGGATCAACCGGGTGGCCAGTCCCTGACCGCGGAATCCGGGGTCGGTGCACACGGCGCTGATCTCGGTCCAGCCCGGCGGGTGCAGCCGTTCGCCCGCCATGGCGATCAGGGCACCGTCCCGGCGGATGCCGAGGTAGGTGCCCAGTTCGATGGTGCGCGGCAGGAACGGTCCTGGCTCGGTGCGTGCCACCAGGTCCAGCATCTCGGGCACGTCGGCCGGGGTGAGCCGTACGGCTTCCGGGTCGGGCGCGGCGGCGGCCCCGTCGTCGACGAGCTGCACGCCGTCGACAGCGAAGGTGATCTCCCAGCCGCCCGGAACCTGCCCGCAGAACCCGGGCAGCGGAGCCTCCGCCCCCGGGCCGGCGAGCGCCGCGAGGGCGGCCCAGTCGTCGGCGTCGGGGTCGTCGGGCAGCCCCACCCACGGCGAGACGTCCAGGGGGTAGCGCAGCACGCGCCCCCGGCGCTCGGCGAAGCGGGCGTGGGGACCGCTCAGCGAGGCGAGGGCGGGGTTGTCGAGGACGTGCCGGGCGTCACTCATGCGCCGACCTCGATCACGATCTTGCCCCGGGCGTGGCCGTTCTCGACCACGCGCAGGGCGTCCCCGGCCCGCTCCAGCGGGAGGATCCGCGTGATGCAAGGGCTCAGCTCGCCACGCTCGACCAGGCCCGCGACCTCGTCCAGCACGGCCGCGGTGCGGGCCCGCAGAACACGCGTGCCGCCCAGCCGCTCCACGTCCTGGGCCGGTGCCCCGGCGGTGATCAGCCTCGAGCGGTCGGTCAGCAAGGTGGCCACCTCCTCCAGTACGTCACCTCCGACGAGGTCGTAGACGCCGTCGACCCCGTCCCGCGCGGCCGCGCGCACCCGCGCGGCCAGATCCGGGCCCGCCGGTACATGTACGGCGCCGAGGCGCTCGACGAAGTCCTTCTTGCCTTCGCTCGCCGTACCGACGACACGCACACCGAAGGCACGCGCGATCTGCACGGCGGCGGCACCCACTCCCCCTCCTGCACCGGTGACGAGCAGGGTCGCGCCCGCGGGCAGGCCGAGCCCACGGACTCCGTCGTACGCCGTTGCCGCCGCGACGGGCAGGACCGCCGCGTCCGTGTAGGACAGCCCGTGGGGCACGTGCGCGGCCACCGCCGCGTCGAGCAGCGCGTACTCGGCGTATCCGCCGGCCACGGTATTGCCGAAGACGGCGTCCCCGGCGGCGAAGCCCTTCACGCCCTCGCCGATCTCCTCGACCACACCGGCGGCCTCGCTGCCGAACACCACGGGGAACCGGGGCGAGTCCGGGTCTCCGGGCCGCCGGTGGCCCGCGCGCAGCTTCCAGTCGATCGGGTTCACACCCGCGGCGCGCACCGCGACGAGGATCTGTCCGGGGCCGGGGCTCGGCCGGTCCACCTCGACGAAAGCCTGGGTCTCCGGGCCGCCGTACCGCGTGTACGCGTACGCCTTGGGCATGTGGGGTCTCCTGCTCTTTCGCTGTCGCCGGGCCGCCGGTCACCGGACGACGGGAGCCACCGGTACCGGCCACTACCGGCAAGGGAGATCACGGGGCGGGTATTCCCGGGCCTCGGGGGAGTTCATACGCCCGTCATGGTCGAGGACGACCGGTCGAGGACCACCGGGGCGGAAGACACGGCCGGCGGGAGGCGACCGGCCCGCGCTGCTGATCGGCGCGGGCTCGGGGGTGGTTCCACTGAAGTCTCCTGGCCGAGGCACCTCGCGGCGGGTGGGAAGCCCATGTGTGCGGCTCCAACGGGTTCGCGGAGCACCCTCGCGGCTGCTCTTCGAGGCCGGGCAGCCGATGGACCGCATCCGGATCGAACGCTTCGGCTGACCGTGATACCCGCCGCCCCGGCCTTCGGGAACGGCGGCTCGTCCGGCCGCCCGGACCGGTGGCCCCCGGCGGCCCCCGGCCGACGACCGGCGACCGTCGGTGCGACCGGTGCGGGTTTCGGCCGCGTATCGGCCCCCGGGTTTCGAGGCCAAATGGCCGGGAACTTCGCCCGAGAGGAGAATGGGCATAAAAGCCGTCGGGGGTTCGGATGCGTCCCGTGCCGCGTGTGCACATGTCCGTGAGCGGCCGTCCTCCGGCCGGTGGCCGGCGAGGACGGCCGGTCCGGCTTGGGCCGGTCCCGGACACGGGGCGCATCCGGACCACCACCGCCGTGCGGGGCGCGCGGGGGCTCCGTGACGGTCTGTCCTCGGATGACGGGCCGGTGTGCCGCGGGCGCTGCCGCGCGACACTTCGCCGCGGGGGTCCGGCATCCGACCGGGGGCCGTACGGGGCTTCAAGCGGCCCCGGGGACGGTCGCCCCCTCCACGGGCGGGACGTGGCGGCAAGGAGGTCGAGATGCGAACCCGGGTGCGCGGCTGGCGCTGGCGGCGCAATCCGCTGCGCCGCCGATCGGATGTCGTGGAGGCGTGGACGGCGCTGCTCATCACCGTTCTGCTGTGTCTTGGAGCGCCGCTCGTCGGCATGGCCGCGGGCTGGGCGGCGTACGACAGCGCGCATACGGCTCAGCTGACCGAGCGGGCCCAACGCCATCAGGTGCCCGCGGTGCTCGCGGAGGACGCTCCGGCCACGGTGCCCTCGACACAGAGCGCCAAGCAGCCCCTGTACCAGGTGAAGGTGCGCTGGACCGAGCCCGGCAAGGGCACACGGATCACGCCCGCCCTGGTTCCGGGCGGCTCGCGGAGCGGCGACCGGGTCACGGTGTGGCTGGATGCCCGGCGGCACGGCGTCGCCCCGCCGCGGAACGACGCCGCGGTGTGGCAGCACGCCCTGACGAGCGGGGTGTGGACCGCGGGTGGGGTGGCCGCCGCCGTTTTCCTGGGCCGCGCCGTGATCGGACGGGTCGCCGAGCGGCACCGCATGAGGGAGTGGGAGGCCGAGTGGGCCCGCACAGGGCCGGAGTGGGGACGACGGACGGCGTGACCGTGCGGCCGGAGCGTGCCCGGCCACCGCGGCCCCGACGGGCGGACAGGCCGCCTGGCGCGTCCCGGGCCGCCGCCCTACGGTGTGATCATCCGCAGTCCTGACGTCAAAGGTGGTCCTCCATGGCCCTGTTCGACCTGCCGCTCGACCAGCTGCGCGAGTACCGCAGCGCCTCCGTCGAGCCCGCGGACTTCGACGCGTTCTGGACGAAGACGCTGCGGGAAGCCCGCGAGCACGATCTGGACGCCCGCTTCGATCCGGTCGACACGGGTCTGAAGACGGTCCAGGTGCACGACGTGACGTTCGCAGGGTTCGGTGGGCATCCGGTCAAGGGCTGGCTGACCGTGCCCACCGCCGTGGACGGGCCCCTTCCCACGGTCGTGGAGTTCATCGGCTACGGCGGCGGACGCGCCCTTCCGCATATGCATCTGCTGTGGGCGTCGGCGGGTTGCGCGCACTTCGTGATGGACACGCGCGGGCAGGGCAGCGCGTGGGGCGGCGGCGGGACGCCGGACCCGGTGGGCAGCGGACCGACCTATCCCGGGTTCATGACGCGTGGCGTCGAGGACCCCGAAACGTACTACTACCGGCGGCTGTTCACCGACGGGGTGCGGGCCGTGGAGGCCGCCCGGGCGCACCCGCTGACCGACGCCTCCCGCACCGCGGCCGTCGGCGTCAGCCAGGGCGGCGGCATCGCGATCGCGGTCGGCGGTCTCGTACCTGATCTGGTGGCGGTGGCGCCGGACGTGCCGTTCCTGTGCGACTTCCCGCGCGCCACGACGGCCACGGACCGCGATCCTTACCGGGAGATAGGCAACTACCTCAAGACGCACCGCGGTCGCACCGAGCGGGTGATGCAGACGCTGTCGTACTTCGACGCCGTGCACTTCGCCGCGCGCGGCCGGGCCCCCGCGCTGTTCTCGGCGGCCTTGGAGGACCAGACCTGTCCCCCGTCGACGGTCTTCGCCGCGTTCAACGCGTGGGCGCACGTGGACAAGGAGATCGAGGTGTACGACTTCAACGACCACGAGGGCGGCGGCCCCTTCCAGGACGCGGTCAAGCTGCGCTGGCTGCCGGCCCGTTTCTGACGGCCCGCATGGACACGGCCGAGGCGGCACGCAGGTTCGTACGGGTGTGGGAGCGGGGCTGGGCGGAGCACGACGTGGACTCGATCCTGGCGCTCTACGCGCGGGGCTGCGTCCACCGGTCGATGCCGTTCCGCGCGCCGCACCGGGGACGGCACGAACTCGCCGCGTACCTGCGGTGGTCGTTCGCGGGCGAGCGCACGCTCGACGTCCGCTTCTCCGAGCCGATCGTCGGCCCCGAGGGCCGCGTGGTCGCGGAGTTCCGGGTGCTGGCGGAGGAGGACGGCACGCCCTCCACCCTCGCCGGATGCGTCTTCGTCCGCTTCGACGGCGAGGGACTCGCGGTGGAGTCGCGGGACTACTGGCACGCCGTCACCGGCCGTCAGGAGCCGGAAGGTTCGCTGTTCTTCGCCTGAGTCGGGGCGGTGGTTCCGGTCGTCGTGACCGGTCGGTCCTGCGGGTTGGTTCCCTCAAGTCCGACCAGTCGGTACGTTCGTTGCGCCCGGTCCGTCCCGGCCGGGTGCACCCGCGAGGGACCACGGAGGGCCCATGTCCCAGTACGTGCCAGAGGTTGACGGCCGGTGCGACCCGCGCTTCACGGCGGTGCGCGCGGCGTTCGAGGAGAACTTCCGCGAGCGGGAGGAGCTGGGCGCGGCGGTCACCGTCACGCTGGACGGGAAGACGGTGGTGGACCTCTGGGGCGGCTGGACCGACGCGGCACGCACCCGGGCCTGGGAGCGCGACACCGTGGTCAACGTCTGGTCCACGACCAAGGGTCCGGCGGCCCTGTGCCTGCACATCCTGGCGGACCGCGGTCTGCTCGACCTGGACGCGCCCGTGGCGGCGTACTGGCCCGAGTTCGCCGCCGCGGGCAAGGGGTCGGTCCTCGTACGGCATCTGCTCTCGCATCGCGCCGGGCTGGCGGGGCTGCGGGAACCGCACTCGGTGGACCAGCTCTACGACTGGGAGCTGACCGTGGCTCGGCTCTCGGCGACCGAGCCCTGGTGGGAGCCGGGAACGCGAAGCGGGTACCACGCGCTCACCTACGGCTTCCTGGTGGGCGAGGTGGTTCGGCGGGTCTCGGGGCTGCTGCCGGGCGCGTTCCTGGACCGGGAGGTGACCGGACCGCTCGGCATCGACTTCACCATCGGGCTCCCCGACAAGGAGGCCGGGCGGGCGGCCGAACTGGTGCAACCACCTGCCGCGAACTCCGGTGAACAGGCCGCGGTCTTCGCCCAGTTGACGCCGACGGCACTGGCTGCGCTGGCGAACCCCCTCGTCGGTGCCGCCGAGGCCGGCACTCCCGAGTGGCGGGCCGCCGAGCTCCCGGCGCTCAACGGGCACGGCACGGCCCGCGCGGTCGCCGCGCTGTACGGGATCTTCGCCGGGCGGGGGTCGTGGGGCGGTCGACAAGTGCTGTCCCCCGAGGCGGCCGAGCGCGTGCGCGAGGGGCAGGGCACCTGCCGCGATCTGGTGCTCGGGGCGGGGCTGGGCCGGGACACGGAGATCGGGCTCGGGCTGTGGCTCAGCGGCCCCGAGGGGTCGTACGGGCCGAACCCGAGAGCGTTCGGGCACGACGGATTCGGAGGCTCGTGCGGTCTCGCGGACCCCGAGGCGGGCGTCTCGCTGGGCTATGTCATGAACCGGATGGGCCCGCGCATCGCCGACGATCCGAGGAAGATGGCGCTAGTGAACGCCCTGTACGGCGCGTTGTAGGGACATGGGGGAACGGGTCGGATTCGGCCGATCTCCTCGACTGCCCTTCCCTGGTGGTTTAGACCAATGCTAGATCTGGTCGCGCACCGATTCCGCACGGCTACACCTTGTCACCAGGAGGCTGCGGACATGGCCCGCACCACCCGACCCGACCACCCTCACCCCTACCCGCACGAGGAGCCGCTGTACTGGCGGATCGCCACCGAACTGCTGAGCGAACTACGCGAGGGCGCCATTCCACCCGGTGAACGACTGCCCGGAGAGCGGCAGTTGGCCAGCCACTTCCATGTCAGCCGGGAGACCGTGCGCCAGGCCCTGCAGATCCTGCGCCGCGAGGGCCTCGTCGCCACGGACCGGCGCGGCAGCCACGCGACGCTGGCAGGCGCCACGGCCGAGCTCGTCCCCTCGGGTACCTTTCCGGTGGGAGCGCAGGACACGGAGCCCGGCCGGGCGACCGTCACCTGGGAGGTGCCGTCTCCCGAGCACGCCCTGGCGCTCGGCCTCGCGCCGCAACGGCCGACCCTCGTCCATCGGTACACGTCGGCGGCGGCGGACGGGAGCGGAGCACGGACGGCCGTCACCTCGTTCTCCGCGGTCGCCGTCTCCGAGGTCCCGGAGCTGACCCGCTACCGCGACCGCGCGGACGGCCGGGCCTCGGCCGAACTGTGGCGCGCGTACGACTGGATGCGCACGGCTGGGCTGACGCTGCATCACCGCGACGCCATCACCCCGCTGCCGCCGTCCATGCGGGTCACCCGGCGCGTGCACGACCAGTGGGACCGGCCGCTGGAGATCACCGATCTGGTGGTGGAGGCCCAACGGGAGGCACTGGTCTACGAGTTCACCCTGCCGTCGGCCGGATGAGCACAGCGGTACCCCTCGGAAGGCGACTCCGTTCCGCAGGAGCGTCCCGTGGACGACACGGCGGCCGCGGCGAACGGGCCGGGACGGTCAGCGCGGTGGGGCCTGCAGTGTGCCGCTCATCCGGGTGGCCACGATCAGCCGGCAGCGCGGGCTGCCGTCGGGCCAGCGGCCGAACTCCGGCAGCGCCCGATGCTCCACCGAGAGTCCGGCACGCCTCAGTTCGCGTCGTACTTCACCGAAGCGGAAAACCCGGTAGTACATGACGAACGGAGGTCGCCAGAGGGCATTGCGGACGCGCATCGCGGTGTCGAAGCCGAGCAGCGCCCAGTACCAGGGCGAGGCCGGGCGCGGCGGGGCCCCGACCGGGAACACGAACCGCCCGCCCGGCCGCAGCACGGAGTGGACCTGGGCGAACAGGCCGGGCAACTCGCCCGGCAGGAAGTGGCCGAAGGCGCCGAAGCTCACCACCAGGTCGAAGGCGGGCCCGAACGGAAGCGCGCGGGCGTCCCCGCGCACCCAGGCGACACGCGGCTGACCGTCCGACCGGACCCGCCGCCGTCCGACGGAAAGCATCCCCGTGCTGAAGTCGACGCCGGTGACGCTCTCGCGGCAGACCCTGCGCAGCACCTCCGCCCCGGCGCCCGTGCCACAGCACAGATCGAGCCCGTGTTCGAAGTCGCCCATGGCTGCAAGCGCCCCCTCGACGGCGTCCAGGACAGTGTCCGGCGTCCGGAAGGGGGTGTGGTCGAACTTGGGCGCGAGCAGGTCGTAGCCGTGCTCGACCGAGGACAGCGCCTGAACGGCCAGCTCGCGGAGTGTGGGACCTTGCCGGGAGAACATCGCCGCAAGCTTAGGGCCCCATCGGCCGTCCGCACCGGGTCTCGCGAAGGTCGCCGGCGTCCAGCCGTCGGCGATCCGCCCTTCCCGCAGTGCCGTGAAGTGCGGTGCGTTCTTGGCGACATCGGGGTGCGCGAGGATCGGCACACGGGAACAGACGGTGAGTCCGGCGCGTTGAGCGGGGTGGCTGAAGCCGCATCTGTGCGTCTGGTGCTACAGTGCGGTCAGCACTTGTGTACGCCCCGTTCGGGCGCCGGTGCCAGTTCCTCATCGGTTCGCCGTCCCACCCGCCGTCTCCGAGCGGCACATCGGCTTCCCGGCACAACCTCGCGAGCAGCACGCATCCGCCGTGCCCGAGGTGATGCATCCCGCCGTACCGAGGCGTGATCAGGCCGCCTCCCGGCTTCTCCCCCTCTCGTTCTTCCCGCTTTCCGTCCGTGAAAGGACCATCCATGACCACCACACTCGAAACCGCTCCCGTACAGCAGGAGCACACGCCCCGAACCGCCACCGGCGTCCTCGACATCGACCAGAACGGCAAGGGGCATCTGCGGGCAGGCAGCTGCCTGGCCGCACCCGGCGACCTCCAGGTCTCCCCGGCCCTCGTCCGCCGCCACGGCCTGCGCAAGGGCGACACGCTCGTCGGCGCCAGGGACGGACGCTCCCTCACCGAGGTCGAGCGGATCAACGGCCGGGCGCCCGAGGAGCTGCGCGGCCGTCCGCACTTCCGGGACCTCACCCCGCTGCACCCGCGCGAACGGATCCGGCTCGAACACCCGTCGGCTGGCCTGTCCGGGCGCGTCATCGACCTACTCTCCCCGGTCGGCAAGGGACAGCGCGGCCTGATCGTCGCGCCTCCCAAGACCGGCAAGACCGTGCTGCTCCAGCAGATCGCGGCGGCCGTCGCCGGCAACCACCCCGAATGCCACCTCATGGTGGTGCTGCTCGACGAGCGGCCCGAGGAGGTCACCGACATGCGCCGCTCGGTGCGCGGCGAGGTGTACGCCTCGACGTTCGACCGGGCCCCGCGGCAGCACATCGCGCTCGCCGATCTGGTCGTCGAACGCGCCAAGCGGCTCGTCGAGCAGGGGCAGGACGTCGTCGTCCTGCTCGACTCGCTGACCCGGCTGTGCCGGGCGCACAACAATGCGGCCGCCGCCGGTGGGCGCACTCTCAGTGGCGGTGTCGACGCGGCCGCCCTGCACGGCCCGAAGCGGCTCTTCGGCGCCGCGCGCCTGGCCGAGGAGGGCGGCTCGCTCACCATCCTGGCCACCGCCCTCGTCGAGACCGGTTCCCGCGCCGACGATTTCTTCTTCGAGGAACTCAAGAGCACGGGCAACATGGAGCTCCGCCTGGACGGCACCCTCGCCTCGCGTCGCGTATTCCCGGCCGTGGACATCACCCCCTCCGGCACCCGCCGCGAGGAACTCCTGTTCTCCGCAGGAGAGTTGACGGCCGTACGAGGACTGCGACGCGCCCTGCAGTCACGGGACGGCCAGGCGACGCTGGAGACTCTGCTGGAGCGGATGCGGTCCACCCCGGACAACGCGGCCTTCCTGCGCCAGGTCCAGCCCACGCTGCCGGCCGGCTGACCCGCCGGGCCGTGCCCCGCGTGCGGCATCCGGGTGTCCCGTCCCCCGCACGGCTCAAGGTATCCGGGCGTCCGCGCCCAGCCTTCCTACGGTGGCTGATATGACCATCGGATTCTCAGCCCGCGCCGTCACCGCCTGCTGTGCCCTCAGTGCGGTCTGTGCGCCGGCCTTTTCCGCGCACTCCGCCGTCGCCGTGACCGGCACAGGTACCGCCACCCCGGGTCCCGCCGCCTCGCAGCCGTCGCTCCCGTACGGGTCCGGCACGCAGGTGCGGCCCCGCGCCGGGGCCCCCGAACTCCCGGACGTGTCGGCGCTGTCGTGGGTGGTGGCCGACGCCGGCTCCGGCACGGTGCTCGCAGCACACGACCCGCACCGCCCGCTGCCGCCCGCGAGCACCCTGAAGACGCTGTTCGCCCTCGCCGTCCTGCCGCGCTTTTCGGGCGACACCCAGCACACCGTCTCCGAGCGGGAGCTGGCGGACATCGGCCCAGGCAGCAGCCTCGTCGGGGTCCGCGAGGGGCACACCTACCGGGTGGCCGACCTGTGGAGGGGGGTCTTCCTGAACTCCGGCAACGACGCCGTGCACGTCCTGGCCGCGCTCAACGGAGGCGTGGAAACCACCGTCCGCAAGATGCAGGCCAAGGCCCGGGCGCTGGGCGCCCTCGACACCCATGTGGTCACGCCCGACGGCTACGACGCCCCGGGGCAGGTGTCGTCGGCGTACGACCTGGCGGTGTTCGGGCGGGCCGGGCTGCGCGATCCGGACTTCGCGCGCTACTGCGCCACCGCGGAGTCGACGTTCCCCGGTGACGGGGGATCGTACGAGATCGCGAACACCAACCGGCTGCTGACCGGTGCCGACGGCGTCGCGGCCTACCCCGGGCTGATCGGCGTCAAGAACGGCTACACCAGCGGCGCGGGCAACACGCTCGTGGCCGCCGCCCGCCGCGGCGGGCGCACCCTCGTGGTGACGGTGATGAACCCTCAGGAAGGCGGCGGTTTCGCGGTTTACGAGGAGGCGCGCTCGCTGCTGGACTGGGGGTTCGCCGCGGCCGGGCGGGTCACACCGATCGGCTCGCTCCTGCCCGCCCGGCCGCCCGGTGCCGCACCGGCAAGGACGGCACGGCGTCACGAGGGCGACGACGGAGCCGGCTGGCCGGAGGCGGCGGCCCTGGCGGGTGCGGTCGGTGTGGGCACCGCGGCGCTGGTGCTCGCCCTGCGGCTGAAGGGCGGTCGGTCCACACGCGGTTGACCGACCGGCAGCCTCAGCAGCAGACCCAGCGTGATCCATACATATGCGTTGCTGCCGAGGAAGCCGTCGATCCCGGAGGCGTCGTCGAACCACAGCCACACCACGCTGCTGCAGAGCAGCACGTACACCGCGCCCGCGATCCGCAGTCGGCGCCCGTGCACCAGTACGGCGAGCGACGGCAGCAGCCACACCAGATGGTGCACCCAGGTGATCGGGCTGACCAGGCAGGCGGCGAGCCCGGTGAGCGCGAAGGCGGCCCGCCAGTCGTCGGCCCGCAGTGCGCGGTGTGCGCGCCACGCCCACACTGCGAGGACCAGGACGACGGCGAGTGCCCAGGCGGCGCGGCTCGGGTCGCCCGGAGCGGCGAGCCGGGCGAGTACGCCCTGCAGGGACTGGTTGGAGACGTAGACGAGGCGGCCCACGCGGGTGGTGTCCCACACGGCGTGCGTCCAGTAGAAGCGGGAGGCGCCCGGTGCCGCCCAGGCCGCGAGCGCGGTCGCGGCCACCGCGACGGCGGTGGCCACGGCGGCGGCCCGCCATCTCCGGGCGAGGAGCAGCAGACCGATGAAGAGCGCGGGGGTGAGCTTGACGGCCGCCGCGAGTCCGATGCCGGCCCCGGCCCAGCGCTCCCGGCCGGTGGACAGCAGCCGGGCGTCGCCCAGCACGAGGGCCAGCAGCAGCAGGTTGACCTGCCCGAAGCTGAAGGTGTCCCGCACGGGTTCGAGCAGTGCCAGCGCGCACCCGGCCAGGGCCCAGCCGAACCAGCCGTGGCGGCGCAGCTTCTGACCCACGAGGATCCACAGCGCGAAGGCGGCGGCCCCGAGGTTGAGCAGCAGCGTGAGGACGATCGAGGCCCCCAGGCCGATGAACGCCATCGGCAGCATGCTCAGGGCGGCGAACGGCGGATAGGTGAAGCCGTAGGTCGTACCCGGCACCCGGTAGTCGTAGATACGACCACCGTGGTGCGCCCAGGCGTCCACGGTCCCGTAGTAGACACGCAGGTCGAACCAGCCCCGCAGCAGCGGCACCGTCGCGGTGAAGACGGCCACGGCGGCGGCGAGGCTCAGGACGAGGGCGATCCGGCCCCGCTCGGAGCGCGGCGCTCTCACGCGGTCCGTCCCAGCACGGGTGCCTGCGCCGCCTGGTGCGCCTGCCACAGCACGACCAGGGCGAGGACTCCGCCGGAGACGGCGAGAACCACCTGCGCGAGGTCGGGCGGGCCGCCGCTCGGCAGCACACCGAGCGCAAGGACGGCGGTGGCGGCGGCCACCCGGTGCCGTACGGAGGTGCTGGGTGCCGCGGCGGCGATGAGGAACAGCCCCCACAAGGCGTACCAGGGCCGGATCGCCGGGCCGAGGACGGCCACGACGGCGAGGCTCAGGCCGAGCGCGTAGACCGGTGCGGGGCGCAGCTTCAGCCAGATGACGATCACCGCGGCCGTCGTGGCGAGGAGACCGGCGGCGTGCCACACCGGGATCGCCAGGGGGGCCAGACCGCTTCCGAGTCCTTCGAGTACATGCCCGGTGATCCGGCCGAGGACGCTGGTGGGCGACCAGTTGTGCGGGGAGACGGGCGTCTTCAGGGCGGCGATCCAGCCGTATCCCGTGCCGGTCACGGCGGTGGCCACGAGCGTGGTGGCGAGCGCGGCCACCGTGGTCGTCACCACCGCCCGTACGGTTCCGGCGGGCCTGCGCAGCGCGATCACGGCCAGCAGGCCGAGCGCGGCCGGAGCCTTGACCAGCGCGGCGAGCGTGACGAGGGCGACGCCGAGGAGGTGCAGACGGCCGCGGGCGATGAGCAGGCCCACGCCGAGCAGCCCCAGCATGATGGCGTCGTTGTGGGCGCCGGCGACCAGGTGCAGCAGCACCAGCGGGTTGAGGGCGCCCAGCCACAGCGCGGCGGCCGGATCGGCGCCGCACTGCCGGGCCAGTCGCGGCAGTGCGGCCGCCATGAGGGCCACGCCGAGGAGGGCGACCAGCCGCATGCCGAGCAGTCCGGCGGGCAGTTCGCCGCGGGTCAGCCCGGAGAGCGCGGAGGCGACGGCGAGGAAGACCGGCCCGTAGGGGGCCGCGGTGTCGCGCCACACCGGTGCGACCTCGTCCGCCAGCGGGCCGCCGAGCTGCGCGGGCCCGTGCGTGTACACGTCGATGTGTGCATCGACCATGGCGCCCTGCGCGAGGTAGCTGTACACGTCCCGGCTGAACAGCGGCGGCGCGAGCAGCAGCGGTGCCGCCCAGACGGCGAGGACCAGCAGCAGGGCGCGCGGAGTCGGCGGCTCGGGGCCGCGTATCACCCTGCCGAGCAGCGCCCATGCGGCGATCAGCAGGACGACGCCGAAGTACACCCCCACCAGTCCGAGGGCGGCGCGTCCGGACTCGGGGGAGACCAGATCCGCGACCGGCAGGGCCCCGGCGGTCTCACCGCCCAGCGCGAGAAAGGCGGTACCGGCCAGACCGAGCGCCTGGCAGCGGCGGAGATCGACGGGGAAAACCATGGCCAACACTCGGGAAGCGTGTCAACGCCGGGTGGCCGGAAAGCGACGCCTTTCCCTCGTCGGGGCGGCCCCCGGGTGACCGCCGTGTGAGCGGTGGCCGTCGGGGAGTGCGGAAGTCCCGGTCAGAGCCTCGGGATGCGACCCCCGGATCAGAACACGGACAGCCCCGTCAGCGTGGTGAAGCGGTCCAGTGCCGCGACGCCCGCCACGGAGTTGCCGCGCTCGTCGAGGCCGGGGCTCCACACGCACAGCGTGCAGCGGCCGGGCACGACGGCGATGATGCCGCCGCCGACACCGCTCTTGCCGGGCAGACCGACCCGGTAGGCGAAGTCGCCTGCCGCGTCGTAGGTGCCGCAGGTCAGCATCACCGCGTTGACCTGCTTCGCCTGGCTGCGGGTCAGCAGACGGGTGCCGTCGGCGCGGACGCCGTGGCGGGCCAGGAAGCCGGTGGCCAGGGCGAGATCCGCGCAGGAGGCCTCGATGGAGCACTGGCGGAAGTACTGCTCGAGGAGGACCGGCACCGGGTTGTCGATGTTGCCGTAGGACGCCATGAAATGGCCGAGTGCGGCGTTGCGGTCGCCGTGCGCGGCCTCGGACACGGCGACCTCCAGGTCGAAGGAGAGGCCGGGGTTGCCGCTCTCGGCCCGCAGGAAGTCGAGCAGGGTGCCGGCCGCGTCACCCGTGCGGGTGTGCAGCCGGTCGGTGACGACGAGGGCGCCCGCGTTGATGAAGGGATTGCGCGGGATGCCGTTCTCGTACTCCAGCTGGACCAGGGAGTTGAACGGATTGCCCGACGGTTCCCGGCCCACGTGCTCCCACAGCTCGTCGCCCTCGCGGGCCAGGTCGAGGGCGAGGGTGAAGACCTTGGTGATGGACTGCGTGGAGAACGGCTGCCGCCACTCCCCCACCCCGTACACCGTGCCGTCCGGCTCGGCGACCGCCATGCCGAAGCGGCGCGGGTCCCAGGCGGCCAGGGCCGGGATGTAGTCGGCGGGCCGTCCGCGCCCGGGCCGCCGCTCCATCTCTTCGGCGATACGTTCCAGCACGGGCTGGAAGCTCTGCGACGGGGCCATGGTCACCATCGTGCCGCCGCTCGGGACGGACCGCTCACCTGAGGTACCTCATGATCATGCGATGGATCCTACGACTGTTCCCCCGCTCTTGCGGAGGGCGGGGGCGGCGGCTGTCGGCCGCCGCCCCGTGGAGCGTCGCTCCCGCTGGACTGCCGGATCAGACCTTCGGCAAGCCGCTGCCCGCGACCACCTCGGGCCGCAGCAGCGCCTCCAGTCGCTCGGCCGGCAGCAGGCCCTTCTCCAGAACGAGTTCCGCAACACCGCGCCCGGTGGCGAGGGCCTCCTTGGCGATGCCGGTCGCCGCCTCGTACCCGATGTACGGGTTGAGCGCGGTGACCAGGCCGATGGAGTTCTCCACGGCGGCCCGCAGTTCCGCCTCGTTGGCCGTGATCCCGGCGACGCACCGTTCGGCGAGGGTGAGGCAGGCGCGCTCCAGGTGCGTGATGCTCTCGGAGAGGGAGTGCAGGATGACCGGCTCGAAGGCGTTCAGCTGGAGCTGACCGGCCTCGGCGGCCATGGTGATGGTGACGTCGTTGCCTATCACCTCGAAGGCGACCTGGTTGACGACCTCGGGGATCACCGGGTTCACCTTGCCGGGCATGATGCTGGAACCGGCCTGCACCGGTGGCAGGTTGATCTCGTTCAGTCCCGCACGCGGTCCCGAGGACAGCAGCCTGAGGTCGTTGCAGCTCTTGGAGAGCTTGACGGCGATCCGCTTGAGCACACCGGACATCTGCACGAATGCACCGCAGTCCTGGGTGGCCTCCACCAGGTTGGCGGCCGTCACCAGCGGCAGACCGGTGATCTCGGCGAGGTGGCGGCGCGCCGACTCGGCGTATCCGGCGGGGGCGTTGAGCCCGGTGCCGATCGCGGTGGCGCCGAGGTTGATCTCGTGGACCAGCTCGACCGCCTCCGCGAGCCGGCTGCGGTCCTCGTCGAGCATGACCGCGTACGCCGAGAACTCCTGCCCGAGCGTCATCGGCACCGCGTCCTGGAGCTGGGTGCGGCCCATCTTCAGCACGTCGCGGAACTCGACGGCCTTGCGGGCGAAGGCGTCCTGGAGCACCGCCATCGCCTTGAGCAGCCCGCGCACCGCGAAGACCGTGGCGATCTTGACTGCGGTCGGGTAGACGTCGTTGGTGGACTGACCGAGATTGACGTCCTCGTTCGGGTGCAGGTGCCGGTACTCGCCCTTGGCGTGGCCGAGCAGTTCCAGCGCGCGGTTGGCGACGACCTCGTTGGCGTTCATGTTGGTCGAGGTGCCGGCGCCGCCCTGGATGACGTCGACGACGAACTGGTCGTGCAGCTTGCCGTCGCGGATCTCGCGGCAGGCCTCGACGACAGCGGCGGCCTTCTTCGGCTCCAGCAGGCCGAGCTCCTCGTTGGCGAGGGCGGCGGCCTCCTTGACGGCGGCGAGTGCGTCGATCAGGTGCGGGTACGCGGAGATCGGCGTCCCCGTGATGGGGAAGTTCTCCTTGGCGCGCAGGGAGTGGATGCCCCAGTACGCCTCGGCGGGTACGTCGCGGTAGCCGAGCAGGTCGTGTTCGCTGCGGTGGGCTGCGGCGGTCATGGCTGTGCGGGCCTCTTTCGGAGGTGGAGGGTTCGGATCAGGCGTACGTCTGGGTGTGTGAGTCCCCGCCGGTCGAGCCGAGCCGAGAGCTCGGGAGCGGGTCGAGCGCGCGGACCGGCCGGACGCTGCCGACCGGCTTGCCGCCGCCGAGCAGGGGTTCCCCGTCGAACTCGGCGAGCGCGGCCGGGTCGACCCCGGCGCGGGCGAGCGCCGCCGCTGCGACCGGGACGCGGGCCCGGTTCGCCCCGTCGGAGATCTTCACGGCGACGGTCCGGCCGTCCGGCAGTGCGGCGACCTGGACGCCCTCGAAGCCGTCCTTGGCGAGCAGCCCCGGCACGGCGCGCATCAGCGCGGCGACGTCGCGCCCGGAGCCGGAGGCCATCTCGGCGTGTTCGCGCATGGCGTCCGCCACGCGCGCCTCCGGGGTGCCGGCCGGTGCGGTCACGATCCGGGCCGCGGCACGCGCGAGTCCGTGCAACGAGACGGAGAACAGGGGTGCGCCACAGCCGTCGACGGTGACCCGGGCGACGCGCTGGCCCGTGAGGTCCTCGACGATCTCGGCGATGGCCTGCTGGAGCGGGTGCGCCGGGTCGAGGTAGTCCTCCAGCGGCCAGCCGTTGAGCTTGCAGGTGTACAGCATGGCCGCGTGCTTGCCGGAGCAGTTCTGCGCGAGCCGGGAGGGCGGGCGGCCCTCGCGCACCCAGGTGTCGCGGACGACCGGGTCGTACGGCAGGTCCGGAACGTTGCGCAGGTCTTCCTCGGTGACCTGGGCCAGTTCCAGGATGCGCCGGGTGCCGGCCAGGTGCCGCTCCTCGCCGGAGTGGCTGGCCGCGGCCAGCGACAGCAGTTCCCCGTCGAGCGTCAGCCCGGCTCTCAGCATCGCCACCGCCTGCACCGGCTTGAGCGCCGAGCGCGGGTAGAAGGCGGCCTCGATGTCACCGAGTTGCAGCTGGACGGCTCCGTCGGCGCCGAGGACGACGACCGAGCCGTAGTGGATGCCTTCGACGACCCCACCGCGGATGAGGTGGGCGACTGGGGCGTGGAGGGGCTCCCGGATCACAGGAGCCTCGGCCACCGAACTTCCGTACAACACTGCGTGGTTCACACATTCACCTTGGAGGAGTTACTGCGGGCGACCCGGCTGCGTATGCCGTACCAGCCGCCCACCAGGGCAGCCCCGATCAGCGGCAGGCACAGCACGGTGGTGCGGCCGGCGCCGCCGTCGGCGTACATCAGGACGAACACCGAGACGAGGAAGGCGAGCGTGACGATCTCGGTCCACGGGGAGCCGGGGAGTCGGTAGCCCGGCCGGGTCAGTTCGCCGTCCCGGGTCTTCTTCCAGAAGAGCAGATGGCAGACCATGATCATGCCCCAGGTGGACAGGATGCCGATCGCCGCGAAGTTGAGAACGATCTCGAACGCGTCGGCGGGGACCACGTAGTTGAGGCCGACGCCGAGGACGCACATGCCGCTGGTGAGCAGGATGCCGCCGTACGGTACCTGGCTGCGGCTCATCACCCGGGTGAACCTGGGGGCCGAGCCGGACATCGCCATGGAGCGCAGGATGCGGCCGGTGGAGTACAGACCGGAGTTGAGCGAGGACATGGCCGCGGTGAGGACGACGAGGTTCATCACACCGCCCGCGGCGGGGACGCCGATGTGGGACAGGACCGTCACGAAGGGGCTCTGGCCTGCTGAGTACTTGTTCCAGGGCAGCAGCATCGACAGCAGGACGACCGAGCCGACGTAGAAGAGGCCGACGCGCCACATGATGGAATTGATCGCCTTCGGCATGATCTTCTCGGGGTTCTCGGTCTCGCCCGCGGCGACGCCGACCAACTCGACGGAGGCGTAGGCGAAGACGACACCCTGGATGATCAGCAGCATCGGCAGCACGCCGTTGGGGAAGACGCCGCCGTGGGCGGTGATCAGGGACGGGCCGGGGGTGTTGCCGTCGACGGGGTGCCGGGTGACCAGAAGGAAGATCGCGATCGCCATGAAGACCACGAGGGCGCTGACCTTCACGATGGCGAACCAGAACTCCAGCTCGCCGAAGATCTTCACCGAGATGAGGTTCACGGTGAGGACCACGGCCAGGGCGACGAGGGCGATCACCCACTGCGGGATGTCGGAGAACATGCCCCAGTAGTGGGTGTAGGTGGCCACGGCGGTGATGTCTGCGATACCGGTGGTCGCCCAGTTGAGGAAGTACATCCAGCCCGCGGTGTAGGCGCCCTTCTCACCGAGGAACTCCCTGGCGTACGAGACGAAGGCGCCGGAGGAGGGCCGGTACAGCACGAGTTCTCCGAGCGCTCGCACCACGAGGAAGGCGAAGACGCCGCAGATCGCGTAGGCGACGAAGAGCGAGGGGCCGGCATCGGCGAGACGGCCGCCGGCACCGAGGAAGAGGCCGGTGCCGATGGCGCCGCCGATGGCGATCATGTTGACGTGCCGGGACTTGAGGGACTTGCTGTAGCCCGCGTCACCGGCGTCGACGTGACCGGACGAGGTGCGTATCTCCGCCTGACGGGACTCTTCCTGGAGGTACTGCTCGCTCACGCCGCGGGTCCGCCTTCCGTGGGGGTGTCCGCGCGCCGGGGGCGCACGATGTCGGTGAGGGTCGTCTCGACGCGGTCGAGGTGGTGGGTCATGGCCTCCACCGCGTCGTGCTCGGAACCGTCGATCAGCGCCTCGACGATCGCCCGGTGCTCGCGGTTGGACTGCTCGCGCCGGCCGCCCAGTTCGTTGAGGAAGGCCGACTGGCGCGCGAGCGCGTCCCGGATCTCCTCGATCACCCGGCGGAAAACCGGGTTCTGGGCGGCCTCGGCCACCGCGAGATGGAAGAGCGTGTCCATCGCGACCCAGGCGGTGGTGTCCGTCTCCCGCTCCATCCGGTCCAGGAGGTGGGCCAGGTGGTCGAGGTTCTCCGAGGTACGGCGCAGCGCCGCGTACCCGGCGACCGGGATCTCGATGTGGCGGCGAACCTCCAGCAGGTCGCTGGCCACGTAGTCGCCGAAGGTGGGGTCCTCGACGGCGTTCGCGACGACGAAGGTGCCCTTGCCGGTCTTCGAGACGGTCAGGCCCATCGCCTGCAGAGCCCGCAGGGCCTCGCGCAGCACGGGCCGGGAGACCTCAAGGGTGCGGCACAGCTCGGCCTCGGAGGGCAGCTTGTCGCCGATCGCGTAGTCGCCGCGCTCGATGGCGCCGCGGAGGTGGGTGAGCACCGCTTCCATGGCGCTGACGCGCCGCGGTCCCCGACCAGCTGTCTGGCTGTCTGACAGGTTCACGGGAGCGATCCTGCGGGCAACAGGACGGGACTGTCAAGGGGGGGCGGTCAAGCGGACTTTCATGGGGCGTAAAGCCTGAATACCGACTTCACGCCCCACGGGTGATCAGCGGCGACCGGCCGGGCGCGCCGATCACGAGCGGCCCGGATCAGCTGAGCGCACCGGCCGAGAGCATGCCGAGGAGCGCCACACCCACGACGATCCGGTAGATCACGAAGGCGTTGAAGGAGTGCTTGGCGACGAACTTCAGCAGCCAGGCGATGGACGCGTACGCGACCACGAACGAGACGACGGTGCCGACGGCCAGCGGCGCGGCACCCACGCCCGCACCCAGGGCGTCCTTCAGTTCGTAGAGGCCGGCGCCGGTGAGGGCCGGGATGCCGAGGAAGAAGGACAGACGGGTGGCCGCTACGCGGTCGAGGTCCAGGATGAGCGCGGTGGACATGGTGGCGCCGGAGCGGGAGAAGCCGGGGAAGAGCAGGGCGAGGATCTGCGAGCACCCGACCAGCATCGCGTCCTTGAACGAGGTGTCGTCCTCGCCGCGCTTGTGCCGGCCCATCTGGTCCGCCGCCCACATCACGCCACTGCCGACGATCAGCGAGGCGGCCACCACCCACAGCGAGCCGAGCGCGCCGTCGATGAGCGGCTTGGCGGCGAGGCCCACGATGACGATCGGGATGGTCGAGTAGATCACCCACCACGCGAACTTGTAGTCGTGGCGCTGCCGTTCCTCCCGGTTGAGCAGGCCCCGGAACCAGGCCGAGACGATGCGCACGATGTCCTTGAAGAAGTACAGGAGCACGGCCGCGATCGCGCCGACCTGGATGACGGCCGAGAAGCCGACGACGGACTTGTCGTCGACGGGGATCCCCATCAGCCCCTCAGTGATCTTGAGATGGCCGGTCGAGGACACGGGGAGGAATTCGGTCACCCCCTCGACGACTCCGAGGACGACGGCCTGACCGACGTTGATGACGCTCATGGGATCCAGTTCTGAGTTGGTCGACAGTGCTGTAGACGGTAGAGGTGCAAGAGATTTTTACTATGCCGAGGTGACGTCGTGGGGCTACGGCCACAAAGCCTGGGCGAACGAAACCCCGGCGAAGGCCGCACCGAGGCCCGCCGCCACGCCGGCGACGACATTGGCGGCAGCGTAGAACCCCGCACCGGTCTCGGTCAGCCGCAGCGTCTCGTACGAGAAGGTCGAGTACGTGGTCAGCGCCCCGCACAGGCCCGTGCCGATGAGCAGCTGCAGGTGGGAGGAGGCGTGGCCGGCCGCGACCGCGCCCGTCAGCAGGCCGAGGACCAGACAGCCCGCCACGTTGACGACGAACGTGCCCCAGGGGAAGACGGTGTCGTGCCGCAGTTGTACCGCGCGATCGGTGAGGTACCGCAGGGGGGCACCGACCATGGCACCGACGATCACCAGGAGCCAATTCACAACGAATTCTCACCTTTCCCGTCGGTCCTCCGCGGCCCGGCCTCCCGGCCGACGTACCGGATGACCTCGCACTCGTCGAGCGTCACGAGTCCTTCGGTGACGAGTTCGTCGAGCTGCGGGAGGAAGGCGCGGACGCGCTCCTCGGTGTCGACCACGACGACGGCCACCGGCAGGTCCTCGCTCAGCGACAGCAGTCGCGAGGTGTGGACGACCGAGGACGCACCGAAGCCCTCGACACCGTGGAAGACGCTCGCCCCCGCGAGGCCCGCGGCATGCGCGCGGTGCACGATCTCGCTGTAGAGGGGCTTGTGGTGCCAGGTGTCGTGCTCACCGACGTAGACGGTAAGCCGCAGGGCCCTGCCGGTCAGTCGTGTCATCGCCGCCTCCGCGGTGCGCCGTTGTGTGATCCGTTCACCGTTGCCGCCACATGAGGGCCCGCCGGGTCGCCGTCATCGCGAGCCACACCGCCGCAAGAGCCCCGAAGAGGGTCGCGAACAGATAGGCGAGTGCGGTGCGCGCGTGGCCCCCGGCGACCAGGCGCTGGATCTCCACGGCGTACGTCGAGAAGGTGGTGAAGCCACCGAGCACGCCCGTGCCGAAGAAGGGCCGCACCAGGCGGTGGGCCGCCCACACGTCGGTGATCACAACCATGAACACGCCGATCACGGCACAGCCGACGAGGTTGATCCCGAAGGTGGTCCAGGGGAATCCGCCGGCCCGCCAGGGCCACCACAGCGAGGCGGCGTAGCGCGCCGTGGCGCCGAGGGCGCCGCCGAGGGCGACGACCGCCAGGACGGGACCCTGCCCCTGCCAGGGCGACGGCCGCCGCGCCTGCCCGGACGGGGCCATCGGGTCGGCGCTCTTGGGGTGCGGGACTGACATGGACGCGCTTCTCCTACTCGCCGGGGCCCTGCGGAACGGGCACGCTCCATCGCAAGTAGGGACCGTGGGCGGCGACGCTGCCGCGGTTGTGGTGCGGCGGGCCCCACCACCGCGCCGCGGGGCATGATCGCGGCCGGGGAACAGGTTAACCCCGAGCGCGGCGGCCTCGCACCCCCGGCCGGTCGGTGCCACTGGTACCGCGCACCCCGGTCGGCCGTTGCCCACGATGCCGCACCCACCCGGTCAGTCGGTCCCCCCCGATGCCGCACACCCCCAGCCAGTCGGTCCCCCCGATGCCGCACACCCCTGGTCAGCAGGTGCCCGTGGGCAGCTTGCACACCGCGACGCCCCGCTCCCACAGACTCCCCAGGATCAGCCGGCCGTCGGCGACGCACGCGCTGGTGACCATCCGGAAGTCCGAGGGGCGGCGCAGAAGGTACCGGAGGATGCGGCCCTCGTCGTCGACCGCGAGCGCTCCGGCCATACGCGCGGGGCGGTAAGGAGCGCGTATCGCGACGCGGGCGGCGGCACGGCGCACGGCCGGGGCGGCGCTGTGCAGCAGGTCCAGGACGGGCACGCGGGGGGCGGCCAGTGCCACCCAGATCGGACCGTCGTCCCCGGCGCTCCAGAGGTTGTCGGGCAGGCCGGGGAGGTCCTCGACGAAGGGCTCGCTCCGGCCCGCCCGCGGTCCGGCCAGCCAGTAACGGGTGAGGCGGCGGGCTCCGGTCTCGGCCACGACCAGGAAGGACTCGTCCTTGCCCAGGGCGAGGCCGTTGGCGAACTGCAGCCCCTCCAGGAGCACATCGGGGCTGTCGGCGCCGGGGGCGAGCCGCAGCAGCCGCCCCGTTCCGGTGTGCTCGACCAGGTCGCCGATCCACTGTTCCAGGGGGTGGCGCCTGCTGGACACGGTGAAGTAGACCGTGCCATCGGACAGGGCGACGACGTTGCTGCAGAACCGCAGGGGCTCCCCCGCCACCGAGTCGGCGAGGATCCGTACGGTGCCGTCGTCGAGCGCGATCCTCAGCAGTCCGCGGTGCGCATCGCACACCAACAGGGCGTTGTCCGCGAGGAGTTCGAGCCCGAGGGGTCGGCCGCCCGTCTCGGCGAGCACCTCGATGCGGGTACGGGCCGGGTCGGCGAGGCCGTCGAGGCGCAGGATGCGTCCGTCGGCCGTGCCGGTCAGCACCCGGCCGCGCGCGTCGGCAACAACGTCCTCCGGCCCCCGGCCGCCGATCGCGACGTAGCGGTGCGGGACGAGGGTCGTGGGACGGTCCATGTGTGCCTGCCCTTCCAGGTCGGAGGCTGCCCCTGCCCTTCCAGGTCGGAGACTGCCCACCAAGGCAGGTGCGTACCCTTGCGGCCCGGGGCCTACCAACCTTTCTCGAACAGTCGCGCAACCTCGGCGATGCGGACCTCGTCGCGGCGGTAGTGGACGCTCCGCCGGATCCGGGTGGTGCGCAGCAGGCCGATCGCGGCGAGCAGGCGCAGATCGGTGACGGCGACGGGCCGGGGCACGGCGAGTTTCTCGGCGACGGCCGCCGCCGTGACCCCGTCCTCGACGAGGTCGCCGTGCCGCTGCGGAGGGAAGTGCGCAACAGGGTCCTTCAGCCACTCGAGGATCCGCATCCGTCTGTCGCTCACCGGCATCTTCAGCATCTCGTCCCTCCGTCCCGCCCGCCGGGCCCACTGTCGCGTGTCCGATGGCGCGGGGCCGAGATCCGAACGGGCCGAAGTGCCGTGACGGGGACGCCCGTCAACGGGCGTGGTGATCCTGCCGACGTAACCGGTGAGGCCCGAGTCGGCGCAGGGGCCGGGGACCGGAACGGCAACCGGAGGAGCCTCGTGGCGCTGGTCCAGGAGGCATGGGCCGAGCGGGCCCGGCCGCAGCGGTCCCGGTATCGATGCACGCGCATTAACATGCGGTGTATGGGAGTGAACGCGGCCGGTGCCCGGCTCGAGGAACAATGGCGGGACATCCTGTCGGTGCACGCCCGCACCATGTGCGAGATCGACCGTGCACTGCATCCGTACGGTCTCGGTGCCAGTGACTTCGAAGTGCTCGACATCCTCGCCGCCGAGACGCCCGCGCACGGGGACCAGTGCCGGGTGCAGAACATCGCCGGGCGGGTCCATCTGAGCCAGAGCGCCCTGTCCCGGCTGATCGGACGGCTGGAGAAGGACGGCCTGGTGCGGCGCTCGGTGTGCGAGGAGGACCGCCGGGGGGTGTGGGTCGCCCTCACCGACGAGGGCCGCGAGCTGCACACCCGGGTGCTGCCGCTGCAACGCGACGTCCTGGCCCGGATGCTGGAGGAGCCGACATCGGCGGAGTGAGCGGTCACACGGCGAACTCCGCCCCGTCCGCGAGGACTTCGGCCCCCGCCTCCGCGATCCGTTGCCGGGCGGCCGAAGCCGGGTCGAGCAGCGGGTTGGTGTTGTTGAGATGGGTGTAGATCCGGCGCGGTCCGGGGTGGCGGGCAAGGGCCACCAGACTGCCCTGCGCGCCCGCGACGGGCAGATGCCCCATGGCTCCCTGTCCGGCCGCGCCCGGTACCACCGTGCCCATCTCGTCGGCCGCGTAGAACGTGCCGTCCAGCAGAGCGCAGTCCGCCGTCCCCAGCAGCTCGTCCAGGACCGGCGACCAGGCACCCACACAGGGCGCGTACGCGAGGACTCCGCCGGTGGCCAGATCCTCCACACGGTATGCCACCACCCACCGGTCGTCCGCGGCGGCGGCCAGGTACCTGGGGGTCTTGGCGCCCACCGGGTGCGCCGTGACCACGAGACCGCCGGCCAGGACGAATCCGCCCTCGGTCAGGGCGTCCGCCCACTGCCAGGCGGCGTAGCGGTCGAGCGCCGCGCGCAGCGGGGCCAGCGCGGCGAGGACCGGCGGAGCGGCGTACACCCTCAGGTCCGCGCCGCCGCGCAGCACCGCCAGGCCCCCGACGTGGTCGGCCTCCGCATCCGTCAGGAGAACGCCCCTGACCGGTGTGGACCGGCCCGGGCCCGGCCAGAGCGGTGCGGTGGCCGCGAGCTGTGTGCGGATGTCCGGTGAGGCGTTGAGCAGCCACCAGTCGCGGGAGTTGCCGGTGACGGCGACGCACTCCTGGGCGCGGGCGGGCAGTTTTCCGTCGCGGGCGGCGGTGCACAGCGCACAGGCGCAGTTCCACTGCGGGAAGCCGCCGCCGGCGGCCGTACCCAGCAGGACGACCCTCACGACCATCCCCCTCCGTGCCCCTACGTGACCCGTCCCGTGGGAACTTCCCTCCGGGCGCGGTAGGTCTACCCCGCGTTAGGGGGCGATTCCGGCCGATCTTCGCCCGGACGCCGGTCCGTCGGGCGCTGGGGCGGGACGGGCGCGCAGGCGAAGTCACGCGGGCCGCTCCACAGTGCGGGTACGGCGTCGGAACGGCGGCACAGCTCGTACGCGATCGCCTCGTAGTTGACCCGCCAGCCGTGGAAGTGCGGCCAGGCCTCCCGTGCCGTCCGCTCGGCCGGGAAGCCCGCCGCCTCGATCATCGCCACGGCCGCCTCGAACTCGTCGTAGGTGAGCTGGATCGGTGCCTCCGGTTCGGGGTCGACGTCGAACTTGAAGCGCACCGAGCGGGCGATGTCCCGCAGGGCGGTGAAGCCGGCCCGGATCACCAGCCGGGCCTCCGCCGGGGCGCTCGTCGGCGTCAGCGAGAGCTGCATGGCCGCCGCGTCCATCACGGCGAGCAGCCCGACCAGCCAGTGCCGGTACGGGCGCGGCGAACGGAACGCGATCAGCACGGGGTAGGTGGAGTGGCTCTCCCCGATGTCCGACGCCAGCCGCTCCCAGGCGCGGTAGAGCTCGGGCAGGGCGGTCTCCGTCTCGACGAGCCACTGGCGGGCGAGGATCTCCGGCCCCCAGGAGGGTTCACCGGCCCGGGACTGCAGCAGGGTCACCTCCACCTCACGGCGGTTGTAGGCGGCGTACAGCGTCGGCAGATAGGCGATCTGCAGCGCGATGACGACGGGCCCGGTGGTCGCGGCCAGGAAGTCGAGCGCGGACAGGTGCGGCCGCTGGCCGCTGGCGAAGCCGAGCGTGAACAGGCTGGATCCGGCCTCGCGGAACGAGCTGCCCCAGGTCAGCGTGGACAGGGCGTGCAGCAGCAGACCGTAGGCCACGAAAGCCCCGCCCAGCCAGGTCGCGAGCATGCCCATCAGGATCAGCGGGCCTAGCCAGGTCTGTGTGCGGTCGATGGCCTGGTAGTCCCCGCTGAGGGCGGCGAGCCTCAGCAGACGGCGAAGGCTCCACCACAGCCGGTACACGAGCGCCGAGTAGAGGCCACGGGGTACCACCAGGATGCGCAGGACGCTGGCGAGGACCGCCACCAGGAGCACGGCGCCGACCACACCGGAGATCCATCTCATGCGGTCATTGTGAACCGGGCAACGGGCTGCCTCAGCGCGGCGCAGCCCGTGCGGAGTGCGGGGGCGCCGCCGAGGCCGCCCCGTTCGCCTCCAAAGTCGCGTCAGCCGTGGGCGACCAATGTGCGAATGCCGTCCGAGTTCAGCGTCAGACCGTGCGGCGAAGCCGCGTCGATGGTGAGCGTGAGGTCGTCGGTGGGCCACTGCGACGCGAGCGCGCCGAGCGGTACCAGCCGGTAGCGCGAGACGAACGGCAGCAGGTCGGCCATTTCCGTCTCGGTCGTGAACACCGGCACCGTCTGCTCGCCGTCCGGCTGCTCCAGCACGGGCAGGGCCACGGCATTGGGGTTGGTGGCGTCCTCCTCCGAGGCGTCGTCCGGCACGGGGACGAGCACGTCGCATGCCGCCAGCGTGTCCAGTGCCTCCGGGTCCGCGGCGTCCACCGCGAGAGTGTCGAGTGCCGCCTGAGCTGCGGTCGGGCGGTTGGTGTTCTCGGGTGTGTCCATGGCAATCCCCAGGTAGTGACGGCACGGTCCGGAACCGTCGGCTCCGGACGGGCTCCCGACACGTACCCATCCGGAACCGAGCCATGCATGTCAGGGCGGCCGGGTTGGACAGCGGGCCACCGGATGTCGAGTCCTCGGATGCCGAGGCCAAGGCCGGATACGGGCAGGGCGAGCAGGGGCGGACCGGCGGCTGCCCCGGTGTCGGCTCCCCTGGCGTCAGGCTCCCGTGGGCCGGTTCTCGCCGAGCCGGTTCTCGCCGAGCCGGTTCTCGCCGAGCCGGTTCTCGCCGGGCAGTTCGTCGGCGGTGACCACCAGGACCTCCACCCCGGCGTCGGCGGCGGCGAGAGCCGTGGACAGCACGCAGCAGTCGGTGCTGACGCCGGCCGGCACCAGCCGTCCTACGTGTCCGACGCGCCCGTCCAGTTCGGGTGTCCACTTGCCGAAGCGCGGGGCGGCCAGGGACCGCCCGGCTCGGCGAAGACGCGTTGCATGTCGAAGACGGCGAGCAGGTCGCCGGTGGTCATGCGACCGGCGCCTGCTGATTCGCCGTGGTGCCCGGGCTCTCCCGCCTCCTGCTCCCGCACGTCCGTGCCGCAACGCCGGTGTGCCGAGATGTCCGGCGGAGGCCGAGTGGGGTGGTCGGGGACGTCAAGGGAGCGTCGCGGGCGGTGGCCCCGGCACCGCCGGAACCACCGCCCGTCAGGTCCGCGCCACGTCAGGCGCGTGCGCGGCCCTTGCGACGCAGGGTGAGGTACGTGCCCGTCGCGCCGGCTGCAACGAGTGCGCCCGTCGCGATGCCCACCGGGACGGCGGGGAACGACGAGGCGTCCGTGTCCGCGGCCGTGTTCTGCATGGCCGGGCCCGGGGTGATGCTCGTGGCGACCGCCTTCACGGGGCGGATCGGGCCGACCGACTTCACCGAGCCGTCCGAGTTCAGCAGCACCTGCCTGTTGTTGGGGTGCCGGAAGTCGAACATGCCCGCAATGGAACCGGCCTTGGAGTCGAAGGAGTGGTCGCCGATCCGGCTGGTGTGCCAGTTGTCCTCGATGAAGCGGATGATCGAGGACTGGTCGGTCTGCGTGTGGTCGACCTTGTTGACCCGGCTGTACGGGGAGACCACGAGCAGCGGCTGACGGGTGCCGGGTCCGCAGCGGTCGGCGTAACCGCCGGATGCCGCCGGGCCCGCCTGGCAGGCCGGGCTGTCGGTGGCCTTGCCGTTGGAGCCGGGCGTGGTGTCCTGGGATCCGTTGCGCGGCTTGGCGTAGGCGTGGTCGTACCAGCCGTCGGAGTCGTCGTACGCGATCACGACCGCCGTGGACTTCCACTGCGGCGAATTCTGGACGGCGTTGATCTGCTGGACGAGGAAGTGCTGCTCGTCGATGGGGTCGGAGTAGGCGGCGTGGCCGTCCTGGTACTCGGCCGCCTTGACGAAGCTGACGGCCGGCAGCTTGCCCGCCTTGAGGGCCGCGTCGAAGTCGGTCAGGTCGTAGTTGTGGTTCGCCTGGCCGTTGTGGCCGACCTCGTCGACGCTCTTGGGCGGGAGGTGGTGCGGGTTGGACGTCGACTTGTAGTACTCGAACGGCGAGTGGTGCGGGCTGTAGTCGATGACGGAGGCACCGCCGACATTGGTGTGCGCGGTGTCGCACTTGGCGTAGTGGCCCTGCTGGCCGTCCCACGCGGTGGACGGCCGGAAGCCGCCCTGGAACCAACCCCAGCTGACCTTACGGGAGTTGAGCACGTCACCGATGTTGCGGCCCTGCATTGAGGCGAGAGCGTTCTTGCTGGTGTGGTCCTTGCCGGAGCAGTCGTCGTAAGCCGGGTCGGGGTCGTTGATGACCGTGCCGACACCCTTCGCGTCGGGCGACTGGACGGTGTACGAGTCCGGCGTCGACGTCTGCTTGGGGTTCTCGGTGCCGGAGGCGGGGTCCATGGAGACGACGCCATGCGTCTGACCGGAGACCAGGTTGAGCGCGCCCGGGGTGGACGGCCCGTAGGCCGAGCTGAACGAGCGGTCGCCGAGGGAGTAGTGCTGCGCATAGTTCCACAGCGCCGTAACGGTGTTGCCGTCGTAGTAGTCCATCACCAGACCCGGCTCGCCGAACAGTGTGCCCGAGCACTTGCCCGAGTCCGTGTTCTGGACGAACTGGTCGTTCTTCCCGCCGTTGTACGCGTACTGCTCGGGCCCGTAGGCGTGGTTCTGGTCGCAGGTCATGGCCTGGGACGGGGAGAGCCGCTTGGGCGCGTACTGGTTGGGGTTCTTCGTCAACAGCCCGGCGGTGCGCAGGTTGTCGATGTCCTTCGGGGTCTTCCTGGACGCCGTGAACTTCGTACCGTCGGTGTTGGCGGCCTTCGGGTAGGTCGCGAAGTAGTGGTCGAAGGAGACGTTCTCGTCGAAGAGGACCACCACGTGCTGGATGGGCGTGGCCGTCGAGGAGTTGGCCCCCCTTCCGTCCGGTGTGGCGGCCCAGGCAGGCCCGTTGGCGCCGATGAGTGTGAGGGCCGCGGCGCCCGCGAGCGCGCCGAAGCTCCGTAGCGTTGCTCTTCTACCCCTGCTGGGCATGGTGGTTCACCTTCCGGACACGAACGTCAGTGCGCCATACGGTCAGGGATGCTCCGGGGAGCGGACGGCACCGCGTCGGCCTCCCGATGGCGCGCGGGTGAACACCGGGTCAGGGAAGCCAGATCAAATCTTGACCTTGCCTTGACCCGGTGGGTCCGCATGCCCTCGGGTCACGCGAACTGGCCGAGCAGTGCCCGACCGTACCAGTCCGTCCGGTCCCGTACGCCCGGCAGCGCGAAGAAGTAGCCGCCGCCGAAAGGCTTGATGTAGTCGGTCAGGGGCTCGCCCGCGAGGCGACGCTGAACGGCCTCGAACTGGCGGGCGGGGTCCTGCTGGTAGCAGCAGAACAGCAGACCCATGTCGAGGTTGCCGTTGCGGTCCATGCCTGCGTCGTAGTTGTAGGCACGGCGCAGGATGCGCTGACCGGCCGTGCCCGCCGTCCGCGGGTTGGCGAGCCGTATGTGGGCATCCAGGGGGATGACGTCGCCCTTGGGATCGTTGGGATAGTCGGGGACGTCGTGCTCGGCATTGCCGTCCAGGGGCGCGCCGGACTCCCGGGCACGGCCGAACATCCGCTCCTGCTCGGTGAGGGAGACCCGGTCCCAGAACTCCACCAGCATGCGGATCAGCCGTACGACCTGATAGCTGCCGCCGACCGTCCAGTCCGGCTCTCCCCCACCCCGTCCCACCCACACCAGGCGGTTCATCTCCCGCGCATCCGCCGCGTCGGGGTTGGCCGTTCCGTCCTTGAAGCCCATCAGATTGCGCGGTGTGCCCGAGGGCCGGGGCGGGCTGCTGAAGCCGTCGAGGCGCCAGCGGACCTGCATGGCCCCGCGGGTGTGCCGGGCGATGTCGCGCAGGGCGTGCAGCACGGTGTCCGGATCGTCGGCGTGCAACTGGAGGCTGAGGTCCCCGTGGCACCACTCCGGCCGGAGGTCGTCGTCGGGGAAGGCCGGCATGGTGGCGAGCCTCCGCGGGCGGTGGGCGGCCAGGCCGAAGCGGTCGTCGAAGAGCCCGGCGCCGACCCCGACGGTCACCGCCAGGGCTCCGGCGGGCAGCCGTTCGCCGAGGACGCCGGAGTCGGCGGGCGGGCCGGTGATGCCGACCGGCGGGGGCGTTCCCCCCGAGGTCAGGGAGCGGGCCCGGCCGGTGAGGGTGCGCAGCAGATCGGTGAGCTCCTTGCGGCCGACGGCTGTCACGTCGAAGGCGATGAAGGCGCTGACCCGGCGCGGAGCGGCGAGGACCGACTGCTGGTGTGCGCCGTGGAACGGCACGATCGGGGGCGTATCCGCACCCGGGCCGTCGCCGGCGGCCGGGGCAGACGCGCCGCCCGTCGTGAGCCCTGCGCCCGCGAGGGCCGCCCCGCGCAGGAAGCCGCGCCGGCCGACCCCGCTCGTACGGGGGGATGTGGTCATACCGTTCTCCGTGGGTCGCAGAGCGTCGCCACCTGGGCCAGCCGCTCGACCAGGTCGCCGAGGACCGCGTCGACCTGTTCGCGCTGCGCGCGCTCCAGACCGTCCAGAGAGGTCCAGCGGTCGCCGTGGCGGAAGCCGTCCAGGGAGCGCCGGGCGCGGTCCATCTGCCGGTCCAGGCCGGGCAGGTCCGGGTACCGGGTACGGAGCAGGGGGCGCAGCCGGGACAGAACGGCGCGGGTGCCGTCGAGGTTGGCGCGGGCGGTGGCGAGGGTGCTGCCGCTGCCGTAGTCGGTGCGCCCGGTGAGCTCGGACTGCACGGTGTTCTCCAGGATCTCGTGGGCCCGCAGGCCCAGCTGGGCCGGGTCCATGCGGGCCTGCGCCCAGTCGGCGCGCAGCCCGGTGACGGCCTTGACGAGGTCGTCCGCCGGGGCGCGCAGGGTGGCGGCGGACTGCCCGTGCCACAGCCCGTACTCGATCCGGTGGAAGCCGGTGAAGGACGGGTCCTTGACGCCGCCGGGCAGCCCGGCGTCCGTTCCGTTGATGCTTCGGTCCGCGTCACCGAAGGCGTTGTACGCGGCGCCGAGGCGCTCGTACGCCAGGTGCGCCGGGAGCCAGGTGGTACGGGCCGCTTCGAGGTCCCCGCGGTCGACCGCGTCCCTCAGCAGGCCGGTCAGGCGCCCGACCTCGTCCAGGCCGCCGCCCACCCACTTCTGGTAGTCGATCGCGAGCGGGACCAGATCGTGCTGCGTGACAGGGGCGGCGGCGGGCCCGGCCCGGCCCGTTGCGATGCGGACCGTGGGGCCCCTGACGGCGTCGGCGTCGTCGGGCAGACAGGTGAACGCGTACGAACCTTTGCCGAGGCGGACGGTCAACTGCCGTGTCGTACCGGGGCCGATGCCCTCCACCTCGCCGTACACCGCGCGGCTGCGGGCGTCCTCGAGGTACACCTCGGCGGCGGCGCTGGAGGTGTTGTGCAGGTCGAAGACCTGAAGACCGGAAACCGGCGAGGTCCAGCCACGCCCACAGCCGCTGGGCGACACCTCCACGGTGGTGTGCACAAGCCCGTCGGCGGCGGCCCGCGCCCGGCGGGCCCCGCCGACAGCGGTGACCAGCAGCGCCGCCACGAGGGCGAGGGTGAGAAGGAGTCCTCCCGCGGCCCACAGTCGGGCCGGCCGTGACATGAGGCCGGGCACCGGCATCCCTGCGCGCCTCCCCGGACGACGTACGAACGAACCGACGCGCCCGTTTGCGGGGCGCGAGCACCCCCATGCTAGGCAGTACCCTGCCCCCAACAGCCACACGGGGGGCATGGAAACCAAGAGTTCGTCCGTGGTTCACCGAGCGCTCGCCGTTGGAGCGAGGCGCGCCCACGGACCCGTACGGCGACGACCACGCACGGGTCCGCGCGCGGCGCCGCCCTCCACGCGGACCGCTCCGCCGTGCCGCCGGGCGGGGCCCTTCGTAGGCTGGTGCCCTCGGGGCACGTCACGGAGGTCTGCGATGCCCCGGAGCATCTGGTCGGGAGCGATCAGCTTCGGCCTGGTCACGATCCCGGTCAACGTGGTCCCGGCGACCGAGGACCACAGCATCCGCTTTCACCAGTACCACGTGGAGGACATGGGCCGGGTCCGCGTCCGGAAGTTCTGCGAGGCCGAGGACCGGGAGGTGCAGCCCGAGGAGATCGGCAAGGGCTACGAGATCTCCAAGGACCAGGTCGTTCCCGTCCTGGACGAGGAGTTGCGGCAGCTGCCCCTGCCGACGGCGCGGGCCATCGAGATCGCCGCGTTCGTACCGGCCGAGTCGATCGACCCCATCCGCATCGGCGAGGGCTACTACCTCCAGGCCTCCGGAACGGTGGCCGCGAAGCCGTATGCGCTGCTGCGCAAGGCGCTGGAGAGGACGTCGAAGGTCGCGGTGGCGAAGTTCGCCTGGCACGGCCGGGAGAGGCTCGGCCTGCTGCGGGTGCGGGACGAGGCGATCGTGCTGCACGCGATGCGCTGGCCGGACGAGATCCGGGACCCGGGCGAGCTGGCTCCACCGCAGGTCAGGCTCACCGAGGACGAGATCGCCGAGGCCGAGCACCTCATCGACCGCATGACCCGCGACGACCTCGAGGGCCCCGACTTCGTCGATCACTACACGGAGGCGCTCCAGCAGGTGATCGAGGCCAAGCGGGAGGGGCACGCGCCGCCCGAGGTGCCGGAGCCGGAGGCAGCGCCCGGCAAGGTGCTGGATCTGATGACCGCGCTCCAGGCGTCCGTGGCCCAGGCGAGGGCCTCGCGCGGTGAGGGGGCGGAGGCCGAGGTCCACGAGCTGCCCGAGAAGAAGGCCGCCGCCAGGAAGGCGGCGAAGAAGGCACCCGCGAAGGAGACCGCGGCGAAGAAGACCACCAAGAAGACCACAGCGAAGAAGACGGCCCGCAGGCCGCGCACCGCGTAGCCGTGAGCGGGGCCCGGACCGGGAGACGCATCCCACATGGTCCGGGTCGTCCACGGCGCCGACCTGGGGGAAGCTGTAACTGCGAACCGCTCGCTATCCCCCAGGGGCACCATCATGGCGTTCTTTGAGATATCGAAGCAGCAGCCTCTGCACCTGCTCTCCACCGCCGATCTGGCGACCGAACTCGACCAGCTCTACGAGGAGAACGCGCAACTCCGGCGCGCCGTGACGTCCCACGCCACCATCGACCAGGCCATGGGCGCGGTGGTCGTCCTCGGACAGGTCGCGCCGGAGGAGGCCTGGCAGGTCCTGCGCGACGTCTCGCAGCGCACGAACACCAAGCTGCGCGTCGTCGCCGAGCACATACTGAAGTTCGCGCAGGGCGGTGCCCTGCCGGATCCCGAGCTGGACGAACTGAAGAAGGCGCTGAACCGGTACTGGACCTGCTCGAAGGTCGGTCTCTCCCCTCCCGGCGCCTGACGCGTCACCGATCCGGACGAACGGCCGGGCCCCGGGTTCGAGCAGTTCGTCGTCCGGTCCCGACAGGAGGCATGTGCCGCGGGCCGGACCGGGAGTCCGCAGGGGACCGGCCCGGCACCACACCCGGAGCAGCACGGTCAGCCCGAGCGCCCCGGTGGCGCGCGGGCGGACGGACGCGGTCGGCGAGATGATCCGGGACGGGTTCCGGCGCGTGCCTTCTCGCTCGAGCGCGGGTACCCGCAGTGCATCGGACATCGGACGGCCGCGGAGAGGTGGACGAGATGATCTCCGAGTTGGTGGTGATTCCCGCAGAGGGAGCCGTGCTCGAGGGCGACCTCGTGGTTCCGGGCCCGGCACCGGCGGTGGTGCTGTTCGCGCACGGCAGTGGCAGCTCCCGCTTCAGTCCGCGCAACCGCGCGGTCGCGGCCGCACTGCACAAGGCCGGACTGGGCACCTTGCTCCTCGACCTGCTGACCGAGCGTGAGGAGCGCGAGGACGCGGCAGCGGGTCAGTACCGCTTCGACATCGGGCTGCTGAGCCGGCGCCTTGTCGCGGCCATGGGCTGGCTGGCGCAGGAGCCGAACACCAGAGGGCTCCCGGTAGGCCTGTTCGGGGCCAGTACCGGGGCGGCCGCGGCGCTGGTCGCGGCGGCCGAGGAGCCCGAGCGGGTGTATGCGGTGGTCTCCCGGGGCGGACGGCCGGATCTGGCGGGCGACGCCCTCGAGCGGGTCTCGGCACCGGTCCTCCTCATCGTCGGAGGCAACGACGAAATGGTCCTCGATCTCAACCGGAAGGCCGCCGAGAAGCTGTCGGGTCCGAATGAGATCGTCGTCGTGCCGGGTGCCACGCACCTGTTCGCGGAACCCGGCGCCCTGGAGCAGGTGGCCCAGGCCGCCGACCAGTGGTTCCTGGCACATCTGAAGGACGCCGGGGCCCGCACCGGGCACCCGGGGTGAAGCAGCCCGGCCACCGTGTGACACCGTCAGATCGGCTGTGGAGGACTTGCGGTTCCACCGGTTCCACCGGTTCCGCACCGTGAGCACGCCGTCCTCGAGGCGGATACCCGCATTGGCCCAGCACAGGGCGCCCAGCGCGCCCGCCCACAGCAACGGGAACGCGACGGCCAGGTTCCCGATCACCAGACCCGCCTTCCCGGACCCCGCCGACGTGCCCCGTCCCCTGGCCATCATGAGGCCCATGCGCAGCGCCCCGATGACGATGAGGGGTGCGCCCTTGACCAGCGGAGCCCAGACGGTCCTGCTGTCGGGCCCGACCGAGACCCACGGCGCGTCCACGCCAGTTCGGCCGGTGTCCTGACCTGTGCGAGGTGGTCGGCGGCAACCGCGGCGGGCCAGGACGGTTCGGTCACGGGCAACTCCGGGGCCGGGAGGGCGATCGACCGGGGGGACGGGGCGGCGTCTCACGGCCGGACGGTGACCCGGCGTCAGGGCGGACGGCACGACGGCCGGTCATCCGCGCGACGGGCGCAGATCCGGGTATCCGCGGCACCCACGGTCCGGAGGCCGGGCGCGGCGTGCCATGCTGGGACTGGATCATGACGGACGCGGCAGAGGGCAGCGGAGTGAGGGCGACGAGTCGGTCGGTTCGGGTCAAATTGGGGGATCGCGTCGCGGCATCCGACCCCGGACTTCTGCGACTCACGGCCGGTCTCCGAACCGTGGCCGCCATCACGCTCACCCTGGCCGCTCTGGCCCTCCTTCGGGTCGGCGTAATGCTTCTGGTGGCGGGCGCCTTGTCGGCCATGGCCGCGACCTTCGCCATCCGCGAGAAGGAACGGGCCCGGCAGGCCGTCACGCTCGCTCTGGGCCTCCTCGTGGCGCTCGTGTCGGTGTCGCTCGGCGCTCTGCTGAACTCCCGCCTCGTGGCCGGGGACGTCTTCTTCGTCGTTCTCATCTTCTGCGCCGTCTACGGCCGCCGGTTCGGCGACCGCGGTACGGCCCTGGGACTGATCGGATTCCAGGTCTACTTCCTCTCCCTGTTCGTCGGCGCGACCGCCCGGACGCTGCCGGGGCTCTACGGGGCGATCACCATCGCCTTCGTGTGCAGCGCCGCGGTGCGCTTCGCCCTGGTGCCCGAGACGCCCTCGGGCACCCTGGACCGGTTGCGCCGGGCCTTCAGGACCCGACTCGCCCAACTGATCCAGGCGCAGATCGCGTTGTTCGACGCGGGTCCGCAGGACATGGAGAAGGCCCTCGAGGAGACGCGCCGCAGGACCGCGGCTCTGCACGAGACCGCCGTGATGATCCAAGGGCGCCTCGAGCAGGGAACGCCCGACGAGACGGTGGCCCGGCTCGTGCAACGCCGTATCGCCGATGCCGAGATCGCCGCTGAACGACTGGGGCTGCTGCTGCTCACCGCGCGCGGCGCCGGGCGGGCAGACACGCTCACCCTGCACCTGCCCGGAGCCCCTGTCCCCGCAGGCCGCCCGCTGCCCGAGCGGGACGAGACGACCGACACGCTGCGCCGCGACCTCGAGGCGCTGCGTCTCCTCGTGCTGCGGCCCGTCGCGCAGGAGACGGGCACCGCGCTGTCCCACGTACGCAACCGTCTCCTCGGCTACCGGGAGGAGGACAACCTGCCGCCCGCGCCGCCCGCCGTCCAGGACGCCTTCCGGGGCATCGGAGAGGCGGCGCGCGCGGTACTGGGGCTGCGGATCGCCCTCGACGGGCCGCAGGACGAGTCCGACGACACGCCCGCGACGACCCGCTCACGCGAGGAACTGGACGCGGAGGACGCCGCCATCAGCGGCAGTGAGAAGGCGGAGCGGGAGGACGGGGAACCCGGCGGGCTGAAACGCCCCACCACGCGTGCGGCGGTGCAGGTGGCCGTGGGATCGGCGCTCGCCATCGTCGGCGGAGAGTTCCTCTCCAGTCAGCGGTGGTACTGGGCGGTGCTGACCTGCTGGATCGTGTTCATCAACACCGCGTCCACCGGAGAGATCCTGGTCAAGGGGTACCGCCGGGTGCTGGGAACCGTCCTCGGCGTGGTGGCGGGCATCGGGCTGGCGGCGCTGGTGGGGCATCACACCTGGACCGCGTTCGCCCTGGTGCTGGTGTGCATCTTCGCGATGTTCTACACGGCGCCCCTGTCCTACACGCTGATGTCCTTCTTCGTCACCGCGATGCTGGGACTTCTCTACACCCTGCTCAACAACTACAGCCCCTCGGTGCTGCTCCTTCGCATCGAGGAGACCGTGCTGGGCGCGGTCTGCGGAGTCGTCGCGGCGGCGGTGGTACTGCCGATCCACACCGATCGTCGTACGAACGAACTGCTCGTCACCGTGCTGACCCGGCTCGGCGACGTCACCGAAGCGGCGGTCGACCAGCTCAGCGGCGGGCCCGCGGCCGACCTCCTCGACAAGGCCCGCGACCTGGACCAGGCGCTGGCCGACCTGCGCGCCTCGACTCAGCCGCTCACCCATCCGATCACGCCCCTGCGGGCGCGCCGGGACACCGCCCGCCACGTCGTGGCGATGCTGGAGACCTGCGCCTACCACGCGCGCTCACTGGCCGCGACCGCGGAACTGCTGCCCGCGCACCCTTCCATCGCGGCGGATCCCCGCCTGCGCCGCGCGGGACGGCGCATCGTGCACAACATCGAGGCGATCTCCGCGCGCCTCACGGACGAGCGCAGCAGCCCCGTGCTGGAGACGGGCCCCAGCATCGCGTCCATGCTCAAGCCGGGCACCCTCGGCACACCCAGGTACGACCGGGTCACCGACCGCGTGCTGCGCCATCTGCAGCGCCTGGACGAGGCGGTGTCCGGCCTGGCCCGCCCGCTCAAGGTCCCCGTCGGCCCGTCGGAGAAGTGACGGGGGCCTTCTCCGTCTCCGGGTGGTCGCCGGGGGCCTGCGGCCAAGGCCGCCGAAGCCTGGGCAGCGCCGCGGCCACCGTCTTGCGCCAGGGGCGGTGCTCCTGCCCTGCTACAGGGCGCGGCGGCGGCGATGCCGCCGAACGGCGCGGACCAGCAGCCAGACCAGCAGGACCACGATGAGGATCACGACGACCACGACGACCAGCAGGAAGATGCCGAGCTTCTTGAGGAACCCGCCCTTCTTCCCGGCCTTCCCCTTGCGTGACCGAACCACCGCGACTCGATGCGCCGACGAGGTCTGCCGGAGACGGGCGGCGTCGGCCGAGGTACCGGAGAGTGCAGAAACGGCGCGCGCGGGGCTGCCCGTCACCGCCGACTGACTGTTGCCGAATCCTGCTCGTTCGCCGCTCTGCGCGGACGCCGCAGGCACCGCGAGCACCAAGCCGAGCAGCACCCCCAGGAGCACAGCCGTGGTACGGCTCCTCCGCCGACGTGTGATGTTCACTCATGCCTCCCCGGTTCACGTGCAGATGCGCTTGCCGCCTTGCGCAAGGGTGCAACTATTATCCCTGCAGAGCTTCTTGGCATCTTCCTGCCTGGCGTCTGTCCTGACGAGACCGCGCCACCCGGCAACTGAACGATCTGGACGGGGTTTTCCATGCGCTATCTGGTACGCGATCGCATGCTTGCGTTCCACGAGGAAGCCTGGGTCGAGACCGAGCACCGGGAGAAGCTGTTCAGGGTCGACCGCAAACTGCTCCGGCTGCGGACCACGTTCCACTTCGTGGACGTCGAGGGCAATCAGGTGGCCGGCATCGTCAGGAAGGCCCTCACGCTTCACCACACGATCCTGATCAAGCAGAACGGCGCGGTGGTGGGCCGGATCAGTAAGCGCATGTTCCGGATCTTCGGGGACCACTTCAGCGCCACCCTCAGGGACGGGCGGCGGCTGCGCATAGCCGGAAACGTCTGGGACCGCGAATTCGACGTCCGGTACGACGGCAGCACGCTGGCCCGCATCTCGCGTCGTTGGTTCAGCATCCGCGACGCGTATGCGGTCGACGTGATGAGTGAGCCGGACGCGCTGCTCATGATCGTCCTCGCCGTGTGTGTGGACCACATACTCGAGGACCGCAAGGGCGAGCGCCTCACCAATCTCTGACGCACCGGTATACCGCCCGCGCCACACCGGTGGCGCCGAATCGGGGGAGAGAAACGCACCATGATGGGTCATTCGCATGCCGTGAGCGGCGCGCTGATCTTCGCGGGCACCGCGCCCTACGTCCCGCCGCTGGTTCTGCACACGCATCTTGCGCCGCAGGAAATCCTCATGGGCACCGTGTTGTGCGCGGGCGCCGCGCTGCTGCCCGACCTGGATCACCACGACGGGACGATCGCCAACTTCCTCGGCCCGGTCTCCAAGTTGCTCTGCAGGTTCGTGGCCTGGATCTCCGGCGGTCACCGCCATGCGACGCACTCCCTGTTCTTCGTCGCCCTCATGTCCTTCGGCAGCTGGGCCGGAATCACCTACCTGGGCAGGCCCTTCACTCTCGGCACCACCTTCTTCCTGCTGGCGCTGGCCGTGCGGGCGCTGAATCTCTGTCCTCCTGGCCACGGCTTCCACGCCTGGGGCACCATCGTGGCCCTGGCCGGACTGGGCACCGCGGCCATCGACAAGTTCATCCCCTCCACGCCCGGCTGGCTCCCCTATGCCATCGGGCTCGGCTGTCTGGCACACCTGCTCGGCGACTCCCTCACCAAGCACGGTGCCCCCTGGCTGTGGCCGCTCAAGACCCCGTACGAAATCGTGTTGATCAAGAGCAGCGGCAACAAGCTGGAGACCGAGATACTCACCCCGCTGATGGGAGCCGGCACCATCGCCCTCCTCTGGCTCACCGTCCTGTCGCCGCATCCCCTCACCTGACGGATCACCACGGTCCCGGGGTCGGTCCTCCGTCGGCTGACTCGTCCCCCTGTCCGCCCTCGCCGTCGGGGTGCGTCGGGTGATGGTCGCCGCCCGATGTGATCCTCGCGACCATCTCGGCGAGTTGACCGCAGGCCCGCTCGATCTCCTTCTGGGTCTGGTTGCGCTCGGTGACGGCTGCCGCGAGAAGCAGCGCCGTCAGGGCCACGGAGCCGTTGAACGCCTGCAGACTGATCATGCTGGTGAGCAGGTCGTGACCGGCGAACGGGCCCGACTTCCGGGCAGCCGCGGCAATGGCGAAAATTGACACGGCCAGTGCGCAGGGTGCGGCCCCGGCCCGCTGGAAGCGGAAGGCCGCCCAGATGAGCAGCGGGAAGCCGAGGAACAGGAGCGGCGTCTGTGCGGTTTCGAGGAAGCCGACACAGACGGTGGCCGCCAGGAGGAGCAATCCCTCCGCCCATCGCGCCGGCGGAACCCCCTTCGGCGGACGGGCCGAGTACAGGACGAGCAGGACCGGCGCGACCAGCAGGACCCCCATCGCGTCGCCGGTCCACCACACCGACCACGTCGGCCAGAACCCGGCAGCGGGCAATGCGTGGGCGAGGAAGAGGGTGCCGCTCCCCACCGTCGCGCTGACGAGCGTTCCGGTGAACGCGCCGAGGAAGACCAGCACGAGCGCGTCCCGCAATCGGTCCATTTCGGTGCGGAAGCCGGCACGGCGGAGGAGCAGATACGAGCAGAGGGGTGCGAGCGTGTTTCCCACCATGATCGCCAGTACGGCGGGGACCGACGGCCCGAGCGAGATGTTGACCAGAAGCGCGCCGAGTGCGATCCCCGGCCAGATGCGCGGGCCCAGGAGGAGCAGGCCGGCCAGGGCAATCCCGGTCGGCGGCCACAGCGGGGAGACCTGGCCACGCACCAACTGCTGGATCAGCCCCAATTTGCCCGAGGCGTAGTACAGCGCGGTGACGGCACAGATCTCCAGGGCAACGACCCCTCCGCGTCGGAGGGTCTCATGCCGCGCGACTGACATCGGGAGCTCTCCCCATCGGCTTTCGCCCCCGTAGTCCATCGTCCGTCGGTCGCCCCGAATCCACCACGTCACCGCCGGTCCGGAGCGGCGACCCGCTCCCGGAGGGGGCTGCTGGGGTACCGCCCGGTGACCCGTCCTGTCGCCGCGGCGCGGGTTCAGGCAAGGCGCGGGTTCAGGCAAGGCGCGGGTTCAGGCAAGAGGGGTGCGCAGGGCGAGGATGGCCATGTCGTCGTGGCCGTCGCTGGGGTGGCGGTCGGCCAGTACCTGGACGAAGTCTTCCAGCGACAGCGCGGCATGGGCGGTGGCGAGCTCGGCGAGCTGGTTCAGGCTCTCGTCGATGGGGTGGTCGGGGTGCTCGACGAGCCCGTCGGTGAAGAAAACCAGGGTGGTGCCCGGGGCCAGCAGGCGGGTGTGCTCCGGGCGGGGGTACTCGGTGTCGACCCCGAGCGGCAGCCCGGGGTCGGCGAAGAGGAATTCCGCCGGCCGCCCCGAGGCGATCAAAAGCGGTGGAACGTGGCCCGCGCTGCTCCAGCGGAGCCTCCAGGCCGGTCCGGCGGGTTCGATGCGAGCCAGGCTGGTGGTGACGACGGGGTTGTCGGTGAGGGCCTGGAGGGTGCGGTCGAGCTGGGCGAGGACCGCGCCGGGCGGATTGCGCTGGTCGAACAGCAGAGCGCGCAGCATATTGCGCGTGGAGGCCATGGCGGCCGCGGCATGCAGATCGTGGCCGACCACGTCACCGATGACGACAGCCACCACATTGTCGGGCAGCAGAACGGCGTCGTACCAGTCTCCGCCGAGTCGACTGGGCTGGGCAGCGGGCCGGTAGATGGCGGAGGCCGCGAAAGGCCGCAGGTCGGGCAGGGTCGGCAGGAGGAGCCGCTGGAACTGCTCGGAACTGGCACGAACTCGTTCGAACAAACGCACGTTTTCGATCGCGATGCCTGCGGCGCTGGCCAGGGCGACGACGATGTTCTCGTCGTGGACATCGAAGGGCTGTCCGTCGTGCCGCTCGGAGAGGTAGAGGTCACCGTAGATCTCGCCACGCACACTGATGGCGACGCCGAGCAGGGTACGCAAGTGCGGGTGGCCTGCCGGGAAGCCGACGGAGGACGGGTGGGCGGAGATGTCGTCGACCCGCAGTGGCTCGGGGTGGCGGATGAGATGCCCGAGGACGCCTCGGCCGCGCGGAAGGCCGGTCTCGGCCAGGTCGGCGCGCTCCTGGTCGGACAGACCGGCAGCGATGAACTGCTCCAGGTACTCCCCGGACTCGTTGAGCACTCCGAGCGCCCCGTAGCGGGCGCCGACGAGTTCCATGGCAGTGGTCACGATCCGGTCCAGCACCGCGGGCAGCTCCATCTCGCGACTGATGGCCACCACCGCATCCAGCAAACCCTGCAGCCGGTCCATGGCGGCGAGCAGGGCGCGCAGCTGCTCGTCGATCCGGCCCAGCTCGGCGCGCAGCCGCATACGCAGATCGGAAAGGCGCAGCGGCTTGGTTTCCCTCCCCTCCTCCTCTCCCGCCATCACGACCGCCCGAGGGCCCGATGGCCGGTCTCGGCAGCCCTCCCGGTGACGGTCCGGCCGAGGGGGCCCGTGCCGACGAGGGGGCCGGGCAGCGGGGCACGGGGCTCGCGGCGCGCAAGGTCGCGACGGATCCACTCATGCAGTCCCACAAGCGAGCGGTACACCCCGGCCTCCTGGTACGACCATGATCAAACAAGACCACAGCGTGACACGGGAAAAAGATCCAGGCGCCCATTACTCCAATGGCGGCACGCCCCACACCGCTGGTGCCGCCGGCCCTTTCGGTCGAGGGCGCCACGGCGCGTGCCGTCAGTGACCTTGCCCGAGCCCGCGGTCCCGGGCCTGGGTGGCGATGACGGCGGCCTGGATGCGCCGCTCCACGCCGAGCTTGGCCAGCAGGCGGGAAATGTGGTTCTTCACCGTCTTCTCGGCGAGGTACAGCCGCTCGCCGATCTGCCGGTTGGTCAGGCCCTCCCCGATCAGGGCCAGGATCTCCCGCTCCCGCTGGGTCAGGCCGGGCAGGGAGTCCGGCTCGGGCTCCTCCTGCTGCCCTCCGCGCAGCCGGGCCATGAGCTTGGTGGTGGCGGTCGGGTCGAGCAGCGACTGGCCGCGGGCCACGGTCCGCACGGCGGAGACCAGGTCCGAGCCCTGGATCTGCTTCAGGACGTAGCCGGACGCGCCCGCCATGATCGAGTCCAGGAGCGCCTCTTCATCGTCGAACGAGGTCAGCATGAGGCAGGCCAGTTCCGGCAGGCGCGAGCGCAGCTCCCGACACACGGTCACACCGTCGCCGTCCGGCAGGCGGACGTCGAGGACGGCCACGTCCGGGCGCAGGGCGGGAACGCGGACCAGGGCCTGCTCGACGGTGGCGGCCTCGCCGACCACCGTGATGTCCGGTTCGTCGTCCAGCAGGTCGTGCACCCCGCGCCGCACCACCTCGTGGTCGTCCAGGAGGAAGACCCGGATCGGGGTACCGGGGCCCGCCTGCTCACTGTCCGCCATCGGGGACTCCTTGACTCCTTGTGATGTCTTCGGATTCCCCAGGATCCTTCCCGAATCCGGGACGAAGGGAGAGGGCCGATCGGCCCTGTTTCGTGGCGTCATCCGGTGACCGACTCTCGCAGTACTGCACGCGGTCGCCGACACGCCGTCCCCAGCCGGACATCGTGGAAGTCATGGTGGCGGGCGGCCGACACGGGCCCAGGACGTTGCCGCCTCCAGCCGGTAGCCGGTGACGAGCTCCGGCACGATGCGCACCATGTGGGCCATCTCTGCGTCGATCCAGGGGACCAGCAGGCTCTGACAGCGGGCCAGATCGTCCGGGTCCGTGATCCGGGTCGCGACACCGGTCAGCACCACGCTCCAACCGGTGTGCGTGTCCGGGTCGATCTCGTCGGCCTCGTACGCCACCACCTCCGGACCCAGGGATCGGTTCAGCAGACCGGAGCCCGAGTGCGTGCGGATCACCACGTTGCCCCCGTGGACCAGGTGGTTGACGGGCCGAATGACGGGCAAGGCCTGCCGAGTGAAGCCGACACGTCCGAGGGGCACGTTCGCCAGCAGCTCGAGCGCCTCCTCCCGGCCCAGCTCGACCATGCGCGCGCCCGCCCTGGTGGCAGGCACCTTCCCGGCCTTCATGGCGCCCCCTCGCAGGGCGCCGCATGCCCGGGCCCCGCGAGGACGGAACGCCCCACGACAGCGATCACGTCCAGTCCTCCTCTCTCCCTGACACACTCGTCTCTCCCTCACACACTCGGATCTCCCCCCTCACACACCCGGACCGTCCTCCGGGGGTGCTGCGGAGGCGCCGTGCCCTTCGTTGGCAGGTGCGTTCAGCCGGTCCAGGCCCAGTCGGCCACCTCCGGCAGGTCGGTGCCGTGCTCGCGGATCCACGTGTGGTGGCGCTGCCGGGCGTCCACCATGCGCTGGCGCACGGCAGCGGCCCGCACGGCCAGGCCCGGGACGCGGTCGATGACGTCCATGACCAGGCGGTAGCGGTCGAGGTCGTTGCGGACCACCATGTCGAACGGCGTGGTGGTGGTGCCGATCTCCTTGTAGCCGCGCACGTGCAGGTTGCGGTGGCCGGTGCGCCGGTAGGCCAGACGGTGGATCAGCCAGGGATAGCCGTGGTAGGCGAAGATCACTTGCTTGTCCGTGGTGAACAGCCCGTCGTACTCGAAGTCGCTCATGCCGTGGGGGTGTTCCTCGCTCGGCAGCAGCCGGGCGATGTCGACGACGTTCACCACGCGCACGGCGAGCTCGGGCAGGTGCCGCCGCAGCAACTGGGCGGCCGCCAGCACCTCCTGGGTGGGTACGTCGCCCGCGCAGGCCAGTACGACATCGGGTTCGCGGGAGCCGTCCTCGGTGCCGGCCCAGTCCCAGATGCCGGCGCCTCGGGCGCAGTGGACCTTGGCCTGCTCCATGGAGAGCCAGTCGAAGCAGGGCTGCTTGCCGGCGACGACCACATTGACGTAGTCGCGGCTGCGGAGCACGTGGTCGGCCACCGACAGCAGGGTGTTGGCGTCCGGCGGGAGGTAGACCCGTACCGCCTCCGGGCTCTTGTTGAGAATGTGGTCGACGAAGCCGGGGTCCTGATGGGAGAAGCCGTTGTGGTCCTGGCGCCACACATGCGACGTCAACAGGTAGTTGAGCGAGGCGATGGGCGCGCGCCAGGGCAGGCGGCGGGTGCTTCGCAGCCACTTGATGTGCTGGTTGACCATGGAGTCGACGATGTGGACGAAGGCCTCGTAGCAGGAGAACATTCCGTGGCGCCCGGTGAGGAGGTAGCCCTCCAGCCAGCCCTGGCAGGTGTGTTCGGACAGGATCTCCATCACACGGCCGTGCGGGTCGAGGTGTTCGTCCACGTCGAGGGTGCCGCCCTGCCAAGCCTTGCCGCTGGCGGCGTAGACGGCCTGGAGACGGTTGGATGCGGTCTCGTCGGGGCCCACGAGGCGGAAGTCGCGCCGGTCGGCGGTGGCCCGCATGACGTCCTGGAGCATGTCGCCGAGGAGGCGGGTGGGTTCGTGCAGGGTCGCGCCGGGCTTGTCGACGGCGACGGCGTACCGCTCCAGCGGCGGCAGGGGCAGTTCGCGCACCAGGAGTCCGCCGTTGGCGTGCGGCGTGGCGCCGAGTCGGCGGGTGCCCTGCGGGACACACGCCAGCACGTCGGCGCAGGGCACGCCGTGCTCGTCGAACAGTTCCTCGGGCCGGTAGGAGCGCATCCACCGCTCCAGCTGCAGCAGGTGCTCCGGGTTGTCCCGTACGGCAGCCAGCGGCACCTGGTGGGAGCGCCAGGTGCCCTCCACGGGCAGGCCGTCGACCTCGGCGGGGCCGGTCCAGCCCTTGGGGGTGCGCAGTACGATCACCGGCCAGCGTGGCCGGTCGGAGGCGCCCTCCTCACGGGCGGCGCGTTGGAGGACCGCGATGCGGTCCAGGGCGGTGTCCATGGCGCGCGCCATCGCGCGGTGCACGGCGGCCGGTTCGTCGCCGGTGACGTGGATGGGGTCGTGCCCGTAGCCGCGCAGGAGGTCGTCGAGCTCGTGCTCGGGGATCCTGGACAGCACGGTCGGGTTCGCGATCTTGTAACCGTTGAGGTGCAGGATCGGCAGGACGGCTCCGTCATGGACCGGGTCGAGGAACTTGTTGGAGTGCCAGGAGGCGGCAAGGGGACCCGTCTCCGCCTCACCGTCACCGATCACACAGGCGACCAGCAGGTCAGGGTTGTCGAGCGCGGCACCGTAGGCGTGGGAGAGCGAGTAGCCGAGCTCACCGCCCTCGTGGATCGAGCCCGGCGTCTCGGGGGCGACATGACTCGGCACCCCGCCCGGGAAGGAGAACTGCCTGAACAGCCGGGCCATGCCGGCCGCGTCCCGCGTGACGTCCGGGTACGTCTGCGTGTACGAGCCCTCCAGCCAGGAGTTGGCCAGCACGGCGGGTCCGCCGTGTCCGGGGCCCCAGATGCACAGGGCGTTCAGGCCCCGGGCCTTGACGACACGGTTGAGGTGGGTGTGGACGAGGTTGAGGCCGGGTGAGGTGCCCCAGTGGCCGAGCAGGCGCGGCTTGACGTGCTCGGGGCGCAGCCGTTCGGTCAGCAGGGGGTTGTCCATGAGGTAGATCTGGCCGACGGAGAGGTAGTTCGCGGCGCGCCAGTGGGCGTCCAGGGTGGCGAGCTCCTCGTCCGTGAGGGCGGCTACGCGTGCCTGCTGTGTGTCGGCGGGCATGGGGGTCCTTCCGGGGCGGGGCGGCTGTCGGGGGCGTGCTGCGTGCCGGTGGGCATGCCACCCCACCTTCGGACGATCCGCCGGGTGCCCGACAGGGCCGTTCGGGCCACCTCCTTGGGCCATCCCGTCCGCGCGCGTGCCCGGCTCACCTTGTGCGGCCCGGGACCGTCCGCCCCTCCGACGAACCCGTGCTCAGTCCGGCCGCGGTGTGCGTCCGGTCGGCCGCGCGGGCCGGCTCGGATGCGGTCGGCGGTCCCGCTCCAGGCGCCGCCGCCTTCGTGGGGACCGGGCACTGGTCCCGATGGGTCCGAACGGCCCTGCCAAGGTGGGCGGCGCGGCGGCGGGCCTGGTGACCGCGCGGGCCGCCGGCATCCCGTTCGCACGCCGGCGCGCGGAGCGGCAGCCGGTGGGCGCCGTGCTGCTCGAGGACCTGCCGCGGACCGCCGTGGAACTCGTGGGCACCGGCAGCGACCAGAGCAGCGCGGAGGTCCGCTGGACGGCACCCGACGGTTCCCGGCGCGCGGGGCGGACCATGGTGGGGACCGGTCAGTCGGGGTTGTCGACCGCTCAGTGACGCGGGCGCCCCTTGCCCGGGAGCCCCAGTACGGCACCGGCCATGGCTTCCTCACCTTTGGCGTTGGGGTGTGCGGGGGCTGCCGGTGACGTCGGCTGCAACGGTTCGATCCAGCGGTCCGCAGGGGCCTTGCACATGTCGTGGTCGCGTGTGGGCCCGTAGGTGTCGACGTACTCCGCGCGATTCCACTCGGCCACCAGGCGGAGCATCAGGTTCAGTCGCTTTTCGGTGTCCCGCAGATAGGGGAAGTCCTGGGCCGCGAACGGCACCGAGGGGTAGCAGCCGCTGCCGTCGTCGGGCAGGAGGTCGGGGTAGCCGACGACGAGCACCCGGGCGTGCGGTGCCCTGGTGTGCACGGCCCGCAGCACACGGTCGATCTTCGGTGCCGTCTGTGCGGTGCGCACCGCCAACTGGTCGACCCCGGACGAGTCGTAGTAGCGCCGGCACGGGCTTCCCGTCAGATCCTTTGAGCTGAGGCGGGCGCAGGTGGCAATGATGGAGCCGAATCCGATGTCGTTGCCGCCGATCTGGATCGTCACCAGGTCGGTGTCCCTTTGCAGCGCGTTGAGTTGGGGGGCGTTGGTGCCCTGCGGCTTCCACATGTTCTCGGTCGTCGCTCCGGCGCAGCTGACGTCCCTGAACGTGGTCGCCTTTCGCTGCGCGGCCACGAGCGACGGGTAATTGTGGTCGGAGCGGGCGCAGTTCGCATCCACCTGGTGCGGGATACCGGGGCCCGAGGTGTAGGAGTCTCCGAGCGACACGTAGTGTGCGGCGCGGCCGAGTCCCGTGCCGTGCGCTGCCGCGGGTACTGCGGAAGCGACGAGGAGGGCGCAGCCACCGAGAGCCGCTCCTAAGGCGGCCGGCCGTCGGCGACGTACCGTCGCTCTGCCGGGATGCGTGTCGTTCGCCATGGAATTCCTCCCCCTGGGGTCGGGGCCTCGCACGGAGCCGACACCGAGGGGCGGCCGCCGCACGTTCGACGGAGCTTGTATACCGTCCGGTATGTCTCCGGGGCCAGAGGCGGGCACCAAACAGCTGGGCGGGAGCGCAACAGGCGCGGAGTTGTCGAAGTCCGGCTCCGGCGGGGCGCACTGCCTTCGCGCGGAGGCCGACCGATGCGCGCGGCCGGAGCGGGTCCCTCACGTCCGCCTCACGGAGAGCGCGGGACTGCCCCGCTGCCACGGTCGGTCGGCCTGTCCGCGCGCCGGCGCACCGGACTGAGGCCGTCGGTCAGGACGACGCCTGCCCCGGCGCGTCGCAGGCGCCCGCCGCGCACGCGGTGAGCCAGGTGTCGAAGTCGGCGTCGTAGCGGGTTCCGATGTCGGAGGCGTAGACGGCGTAGCCGCCCGTGTAGTCGCCGACCCGGAAGTAGGCGAGCATGCGCTGGATGTCCTCAGGGTGATTCTCGAACATGTAGCGGACCGCGAGATAGCCCCAGGGGTAGGTGCGCGTCACATCGCTGTTGGCATAGGTGTTCTGGAAGAGCGTGCTCAGGGTGTAGGTGTGCTTGCCCGCCTCGGAGACCGCCTGGTCGTCGGTGATGTTCCGGTAGCCGTAGGAGACGTATTCGGCCAGCCCCTCGATCCACCAGACGTCCGGGACCGTCGTCTGCTGGGTGAAATCGCCCTTCATGTCGTAGCGGGCGTCCAGGTAGTGGGTGTACTCGTGGTTGAGGTTCCAGATCCGGGCCACGAAGCCGTCGTCGCTGTCCTTCTGGTACATGATCGAAGTCGGCTGGTTGTGGGGGTCGGACGGATCCCCGTCCAGGGTTATGCCGCCGTTGTCCGTGCTGACGCCGAAGATCGCACCGGCATAGGTCTGGTAGTCGGTCCGGCTCGCGAACACCACGAGCTGGATCGTCGACACGTACTGGCCGGGTATCGGGCCCTGGTCCTTGACGAGGTCGTGGACGTAAGGATCCTGGCTCAGCACGCTGGTACAGGCGGCGTCGAGGTCGGCGGGAGTCAGTGACTGCGCCAGGATGGTGTGCGTCTCGTCGCAGGCATGGGTGAGGGGCAGTGCCGCGTTCGTCAGTCGGCCGGTCAGGTCACAGACGTCGTAGTACGAGCAATCGGCCCTGTCGTAGGAGTCCAGCTGGGTCGCCACCGCCACCCACAACCGTGCCGTGGGTCCGGTGATGCCGGAGGCGTCCAGCAGACCCTTGGCCAGCGGCCTGATGCGGGCCTGGAGCGCGGGGTGCTCCACATAGCGTGCGAGGTTCATCCCGGCGTTGGAGTCGAGGTAGGAAAGGTTCGTCCGCAGCAGGTCCATGTGCTGGAGCGCGAACGCCCTGAGGGTGCCGATGATGCGCGGGTCCGCCGTGACCGCCTTGACGTAGGCGGTGTTCCAGTTTCCGCGCCACAGGGGGGTGTAGACGTCGTTCACCGCCGCCACCATGCTGTCGACGGCGTCGTAGGAGCTGTTGTAGCCGTTGAGGAGGCGCCGGTAGACGCTGAGGTAACGGCCCTGCAGGTCGGCGCTGTCGGTGAGGATGACGACGTCGCCCAGGACGTCGCCGTTCCCGGCGGTGACGTCCGTCGCGTGCCGACTGGCGAAGAAGGCGTCCAGGCCGCGCGCCGTGGCCGTGTTCAGGGCCGCGCCGTAGGAACCGGTGTCGGACGGGTGGTTGAACTGTACGTAGTAGCCGGCCCGCAGGAACAGGACGAGCTGCCACGCGTGCGCCGAGTTGTCACCGCCGTACCTCCGCGCCTCGTTCGTGAAGGCATTCGCGACGGTGACCATCTGGGACTCGCGGAAGACCGCGTACGCGTCGCTGCCGGAGACGGCGAACAGAGTGTTGATGCAGTCGATCGCCGACGCTTTGACGAAACCGACGAGTGCGGAGCCGGTTCTGCGGCCGAAGTCGGCCGGGGAACAGGCGGCCTTCGACGCGCCCTTCGGCTCGCTCGCGGCAGCCTGTTCGTGCGGGGGCGTGGCCGCCCGCAGGGGAGGGAGCTCGGCGGGAGCCGACCGCCGGCCCTGTACGGGCCGGTCCACGGCGCCGAAGGTCGACCCGGTCGGGGGAACGGCCGGTGCGGTGTCGCGGGCGACCGTCGAGGCGCTGTCGCCGTCCTTCGACGGGGGCACGGCAAGTGCGGGCGTCGCCAGCAGGCCGGCGAGGGTGACGGCGGCGGCGAGAGCGCCGGCCACACGTCTGGGCAGGGCGAAGCGGTAGCGCATCTGGACTCCCTCTCGGATGGATGCGCCTCGTAAGCAGCGATGAGGCGTGAGAGGACCTTCTCAATCTGTCACGTCGTCAACAATGGCGTGTGACATAGCACATTGCACAGTTGGCCCATAACATGCGGCTCGGCCTTCTACCGGGCTGTCCGACAAGGCCGGAGGCAGCACCCGGCCGGGCGGGCCCGGCCCGCAGCCGCACTATCGCTCGGCCACGCTCCACGTCCGCGAGGCCCACGCCCTCAAGTGCGGTGACTTGGCGACGAGATCGCGATACGCGGCTGCGGCGGACGTGAACAGCATCTCCACCACGTCGTCGGCAACCCTGTCGCGGCGCCAGGCCAGTACGTAGCGGCACCACAGTGGTGTGCCGACCAGCGGTTTGATCATCACGTCCGGGATCGGCCGCAGGGTCGCCTGCACCAACGAAACGCCGAGTCCGTCGGCGATCATGTTCTGCAACTGCAGCTGGTCGCCCAGGAATTCGTGGACCGCCAGCGGCGAGAAGCCTGCCGCCTCACAGGCCCCGTAGAAGACTCCCGGCCAGCCGGCCCCGTCGTCAGGCGTCACGAACCACGCCTCCTCGGCCAGATCGTCGAGGGCGATCTGAGGGCGATACCTCAGCCGGTGGCGGGCCGAGATGGCCACGAACGTCGGCTCGGTGACGATCCCGCGATGAGCCACCGTGGAGGAGTGCCGCAACTCCATTCCGGGGTAGTCCGCGGCGATCGCCGCGTCCACCTCGCCGTTCTCCAGTAGTTCGACGATCTGCGAGGACGCGTACACACTGCTCACGGCGAGCGACACGTCCGGCAGCCGGCCGCGGACCCGGACCACCATGCCCGACAGTACGGGCGAGTTGGTCGCGGCGACACGCAGAGTCCGGCACGTTCCCGCAGCACCTCCGGCCGGCCGGTGCCCTATGGCCGCGGCGCGCGCCAGGACGTCCTGCGCCTGGGCCACGACCTGTAAGCCGTACGGCGTGAGATGCACGCCCGACACACCGCGCTCGAACAGCGACTCACCGAAGAAGCGTTCGATACGACGGAGCTGGGTGCTCAAGGCCGGTTGCGAGTACCCCAGGTCCGACGCGGCCCGACCCACGCTCCCCGCGTCGGCGATCGCGCACAGCACGCGCAGATGCCGAAGCTCCAACTCCATCCGCCCGCTCCCCATCCCAGCCGACCGGGCACCCGGCCGCACGAACCGGCGCAAGGGCGCCGCCCACCGGTTTCACCAGCGGAGGGGAAGCGTTCCACCGCGTGGTTCCGCTCACAAGACGGGGTTCCGCCGACGTACCGTGAGTTGGTCCTGCGGGGCGACGAGCCCGTCCTGGACGCCACGCCGTCGGTCAGCGAGTGGAAGCGGGTGGTTCCGTCATCCAGACCGGGCAGTCCTGGCCGGTGACCGACCGGAACTGCTCGACGACCCCGGCGGTGTCGCCGACATACGCGCGACGCAGATGGCCCGCGATCACAGGAGTGATTCCGCGGCCGTGCTCGGGTAGCCCTTGCGCCTGGAGAAGGGCATGGGCCAGGGGTGCGATGGCCTCCCGGAACAGGCGTCCCTCGACCATCACGCACCCATAGGTGGCCACACTCTGGACGTAGTGCGCAAGGTAGGCGTCGCGGTCGGCTTCGACCAGCCGCTGATAGAGACCGGCCGACTGCCCGGCGACCGGCACCGCGTCGTCCCATCGCCGAAGCTCGACCAAGAGGTTCACGTGGTTGCTCAACGACATGGCCAGGATCGGCAGATATTGCTCCGGTTCGGCGCCGGCCAGCTCTCCGTACAGGGCGACGGCCTCCTGCGAGAACGGCACGGCCTCCTCCGGCCGCCCCACTTCCCTCAGCCACACGGCGTGGTTGTTGGACGATGCGGCCAGGTTCGCCAGGTAGACGTCCCGGTTGACCGCGACCAGCCGGCGCCACCGGTCGATCGCCTGTTGTGAGACAGGTACCGCATCGTGCAACCGCCCAAGCTGTGCCAGCAGTACAGCATGGTTGCGGGACACTGTGGCCAGCTGCGGCATGAACGCGTCCCTGTTGACCTCGGCCAGCTCCGTGTACAGGGCAACCGCCTTGCGCGAGAACGGCACCGCTGCTTCCCTCCGGCCCAGCTCGGCCAACAACAGTGCGTGGTTGTTGACCGAGCCGGCCAGGCCCGGCAGATGGGCATCTCGATTGGCCGCAACCAGCTCCGCATGCAGATCGATCGTCTCCTGCGAGATGGGAACGGCCTCACCCCGCCCCCTGAGCTCGGCCACGACGTTGGCGTGGTTGGTCAACGACACCGCCAGACCCGGCAGATGGCCGGGTCGGTTGACCGCGACCAACTGGCGTCTCAGGTCGAGGGTCTCTTGGGAGATCGCCATTGCTTCGTCCCATCGACCGAGCTGCCCCAGCAACGCGGCGTGGTTGTGCAACGATGCGGCCAGGTCCGGTAGATGGGCGTCCCGGTTGACCACGACCAGTCGGCGCCGGAGGTCGACCGCCTGTTCGGAGATGGGTACCGCCTCGTTCCGCCGCCCCAGCTCCGACAGCCACAGAGCGTGATTGTTCAAGGTGTGGCCCAGGCTCTCCGCGTGGGCATCCGGATCACCCGCGGCCAGTTCCTCGTACAGGGCGAGTACCTGCTCGGACAGTTCCGCTGCCTCCCTCCGCCGGCCCACCTCGGCCAGCCGGTTCGCATGGTTGCCCAACGTCCTGGCCAGGTCGGGCAGGTACGCCTCCGGGTCGGTCCCGGCCAGCTCCAGCCACAGGTCCACGGCTTCCTGCGACACCGCTGCCGCCTCGCTCCGCCGGCCCACCTCGGCCAAGAGGTTTGCCTGGTTGCCCAACGAGGTCGCCTGCTCCGGGCGATAGGCCCCCGGCTCGGTGCCGGCAAGCTCTCGCCATGCCTCCAGGGCCCGGTGGTTGGCCTTCATGGCCTCGATGAGCAGGCCGGCGTTGCGTAAACGGGCCGACAGCGCACCGTGGATGCGGGCCCGTTGTACGGAGGAGGTGGCAGCTGCAAGTCTGCGTTCGGCGAGCCGAGACGCCAGGGCGGCGATTCCCAGGTCCAGATCGACATGCCGGTGCCCAGGCAACAGAGCCTCGATGCTTTCCAGCAGCTCCACATCGAGGTCGTCGAGGCCGGCCAGTGCGGCCAGCGTGGCGCCTCCTGCGTGCAACGCCAGCCGAGGGTGGGCCGCGAGCAGCGGGTACAGCTGGCCTTGGGCGAGGTGCGGCCACCGGCGGGCCGCTTCCACCAACGTGGTCAGAGCGTGCCCGGCCCACACCGGCACCCCCGGCGCCCCGGAATCACCGGGGTGTTCGGATGCGAGCAGACGGGCGGGCGCGCCATCCGCCCAGGGGTCGGCCGGAAAGCCGTGGCCGTGGCCGGGGGTGGACAGCGCGAGGAAGTCCTCGCCCAGCCGGTCCGGGTACAACGGCTCCAGCAGCGTCGTCGTCTGCCGTCCCTGTCCGCCGGTACCCACGGCGGATGGGTAGCACACCGCATGATCCTTGAGGAGTTGCCCGGGGGCTTCCCGGGAATCGACGTCTGCCCGGGTCAGAGCGGCCTTGGCGTCGGGATAGCCGAGCGGACCGGTGATCGTGGCGGTGTACACCACCTGCCCCATCGCGTCCGGGGCCGTCACCAGAGGCTTCTCCCGGACGGGGGCGTGCATCGCCTCCCAGTGGTCGCGCTCCCGGGCCAGCAGGAACGAAGACACCTCCACGGGATCGACGGGCGGGACGTCGTCGCAGGCGTGAGCCAGCACGGCGGCCAGCGCGGCCATGTGCACCGTCAGCACCAGCCGGTAGGCCTCGTGGCCGACCAGCGCGCCCGGCGGATCGACGCACTTGGCACCCGGCACTCCCAGCAGATCCGCGAACCGGTCGCGTGCCGAGGTGAACAGGCTCAGACGGGTGGAGGCCGGGTCGTCCTCCAAGGGCCCGAGGGCCCGGTGGCTGGGCACCAGGCCCACGTCCCGTTGGATTCGGCCTTCCAGGCTCTGCCACCACGTGCCCGCCGGACGGGCCAGCAAGAGCACCCGCACCGGCAGCCCGTGGACTCCGTCCCCGGTCCGGATGTCCGTCAACAGGGTCAGCAGATCGGTCGTGTCCCAGCGTTCGGCGTAGTCCACCACCACAAGGAGCCCGGCCGCACTGTGCAGATCGGGGCCGGTGAACGTGTCGGCAGCGGATCGGTCACGCCGGTGGTGGGCGGCGAGCACCGCCCAGCCTTCCCGCCGCCACAAGTCCGCGACATGTCCGGCCAGCCGGGTCTTGCCCTGCCCACCCGGCCCATGGATCAGATGGACCTTGAGCACGCCTGACGCGGTCGCCTCACGCCACGCCCGCAGTTCTCGCAGCTCCGTCTCGCGACCGGTGAACTCGATCAGGCCGTTGACCGCACGCAGCAGCACACTCGGCCATTCCCTGGCCTTCTCCACGGGAGGTACGGAAGCCTGTGCGGGCCAGTCGGCCAGCCGGTACGGCTCCTCACCCTCGTACACCACCATGTCCCCGGCAGCCTGGTGGATCCGTGCGAACCCCGAGGCAACCGCGTGCGGTGTAGCCGCCATGATCGTCCCCCTTCGCCCTGCACCGGCACGCGTCACCGAAAATACACACATTCAAGCGGCGAAAGCGGTGATTCGACGCGACTGCCCGGCCTCCGACCCTGACTTGCTTTCAATCTCCCGTGGACCACTGCCACTTGGCGATACGCTGACGGTCGCAGGCGCCGTGTGGGCAGGTCACCAGGAGGGGTGGAGAGGCTCAGTGTCGGAGATCATCGAACTTGCCCGTACGGCTGGGACGACGCTCGTCACGCTGATGACCAGCGAAGCATGGACCCGTATGCGCAACGGATTGGTCTCTCTGTGGCATACGGTGCATCCCGAGAGTGCCGGAACGGTCGAGGAGGACCTTGAAGCCAGCCGGTCCGACGTGCTCGCCGCGCAAAGCAACAACGACGAAGCGCTCGCGCAGGAAATTCGCATGGAATGGCAGAGCCGCGTGCGCCGACTGCTGACCGAGCATCCCGAAGCGGCGACCTCACTGCGGCAGCTTCTCGACGAAGTCGCCCCGGCGGAATCGGCGCATGCCGCAGGCGGGATCCATCTGCAGGCAAAGGCTTCGGGCAAGGGCCGCGTGTATCAGGCAGGTCGTGACCAGCACATCACCGAACGATGACCGATCGGCCTGACACCGAAACCAGGGGGATCGCCAGGGTCAGCGCACCCTTCCCCGGGGCTTCAACGGCACCGACGGCAGTTCCGGGGCCCGCAGCGGTGCGCCGTCGTACCCCTTCACCTCACCGAAACGCGTGCCCGTCGCCCAGTCCGCACGGGCCCGCTCGATGTCCTCCTGGGACCGGCCGATGAAGTTCCACCACATGATCAGCTCCTCCTCGAACGGCTCACCGCCCAGGAGCATCAGGCCCGCGTCCGATTCGGCGCGCAGCGGGAGTTCGGTGCGGCCGCAGCCGAGGTAGAGCATCGAGCCCGGCAGCACCGGTACGCCGTCGACATGGGCCTCGCCGGACATCGACAGCACCGCGTACTCGAAGTCCGCCTCCAGGGGAAGGCGTACATCCGCCCCGCGTGCCAGGGTCAGGTCGGCGCCCACGATCGGGGTGTACGTCGAGCCAGGGGACGTCGCGCCGTCGACCTCGCCCAGGATCAGGGTGGCCTCGAGGCCCGGCGCCGTGACCACGGGCAGTTCGGCGTGGTACTCGAAGTGCGGTTCGGTGCTCCGGTGGCTGTCCGGCAGGGCCACCCACAGCTGAGCGCCGTGCAGGAAGCGCGCGTGCGGCTTCGGGCTCTCCTCGGAGTGGCTGATCGCCCGGCCCGACGTCATCAGACCCAGCTGGCGCGGGTGGATGGTCTGGAGGCTGCCGGTCGAGTCGCGGTGCAGCACCTCGCCCCGGTGCAGCCAGCTCACCGTCTGCAGCCCCATGTGCGGGTGCGGCGGGACCTGCATGCCCGGTTCGTCGGCGATGTCGTCCGGGCCGTAGTGATCGACGAAACACCAGGCGCCCACCATGCGTCGGCCCAGGTTGGGCAGCAGCCGGCGGACTTCTGTCGACTCGCCGAGCTGGACCCGGCGCGGACTGAGGAGCTCACGCACCGGCTCCGCCACCACGAACCCACGGCCACCGCACACGGCGGGCACCGCCTCGCGATCAAGATTGCTCATGCCCCACAACCTAGCCCCGGCGGGGTGCCCGCGTCAGGCCATCCACTCCCCCATCGAGGCGCTCTTGGACCGGCCGCGACATCGGGCCGCCTCGGGCCTCAGCCGGGAGACATCCGACCTTGTGGAATATTCAACCAAACCTTGCGGTTGGGCCCGCCATGAGGAGGTCTCGAGTGGAGACGACGTACTACGGCCACGGGACGCCCGCCGAGCGCTGGGAGCGGGCGCGGATGTTCTTCGACGCCAAGGACTACTACGCCGCGGCACGGGTCCTCAAGGGGCTGGTCGATGAGGCGCCGGAGCAGACCGGACCGCGGCTGCTGCTGGCGCGCGCGTACTACCACTCCGCCCAACTGCACCGCGCCGAAGCCGAGTTGGCCACCATCGTGGAACGCGACCCGGTGGAGCACTACGCCCGGCTGCTGCTGGGACGCACACTCCAGCGTCAGGGGCGCGCCGCCGAGGCGGAGCCGCACCTGCGGATCGCCTCGGCGCTCGCGGGTGACTTCGCGGAGCTCTGATCCCCCGGAGAGCGGGATCCGGAGGGAGCACCCCCGGCTGACGTCAGGCCTGGATGTGCGAGTGAGTTCCCGGCGGTGTTCGTCACACGCGCCACAGACTCCGCCCTCGTGGGGGCGGTGACGTGTGCCACAGGGACGCCCTGCCGTCCCGTCCGCCGCGCGATCCGCCTGTCATGCTGGCGCGATGGCATCCGAAGTCGACCGCACGCACCCGAAGGACCGCCCGATCGCCGAGCGGGTAGAGGAACTCCTCGCCGCCGGCGGCCCGTTGCCGATCGTCACCGCGGGCCATCCGGTGCTGCGCCGAGGCGCCGAGCCCTTCGAGGACCAGCTGGAGCCTGCGCTCCTGACCCGTTTCGCCGAGGCGCTGCGCGAGACGATGCACGCGGCGCCGGGGGTGGGACTCGCGGCGCCGCAGGTCGGGGTGCCGTTGCGGATCGCGGTCATCGAGGACCCGGCCCCCGTGCCCGAGGACGTCCGCCAGGCGCGAGGACGGGTGCCGCAGCCCTTCCGAGTGCTGGTCAACCCGTCGTACGAGGCCGTCGGCAGCGAACGGGCCGCGTTCTTCGAGGGCTGTCTGAGCGTTCCGGGCTGGCAGGCCGTGGTGGCCCGGCACGCCCGGGTGCGGCTGCGGGCGCTGGACGAGCACGGGGCCACGGTGGACGAGGAGTTCACGGGCTGGCCCGCGCGTATCGTGCAGCACGAGACGGACCATCTGGACGGCATGCTCTACCTGGACCGGGCGGAGCTGCGCTCGCTGTCCTCGAACGAGTCCGTGGTCGCGCGGTGGGCGCAGCCGACGCCCGAACGGGCGGCGGCCGACCTGGGCTTCACGCTGCCCGGCTGAGGAGGCCGACGGCGGCGAAGGCGCCCGCGGCCCACGCCGCGGGCGCGCTCCTCGTCAGGGCGTCGGGATGGTGCACTCGGATGAGACCTGCCGGCCTCACCCCCGGTACGCCTCCAGCAGCCGCAGCCACACCTCGCTGATGGTGGGGTACGAGGGCACCGCGTGCCACAGGCGGTCGATCGGGACCTCACCGGCGACCGCGATGGTCGCGGAGTGGAGCAGCTCCCCCACGCCGGGGCCCACGAACGTGACGCCCAGCAGGGTCTCGCTGTCCAGGTCGACGATCATGCGTGCGTGGCCTCGGTAGCCGTCGGCGTACAGGCCCGCCCCCGCGACCGACGACAGGTCGATGTCCACGGCGCGCACCTGGCGGCCCGCCTGCTCCGCCTCCGCGAGGGAGAGGCCCACGGCCGCCGCCTCCGGGTCGGTGAAGACCACCTGCGGCACCGCCGCGTGGTCGGCGGTCGCGGAGTGGGCGCCCCAGGGGTCCGTCTCCAGCAGCGGGACGCCCGCCGCGCGGGCCGCGATGGCCGCGCCCGCGATGCGGGCCTGGTATTTGCCCTGGTGGGTGAGGAGGGCGCGGTGGTTGACGTCGCCGACCGCATACAGCCACTCGCTGCCCTTCACCCGCAGGGTGTCGTCCACCGGCAGCCAGGAGCCGGGCTCCAGGCCGACGGTGTCCAGGCCGATGTCGTCCGTGCGGGGTGCCCGGCCGATGGCGAAGAGGATCTCGTCCGCCTCGAGGCGGTCACCGGAGTCGGTGACGACCACGACCGTGCCGCCCTCGCGCCGTACCGACTCGACCGAGGTGCCGGTGCGGACGTCCGCGCCCGCCTCGGTGAGCGCCTCGGCCACCAGTTCACCGGCGAAGGGCTCCATGCGGGGCAGCAGGCCCTTGCCGCGGACGAGCAGGGCGACCTGGGAGCCGAGGCCCTGCCACGCCGTGGCCATCTCGGTCGCCACCACGCCCCCACCCACGACGATCAGGCGGCCGGGGACGGACTTCGAGCTCGTCGCCTCCCGGCTGGTCCACGGGTTCACCTCGGCGAGCCCTGGCAGGTCGGGCAGCAGGGCACTGCTTCCGGTGCACACCGCCACCGCGTGCCGGGCGGTGAGGACGTGGTGCTCGCCGTCGGGACCGCTCACCGTGACCGTGCGCGGCCCGGCCAGCCGTCCCTGCCCCCGGTACAGGGCGGCGCCGGTGCCGTCCAGCCAGGCGACCTGCCCGTCGTCCCTCCAGTTCGAGACCTCGTAGTCCCGGTGGGCCAGGACCGCGGGCGCGTCGAGGGGGCTCTGCACCAGATGGCCGAGGCCCGGGACGCGGCGGGCGTCCGCCCGGGCGATCACCGGGCGCAGCAGCGCCTTGCTGGGCATGCATGCCCAGTACGAGCATTCGCCGCCGACCAGCTCGCTCTCCACGACCGCGGTGGAGAGTCCGGCCGCACGGGTGCGGCCGGCGACGTTCTCCCCCACGGGCCCGGCACCGAGCACCACGACGTCGTACGCGATGGATTCCGTATCCGTCATGGGGCCAGTCTGGTTGTTGGTGTGCGCGGTGGCCACACGGGTAAGCACGCGGAATACCTGACCATGAGTCGCCGTTGTCGACATCGGCTCAGACCCCGACACCAGGAAGAGGGAAACACGCCATGAGCAGCACCGTGGAGCTCACCAAGGAGAACTTCGACCAGATGGTCACGGACAACGAGTTCGTCCTGATCGACTTCTGGGCATCCTGGTGCGGGCCGTGCCGTCAGTTCGCCCCGGTCTACGAGAAGGCCGCCGAGGAGAACCCGGACCTGGTGTTCGGCAAGGTGGACACCGAGGCGCAGCCCGAGCTGGCCGCGGCCTTCGGCATCCAGTCGATCCCGACGCTGATGGTCGTCCGGGACCAGGTCGCCGTGTTCGCCCAGCCGGGCGCGCTGCCGCAGTCCGCCCTCGACGACGTCATCGGGCAGGCGCGCAAGCTGGACATGGACGAGGTCCGCAAGGCGGTCGCCGAGCAGCAGTCGAAGGCCGAGCAGAACGGCGAGTGACCGTCGGCGACCGTCCTGGAGCCAGTGACGCGCAACACGGGGCGCCAGGTCGTCGGGGCGGCCGGCACACCGGCTCGGCCCTCTCCCCCCTCGGTCGCCGGGCGGGGCGCGGCGGTTCGGCTGCCGCGAATACCGGTCGTGGTGCGCGTGCCGCGTGGGGTGCTCAGCTCGATTCGCGGTGCACTATCCGTGCCCCGAGCACCTCGTGCATCTCGGGCACACCTCCGGGATCGCGCACCACCCGGTCGACCAGTTCGGCGAGATCGCGTCCGGACGGCAGTTCGATGTGAACCGTGCTGAGCCGCGGCCGCAGCAGTCGGCCGAGCATCAGGTCGTCGGCGCCGACGACGGCCGTCTCCTCCGGTACGCCCACACCCTCGTCCTGCAGGGCGCGCATCAGCAGCATCGCGTACTCGTCGTTGTAGGCGAAGACCGCGTCGAGGGCCAGGGAACGCCAGCGTGCCGCGAGCCGGGCGGCGGCTTCCTCCTCGTAGGCGAGCGGCAACTCGGTGACGGTCGCGTCGGTGCCCTCCAGTGCGCGCCGTGCGCCCTGGAGCCGGGGCCCGGAGAACAACTCGAGGCCGGGCTCCTGCGGGACGACGACACCGATCCGGCGACGGCCCCGGGCCAGCAGGTGCACCCCGGCACTGTGCCCGACCCCGTGGTGGTCCAGGACCAGCGTGTGCGCCCCCTCGATGCGCTCGGGGCCGAGGGTGACGACGGCGCGGGCGCCGGAGCGTTTGAGGACGCGTACGCCCCCGGGGCCTAGACCGCCGCCGGGCACGAGGACCGCGACCGGCCTCAGTTCGGCCCAGGCGCGGGCGGCCTCGTCACCGTGCAGACCAATGCTGCCGTACTGGACCACGGTGTAGTCGAGTCCACCGAGGGCCCCCTGCAGTTCGTTGAAGAACTGGCTGTACAGCGGCCCCGCGGGCACGTTCGGGGCAGGCATCAGCACCATGCGGCTGTGTCCGGCGCGCAGGCTGCGGGCGGCGGCGTGCGGGACGTATCCCAGTTCCTCTGCGGCCTCGCGGACACGGCGGCGCGTGGGTTCGCTGATGCGTACGGCACTGGTGTTGTTGAGGACGTACGAGACGGTCGCGCGCGAGACACCGGCCAGGCGTGCCACATCTGCGCTGGTCGGCACGGCGGGTGGTGCGGGCGACGAAGGGACGGGCTGTTTCGGTAACTGCACCATGACGTACCGCATCTTCGCAGAATGGCCGCACGGGTCGCCTCCGGGGTGCCGTCCACGCTGGAACGACCGCCTCCGGAAGGGAAGTTGCGCATACCCTCCCGGTCAGCGCAGCCACAGGTTACCTTTCGGTAGACCAAAGGAGTTGCGGAGGTGTCCCCCATGGCTGCCGACCCAGGTGCGGGGCTGGTCGAGTGCGCCCGCGCGCTCGCTGCCGGCGAGCGGACCTCCCGCGAGGCGGTGGAGCGTGCGCTCGCCCGGATCGAGGCGGCCCAGCCCTCGGTGAACGCGTTCCGCCTGGTGCGCGCCGAGGCCGCGCTCGCCGAGGCGGAGGCAGCGGACAGGGAGCTGGCGGCCGGGGTGCGTCGGCCCCTGCTCGGGGTGCCGGTGGCCGTCAAGGACGACATGGACGTGGCGGGCGAGCCGACCGCGTTCGGCTGCCCGGGCGCCTTCCCGCCGGTGGCCGAGGACGGCGAGGCGGTACGGCGGCTGCGGGCGGCCGGAGCCGTGATCGTGGGCAAGACCAACACCTGCGAGCTGGGACAGTGGCCGTTCACCGAGGGGCCCGCCTTCGGCGCCACCCGCAACCCCTGGCACCTCGGCCACACCCCGGGCGGCTCGTCCGGCGGGTCCGCGGCGGCGGTCGCCGCCGGGCTGGTACCCGCCGCGCTGGGCTCGGACGGTGCCGGTTCGGTACGGATCCCGGCCGCCTGGACCCATCTGGTGGGCATCAAGCCGCAGCGGGGCCGTATCTCGACCTGGCCGCGCCCCGAGTCCTTCCACGGCATCACGGTCAACGGCACGCTCGCCCGCACGGTCGCGGACGCGGCGTTACTCCTGGACGCGGCGAGCGGCAACCACGTCGGCGACCTGCACCGCCCGCCCGCCCGCGACGTCTCGGCCGCGGTGGGACGCGACCCCGGTCGGCTGCGGATCGCACTCTCGCTGAAGCCGCCCTTCACGGCCGTGCCCGCCCGGCTCGACCCCCGGATCCGGGACCGGGTCCGCGCGCTCGCCGAGCGACTTGCCGCGCTCGGGCACGTGGTCGAGGAGGCGGAGCCGCGCTACGGGCAGATCGGGCTCGCCTTCCTGCCGCGCGCGATCGCGGGAGTCGCGGAGCGGGTGCGCGACGTGCCGGAGCCGGACCTGCTCGACCCGCGCACCCGCGACGCCGCACGCCTGGGCCGGCTGCTCGGCGGGGCGCCGCTGCGGGCGGCACGGCGGGCGGAGGCGCTGCTCCACCGGCGGGTGGGGGCGCTCTTCGCCTCCTGCGACGTCATTCTCGCGCCGACGACGGCCGCTCCGGCGCCGCGCATCGGGACGCTGCTGAACATGAGCGGCTGGAACACCGACCGCGCGATGATCGCCGCCTGTCCGTACGCCTGGCCGTGGAACGTACTGGGCTGGCCCGGCGTCAACGTCCCGGCGGGCTTCGTGGATGAGGGCTCCTTCCGGCTGCCGGTGGGCGCGCAGTTGCTCGGCCCGGCGAACAGCGAGCCTCTTCTGGTGTCGCTGGCAGCCCAGTTGGAGTCCGAGCTGAGGTGGCACGAGCTGTGGCCGCCGGACCACACCACTGCGGACGCACGGGCGGCGTAAGAGCGTTCGGCCGTACGCTGTGACCATGGACGATGCGTCGATGGTGGGCTTGATGGGGCGTGTCACCGGTGCCGTCGGGCCCGGGCTGGTCGGCGAGGTGATCGTCCGTGTGCGCGGCGGCGCCGAGCACTTCCTCGCGTATCCCGCGGACGGGAAGACGTCTATGGAGCGCGGCACGGTGGTGATGGTGGTGGAACACCTGCCGCCGCGGACCGTGTACGTCGAGGCGGCGTACGGCAGTTGAGACCGACTCGTCGCAGGTGAGAGCTGCACACGTCAAGATTGCAACAAGGATCCGTCAGCGTCTTCACCCCGGGCTTGCGCAGGCGCAGACTCGCCTTCGTTCGGTGCCGAAACCCGGCACCAGGCAAAGGGGGCGTTTGCCGATGGTCATCGGCGTCGTCGCGGGGGCCGTGGTCCTCGCGCTGGTCTTCGTCGTTGTGGTCTTCAAGCTCATGTGGCGGGTCGCGGAGCCCAACGAAGCACTGATCATCTCCGGTTCGAAGCATCGGACCGAAGGTCTCGAAGAAGGCATGGGATTCCGCATCGTCACGGGGCGCGGCACACTGGTGCTGCCGGGCGTGCAGGCGGTGCGCAAGCTCTCCCTCGACCTGAACGAGACGGAACTGCACGTGGACTGCGTGACCCACCAGGGCATTCCGCTGAAGGTGCGCGGCGTGGTCATCTTCAAGGTGGGCGACGACTTCGTGTCGATCGCCAACGCGGCCCGCCGCTTCCTCGACCAGCAGAAACTGATGTCGGAACGCGTGCACAACGTGTTCGCGGGTCATCTCCGTTCGATCGTGGGCGGGTTGACCGTCGAGGACATGATCCGTGACCGGGAGAAGCTCACCGGGCAGACAAGGGCAGCCTGTGGCACGGAGATGGAGAAGCTCGGCCTGATCGTCGACTCGCTGCAGATCCACGAGATCGAGGATCCGACGGGATACATCCAGAACCTGGCCTCGCCGCACGCTGCGGCCGTGCAGCGGGACGCACGCATCGCGCAGGCGGAGGCGAATCGTCTCGCCACCGAGGCGGAGCAGCAGTCGTTCGCACGGATGGCGGAGGCGACGCGGGACAGCGAGATCCTTCAGGCCGGCTATCAGGCCGAGCGCGACAAGGCGGCCGCCAAGGCGCGCCAGGCCGGTCCGCTCGCCGACGCCGCGGCCCGTCAGGAGGTCGTGGTGCAGGAGACCCGGGTCGCGGAGCTGGAGGCGCACCGCCGTGAGCAGCAGCTCCAGGCGGACGTCCGCAAGCCCGCGGACGCGAAGGCCTACGAGAAGCGCACGCTGGCCGAGGCCGAGCGTGACGCGCGGATCTCGGCGGCGCAGGCCAAGGCGAAGGAGACCGAACTGGCGGCCGCGGCCGAGGCGACGCGCGTCAAGACGGCCGCGGGCGCCGAGGCGGAGGCGACCAAGACGCGCGGTGCGGCCGCGGCACAGGCGACGCGCGCCACCGGTGAGGCCGAGGCCGCCGCCGCCCAGGCGAAGGGTCTGGCCGAGGCCGAGGCGGCCCGCGCCCGGGGCCTGGCGGAGGCGGAGTCCATCAAGGCACGTGCCGCGGCCCTCGCCGAGAACCAGGAGGCGGTCGTCGCCCAGCAACTCGCCGAGAAGTGGCCGGAGATCGTCCAGGCGGGCGCGTCGGCCTTCGGCAACGTCGACAACATGGTGCTGCTCAACGGCGCGGACGGTATGGGCGAGATGTTCGCCAAGGCCCTGACGATGGGCGGCACCGGCCTGGGGCTCGCACGTCAACTGCTGTCCTCGATGAACCAGAACGGGACGCCGGCCGGGACGCCCGCCGGACTCAACGGGCACATGCCGCCGCGCCCGGAGAAGGTGGCCGTGGAGAAGGACGAGGGGTGATCCCCCGCGCGGTGAACCGCTGATGCGTCACGGCTTCGGGCGTACGGGCGTCGGTTCCCGTACGCCCGAAGCGTGCCGTTCTCCTGAGCGGAGGTCAGACGGCGCTGTAGGAGCGCAGGCCGGTGACCGAGCGGTGCACGGCCTCCATGTGCCCGAACAGGCCCGGGAGGCCGCCGGTGTGGAGGAAGACCGTGCGCCGGCCCGGTCGGATGTCGCCGTCCTCGACGGCGGCGATCAGTCCCGCCATGGCGCGTCCGCTGTAGACCGGGTCCAGGACGATGCCCTCGGTGGTCGCGGCGATCCGCATCGCCTCGAAGGCGGGTTCGTGGAGGAAGCCGTATCCGGCGCCCACCTGGTCGGTGCGGATCCGCAGCGAGTCCGGGGTGACGGAGCGGCGGGTGAGGGCGCCCGTGAGGTCGGCCACGACACGGGCCGGGTCCGCCACGGCCCCGCAGTGGACACCGAGGACGCGTTCCTCCCCCAGGGCGGCGATCAGCCCGGCCATGGTGCCGCCGGAGCCGAGTGCCACCACCACGTGGTCCACATCGTGCAGTTGATCGAGCAATTCCTCGCCGCATTCCACATACCCCCGTGCGCCGAGGGGGCTTGAGCCTCCGAAGGGGATGAGACAGGGGCGCGCGCCCTCGCGGCGCAACTGTCGGCAGACATCGTCGGCGGCCCCGGCCAGGACGCCGCGATCGCCGTCCCCGGCCCAGTGGATCCGGGCGCCGAGGAGCCCGTCGAGCACGAGGTTGCCGGAGTTGCTGGTGACGCTGCCGGGTGTGCCGGGAAGGACGAGCACGGCGTCGAGTCCCAGACGGGCGGCGGCGGCCGCGGTGAGACGCGCGTGATTGCTCTGCGCGGCACCGGTGGTGACCAGCGTGTCGGCGCCCTCCGCAAGGGCTGCCCCGGCGGTCCATTCCAGTTTGCGGACCTTGTTGCCGCCGCCTCCCAGGCCGGTGAGGTCGTCCCGCTTGATCCAGAGGTCGTTCTCACCCAGCCCCAGTGCCGCCGCAAGGCGGGGTGCGGGTTCCACCGGTGTGGGCCAGGCGGACAGGGCGATTTTGTCACTCATGAAACTCTCCGAGGGCGCTTCGGTGACGCCGTAGCGCGTCAGAAGACCTGCGTGAAACAGCCGAAGGCGAGCACGACCACCGCGGCGAGCGCCGAGAGGATCTTCAGGGTCCTGGGCACCTTCACTCCCGGGTCATGGGGCTCGGACGAGGCCGAGCGCCCCTCGGTGTCGGCCGTGCGGCTCACAGGCACGTGCGCACGAGCCAGTCATGGGAGTCGTATGCGTCCCTCGCCGGATCCGGAACCGTGGCCGGCTTCACCTGCACGGTGTCCTCCAGCCGGACACGCTCCGGCAACCGTCCGAACCGCGCGCGCCGCCCGGCTTCCGCGGCGTCCGAAGGCCGCTTCTCATCCTGCGCCATGTCGCTCTCCCGAGTCTTCAGCATTCACGGAGGACCTGCCCGATTCACGGAGGACCTGCCCGCGGGGCGGGGTCACGATACTCGCAGCGCGCCTCGTCACCCGTCAAGGGGGTGACACATGATTCGACCTCCTCGCTCACCGTAATCGATACTCCGCGATGAGGCGGCTGAATCACCGGTTTGACAGGTGACGAACACTATGGGAGCGTCACGTAAGAGCTTATGGAGCACCCCAGAGCCCCGCCACCGGGCGTGAACCGGCGTGCGTGCACCGCGGTCACGGCCCGACGACTGAGGAGAGAAGGTCTCGGATGTTCAGCAGGCGGAGCTTCGGGAAGATCGCGGGAGCCGGTGCGGCCGGGACGTCGTTGTCGGGTTGGGGCACGTCGGCGGCGGCCGAGCCGGGCGGGCCGCAGTCGCCGACACCCTTGCGGCCGACCGAGCAAGGGCACACCTCCTTCGCCTCGCTGCGGCAGATCAAGGCCGGCGTGCTCGACGTCGGTTACGCCGAGGCGGGACCCGCCCACGGGCCGGCGGTCGTCCTGCTGCACGGCTGGCCCTACGACATTCACAGCTACGTCGACGTCGCGCCGCTGCTGGCCGCGAAGGGCTATCGCGTGATCGTCCCGTATCTGCGCGGCCACGGGAGCACGCGCTTCCTGTCCGGCACCACCTTCCGCAACGCCCAGCAGTCGGTGATCGCCCTCGACGTCGTCACCCTGATGGACGCGCTCGGGATCGAGAAGGCCGTCCTCGCGGGCTACGACTGGGGATCACGGACGGCCGACATCATCGCGGCGCTCTGGCCCGGGCGGTGCAGGGCACTGGTCTCCGTGACGGGATATCTGATCACCAACCGGGAGGCGAACAAGAAGCCGTCGCCCCCCAAGGCCGAGTGGGCCTGGTGGTACCAGTACTACTTCTCCACGGAACGGGGTCGGCTAGGGCTGGAGAACCCGCAGTACCGTCATGATCTGGCCAAGCTCGTATGGAAGTTCAACTCACCGACGTGGAACTTCGACGACGCCACGTTCGATCGCACCGCCGGCGCCTTCGGCAATCCGGACTATGTCGATATCGTCATCCACAACTACCGCTGGCGGCTGGGTCTCGCTGCAGGTGATCCGCGGTACGACGCCCTCGAGCAGCGGCTGGCCCAAGGTCCCGCCATCGGGGTGCCGACCGTCACGCTCGACGGCGAACTCGACCCGTTCACCCCCGTCGGCAACGGCGCGACGTACCGGGACAAGTTCTCGGGCCCCTATGCGCACCGGACCCTGAAGGGCATCGGCCACAACGTGCCCCAGGAGGCTCCGGAAGCCTTCGCCGACGCGGTCGTCGAAGCCGACGCCCTGCGGCACCACTGACCACGGGAACCGCACCGGCCCGGGCTCCGTCAGGGGGCGGCAGGCGCCTGGGCCTGCTTCTTGCGCGCTCGATAGGCCTGCGCCTTGAGCTTGTTCCCGCAGGACTCCATGCCGCACCACTGGCGGCGCATGCCACGCGAACGGTCGATGTAGACGCGTGTGCATTCGGGGTTGCCGCACTCCTTCATCAGCGGCACGTCCGGTCCGCTCAGGAGTTCGACGGCGTGTCGCGCCACGGTGGAGAGCGCCTCCTGCTGCGTCGCGTCCGTCCACCGCCCCGACGGGGTGAGCTGAGGCGTCGCGGCCGGCTTGCGCGCCGCGCCGTTCACGACCGCGAGTGCCCCCCTGTCGTACTCCTCCCCGGCCACCCGGGCGGAGACCAGCCCGTAGATCGCCTCCCTGACTTCGATCGCCCGTTCGACGTCGAACTCACGGCTCGGTGCTACGGCGTCCACGATTCCGGACTCGACGTACCAGGCGTCCAGTCGATCCGGCGACGCGAACATCTCGAACCGCACCGAGCGGCGAGCACGCAGCGTCGCCGCGAAGTCGAGAGCGGGGTTGCCGCAGGGAAAGACATGATCCAGGTTCACGTCACCATCTTGACAGGTGACGTTGATCAGGACAAGCGTCGTCACCGGTCAGACAAGTGACGAACGGGGGTGGACCCCGCAAGACACGGTTCCCGCCTCCGCATCGAACCGGTCCCGTGATCGTCGATCGCGGCCGGGACGAGTTCTTCCTCCGGGTCGAATGTCGAATTCCGGGTCGGGCAAGGGGCGATCACCCGTCCGAAGCGCGAGGGTGGACACAGACAGACGGGTGAACCCCTCACGTCCACGGCGGAGGATGAGCGATGGACATCGAAGGATCGGTGGCAATGGTGACGGGCGCGAACCGAGGGATCGGCCGGGCGTTCTCCCGGGCGTTGCTCGACCACGGCGCCGCCAAGGTCTACGCCGCAGTGCGCGAACCGGACAGCGTGACCGACGAGGACCTGACGCCGCTGCGGCTGGACGTGACCCGTCCCGAGGAGGTCGGCGCGGCTGCCGCCGAGGCGGGCGACGTCTCCATCGTGATCAACAATGCCGGCGTCGGCGGCTGGGGCACCAAGCTCCTGGAAGGCCCCTTCGACGGCGCGCGTCAGGCGATGGAGGTCAACTACTTCGGCACCTGGTCCGTGGCCCGCGCCTTCGCCCCCGTCCTGGCCCGCAACGGAGGGGGCGCCCTGGTGAACATGCTGTCCGTGGCCTCCTGGCTCGGGCGGCCCGGCTGGCCGGGCTACGCGGCCTCCAAGGCTGCCCAGTGGTCCTTGACCGGTGCGCTGCGCGAGGGCCTGCGTGATCAGGGCACCCTCGTGGTCGCCGTCCACGCCGGCTTCGTGGACACGGATCTGAGCGCCTGGACGGACGCGCCGAAGATCAGCGCCCGGGAGGTCGCCGAGCAGACCATGCAGGCTCTGGCCGACGACCGCGTCGAGGTCCTCGCGGACGAGAACACCAGACAGGTCAAGGCCGGCCTGTGTCTCCCCCTCGACGCCGAAGCCCGCTGAGGCGTCAGCGGGCTGCTCTCGACGCCGTCCTCACCCTGTGCGCTCGGTACCGGGAGCGGGCGGCGACCAAGGCTGCGTACACCGCCCGCGTCACTGCCCTCTCCAGATGTTGTCGAAAGCCGCCTTCTCGACGGCTCGTCGCTGCCGTACCGCAGTCAGTTCGGTCACCGCGTCGTCGACGGCGCCCAGCACCGTCGCCGCCGCCTCGCCGGTCTCCTCGGGAAGACCTGTCGTCGGCGCGTCGCGGATCCCGATGGTCGCCGCGAGAGTGACGAGCACGGGCTCCTCCGCGTTCCATCGCTCCATCGCCTGCCGACGAGCGGGAGAGTCGACCAGAGCCGCTTCACCGGTCCAGGAAGGCAGCCAACGCCGGCGTTGCCGGGCGAGCAGCCCTTCGTCCTCGAAGGCGGCCAGATACGCCGAGGACAGCCCGCGTCCTCTGCGCCACAGCCAGTCCTCGACCGATTCGTACGGCATCTGCCGGACGAGTGACGACGCGGCCTCGGACAACACGCGGTCATCCGTCACCGGCGGGTCGCTCGGCACGATCGCCTCCGCGTCCAACGTGAGGGCCCGGAGATCCATGAGGTCGAGCAGTTCGGCCCCCGCGAGCGCGAGCGAGAGGTCGCCCTGTTCGGCGGGGCGGCGGGCAGCGCCCAGGGCGACGATCAACAGGTCCCGTGCGGTGGTCATGCGTGCTCCACATGGAAGGCATCGGTGGCAGTACGTCGCTGAGCGGACGCCCCAACAGCCCGACAGTAGCGCGGGTCGGTCAGGGTCGGCCGGTCGAAGCCGGAGCGGCGCCGGCCGGCGCGGACCGTTGTTCGGGGACGCCCTGCCGAGCGAGCGCCGTGTGGTGCGGGAAGCCGATGCGCAGGACACCGGCGGGAACGCTGCCGCCGGGACCACGACGGCAGCCAGAAGCAGCGCCTGTACGCCCGGCTGCCCGACAACGACCGGTACAGGCGGTGGACGGCATCTACGAGCGGTGGACGTCCCGTACGAGCGGCCCCCGGGAACAGGTGGCGCTCGATCTGTCAGCATCTGAGCGGCCGTCAACGCGTCGACGGCATCGGACGCGGCTCCTCAGGGAGCGAAGGCCGAGGGCCACCCGGATGCACCCACGGCGCGAGGCCCCGATCCTGGAGGGAGGGGGAAGACCGCAAGGAGGGCACCATGTCCGTGATGGACAAGCTCAAGCACATGCTGAGGGGACGCGAGCACGAGGCGAGCGAGGGCGTCGACAAGGGCCACGACACGGTCGACGACAAGACCGGGGGTCAGGGCGCCGGTCAGGTCGACAAGGGTCCGGACGCGCTCCGGGAGCAGTTCCGGTCCCAGCAGGAACGGGAGAACCCGCCCCAGCCGTAGCGACACGGCCGCCGGCTGACGCGCCTTCACGACTCCCGTACCCGCTCGGCGGCCGTCCGGGGGGACGCTCTAACGTGGCCGCGTGACTGCCTTTACCGATGAAGACGTCCCCGGCCGTTACGGCCCCACCGCGACCACCGAGGCCGACCCGCGCGAAGTGGGCCGGGTGCGGACGGAGTACTCCCCGGCGCACGACGGCGACCCCGACCCGGGGGAGATCGTGTGGACGTGGGTGCCCTTCGAGGAGAACGACGGGCGCGGCAAGGACCGCCCGGTGCTCGTGGTGGCCCGTGAGGCGGCGGGCACGCTGCTCGCCGTGCAGTTGTCCAGCAAGCGGCACGACGGAGACCGGGAGTGGGTGCCCATCGGAAGCGGGCCCTGGGACCGGTCGGGGCGCGACTCCTGGGTGGACGTGGACCGCGTGCTGCGCCTGCACGAGGACGGCATGCGGCGCGAGGCGTGCGCGCTGGACCGGATGCGCTTCAACCTCGTGGTGCACCGGCTGCGGGAGCGGTACGGCTGGAACTGAGCGCCCGGATCAGGGGGTGCCCGTCGGCGCGAAGACACGTTCGGGCCCGAGGGAGCAGGTCACGAGACGCACACCTGCGCGAATGCACGGTTGAACGCGGCCTTCGTCGTCGCACCGGACGTCCGGTCCAGCACGGCGAAGACGACTTCCTCGAAGTGCCCCCGGAACCGCCCCCCGACCAGCAGGTCGCGGAACGCCCCGGCCACCTGCGCCGGGTCGTTCCGGAAAACCCCGCAGCCCCAGGCGCCCAGCACCAGACGCCGGTAGCGGCAGGCGGCCGCCGTCTCCAGGACCCGCTCCGCGCGTCTCGCCAGAGCCTGCGGCAGCTCTCCCGCGCGCTCCGGCGCCGACTGCCGGACCACTCCGGCGTTCGGTGCCGCGGCGGTCAGGAAGCCGGCCGTGCAAGGGGCATCGAGCAGCTGCCCGCGGTCGTCGCGGAAGACGGGCACGGCGGGCGCATGGATGACGCGGTCCGTGTAGAACGGATCGCGGTGCGCCCGGTGGTGGCCGTAGAACTCCCTCACCCCGCGAAGGCACGCGTACAGCGCGGAGGCACGGCACAGGGCCTCCTCCTGGGCCTGCGCGCCGTTGAGGAAGCCGCCGCCCGGGTTGCGGGCGGAGGCGAAGTTCAGTACGGCCACCGGGTCACCCGATCGGCCGACGAGGCGCCGGGCGGCTTCCAGGCTGCTCTACCCGGTGACCTCGAACGCCGTGGTGACCGGATCGACCCGGGGTGTCGCCACCGGCTCCGGCCCGTACATCCGGGTCCCCGCGCGGGCGGCCTCGACCGCCGCGGCGATGCTCACCGTACGTCCGTCGGACGTACGGTAGGCGCCGGCCGCGACGATCTCCTCCGTCTGCTGCGCGATCCCCCGAAGACGCGCGCTCACGGCGCCACCCCCGTGGGCGCCGTGAGGGCGTTTCGCTGAACCTCCCCCGGCATGCCGCCGGTCTCCCCCGTCGTGCTCATGAACGCATGGTGAGCGATGCTGGTCCTACGCCGCAACGGAGTTTCCCGGCACCACGAACAACCGTTGGTCACCTGGACAACAGGAAACAAGGAGTCCGGGAAGCACCACAGGGCACTCTTGTGCGAATCACCGCGAGGGTCTTGGGTGGGACGAGCGATTGCCGACCCGGTTCACCGACGCCGGGTCGATGGCATGGTGGAATCTCAGGAGGATCCCGACATGTCCGATTCGGTGAGTGACTGTACGGAGCCGCGCTCCGCCGTCACCGAAGCCGAGGTGGAGGCGCTGATCCGCGGCATCTGCTTCAAGACGGGACCGCCCCGCCGGCTCGGCGTGGAAGTGGAATGGCTCGTCCACGAGCTGCACAAGCCGTGGCTTCCGGCACCACCCGAACGTCTCCGAGCGGCCTACGCCGCTCTGCGGACCCTGCCCCTGCGCTCGGCCCTGACCGTCGAACCCGGCGGCCAGCTGGAGCTCAGCTCCCTTCCGGCCGCCTCGCTGATGGAGTGCATAGGGTCCGTCTCCGCCGACCTCGATGCGGTCCGCGCCGTACTGCGCGAGGCGGAACTCGGCCTCAGCGGCTACGGCCAGGACCCCTGGAACCCTCCGCGCCGCTATCTGCGTGAACCGCGCTACGACGCCATGGAGCGCTACCTCGACCGCACCGGTCCCGAGGGACGGTTCATGATGTGCTCGTCCGCGTCCGTCCAGGTGTGCGTGGACGCCGGTCACGAGGAGCCGGGCCCCCTCGGGCACGGACGGCGCTGGCGGCTGGCGCACCAGCTGGGCGCCGTGCTGGTCGCCGCGTTCGCTCACTCGCCGCTGTCCCGGGGCCGGCCCACGGGCTGGCGCTCGACGCGGCAGTCCCTGTGGGCCGCCATGGATCCGGGGCGCTCCGGCGCTCCGCCGCTCGACGGCGACCCACGCGCCGCCTGGGCCCGGCATGTGATGGACGCGCCGGTGATGTGCCTGCGGGCCGAGTCCGGCCCCTGGCGCGTGCCCGAGGGCCTCACCTTCCGGGCCTGGACCCGGTCCTCCGACCCTCCGGGCCGCGACGACCTCGACTACCACCTGACGACCTTGTTCCCTCCGATCCGGCCCCGCGGCCATCTCGAACTCCGCATGATCGACGCCCAGCCGGGCGACGACGGATGGATCGTGCCGCTGGCCGTGACGACCGCGCTCTTCGACGACCCCGAGGCCGCCGAGACCGCCTATCGCACGGTGAAACCGCTTGCGGAGCGGACGGACGGGCGGCCTGCTCCGTGCAATCCGCTGTGGGTGGCCGCCGCCCGGGACGGTCTTTCCGATCCCGAGTTGCACGAGGCCGCCATGACCTGTTTCGCGGCCGCCTCCGAGGCGCTGCCCAGGATGGGCGCCACCGAGGACGTCCGGCACGCCGTCGCGGAGTTCATCGACCGCTATGTGGCCCGGGGCCGCTGCCCTGCCGACGATCTGCTGCTCGAGTTCCACGGGAAGGACACCCGTTCCGGCGGGGACACCCGGTTCCACGGGAAGGACATCCGCACATGACCGACGACCGGTCAACGATCGACCCCGAGACGCTCCGGGAGCGCGCGCTGGACGCGCTGACCACCGCCCGCGACCGCACCGCGCTCCTGACCACCTGCGTCGACGAACCCGACCTCGTGGCCCAGCACTCGCCGTTGATGTCCCCCCTGGTCTGGGACCTCGCCCACATAGGCAACCAGGAGGAGCTGTGGCTGCTGCGCGCGGTCGCGGGACGCGAGGCGATACGTCCCGAGATCGACGGGCTGTACGACGCCTTCGAGCATCCCCGCGCCGTACGCCCCTCACTGCCGCTGCTGCCGCCCGACGAGGCCCGGCGCTACACGGCCGAGGTACGCGGCCGGGCTCTTGACGTGCTGGAGAGCACACCGTTCGAGGGCCGGCGGCTGACGGAGGCGGGCTTCGCCTTCGGCATGATCGCCCAGCATGAACAGCAGCACGACGAGACCATGCTGATCACGCATCAGCTCCGCAAGGGGCCGCAGGCGCTCACCGCTCCGGATCCGGCGCCCGCCCCGCCGTACACCGGCCCCTCCGAAGTCTTCGTCCCCCGTGGCCCGTTCACCATGGGCACCTCCACCGAGCCCTGGGCGCTGGACAACGAACGGCCCGCGCACCAGCGCCTGGTGCCCGCCTTCCACATCGACACACTGCCGGTGACGAACGCCGCCTACCAGGCCTTCATCGAGGACGGAGGCTACGACGACGAGCGCTGGTGGACCCCGGAGGGCTGGACCCACATCCGCACGCACGCCATCGAGGCCCCGCTGTTCTGGCGCCGCGAGGGCGGGCAGTGGCTGCGGCGGCACTTCGGTGTCACCGAGGTCGTACCGCCGGACGAGCCCGTCCTGCACGTGTGCTGGTACGAGGCGGACGCGTACGCGCGCTGGGCGGGGCGTCGGCTGCCCAGCGAGGCGGAGTGGGAGAAGGCCGCCCGTCACGACCCGGCCACGGGCCGCTCGCGCCGCTATCCGTGGGGTGACGCCGAACCGGCACCCGAGCACGCCAACCTCGGGCAGCGGCATCTGCGTCCCGCGCCGGCCGGCAGCTACCCGGCGGGGGCCTCACCGCTCGGCGTACGGCAGTTGATCGGCGACGTGTGGGAGTGGACCTCGAGCGGCTTCCTGCCGTACCCGGGGTTCACGGCGTTCCCGTACAAGGAGTACTCGGAGGTGTTCTTGGGGCCCGAGTACAAGGTGCTGCGCGGCGGTTCGTTCGCGGTGGACCCGGTGGCCTGCCGGGGTACGTTCCGCAACTGGGACTATCCGATCCGGCGGCAGATCTTCTCCGGATTCCGCACCGCCCGGGACGCCTGATGTGCCGTCATCTCGCTTACCTGGGGCCCGAGGAGCCGCTCGGCCGGCTTCTCATGGAGCCTCCGCACAGCCTGTACCGGCAGTCGTGGGCACCGCGCAGACAGCGGTACGGGACCGTCAACGCCGACGGTTTCGGGGTGGGCTGGTACGCGGAGGGCGACCCGGTGCCCGCCCGGTATCGCAGGGCCGGGCCGATCTGGGGCGACCAGTCCTTCGCCGACCTCGCGCGGGTCATCCGCTCGGGCACCTTCCTCGGCGCCGTGCGGGACGCGACCGTGGGCGGTGCCGAGGGGGAGGCCGCCGCCGCGCCCTTCGCCAAGGGGACCTGGCTGTTCAGCCACAACGGGGCCGTCGCCGGATGGCCGCACTCGCTCGCCCCCCTCGTCCGCTCCCTGCCGCCGGCCGATCTGCTGTCACTGGAGGCGCGCTGCGACTCGGCGTTCCTCTGGGCGCTCGTGCTGAACCGTCTGCGCGCCGGGGACGACGAGGCGCAGGCGCTGGCGGACACCGTCCTGGAGGTCGCCGCCGCGGCCCCCGGCTCCCGGCTCAACCTGTTGCTCACCAATGGCGGCACGATCACGGCCACCGCGTGGGGCGACACCCTCTGGTACCTCACCGGGCCCGGCCACCGCACCGTCGTGGCCTCCGAACCGTACGACGACGACCCGCGCTGGCAGGAGGTGCCCGACCGCACGCTGCTCGTGGCCGGCCGCACCGACGTCCTGCTGACCCCGCTCAAGGACCCGCGCAACGACCTGGCGTCCGCACCATCCGAGGAGCCCCGCACGTGAGCCCGTTCCATCTCACCCGCACCCTTCCCGAGGACGCGACGGAGGCCGCCCTGCGCGCCGACGTGCTCCATGGCCTCACACGTTCACCCAAGACGCTGCCGCCCAAGTGGTTCTACGACGCTCACGGCAGCGACCTGTTCGAGAAGATCACCGAACTGCCGGAGTACTACCCGACACGCGCCGAGCGGGAGATCCTCATCGCCCGCTCCGGGGAGATCGCGGCCGCGACCGGCGCACGCACGCTGGTCGAACTGGGCTCCGGCTCCTCCGAGAAGACCCGTCACCTGCTGGACGCGCTGACCGGCCTGCGCACCTATGTGCCCGTCGACGTCAGCGAGAGCGCGCTGACCCAGGCGGGCCACGCCCTGGTCGCCGAGCGGCCCGGGCTGGACGTCCACGCCCTCATCGCGGACTTCACCGCCCGTCTCACCCTGCCCAACACGCCCGGGCCACGGCTGGTCGCGTTCCTCGGCGGCACGATCGGCAATCTGCTGCCCGACGAGCGGGCGGCGTTCCTGACGTCCGTGCGGTCCCTGCTGGCGCCCGGGGACGCGCTGCTGCTCGGCACCGATCTGGTGAAGGACCCGTCGGTGCTCGTGGCCGCGTACGACGACGCGGCCGGGGTCACGGCCGAGTTCAACAAGAACGTGCTGGCCGTCGTCAACCGCGAGCTGGGCGCCGACTTCGACCTCGACGCGTTCGACCACGTGGCGCTGTGGGACCCCGGGAACGAATGGATCGAGATGCGGCTTCGGGCGCGCGCGGCAGGGACCGTGAAGGTTCCCGCACTCGGCCTGGCCGTCGACTTCGCGGCCGGCGAGGAGCTGCGCACGGAGGTGTCGGCGAAGTTCCGCGAGGACGGCGTGCGCCATGAACTCGCGGACTCCGGGCTGGAGTTGACGCACTGGTGGACGGATGAGGAGGGGAGGTTCGCGCTGTCGTTGAGCGTGGCGCGCTGACGGTGGTGCGTCCTCACCCGTCGGCGAGTATCCGGGTGATGCTGCGTGAGGCCCGGGCGGCTTCGGCCGCCGGGTCCGCGCCCTGGAGCACCCTCGTCATCCAGGTCTTGATCGGATTGTCCGCCTCGACGGCCGCCCAGGCCGGTGCGGCGGGCGTCGCCCGGCCCTGTGCGGCGCCGGCCGCCATGGCGGAGACGCCCTCCTCCCCCGCGACCGCTCGGGCGAGCGTGGTCTTGTTGGGTACGTAGTTCATCGTGCGCGCCAGGTCGGTCTCCCAGGTGGTGCCGGTGAGTGCGGCGACGACGGCGGTGGCGCCCCGTCGGTCGCCGGTGTTCCTGGGGATCACGAGGTCGGAGCCGCCGGTGAAGACGGCTCCGGGCCTCGCGGCGGTCTTACCCGGTACGGGGAAGTAGCCGAGCCGGCCCCCGAGTCCGGGGTTCTTCTGGACGACGGCCTGGGCGAGACCTGGCACGGCGACGATCTGCGCGACGCGCCCCTGGGCGAACACCCCCGCCTGCGGCGGGTGTTCCTCGTCGGCGTCCACGGGTCCGGCACCCAGCGCCTGGAGCCTCTTGTAGAACTCCATGCCGCGCAGCGCGGCGGGCGTCTGCAGCGTGCCCTCCCAACCGCCGGACGGGGACTGCCTCGCCAGGTCGCCGCCCTCGTCCCAGATGAACCCGGCGAGGGTGTACCAGTCCTGTCCGGCGAGATAAATGCCCTGCGTCCCGGCGAAGTTGAGCTTCGCGGTCTCCGTGAGCCACTGGGCACGTGTCTTCGGCGGCTCGGTGACGCCTGCCCGGGCGAAGAGGTCCTTGCGGTAGATGACGACGCGATTGGCTGCGTACCAGGGGATGCCGTACTGGTGTCCGGCGAAGCTGCCCGGCTGGGCGAGGCCCGGCAGCCAGTGGTCCATGTCCGCGTCGCGCAGCGACTCCAGCGTCAGATCCATCAGGCCGCCGCCGTCGACGTACTGCGCGACCTGGGTGTTGCCGACCTCGATGACGTCCGGACCGCCGCCGTCGGTCCGCCGCAGCGCCGCCCGGACCTTCGCGCCGATCCCGGTCCATTCCTGGATGCGGATGTCGAGCCGCAGGTCGCCGTGGGTGCGCTCGAAGTCGCGAGTGAACCGGTCGAGGAACGCGGCGGACGCGCTGTCCTTCATCAGCCACACCGTCACGGTCCGGCGTTCGGTCCCGCCGGGCAGGACTCCGCACGCGGTGAGCAAGACGGCGGACGCGCATACGAGGGCGAGGAGGCGACGTCTCACGATGGGTCCTGTTCTGCCTTGCGGACAAGGGACGGGGGCCCGATGTGGGGGACGAGCGAAGCGCTCGTACGGGTGCTCCGGATTTTGGTATGGACCAATGCGAAGGTCAAGGGGTGGCCGGATGTCTCGCGGTCACGCGCACCGTACGGCACGGTGGAGTGACGTGCGCCACACGCACCACGGGAGAGGAGCACCCGCATGACCGACCACACCTATCGGGTCACCGAGATCGTCGGCAGCTCGCCGGAGGGCATCGACCAGGCCATTCGCAATGCCATCGGCCGCGCCTCACAGACCCTGCGCAACCTGGACTGGTTCGAGGTCACGCAGGTCAGGGGCCGCATCGAGAACGGGCAGATCGAGCACTACCAGGTGGGCCTGAAGGTGGGCTTCCGCCTGGAGGACGGCGAGTAGCGGCCGCCTCTCAGGTCCGCCCTTCCCGCTCCTGCGCGTCCTCCAGCGCGGCGGACGGGGCCGTCCAGCGGGCGCGTACGACCGTGAAGCCCGCCCGTTCGGCGTCCTGGCAGACCAGTTCGTCGTCGTCGACGAGGACTCGGATCTCACGGCCACGGGCGAGCCGGCGGAGGATCTCCAGCTTGGTGACGCGGGCGGGCCTGCGGTCGCCGTTCGCCCGCATGTACAGACGCCCCTGGGGCAGGCCGTGGGCGGCCAGCCAGTCGCGCGTGTCACGTCGGCAGCGCGCGGGCCGCCCGGTCAGATAGACGATCTCGCACCGCTCGGCCTCCTCCAGCGCGAGCGCGACCCCCTGCGCCAGCGGGGGATCCTGCGGCGCGGCCGCGAAGAACGACTCCCAGTCGCGGGGGCTCGCCTCCAGGAAACGCTGACGGTGCGCGGTGTCCGCAAGGGTGTTGTCGAGGTCGAAGACGGCGACCGGTGCGCTGTTGTTCGTCACGCGCCCACTCTAGGGACGGCTCGCGCCCGCGTGAGCGCCCCCCGCGACGCACCCTCAGCCGCCCGGCCGCGCGGGTGCGGGCGGCCACACGCCGGAAGCGAGTACGCCCTCGACGTATGCGCGCGCCACCAGGGCCGCCTTGCCGGTCACGCCCCAGCGGCGGGAGAGCTGCTTGAAGTGGTAGTTGACGCCGTCCACGCTCAGCCCCACGGCCGAGGCGATCTGCCCCGTCGTGGCACCGGCCGCGGCCAGGGCGAGGACCCGGGCCTCGATCTCGTCCGCCTTGGCGGCAGGGGCGGTTGTGCGCCTCTCCGGCGCGGGGCCGTCCTCGTCGACGCGGAGCATGAGCAGCAGGTTCGGCGCGTCGGTCGACCCCTCGCTGACCAGGTCCACGGTCATCACCCCGTGACGGTCGACGCCCGCCGCGGCGGTCCAGCCGACCGCGACGGTGTAACGCGACCTGCGGTGCAGCCGGATCGCCTCGGTGACGGAGCGCAGTTCGCCTCCGGCCTCCGGATGGAAAAGGTCGAGGATGCTGCGCCCGCGCAGCGGTTCGGCGAGCGTGCCCCACTCCCCGGCCATGGCGGCGTTCACCCTCAGGATCGTGCCGTCGGCCAGGCAGTAGGCCGTGGGCAGCGGAAGCCGGTCGAACAGGCTGAGCGTCCGGTTGCGCCAGAAGACCGCGGCTGCGCTGTCCGGTACCGGGAACATGGTGGGTGGCAGTGCCACCTGTCGCTGCCGGGCTTCCACGCGGCTCCTCCACATTCAACAAGGGCTCACCCCACATTCAAGTAGTACGGACCGGGCCCGTGCCACTCGTCCGGCGTAACGGCCCCGGAAAGGGTCTTCCGGTGCGCCGGAAACGGCGCACGTAGCGACGACTCAGCGAACCCACGGGCACAATTCACCGGGTTCAGGACTGGATCACGCCGGATTCTCGTACAGCCCTGGTATATGACCCAACCATGGCCAAACCTCACGTTGCGGACCGCAACCCGGTACAGCAGGGTCAAGGTGTGAGCGCACTCTCGCCCGCCCCCGCCTCCTCGCGAGCCGGAGGCCCTGACCGTCGCGTCCGCCTTCCCCTCCAGCACCGGCTTCTGCCCGGCGCTGCGCAGGCCCTCGCACTGTTCGCTCTCATCAGAGTCACCGGCATCGCCGCGATCGCCGTCATGAACCACCGCGCCGGGCACCCGCTGTTCAAGGGCCTCGCCCACTCGTGGGACTCACGCTGGTACCTGCACATCGCCGAGTACGGTTACGGGACCCGCGCCCACGTCCTCGCCTCCGGCGCCGTCCAGCGGGACTGGGCGTTCTTCCCGCTCTACCCGGGCCTCATCCGCGCCCTGTCCACCGTCCTCCCGATCACTCCGGGCGCCGCCGCCCTGCTCATCGCCTGGACCGCCGCCGCGGTGGCGGCGTACGGCATCTACGCGATCGGCTACCGTCTGTACGGACGAGCGGTCGCAACCGCACTCGTCGCCGTGTGGGCCGCCCTGCCCCACTCCGTCGTCCTCGACATCGCCTACACGGAGCCCCTGCTCACCGCGCTCGCCGTCTGGTCCCTCTACGCGCTGATGAGGGGCCGCTGGCTCTGGGCCGGTGCGCTGGCCGCCCTCGCGGGCCTTGCCCGGCCCACCGGCTTCGCCGTGGCCGTGGCGATCGGCGCCGTGGCGGTGCACCAGATCATCAGATGCCGTGGCCGCGTTCCCCTCGGGTTGTGGATCGGCACCGCGATCGCGCCGCTGGGCTGGATCGGATTCATGCTGTGGGTCGGCGAGCACACGGGGGATCTGCTCGGCGGCTACTTCACGGTGCAGCGTGCCTGGGACTCGCGCTTCGACTTCGGCGCGGGCTCCCTGCACTTCCTGAAGAACCTGCTCCTGCACGGGGGCCGGGTGGTCTACCCGCTGTCCCTGGTGATCGTCACGGCGGCCGTCCTGCTGTTCTGTCTGCTGTGCATGGAACGCGCCCCGCTGGCGCTCATCGTCTACGCCGGGGTGCTCCTTCTCATCACCGTCGGCGGCTCGGGCCCGTATGCGTCCAAGCCGCGCTTCCTGCTGCCCGCCTTCCCGTTGCTGATCCCGCTCGCCCGTGCCTTCGTACGGAGTTGGCGGGTGCGGCCGAAACATGCCTTCCTGCTCGGTGTCGCCCTTGCCGCGCTGTCCATCGTCTACGGGACCTACCTCATGACGGCGAGCCGCACCCCGCTGTGAGGCCCGCCGGCCGGTCGGCCGGGCTCTGTCCGGCGGGCCGGCCGCGCTGCGCCCTCCAGGCGCCGACGGGACCGCACAGGGGCCCATGGCGGCGCCGTGCCGCACGGCGTCAGGCGATCCGGTCCGGGTGGTCCCAGTCGGGCCGGCGGACGCTGGCGGCCCGGCCGATCACCGCTGCCGCCTCCGTGCGCGGAGGCCTCTGCGGCACGCAAGAGCACGCGGCCGTCGACGAGCACCACGCGGTCGGCCGCGGTGTGCGCCGGTCCCACGGCGCGCAGTTCGGCGGTGTGGCCGCCCAGGTCGATCTCCGCACGGTCGGCCCGGTGATCCTTCCCTCTGTCTGGCCTGTTCCGGTGGGGGTACCTGGAGTGGTGTCGGAACTCTCTGAGGAGATGACTCGGATGCTCTTCATCGGACTGCTCCTCCTCGCGGTCACCGGCGCCTTCACCGCTCTGCTGATCGTCGGCAACCTCTCCGGCGGTCCCGAGTACACCGTGTCGGTGCTCGATCACCCCATCGCCACCATGAACGCCCTCGCCATCTTCAGTGCCGGCCTCGCGCTGTCGCTTCTCTTCGTGCTGGGCTTGGCCGCGGCGGTGACCGCGGCGACGCACCGGCACACGGGCCCCGGACGGCACCGGGCGCGCCGCGGCGCCGCGGTCGACGACATGACGGGACCGGACTCCGGGCTCTGACTCCACCGCCGGGTGGTGTGCGTCGCCCCGCTAGTGGTTGGCGTCGGCCCTGCAGATGTCCGCCAGGACAGAGCGCGTGTCCTCGGTGGCGGCGAGGTCGCCCAGACTCACGATGCCCACCGGCCTACCGCCCGTCTCGACGACGGGGAGCCTGCGCACGGCGTACTGGCGCATCAGCGCGGCCGCCCGCTCGGTGGTGTCGTCGGGCGTCAGCGTCGCCACGGGCGGACGGGTGCACACCGAACCGGCGGTGGTGGTGTGCGGGTCGCGGTCCTGGGCGATGGTCCGGACCACGATGTCGCGGTCGGTGAGCACTCCGAACAGATCGGAGTCGTACGCCACCAGTACGTCGCCCACGTCCTGCTCGCGCATCAGACGGGCCACCCGGTCCACCGACGTCATCGGCTCGACGGCCAACGCGCCACGGGACATCACGTCACGAATGCGCCTGCTCATGGGAACCTCCCGGATCGTGTCGTCGGGGTACCGCCTGTTCCTCCCGCGCGGTCGCGCCGTCCTCGGGAGCGGCCCGCCAGCCGCTCCACCGGCGGACGGTGACGACCATCACCGGGCCGTCCGGCGGGCCGTCGCGGTACTGGGGGTACTTCCCGGTCAGCTGGGCGATGGCGGCCTCGTACTCGGCGCGGTCCGGGTCCGAGCGCGTGTCGGGCGGCACGATCCGGGCACCCCCGTCCGCCCGTGCCCACCACAGCCGCTCCCAGTCCTCGTCGTACGCGTCCACCAGGAGGCAGACGGCCGGATGGACGGCGATGTTGTGCAGCCGCTTCAGTTGCCGGGAGCTCTTCGGCTTCCGGTCGACGGCCATGACGATCCTGTCGTCGTCGCGGTGGGCGAACACGACCGGTACGAGGTGGGGGAGTCCCCCGGGGTCCACCGTGGCCAGCCGCGCGACCCGGGCCCCGGTGAACCGTTGCCGTGCTTCGTCCTCTGCCATTCGCGACACTGCCGCTCCTCCTCCCGGGGTACGGGCCATCCCGGCGATACGCCTTCCGGCGCTGGCGGGTACCCAGTCAGGCGAGGCCGAACCACCCCAGCACCGTCTGCACCAGCAGCACGGTCGACATGGCCGCGACCCCCACGACCACGACGGTGGCGGCGATGCGTTGGCGCGGGGTGTTCGCCGCCTCGCCCAGCAGGGAGCGACGGTTGGTCAGCACCAGCAGGTAGACCAGCACCACGGGGCTGATCAGTCCCTGGAGGACCTGGGTGCCGATCAGGAGCTCGATGACGTTCACCGGGGTCAGGGCGACGATCGCACCGAGCGCGATCTGGGCGGTGAACAGACCGAGGAACAAGGGCGCGTCACGGAAGCTGCGGGAGACCGAGCGTTCCACCCCCACGGCCTCGCCGACGGCGTAGCCGGCCGACAGCGGGACGACCGCGCCGGCCAGGGCGGAGGCACCCAGGAGGCCGACGGCGAACAGCAGTGCGGCGCTTTGTCCGGCGACCGGCTCGAGGGCCTTGGCGGCGTCGGCGGCCGAGGTGAGCGGGCCGGTGCCGCCGATCGCCGTGGCGGTTGCCACGATGATGGTCAGGCTGATGCCGCACGCGAAGACCGCGCCCAGCACGGCGTCGGCCCGGATGAGCGAGTAGTCCTGGGGCTTGGCGCCCCGGTCGACGACACCCGCGGCCGCGTAGAACTGCATATAGGGGCTGACGGTGGTGCCGATGAGGGCGACGGCCAGCAGGATGAAGTCCTTGTTCGGCTCGAGGTGCGGCACCACGAGGTGGTGCCCGACGGCGCCCCAGTCCGGGTGGCCGAGGATCATCGCGATCGGGTAGGCGAAGAACGCCAGCGACATCAGCAGGAAGACGCGTTCGGCCCAGCGGTAGGAGCCGAACACCACCAGAGCCCACAACAGCACCGCGCTCGGCGGGATGACGGCCCACTTCGGCACGCCGAGAAGTTCGAAGGCGGCGCCGATCCCGGCGAACTCGCTGACCACGAGCCCGGTGTTGGCCAACAGGAGGCAGAACACGGCCACCGCGGTCAGACGGAGGCTGAACTGCTCGCGGATCAGGGCGCCGAGACCCTTGCCGGTGTAGGCGCCCAGGCGGACGGCCATCTCCTGCACCATCACCAGGGCGATGGTCACCAGGACCATGAAGAACAGCGTGCCGTACGTGTACTGGGAGCCGGCCGAGGCGTAAGTGGCGATCCCGGCCGCGTCGTTGCCCGCGTTGGCGGCGACCAGGCCGGGCCCCGCAACGGCGGCGACCGCGGCCACCCGGCGCCACCCGGTGCGCCGCACCACGGTGGGTGCGGCGGGTGCCGCCGCGGTGTCGAGGTCGTGGGTCACTGCAGGAACCTCCGGAAGTGCAGGCGCCCGCGCTCGGGCAGCAGGGCGTCGAGGATGTCGTCGGCCAGGATGCGGCCGACCGGGCGCTCGCCCTCGCCGACAACGAGGACGGAGGAGGCGCGGGCCGCCACCAGCTCCTCGGCGGCGTCGGTCAGGGGTGTGTCCGGGCGTACGGTGACGGGCGGGCCGAACTGGGCACACCAGGCGGCCAGATCGGCAACCTTGGTGATGTCCTCGGCCACGGCGAGGTCGAACAGGGCGATGTCGCAGATCAGTCGGCCGTCGTCGGCCACCACGGCCACCGCGTCGATCTCCGTGCGGTGCACGCCTTCCGCGGCCAGCTCGGCCCGCACCTCGGCCACGGTCTGCTCCGGGCGGGCGGTGATCAGGCGAGTGGTCATGGCGCCGCCCGCGGTGTCCTCCCGGTGCGTGAGCAGAGTGCGCAGTTCGGCCGCCTCGGACGCCGGCATCCGGGACAGCAGTGCCTCGCGCTCGTCGGCCCTGAGGTCGCGCAGGGCGTCGGCGGCCTCGTCCGGCTCCATCTCGTCCACGAGCCGGGCGGCGTGCTCGGGGCGGGCCTCGCGCAGCAGGTTCTCCAGCTCGGCCGGTTCCATCTCCTCCAGGGCGTCTGCGGCCTGTTCGGGTTCCAGCCAGCCCAGCAGCTGCTGCCGCTCGCTGCGGCCGAGGTCCTCGAGGATGTCGGCGAGGTCGGCCGGGCGCAGCCGCTGCAGCGCCGCCCGGGAGGCGCGCAGCCGTACCTCCGGCGGGCCCTCGGTGGCCTGTTCCCCGAAGGGGGCGACGGACTGCCAGTCCAGCACCCGCTCCGGGGTGGGCCGGGCCTGCCAGCGCCGGGGGCCGAGCCGCCGGAGCAGGGTGGGCAGCGAGACGTCGACCCCGACGAGGACGACCCGGTCGACCAGGGGCGCCAGATAGAGATCGGCGGCCCGGGTGACCTGGACTCCGTCGACGTCGACGAGTTGGTGGTCGAGGACGTCCTTCGCGAGCAGCGCCTCACCGGGGCGGCGGGCGAAGTCGCGCAGGTCCACGCGGGCCGTACGCAGCCGGACGTGCCCGGCGTGGATCTGGTCGAGGGCGTCCGCGGCCACGAAGGTCCGCCGACGGCCGATACGCAGGATCAGCCCGGTGACGGGCGGGTACGGCTCGGGCCCGTAGAGCCGGGCGACGACGTCGACGACGCGGCCGACCTCCTGGTCGGCCTGGTTGGTGACCGGGCCGCCGATCAGCCCGGCCAGCGAGACCAGCGAGGCACGCACGGCCTTGGACGCGGTGGCTCGCCGTTCCAGGTGGACCCGGCGGTCGCGCAGCCGGGCCGTGGTGGACATCAGCAAAATGGAGGAGTACAGAGCGGACACAGGTGAGCACCCCCTTGCCCCGGCTCATCGGACGGGGCGTCGGGCGGCCGTCGGCGGCGCGTTCGTGGTCCCGGGCGTGCAACGGCCACGCATGGCGCGGCAGCGCGACCGCCGGACCGGAACTGTGGGCTCGGGCCGGTCGGGTCAGGAGAGAACGGGCTGCCCAGGGCCGCGGAAGAACGGCGAGGACAACTGGGAGAAGGGCCGACTATGGCCGGGACTACTGTCCATCTCGCCTCCTCCCGGTCCTGGCCGCGAACGCGATCGCGGCGGTGGGTGATCCGGAGCGTCTGTCGACGGCGGGGATCAGTGCCTGTGTCGGTGTGGACGCCTCACCGAACGAGGCGTCTCATCGAGCCGACCCAAGGATAGACCGCCCTGGGACGCGCCCGGCACGGGCTTGACCTTCCATGGCCATCCATGACCATGCCTTGACCCCGGCCGGACGGGCGGGGACGGCCGGGACGGCGGGAATGTCACGCGCACACGTGCGGGGCACACTGGAAGGGCCCGGCCTGCCGACCGACCAGGCAAGGAGGCCGCCGTGGAATTCGACGTGATCGTGGAGATCCCGCAGGGGTCCCGCAACAAGTACGAGATGGACCACGATCTGCACCGCCTCCGACTGGACCGGATGCTGTTCACCTCCACGCAGTATCCGGCCGACTACGGCTATGTCGACCGCACGCTGGGCCGGGACGGCGACCCGCTCGACGCCCTCGTCCTCGTGGGCGAGCCGACCTTCCCCGGCTGTGTCATCGAGTGCCGTGCCGTCGGCATGTTCTGCATGAGGGACGAGAAGGGACCCGACGAGAAGATCCTCTGCGTTCCCGCGCACGACCCGCGCTATGGGGCCTTGCAGGACATCGGCGACGTCCCCACGTTCGACCGGCTGGAGATCACCCACTTCTTCGAGGTCTACAAGGACCTGGAGCCCGGCAAGTCGGTCGAGGGATCCCACTGGGAGGGACGGGACCAGGCGTACGCGGAGATCGACGCCTCCCGCAGGCGCCTTGGCGAGCGCTGAGGTTCACGAGCGGCGGGTCGCGGTCACGGCCAGCAGGACCAGCGCGAGGGCCTCGATGGCGCCGACGACCGTGATCAGCGTCGGGATCGAATAGCCGTACAGGGCGCCCGTCAGTGTGCCGCCCGCCAGACTCGCCGCGCCGACGACTCCGGCGAAGAGCCCGTACGCCGTCGCCCGCCGCCCCGGCGGCACGAGGTCGGCGACCGTCGCCCGCAGCGTCGATTCCTGTACGCCCATGGCGGCACCCCAGACCAGCGCCCCGGCCACCGCGAGCGACAGCGTGTCGGTGAACCCGAGCGCCGGGAGGGCCGCCGTCAGCAGCGGCAGCACCGCCAGCACCCGGGGCCCGTGCCGGTCGTAGGCCCATCCGGTGGCCAGCGCGGCGACCGCGTCGACCGCCATGGTGGCCGCGTAGAGCACCGGCACCCAAGCCGTCTGCGCCAGGTGCCGCTCGACGAGGTGGTACGAGAGCAGACCGAAGGTCGTGAGGCCGGCGGTGGTGGCCGCCGTGAACGCCGCGTACGTCCAGAAGGCGGCGGGCAGGGGTTCGCCCGGCGCCGTGGACCCGGCAGCGGGCGGCCCCGCCTCTCGTTCGTACGCCTGCGGATCGGGCACCCGGGCCCGCAGCCACACCAGCAGCCCCAGCACCGCGACGCCGGGCAGTGCGAGCACGCCGAGCGCGGGGCCGTAGTCGCCACCCGTCAGCGCGAGCACCCCGGCGACGGTCAACGGCCCGACCAGCGCGCCGACCTGGTCCAGCGCCTCGTGGACGGCGAAGCCGCGCCCGCGCCCCGTGGCCGCCGTGGCGTGCGACAGCAGGGTGTCCTTGGCCGGGGACCGCACCGCCTTCCCGACCCGTTCGGCGATCACCAGGGTGCAGGCCGCCCACAGTGATCCCGCCACGCCGAGGAGGGGCACGGAGATGACCGTGAGGGCGTATCCGGCGATCGCGAGGCCCCAGAACCGGTGGGTGCGGTCGGCCAAGGGACCGGAGACGAGCCGCAGTCCGAGGGCGGCGGCCTCACCGGCGCCGGTCACCACGCCGACCACCAGGGCGGAGGCACCGAACGACGCCAGCAGCGGACCCGTGACGGAGCGGGCCCCCTCGTACACGACGTCCGCGAGCAGACTGACGGCGCCGAACCACACCACGAACCGCCACGGCCCCATCCTGGCAGGCGCCTCTGACACCGAAGTCACTTCCCCATGATGACGGCGGATCCCCGGTGAGCGTAGCCGCGCGTCCGGGAACTGTCGGGGGAACGGAGAATCCGTCGGGACCGATCGGAGCGCGCGACTCCGCAGGAGGCACCACCCCGCCGACCTGCTCCGCGAGGGCTCCCGCACGGCAAGTCGGCGTAGATTTTCAGCCGTTGGTGCGCTAGCGGTCGCGTGGCAACACCGTGACCCGGTGGAAGTTGCACCCCTCCGGTGGGGTGCTGCCCGGCGAGGGCCGCGTCTGGTGTGCCTGCAGGGCGACGCTCACCAGGCTCATCAGCAGGTCGACGTCGGCGTCGCAGTCGAGGCGTACGGTGACCCACAGCGAGCCGGGCACCACGCGTATGGCGGTCGACCGCGCGAGGATGTCGTCGGAGAAGCACTGGATGGCCCGGCTGGTGAGGTGCAGGTCCGCCTCGCAGCCGGAGTGGAAGTGGACGATTTCGCTGCGCAAGGAGCGGAGCGCCCGCCCCGTACCGCAACTGGCCGGACCCGCCGTGAGGTCGGGCCAGTCCTCCAGTTGCTCCAGGGCGCGCTGGGCCAGAGTCATGCCCCCATCGTCGTGGCCTCACCCCACCGACACCAGAGGTTGAGCGATCCGTAACCGGGACGTGAGGTGGACGGCCGTCGCTTTCGGACATCCACCCGGTACGGCAGCATGCACACCACCCCGTCCGTGCGGCCGCAGGACGGGGGCGAGGAGCAGACCGCGCGGGTTCCGCAGGATCACGTGGCGCCGTTGGCGGGGTTCGACCTCGGGGACGAGGACAGCGATCCGGGCCGTCCCGGGCCGCTGGGTGTGTTGTCGCCCCGGACGCGGGGAGGCGGACCGGGGCTCACCAGCGACGCTACGCCCGGGCGCGCTGCCCGTCGGTGTCTCCTGACGGGACGCTGACGGAGATCGGCTCGATGCTGACGGGACGCTGACACCCGGCCGCACGGGCCGTCAGAGCAGTGCGAACAACCTGCGTACGGGGCTGCTCCTTGACGTCGCCGAAGCCCTCTCCGCCGCTGGAGTGCCTACGAGACAGCCGTCGTCGGGAGGTCGGTCTGTTCCGGTCGGCGGTCCCGTGCCATGGGAAGGCTCAGCACCATGGTCAGCCCACCGCCCGGGGTGTCCTCGGCGGTCAGGGTGCCTCCCATGGCCTCGGCGAAGCCGCGGGCGACCGCGAGGCCGAGGCCGACCCCGGAGCCGCGCGGGGCGTCGCCGTAGCGCTGGAAGGGCTCGAAGATGCGTTCCTTCGCTTCGTCGGGGACGCCCGGGCCGCGGTCGACGACGCGCACTTCGACCCGGTCGGCGAGGGCACTCGCCGACACCAGGACCGACACGTCGGCCGGGCTGTACTTGACGGCGTTCTCCACGACGTTGGCGACAGCCCTCTCCAGCAGCCCCTTGTCCACGTCGACCATCGGCAGCGTCTCCGGGATGTCCAGTTCCACGCTGTCCTCCGGCACCCCGCCGAGCGCCATCGGCACGACCTCGTCCACGTCGACCTCCCGGATCAGCGGGGTGACGGTGCCGGTCTGGAGGCGGGACATGTCCAGCAGGTTCCCCACCAGGTGGTCGAGGCGGTCGGCGCCCTCCTCGATGGCCGCCAGGAGTTCGGCTTGGTCCTCCTGCGACCACTCCACGTCGTCCGACCGGAGGGAGGAGACCGAGGCCTTGATGCCCGCGAGCGGGGTGCGCAGATCATGGCTGACGGCGGCCAGCAGGGCGGTGCGGATGCGGTTGCCCTCCGCCAACTCCTTGGCGCGGCCAGCCTCTTCCTGGAGGCGTCGGCGGTCCAGGACCACCGCGGCCTGAGCGGCGAAGGCGGCCAGCACCCGCCGGTCGGAGGCGGGCAGCACCCGCCCGGACAGCTCCAGCGCCAGGTTGTCGCCGACCGGCATGTCGACGTCCGCGTGCTCGGGGCACTCGGCCGGCTCGGGGCCCACGCTGCCCGCACAGCTCCAGGACGCCACATCGCTCTCGCGCTCCAGCAGGGCCACCGACCGCATGCCGAAGGTCTCGCGCACCCGTTCGAGGAGCGCCTCCAGGCTGGTCTCGCCGCGCAGGACGCTGCCGGCCAGGAAGGAGAGGATCTCCGACTCGGCGCGAAGCCGCGCCGCCTGGTGGGTGCGCCGCGCGGCCAGATCCACCACCGAGGCCACCGACACCGCGACAGCGACGAATATCGCGATGGCGACGATGTTCTTCGGGTCGGCGATCGTCAGGGCGTGGACGGGCGGCGTGAAGTACCAGTTGAGCAGCAGCGATCCCACCACCGCCGAGGCGAGCGCCGGGAAGAGCCCGCCGAGCAGGGCCGCCGTCACGGTCAGCGCCAGGAACAGCAACATGTCGTTGGCGAGGCCGACTTGGGGACCGAACTCGGTGAGCAGGAAGGTGAGAAGGGCGGGGCCGACGACGGCGACCAGCCAGCCGGCGACGATGCGCGCACGACCGAGGCGGGCGCCCCGGGCAGCCGGAAGACCGCGGCCCTTGCCCGCTTCGTCGTGGGTGATGAGGTGCACGTCCAGGTCGGGCCCCGACTCGCGGGCGACCGTGGCACCGACTCCCGGTCCGAAGACGTACTGCCAGGCCTTGCGGCGCGAGACACCCAGCACGATCTGGGTGGCGTTCACGCCGCGGGCGAAGTCGAGCAGCGCCGCGGGGATGTCGTCGCCCACCACATGGTGGAAGGTGCCGCCCAGGTCCTCGACAAGAGTGCGCTGAACGGCCAGTTCCTTGGGGGACGCCGAGGTCAGTCCGTCACTGCGGGCGATGTAGACGGCCATGACCTCGCCGCCGGCACCCTTCTCCGCCAGCCGCGCGGCCCGGCGGATCAGGGTCCGCCCCTCGGGGCCGCCGGTCAGTCCCACGACGATCCGCTCGCGCGAGCCCCAGATCGCCGACACCCGGTGCCGGCTGCG
>NZ_LBMW01000072.1 GCF_026168105.1 Streptomyces hygroscopicus
GCACGGACCCGCCGCGCACGGACCCGCCGCGCACGGACCCGCCGGTCGCGGCTGCGCCACTCCCGCCGGTCGGCTACGCCAGTGCGGTGCGCACCGCCCGTACCAGCGCCTGGGCCCTCGGGTCCGCCGTCACGCTCTTGCGGAAGCCGTTGGTGACGTAGCCGAAGGCGATGCCCGATTCGGGGTCGGCGAAGCCCAGGGCGCCGCCGCGGCCCGGGTGGCCGAAGGAGCCGGGGCCGAGCAGCGGGGACGCGCCGCCGTGGAGCATGTAGCCGAGGCCGAAGCGGGTGGAGACCACCAGCACCCGGTCGGGACCGGCGGACGCCTCCGCGCGGGCCGCATCCCGCGTCCGCGGTGCGAACAGACGTATGCCGTCCACCTCTCCGGTCAGGGCGGCGTAGAAGCGGGCGAGGCCGTCGGCGGTCGCGATGCCGTTCGACGCGGGGAGGACCGCCGCGCGGTAGGCGGGGTCGTTCTCGTCGGGCAACGGAGTGATCGCGGCGAAGGCCCGGCGGGTCAGGCTGCCGGGGTCCGCGTACGCCTCGGCGACCGCGCGCTTGGGGCGGGCGCGCAGGGCGCCGTCCTGCGCCGGTGCCTCGACGGGACCGACCCGGCCCACCCGGTACGCCTGCGCCGCGGGCAGGCCCACCCACAGGTCGAGGCCCAGCGGACCGGAGATCTCGTCCGCGATCCAGTCGCCCATCGGCCGGCCCGTGACCCTGCGCACCAGCTCGCCCGTCAGCCAGCTGTAGGTCTGCGCGTGGTAGCCGTGGTCGGTGCCGGGCTCCCAGGCGGGGGCCTGCGCGGCCAGGACCGTGGCGCCGAGATCGGGGTCGGCGGCCTCGGCGGGCGTGAGCGGACGGTCGAGCACCGGTACGCCCGCCCGGTGCGCGAGCACATGCCGCACCAGCGTGCCCTCCTTGCCCTGTGCCTTGAACTCGGGCCAGTAGTGGCCGACTGGCGCGTCCAGGTCGAGTTCCCCGCGCTCGGCCAGCATCAGCAGGGCGGCCGTGGCGACCCCCTTGGTCGCCGAGCGCACGATCTGCGCGGTGCCCCGCTCCCAGGGTGCCGACCCGTCGACGTCACGTGTCCCGCCCCACAGGTCCACGACCTTGCGCCCGTCGCGGTACACGGCGACCGCCGCCCCGCGCTCCCCGAGCGTCTCGAAGTTCCGTACGAACGCTGCCCTGACCGGCTCGAAGCCCTCGGCCACAACGCCGTTCACGTCCACGTCCGCACTCCCATCCCGATTGCCTGCGACTGTGGGTGCAACACGCACGAAGAGCCTGCGATTCCTGTGCTTCGCCAGCCCGGCACGATCGTTGCATCGATGTTCCGGCGTGTGGCTCTCGAGTATGGGCAGACCAGAGGCGAGGCAGGGCAGCGGGCTTACAAAGATGCAGCTCACACGAGCCGCTTTCGCCCGCGTATGCGACTCTGGAGAAAGTAGCGGAATCGCAACCTCTGCTCAGGTGACGCAGCGTGAGGAGACATCCGATGTCCGTTGTCGAACAGTACGCACGAGCCCATGTCGTCACGGACTCTCCGGAAGCTCCGGACGCCGTCCCCGTCATCCTGCGCTACGACTCGGACGCGGACCCGCGCTCCGTCCGCGTCGGTCTGCCCGGCCCCCATGAGTGGGCCTTCTCCCGAGACCTCCTGGAGGAAGGCCTGCACGCTCCGGCGGGCCTCGGCGACGTCCGCATCTGGCCGTGCGGCCGGGTCCAGGCGGTGATGGAGTTCCACTCGGCGCGGGGCGTCGATGTGGTGCAGATCGAGTCGAAGACGCTGATCCGCTTCCTGCGGCGGACGTATCTGGCGGGGGCGGGGGGAGCCCGGCGGGTCTCCTAGCCGAGTGACACGGACGACGATGACAGCGTTGTCGGTCCAGGTCCAGGTCCAGGTCCAGGTCCAGGTCCAGCCCCGGCCCCGGTCGGACCAGGCACAGCCCAAGGGCGCCCCACCCAGGTGAGGCGCCCTCTTCACTGCTGCCCGGCCGTGGTCAGACCCGCACCAGCTCCCGGTCCTGGTCCGCGTCCGGGTCCTTGCGGCCCGCGTCCCGCGCCGCCCGGAGGCCCTCGCCCTCCACGTCCACGTTCGGCAGGGCGCGATCCAGCCAGTTCGGCAGCCACCAGGCCCTTCGGCCGAGCAGCGCCAGCACCGCCGGGACCAGCGCCATCCGCACCACGAACGCGTCGAAGAAGACCGCGATCGCGAGACCGAAGCCGATCATCTTGATCATCGCCTCACTGGAACCGATGAAGCCGGAGAAGACGGCGATCATGATGACCGCGGCGGCCGTGACGACCCGCGCGCCGTGCTTGAAGCCGGTCACGATCGACTGGCCTGGGGTCTCGCCGTGGACGTACGCCTCGCGCATACGGGTCACGAGGAAGACCTCGTAGTCCATCGCCAGACCGAAGACCACGCCCACCATGAAGATCGGCATCATTGACATGATCGGGCCGGTCTCCTCGACGCCCATCGGACCGGACAGCCAGCCCCACTGGAACACCGCGACCACCGCGCCGAGCGCCGCCGTCACCGAGAGCAGGAAGCCGAGCGCCGCCTTCAGCGGGACCAGGACCGAGCGGAAGACCACGATCAGGAGCAGGAAGGCGAGGCCCACGACCAGCGCCAGATAGGGGATCAGCGCGTCGTTCAGCTTCTGCGAGACGTCGATGTTCATCGCTGTCGCGCCCGTGACCAGCAGCTTCGCATCCGTTTCGGCCTTGATACCGGGGCCCGCGTCCCGGATGCCGTGCACCAGGTCCTCGGTCGTGGCCGAGGACGGCTTGGAGCCGGGGATCACGGTGATCACCGCGGTGTCGCCGGACTTGTTGTACGTCGCGGGCGTCACCGTCACGACGTCCTTCAGGCCCTTGATGTCGTTGGTCACCGTCGTGACCGCCGCCTTGGGATCGTGGCTCGCCTTCGCGTCGACCACAACCATCAGCGGCCCGTTGAAGCCTGGACCGAAGCCCTCCGAGAGGAGGTCGTACGCCCGGCGCTGCGTCGTGGACGTGGGCTGCGAACCGTCGTCCGGCAGGCCCAGCTGCAGCGAGGCCGCCGGGACCGCGGCCGCGCCCAGGCCGATGACGCCCAGCAGCAGCACGGCGACCGGGCGGCGCACGACGAAGCTCGCCCAGCGCGTGCCCATGTTCGGCCGGTCCGCCTTCTTCGCCGCCCGGCCGCCGCCCAGCAGCCTGCTCTTCTCGCCCGCCGGCTTGACCGTGCGGCCCGCGTAGCCGAGCAGCGCGGGGATCATCGTCAATGCGATCAGGACGGCGATGGCGACCGTCCCCGCCGCGGCGACGCCCATTTTCGTCAGCATCGGAATGTTCACGACCGCGAGGCCGACCAGCGCGATCACCACCGTCAGGCCGGCGAAGACCACCGCCGAGCCCGCCGTGCCGACCGCACGGCCCGCCGCCTCCTCGCGCTCACGGCCCTCGGCCAGCTCCGCACGGTAGCGGGAGACGATGAACAGCGCGTAGTCGATGCCGACCGCGAGGCCGATCATCATCGCCAGCGTCGAGGTGGTCGAGCCCAGGTCCAGCGCGTTCGCCAGCGCGGTGATCGTCGAGACGCCGATGCCGACGCCGATCAGCGCGGTGAGCAGGGGCAGGCCCGCGGCCACCAGCGAGCCGAAGGTGATGACAAGAACGACCGCGGCGACCGCGATGCCGATGACCTCCGTGGCGCCGGTCTCCGGTACGGCCGACAGCGCGTCGCCGCCGATCTCGACCGTCAGCCCGCCGTGCCGCGTATGCTCGGCGGCCGTCTTCAGGGCCTGTTTCGAGGAGTCCTTCAGCTCCATGCCGGAGACCTTGTACTTCACCTGCGCATAGGCGGTCGTGCCGTCCTTGCTGACGGCGTGCGCGGTGAACGGGTCGGTGACGGAGGCGACTTCGGAGCCGTCACGCAGCTCCTTGACGGTCTTCTCGACGGCCGCCTTGTTGTCGTGGTCAGTCATCTTCCCACCGTCCGGCGCCTTGAAGACGACGCGTGCGGTGGCTCCGTCGGCACTCATGCCGGGGAAGCGCTCCCCCAGCAGGTCGAAGGCCTTCTGCGCCTCGGTGCCGGGGACGGAGAAGGAGGAGGAGCCCGCTGCTGGGGCACTGGCGGCGCCGACGCCCGCGAGCGTCAGCAGCGCCACCCAGATCAGGGCGACGAAGTGCCGTCGCCGGAAGGCGAGTCGGCCGAGTCGATAGAGGAACGTGGCCACGAGGGCGTACTCCCGGTCAGGTCGTGGGGTGTTCAGGGCAGGGGTGATCAGCCCGACGACGTGAGCGGTTACGTCAGGTAGGGGCTTGGCTGGGGGACTTGTCAGGTGGTGGGGGCGCCGAGGGCGGGGAGGACCACGGCGTCGATGTACGAGGTGAGGAAGGCCTGCGTCGGCGGCTGGTCGTCGAGCAGCGCACGGGTGGCGAATCCGCCGACCAGCATGTGCAGCAGGAAGTCCAGCGCCGGGCAGTCCGGACGGATCTCGCCCCGGTCGACGGCGCGTTGCAGCATCATGCGGAACTGCGCCATCTCCGGCTCGACGAGCTGGTCCCGGAACGCCTTGCGCAGATCCGGGCTGTGATGGATCGCCATGGCGACGCCCCGCATCAGCGCGGAGTTCTGCTCCATCGTGCAGTCGTCCTCGAGTGCCACCAGCGCATGCAGGTCGCCGCGGAGCGAACCGGTGTCGATCTCGTCGACATGGCCCCGCTTGCCGTGCCGGATGGCCTTCACGACCAGTTCGGCCTTGCCGCCCCACTGGCGGTAGAGCGTGGCCTTGCTGGACCGCGTGCGGGCGGCCACGGCGTCCATGGTCAGGGCGTCGTAACCGACCTCACGGAGCAGATCGAGCACGGCCTCGTACAACTCGGCCTCACGCTCGGGCGTGATCCGACTGCGACGCCCCGGCGCAAGCACCGGCTCCACCGGAGCGGCTGTCGCCGCGCCCCTGGATGCCTCAGTCATGCCACTGTCCCTTTCGCTCGCTTCGCTGCGTGCACGCGCTTCTCCGTATGGATCGAAGATACCCCGCCCCCTCAGCGAAACGAAACAGTTTCGTACGTGGCCTGTATCACGAGTCGGGCGCTCAACCATGCGGGGTGCCGACACCTGTTCGGCGTACGAGTTGCCTGGGCCCGTCACGCGGCAAAGCATGGGTAGGTGAGCGACACGAGCGACGTGCACGACAACGCACCCGGTTACCTCCGCTTCCCGCACCTGCACGGCGACCGGCTCTGCTTCGCCGCCGAGGACGACCTGTGGGTGGCCCCGCTGGACGGTCCCTGCCGCGCCTGGCGGCTCACTGTCGACCGTACGAAGGTCGGTCACCCGCGCTTCTCGCCCGACGGCCGCCTCATCGCGTACACGAGCTGGCGCAGCCACGTTCCGGAGATCCATCTGACACCGGTGGACGGCGGCCCCGGCCGGCGGCTCACCTACTGGGGCAGCGCCGACACCCGGGTGTGCGGCTGGACACCCCCCGAGCAGGACGGAACGACCTACATCCTCGCCGTCGCCTCGCACGGCGAGCCCTTCTCGTACTTCACCTGGGCCTACAAGGTGCCCACCGACGGCGACCCCGGTGGCAAGCTGCCCTGGGGACCCGTCTCGGACATCGCCGTGGCCGACGTCGAGGGCGAACACCGGACCCTGCTGCTCACCGGCACGCCGCCGCACGAACCGGCCTCCTGGAAGCGCTACCGCGGCGGCGCCATGGGCCGGCTGTGGCTGCACGGGCAGCGACTGCTCGCCGACCTCGAGGGCCATCTCGACTCGCCGATGTTCGTCGGCGGGCGGATCGCGTTCCTCTCCGACCACGAGGGCATCGGAAACCTCTACTCGTGTGCGTACGACGGCTCCGACCTGCGCCGTCACACCGACCACGACGCCTTCTACGCCCGGCACGCCTCCAGCGACGGCACGCGCGTGGTGTACCAGTGCGCGGGCGACCTGTGGATCGTCGACGATCTCGCCCCCGACTCGATCCCGCGCCGTCTCGACGTGCATCTGGGCGGGCCGCGCGCCGGGCGCCGTCCGTACCAGGTACCGGCGGCGCAGCACGTGGACGGGATCTCCGTCGACGAGACCGGTCGGGCCAGCGCGGTCGTCGTCCGCGGCAGTCTGTACTGGCTCACCCACCGCGACGGCCCCGCCCGCACGATCACGGACACCCCCGGCGTACGGGTCCGGTTGCCGGAGATGCTCGGGGTCGGCGGCCAGGTCGCCTATGTCACGGACGCCGAGGGCGACGACGCGATCGAGATCGCGTATCTGCCGCGGGCCTCCGGCGACCGCGAGCCGCACCGGCTGGCCTCCGGCCGGCTGGGCCGCGTACTGGAGATGGTGGCCGACCCGCAGGGCGAACGGCTCGCGATCGCCTCGAACGACGGGCGGCTGCTGCTGATCACCGTGGCCGAGGAGACGAGCGGGGGCGAGGAGACGAGCGGAGCCGAGGAGACAAGCGGAGCCGAGGAGACAAGCGGAGCCGAGGAGACAAGCGGAGCCGAGGAGACAAGCGGAGCCGAGGAGACAAGCGGAGCCGAGGAGACAAGCGGGACCGAGGAGCCGGACGGTGAGGTCACCGAGCTGATCCGGTCGGTCAACGGGCCGGTCCGGGACCTGGCGTTCTCCCCGGACGGGGCGTGGCTGACCTGGTCGCACCCGGGGATCGGCCGGACACTCCGGCAGATCAAGATGGCGCGGATAAAGGACCGGTTGATCGTCGACGTCACCAACGGCCGCTTCGAGGACGAGAACCCGGTGTTCACCCGGGACGGGCGCTATCTGGCGTTCCTGTCCTGGCGCGGCTTCGACCCGGTCTACGACGTGCACACCGGCGACCTGTCCTTCCCGCTGGGCTGCCGCCCGTACCTGGTCCCGCTGTCCTCGGCGACCCCCTCCCCCTTCGCGCTGAACCCGGAGGGGCGGCCCGCGGCCGGCGGTCTCGATCCGCTGGAGGGCGAAGAAGGAGGCGGCGGGGTGGTGACCGTCGAGGTCGAGGGCCTGGAGAACCGGGTGACTCCGTTCGCCGTGACGGCGTCGAAGTACTCGGAGCTGCGTCCGGTCGCGGGCGGCGGTCTGGTGTGGCTGCGCTGGCCGATCTCGGGCGCGCTGGGCGAGACGTTCGTGAATCCGGACGACACCTCCGGCCGCCCCACCCTGGAGCACTTCACCATCAGCAAGGCGAAGAAGTCCGAACTGGTCGCCCATCTCGACTGGTTCGCGGTGAGCGGCGACGGTACACGCCTGGTGGTCGTCGACGAGAGCGACCTACGGGCGGTCCCGGCGACCGAGAGCGGCGACAGCGACACGACGGTCTGGATCGACATGCGGCGGATCATGCACGTCGTGAACCCGGAGGCCGAGTGGCGGCAGGCGTACGCCGAGGCGGGCCGGCTCGTCCGTGCCTACTTCTGGGACCCGAACATGTGCGGGATCGACTGGGACGCGATCCTCGAGCAGTACCGGCCGCTGGTCGAACGGGTCGCCTCGCCGGACGACTTCGCGGACCTGCTGCGCGAGGTACTGGGCGAACTGGGCACGTCCCACGCGTACGTGACCCCCGCCCGGCGCAACGAGGGCCCGGCCCACTATCAGCGCTACCAGGGCCTGCTCGGCGCCAATTTCGTACACCGCAACGGAAGTTGGGTGGTGAAGCGGATCCTGCCGGGCGAGTCGTCGGACACGAAGGCACGCTCGCCGCTGGCGGGCGCGGGGATCCGGGAGGGAGCCGTCCTGACCCACGTGGACGGCCGGCCGGTGGACCCGGTGACGGGACCGTATCCACTGCTGGCGGGAGCGGGCGGTACGACGGTGGAGCTGACGTTCACCCCCGCGGAAGGGCAGGGCAGCCCCCGTCGCGTGGCCGTGATCCCCTTGATCGACGAGCGGCCCCTGCGTTACCACGACTGGGTGGCCAAGCGCCGCGAGGTGGTACGGGAGTTGAGCGGCGGCCGCTGCGGCTATCTGCACATCCCCGACATGGGGGGCTCGGGCTGGGCACAGTTCAACCGGGACCTGAGGAAAGAGGTCTCCCTGCCGGCGCTGATCGTCGACGTACGGGGCAACGCGGGCGGCCACATCAGCGAACTGGTCATCGAGAAGCTGACCCGCAAGATCCTGGGCTGGGACCTGACGCGCAACGCCCAACCGGTGTCGTACACGTCGAACGCGCCGCGCGGGCCGATCGTCGGGCTGGCCGACGAGGCGACGTCCTCGGACGGCGACATGATCACGGCGGCGTTCAAGCTGCTCGGGCTCGGCCCGGTGGTGGGCCTGCGCACCTGGGGCGGGGTGGTCGGCATGACCGGACGCCACCGCCTGGGCGACGGCACCGTGATCACGGTCCCGATGAACGCGGCGTGGTTCGACGAGTACGGCTGGTCGGTCGAGAATCGGGGCGTCGAACCGGACCTGGAGATCGAGCGCACCCCGCTGGACTGGGCGGAGGGCCGCCACAAGCAACTGGACGATGCGGTCGAACTGGCCCTGGACCTCCTCGTCACCCACCCCCCGGCCACGCCACCGGACTACAGCGACGTCCCGAACGGATCCCGCCCGAAACTCCCGCCCAGGCCTACGGGTTGACGCCGCCGTCGCCCCGTCGTCGCCCCTGCGTCACCGCCGGCCCCGAGAGGTACAGCAGAAGTGGGGCGCCCTCGAAAGGAAGGGCACCCCACTCACCGGCCAAGGCCGAGCGCAGCGGCTAGGCGTCGTAGTCCTGGTTGAAGCGGTCCTCCGCCTCGTCCTGCAGCCGTCGCGCGTCCTGCTGACCGCGCTGCTGCCCCTGCTGGCCGCGCTGTTGGGCCTGCTGGCCGCGCTGCTGCCCCTGCTGGCCGCGCTGTTGGGCCTGCTGGCCGCGCTGTTGGGCCTGCTGCTTGCCCTGCTCCGCCTTGCGCTTGGCCTGCTGCTTCATCTGCTCGGACTTCTCCTGGAACTGGTCCTTCATGCCCATGTGGGTTCACTCCCGTGGTGGGTGAGGGGATTGGGCCTCGACCAGACTGACACGTGCGGACAAAGCACGCATTTCGATCAGTTACGTTCCGTTACGCAGCGTACGGCGCTGCTGCTCATCGGCCTCCCCACCGGCCCCCACGAGCCCCGTACGCACCCCCTTCAGCCGCGGCTCGAACCTCCGCATCTCCCGGGACCCCACCGTCGCGATGATCCCTGGCAGATATCCGCGCACGGCCTGCATCCCGCGCAGCCACGCCTGCCCGTACACATGGCTCGACCGCCGTTCGATCCCGGCCACGAGCCGGTCCACCGCCGGTCCCAGCGGATACGTCTTGTTGGACGGCCACGGCAGCCGCTGCCGCAACTCCCGCATCACATCGTCCCGGTCGGCGCCCCGCACCATGTCCGTGTCGGTCCACGACAGATACCCGACCCCGACCCGGACCCCCTTGTGCGCCACCTCGGTCCGCAGACTGTGGGCATACGCCTCCACACCCGACTTGGAGGCGCAGTACGCCGTCATCATCGGCGCGGGCGTGATCGCCGCGAGCGAGGCGATCTGCAGCAGATAGCCACGGCTCTCGGCCAGCACCGGCAGGAAGGCACGGGCCGTCACCGCCGAGCCGATCAGATTGACCTCGATCACCCGCCGCCACGCCTCCGGGTCTGAGTCGGCGAACGGCCCACCGCCCGCCACACCCGCGTTGGCGACCACGATGTCGACCTTCCCGAACCGCTCCTTCACCTCGCGTGCGACCTGAGCCATCGCCTCATGGTCGGTGACGTCGGCGTACCAGTGGCCGCTGTCCCCGTACAGCTGCTCGGAGACCTGTTTGAGCGCGTCCGCCTCGAGGCCGACGAGGGCGACCTTCGCGCCGCGCGCCGACAGTTTGCGGGCCAGCGACTCGCCGACGCCCCGTGCGGCGCCGGTGACGACCGCGACCTGCCCCTCCAGGCTCACCCTGCTCATGCACCCTCCTTGACCTGTGTGTCCGCCACGTGCGTGGCGACGAGCTCCCGGATCTTCCCTGTCACCAGCTCCGGTGCCTCCACCGGCGTCATATGGCCGACCCCGGGCAGCTCGGTGATGCCCACGCAGTGCGGCAGCGCGGCGGCCAGCGCCCGCGCGTGCACCGGCGGCGTCAACCGGTCCGCCGTGCCGACCACGACCTCCGTCGGCACCTTCACCTCCCGTACGGCGTCCTCGAGATCCAGCGCCTCGAGCATCCGGGACCAGGCGTGGCGCACCTCGCGCGGGCAGGCGTGCACCACCTGTGCGCACGCCTCGACCATGGCCGGCGTCGAAGCAGCGCCCATGGTCGTGTACTTGAGGATGTGCCTGGCCATCGGCGTGACCGGCCCGAGCGGGGCGCGGGAGCCCAGCACACGCGCCGTGCACCAGGTGCGCAGGCGCCCGGCGCGCAGCGGAAGCACCCGTGCCTCGGCGAGCAGGCGCCCGCTCCCCGTGCTGCACAACAGGACGGCCGCCGTGTGCACCCGGAAGCGGGGCCGCGGGGCCGCGGCGAGCACCGTCATCCCACCCATCGAATGTCCTGCGACCACGGCCTTCTCGCCCGGCGCGAGCGTGGCGGCGAACACCGCCTCCAGATCGTCGGCGAGCGCCTCGGTGGTACACGCGGAGCTCGCGGGACTGCGCCCGTGCCCCCGCTGGTCGTAGGCGATCACTCGGTGGTCGGCGGCGAGGGCCCGGATCTGCGCCGCCCAGAAGGATGTCGAGCAGGCCCAGCCGTGCGCGAGGACGACGGGCGGTGCACCCTCGGACCCATGCACCTCGACGTGCAACCGCGCGCCGTCGGCGGAGACCACGGTCAGCTCCCGCGCCGGGGCGGGGGGCGCGTACGGCCCGCTCACGACATGCGCCGGCCGGCTCATGCGCGCGCCTCCGCGACCGGCGTCCGCTCCTCGGCGGGTTCCGCGCCACGCACCCCGGGCGCCCTCAGCACCTCGTACTCCCCAAGGTCCACGCGCCGTGTCGCGCCCCGGAACTCCGCCGTCGTACCGGGCCAGATGGTGGTGTTGCGGCCGGTGGCGTCGAGATACCAGCTGGTGCAGCCCCCGGTGTTCCACACCGTGCGCTTCATGCGCTCCTGCACCGTGTGGTTCCAGGCGTCGACGGCGGCCGGCCGCGCATCGAGCGCGACCCGTCCGCCGAGCACGTCCAACTGCCGCAGGAAGTCGGCCATGTAGTTCAGCTGGGACTCGATCATCAGGATCATCGAGGAGTTCCCGAGCCCGGTGTTGGGACCGATGATCGTCATCCAGTTGGGGAACCCGGCTGCGGTCGCGCCGCGCAGCGACCGCATGCCCCCGCTCCAGGCCTGTTCCAGCGTGCGTCCCTCGGCGCCGACGACCCGCTCGGCGATCGGCAGATCCGTGACGTGGAAGCCCGTGCCGAACACGATCGCGTCGACCTCGGCCTCGGTGCCGTCGTCGGCGACGACGGTCGACCCGCGGACCTCCGCCAGCCCGCTGGCGACCACGTCCACATTGGGCTGCGCGAGGGCCGGGTAGTACTCGCTGGACAGCAGGATCCGCTTGCAGCCGATGCGGTAGTCGGGGGTGAGTTTGGCACGCAGGGCCGGGTCCTGGATGGCCCGGGCCATGTTGCGCCGGGCCAGCTGCTCCAAGAAGCCCAGCTCGTTCGGGTGCTTCGTGAACGCCTGGACCTGCAACTCGCGGATGCCCCACAGCAGTCCGCGCCGCACCTGCGTGGTGAAGGGCAGCGCGCGGTGCAGCCGTCGCTCCAGACCGCTGATCGCGCGGTCGACGCGGGGCATCACCCACGGCGGGGTGCGCTGGAAGAGGACCAGTTTCGTCACCTCGCGCTGGATGGACGGCACGATCTGGATGGCGGACGCACCGGTGCCGACCATGGCGACCCGTTTGCCGCGCAGGTCGTAGTCGTGGTCCCAGCGGGCGGAGTGGAAGACCTTCCCGGGGAAGCCCTCGAGGCCGGGGATCTCCGGGACCTTGGGGTCGGACAGCGGTCCGGTGGCGGAGACGACGACGTCGGCGGTGAGCGCCCCGCTGCTGGTCTCGATCGCCCAGTGCAGCTTCTCCGTGTCCCAGGTCATCAGCTTCACCTCGGAGTCGAAGCGGATGTGGGACCGCAGCCGGAAGACGTCCGCCACGTGCTCCAGATAGGCACGGATGTGCTCCTGTCCGGAGAAGGTGCGCGGCCAGTCGGGATTGGGTGCGAAGGAGAACGAGTACAGGTGCGAGGGGACGTCGCACGCGCAGCCGGGGTAGGTGTTGTCGCGCCAGGTGCCCCCTACGCCCCCCGCCCGCTCCAGAACGACGAAGTCGGTCACGCCCTCGCGGCGCAGCCGCACGGCGGCCCCGAGCCCGCCGAATCCGGACCCGACCACCGCCACCCGCACATGAGGCACATCATCGCGCTCGGCCATCCCGAAGCCTCCCCGGTCCGTACGACTGCGCCAGTGAACACTGGCGCAATGGGAGCGTAGGGCAGCGGCATACCGATGGGTAGGGGGCGGAGCGAGGAAAGATGCCCGGGGTACGACGTAGGGTTCGGGGCGTGGGAGACGACGGGGAGCGGCGCGAGTACCGCATGGAGGAGCTGGCCAAGGAGGCCGGCATCACGGTGCGCACCCTGCGCTTCTACCGCGAGCGCAAGCTGATCCAGCCGCCGCGCCGGGAGGGCCGCATCGCCTGGTACGACGACACGCACCTGGCCCGGCTGCGCACGATCTCGGCGCTCCTGGAACGCGGTCACACCCTCAGCGGCGTAGCGGAGCTGGCCGAGGCCTTCGACCACGGACGCGACGTCCGCGACCTGCTCGGCCTGGGCGCGCCCACCGAGGAGACTCCGGTCCGCCTCACCCCGGAGGCCCTGGCCGACGTGTTCGGCGGCGAGGCGACCCCGGAGAACCTGGCCGCCGCCCTCGAACTCGGCTACCTCGGCACGGACCGCGGCGAGATCGTCCACATCAGCCGTCGCCTGCTGGACGTCTCGGCGGCCCTGGTCCGCGAGGGCATACCGCTCGCGGACGTCCTGGCCGCCGCCCGCCGCGTCCGCGACCACGCGGAAGCCCTTGCGGAGGTCTTCACGGACCTGGTGGCCACCGGCGACCGCCCCCCGGAGGACGTCCACCGCCTGCGCCCCCTGGCGAAGAGCGTGGTGGAGGCGGAACTCTCCCTGGCCCTGGACCGGCGCCTGCGCCGGCGCGAGCAGCGCCCGTAACGGCGCTCTCAGAGGTCGTAGACCACCGTCACCGGCGCATGGTCGGACCAGCGCGCGGCATGCGTGGCCGCCCGCTCCACGTACCCCTTGACCGCCTTGGCGGCGAGCCCGGGCGTGGTCACCTGGTGGTCGATGCGCCAACCCGCGTCGTTGTCGAAGGCCCGCCCGCGGTACGACCACCACGTGTACGGTCCCTCGAGCCCCGGATGCAGCGCCCGCACCACATCGACGTAGCCGCCGTCCTCGGGGTCGAAGACCCGTCCCAGCCACTCCCGTTCCTCCGGCAGGAAGCCGGAGTTCTTCTGGTTGGCGCGCCAGTTCTTCAGGTCGGCCTCGCGGTGGGCGATGTTCCAGTCGCCGCACACGACGACCTCGCGCCCTTCGGCGCCGGCCCGCTCGCGCAACTCCTTGAGATGGCCGAGGAACTCGGCCATGAACCGGGCCTTCTGGTCCTGCCGTTCGGTCCCCACCTCACCGGAGGGCAGATACAGGCTGGCGACGGTGACACCCGGCAGATCGGCCTCGACGTACCGGCCGCTGCCGTCGAACTCGGCCGACCCGAACCCGATCCGCACCCGGTCGGGCTCGCGCCGCGAGTACAGCGACACTCCCGCGCGCCCCTTCGCGGCGGCCGGCGCATGCACGGCGTGCCACCCCTCGGGCGCCCGCACGCTCTCGGGAATCTGCCCGGGCTCGGCGCGCACCTCCTGCAGGCACAGCACGTCGGCGGAGGTCCCGTTCAGCCACTCCACGAAGCCCTTCTTCGCGGCGGCCCGGATCCCGTTCACGTTCACGGTGGTCACAGTCAGCACGCGGGAACGATACCGGCACACTGGAAGGGCCCCGCCCCCGAATGTGCATAGATGTACGATGAAGAGCATGAATATACGCACGGTCTCCTTCGACCACCCCGACGCCGTCGAGCTCAACGCCCAGGTCCAGGCCGAGTACGCCGTGCGCTACGACGACGACGGCGACGCCACCCCGCTCGACCCCTCGATGTTCGAGCCGCCGGCCGGCCTCTACCTGATCGCGTACGACGAGCGGGACCACCCCGTCGCCACGGGCGGCTGGCGCACCCAGGACGAGAACGAGGAGGGGTACCGGGACGGAGACGCCGAGCTCAAGCGGATGTACGTCAGAGCGGAGCTGCGCGGCCGCGGCCTGGCCCGCCGTCTGCTGGCCGCGCTGGAGGAGGACGCCCGCGCGGCCGGCCGTACCCGCATGGTCCTGGAGACCGGCACCAAGCAGCCGGAGGCCGTGGCCCTCTACACCTCCAGCGGCTACGAGCCGTGCGCCAAGTTCGGCTACTACCGCTTCCACGAACTCAGCCTGTGCTTCGCGAAGCCGCTGTAGGTCCCGCACTGGGCCGGGACACCCCGGCCCTGTGCACTCCCTCACACCCGCGAACTCCGCGCCCCGCGTGCGGCGTTCAGCGACGGCCGGGCAGAACCCCTGGCAAAACAAAGATCCCGTCCGATCTTCCGATCGGGCGGGATCTCCCAACTGCCCTGATTATCAGGGAGTTGTTGCGGTGGACCTGAGGGGATTTGAACCCCTGGCCCCCTCGATGCGAACGAGGTGCGCTACCGGACTGCGCCACAGGCCCTTGCAACGAATGAAACTCTAGCATCCCCATCGACCGGTCCGGAAATCCGTTCCGTACCTGGTCAGCCACCGGGCCACGCCGGACAGCCCCCGCACCTACTCGTTGGCTGCCCGCGGACGTTCTCCGTCCTCGTACTGATCGAACAGCGGCGTACGCCCCCGCTCCCGGGACCGCCGTGCGGAGGCCGCCCGGCGGGCGTCGCTCCGGCCGACCTCGCCGGTCTCCGTCCGCTCCTCGGACCTCACAGGGGGCTCACCGGGATCCGGCTCCGCGTCGGCCGGGGTCACCCCCGGCACCGGCGCCGCCGTCTCCGCCGTACTCGACCGGGCGGAGCTCCATGCGTCCGGCGCTCCCAGGTCCACGCTCGGCGTGGCCCGCGGGGCGACGGGTGCGGTCACATACGTCGGCAGCGGCACCGGCACCGGATCCCAGCTGTCGCCGTGGCCGGGCCTGCGCTGGCGCTCACGCTGCTGGTCCACCCACTCCGCGTGGTCGGTCTGCTCGACGAGTGCCCGGCGGTCGGCGGCGAGGGCGGACAGCCCCGAGTCGCTCTCCGGCTCGGGTCCGTCCTCCGGTTCGTCCGCGTCGGCGTCGACGGGCGGCCTCCGCCTCGGCTGCCGCTCCCGCAGCCGCTGCGCCGCCACCTCGGCCCGCCGCCGGTCCATCGTGAACGTGTACCGCTTGCGCTCCTGCGCCCGCAGATACGCGATGTACGCGCTCAGCAGCACGGCCGGCACGCCCGGCGCCCACAGGAACGCGAGACCTCCGACCGCGGCGACGATAGCGCCCAGCGTGAACGCCAGGAAGAGGACCACGGTCGTACGCCGGCGACGCGCGAGCACCTTCGAGCGCCGGGCGCGCGCGATGGCCTCCGCCGAGGACGCCTTGCGCGCCCTGGGCACGCCCTTGCCCGCCGACGGACGCACGCCGGCCGGGTCCGGCACCGGCACGCCCTTGGCGGGGTGGCGAGCCCCGGCGGCCCGGGGCGCTCCCTGTGCTCCCGGCTCCCGGATGGCGGGGTCCTCCGGCTCCACCCGCGTGCGCGTCTGCTGTCCGGCCGGAGGCATGGCGAAGGCCCGGACGTCCACCGAGCCGGTGACGCCGTCCGGATCGGCGCTGTGCTCCCCCTCTTCGGTGGAGCGCGCCCGCAGGTCCTTGGCGTATCGGCGCTCCATAGCCGCCCGTCCGGACAGCAGCCGGATGGCGGTGCTGAAGCGTTCCGTCGGACGAGACTCGTTCAGCTCGTCCTGCCTACGGAGCCACATCGGCACCAAGTAGGCGGCCCAGGCCCCGACAATGACTGCGTAGATGAGGCCGCTGCTGCTCACGCCTCACACGGTAGAGGGGTTTGCATGAGGCCATCTGCCAATTGAGCCGGTGTGTCGCACGATCTGGCTGATATTTCGAACTTTTTTTGGGACCGATGCGATCAGCAGGCCAACGGGACCGCTAATTCATTGGCTCGAGACGATCGCCGCGCGGTCAATTTCGAACATATTTTTTATTTTCCGGGGTGTGTCTGCTGTGCGCGTGCCCGGTGCCAGCGCGCCAGCAACCCCTCGGGCACCTCTTCCGCGGTGAGCGCGAAGACGAGATGGTCCCGCCAGGCCCCGTCGATGTGGAGATAACGCGGCCGCAGCCCTTCCTCACGGAATCCGAGTTTCTCCACGACCCGGCGGCTCGGCCCGTTCTCCGGGCGAATACAGACTTCGATGCGGTGCAGCCCGACGGTCCGGAAGCAGTGGTCGACGACGAGCGCCACGGCTGTCGGCATCACCCCGCGGCCCGCGACCGCCTCGTCCACCCAGTAGCCGACATGACCCGAGCACATCGAGCCCCAGGTGATCCCGGCCACCGTCAACTGTCCGACGAGCCGCCCCTGGAACTCGATGACGAAGGGCAGCATCCGGCCCGCGTTCGCCTCGGCGCGCAGGTGCCGGACCATCTGGCGGTAGGTCGGGCGGTGCGCGATCGGGCCGCTGGGCGCGGGCGGCGGAATGGTCGCCTCCCAAGGCCTCAGCCAGTCCCGGTTGCGACGGTTGACCTCGCGCCAGACCCGCTGGTCGCGCAGCCTTATCGGGCGGAGGACGACATCGCCGTCCACCAGCTCGACGGGCCAGGATGGGCTGTTCAGTTCGTACCCCCACTCGGTCTGGAGCGGTCCTCGCCGACCGGGGAACCGCCCATGTCGGCCCTGGGGTGGTCACCGCCGCGGATCTGGTCGACGGCGTGCACCAACAGGGGTTCCAGGACGGCCAGTCCGTCCTTCACCCCGCCGGTGGATCCCGGCAGGTTGACGATCAGCGTCCCGTCGGCGACTCCGGCGAGTCCCCGGGAGAGCGCCGAAGTGGGCACCTTCTCTCTTCCGAACGCCCTGATGGCCTCCGGAATGCCCGGTACGTCGTAGTCGATCACGGCCCGGGTCGCCTCGGGGGTGCGGTCGGTGGGCGAGACGCCGGTGCCCCCGGTCGTCACGATCACGTCGTATCCGGCTCGGGAACCGAACCGCAGCGCCTCCTCCACCGGGTCCCCGTCCGGGACCACCCAGGGGCCGTCGACCGCGAAGCCGAACCGGACGAGTGCCTCCGCGATCAGGGGTCCGCCCTTGTCCTCGTACACGCCCGCGGCCGCGCGGTTCGACGCGGTCACCACCAGGGCCGCGTACGGCGCCATCAGGGCGGCGCCCGCCGGTGGCCGGGCCGGTGCCGTCATGCCCGGCTCCAGTCGCCCGACTTGCCGCCCGTCTTCTGCTCCACGCGCACGTCCGTGATCACCGCCCCCTTGTCGACCGCCTTGACCATGTCGATCACGGTCAGCGCCGCGACGGTGACCGCGGTGAGCGCCTCCATCTCGACACCTGTGCGGTCGGTGGTCTTCACGGTGGCCGTGATCTCCACGGCGTCGTCCGCGACCGACAGGTCCAGCTTCACACCCGACACCGACAACGGGTGACACAAGGGGATCAGGTCCGGGGTGCGCTTGGCGCCCATGATGCCCGCGATCCGCGCGGTGGCGAGCGCGTCGCCCTTGGGGACGCCCTCGCCGCGCAGCAGTTCGACCACGCGCGGTGAGACCAGCACACGGCCGCTGGCGCGCGCGGTGCGGTCGGTCACGTCCTTCCCGGAGACGTCGACCATGCGGGCCGCCCCCGCGTCGTCGATGTGAGTCAGTCGATCCTGCGTACTCATGTCCTGCGGCGCTCCCGGTCCGGGCCCGGCGCGGTACGGCGCACAGGCCTGTTGTGCGCGACACGGTACCGCCAACGCGGTGCGGCAGGCCGAGCAAGGTCCCACGGACCGGACGGCGCGGCCACCACGGGGCCCGGACAGGCCGGCCACCCCGGGCGAAGCCTTCGAACCCGGGCCCCGGCCGGTCCGGGGTCATGAACGCGGGCGGTGCCCGCACGCGGGGGCGGTGCCCGCACGCGGGGGCGGTGCCCGCAGACGGAGACCATGCCCGTACACGAAGACCATGACCCCACACGAAGACCATGACCGCACGCGGGGGCGATGCCCGGACGCGAGAACCGTGCCCGGGTGCCAGGACCGTGCCCGCACCCGGAGACCATGCGCGCGCACGAAGACCATGACCGCACCCGGAGACCATGACCGGGTACGCGTAGCGGTCACCCGGCCGGGGAGGTTCCGCGTGACGCGGCCGCTCCGTAGGGCCGAAGTTCCCGAAAGCGGCCGCTCCGCAGGCGTGTGGCCCGCGGAGACGGGCGGCTGGCCCATGAGGACCGCGGCCCGGCTGTGAACGGGACCCCACAGGGAGCCCCCGCTCCTTGCGCCTACCCGGCAGGGCGCGGCAGCGCAGGCACAGGCGGTCAGCCGAGCAGGACCACCTCGACCTCGGTGCCCGGCTCGACCGACGTGTCGTCCTCGGGGACGACGATCAGCGCGTCGGCCTGGGCGAGGGCCGCGATCAGATGCGACCCGGCGCCTCCGACGGGGGTCACAGTGCCGTCGGCGTACTTCCCGCGCAGGAACTGCCGCCGGCCCGCGGGCGAGGTCAGCGCCTTCTCGGTCTCCAGGACGGCCCTGACTCTGGGCCGGTGCACGTCCGCCAGCCCCATCAGGGTGCGGATGGCGGGGCGGACGAACAGCTCGAAGGAGACGTACGACGACACCGGGTTGCCCGGCAGCGCGAGCAGCGGCGTGTGGTCGGGGCCGATCGCGCCGAAGCCCTGGGGCTTGCCGGGCTGCATGGCGAGCTTGCGGAACTCGATGCCGCTGCCCGTCTCGTCCGCGTCGCCGACGGAGGACAGGGCCTCCTTGACGACGTCGTACGCGCCCACGCTCACCCCGCCGGTGGTGACCATGAGGTCGGCGCGGACGAGCTGGTCCTCGATGGCCGAGCGGAGCGTGTCCGCGTCGTCGGCGACCGCACCGACCCGGTAGGCGATGGCGCCGGCGTCCCGGGCGGCGGCGGTGAGAGCGAAGCTGTTGGAGTCGTAGATCTGGCCGCTCGCCAGTTCCTCGCCGGGCTGCACGAGTTCGCTGCCGGTGGACAGGACGACCACGCGCGGACGCGGGCGCACCCGGACCGTGCCGCGGCCGATCGCGGCGAGCAGGGCGACCTGCGGCGGCCCGAGGACGGTTCCCGCCGCGAGGGCGAGGTCGCCCGCCTTCACATCGCTGCCCGCCGCGCGCACGTGTGCGCTCGCCTCCGCCGGGCGGTGGACCCGCACCTGCCCGGAGGCGCCCTCGGGGGACAGGCTGCGGGCGCGCATCCCGGAAACGGGACCGCCGCCCAGACCGCCGTCGGTCCACTCCACGGGGACGACGGCCTCGGCGCCGGGCGGCAGCGGGGCGCCGGTCATGATCCGCGCGGCCTGGCCGGGGCCCACCTGGAGCAGGTCGGGCGAGCCTGCCGCGACGTCCCCGATCACCGTGAGAACGGCCGGGAACTCCTCACTCGCGCCCGCGACGTCCGCGACCCGCACCGCGTACCCGTCCATCGAGCTGTTGTCGAACGGCGGCAGGGAGACCGGCACCGTGACGTCGTCGACCAGGACGCAGCCCTGGGCGTCCAGCAGTTGCAGCTCGATCGCATCCAGGGGGCGCACGGTGGCCAGGATGTCCTCCAGGTGTTCGTCCACCGACCAGAGGTGGTCCTGGCCGGTGGCGCGGGTCGCGGCGGCGCTCAAATCGCTACATCTCCTCGGCTACGTAACTGCGAAGCCAGGCCCGGAAGTCCGGGCCCAGGTCTTCACGTTCGCACGCGAGTCTGACAATGGCACGCAGATAGTCGCCACGGTCGCCGGTGTCGTAGCGGCGGCCCTTGAAGACGACGCCGTGCACCGGGCCGCCGATCTTCTCGTCCGCGGCGAGCTGCTGGAGGGCGTCGGTGAGCTGGATCTCGCCGCCGCGGCCCGGCTCGGTCTTGCGCAGTATGTCGAAGATATGCGGGTCGAGGACATAGCGGCCGATCACCGCGTAGTTCGACGGGGCGTCCGCCACGTCGGGCTTCTCGATCAGACCGGTCACCTTGACGACATCCCCGTCCTCCGTGGCCTCGACGGCCGCACACCCGTAGAGGTGGACCTGCTCCGGCGCGACCTCCATGAGCGCGATGACACTGCCACCGCGCTGCTCCTGGACCTCGACCATCCGGGCCAGCAGGGGGTCGCGCGGGTCGATCAGGTCGTCGCCGAGGAGCACCGCGAAGGGCTCGTGGCCGACGTGCGGGGCGGCGCACAGGACGGCGTGGCCGAGGCCCCTGGGGTCGCCCTGGCGGACGTAGTGCATGGTGGCGAGATCGCTGGACTCCTGGACCTTCGCGAGCCGTTCGGCGTCGCCCTTCTCCTCCAGGGCCGACTCCAGCTCGTAGTTGCGGTCGAAGTGGTCCTCGAGAGGTCGCTTGTTGCGGCCGGTGATCATCAGGACGTCGTCAAGCCCCGCGGACACGGCCTCCTCGACCACGTACTGGATCGCGGGCTTGTCGACGACCGGCAGCATCTCCTTGGGAGTGGCCTTGGTGGCCGGAAGGAACCGGGTACCGAGTCCCGCTGCGGGAATGACAGCCTTGGTGATCCTGGGGTGAGACTGAGTCATGTCCGCAACCATATCCGGTGGCTATGTTCGGATCCTGTGGCTCCGGTTAAATCGCTCTCATATGAGCAGATTTATGAAGAGGAGGCCGCTGACCTGTGGTTCCAAGGGAACACGAGACAGAGCCTGACAAGCGAATGTTGCGGCGAGGGGTCCTCGCGATGAGAGGCAGGTTGACGGCCGCCGACGTGCACGAGGCGGCCGTCGCCCTCGCCGGGCGCGCCCTGGAACTGCCCGAACTGGCGCACGCGCGCACGGTGGCCGCGTATGTCTCCGTGGGCAGCGAACCCGGCACCCTCACGCTCCTGGACGCGCTGCGCGCCCGAGGCGTTCGCGTACTGCTTCCGGTGCTTCTGCCGGACAACGACCTCGACTGGGGCGCGTACGCCGGACCGGACTCCCTGCTGCGCGTCCGGCACGGCGGGAAGATGGCCCTGCTGGAGCCCGCGGGCGAGCGCCTGGGCCCGGACGCCGTCCGGGATGCCGACGCCGTGCTGCTGCCGGGCCTTGCCGTCGACACGCGCGGCATGCGCCTCGGGCGCGGCGGGGGTTCGTACGACCGCGTCCTGGCTCGCCTGGAACACGCGGGTGCCGACCCCGCGCTGGTGGTGCTCCTCTACGACGCGGAGGTCGTCGACCACGTCCCCGAGGAGGCGCACGACCGTCCGGTGCACGCGGTGGTGACACCCTCGGGCCTGCGCCGCTTCCGCGCACCCTAGAGAGCCCCGGTCACGGACGCCGACGGACGCCAAGCGAACCGGCCCTGCAGCAAACCGGCCCTCCACGCGCGCGTGGAGGGCCGGTTTCACGGTGCGGCGCCCGTCAGGGCTTGAGCACCAGCGTGTCGGCCGTGCTCTGGTCGACGGCGCCCTTGGAGAAGCGCCACGGCAGCAGTTCGCCGTTGGCCCACTTGTCCGTCTGATCGGTGTAGTGGGCGCTGTAGGCGTGCCCGGAGGCGCCGGCAAGGTTGATCCACTTGGACTTGTCGAGGTCGTCCAGGTTGACCACCATCCGCATCGACGGCACCCAGACCGCGCCGTAGCCGCCCGCGGCGTTCCAGCCGGTGGCGTTCACGGTCGCCTCACCGCCGTCCAGCTTCCAGGGACCGCGGTTGAGCATGTACTGCAGTATCCCGGGGCCGTCGGTACCCAGGGTCTGGTTCTTCAGGAACAGACGGTGCAGCCGGCCCCAGCTCCAGGTGTCGAGGTCCTTGCCGAGCTTGGCGGTCAGCTCCCAGCGCGCGTCCTTCAGTGCCCGCGCGAACAGCTCGTCGCGTGTTGTCGTGGCCTTGTCGAGGCGCGTCGCGGGCGTCTGCCACCAGTCGTTCTTCTGGTCGTCGATGATGTTGCGCACGACCTCGAACCAGCGGTCGCCGCCGTCCGGCTGCGCCTGGTCCGGCTCGCGCTCACCGCACTCGCGCACCTTCTGGTTCGCGTCCGCGGGCCCGGTGGTGTCGGCCGGCACCACCCACAGGCACTGGCCCTTGACGCGCAGTTCCTTGGGCAGCTTGTTGCCGAAGGCGAGCTTGAGGATGTTGCGCCAGACGGCGTTGAAGTACGCGGCTGCCGCCGAGTCGGCGTCCTGGGTGTAGTCCCAGCCCTCCAGCAGCTTCTGCGTCTGCCGGACGTTCTTGTCCGAGACGTCGATCTTGAGCAGCTTGGGCACCAGGAGCTTGGCGATCTCACTGCTGTTGTCGAGCTGCATCTGCCGCATGTCGTCGGTCGAGATCTTGCCGCCGCCCTTGATCTTCGACTCGATCAGGTCGGTGATCCGCTGGCTGCGGGTGCCGTAGCCCCAGTCCGTGGTGAGCGTGTAGGGGTACTTGTCCTTGTCGATCACGGCCTGGTTGGCGGTGACGATGTAGCCGCGCGCCGGATTGAACTCGTAGGGCAGTTCGTCCTGCTTGATGAAGCCGGTCCAGCGGTACTTGGAGTCCCAGCCCGGCGCGGGGATCGAGCCGTCGTCGCCCTGCGTGCGCATCGGGATCCGACCGGGCAGCTGGTAGCCGATGTTGCCCTTGGTGTCGGCGTAGACCAGGTTCTGCGAGGGCACGTCGAAGGACCGGGACGCCGCGCGGAACTCCGTCCAGTCCGACGCCTTGTCGATCGCGAAGACGGCGTCCATGGTGTTGCCGGGGTCCAGCGCGGTCCAGCGCAGCGCGATGCCGTAGCCGTCGCCGCGGTCGGGCGCCGCGGTGTCGACGGTGGCCTTCTTGCCGACCTTGACGAGTTCGTCGTCGCGGTCGGACAGCAAGGGGCCGTTGTTCGTCTCACGAACGACGATCTGCTTGGAGTCGCTCCCGGCAACCTTGATCGTCTCGGTCCGGGTGGTGAACGGCTTCACCTTGCCGTCGTACAGGTAGCCCTCCCCGGACAGCTTCTCCAGGTAGAGGTCCGAGACGTCGACGCCGGAGTTCGTCATGCCCCAGGCGATGTTCTGGTTGTGGCCGATGACCACACCGGGCATACCCGCGAAGGTGTAGCCGGTGACGTCGTACTGGCACGCGCTGGACACCGTCGTGCAGTGCAGGCCCATCTGGTACCAGACGGACGGCAGCGAGGCCGCCAGGTGCGGGTCGTTGGCCAGCAGCGGCTTGCCGGTGATGGTGTGGCTGCCGGCGACGACCCAGGAGTTGGAGCCGATGCCGTTGCCGTTCACGCCCACGGCCGTCGGCACGTTGTCCAGGACGTCGGAGAGGCCCGCCAGCTGGCTCTGCAGGGCCGAGGACGAGGAGGACCCGAACGAGGACCTGGAGGACCTGGAGGACGACGACGAGGCGGCCGAGGCCGACGTCGAGGTGCCGGCCGACGACTGCGTGCCCGTCGAGCCGCCCTGCCGGAAGGTCTTGCCGAGGGCGCTGTACTGGCCCTCCTGGACGACCGGCTTGTTGCGGCCGTAGGGGTACTCCGGATACAGGTCCGCGATCTGCTTCGGGCCGAAGCGGCTGGTCATCAGGGAGCGGTCGATCTCCTCCTGCATGTTGCCGCGCAGGTCCCAGGCCATCGCCTTGAGCCAGGAGAGCGAGTCGACGGGCGTCCAGGCGTCGGGTCTGTAGTCGTTGGTCAGGCCCAGGGCCGCGTACTCCAGGGAGATGTCCTTGCCGTCCTTGCCCTTCAGATAGGCGTTGACTCCCTTGGCGTACGCCTGGAGGTACTTCTTGGTGGAGGCCGACAGCTTGGTGTCGTACTCCTTCTGCGCCACCCGGTCCCAGCCGAGGGTGCGCAGGAACTCGTCATCCTTGACCTGGCTTTTGCCGAACATCTCGGACAGGCGTCCGGACGTCATATGACGGCGGACGTCCATCTCGTAGAACCGGTCCTGCGCCTGGACGAAGCCCTGCGCCATGAACAGGTCCTCGTCGGAGGATGCGTAGATCTGCGGGATCCCGTACCCGTCGCGCTTGACGTCGACCGGCCCCGACAGGCCGTCGAGGGTGATCGTGCCCTTGGTCTGCGGGAAGGAGGCGCGCACGGTACTGACGGACCAGTACCCGCCATACCCGAAGCCCCCCACGAGGGCCACAACCAGGACGATCACGAGCAGACGGGCTCTGCGCCCCTTCTTCCTGCCGGACTTGCCGGGCTTCTGGCCGGAAGAGGCGGTGGTGTTGGGGGGCATCGCTGTCCTTGCTGTCCTAACACGAGCGGCAGGGCGGGCTGTGCTTTCTACTGAGCGCTGGAGCAACCATAGGCGCAGGGCCCGCCCCGCCTTGACGCGGAGTCGGGAACCAGCCCGGACTGGAGTTCGATCACACGCCCCGAAGCGTCAAGAAACCGTCAAGACTTAGGTAAGGTAACGAAGTACTTGCACTGAAGTCCGCGGCAGCACCGGGCTTCGTGTGTTCGGATCGAGGCGTCCGCACCGCGGCGCCCGGATTGGCGAGAAGGGAACAGCCGCTGACTGTCCACCACCTCAACCAGCTCCTGCTCGCATGCTCGATCGTTCTGCTCGTCGCGGTGGCAGCGGTCCGGATTTCCTCGCGCAGCGGGCTCCCGAGCCTGCTCGTCTACCTGGGCATCGGCATCACGATGGGTCAGGACGGGGTGGGCGGGATCCACTTCCACAACGCCGAATTGACCCAGGTCATCGGATACGCGGCACTGGTCGTGATCCTGGCCGAGGGCGGTCTCGGCACGAAGTGGAAGGACGTCAAACCGGCCCTCCCGGCGGCGTCCTCCATGGCGCTCGTCGGCGTCGCGGTGAGCGTCGGCGTCACGGCGGCCGGCGCCCACTACCTGAGCGGCCTGCCCTGGCGGCAGTCCCTCATCATCGGAGCGGTGGTGTCGTCGACCGATGCGGCGGCGGTCTTCTCGGTGCTGCGGAAGGTTCCCCTCCCCGCGCGCGTGACGGGCGTCATGGAGGCCGAGTCCGGCTTCAACGACGCCCCGGTGGTCATCCTGGTCGTCGCCTTCTCCACGGCCGGACCCGTGGAGCACTGGTACGCACTTCTGGAGGTCATACTCCTGGAGCTGGCCATCGGCGCCGCCATCGGTCTGGCGGTGGGCTGGCTCGGCTCCTGGGGCCTCAGGCACGTGGCGCTGCCCGCCTCCGGCCTCTACCCGATCGCCGTCATGGCCATCGCGGTCACGGCGTACGCGGCCGGCGCGCTGGCGCACGGCAGCGGCTTCCTCGCGGTGTATCTCGCGTCCATGATGCTCGGCAACGCGAAGCTGCCGCACTGGCCCGCGACGCGCGGCTTCGCCGACGGGCTCGGCTGGATCGCCCAGATCGGCATGTTCGTCCTGCTCGGTCTGCTGGTCACCCCGCACGAACTGGGCGACGACGTCCTGCCCGCCCTGGTCATCGGCCTGGTGCTGACCATGGTGGCGCGCCCGCTGAGCGTGCTGGTGAGCCTGGCGCCGTTCCGGCTGCCATGGCAGGAGCAGGTGCTCATGTCATGGGCGGGGCTGCGCGGTGCAGTGCCCATCATCCTGGCGACGATCCCCATGGTGAACGGCGTCGTCGGCAGCCGCCGCATCTTCAACATCGTCTTCGTCCTCGTCGTCGTCTACACCCTCGTCCAGGGACCGACGCTGCCGTGGCTGGCCCGCACCCTGCGCCTGGACAAGGGCCCCGAAACCGCCGACCTCGGCATCGAATCGGCACCCTTGGAGCGGCTGCGCGGACATCTGCTGTCCGTCGCGATCCCCGAGGGGTCGCGGATGCACGGCGTCGAGATCCACGAGCTCCGGCTGCCGGCCGGCGCCGCGGTCACGCTCGTCGTCCGGGAGGGAGCGTCGTTCGTGCCCCTGCCGTCGACGGTCCTGCGACACGGCGACGAACTCCTCGTGGTCGCGACGGACCAGGTCCGCGACGCGGCGGAGAAGCGTCTGCGGGCCGTCGGGCAGGGCGGCAAGCTGGCGGGCTGGCTGGGGACGGGCAACGGGCGGGCGGGCCGCTGACGCGAAGGCGGCCGTTACGACGGCGACACCCACGGGGGCGGGGCGGGAGCAGAGGGGGCGGCCGTTACGGGGCGCGAGCCGACGGGGGCGGCCGTTACGGGGCGCGAGCCGACGGGGGCGGCCGTTACGGGGCGCGAGCCGACGGGGGCGGTCGTTACGGGGCGCGAGCCGACGGGGGCGGCCGTTACGGGGCGGGAGCAGAAGGGCGGCCGTTACGGGGGCGTTTCGTGCGGTTCACACCTCTGGCAATCCCAGGTGACAGGCTCAGTGGTGCCCTTTTTCACAGGTGTCCCTACCCTTCACCTCTGTACAATCAAGGCACACCCTGATCGAACCAACTCTGCCTGACGCAGAGCTGGCGCGACCGTATGGCGGCCGCGACGCCCTCCGCACGAGGCGCCGGCATCTACCGCAGTCCGCGCAAGAGGACAGCTCTCGGCGCCCGAGCCCATGAAGGGCCGCGCTACCAGGCGGCAGAAAGGCACGGGCCGTGGCATCCACGGTCACCTCGAAGTCGTCCCGTCCGGGCTATGGCCAGCTGCTGCGCACCGGCGGCGCCTGGACGTTCCTGCTTCCCGGCTTCGCGGCGCGTCAGCCGTTCGCGATGCTCACCCTCTCCATCGTGCTGCTCGTGCAGCACACGACCGCCTCGTACGGGGCCGCGGGCGCCGTCGCGGCCGCCACCGGCGTCTCCATGGCACTGTTCGCGCCCTACAGCGGCCGTCTCGCCGACCGTCACGGCCAGCGGGCGGTGCTGCTCCCGGTCGTCCTGGTGCACGTCCTCGCTGCTGCCTCCCTGACGGCGCTCGCGCTGGCTCGCGCGCCCCTGTGGGCGCTGTTCGCGGCGGCCGTCCCGACCGGCGCCTCGGTGCCGCAGATCGGCCCCATGGTGCGGGCGCGCTGGGGCGTGAAGCTCCAGGACTCCCCCCTGATGACGACCGCGGCGGCCTTCGAGTCCGTCACCGACGAGTTCACCTTCGTGCTCGGCCCGCTGCTGGCGACCGCCCTGTGCACCGCCGTGGCTCCGGCCGCGGGCCTGCTGACCGAGGCCTCGCTGACGCTGGTCGGCGGTGTGCTGTTCGCGGCACAGAAGAGCACCCAGCCGCCCGTCGCCCCCGTGACGCACGCGCGCGTGGAGCACGCTTCCGCGCTGCGCGTACCCGGCCTGCGGGTTCTGATCGCCACCTTCCTGGGCATCGGTTCCGTTTTCGGCGGCATGCAGGTCTCGCTCGCCGCGTTCAGCGAGTCGATCGGCGAGCCCGGCCTGAACGGCGTCCTGTACGGCGTCTTCGCCGCCGGCAACATGCTCTCCGGCATCGTGTGCGGCGCCGTCGCCTGGAAGGCCGCCCCGCAGCGCCGCCTGGTCGTCGGCTACACGGCTCTCGCGCTCGCCGCCTCCGGCCTGTGGACCGCCAACTCCGTGGTCGTCCTGGCCGGTCTCGGCCTCCTGGTCGGCATGTGCATCGCACCCTCCCTGATCACCGGCTACACCCTGGTCGAGGCCCTGGTCCCGGCCGATGTCCGCACCGAGGCCTTCACCTGGCTCACCGGCGCGGTCGCGCTCGGCCAGGCGGCCGCGGTCACGGTCGCCGGTCAGCTGGAGGACCGCCTGTGGAACGGCGCCGGCTTCCTGGTCCCGATGGCCGGTACGGTGCTGGCTCTGGTGACCCTGGTGTCCCTGCGGTCACGGCTGGTGACGCACCCCCGCGGCCGCACGGTGGCACGTGGCGTCGGTCACCGCTCCCCCGTCGCGGTGGACTGAACCCGAGGAATGCGTCACTATTGATGGTCGTTAGCACTCATTGAGTGAGAGTGCCAGGAGGAAGACAAGTGCCGACCTACCAGTACCAGTGCACCGAGTGCGGCGAGGGCCTCGAGGCGGTGCAGAAGTTCACCGACGACGCCCTGACCGAGTGCCCCAACTGCGGTGGCCGCCTGAAGAAGGTGTTCTCCGCGGTCGGCATCGTCTTCAAGGGATCCGGCTTCTACCGGAACGACAGCCGGGGCTCGTCCTCGAGCAGCAGCCCTGCGCCGTCCAAGTCGTCGAGCGCCTCCTCGTCGTCCGGCTCCTCCTCGTCGGACTCGGGCTCGTCGTCGGCCGGCGCGACCTCGACCTCGAACTCCAGCTCCAGCTCAGCCGCATAGGACCCCTCCGCAGGACCCCGCCGTCGTACGACGGCGGGGTCCTCGGCGTCCCTGGGGCCAGCTACTGTGCTCGCCATGGAGAACGCAGAGATCGGTGTCATCGGCGGCTCGGGCTTCTACTCCTTCCTCGATGACGTGACCGAGGTCCCGGTCGACACCCCCTACGGCTCACCCAGCGACTCCCTCTACCTCGGTGAGATCGCCGGCCGGCGGGTCGCCTTCCTCCCGCGCCACGGCCGCGGCCACCATCTCCCGCCGCACCGCATCAACTACCGCGCCAACCTCTGGGCGCTGCGCTCCGTCGGCGTGCGGCAGGTTCTCGGGCCGTGCGCGGTGGGCGGGCTGCGCCCTCAGTACGGTCCCGGGACCCTGCTCGTCCCGGACCAGATGGTGGACCGCACGAAGGCCCGCGCACAGACGTACTTCGACGGGCTGCCGCTGCCCGACGGCACCGTGCCGAACGTGGTGCACGTCTCGCTCGCCGACCCGTACTGCCCCGTCGGCCGCAGGACCGCGCTGGAGGCGGCGCGCGGACGGGACTGGGAGCCGGTGGACGGCGGCACGCTGGTCGTGGTGGAGGGCCCGCGGTTCTCGACACGCGCGGAGTCGTTGTGGCACCAGGCGCAGGGGTGGTCCGTGGTCGGCATGACCGGACACCCCGAGGCCGCGCTCGCACGTGAACTGGAGCTCTGCTACACGTCGTTGACGCTGGTCACCGATCTCGACGCGGGGGCCGTGGCCGGTGAGGGCGTCTCGCACGACGAGGTGCTGAAGGTGTTCGCGGCGAACGTGGACCGGCTGCGGGGCGTGCTGTTCGACGCGGTGGCGGGGCTGCCGGCGAACGAGACGCGGGACTGTCTGTGCACGACGGCGCTGGGCGGGATGGATCCGGTGCTGGTGACATTCGTCCCCGGTCTGCGGGCACTGGGCT
>NZ_LBMW01000080.1 GCF_026168105.1 Streptomyces hygroscopicus
GCGTGGCCTCCGGCAACGGCAAGGGCCAGATCTTCGTCAAGGGCGAGGTCATCAAGACCGTCCCCGAGCCGAAGATCGTGGAGACCCTCATCGAGGAGGCCATGAAGCTCGCCGAACAGATGGAGGAGGACGGCGTCGGGTCCGGCACTCCGACCGTCACCACACCGGGGGCATCCGGAGTCACCGTCGGTTGAACGTCTTATCAGCGAGTGAGCCGAAGGAGCCCGACACCGGCTACGGCGCTCCGGACGCGAACGAGCTCACACAAGGGGAGGCCCGAGCGTGACGATTCTGGAGAACATCCGGGGACCACGCGACCTGAAGGCGCTGTCGGAGGCGCAGCTATGTCAACTGGCCGAGGAGATCAGGGAGTTCCTGGTCCACGCCGTCGCCAGGACCGGTGGTCATCTGGGGCCCAACCTGGGGGTGGTGGAACTGTCCATCGCGCTCCACCGGGCCTTCGAGTCACCCGTCGACAGAATCTTGTGGGACACCGGTCATCAGAGCTATGTCCACAAGCTGCTGACGGGCCGTCAGGATTTCTCGAAGCTGCGCGGCAAGGGTGGCCTGTCCGGCTATCCGTCGCGCGAGGAGTCCGAGCACGACATCATCGAGAACAGCCATGCGTCCACCGCGCTCGGCTGGGCCGACGGGCTCGCCAAGGCCCGCCAGGTGCAAGGGGAGAAGGGCCATGTCGTCGCGGTCATCGGCGACGGCGCGCTGACCGGCGGCATGGCGTGGGAGGCGCTCAACAACATCGCCGCCGCCAAGGACCGCCCGCTGATCATCGTCGTCAACGACAACGAGCGCTCCTATGCGCCCACCATCGGCGGCCTCGCCAACCACCTCGCCACCCTGCGCACGACGGACGGCTACGAGAAGGTCCTGGCGTGGGGCAAGGAGGTGCTGCAGCGCACGCCCGTCATCGGGAACACCCTCTTCGAGGCCCTGCACGGCGCGAAGAAGGGCTTCAAGGACGCGTTCGCGCCGCAGGGCCTGTTCGAGGACCTGGGCCTGAAGTACGTCGGCCCGATCGACGGACACGACATCCGGGCCGTCGAGTCGGCGCTGCGCCGAGCGAAGCGCTTCCACGGGCCGGTGCTGATTCACTGCCTCACCGAGAAGGGCCGTGGCTACGAGCCCGCGCTCGCCCACGAGGAAGACCACTTCCACACGGTCGGCGTGATGGACCCGCTCACCTGCGAGCCCCTCGTGCCTGCGGGCGGACCGTCCTGGACCTCGGTGTTCGGCGACGAGATCGTGCAGATCGGCGAGGAGCGGGAGGACGTCGTGGCGATCACGGCGGCCATGCTGCACCCGGTGGGCCTGGCCAAGTTCGCCGAGCGGTTCCCGGACCGCGTGTGGGACGTCGGGATAGCCGAGCAGCACGCGGCGGTGTCCGCGGCCGGCCTCGCGACCGGCGGACTGCACCCCGTCGTGGCCGTCTACGCGACCTTCCTCAACCGCGCCTTCGACCAGCTCCTGATGGACGTCGCCCTGCACCGCTGCGGGGTCACCTTCGTCCTGGACCGGGCGGGCGTCACGGGCGTCGACGGACCGTCGCACAACGGCATGTGGGACATGTCGGTGCTCCAGGTCGTTCCGGGCCTCAGGATCGCCGCGCCGCGCGACGCCGACCAGCTGCGGGCGCAGCTGCGGGAGGCGGTCGCGGTCGACGACGCGCCGACCCTGATCCGCTTCCCGAAGGAGTCCGTGGCTCCGGCGATCCCTGCGGTGAACCGGGTGGGAGGACTGGACGTACTGCACCGCGCCGACCGGCCCGAGGTGCTCCTCGTCGCCGTCGGTGTCATGGCACCCGTCTGCCTCCAGGCCGCCGAGCTGCTTGAGGCCCGCGGGACCGGCTGCACGGTCGTCGACCCGCGCTGGGTCAAGCCCGTCGACCCCTCGCTGCCGGGGCTGGCCGCCGAGCACCGGCTCGTCGCGGTCGTCGAGGACAACTGCCGGTCCGCCGGGGTCGGCTCCGCGGTCGCGCTGGCGCTCGGCGACGCCGACGTCGACGTACCCGTGCGGCGGTTCGGGATCCCGGAGCAGTTCCTCGCCCACGCCAAGCGGAGCGAGGTGCTCGCGGACATCGGCCTGACGCCCGTCGAGGTCGCGGGGCGGATCAGCGCCGGTCTGGCCGCCGGGGATGAGCTGTCCAAGGACGAGCCGGCCAAGGAGAAACAGCCATGACCACCCCTTCCGGGAACCGGGAGTTCGACCTCGGCGCGCTCCTGGCCGAGCGCGGGGCCGAGCGCTACGAGCTGCACGCCAGATACCTCAATCACCAGCTTCCGCGCATGCTCCACACCATCGGCTTCGACAAGGTCTACGAGCGCGCCGAGGGCGCCCACTTCTGGGACGCGGACGGCAACGACTACCTGGACATGCTCGCCGGGTTCGGGGTGATGGGGCTGGGCCGCCACCATCCGGTGATCCGCAAGGCGCTGCACGACGTCCTGGACGCACAGCTCGCCGACCTCACCCGCTTCGACTGCCAGCCCCTGCCCGGGCTGCTGGCCGAGCGGCTGCTCGCCCACAGCCCCCATCTGGACCGGGTGTTCTTCGGCAACAGCGGGACCGAGGCCGTCGAGACCGCGCTGAAGTTCGCCCGGTACGCCACCGGCAGACCGCGGATCCTGTACTGCGGCCACGCCTTCCACGGGCTGACCGCCGGCTCCCTGTCCGTGAACGGCGAGTCGGGCTTCCGCGACGGCTTCGCCCCGCTGCTGCCCGACACGGCGGTCCCGCTCGGCGATCTCGACGCCCTGACCCGGGAGCTGCAGAAGGGGGATGTGGCGGCGCTCATCGTCGAGCCGATCCAGGGCAAGGGCGTCCACGAGACCCCGCCCGGCTATCTGCCCGCCGCCCAGGAGCTGCTGCACCGACACAAGGCGCTGTTGATCGCGGACGAGGTGCAGACCGGCCTAGGCCGCACCGGGGACTTCTACGCCCACCAGCACGAGAGCGGCGTCGAGCCGGACCTCGTGTGTGTGGCGAAGGCGCTCTCCGGAGGGTATGTGCCGGTCGGCGCGACCCTCGGCAAGGAGTGGATCTTCAGGAAGGTCTACTCGTCCATGGACCGGGTGCTCGTCCACTCGGCGAGCTTCGGGTCCAACGCACAGGCGATGGCGGCCGGGCTCGCCGTCCTGTCCGTGATGGAGAACGAGCAGGTCGTCGCGAACGCGCATGCCGTCGGGGAGCAGCTGAAGTCCCGGCTGACGGCCCTGATCGACAAGTACGAGTTGCTCAGCGACGTACGCGGCCGGGGCCTGATGATCGGCATCGAGTTCGGCCGGCCCAACTCCCTGAAGCTGCGTGGCCGATGGGCCATGCTCCAGGCGGCGCGCAAGGGACTGTTCGCGCAGATGGTCGTCGTCCCGCTGCTGCAACGGCACCGGATCCTCACCCAGGTCTCCGGTGACCATCTGGAGGTGATCAAACTGATTCCGCCACTGATCATCGGCGAGCGGGACGTCGACCGGTTCGTGGAGGCCTTCACCGCGGTCATGGACGACGCGCACGGCGGCGGGCTGGTGTGGGACTTCGGGAAGACGCTGATCAAGCAGGCGGTGGCGAACCGCTAGCGGTCACGGCGGGGAACCTTTGCCTCTGAGGCAAGGGATTTGCCAGAAAGGCAAGCCTGCGGCTCAATGGTGACATGAGCTCTCCCGAGACCGAGACCGGGCCGGCCGAGAACCTGCCCGTCGTGGCGCCACAGCTGCGTGCGCTGCGCCGCCGCGCCTCGCTCACCCTGGAGGCCGCGGCCCGTGCCGCCGGGCTGTCGCCCGCACACCTCTCCCGGCTGGAGACCGGGCAGCGACAGCCCTCGCTGCCGATGCTGCTCGCGCTCGCCCGTATCTACGGTACGACGGTCTCCGAGCTGCTGGGCGAGAGCGTCCCCGACCGGGACGCGGTCGTTCGCGCCCCCGACATGGAGCCCACCCGCGCGGGCGGCTGGACGTACTGGCAGGCCGGCGCGCCGGGCCGCGGGATGCAGGCGCTGCGCGTCCATGTCCCGTACGGCACCCAGGGCGACATCGTGCGCGTCCACCCCGGCGAGGAGTGGCTGTACGTCCTCGAGGGACGGTTGCGGCTGCGCCTCGGGGACGCCACCCACGTACTCGCCCCGGGGGACAGCGCGCACTTCGACTCGCTGACCCCGCACCGGCTCGCGGCCGCCGACCACGACGGGACCGAGCTGCTGTTCGTCCACACCCTCCTGCAGAGCCCGACCGCCACGCTCTGCCTCGGACCCACCCCTGGAGAGACACCATGACCGAGCAACCGGACACCCGCCCCCAGCGCACGTCGATGGAGGAGAAGTTCCCCCGTGCGCTGTGGATCCGATTGATCGTCTACATCGCGGTCGGCCACCTCTTCGCCGGCTTCGTCTACCTGCTCTTCTCGGTGGGCGCGAAGTAGGCAGCGGCGCGCGGCACGGGTTCGGCGCCCGCCGGTGGGCGGCTCAGTCCAGCAGCCGCTCGCGCAGCCGCTCCCGCACCGGCGGAGTGATCCGAAGCCCCCGCTCCAGATAGGTGTCGACGCCGCCCCAGGTCTCCTCGACGGTCTCGATCGCCGCCGCCAGATACTCGGCGCGCGCATCGAACAGGGGGCTGAGCAGCTCCATCACCTCGGGGGAGTACGCGTCGGCCGACGAACCGTTGCGGTGCACCTTGTACCGGCGGTGCTTCGCGTTGGACTCGAGGTAGTCACCGATGATCGCCTCGCGCTCCACGCCGAGGGCCAGCAGTGTCACCGCGATCGACAGACCCGCGCGGTCCTTGCCCGCGGCGCAGTGCATCAGCGCGGGCACGCTGTCCTCGGCCAGCGCGTGCAGCACCTGGGAGTGCTCGGCCGTGCGCTCCCTGATGATCGTGCGGTACGAGGTGACCATGCGGTTCGCGGCCCTGCCGTCGGCGAGGATCGCGCGCAGCTGCTCCAGGTCGCCGTTGCGCACCATCTTCCAGAACTCCGCGCCGTCCGCCGGATCGCTCAGCGGCAGATTGACGTTCCGCACCCCCGGCAGGTCGACGTCAGGGCCCTCCAGTTTCTTGTCTGCCGCGTTGCGGAAGTCGAAGATCGTGTGCAGGCCGAGGGAGGCGAGGAACGCCGCGTCGTCCTCCGTCGCGTGCGCGAGGTGACCGCTGCGGAAGAGCACTCCGTGCCGCACCCGTCGTCCGTCCACGGTCGGCAGACCGCCCACATCACGGAAGTTGCGCACACCGGTCAGCTCGGGCTCGGTAGACGGGACCTGCTGCGTCACGTGGGCTCCTCCCATCCGTCCGCCGGCGCTGCTCACCGACGGGCCGCGCATCGACGATACGACATGGGTTCATCAGGCAACCATCGGAGACCGAACGCACGTGCCGAACCCGGAAGGAAGGCATTGCCCGCGAGGCCCTCAAGGCCCGATGATGTTGCTACCTGATCGCACCTGTTCGGATCCGTGGGGGACCGATGTTGGAAATTGGCGCAGGCGGCCGTACCTGGCTGCTGTCGGGGCCCACGAGCAGCTACGCCCTGCACGTCACCGAGGGCGGCGAACTGCTGCATCTGCACTGGGGCCCGCGTATCGCCCTCGCCGATGCCGAAGCCCTCGCCGCGTTGCCCGCCCCCCGGTACCGGCCCTTCGAGTCCCCGCTCGACGGCCGTGAGGAGTACCCGGTCGAGGGCGGCCCCCGGTTCGTGCGCCCCGCCCTGTCCGTCCGCACCGAGGAGCGCCGCGGCACCGAGTGGGTCTTCGAGGGGCACGAGAGCGACGACACCAGTACCTCCGGTACCACCGACAGCACCGACAGCACCGACGGCATCGATGACGAGCTGCGGCTGCGGTTCACCGACGCCGGGCTGGCGATCACCCTCCACTACCGGATGCGCGGCGATGTCCTCGAGCGCTGGGTGACCCTCGCCAACGGCGGCCCGGCCCCCGTCGAACTCCTCCGTGCCGACTCGGCGACCTGGACCCTGCCCGAGCGCGACGGCTGGCGGCTGTCACAGCTGCACGGCCGCTGGGCGGCCGAGTCCCGGCTCGTACGGTCCGGCCTGACGTACGGCGAGAAGGTCATTGGCAGCCGCCGCGGCCACACCGGGCACCAGCATCTGCCGTGGGTCGCGCTCGAGGCGGACGCGACGGAGGAACGCGGTGAGGTCTACGGCTGCGCGCTCGCCTGGTCGGGCTCCTGGCGGATCGCCGTGGCGCAACTCCCGGACGCCCGGGTGCAGATCACCGGTGGGGCCGGGTACGACGACTCGGGCCTGCTGCGCCTGGCCGCGGGGGAGGCGTTCACCACCCCGGTCTTCGCCGGGCTGTGGAGCGACGGCGGCTTCGGTGGCGCGAGCCGCGCCTGGCACGCCTACCAGCGGGCGTACGTCATCCCGGACGCGGACCGGGACCGGCCCGTACTCTACAACTCCTGGGAGGCCACCGAGTTCCACATCTCCGAGGAGCAGCAGACGGCGCTTGCACGGCGGGCGGCGGCGATCGGCGTCGAGCTGTTCGTGGTCGACGACGGCTGGTTCGGCGCCCGGACCAGCGACCGTGCCGGTCTCGGCGACTGGCGGCCCAGCCACGACCGCTTTCCCTCCGGCCTCAAGCCGCTCGCCGACCACGTCCACGCCCTCGGGATGCAGTTCGGCATCTGGGTCGAGCCGGAGATGGTCAACCCGGACAGCGACCTCTATCGCGCGCACCCCGACTGGGTGCAGTACCAGCCGGGCCGCAAGCGGACGGAGTTCCGCAATCAGCTCGTCCTCAACCTCGCGCGCGAGGACGTCCAGGAGTACCTCTGGGAGCAGCTCGACGCGCTGCTCTCCAGCGCCCCGATCGACTACGTGAAGTGGGACTTCAACCGCTGCTTCACGGACGCCGGGTGGCCGGGCGAGCCGTACCCGCAGCGGCTGTGGGTGGACCATGTGCGCGCCCTGTACGCCCTGTTGGACCGGCTGCGGGCCGCGCACCCGGCCGTCGCCTTCGAGTCCTGCTCGGGCGGCGGCGGGCGGGTCGACCTCGGTGTCATGAGCCGTACGGACGAGGTGTGGACCTCTGACAACACCGATCCGCTCGACCGGCTCGCCACCCAGCACGGCTTCAGCCAGATCCATCCGGCCCGGGTCATGGCCGCCTGGGTCACCGACAGTCCGAACACACAGCTCAACGGGCGGGTCAGCTCCTTGCGCTTCCGGTTCGTGAGTTCCATGGCCGGGGTGCTCGGCGTCGGCGGCGACCTCGCGCAGTGGACCGAGGAGGAACTGGCCGAGGCCCGCGATTGGGTGGATCTCTACAAGGAGATCCGGCCCATCGTCCAGCGTGGCGACCTGTACCGGCTGCGGCCCCCGGACGGCGGACCGAGCGCCATCCAGTACGTCCTCGGCGACGAGTCCGTCGTCCTCGCCTGGCTGCAGGCTCAGCACTACGGCGAGCCGGTCCCTCCGCTGCGGCTGCGCGGCCTCGACCCGGCGGCGACGTACGCATGCGGTGAAACGGGCGAAGTGCACCGTGGCGCGGTGCTGTTGCACCACGGGCTGCGCACCGGACTGCACGGCGACCTCGACGCGACGGTCATCCGGCTGCGACGCATCCCAGGGATCTGAGGGGCAGCGGCTCGGCCTCTTCGACTCCGTACGGCGGCTCCTCCAACACCCCTGGCCGGAGGCTTATTCCGGAATGACCCACACGCGGCGAGTGGTTTATCTCACCGTCCGTCAACCCCGGCTTACGGTCGCGTAGCTCACATCCCAAGGTGAATCATGGACCGATGTGGCACACGATTCGAAGAATGACAACAGATCAGTGATCGGGTCGTACGTTGCGGTGGGGGACAGCTTCACCGAGGGCGTCGGTGACCCCGGCCCCGACGGGCGGTTCGTCGGCTGGGCCGACCGATTCGCGGTACTCCTCGCCGACCGGCGACCCGAGGGCGACTTCGACTACACCAACCTCGCCGTGCGCGGCAAGCTGCTCGACCAGATCGTCGCGGACCAGGTCCCCAAGGCCATCGAACTCGGCCCGGACCTGGTCTCGTTCTGCGCGGGCGGCAATGACATCATCCGGCCCGGCACCGACCCCGACGAGGTCGCCGAGCGCTTCGAGCGCGCCGTGGCCGAACTCAGCTCCGCCGTCGGCACCATCATGGTGACCACCGGCTTCGACACACGTGGCGTACCCGTGCTCAAGCATCTGCGCGGCAAGATCGCCACGTACAACGGGCACGTCCGGGCGATCGCCGATCGGTACGGCTGCCCGGTCCTCGACCTGTGGTCGCTGAAGACCGTCCAGGACCGGCGCGCCTGGGACGACGACCGTCTCCACCTCTCGCCCGAGGGGCACACCCGGGTCGCCCTGCGGGCGGGCCAGGTACTCGGCATCGAGGTGCCGGCCGATCCGGACCAGCCGTGGCCGCCGCTGCCGCCGCGCGGCACGCTCGAAGTACGGCGCGACGACATCCACTGGGCCCGTGAGTACCTGGTCCCGTGGATCGGGCGCCGGCTGCGCGGCGAGTCCTCCGGTGACCGTGTCGAGGCGAAGGGCACCCTGTCGCCGGACGACATCAAGATGGCGATCACACAGGCGGTCTGAGCGCGCCCCATAGTGGGCCCGGGCGGTGCGTCCGGGCCCACTGGTGTCCGTGGGTCCGGCGGCGGAGGACCCTCGCGCAGGGGAGGTCGGTCTCTCGTCGGGGTACGGCGGCGGACGGTAGGTCAGACCCTCGTTGCGGTCAACGCCTCGCGCTCCAGGCCCAGTTCGCGTGCGAGCGCCTCGTCCACCCACTCCTGGGCGTGGGCCCGTGACACCGCGCCCTCGTACGCCGTCATCTGCACGGCGAGCCCGTCCAGCAGCGCGGTCAGCCGCAGCGCGGTTCCCGCGGGGTCGGGGCAGCGGAACTCGCCCGCGGCCACCCCTTCCGCCACCACCTCGGTGATCGCGGCCTTCCACTGCCGGTCGAGGTCCCGTGCGACCTCCCGCAGCGCGGGCTCGCGCAGCGCCGAGGCCCAGCCCTCGATCCACAGCCGCCAGCCCTTGGCCTGGCCGGTCGGCGCGTACCAGCGCACCGCCGCCCGCAGCCGGCGCAGCGCCGACGTACGGCGGCCGAGCAGCTTGCGCAGATGCGCGAGATCATCCTCGGCGGCGTACGCGAACGCCGCGGCCACCAGCTTCTCCTTGGTGGAGAAGTGGTAGAGCACCAGCGCGTTGCTCACCCCGAGGGCCGAGGCCACGTCGGCGATCCGCACCGCCGCCACGCCCCGCGCCTCGATCTGCCCGATGGCGGCCCGCAGCAGCTCCTCGCGCCGCTGGGCCACGCTCAACCGCACCCTCGTCACGCGGCCACCCTACGTCACCGGTACCACCCGAAACGCTCGGCGATCACTGGCAGCCGGTCGGCCACGAGCGCGTGCGCAGCCGCCCGCGGACTGGTCCCTTCGGCCTCCGCCCGGTCCAGCATCCGCCCGACCAGCGTCCGCATCGAGCGCCGCGTGTACGCGAACGCCTCGTTCGCGTCGGCCTCTATGTCCCCGAACAGCGTCCACCACCACCAGGCGTTCGTCCCCGAGTTGACGACCACGTCCGGCAGCACGGTCACGCCGCGCGCGGCGAGCAGTTCCTCCGCCGCGGGCAGCACCGGCATATTGGCCGCCTCCACGATCCACCGGGCGCCGATGCGTGCCTGGTTCCCGGTGTCGACGGCGTACGAGACCGCCGCCGGCACCAGCACCTCGGCCTCGGCCGACAGCCAGGCGCCGCCCGGCAGTTCGCGGTCCGCGGGGCGCAGCGCGGAGCGGTCCACCGTTCCGTGGGCATCGCGCGCGGCGAGCAGCGCCTCGACGTCCAGCCCGTCGGGGTTGACGATCGTGCCCTTGACGTCCGCGACGGCCACGACCGCCAGCCCGGCGCGCGCCAGGAAGCGCGCTGTGGCCCCGCCCATGGTGCCGAAGCCCTGCACGGCCACGCGAGTGCCCGCGTACGGCGCACCCGTCCGGTCCAGTGCGGTGAGCACGGACTCGGCGACTCCGCACCCGCCCACCAGCCCGTCCAGCCCCACGCCGTCCACCTCCACGGCGAACGCGTCCGCAAGCCGTTTGCGGGCCGCAGCCTCGTCGTCGAGGAGCGGATACACGGCCTGGACGGACGAGACCAGCCCCGCTTCGGCGGCCGCCCGGTCCACCAGGTCCTGGGTGAGCCCCAGGTCCTCGCCGGTGGTCCAGATGCTCTCGATGTACGGCTTCATGGCGCGCAGATACCGCGCGAGCACTCCGTACGCCTCCGGGGCCCGGGGGTCGCAGTCGATGCCGCCCTTGGCGCCGCCCAGGGGGACGTACCGGCTCTCGGGGTTGTAGTGCAGCACCTCCTTCATGGTCATGCCGCGGGCCAGGCCGGTGACCTCGTCCAGCGTGCAGCCCGGACGCATGCGCAACCCGCCGCTGGCGACTCCCCTGACAAGCCGGTCGACGACGAGGAAGCCCCGTCGGCCGGTGACGTGGTCGGTCCAGACGAGCGTCATGAGGGGAGTGTCCCGATCGGTGGTCATGCGCCTCACTGTACTGAACGACAGTTCAGTTGCCTGCGCAGGTTCCGGCCGGGCGGGGCCGGATGCCCACGCCCTTCCGGTGGGCGCTGCTGCGCGGAGGCCGCGCGCTGTGCCGTGCGCGGCGGGTCACAGGAGTCCTTGAAGCCCTGACTGGTCGGACCCGGCGCGGTGTTGATGCGTGAGCGCAGGTTCTCCACCGCGACCACCGCCGTGAGCTCGACGAAACGGGCTCGCCCGGCGGCCCACGAGCCGGGCGGCGAGGCCGTCGTCGACGGCGGGCGGGTTGGCCGTCACCGCCTCGGCGCAGATCGGTCCGGAGCACCCGCGGATGATGGGCGAGCGCCTCGCCCGGGTCGAGCACCTTGCCGTACGCCCGCTTCGAATACCACTCCAGACGCGGAAGAAGAGCGTGCGGCGCGGGGTTGGGGAGACATGGGCCATGAGGCACCTCCAGCCGTCGTTCCCGGGCGCTCCGAGCGAGCGCCCGCGCCGTACGACGGACCGGCGCCCCGTGGATGTGACATCCGGGCCCGCACGTCGCGCCGTGTGCCGGGGACGTCGCGCCGTGACATGCCCGACCCGGTGCTGTCAGTGGGGCCGACCATAATGGAAGGCCTCATCACTCCACTGGAGGTCCCGTGACCGGTTTCCGTTCCTTGAGCTCCGGGCTCCGGGCGATACAGCCCGCAGCCTTCGGTGCGGAGCCGAGCGGGGAGCGCCTGGCGCGCATCCGCAGATCGCCGCACTTCGCGGACGGCGTCTTCGTGAACCCGGAGGGCACCCGCACCCGGCCTTCGGGCGGCTCCGCGCTGGAGCTGGCGAAGGTCTTCTTCCGCAAGGAGGCCCGCGTCCGCCGCGCCCCGGCCGGCACGGTGCCGGTCCACCCGACGACGTACGCCGACCTGGCAAAACCCCCGGTGAGCGGCCTGAGGCTGACCTGGATGGGGCACTCCAGCGTGCTCGCCGAGATCGACGGACACCGGGTGCTCTTCGACCCGGTCTGGGGTCAGCGCTGCTCCCCCCTCGACTTCATCGGCCCCAAGCGGCTGCACCCGGTGCCCCTGCCGCTGGCCGCGCTCGGTCCGGTCGACGTCGTGGTCATCTCCCACGACCACTACGACCACCTCGACATGCCCACCATCAAGGCGCTGGCCGGCACGGACACCGTGTTCGCGATACCGCTCGGCGTCGGCGCCCACCTGGAACATTGGGGTGTCTCGGCGGACCGGCTGCGCGAGCTGGACTGGCACGAGTCCACGAAGGTCGGCGGCCTCACCCTGACCGCCACACCGGCCCGCCACTTCTGCGGCCGCGGTCTGCGCAACACCCAGCACACGCTGTGGGCGTCGTGGTCCGTGGCGGGCGACGAGCACAGGATCTACCACAGCGGCGACACCGGCTACTTCGAGGGCTTCAAGGCCATCGGCGCGGAACACGGGCCGTTCGACGCCACGATGGTCCAGCTCGGTGCCTACTCCGAGTTCTGGCCCGACATCCACATGACGCCCGAGGAGGGCATGCGCGCCCACCTCGACCTCCAGGGCGGACAGCCGCACGGTGTGCTGCTGCCGATCCACTGGGGTACGTTCAACCTTGCCCCGCATCCCTGGGCCGAGCCCGGCGAGTGGACGAAGGGTGCTGCTGACGCTGTCGGGCAGGCAGTTGCCCTTCCGGTCCCGGGCCAGCCGTTCGAGCCCGCCGGGGCCTTGCCCACCGATCCGTGGTGGCGCGGTGTGGGGTACGTGCCCGACCAGAAGTGGCCCGTCCCGGAGATCGCTCCGAAGGCGACCAGGGAAGACCTCGATCTGGTGGGCGAGGTCTGATCAGGGACGAGTCGAGGCGCGCTGCGGATAGCCTCGCGGCCATGCCGGAGGCTGAGCGGGAGCGGGTCCTCGAGCGATCGGGGGGCCGCCCGAGGCCACATCACGAATTCAACTTCAGTGGTGACGTCCACGCCACGGGCGGCCCCTGGCTCGGCCTCGGACAGTCCAGCACGCCGAGGCTCCGGACAGGTGCCGATGCCTGCGAGAGGCGCGGCCGCGCCGTCAAAACTCCAATTCGTGCTCGATGGCGGCCAGTTCCTCCGGGGTGCCCTGGACCTTCGGGCCCGTGAACCACTTGCGGGCCGAGATCAGCCACCAGATGCCGGCGAAGCCGAGGACCAGGAGGACGGCGACCGGGGTGTAGTTGAAGGTCTTCGCCGTGACCGGGCTGGTCGTCGGCAGCATGAACAGCACGGTGATGATCAGGGTCCACGCGACGGCGACGACGCCGACCGGCTTGCTCCAGCGGCCCAGATGCCACGGGCCGCGTTCGAAGCGGTCGCCCTGCAGCAGGCGCAGGAACACGGGCAGGACATAGGCGATGTACAGGCCGATGACGGCGATCGAGGTGACAGCCGCGTACGCAGTCGCGTTCCACAGGTAGGGCAGACCCAGCAGGAAGGCGCCGCCGGTGGCCAGCCAGACCGCGTTGGTCGGGGTCTTGGTGCGTTTGTTGATGCGGTGCCACACCTGGGAGCCGGGCAGTGCGCCGTCACGGGAGAACGCGTAGATCATGCGCGAGTTGGCGGTGACCGAGGACATGCCGCAGAAGAACTGGGCGCCGATGGCGATGAGCAGCAGCAGCTTGCCGCCCGTCGCGCCCACCGCGTCGATGAAGATCTGCGCCGGGGGAACGCCGGTGGCGCTGCCCAGTTCGCCGTCGTAGTTCTGGATCGCGAAGGTGATGCCGATCAGCAGGACCCAGCCCGCGATCAGCGACACCAGGATCGACATCACGATGCCGCGCGGACCGGACCTCGCCGCGTCGTGGGTCTCCTCGGTCATGTGCGCCGAGGCGTCGTAGCCGGTGAAGGTGTACTGGGCCAGGAGCAGGCCGAGCAGCCCGACGTACAGGCCGGAGTGCCAGCCGGTCCCGTTCACGAAGTGGGTGAACACGAACCCGGCGGACTGGTGCCTGGACGGTACGACGACGAGGGCGCCCACGATGACCAGCACCCCGAGGACGTGCCACCACACGCTGACGTTGCCGAGGAGGGAGACCAGCTTCACGCCGAAGGTGTTCAGCAGGCCGTGCGCCGCGAGCACCACCGCGAACAGCAAAATGGTGTGCCCGGGAGTCGCCGTGAAGCCGAACTGCAGATCCAGCAGGGCGTTGAGGAAGAACGCCGCCCCGAAGTCGACTCCCGCTGTCACCGCCACCTGGCCGAGGAAGTTGAACCAGCCCGTGAACCAGGACCACGCCGGTCCGTGGGACGGGGCAAGCTTGGCCGCCCAGTAGTACAGGCCGCCCGCGGTGGGATAGCTGGAGCAGACCTCGGCCATGGCCAGGCCCACGAACAGGGTCATGGCGCCGACGAGCGGCCAGCCCCAGGTGATCAGCGCCGGTCCGCCGGTGGCCATGCCGAAGCCGTACAGCGTCAGGCATCCGGACAGCACCGAGATGATCGTGAACGAGATGGCGAAGTTGGAGAAGGCCGACATCGAACGGGTCAGTTCCTGGGCGTAGCCCAGTTCGTGCAGGCGTTGTTCGTCGCCGGACGGCAGCTTGTCCGGCTTCAGCCGGGTCGGGGACTTGTCGGTGGACATGCGGGCCTCCTCGGGCTCGGGCAGTCGCCGTTGGTGGGGCGCGGGGGCGGACCGCTCGTTGCCTTGAATCAAAGGTTTGAGGCGATACCTTTGCCGTCAATGCGGCCACGCGCAAGAGGTGGGGCGTTAAACGCCGGTAACCAATCGGCCGCGGCTGCCCGGGAGGGAGGCCCGGCGGGGGCCCGTACGCCGGAAACCTCGCAGCTCAGCGGGGTCCCCACGGAGTGACCGGGCGGCCACGCAGGCCGCGTGCGCCGCGCCTTCCCGCAGGGCCGCCGCCGACGCGGTCTGCTGCCGCTGGGAGAGCTCCAGGCTGCGCATCGGCAGCCGGCCCCCCGGGCCGCGTCCTCGACGTCCGGCGGACCCTCAGCCCCACCAATGGTCTGCAAGGGTGCCTTACGTCTGGCTCCATGACCTTTGCTCTCGGTCCTGCGCGGTCCCGCAGAACGGGCAGCGGGCACCGCTCGCCTGCGTCAGCAGAGTGGGAAGGGGGGCGTGGAGAATCTCCTCGCGAGGCAGAGTGGGGGCGAAGTGCTGTGGTGGAGGCCACAATTCCGGCGGGAGCGCCGCGCGTGCACTTCGTCCCGTCCGTCCGGGCGGAGCAACGGAATGGTCCGAGTCGCGTCTTTGCGTCAAGATGCCCCGGATCCATGAGACTTGCTCGTTGTCCGCAACAATTGTTCGTTGCCGCAGGGCAACACCCGCGCGCAGGCGAACGGCGACGGCCGGCCTCCGGCCGTCGCTAGTCGATGCCGGGCAGCGCCCGGGCCAGGATCGCGTCGAGGCCGGCGGAATCGGGCAGCGTGCCGAAGGCGTGTCCCCAGTCGCCGCCCAGCCGGGTCGCGCAGAATGCGTCGGCGACGGCGGGCGGGGCGTGGCGGACCAGGAGAGAGGCTTGCAGGGTCAGGGCCATCAGCTCCACCAGTCGGCGGGCGCCCGCCTGAGAACCCTCGGCCAGTCGGCCCTTGAGCCGGGTCACGGCCCCATCGAGCCTGGGGTCGGCGCCCTGGGCCAGGGCAAGTTCGGCGAACAGTGCCTCGACCGTGCCGGGTTCCCGGCTCAACGCCCTGAGGACGTCGAGGGCGTTGACGTTTCCGGAGCCCTCCCAGATGGAGAGCAGGGGCGCCTCGCGGTAGTGGCGGGGCATGCCGGATTCCTCGACGTAGCCATTGCCACCCAGACACTCCAGGGCCTCGGCGGTGAAGGCCGGGCCGCGCTTGGTGACCCAGTACTTGCCCGCGGCGGTCGCGATCCGGCGGAAAGCCGCCTCGTGCGCATCGCCGCGGACGGCCCGGTCGGCCGCTCCGGCCAGCCGTAGCGTGAGTGTCGTGGCGGCCTCGGACTCCAGCGCGAGATCTGCCAGGACGTTGCGCATGAGTGGCTGGTCGGCAAGCCGCGCGCCGAACGCGCTGCGGTGCCGCACGTGGTGCGCCGCCTCGACGAGGGTCTTGCGCATCAGCGTCGCCGACGACATGACACAGTCGAGCCGGGTGCAGTTGACCATGTCGATGATCGTCTTGACGCCTCGCCCCTCGGGCCCGACGAGCCAGGCGACCGTCCCGTCGAACTCCGGCTCGGAGGAGGCGTTGGAGCGGTTGCCCAGCTTGTCCTTCAGCCGCTGGATGCGGAAGGTGTTGCGGCTGCCGTCGGGCAGTACGCGCGGCACGAGGAAACAGGACAGGCCGCCCGGCGCCTGGGCCAGGACCAGGAAGACGTCACACATCGGCGCCGACGTGAACCACTTGTGCCCGCGCAGCGTGTACACCCCGGGCTCGGCGGTGGGGGTCGCCGCGGTGGTGTTCGTACGGACGTCGGAGCCGCCCTGCTTCTCGGTCATCCCCATGCCCGCGAGGATGCCGGGCTTCTCGGCGGGTGTCCGCAGACCGGGCTCGTACACCCGGCTGACCAGCAGTGGTTCGTACACCTCGGCGAGGTCCGGCTGGTGGCGCAGGGCGGGGACGGCGGCATACGTCATCGACGTCGGGCAGCCGTGACCGGCCTCGGTGTGACCCCAGACCAGTCCGCTCGCCGTACGGGCGACATGCGCACCGGGCCGGTCGTCCGCCCACGGCGTGGCGGCGAGGCCCTCGGCGACCGCCACCCGCATCAGATGATGCCAGCTCTCGTGGAACTCGACCTCGTCCACGCGGTGGCCGTACCGGTCGTGCGTACGCAGCTCGGGCTCGTGTCGATTGGCCTGCTCGCCCCACTCCTGGGCCTCTTCGCTGCCGGCCCGGCGGCCGAGACGCCGTACGTCCTCCTCGGCCCAGCCGGCGCCCTCCCGGCGCAGCCCTTCCAGCAGGGCGGTGTCATCGGACGCGTCGTAGGGGGCCAGGGACGGGGGCTGGTTGGTGACCGAGTGCGTCGCGTACTGCTCGTGCCGCGCATGGGTGAGTGTCGGGGCCATGCGGGCAGTGTTACACCATTCGTGCGACCGCAGCAATCATGTAACACCAAAGGTGTCCCCGTACAGTACGGGCCATGCGCACCACCGCGTCCACGCACCACGGCGAGTTCAGGCTGCGGCCCCTGTCCGCCCGGTCCGTCGTCCTGAGTCTGCTGCTGGGCGTGCACCCGCCCGAGCTGCCGGTGAAGGACCTGGTGCGCTGTGTGGAGCCGTTCGGTATCTCGGGGTCCACGCTGCGGGCCGCGCTCAGCCGGATGGTGGCGTCCGGCGACCTCCGGCGCGCCGACGCCGTCTACCGCCTCAGCGACCGGCTGCTGGAGCGCCAGCGCCGCCAGGACGACGCCGTGCATCCGGACACCTGGCCCTGGGACGGTGACTGGGAGATGGTCGTGGTCACCGCGACGGGGCGTGGCGCCGCCGAACGCGCCGAACTGCGCGAGCGGTTGACCCGGCTCCGGCTCGCGGAGCTCCGCGAGGGCCTTTGGCTGCGTCCGGCGAATCTGCGCCGCGCCCGGCCTGACGACGTCGCAGGCGTCACCCAGCGGTTCACCGCCCGGCCCGAACGGTCCGCGCACGAACTTGCCGGGAGCCTGTGGCCGCTCGACGCATGGGCCGGAACGGCGCGTGCCCTGCTCGACCACATCGGGCGATCGCGGCGGCCCGCCGAACGCTTCACCGCCTTCGCGGCCGTCGTACGCCATCTGCTCGCCGACCCGGTCCTGCCGGCCGAACTCCTGCCCGCCGACTGGCCGGCGCCGGATCTGCGGGCGGCGTACACGGACTATCGGCGAGAGGTGGGCGAGGTGGTGCGCGGCGGGGTCGGGGCGGTGTGATGCGCCGACTCCTTCCGTCAGTTCCTGTCGGTGGCCCCCGGCCGACGGGCCGGCCGAAGGCCGGGTTGATGGCTCAGGCAATGGCTCAGTCAACGCCTCGGTCAATGGCCCGGTCTGTCTGATTCGGCCAATGGCTCGGCCTGGTCCGGCCCGGCCTGTCCGGTTTGGCCAATGAGCACGGTCTGGCCCGGTCTGGTCCGGCCAGGTCAATGGCCAGGTCCGGCCAGGACAATGGCCCGGCCGACGCGTGGTGCCGATACGGCGGGTGACCTTTTCGGAGCGAGGGCGGCAGGCCGGGGGAGCCGGAGGCGGTCCCGGCGGGCTGATCCGCGCTCGCCGTTCGATCGGCGGCGAGGGTCGAGGGGTGGAGAAGTCCTCCACCGTCGCCTTCTGTTCGCGACCGCTTCTGACCAGCTCTGATCGGTTCGCTCGCGCACGGGAACGCATTCCTGACGCTGTTATCGGTCTGTCGTACGAGACCTCATACCAGAGCGGGAAGCTCTCCGGAGGACTTTGTCAACAGCCCACCGCACATGCCTCGTTCGCGACTACTCTGAGTTGCCGTCGGGCGACGCAGAGCCGATTCTTCGTCTCTCCCGTCCGGCGCCGCGATGGCGCATGCCCGAGTCGCGCAGACCCGCGGGAGCCCCACGCCCCCGACGCACCCAGTACGAGGACACCGATGTCTCACCTTCGCGCACCGGCCGTACGCGCAGACCGCCGTGACGGCGGTCGGCACGGGCGACCGGTCGCCCGTCCCGTCCCCTCACCTCCCGAGACCCCGATACGGCCCCAGCTGCTGCGCCTGGCAATCCTGCCGCCCGTCGCGGTGGCCCTGAGCGCCTGCGCCGCCGTGCTCTTCACCGTCCGCTCCACCGGCGCACGCCCCACCCCGGTGCTCTGGGCCGTGCTCGCGGGTGCCCTCGGAGTGACCCTCGCGGGAATCCTGATAGCCGCTGTGGCCGCCGAGCGCGCCGCCCGGTCCGTGAGCCAACGGCTCGAGGCGCTGCGCCTCGTCAGCGCCCGTGGCGAGTCCGACCTGCGCGACCTGGTCGCTTCACTGCGCCGTGGCGAGGCGCCGCCCGCGCGCAGACCGCCCGGCACACCGCCCGCGGACGCCGACGACTTCGAACTGCTCGCCGCCGAGCTGGAGCGTGCCCACGGCGGCGCCGTCGCGGCTGTCGTCCAGGCCGTGCAGCTCTCCAGTCACGCGGGCAGCGAGCAGAAGCTCGAGGTGTTCGTCAACCTCGCGCGGCGCCTTCAGTCGCTCGTGCACCGGGAGATCTCGATCCTCGACGAGCTGGAGAACGAGATCGAGGACCCCGACCTGCTCAAGGGCCTCTTCCATGTCGACCACCTCGCCACCCGCATCCGGCGCCATGCCGAGAACCTCGCCGTGCTCGGCGGAGCCGTCTCGCGTCGCCAGTGGAGCAATCCGGTCCCCATGACCGAGGTGCTGCGCTCCGCGATCGCCGAGGTCGAACAGTACTCGCGGGTCAAGCTCGTACCCCCGATCGAGGGCACCCTGCGCGGTCACGCCGTCGCCGACGTCATCCACCTGCTGGCCGAACTCGTCGAAAACGCCACCGTGTTCTCGGCGCCGAACACCCAGGTGCTGCTGCGCGCGGGCCTGGTCACCTCGGGGCTCGCCGTCGAGGTCGAGGACCGCGGACTCGGGATGCCGCCGACCGAGCAGACCAGGATGAACGCACTGCTCGACGACCCCGACCAGGTCAACGTCGCCGGACTGCTGGCGGACGGCCGCATCGGCCTGTTCGTGGTCTCCCAGCTCGCCCGTCGGCACGGCATCCATGTACGGCTCCAGACCAACATCTACGGCGGAGTGCAGGCCGTGCTCGTCGTGCCGCAGGGGCTGCTCGGCCCGGCGCCCGGCACGGCCGACACCCTGACGCCGGTGGTGCCGCCGCGCACGGCCACCGTCAGCGGGTCCCTCGGCACGGCCGGTCCAACCGGCGCCCAGGGGGCGGCCCCCGGCGACCCGCACGCCAGGGCCGGGACGCCGGAGGCCACCC
>NZ_LBMW01000112.1 GCF_026168105.1 Streptomyces hygroscopicus
CGGGTCGAGCCCGGCTCGCGTCTTGAGGCCGGGTCGAGCCCGGCCCCGCAGGTCCCGGCTGTTCGACCCGAAAGGGTGTCTTGACTTTCCGTGGCCGCGATATATCGTGAATGACGGAGACGCGATATGGCGTGTCGGGGCGGGTTGGCCTGGCCTCATATGCCCAAGGTCCGCCCGTCGCGTACGTCGTGTCCGCACCGGCCGAGGAGGTCAGCACCATGTCCGAGTGGTCCGTCGCAGAGCCGAGGAAACTCACTTTCGACGCCCCCGTGACGGCACTTCATGTGCGCATCGTCAACGGAACGGTGAACGTGGTGGGCACCGACGAGGGTTCCGCACGCCTGGAGGTCACGGAGATCGAGGGTCCCCCGCTCACGGTGACGCAGCAGGACGGCACCCTCACCGTGGCGTACGACGACCTTCCCTGGAAGGGCTTCCTCAAGTGGCTCGACCGGAGGGGCTGGCGCCGCAGCGCGGTGGTCTCCCTGGCGGTGCCGGCATCCACCCGCGTTGAGGTGGGCGTCGTCGGGGCCAACGCCGTGCTCTCCGGAATCGACGGCGGCGCGGAGGTGAAGGGTGTCACGGGCGAGACGACCCTGGTCGGCCTCTCCGGACCGGTCCGCGCCACGACGGTGTCGGGCCCCGTGGAGGCCCAGGGTGTCTCCGGCGCCTTGCGCATGAGCTCAGTCTCGGGCGACCTGACCGTCATCGAGGGCTCCTGCCCGCTGGTGAAGGCGGACTCCGTGAGCGGCTCGATCATTCTGGACCTCGATCCCACGGGCGGTCCCACCGACGCCGGTCTGACGAGCGTCTCGGGCGAGATAGCAGTCCGCCTCCCGCACCCGGCGGACGCGCAGGTCGAGGCGAACACGGCGAGCGGCACCGTGTCCAACGCCTTCGAGGATCTGCGCGTCACGGGCCAGTGGGGCGCGAAGAAGATCACGGGCCGCCTCGGCGGGGGCACCGGCCGTCTGAAGGCGACCACGGTCTCCGGTTCCATCGCCCTGCTCCGCCGCCCGCCCGCGGAGGACGAGCCATGGGACGCGCCCGGCCCACAGGATGCGCCGTCCAGGGGGGCGGAGGAAGCCCTCCGCGACATCAGCAGCGACACCGTCGCCCCGTCCGACCGTTCCCCCGACGGCACGACCGGCGGTCCGACCGAGCAGAAGGGGCTCTGACATGCCTCCCGTCTTCGCCCATGGACGACTGCGGCTCTACCTGCTGAAGCTGCTCGACGAGGCGCCGCGCCACGGATACGAGGTGATACGGCTGCTGGAAGAGCGCTTCCAGGGTCTGTACGCGCCGTCCGCCGGCACCGTCTACCCCCGCCTGGCCAAGCTGGAGGCCGAGGGCCTGGTCACGCACACCACCGAGGGCGGCCGCAAGGTGTACGCGATCACGGACGCGGGACGCGCCGAACTGGCCGACCGCAGCGGTGAGCTTGCCGACCTGGAGCTGGAGATCCGCGAGTCGGTCGCGGAGCTGGCAGCCGAGATCCGGGCCGACGTCCGGGGAGCGGCGGGCGACCTTCGCCGCGAAATGCGGGCCGCTGTCTCGGAGGCCAGGCAGGGCACCAAGGAGCACACGGGGGCGTACGGGGAGCACGGCGACCGGTCCGAGAAGGAGGCGTGGCAGGCCGCCAAGGAGGAGATGCGCCGCGTCAAGCAGGAGTGGAAGGAGCAGGCTCGGCGGGCCAAGGACGAGAGCCGACGGGCCCGTGAGGAGGCTCAGCGGGCACGCCGTCAGGCCAAGGAGGCGCAGGAGCGGGCGCGGGCCCAGGCACAGGAGGAGCTGCAGCGCATGGCGCGGCGGGTCCAGGAGCAGGTCCAGGACCACTTCGCGCGGGGCGACTGGCCGACGGGCGTGCGGGAGGGCCTGACCGAACTGGCCAAGGAGTTCGGCGAATTCGGAAAGGACTTCGGCAAGGAGTTCGGCAAGGATCTGGGCTTCGGGCGCCCGGGGGCGGCTGAGGGGCCGCAGTATTCGACGACCCCCGAGGACTTCCCCGGGACGTACGAACCGTCCTGGGCGCACGAGGACTTCTCGGGCGACCCGGCCCGCGCCCTTGACCGGCTGCTGGACCGTTTCCGGGACGACATCCGCGACGCGGCCCGTGACCACGGTGTCACGGAGGAACAGCTCCGCGACACCCGCCGTCACTTGTCCACGGCGGCGGCGCACATCGGGGCGGCACTGCGGTCACGGCGGGACTGACATCGTGCGGCGCCCGGTCTCAGGAGGGGGCGCCGCATCCGGTCCGGCAGGGAGCGCCGCTCACATGCACTGCCACAGGAAGCGCCCTTCCTTGGCGTCCGGCGAGGTGAAGGCGTAGCCCACGCCGGAGTCCCCGAAGTCGACGGGGAACGGCAGGCGGCCGGAGTCGAGCTGGACCAGGAGGCGCCACCCCTCCCCCGGGGTCTCCTCCCCCTGGAGCCAGCGCGGTTCGATTCCGGGCCCGCCGAGGTACTGCCAGGCGTGCCCGTCCGGGTCGGTGCCACCCTCCCCGGCCGGGCGCGGCAGATGGTCGGCACCCGCCGTCGGCCCCTCCGCCCGGTCGCGTACGCCGATGAAGTCGGGGACGCGGCCGCCGGGCTGGACCAGAAGGGCGTTCTCGCCGCCCTCCGGGTCATAGGTCCCGTCGACGGACCCGCCCTTGCCGTGCCCCGTCATGAACAGATAGCCCAGCACACCACCCGCAAGGGTGAACTGCCCAAGGAATTGCATGGGTTCGCCGGTCCGACGGGACAGCGGCCACTGCGGCTCCTCCAGCCACACGGGCTGCCCGCCGAGCTTGGTCACCGCCTCCCGGACGGGCGCTGCCGCGGGGACGAACTCCACGGGCACGGGCTCGGAGGGGGGCGGCGACTGGTTCTCGGGCACGGCATCTCCAAGGAAATCGGGACAACCGGGGTTCCCACCCTAGGGGTACCCGCCACCAGCCGGAGCCACCGACGTGGGGGTCACCCGGCCTTCGCCTCGCCTCCGCCCCACAGCACGCGCTCCACGGCCCCGTAGGTCACTCCGTGGTCGGCGAGGACCTCGGCGGGGATGCCCGGACGGGCGGTCAGGGCGAGGAGCAGATGCTCGTCGCCGATGTGCCGGTCGCCGTGAGCCAGGGCGGTGCGCAGGGACCGGGTGAGCACGTCCTTGGCGCCGCGGGCGAACGGGCGGCGCCCGGATCGCCGTACGCCACCTGCGCGGGCTGCCGCCAGCACCCCCTCCCCGTGGGCCTCCTCGACCCGCGAGACGATCTCCGTCAGGTCGATGCCGAGACCGGCGAGGGCATTCGCGTCGGCGCGGGAGAGTCCGCCGCGGCGGCGGGCCTCGGCGAGGTCCCGTTCGACCGCGTCACGTCGGCCCGTGAGCCCGAGCGAGGCCAGGGCGAACGCGGCGCGGCTGCCCTCGCGGTCGAGGAGGGCGAGCAGCAGGTGCGCCTCCTCCACGCGTTCCTCGCCGGTCCGTTCGCAGTACCCGACCGCGCCGGTGACCACCGCGCGGGCGTCCTTGGTGAAGCGCTCGAACATCACTGCCTCCCGTACTTCTTGTGCACGGCCTGCCTGCTGACTCCGAGTTCCGCGGCGATCTCCTGCCACGACCAGCCCTGATTGCGCGCGCTGCGCACCTGCACCGCCTCCAACTGCTCGAGCAGCCTCCGCAGCGCGGCGACGGCGCGCAGCCCGACCCGCGGATCGCGGTCGCCCGCGCGCTCGGCGAGATCCGTTGCTTCGGTCATGATGTCAACTTAGATTGACATGGGCTGCGGCGTCAACCCTGATTGACATCCCGGCCGGTGGAGATGCGAACGGCGGGCCCGGAAGCGTTCCGGGCCCGCCGTGGACGGGGAGACGAGGGGAGACGATGGTCGACGCGATTCCTGACCGTCGCGAACAAAGGACGCGACGGGACGGTCAGTTCGAGGTGAGCACGATCTTGCCGAACTGGTCGCCCGCCTCGAGCCGTTCGAAGCCCTCGCGCGCCCGGTCGAGCGGAAGGACCTCGTCGATGACGGGACGCACGCCGGTCGCGGCGCAGAAGGAGAGCAGGTCCTCCAGTTCGTCCTTGGACCCCATGGTGGAACCCACGACCTTCAGCTCCAGGAAGAAGATGCGGGTGAGTTCGGCGTGGGAGGGACGGTCGCCGCTGGTGGCGCCCGAGATGACGAGGGTCCCGCCGGGACGCAGGGACTTGACCGAGTGCGACCATGTGGCAGCGCCGACGGTCTCGATGACGGCGTCCACCCGCCGCGGAAGCCGCGCCCCGGACTCCAGGGCCTCCACGGCGCCCAGTTCCAGGGCCCGCTTGCGCTTGGCCTCGTCACGGCTGGTGGCGAAGACCCGCAGACCGGCCGCCTTGCCGAGCACGATCGCGGCCGTCGCGACACCGCCGCCCGCGCCCTGGACGAGGACGGAGTCGCCGGGGCGTACCCCGGCGTTGGTGAACAGCATGCGGTAGGCGGTCAGCCACGCGGTGGGGAGACAGGCCGCCTCCTCGAAGGAGAGCTCCTTGGGCTTGGGCAGGAGGTTCCACGTGGGGACGGAGACCTGTTCGGCGAAGGTGCCCTGGTAGCGCTCGGTGAGGATCGAGCGCGGCTCGTCGGGACCGACACCGTGGCCCGTCTGACCGATCACGGAGTGGAGGACGACCTCGTTGCCGTCCTCGTCGACGCCGGCCGCGTCACAGCCGAGGATCATGGGGAGCTTGTCCTCGGAAAGACCGACGCCCCGGAGGGACCAGAGGTCGTGGTGGTTGAGGGAGGCGGCCTTGACGTTCACGGTCGTCCAGCCCGGCCTGCGCTCGGGGGCCGGGCGCTCCCCCAACTCAAGGCCGGTGAGGGGCTGGTCACGGTCGATGCGGGCGGCGTAGGCAGCGAACATGACCTTGACGATAGGCGCCGCCGAGGACACAAGGAACCAGAGCCGACTGTGACACGCATCCCGCCGGGTGCGGCGCCGGGCGCCGGCCGGGTACTGCGTGGGGTGTTCCGCCGCACGCGGCGCGGGTCGGCGCCCAGTACGGCGCGGGTCAGCGCCCAGTGCCGCGCAGGGCCCCGCCCGGCGTGCGGCACCCGCCCAGTGCCGCGCGCAGTGTC
>NZ_LBMW01000096.1 GCF_026168105.1 Streptomyces hygroscopicus
GCCGCGTCCGGAAGCGACAGCACCCCGGCCACATGCGCGGCCGCAACCTCACCCACCGAGTGCCCCGCCACAAAGTCCGGCCGAACACCCCACGATTCCAGCAACCGGAACAACGCCACCTCGATCGCGAACAGCGCCGGCTGCGTGCACCCGGTCTCGTGCAACGTCTCGGCATCGACATCGAGCGGCGCGTCCAGATACGCACACACCTGGTCGTACGCCTCCGCGAACACCGGGAACGCCGCATACAGCTCCCGGCCCATCCCCAGACGCTGCGAACCCTGACCCGAGAACAGGAAACCCACCTTGCCCCCGGACCGCGCCACCCCCTGGACCACGGAAGCCGACGGGGAATCCGACACCAACGCCCTTACGGCCGCGGTGAGTTCCTCAAGGCTGTCCCCGACGACGACCGCGCGCCGGTCCCAGGTGGCTCGTGTCGTGGCCAGGGAGAAGGCGACGTCGGCCGGCGACAGCCCGGGGTCGTCCTCCACAAAGGACAGCAGGCGCTCAGCCTGGCCCCGCAGCGACGTCTCACTCTTTGCCGAGAGCACCCATGCCAGCGGGCCGGTGGCCGGGGTGCCGACGGGCTCCTCGGCCGAATCCTCCTCAGCGGGGGCCTGCTCGATGATCGCGTGCGCGTTGGTGCCGCTGACGCCGAAGGACGACACGGCCGCGCGGCGGGGATGGTCCGTCTCCGGCCACCGCACCGCCTCGGTGAGCAGCCGGACGCCACCTGCCGACCAGTCGACCTGCGGGGTGGGTTCGTCCACGTGCAGCGTCTGGGGGAGGACGCCGTTGCGGATCGCCATCACCATCTTGATCACACCGGCGACACCGGAAGCCGCCTGCGTATGGCCGAAGTTGGACTTGATCGAGCCCAGCCACAGGGGCTGGTCCCCGGAGTGCTCCTGACCGTACGTGGCGAGCAGCGCCTCCGCCTCGATCGGGTCGCCGAGGGTGGTGGCCGTGCCGTGCGCCTCGACGACGTCGACCTGTGAGGCGGTCAGCCGGGCGTTCTCCAGGGCCTGTCGGATCACCCGCTCCTGCGAGGGCCCGTTCGGCGCGGTCAGGCCGTTGGATGCGCCGTCCTGGTTGACGGCGCTGCCACGTACGACGGCGAGCACCTCGTGGCCGTTGCGGCGGGCGTCGGACAACCGCTCCAGCAGGAGCACGCCGACACCCTCGGACATCGCCGTGCCGTCGGCGGAAGCGGAGAAGGCGCGGCAGCGGCCGTCCGGGGACAGGCCGCGCTGGGCGCCGAACGCGATGAAGGTGTTCGGCGTGGCCATCACGGTCACACCGCCGGCCAGCGCCAGCGAGCACTCGCCGCGGCGCAGCGCCTCGGCGGCCAGGTGCAGGGCCACCAGCGAGGACGAGCAGGCCGTGTCCACGGTGACAGCCGGGCCTTCGAGGCCGAAGACATAGGAGATCCGGCCGGAGACCACGGCGGCGGTGTTCGCGGTGACGAGGTGGGCCTCGATGTCCGCGTCCCCCTGCTGCTGGAGGTAGGCGTGGTCCTGGCCGTTGGTGCCGACGAACACCCCGGTGCGGGTGCCGCGCGCGACGGCCGGGTCGATGCCCGCGCGCTCGAAGGCCTCCCACGAGGTCTCCAGCAGCAGCCGCTGCTGCGGGTCCATGACCAGGGCCTCGCGGGGAGAGATCCCGAAGAACGCGGGGTCGAACTCGGCGGCGTCGTGGAGGAATCCGCCATCGCGCACATACGTCTTGCCCGTGCGTCCGGGTTCGGGGTCGTGGATGGCGTCCAGGTCCCAGCCGCGGTCGGCGGGGAACGCCGTTATGGCGTCGCCGCCCGAGGACACCAGCTCCCACAGGTCCTCGGCCGAGCCGACCCCGCCCGGGTACCGGCAGGACATCCCGACGATGGCGATGGGCTCGGTGTCCTTCGCCTCCAACTCTCCCAGCTGCCGACGGGTGTGGCGCAGGTCCACCATCACGCGCTTGAGGTAATCCCTGAGCTTGTCGTCGTTCGACATGTGTTTCACGTCCTCGCTAGCAGTGCGTGATGAAGAGTCAAAGGGAGCCGAGTTCACGGTCGATGAGGTCGAACATCTCGTCGTCCGTGGCGGCGTCGATGTGGTCGAGGTCGAGGTCCGGACCGTCGTGTTCGGCGGTCGCCGCCGTTTCCCGTCGCGTGTCGGTCCACTTCCACAGCAGTGACTTGAGCCGGGCGGTGACCTTGTCCCGTACCGCGTCCTCCACAACGAGCGCGCCGAGTTGTTCCTCCAACCGGTCCAGTTCCTCCAGTACCGGCGAGGTCTCGGCGGTCAGATCCAGGACCAGGTCCTTGTGCAGCAGCCGGGCAATGGCGACCGGGGTGGGGTGGTCGAAGACCAGGGTGGGCTTGAGTCGAAGCCCCGTCGCGGCGTTGAGCCGGTTGCGCAGTTCCACGCTGGTCAGGGAGTCGAAGCCGATGTCCCGGAAGGCGATGGTGGGTTCGATCCGGGCCGGGGTGGAAAGGCCCAGGGTGGCGGCGGCCTGGTTGCGCACCAGGTCCAGCAGCACCTTCTCCTGGTCGGCCTCCGGCATCCCGGCCAGCCCTCGGGCCAGGAAGGCGGGGGTGCGCCCGGCGGCCGCGGTCTCCTCGGAAGTGCCCCCGGTGTCCGGCACGAGGCCCCGGAAGACCGCCGGCATCATGCCGGTACGGGCCATGGCGCGCAGTCCCGGGAAGTCCACTCGGACCGGCACGATCGCCGGCCGGTCCAGGCCGAGGGCGACATCGAAGAGCGCCAGCCCTTCCGCGGAGGTGAACGGCACCACGCCGGCCCGGCTCATCCGCTTGCGGTCGACGTCGGTGATCCGGTCGCCCATGCCGCCGTTGTCGGTCCACAGGCCCCACGCCAGGGAGGTACCGGGCAGGCCCTCGGCACGGCGCTGTCGCGCCAGTCCGTCCAGAAAGGCGTTGGCGGCCGCGTAGTTGGCCGCTCCGGCGCTGCCCAGAACCCCGGCGAGGGAGGAGAAGAGGAGGAACGCGGAGAGGTCCAGGTCCTTGGTCAGCTCGTGCAGGTGCAGTGCCCCGTCGACCTTCGGCCGCAGCACGGTGTCCAGGCGTTCCGGGGTCAGCGCGGTGATCACGCCGTCATCGAGCACCGCCGCCGCATGCACCACGGCCACGAGCGGGTGCTCGGCCGGGATCGAGTCCAGCAGCGCGCCCAGGGCGTCGCGGTCCGCGATGTCACAGGCGGCTACGTCGACATGCGCCCCCAACTCGGCCATTGTCGCGGTGAATTCGGTGATTCCTTCGGCGGCGGGGCCACGGCGGCTGGCCAGCAGCAGCCTGCGCGCTCCGCGTTCCATGACGAGGTGACGTGCGAGCGACAGACCTAGTCCGCCGGATGCGCCGGTGACCAGTACCGTCCCCTCGGGATCCCAGGCGCCTGCGGTGGGCTCCTCGGGCGGAGTGATCCTCTCCAGGCGGGGAAGGAACAGTTTGTCGCCGCGCACCGCTCCCTGCGGTTCGTCGAGAGCGGCGAGTGCCGCGAGCGCGGGGCCGACGCCGTCGGTGTCCGCGTCGACCAACAGCAGCCGGCCCGGGTGTTCGGCCTGGGCCGACTTCACCATTCCTGACACCGCGACGTGCGCGAGGTCCAGTACCTCCCCGTCCAGGGCGACGGCTCCCCGCGTCATCACCACGAGCCGCGCGTCGGCGAACCGCTCGTCGCCGACCCACTCCTGAATGACCGGCAGGACGTCGGTCAGCAACTGCCGTGTTGCACCGGCGACTTCGCCCCGCGTCGGGGCGCAGGGCAGGAGTACATGGGTTGGCGCCTGCGCACCGTCGTCCAGCGACTGGCGGAGCGCCTCGATGTGGTAGGGGCCGTCGCCGCCGAGGACCACCCACTCGGAGTCGGTGGAAGGAGTGGCCGGGACGGCGTGTTCCACCCAGTCGACCTCGAACATCCAGTCCTGGCCTGCCACACGCCCGGCCAGTACGTGCTGCGGTGACACCGGCCGTGTCCGGACGGACGCCACGGAGGCGACCGGAGCGCCGTCGAGGTCGGCGAGCTCAACCGCCACGGCGTCGCCGCCGGCGGGCCGGACCCGTACGCGCACGGTCGTGGCTCCCGGGGCGAGCACCGAGATGCCGCTCCAGGCGTCGGGCAGAAGCACCTTGCCGGGCTCTCCGGCACCGGCCGACTCAAGGAGTTCCAGGGCCGCTTCGAGCAGTACGGGGTGCAGGGTGTAGCGGTCCGCTCCTTGCCGCTCGGCGGGCGGCAGTGCGGCCTCGGCGTACAGCTCGTCCCCTGCGCGCCAGGCGGCACGCAGGCTCCCGTGGTCGGCCACCGCCACTGGCTCGGCGCCGGTCGGCGGCCAGATCACCATGTAGGAGGCGTCCCCCGGAACATGGTCGGTGAGTTCTCCGGCGGCGTGGCAGACCCACGGCGCCTCGCCGCCGTCGGAGGCCCGGCTGTAGATCCGTACCGACCGCCGGCCGGTGTCGGCGCCGTCCTCGCCCGCCCCGATCCGCACCTGCACGCGGACCGCGCCCTGTTGGGCCAGTACGAGCGGAGCCGCCACGTCCAGCTGCTCCAGGTGCGGGAACCCTGCCTGCCGACCCGCGCACAGGGCGAGTTCCACGAACGCGGTCTCCGGAAGGACCGGCACCCCACCGACCGTACGCGCCACGGTCCAGGGCGCGTCGGCCGAGGACAGCCGGCCGGTGAACAGGACGTCGTGTCCCCCGGCCGTCTCCACGACCGCGCCGAGCAGTGGGTGGTCGGAGGAGTCCAGACCTGCCGATGACACGTCGAGCGCCGACGATCCCTGCAGCCAGTAGCGTTCACGCTGGAAGGCGTAGGTGGGCAGGTCGGCTGTCCGCGCGCCGGGGAAGAACGCGTGCCAGTCCGGGGAGGCGCCGTGCACGTGCAGCTCGGCGACGGCGGTGACGACGGCCTGTGGCTCGGGACGTTCAGCACGAAGCACCGGGACGGTGAACGCGTCCTCCACACAGCCTTGGGCAAGCGCACTCAGTACACCGCCGGGGCCGATCTCCACGAAGGTGGTCACACCCGACTCGTGCAAAGTCCGCACAGCGTCGGCGAAACGCACCGCCTCGCGGACATGACGCACCCAGTACTCGGCCGTGCAAGGCTCCGCCAGCCGCCCCGTCAGGGTCGAAACCAAGGGAATCGTGGGCTCATTGAACGTCAGCCCGCGGACAGCCGCGCGGAACTCCTCCAGCATCGGATCCATCAGCGGCGAGTGGAAGGCGTGACTCACCTTCAGCCGGGAGGTCCTACGCCCCTGCTGCGCGAACGCTTCCGCGATCGCCAGCACGGCCTCCTCGGCACCGGAAATCACCACGGACTCCGGACCGTTGACCGCCGCGATACCCACCTCAACGGTGAGGTGCGGCAGCACCTCCTCCTCGGTGGCCTGCAGGGCGACCATCGCCCCGCCTGCGGGCAGGGCCTGCATCAGCCGGGCGCGGGCAGAGACCAGCTTCGCCGCATCCGGAAGCGACAGCACCCCGGCCACATACGCGGCCGCGACCTCACCCACCGAGTGACCCGCCACATAATCCGGCCGAACACCCCACGACTCCAGCAACCGGAACAACGCCACCTCGATCGCGAACAACGCGGGCTGCGTGCACCCGGTCTGATGCAACTCCTCCGCGTCGACATCGACCGGCGCGTCCAGCAGCGCACACACCTCGTCGTACGCCTCCGCGAACACCGGGAACGCCGCATACAACTCCCGTCCCATCCCCAGACGCTGCGAACCCTGACCCGAGAACAGGAAACCGGTCTTGCCCCCGGCCGGGCGCCCCACCACCACGTTCGCCGACGGAGTGCCCGCGGCCAAGTCCCCCAGACCACGCACAAGCTCCTCACCGCTCTCCCCCACCACCACAGCCCGGTGCTCCAGCGCCGACCGCGTCGTGGCCAGCGAGAACCCCACATCGATCGGCGACACCTCACCATCGATGAAGGACAGCAGCTTGGCCGCCTGCGCCCGCAACGCCTCATCACCCTTCGCCGACAGCACCCACGGCACCACCGAGGTCCGTGCCCGCGAAGGCTCCTCGGCCGGGGGCTCATCGGGCGAGCCCTCGGCAGGCTCCTCCACCGCCTGCTCGATGACGACGTGGGCGTTGGTACCGCTGATGCCGAACGAGGAGATCCCGGCCCGGCGCGGGTGGTCCGACTCCGGCCAGTCGACCGGCTCGGTCAGCAGCTCGACGGCTCCGGCCGACCAGTCGACCTGTGTGGTGGGCTCGTCCACGTGCAGGGTCCGCGGCAGAACTCCGTGCAGCATCGCCAGGACCATCTTGATCACACCGGCAACACCGGCAGCCGCCTGCGTATGGCCGATGTTCGACTTCAACGACCCCAGCCACAACGGCCGTTCCGCCGACCGCTCCTGACCGTACGTCGCCAGCAGGGCCTGCGCCTCGATCGGGTCGCCGAGGGTGGTGCCCGTACCGTGTGCCTCGACGGCGTCCACGTCGGCGGGCGAGAGGCCGGCGGAGGCCAGTGCCTGGAGGATCACGCGCTGCTGCGAAGGGCCGTTGGGGGCGGTCAGGCCGTTCGTCGCGCCGTCCTGGTTCACCGCGCTGCCCCGGACGACCGCGAGCACCTCATGGCCCAGGCGCCGGGCGTCCCGCAGACGTTCCACCAGCAGCATGCCGACGCCCTCGGACCACGACGCGCCGTCCGCTGCCGCAGCGAAGGACTTGCAGCGGCCGTCGGGGGCGAGCCCGCGCTGGCGGCTGAACTCCACGAACGCGCTCGGGCCCGCCATGACCGTCGCGCCGCCGGCGAGCGCCATCGAGCACTCGCCGTTGCGCAGCGACTGAACGGCCAGGTGCAGGGCCACCAGCGACGACGAGCACGCCGTATCGACCGTGACCGCCGGGCCCTCGAAGCCGAGGGTGTAGGCGATCCGTCCGGAGGCGACGCTGCCGGAGTTGCCGGTGCTGAGGAGCCCTTCGACGCCCTCGGGGAGGCTCCCCGGCACGAAGCCGTAGTCGTGGTACATCAGGCCCGCGAAGACGCCGGTGCGGCTCCCCTTGAGCGTGGCCGGGTCGATGCCCGCGTGCTCGAACGCCTCCCATGCGGTCTCCAGCAGCAGTCGCTGCTGCGGGTCCATCGCGAGCGCCTCACGCGGTGAGATCCCGAAGAAGGCCGCGTCGAAGTCGGCCGCGTCGTGCAGGAATCCGCCCTGCCTGGTGTAGACCTTGCCGGGCCGTTCGGGGTCGGGGTCGTAGAGCCTGTCGGTGTCCCAGCCGCGGTTGTCGGGGAAGTCCGAGATCGCGTCCCCGCCCCCGGCCAGCAGCCGCCACAGACCGTCCGGGGAGTCGACGCCGCCGGGGAACCGGCAGCTCATTCCCACGATGGCGATGGGCTCCTGGTCCCGGGCCTCCAGCTCGCGTACGCGCCGCCGGGCCTGGCGCAGGTCAGTGGTGGCCCGCCTGAGGTAGTCCCGGAGCTTGTCTTCGTTCATCATCTGGTGTTGCCCGCCCCTTTTTGGCCTGCTTGTGACCTGTGCAGTTCAGGAGATGCCGAGGTTCAGGAGATGCCGAGTTCGTCGTCGAGCAGCTCGTACAGCTCCTCGTCGCTCGCCGAGCTGAGGTCGTCCTCGTCCTCGGCTGCGCCCGCGCCCGGCGGAGCGGCCGGCTCGTTCCCGTTCCAGCGGGAGAGCAGGGCCTGGAGACGCATATCGATCTTGGTTCGGGTGGTGTTGTCCGCGTCCGCTCCGGCGATGTCGAGGGCGGAGGCGAGGCGGTCGATGCCGTCGAACACGGACGCCGTGCCGCCTCCCGTGCCGCCGGGGAGGTCCTTGAACACCCGCTGCGCGAGGAGCGCAGGCGTCGGGTGGTCGAAGACCAGCGTGGCGGGCAGCCGCAGACCGGTGGCCTTGTTGAGGCGGTTGCGCAGTTCCACGGCGGTCAGCGAGTCGAAGCCCAGGTCGCCGAAGATCTGGTCGGGCTGGACGGATGCGGCCGAGCTGTGCCCGAGGACGGCGGCGGCCTCGGATCGGACCAGATCCAGCACGGCCGCTTCGCGCTCGTTCTCGGCCAGGTCCGCGATCCGCTGCGCCGGCGGTACGGTCGCGGTCCGGTCCATACGCCGCGGCCGGCCGCCGACGAGCGATCCGAGCAGCGGTGGCACCGGGGCGGTCGCGTTCCGCAACGCGGCGAGGTCGAGACGTGCCGCGACCACCAGTGGCCGCTCCGACGCGAGGGCGGCGTCGAAGAGTTCCAGCCCGTCCTCGTCGGTCAGCGGCAGTACGCCTCCGCGGGCGAGCCGGGTGCGGTCCGCTCCGGCGAGGTCGCCGGTCATCGTGCTGGTCCGCCGCCACAGTCCCCACGGCAGCGAAAGCGCGGGGAGTCCTTGTGCGCGACGCCGCCTGGCGAAGGCGTCGAGGAAGGCGTTGGCGGCGGCGTAGTTGGCCTGGCCGGGGGTGCCGAGAGTGCCCGCGAGCGAGGAGAAGACCACGAACGCCGAGAGATCGCCCGTCAGTTCGTGCAGGTTGAGCACGGCGTCGACCTTCGGGCGCAGCACCGTTTCCAGCCGTTCCGGAGTGAGCGAACCGATCACGCCGTCGTCCAGGACACCGGCCGAGTGCACCACGGCGGTCACCGTCGTCCCGGCCAGGGCCTCCGCGAGGGCGTCGCGGTCGGCCGCGTCGCAGGCTGCCCAGCGCACTTCGGCGCCCGCAGCGGTCAGTTCAGCCTGGAGATCCGCCGCGCCGTCGGCGTCCGCGCCGCGTCGGCTCATCAGCAGCAGGCTGCGAACTCCGTGCCGGTCGACCAGGTGCCGGGCGACCAGGCCGCCCAAGGCACCCGACGCGCCGGTGAGCAGGACGGTGCCGCCGCCGAAGTCCACTGTCGTCTGGGCGGTTTCGGCGGTGGCTCTGGCGAGCCGGGGCATCAGCAGTGCGTCGCCGCGCAGGGCCGCCTGCGGCTCCCCGGACGAGACGAGCCGGGGGACGACCGCAGTCGTGACCTCGTCCCAGTCGGTGTCCCCGTCGGTGTCGAGGAGGACGATCCAATCCGGGTTCTCCGACTGTGCCGAGCGTACGAGGCCCCACACGGCCGCGTGTGCGGGATCGTCGCCGGGGTCGGCGGCGTCCCGGGTCACCAGCACCAGGGGCGCGGCCCGGTCCTCGGCCAGCCACCACTGCACCAGGGCGAGCACTTCGGCCAGGACGTCCCGGACGCGTTCGGCGTCCGTGCCCGAACCGACCGGGCAGGGTACGACGACGGCGTCCACGTCCGATCCGGTCCCCGCATCGGCCGCGGACATGAGGGAGGCGATGTCGTCAAAGACCTGTACGAGCAGGCCGGTTGCCGCTTCGGAGGTTGCGGTGAGCGGTGACCACTCCACGGTGAACAAGGAGTCCCGGGAGCTCGTACGGAGCTGGTCCGCGGACACCGGACGCAGCGTCAGCGACTCCACCGAGACGACTGGCCGTCCTGTGTCGTCGGTGGCCTCCAGTCGCATCGCGTCCCCGTCGGCGGCCGACAGCCGTACCCGCAGGGCGGTGGCTCCGGTCGCGTGCACGGTGACCCGGGACCACGCGAAGGGCAGCAGCGGACCGACGGCCGCCGGCACGAGCCCGCCCGCGCCCAGCGCGTGCAGTGCGGAGTCCAGCAGCGCCGGGTGCACGCCGAACGAGCCCGCGTCCGCGCCCGTTGCCTCGGGGACGGCCAGTTCGGCGTAGACGGCGTCGTTGCCGCGCCAGACCGCACGCAGCCCCTGGAACAACGGCCCGTAGCTCAGGCCGAGTCCCGCCAGGCGGTCGTAGAAGCCGTCGAGCTCGACCGGTGACGCTTCGGCCGGAGGCCAGACGGCCGGGCCCGTCTCGGGCCGGTGCCCGCCGGTGGCGAGGGTGCCGACGGCGTTGCGGACCCACGGGCCGTCCTCGCTGCGGGAGTGCACGCTCAGTGGCCGACGGCCCGCCTCGTCCGGGGCGCCTATCAGGACCTGCAGGGCGATGTCTCCGCGCTCGGGCAGCACCAGCGGTGCCTGCAGGGTCAGTTCCTCGACCAGTTCACAGCCGGTCTCGGCGGCGGCGTGGGCGGCCAGTTCCACGAAGGCCGTTCCCGGCAGCAGCACCGCGCCGAGCACCGCGTGGTCGGCGAGCCAGGGCTGGGTCTGCAGCGACAGCACACCGGTCAGCAAGTGGCCCCCGATGTCGGGAAGTTCCACTGCCGCACCCAGGAACGGGTGGTCGGCGGATTCCAGTCCGGCGGCCCGTACGTCGCCGGCCGCCGCGCCGGCCTCGAGCCAGTACCGCTCGTGCCGGAAGGCGTACGTGGGCAGGTCGACGGCGCGGGCACCCGGCAGGTCGGCGTCCCAGTCGACGGCGACGCCGTGCACATGGGCCTGCGCCAGCGACAACAGCAGCCGGTGCCGGCCGCCGTCGCCGCGACGCAGCGTCGGTACGACCGCGGCCTCTGCCTCCGCGGCCTCGATGGCGTCCTCAATGCCCGCCAGCTGCACGGGATGCGGGCTGACTTCGACGAACACGTCATGCCCGTCGGCCAGCAGGGAGCCGATGGCGTCGTGGAAGCGCACCGTCTGCCGCATGTTGCGGTACCAGTAGCCGGAGCCGAGCTCACCCGCGTCGAGCCTCCCGCCGGTCACCGTGGAGTAGAACGGCACGGTGCCGGGGCGGGCGACGACGCCGGCGAATCCTTCCGTGGCCTCGGCCTCGACCTGCTCGATCTGCGGCGAGTGCGCGGCGTAGTCCACGGCAACCTTGCGGGCCCGGATGCCCTGCTTCTTGCAGTGCGCGAGCAGTTCGTCCAGGGCGTCGGTCTCGCCCGAGACCACCACGGTGCCCGGCCCGTTGACGGCGCCGATGCCGAGCCGGCCGGCCCACTGGCCGACGAGCTCCCGTGTTTCCCTTTCCGGGAGTGTCACCCAGGCCATGCCGCCCAGGCCCTGGAGTTCACGGACCGCCAGGCTGCGCCGCGCCACGACGCGTGCCCCGTCCTCCAGGGAGATCGCTCCGACGACTACGGCTGCGGAGATCTCACCCTGGGAGTGTCCGACGACTGCGGCAGGAGTGACGCCGAAGGAGCGCCACACCTCGGACAGTGCGACCGTCATCGCCCACAGCACGGGCTGCAGCACGTCGACGCGGTCCTGTTCCACGTCGGACTCGCCGCGCAGGACGGCGGTCAGCGACCAGTCCACGTGCGGGGCGAGAGCGCGTTCGCAGTCGGCGATGCGGTTCCGGAAGACGGCGGAGCTCTCCAGGAGTTCGGCAGCCATGCCCAGCCACTGCGAGCCCTGCCCGGGGAAGACGAAGACGGCCTTGCCGCCGGTGCGTGCGGTGCCGGTGACGACCTGGGACGGCGTGGCGCCGTCCACGACTGCGGCCAGCCCCTGCCGGAACTCCTCGGGGGTCTCCGCGACCACCACGGCGCGGTGGTCGAAGGCCGCCCTGGTGGTGGCCAGCGAGTACGCCACGTCGGCCGGCGCGGCTTCGGCGCCCTCGGCGTCCATGAAGGACAGCAGCCGGGCCGCTTGCGCGCGCAGCGCCGCCTCGCTCTTCGCCGAGAGCACCCACGGCAG
>NZ_LBMW01000102.1 GCF_026168105.1 Streptomyces hygroscopicus
TGGCGTCGGGGTCGGAAGTGCGGTGAGATCTGGCTGAACACCGACAGGAACTGCTGTGTCCGGCCTGCGGAGCGGAAGCCTTTCATGGCGCGTTCTCGCTGGCGGGTGGGCTGGTGGGAGTTCTCGGCCCGGTTGTTCAACCCCTTGTGCGAGCGGTGCTCGACCGAGGACATCAGCTCGCGGTGCGCGACGCCGTAGGAGCAGAGCCTGTCGGTCACCAGCACCCGCGGCACCCGGCACTGCTTCTCCATCAGCTTGGCCATGAACCGCCTGGCTGCCTTCGCATCGCGCCTCGGCTGGACCAGGACGTCCAGGACGTTGCCGTCCTGATCGACCGCCCGCCACAGGTACGTACGCTCGCCGTTGATCTTCACGAAGACCTCGTCGAGGTGCCATTTGTCGCCGGCCTGCGGTCTGCGGCAGCGCAAGGCGGCGGCGTACTCGGGTCCGAACCGGTCGCACCATGCCCGGATCGTCTCGTGGGAGACGACGATCCCGCGCGCGAGCAGCAGCTCTTCGACCTCACGGAAGGACAGCGGGAAGCGGTGGCACAGCCACACCGCATGGGAGATGATCTCCGCCGGGAACCGGAAACCCTTGCACGACACCGCCGCCTCGGTCCCCACAGCCGGCCCCTCCCAGGTGATCAACAAACCCGACGATCATCCCCCAAAGCCACCCACTCAACCTGACAGTGCCGGTCAAACAGATGCTCCTGGACGCCAAGGAGGACCTGACCGCCTTCGCCGCCTTCCCCATCTCCCACTGGAAGGAGATCCAGTCCCCAAATCCCCTGGAACGGATCAACCGCGAGATCAAGCGCCGCACCGACGTCGTGCAGGTCTTCCCCAACCCGGCCGCCCTCGAACGGCTGGTCACCGCCGTGCTCAGCGAAATGCACGACGAATGGATCGCCTTCCCCCGCAGCTACCTGTCCGAAAGCAGCATGACGGCCATCTACGCCGCCGAACACGCCACCCATACACTCCCCAACCCCCGAACATTACGGACGATTGATCGCCTACGCCATCACAGGGGACGTGACCGCGGTCATCGGGAACCTCCGGGGACGGACTTTGAACGGATCGGTACGTCCGAAAAGCTCATCCGATGGCCGCTCCTTCATGTCTCACACCACTGGCATGCCTGGGCAAACCACCCCGACCAGCGACGACCTCAACAACCCGCCATACACCACGTCCGTGGACGTGACCCATGCCCCGGTCAGCAGCCAGCCGGAGACCACGTCACATGATCGCCGACGTAGTACAAGGCTGATCGTCTCATGTCATTGGGACAGCCAACGGTGAGATGGCTTCGAGTTTTCCCACGGGCGATGAACCTAAAAGGGGGGCCCGTGCGTTGTGAGTGTGTACGTATATGAACCGCTCAGAAGACGGGTTGTTGCAATGCCGTTCGCGCCGCCTCCTGTTCACGCACGCGCGCTGGTCAACACGCCACCTGCGGCTAACTAGGCGACAGCTCCTACCTTAATGATCGAGAGGGAAAGCAGGAGTAATGCCACATGCATACGGGCAGCCTACTAAGGAAGAGATCATCGGGACACTGCCCCCCGATACTGTCACCACATTTACAACGGGGGAGATGGGCGTGTGGGGTGAGGTTGCCCCCCGATCGACTCGTCAGGTGCTGGCGGACCTTGCGGTGGAGGGTCTTGTGACCCGTGAACCACAAATAGGTACTTGGAGGGCCACTCAGCTGGGTGTGGATTCGGGGAACGCAGTGCGCGCTGCCGCTCGGGCTCGTGCTGCCTCCATGGGTGTCCAGGCTCCGACCGCGCCAGCGCCGCGACAGTCTGGGGACAGTGCCGGTCAGCAGCAGCCTTACAGGCCTCCGGCACGCACGGGACAGGGAATGTCGCGGCGGTAACCAGCCCCAGCATCGACCGCGCCCGGCACATCTGACCGCAAACCTTCAGCGGGTAATCGGAGTGTGATCGCTTCAGGCTGCTGGTGGCGTTCTGTGAGTGGGGCCGGACGGTCATGTGGTTGGATCTTGCCGTGTCCGATCTTGAGTCTCTGTCCCGGGAAGAGCCAGGGCCCTTGCAAGGTCAGCGTGATCTTGTGATGGGGCTGGTCAGCGGGGGTGTGACTGGATGCACCGAAGCTCCGTTGAGGTGAGGTAAGTCTCAAGTACCTTGCCAGCAACGGAGCTTCGGTGATTCGTGAGTCTGCATGCTGGCGCCCGTGTTGTCGTGTTCTGTCGCTCCGGCGGGTGTTGACCCGGAGGGCGTCGATCCGCGTGACCGTCGCAGGCGGCGGTATCCGCTGGTTGCGCTGGTCAGAGCGGCGGCTTGCGCGGTAGCGGCAGGTACGCGTTCGTATGCGGCGGTCGGGCACTGGCTGCGGCGGGCACCCCAGGATGCCCTGGCCCGGCTCAGCTTTCCGGCCCGTGGGGTGCTGGGGTGCGGCCGGCCGCGTCGATGGACACCATCTGCCGGGTCATCGGACAGCTGCATCCCAACGGTCTGGCCGTGCTGCTGCGGCCCATATCCGAGCAGAGATCAAGGGCACCTTTTTGGTGAGCAAGCGTACAGGGTGGAGCCGACGGCTGTCTGTGGCCGCCGACGGCAAGGGGCAGGTCGGACATGCGGGAGTGGTACTGCCGCACCAGGTCGCCGACCGGGTCGGGCTGACCGCGGCGCTTGCCGGGCTGTTCCCCGCGGGCAGGAGCGCGACCTGGCGTGATCGCGCGCACCTGATCGTGGCTTCGGCCGGCAGCATCGTGCTGGGGGCGGCGAACCTGTCGAGGCCGAGGCGGTGCAGGCCCACCACGCCGCCGTGCTCGGTACCCCGGCCTCGGACTCCACCGCCCACCGCGCCCGGGCCGCTTTGAACGAGACCGTCCAGGCCCGGATCGCCACGGCCCGTGCCCGGGAGCGGCGACGTGTGGTCGCTGCTGCACCTGCGCCCGGGCGGCTTTCCCTGGCTGACGGTGGCCGGCAAACGCCTCGCGGGCTGGATCGTCAGTCGGCGGCCACCGCGCGGAAGACCGGCTCGGCTGGCCGACTGAACTCGGCCGCTCATCTTGCACAGGCTGAAAGGCGGTTGGCGGAGCAGGAGTTTGGCCGTACGGCGACCCGCCGCGTCCGCGGCCTGCTCAGCAGTACCGTCGGCGCCGACGGTACGCCTCGTATGCGGCGTCGGCCTCTGCCACCGCCTCCTGAGACCCGAGTAGTCGGCGCAGCGCGGCCGCGCGCCGCTTGTCCCGGATCCGCTGCGCCACCTGGGGCGCGGTGAACTGGGTCCAGGCCGGATCGGCGTCTGGATCGCAGTCCCGCTCGCACGCCAACGCCAGCAAGGCGCGGGGGCCCGTCTCGCACTGCCGGGTGAGCCCAGCGACCGCGGCAGTGTCCGACAGGTCAGCCCGCACGGCGACCGCCAGCTCGACCGCCTCCCGCACCAGTTCTTCCGTGCGCCGCCGGTAGGAACACACCGGGCACAAGCCTGCGGATTCGGGCAGCCCGCAGTCCGCACACGGCGCCTGCCTGCGGACCAGCTCCGCATCCTCCTCGAGGGCGGTTTCCTCGCGCAGCTGCCGCTCGGCCTCAATCCCGGCGCGCGGCCGGGTGGCTGTACGGCATCTCGGCCTCCACCCGGGCAGCAACCTGGGCCCGCAACGCGCGCCGTGTGTGGACGATGTTCCCGCAGGTCGGGCGGTCGGTGCCGGTGTCCAAACGGATGCCGTCGTCGCACCTCAGGTCTGGGCAGGCAGCGCGCTGAACCAGGCCCCGACCGAGCAGCCAGCCCATCGGATCACGTACCAGGGCCTCGCCTCCGACCTCCTCCAGCCGGTCGGTGAGCCGAGCCGCGAGCACGCGCGGCGCCGCCATCGGGCCCACGATCCCGGACAGGGCCCCAAGGGCCCGCTCAGCAGCGCGAACGACGACGGCCTGCTGACCGCCGCAGAGCTGTCTCCACAGGTAGGCCGCCGGGGTTAAAGCGACCCGCAGACGAAGATCGCCAGGGTCAGGCACCCGCTGCTGTTGCTGTTGCTGTCTACGAGCACCATCCACGACCGTCAGCCGAGAACGGCTCCCTGAGCCCTCCGTCCGCGGAGCGGGTTCGGATCGCTCGCTCAACGGGCCGCTGTGCGGCGGCCCGGGAGGCGATCTGGTGGTGGACCGGGCCTTGTGCAGTAGGTGGCATCGAGGGAGATGCAGGGGAAGCGGGTGTGGTCCAGCGGCCTCGTACGGAAAGCAACCAGAGGCTCGTCCAGGGCGGCGCAGATCCGGGAGACCTCGCTCTTGGATATCCCGGTGTCCCGCCCCCAGGGCCTTGACCAGGTCGTCGACCGACCGAGTGGAGACGCCCTCGACGTTTGCCTCCATGATGACGGCATAGAGGGCCTGATCGATAGGGCGGCGCCGCTCCAGCAGGCAGGGGAAGAAGCTGCCGGCCCGCAGTTTCGGGATGACCAGCTCCAGATCGCCGGCCTGCGTGGTGAGCGTCTTGTCCCGGTGCCCGCTGCGGTAGTTGGTGCGGATGTCGGTGTGCTCGTTCCGCTCGACGCCGACGCGGCCGCGCTCACGCTGCCGCCGCGTCGGACGCTCCGGCAGGTCTGCGGTGACCTTGCACAGAACCGAGGCGTACCAACGATGCCCGGCCCGGGAGACGGTCACCGACTGCACGATCGCCTCCCCTCTGGCCGACCAGGCGGGCCATGCGTTTTGCGGACTCGTGCAGCCTCACCGACCCGCAGTAACAGCAGGCGCCGATACCCGTCCAGCAGGACCGCTGGTCGCTTCACGCCATGGTGGAGACGGAACGCCTCCCGACACCGGCCCTTCTTCCTGAACCGCAGATAGCCCTCCTGGCGGCCGGCCCGCGTAACGCGCAGGGAGTCGAGCCAGTTCTTCCAGGCATGGTCCGCGTCGATGAAAGCGGACTGGAACGCGTAGGTGTTCACCTCGTGCCACCACCGGCACCGCCGCTCGGGTCCGTGTACACCTTCCGTGAGGCCACCGGTGCGTGAGTCGCCCTTGATCTGGTTCAGGTGCTTTGGATAAACAGTTTCGTCGGCACGGGCACCCGCACCGTCTTGCGGGCCTCGGCCTCCGGCGCGCCCTGGTCCACGAGGGTCTGGACCTCGCGCCGCCACTGCTGGTGCGTGGCCACCTTCATGCCCAGCGCGTGGTTGAACGCCCACCGGGCCGCGCCGGCGTGCCGCGTGAACGCCTCCACCTGGACCCCGGTGGGGTCCAGCATGAACTTGAACGCCCGGAGGACTTCCTGCCGCACTCACCCATCCCACTCAACTCCGCGTAGTCAAAGCGTCGTTGAGGACTGTAGAGGCTAGCACTGACAATCCGCCTGGCCTGCGCTTTCACACCGCACGCCGCGTCGGCGGTGTCTGCAGCGCATCGTCCGTAGTGCGGGCACGCTGGGCTCGGTCGGCCCGGGCCCGGTGCAGGGCGGCTGCGCGGGTGGCGTCGGCTTCACGGCGGCGCCGGACGCGGGCCGCCTCGATCGGGGCTGGCTGGTCGTCCGAGCAGGCCTCTTCCTCCGGGAACGCCGTCGCGCTGAGCTCGCGCATCGCGCGGTTCTGTCCCTCCACCGCCTCTGCGATGCCTGCATCACGGTGCCGCTCGGGCCGGGCCGCCTGGTACGCCGCGAGCGCCTGGTGGTAGCCACGGACGCCGACGCCCGCGTCTTCACTGTGCCCGTGGATACGGCACGCAGTGGCCAAGGGAAGGCCGGCAGGCTCGGCGGCCGGCACGGAGCCGGCCGCGAGGATCTGCAGGCCGCGTGCGACCGTACGGCCCGCCGACTGGTTCGCGGCCTCGATGACGCTGGCCTGCTCCCGGCGCAGCTTCGTCGCCCAGGCCGCCGACTCCGGGCACAAGGTGAGTCGGCCGGAGTCTGCGTCGTAGCCGACGGCAGTGACATGCCCGGCGAGGTCGGGGGCGATGGCCGCCCACCGCTCCCGCAGGGACGCCTCGCCGGCCGGAAGCTCCCGGGCCCGCCCGGTGGTGAGCATGCCGATCCTTGCGAAGAGGCTGGCGGTGGCGAGAGCACGAGACGGCCGACCGGTTCCAGCGGCCTCCGAACTCGACATGGCGCTCAAACTGGCCGCCGAGAGGTCGAAGGCCTGCGACCGTAGAGGCCGAGCTGCGGCGCAACACTGCGAAAGCCGCTGGCCATGCCTACGGCCGGTGCAAGTATCCAGCGATGGCTTCGCCGAGTCGGATCCCTCACCATCCGGCGTACCGGAAAGCCCTTGAAAGAAATGAGGGCGGCGCTGTCGGATCCGGGGCGGAGGTGTTCGTAGTACGGTCGCCCGTCCACCTCAACCGTCGTCGCGGCGGCGCGGGCGTGGTCGATGCAGCTGCCGGGAGTACTCACGGACGCTCCCCCGGGCGGACCAGGTTTACTCTTCGACATCTTTGAACCTTTTTCTTGCGAGCAGCGTTGTACCTTCCGAAAGAATTGAGCAGCGAACGGCAGCAAAGTGGAGTGAAATGACCCTGAAAGAGGACCTGCGAAGAGTGATCGAAGCCCTAGAGGACGGAAGCACATTTACACGAGCCGAGATGCGCGAACGAACAGGAATCTCGGCACAGAGTGTAAGTTACGCCACCAATATTCTAATAAGTGAAGGATGGATAGAATATACGGGTATGAATAGACACGGCACAGGAATAAAAGAAGGAGGCCGTTATCACCAAATATTCCAGGTTACCGAGAAAGGCCGATACGAAATCAACAACGCACTCGGATCAGGCGATTCGGGGACAGTGGCATCCACCTCGCGCGCGCATGCACAAGAACAGGCCTCGTCCACGCCCTCGCGGCCGGATAGCCAGCAGCCAACAGCGTGGTATCCGCCACCGTTCGTGGCTGGGGCAGCCGCGGCTGCTGCTGTGCAGACTCCCCAGCAGCCACCAGCTCTCCCGGCTGCTGGAGATACCGCAGGTAAGCGCCGTTATCTCTTCAACCCCCCGCAACCGCCGCTTTTGGAGACATACGAGCAGCGGCAGAAGGAGGCAGAAAATCGATTCGCCTTCGACCTCGCGATGACCCGGGCGATCGAGGAGTTGGCTGATGTGGCGGCAGCAAGGTCGCAATCGCCCAAAGCGCCGCCCCAAGGGCCTGGTCCTGCAGCCGGAACCACGGTTTACCAGAGCCCTCAATCTTCCGCCCAGCATCAGTCCCAGAACCGCTGACGTCCGCTGAGGTGGGAATCGAGCGAAGCGACAGCCTCATGGTCCGGGTGGCGGGCGCCCTCGGTGGTGCGCGAGGTGCCCTGCAGGGCGAATCCCCCGGCCTTCAGCAGCGCGGCCACGGTGTCGTGGCCCACCCGATGCCCCTGGGGGGGGCAGCTCCGCAGCCAGGACACGGGTGGACTTCACCGTCCACCGCAGCGCAGACTCCGGATCTCCTCGCTGGTCCGGCTCGACCAGCGTGAGCAACGCCGGGACCAGTTCCGGATCAACGTCCCGCAGCCGCTTGCGGCCCGCGCCCGCCGCCCGAACCCGGCCATGGGGCTCCTCCCCCTGTTCCAGCCCGCGCGACACCGTGGACTCCGCCACCCCGGCAGCACCAGCCACCGGGCGAATCCCGCCGTACCCCCGCACACGGGCAAGGGTCCCCAGCACCAGCCGTCGCTGCTGCTCGTCCAGATGCCGCAGCAACAGCCCGAACGCCTCCGCCAGCCCCGCCTCAATCCCCTCCGACACACTCGAATCCAACGGGCCAACAGACCCCAAAGCCAAGGAGTTATTAACCTCGCGCTTTCACGCGGCAGGGCGTCCAGTGGTTGATCAGAAACGCGGAGAGGGCACTGTCAGGTTGAGTGGGTGGCTTTGGGGGCGGGATGATCGTGGGGTTTGTTGATCATCTGGGAGGGGCCGGCTGTGGGGACCGAGGCGGCGGTGTCGTGCAAGGGTTTCCGGTTCCCGGCGGAGATCATCTCCCATGCGGTGTGGCTGTACCACCGCTTCCCGCTGTCCTTCCGTGAGGTCGAAGAGCTGCTGCTCGCGCGCGGGATCGTCGTCTCCCACGAGACGATCCGGGCATGGTGCGACCGGTTCGGACCCGAGTACGCCGCCGCCTTGCGCTGCCGCAGACCGCAGGCCGGCGACAAATGGCACCTCGACGAGGTCTTCGTGAAGATCAACGGCGAGCGTACGTACCTGTGGCGGGCGGTCGATCAGGACGGCAACGTCCTGGACATCCTGGTCCAGCCGAGGCGCGATGCGAGGGCAGCCAGGCGGTTCATGGCCAAGCTGATGGAGAAGCAGTGCCGGGTGCCGCGGGTGCTGGTGACCGACAGGCTCTGCTCCTACGGCGTCGCGCACCGCGAGCTGATGTCCTCGGTCGAGCACCGCTCGCACAAGGGGTTGAGCAACCGGGCCGAGAACTCCCACCAGCCCACCCGCCAGCGAGAAC
>NZ_LBMW01000070.1 GCF_026168105.1 Streptomyces hygroscopicus
CGGCCAAGGGGGGTTCGTCCGACAAGGACGCGTCGTCCAAGGCTTCCTCGTCGCCCTCCGCGTCGGCGTCCGGTGGCGGTGCCGGGGCCAAGGGCGCCCAGCCGACCACCAAGGAGACCTCGAAGAACGGCAACGGGGGCGGCGGGGCGGTGCCTCCCCTGCCGACGAAGGGGGACCCGAGCCCTCCGCAGTCGGCGGCCCCCTCGCCGACGACCCAGCCGGACCCGGCGCCGTCCCCCACGCCCGCGGAGCCCTCGTCCTCCGCGCACGAGCAGACCACGCAACTGGTCCTGCGGGAGCCGGCTCCGCGGGCGGGGCGGCCCGCGCTGTGAGGTGACCGGAGGCGGAGCGGCCGTGTGGTGAGGGTCACCCGGGATACAGGGGGATGGGTTTGCGTTCGGTGGGGGCGGGTGCGTATGGTGGTAGATCGTTTGATCCCATTTGCCCGGCGCCTACAGGACGCGCCGCGTGTGGCGCGTACTCTCCCTTGCCGTGGCCGGACCGCATAGAGGCGGTCGATTGCGACTTCACGGATGTTTGGGCGCGTGCCGTGAACTCCGGAAGGTTCGCATTTCGCATGTCTATTGCCAGTACTGAGCACGTCGTCCTGCCCGAGGGCGACGACGCCGCTGCCGAGATCACGTTCGTCGATCTCGGTCTGCCCGAGGGCATCGTCCGCAAGCTCGCGCAGAACGGCGTCACCGTCCCCTTCCCGATCCAGGCCGCGACCATCCCGGACGCCCTGGCGGGCAAGGACATCCTCGGCCGGGGCCGGACGGGTTCGGGCAAGACACTGTCCTTCGGCCTGCCGACGCTGGCCACCCTGGCCGGCGGCCGCACCGACAAGAAGAAGCCGCGGGCCGTGATCCTCACCCCGACCCGTGAGCTGGCCATGCAGGTCGCGGACGCGCTGCAGCCGTACGGCGACGTGCTGGGGCTGAAGATGAAGGTCGTGTGCGGCGGCACCTCCATGGGCAACCAGATCTACGCCCTCGAGCGCGGCGTGGACATCCTGGTCGCCACGCCCGGCCGGCTGCGCGACATCATCAACCGCGGTGCCTGCTCCCTCGAGGACGTGCAGATCGCGGTGCTCGACGAGGCCGACCAGATGTCCGACCTGGGCTTCCTGCCCGAGGTCACCGAGCTGCTCGACCAGGTGCCGGCCGGCGGTCAGCGCATGCTCTTCTCCGCGACCATGGAGAACGAGATCCAGACCCTCGTCGACCGGTATCTGAACGCGCCGGTGAGCCATGAGGTGGACGCGGCGCAGGGCGCCGTGACCACCATGTCGCACCACATCCTGATCGTGAAGCCCAAGGACAAGGCCCCGGTCACCGCCGCCATCGCCTCCCGCAAGGGACGCACCATCATCTTCGTCCGCACCCAGCTCGGGGCCGATCGCGTCGCCGAGCAGCTGCGCGACGCCGGTGTGAAGTCGGACGCGCTGCACGGCGGCATGACCCAGGGGGCGCGCACCCGGACGCTGGCCGACTTCAAGGACGGGTACGTCAACGTGCTCGTCGCGACGGACGTCGCGGCCCGCGGCATCCACGTCGACGGGATCGACCTCGTGCTCAACGTGGACCCCGCCGGGGACCACAAGGACTATCTGCACCGCGCCGGGCGTACGGCGCGTGCGGGCCGTACGGGCACGGTCGTGTCCCTGGCCCTGCCGCACCAGCGGCGGCAGATCTTCCGGCTGATGGAGGACGCGGGCGTCGACGCCTCGCGCCACATCATCCAGGGCGGCGCCGCCTTCGACCCGGAGGTCGCCGAGATCACCGGTGCCCGGTCCATGACCGAGGTCGAGGCCGAGTCCGCCGGGAACGCCGCACAGCAGGCCGAGCGTGAAGTCGCCCACCTCACCAAGCAGTTGGAGCGCGCCGCACGGCGCGCGGCCGAACTGCGCGAGGAGGCCGACCGGCTGATCGCACGCGCCGCGCGGGAGCGCGGTGAGGACCCGGAGGCCGCGGTCGCAGCGGCTGCGGCGGGCCAGGAGGCCCCGGCTGCCCCCGCCGCGTCGCCGGTGTCCGAGACAGCGGTCGCCGAGGTCTCCGTGCCGGAGCAGCCGACCGCTCAGGACGCAGAGCGGATCGATCGGAGCGAGCGCGCCGAGCGTACGGCCGGTTCGTCGTCGTACGAGCGTCGTGAGCGCCGTGACGAGCGGGGCGGGTTCGGCCGGGACCGTGACCGCGGTGACCGCGGCTTCGATCGTGATCGTGGTGACCGTGGTTTCGACCGCCGGGACGGTGACCGCGGCGGCCGTTCGTTCGAGCGGCGTGACGACCGTGGCGGGTTCCGCCGCGACAACGACCGTGACCGTCGCCCCTCCGACCGGGGTGGCTTCGGTGGCCGCGACCGTGACCGCGGGTTCGACCGCCGGGACGGTGACCGCGGTGGGCGTTCGTTCGAGCGGCGTGACGACCGTGGCGGGTTCCGTCGCGACAACGACCGTGACCGTCGCCCCTTCGACCGTGACCGTCGCGACAACGACCGGCGTTCGTTCGACCGGCGTGACGACCGTGACCGTGGTGGCTTCCGTCGCGACGGCGACCGGCGTCCCTTCGAGCGCCGCGACGAGCGCGGGGGCCACCGGAGCAGCGACCGCCCGTTCAACCGGGACCGCCAGGGCGACCGCCCCGGCTTCCGCTCCGGCGCGCACGAGCGCCCGTACGGCCGTCGTGACGACCACCGTGGCGCGGGCGCGTTCGGCCGCCGCGACGACAAGCCGCGCTGGAAGCGCAACGGCTGACGCGGTCTGACACCGGCATCGCAAGGGCCCGTACGGCATTGGCCGTACGGGCCCTCGGCCGTTGCGGCCGTGCCCGGTCGTCCTGCGGAGCGGCACTCCCCGGCGACTCTTGGCCAAAGCATCCGCTGTGTGGTGCATGTCATGCCCCTGGATGGTCCTCGCTGAGCGAATCGCCAGGGGAATGCTCGGCCGGATCGCGGTGACCGCCCGGGGCCGACTTCGGCGCGGCGTCGTTGCTGGGCGCCCACCTGAATCCGCAGTTCGGCTTCACGGCGCCGCCCGGCGTGTGCTTTCACCCACGCCCCGGCCCGGCGGGTCCCGTAGACGCAGGTGACGGGCCGGTTCGGCGGTGGTGCCATCCGCAGGGTCTCGGTCGGCGGTGGGGCCGGGTAACCGATACCCGATCGGCGTCCCGGCTTCCTCCGGCTATGCTCGGGGAGGCAACATCGCCTGGGCCCTTAGCTCAATTGGCAGAGCAGTGGACTTTTAATCCATTGGTTGTGGGTTCGAGTCCCACAGGGCCTACAGAGAAGCCCCAGGTCAGAGGTCATCTGGCCTGGGGCTTCTGCGTGTTCCGGTGTCTCGGAGATCGCCGGCTCGGCCAGTGCTCGGCCGAAGTGCAGGCGATCATGGTCATTCGTCCTGTGCTGCCCGCGGCGCCCTGGGTCCTCGTAGCCTCGGCCCGGGAGACGCTGCCCCAGCCGGGACCCCCGACGCGGCTGGGGCAGCGTCATGTCCATAAGCGCCGGGGCTACCTACGATCTCCTGCTGCCGTCACCAGGCTGGCCGCCAGCGGCAGGCGGGCCACCAGGACCAGGTGGGGACGGCGTCGCTGCAACCAAGCCTTGATTCCTGAGTAGCTGGACGGCCTCGGGGTGACCCGACTCAAAGAGAACGGATGCGGTCTGCGCCTGCTTCCTACGGGCCTCGGACTTTGCGGCCTCACCCGTTGCCTCGCCGGCACGCTGTCCGAAGTAGAAGCCGGTGATCGTGGTCAACAAAGGCGACACGATGGCAAGGACGCCCAATAGACGCGCATTGGGATCGTAGGCAGCGCGGTACTGAGGTGGCAGTGACCCATGGCTGGTTGGCGTCGGCGGGACTGTAGGAGCTGGGTCCACCAGCCGTGGCGGCGTGTCCGAAGTCTGCGCGGCGTAGTACGCGATTCCGAACCCCCGACGTCGGTGAGAGCCGCCAAAAGATGGTGAATTGCGGGGCAACGGTGCACCCCCATTGACCCTCTGACAGGTTGCAATCGCTGAGCTGATGGGCGGCAACGGTCCGTGGAAACAGGTTCATGCCGGTCGTCTTTTCGCTGTTACCGAGCACGGGACCACCCGAAAGGGGAGACAGACGATGAGTTTTCTCAAGCGACGCGCTGCGCGTGGGGCAGTCATTGCGGCAGTCGGCATATCGGCACTCGGGCTGAGTGCGGTGACGGCTTCCGCCAAGGTCGATTACGGCTTCAAGGTGAGTCCGCACACCGTGAAGGTCGGCGCACGCGTTCACGTGAAGGGGTACGCCATGAACGACGACGACCTCTTTCAGAAATTCTGTGTGCAGCAGCGACAGGGCACCGGATCCTGGCACACGGTGAAGTGCGCCCACGGCGCGGTCTGGGACGGCGGCAAGGTCGACACATGGGTGCGGGCGGAGCACCGTGGCACGCTGCAGTTCCGCGGCGCGCTCTACGAGACGGACTGGAACTCGAAAAAGCTCCACCTGCAGATGGTCACGCCCACCGAGACCGTCAAGGTGCGCTGACCACCAAACGCATCAGGGGGTGCCGGGGCCTGTCGGAGGCCCCGGCAAGTCCCGAGCACCCAACGGGCGGGACGCCACCAAGGTAATCGGTCCTCGCACGACACGACGCCCCGCCTCCGGACCGTGCAGGTCTGGAGGCGGGGCGATGGCCGACACATACCCGGCTGGTGGAGCAATGGCCGGGTCTTCGTGCGTTGTTATGCGGGCCGGATGTGCTCCGCCTGGGGGCCCTTCTGGCCCTGCGTGATGTCGAATGTCACCTTCTGGCCTTCCTGCAGCTCCCGGAAGCCCTGGGCCTCGATGTTCGAGTAGTGGGCGAAGACGTCGGGGCCGCCGCCGTCCTGCTCGATGAAGCCGAAGCCCTTTTCCGCGTTGAACCACTTCACAGTGCCTGTAGCCATGTGCCTGTCTCCTTCGAGGGAGTCGTATCGGGCCCCGCACCGTGCGGGATCCGGAGGTGATCGCCCTGGTCCGGAGAGGCGTTAAACAGCGAAAACGCCCGTGACTGCGATCACGGGCGAACGGGACTTCGGAACCACGACTGCTGATCACGACGCTACACCGGGTGGTGGTGCTCGGCCACTGAAACACGGAGTTGGCTTCGCAGGCCTGCGTTACGGCGGTGCAGCGTATGTGACGGGACAACCTGTTGCCTCTTCAACATCTGCTGGCGGAACCCCCCTCTCACACTCGCGGCGGGCGCTGAAACTCTCGGCGCGGGGAGGGTTCGAGTGGAGAGAAAGCCGCAGTCGGAGCAGCACAGTCCGCCGGAGCAGGCTGAGCCGTACCTGGGGTACCCCCTCTGAGCTGCGAGGAAGCGCCCCGACCGGGATCATGCGGGCGGGGGCGCTTACTCGTTGCTGTGACCCCTAACCGGCTGTCAGTTCCGTCAGCGGGAGCGTGTGTTGGGTGTGGACCACCTTCGCGCGCAGGTAGCGGACGTTCTGCGCGGTGGTGAAGACGCCCGTCGGGACGCGGTGAGTGACCGTGAGACCCAGGGTGCGGAGCTGGGCCGCCTTGTCGGGGTTGTTGGAGAGCAGGTCCAGGGTGCCGATACCGAGGGCGTTCAGCATCTGCGCGGCGGCCGTGTAGTCGCGTGCGTCCTCCGGCAGACCGAGTGCGGCGTTCGCCTCGTAGGTGTCCAGGCCCTGGTCCTGGAGGGCGTATGCGTCGAGCTTGTTGTAGAGGCCGATGCCGCGGCCCTCCTGGCGTAGGTAGAGCAGGACGCCGCCCCGGTCGGCGATGCGCTCCACCGCCTCGCGCAGCTGGGGACCGCAGTCGCAGCGGGCCGAGCCGAAGACGTCGCCGGTCAGGCACTCGGAGTGCAGCCGGACGAGCGGCAGATGGCCGGCGGCGGGCTCGCCGAGGACCACCGCCACATGCTCCTGGCCGTCGGCGAGGCCGTGGAAGGTGACCAGGTCGGCGGTGACCGTGTAGCCGTCGCCGAAGCGGAGCGGGACCGTCACGCGGGTGCGGACCGTGGCGGTGGAAAGGCTGGTGGGGTTGCTGCTGTCGCTGATGGCGGTGGCGGTGGCGGTGGCGTCGCGTGCGTCGCGCATGTCTGTCGTCCTTCTCCGGGCCGATGGGTCGCGGGATGCGAAGGGTGCGCCCCATGCTTCAGATTTGAAGCACAACCTCGGTCGGAGACTGTAACCCCTGCTTTAAATTTCAAGCAACCTTATTTTTCAAGCGGCCCTTTGTCGGGTGCCTCACTCCGGGGACGAACGCCGGCGCCACGGCAGCGCGCCGCACGCCGAACGCTCCTCGCCGCTCTGGAGCGCCTGGGTGATCCGATTGCAGATCGCCTCCAGTTGGGCCACCTCCTCCGTGGTGAGGTGGTCGAAGACGGAGGCGCGGACCGTCTCGACGTGGCCGGGCGCCGTGCGCTCCAGAAGTGCCATGCCCTCGTCCGTCAGAACCGCCATGCTGCCGCGTTTGTCGGTCGGGCAACCCTCCCGGCGCACCGTGCCGTCCTTCTCCAGACGGGTGACGGCGTACGTCAGACGGCTGCGCGTGATCTTCAGCGACTCGGCGAGGTCGGTCATCCGCATGCGGTGGCCGGGCGCGTCGGAGAGGTTGGCCAGGACGGAGTAGTACAGATGCGGCATGCCGGCCTCCTGCTGCAGCTGCCGGTCGACCGCGTCCTCCAGGAGCCACGACGCGGCGAGGTACGAGCGCCAGGCGCGCAGTTCCTCGGGGGAGAGCCAGCGGGTCGTCATGCCGACAGTGTAGTTATTGTTTAAAAATTGAACCGACTACTGGAGCGCATCCCATGCCCCATCCTTACGTCCTGTTGTCCGCCGCGGTCTCCCTCGACGGCTTCCTGGACGACACCGGGCCCGAGCGGCTCCTGCTGTCCGGACCGGAGGACTTCGACCGGGTCGACGAGGTGCGGGCGGGCAGCGACGCGATCCTCGTCGGCGCGGGAACGCTGCGCACCGACAACCCGCGGCTGCTGGTCTACTCGGCCGAGCGACGGGCGGCCCGGGTCGCCGCCGGACTGCCGGAGTACCCGCTGAAGGTCACGGTCAGCGCCTCCGGAGATCTCGATCCGGACGCCCAGTTCTGGCGGACGGGCGGCGCCAAGGCCCTCTACACGACCGACAAGGGCGCGCAGCGGCTGCGGGGGCTGCTGCCGGCGGACGTGGAGGTGATCGCGCTCGGGCCGGACGTGCAGTGGCGGGCCGTGCTCGCCCACCTGGGGGACGTCAAGGGCGTGCGGCGGCTGATGGTCGAGGGCGGTGGGCAGGTGCACACCCAGCTGCTGCGGCAGGGGCTTGCGGACGAGCTGCAGCTGGTTGTCGCGCCGCTGTTCGTGGGGCAGGCGGACGCACCGAGGATGTTCGGGCCGGGGGCGTACCCGCCGGGGCGGATGCGGCTGCTGGAGACGCGGCCCGTCGGGGACGTCGTACTGATGCGGTACGTCCCCGCGGCGCCCGGTACCGGCGCCCTCGCCTCCGCCGCCGACCGGCGGTGGCTGGAGGCTGCCTGCGACCTCGCGGCGCAGTGCCCTCCGTCCCGGACGGCCTTCAGTGTGGGAGCGGTGATCGTCGCGGCCGACGGCACGGAGCTGGCGCGGGCGCACTCCCGGGAGAGCGGCGACCCCGTGGTGCACGCGGAGGAGGCGGCGCTGGCGAAGCTCGACCCGGCGGATCCGCGGCTGCCGGGGGCCACGGTGTACAGCAGTCTGGAGCCGTGCGCCCGCCGCGCCTCCCGGCCCGCGCCGTGCGCCCGGCTGATCGTCGGGGCCGGGGTACGCCGGGTGGTGACCGCCTGGCGTGAGCCGGACACGTTCGTGCGGTCCGCCGACGGGAGCGCCGTGCTGGCCGCCGAGGGCGTGGAAGTGGTGGTGCTGCCGGAGTACGGGGACCGGGCGAAGGCTCCGAACGCCCATCTGTTGCCCCCGTCGGGCCGTGTGGCCGACCGCGGCTGAGACGAGCCGGGCCCCGGCTCCGGACGTCGAGGCGCGTGACGTGGGCTGGTCCCCGATGCGGGCCTCCAGCTGAGCCTGGCGCGGGCCGGGCCTCCGATTCGGACCGTGAGGCCGTCTCCGATTCGGACCGTGAGGCCGCCTCCGATTCGGACCGTGAGGCCGTCTCCGATCCGGACCGTGAGGCCGTCTCCGATTCGGACCGTGAGGCCGTCTCCGATTCGGACCGTGAGGCCGCCTCCGATTCGGACCCCGAAATCGGCTCCTGGCCCGGGCTCGCCGGACCTTGGACGGCCGGAAAACGCTGGTGAGGGGCCACGGGCGTAAAACCCGTGCACTTCGTGTCGCGCGCATGGCGTACACTGGTCTCACCGACGCGGGGTGGAGCAGCTCGGTAGCTCGCTGGGCTCATAACCCAGAGGTCGCAGGTTCAAATCCTGTCCCCGCTACTGAAGGCCGAGGGCCGGGATCCGAAAGGGTCCCGGCCCTCGGCGTTTCCGCGCCCGGACCGCCCGGATTCCGGCTGGCCGCCGCCCTCGCGTACCCCGCCCCTCCCGCGTGCACACGGTCCACCGACGCCTTACGCCAGTCGGCCCACAGCGGTCGCCCGTCGCCTCCCCGGCGGGAAGCCTGGACGCGTGCGGCAGCAAGGAGGCGTGTTGCGGTCCGAGGAGTTGTACGACCAGGAGGCCGGCGGACGAAGGCCCGCCACACCGAACGACCGGGCTCGCGGACCGTCCGACGGGCCTTGTGACCGGACCCGCGGCCCTTCCGGCGGCCCGCACGGCCGGTCGGGCGCGCGCCGTCCCGGCGACAAGCGCCGCTCAGGCGATCCGCTGTCCGGAGGGGAGGGTCGCTCCGGTGACCTGGTTTCCGGAGGGGAGGGTCGCTCCGGTGACCTGGTTTCCGGAGGGGAGGGTCACTCCGGTGACCTGTTGTCCCGAGGCGAGGGTCAAGCCGGTGATCTGCTGTCCGGTGACGAGGGCCAAGTCGATGACGCGTTGCCCGGCGGCGACCAGCTTGGCGGTCGTCTGCCGGGCGACGGCGGCGGGCGCGGTCTTCGGATGTCCGGTGATGGCGGCCGGGCGGGTGGTCTGCTGTCCGGAGAGGGTGACGGTCGCGGTGTTCGGATGTCCGGTGACGGTGCCCGGACCGGTGTTCGACTGCCCGGCGACTGCGACTGCGACTGCGACTGCGACTGCGATTGCGACGGTTACGGTGACGGTCACGGCGACCCGACCGGTCGTCGGCTGCCGGGCAACGGAGGCGACAGGCCCGGGGGTCGGTCCGGCGGCCCCGTGCCCGAGTCCCGTCTCAGAGGCCCCCTGTGGCCGCACCCCGGTGAGTCCCAGACCCGGCGGATCTCGTATGCGCGGGCGGTCCTGCGGGCTCTGCCCGTGTTGCTCATCCTCGCCGGGGCCTGCCATGACTTCTTCACCCCGTCCGACTTCAGGGCGGGCCCCCTCTTCACCGCCGCCCCGCTGGTCGCCGCGCCCCTGTACTCGCTTCGCGGCACCCTTCTCACCGGTGTGGCCGCCGTCGTCAGCGTGCTCGCGGTTCACCTCGGGCTCGGCATCCTCGAGCAGGCCGACGCGGTCACCGAGACGGCCACCACGGTCACGGTCGCGGTCCTCGCCGTCCTCATCAACGTGCTGGTGCGCCGCAACGACGAACGCCTCGCCTCCGCCCGCGAGATCGCCGAGGCTGCTCAGCGCGCCGTGCTGCCCGAGCCCGCCGCCAGGATCGGCGGACTCGACATTGCCGCCCGGTACGAGGCGGCCCAGGCCGACGCCTTCATCGGGGGCGATCTGTACGCCGTGCAGGACTCTCCGCATGGCGTACGGCTCGTCGTGGGGGACGTGCGGGGGAAGGGGATGGGAGCCGTGGCCGCCGTCGCGGTCGTCATCGGCGCCTTCCGGGAGGCCGCCGAGCAGGAGGCGACGCCGGAGGCCGTGGCCCAGCGTCTGGAGCGGGCGCTGTCGCGGGAGGGCACCCGGCGTGACGCACTGGACGCGTTCGAGGGATTCACCACCGCGGTCCTCGCCGAGATCCCCCATGGTGCCGGTGTCGTCCGTATCGTCAACCGCGGCCACCCCGCCCCTCTGCTCCTGCTCCCCGACGGCACCCTGCGCGAACTGGAGGCCGACGAGCCCGCGCCCCCGCTCGGCATGGGCGACCTGGGCAGCTGGCCCGACCGGGCGCAGGAGTGGGCGTTCCCGCCCGGGGCGACGCTGCTCATCCACACAGACGGCGTCTCGGAGGCGCGGGACGCGCAGGGCGAGTTCTACGACCTCGCCCACCGCCTCGCCGGCCGCGTCTTCCCGGGGCCCGGCCCCCTGCTCGCCACCGTCACCGCCGGGGTTGCGCGCCACACCGGCGGCCGCGCCACCGACGACATGGCCCTGTTGGCCGTACGCCGTCCGGAGCTTCATGATCGTTGTCACGAGGTGTGAGTGATCAGCTCCCCTCCGCATAACAACTGACACACCGTCAACTACAGTGCACTCTCCGAGGCGTGGTCAACTCGCCCGTTTTTGGCCGTTCATGACACGAAAGTCCAGGTCAAAAGGCGGAAGCGATGTGCCCGAACCGCTTGGAATCAAGCATCGGCGTCTATTAACGTTCGATAACGCAGCGCGGTTGTCCCAGCCGTCACAAGAGACGGCTCCGTGCGCGCGTGCCGAATCCCGCAAGGGAGCCGGGGAACCACCACCTTGGGGTGAATCGAGCGGATACCGCCGTGTAAGCACGGTTGGTATACGCGCGTAGGAGACCTTCCTGCTCCGAACCCGTCAGCTAACCCGGTAGGCGAGAAGGAAGGAAAGGAGTGCGCCCACGTGGCGTCCAACCGGCCTGCCCAGAGCACCTCGTTCGCGCCGAACGACACACAGGCGATCGGCTTCGCATCCCGCATCGACGAGGGCCCCTGGGAGGAGTGGAACCCCACCGAGGAGTCCCTCCGCCCCGTCCGTGGCCGGCACCGCGTCACCAAGCAGCGCGGGGGCGGATTCGCGCGCAGCTCCACCGTCCTGGGCGTCGGTGTGATGGCCGCCGTCGGTGCGGGCGGCATGGCCACCGCGCAGACCGGAAAGCCGCCGGTGTCCATCTCCCTGCCGGACGTCTCCTCCGTCACGGACTCGGCCAAGGCGCTCATCGGCGAGGACACCGGCACCCCCAAGGGCTCCGCCACCGCCCTGAGCACCGCGGGAGTGACCACCGACGCCGCCGCCGCGGGCACCAAGGACGCGGGGGAGGCGCTGCGCGCCCGGATCATCCAGCAGGCCGAGTCCCAGCAGGACCAGGTCACCACCGCGGCCGCGCAGGCCGCCGAGGCCGCCGCCGCGAAGCAGGCCGCCGCCGACGCCGCCAAGGCGCAGGACGACGCGAAGGCCAAGGCCGCCGCCGACAAGCAGCAGGCGGAGGAGGAGGCCAAGAAGAAGGCCGAGGCGGCGAAGCTGGCCGAACTGGCCACGCAGTACTCGCTCCCGACCTCCTCGTACACGCTGACCTCCCGCTTCGGCGACGCCGGTTCCATGTGGTCCTCCGGGTACCACACCGGCCTCGACTTCGCCGCGCCCACAGGCACGCTCATCAAGGCGATCCACAGCGGCACCATCACCTCCGCCGGCTGGGCGGGCTCCTACGGCTACCGCACGATCCTCACCCTGGACGACGGCACGGAGCTGTGGTTCTGCCACCAGTCGTCGATCAGTGTCAGCGTGGGGCAGAAGGTGTCCACGGGCGACGTCATCGGCCGCGTGGGCGCTACCGGCAACGTGACCGGGCCGCACCTGCACCTGGAGGTCCACCCGAACGGCGGCAGCGCTATCGACCCGATGGCATGGCTGCAGAGCAAGGGGCTCAACCCCTGACAACTGCTCTCCTCCCGAACCCCGGCGGTCCTGACGACACCCCCCCGACGTCAGGGCTGCCGGTCGGGTGAGGAGAGTGCGGGTGAGGAGAGTGCGGAATACAGGCTTCTGAGGCAGAAGTTGAAGCAGGGCATGACGTCTCTTCGCAAGCTCGGCTCATCCGACCTCGAGGTCTTCCCCCTCTCCCTCGGCGGCAAGGTCTTCGGCTGGACCGCCGACGAGGCCCAGTCCTTCGCCGTTCTCGACGCCTACACGGCGGCGGGCGGCAACTTCGTCGACACGGCCGACGTGTACTCGGCGTGGGGCCCCGGCAACAAGGGCGGTGAGTCCGAGACCGTCATCGGCAAGTGGCTCAAGGCACGCGGCAACCGCTCCGATGTCGTCGTCGCGACCAAGGTCAGCCAGCACCCCGAGTACCGGGGCCTGACCGCCGCCAACATCAAGGCCGCGGCCGACGCGTCCCTGCGCCGCCTGGACACCGACTACATCGACCTCTACTACACGCACTTCGACCAGCCCGAGGTGCCGGTCGAGGAGATCATCGGCGCGCTCGACGACCTGGTGAAGGCGGGCAAGGTACGCGCCATCGGCGCCTCCAACATCTCCGCCGAGCGCCTGCAGGAATCCCTCGACTTCTCCGACCGGGAGGACCTGGCGCGGTACGTGGCGCTGCAGCCGCACTACAACCTGGTCTCGCGGGACACGTACGAGGGTGCGCTGCAGGGCGTCGCCTCCCGTGCCGGTCTCGCGGCCGTCCCGTACTTCGCGCTCGCGTCGGGCTTCCTGACCGGCAAGTACCGGCCGGCTACGACGGTGGAGTCGGCGCGGGCCGAGGGTGCGGCCAAGCATCTGGAGACCGAGCGCGGACAGCGTGTTCTGGCGGCGCTCGACGAGGTCGCGCAGGCGCAGGGTGCGGAGGTCGCGACGGTGGCCCTGGCGTGGCTGGCGGCCCAGCCGACGGTCGCGGCCCCGATCGCCTCCGCCCGCAACGTGGAGCAACTGCCGGCCCTGCTGGCGGTGCGAGACCTCACGCTGACGGATGAGGAAACGGCGAAGCTGACGACGGCGTCGGCTTAACCGCTACTGGAGGCCGCCCCTGCCCGTAGCAGTGCGCGCCCTCGTCCGCAGCTCGGCCCGGTGGTACCGAACCGGTCGTGCCTCTACGAACGATAGGGGTTGTATCCGGGATACGGCGTTGCCGGGCCGTACTGCTGTGGCCCGTACTGCTGTGGTCCGTGCAGCGGCATGTGTCCGTATCCGGGCCATACCGCCGGCGCCACCGGGGTCGTGGCCCGGGCGGCATGTGCCAGTGCCGGGCGCGCCACGTCCCGCCGTGCCCAGAGCTCGGAGAGCAACTCGCGTTCCCGTACGACGAAATCGGCCCCCGCCCGCCCTCGCCGCGCCCGGTGGCGCAGGAACGCCAGCGACGTCGCGTACGCCTCGTACTCCGCCACCGAGCGCGCCGCCGCCTTCCCGGCGTGGTGGCGTGCGTGCTCCCGGGCCAGCCGCCGTGCCCGCATGGAGCCGAGCGCAAATGGCTCCACCGGTCCCAGCCACCCGGCCGTCGCGTACGCGGGCAGTTCCTCCCGCACGGTCCTCAGCTCCCGCTGCCGCGTCCAGACGACCAGCCACGTCAGCAGGCCGAACGCGGGCACCATGAACGAGGCGTACACCGCGATGAACCCGAACTCGCCGAACGTCGACGATCCGTTCCACATGGCGTGCATGCCCATCGCGAGCAGCAGCCCGACCAGCGGCATCAGCGCCCGGCGCACATGCTGGCGCTCCGCCGACAGCGCGGCGATGCCGAAGCCGATCCCGGTGAGCACGGTGAACAGCGGATGCGCGAAGGGCGACATCACCACGCGGACGAAGAAGGTCGCGGCCGTCACGGACACGAGCCCCTGCCCCCCGCTCAGCTGGTCCGTGCCGAAGGCGGTGCCCAGATAGAGGATGTTCTCGGTGAAGGCGAAGCCGGTCGCGGTGACCCCGGCGATCACCACCCCGTCGACGATCCCGGTGAAGTCCCGTCTGCGGAAGAGGAAGACCAGAAGCACGGCCGCCGCCTTCGCGGACTCCTCGACGACGGGCGCTATCACGGTCGCGCCGAGCGTGTCGGCGCTGTTCGGATCGGCGATCGCCGTCGCTATCCATCTGGTCGCGAAACTGTTGGCGACGATCGCTATGAGCGCGGCTGCGCACGCGCCCCACGCGAAGGCGAAGAGCAGGTTCCGCCAGGGCCCGGGCTCCACCCGGTCCAGCCAGCGGAAGGCGGCCACGAGAAGCGGCACGGGCAGGACCGCGAGGCCCAGACCGACCAGGAACCCCTCGGTGCCGGTCTGCTGCCGCACGAGGGCAAGGATGACGAGCCCGGAGAGCGCGAGCAGTGTGATCAGGCCGCCGTAACGCACCCACCGCATCTGCCACCAGTGCGCGTGCCCGCGAGCGTGCCCGTCGGCGTTGCTGTCGGGCTGCGTCGGATACGGGGGAGGGGTGGCCACGGCATCGACCCTAACGAGGGAGGGGCACCGCCCGCGACGGTGCCGGGGCGCACCGTGGGGCGCTCAGTCGCCGGCGGACGGCCGGTCTCGGTGCTGTACGCGCCGGAACAACAGGTCGTTCACGACATGCCCCTTGTCCAGTCCCTGACCCTCGAAACGGGTCAGTGGACGGAAGCCGGGACGCGGCGCGTACCCGCCGTCGGGCTGTGTGTTCTCGAAGTCCGGGTGCGCGGTGAGCACCTCGAGCATCTGCTCGGCGTACGGCTCCCAGTCCGTCGCACAGTGCACCAGCGCGCCCGGCGCGAGACGGGTGGCGGCGAGCGTGAGGAATTCGGGCTGGATGAGCCGCCGCTTGTGGTGGCGCTTCTTGGGCCAGGGGTCGGGGAAGTAGACCCGCAGCCCGTCGAGGGAGCCGGGGGCGAGCATCTCGCGGAGCAGGATGATCGCGTCGCCGTTCCCGACCCGGATGTTGGACAGTCCGTTCCGGTCGGCGAGATTGAGCAGATTGCCCTGGCCGGGCGTGTGCACGTCCACGGCAAGGATGTTGGTGCCGGGGTCCGCGGCGGCCATCTCAGCGGTGGCCTCGCCCATGCCGAACCCGATCTCGAGCACGACGGGGTTCGTGTTCCCGAACAGTTCCGCCAGGTCGACGGTCCGCTGTCCGTCGATGTCCAGCCCCCGGGTGGGCCAGAACCGCTGCAGCGCGTCGGCCTGCCCGGCCGTCACCCGGCTCCGCCGGGGCTGGAAGCTCCGGATCCGCCGCTCGAAGTGCGATCCGGCGGGATCGGCCTTCGGCCCGTCGGGGAACCGGGGCTCACCCTTGGCCCGGGCGTGACGCACGGAGGAAGGGGGGGTGTGCGAAGGGCCCGCCCCGCTGGTACGGCAGCTCTGACCGCCGAAGGCGGCCTCGGGGTCTTCGGAGACGAAATTGAGGGAGTCAGACACAGTGGCTTCAATTTTAGGGCCTGGTTCGCCATGGTCTTCGGGGCCCGTGTCGCCGCGGCCGGTCTCGCTCCGGCTCGGTCCCGAGTCCCGCCCCCGGGCACCGGCTCACCTCTGGCGCCGGCTCACCCCTGGCCCAGTACCGCCAACGCTCTGCGTGCCACCTCCCTGCCGATCGGCAGGGACGCGGTCGCTGCCGGTGACGGTGCGTTCAGCACATGTACCGTCCGGGCGCCCTCCCTGATCAGGAAGTCGTCCACCAGCGTTCCGTCCCGCAGCACGGCCTGCGCCCGGACTCCCGCCGGAGCGCGCACGAGATCGTCTGCCTCGGCCCCCGGCAGCAACCGCCGCACCGCCTCCGTGAACGCCCCCTTCGACACCGACCGCCGCAGCTCTCCCGCTCCGTACCGCCAGTGCCGCCGCGCTATCCGCCATGATCCCGGCCAGGTCACCGTGGCGCCCAGCTCCCGTGGTCGTACGACCCCCCAGCCGTACCCCTCGCGCGCCAGCGCCGGCACCGCGTTCGGCCCGATGTGCACCTCTCCGTCGGTCCCCCGGGTCAGATGCACCCCGAGGAACGGGAAGGCCGGGTCCGGCACCGGATACACCAGTCCCCGCACCAGCTCGGGCCGCGCCAGCTCGTAGTACTCGCCGCGGAACGGCACGATCCGCACGCCCGGGTCGTCCCCGGTCAGGCGGGCCACCTCGTCGCAGTGCAACCCGGCACAGTTGACCAGCACGCGGGCGCGGAGCACGGTCCCGTCGCCCGTGCGCACGGCGACCCCCAGCGAGGGGCGGCGGTCGATCCGTACGGCCTGAGCCCCGTACCGGATCTCCGCCCCCGAGGCCTCGCCCAGCTGCCGGGCCACCGCCACGAAGTCGCAGATCCCGGTCGTGCCGACATGGATGGCCGCGAGGCCTCGCACCTCCGGTTCGTACTCCGCTATCTGGGCGGGGCCCAGCTCTCTGACGGGAATGCCGTTCTCCCGGCCGCGCTGGACGAGCGCATGCAGGCGTGGCAGCTCCTCACGGTCCGTCGCGACGATCAGCTTGCCCGTGACGGCGTGCGCGATGCCGTACTCCGCGCAGAACTTGACCATCTCGGCGGCTCCCCGCACCGCGTACCGCGCCTTCAGGGAGCCGGGGCTGTAGTAGATCCCGCTGTGGATGACCCCGCTGTTGCGCCCTGTCTGGTGGCGGGCCGGGCCGGGCTCCTTCTCCAGGACCGTCACCCGCGTGCCCGGCGCGACACGCGTGATCGCATACGCCGTCGACAGACCGACGATTCCGGCACCGATCACCAGCACGTCGCAGTCGTAAGCGATCTCCCGCACCTGCTCCACCTCCCGGTTTCGATAGTGCACTGTGCCACTGACAATGCCCTCAAACCCGGGAGGCGCCGAAAGGCCGAGCAGGTCACGCGGTCACGCCGGACGCCCGCGGGCGGGCCGGGGGCCGTCGGGCCCCCGGGACGCTCAGGCAGGTGCCATCAGCAGTGGCCGGGCACGCTCCCGCAGCTCCGCCACGCGCGGCTCGTCCCCGTACGGCTCCAGCCGGTGCAGCAGATCGCGCACGTACTCGGTGGTACGCGCCGAAGATATGCGTCCGGCGACTTCGACCGCCCGTACGCCCTGCTCGCAGGCCGCGTCCAGGTTGCCCGACTCGAGCTCGGCGACCGCCGAGACCACCAGCCGGAGCCCGTGGGAGCGCACGAACTCCTCCGTGGGCCGCGACAGGGCCTGCTCGGTGAAGCGACGGACCTGGCGGGGCGCCTTGAGGTCGCGGTAGCACTCGGCGGCGTCCGCGGCGAAGCGGTCGTACGAGTAGAAGCCGAGCCACGACGGGTCGTTGTCGCCGTCGCGCGCCCGCTCCAGCCAGCCCTCGGCGGCCTTCAGGGCCGCTCCGGCCGCCTGGGCGTCACCACCGCGCGCGTGTGCGCGTGCCTCGACGAGACGGAAGAAGCTCATGGTGCGGGCCGTGGCCAGGCCGCGGTTGCGCTCCAGGGCGGCCTGGGCGAGGTCGACGCCCTCGTCGCCGAAGCCCCGGTAGGTCGCCTGGAGCGACATCGAGGCCAGGACGTAGCCGCCCAGGGGCACGTCGGCCGCCGCGCGCGCGAGTCGCAGTGCCTGGATGTAGTAGCGCTGGGCGGCCTCCTGCTGGCCGGTGTCGAAGGCCATCCAGCCGGCGAGGCGCGTCAGTTCGGCGCTCGCCCCGAACAGCGCGCGGCCCACTTCGTCCGAGTACGAGCCGAGCAGCAGCGGCGCCGCCTCCACCCGTAAACACTCGGGCACCATCGAGGAACGCCAGTCACCGCCCCCGTACTTGGAGTCCCAGCGCCTGGCGTCCTCCGCGGCCTCGCGGAGCTTCTGGACATCGCTGTGGCCGACCTTCAGGGGTGCTCCGGACCCGTCGCCGGGGCCGGGGTCGCGCGCCACCGAGCTGTCGGCCGGGGTTATCAGCCAGCGGGAAGCTGGGGTGGCGTAGGCGCTCACCGCGAAGGATCCGGCCAGCGACTGCCAGATGCCGCCGCCGGTCCGGCGCCCGGCGAGGTCGAGGCGGTACAGCTCCGTCGCCGACTTCACCGCCTGTCCGACGTCCCGGGGGAAGGCGAGGCCCACTTCCGGTGCGGGATCCGCGTCCGCCAGACCGATCTCGTGGAGCGGTACGGGGCGGCCGAGCTTCTGGCCGATGGCCGCGGCGATGAGGTGGGGCGCGGCGCCCTGCGGCACCATGCCCTTCGACACCCAGCGCGCCACCGAGGTCTTGTCGTAGCGAAGAGTCAACCCGCGTTGGGCGCCAAGGTCGTTGACGCGCCGGGCGAGTCCTGCGTTGCTGATTCCCGCGAGGGCGAGAACGGCGCCGAGCTTTTCGTTCGGCCCGCGTTGCTCCCTGGACATGCGCCACCCCTCGACACAGACGGCTGCCGCGGCGGTGGCATAACCGCGCGGCATTCGTAAACCCAGCGTAGTTCGCCGCATCCCATGCGTTAAGGGGCGTAAATCCGGATGGCGGGATTGTGGTCCGTACCTCAGCACGGAGTGTTGCGGCGCGCTCCCGATGTGTGGCTGTGCGCCCGTCCGTGCGCTCTTCTCCGGCCACCGGGGGAGCGGTTCCATGGGCCGTGCGTGGGTCGGCCCGCTGTACTGGATCCAGTGGGCTGGGGGACACCGCCGCCTTCATCCCCGCGGGCGGCGGACCGGTCCGGGAGGCGAACTCCGCCTCCCGGACTGTGCGTTGCACGCGGCCTTACGCAGCGTGCGCAAGCCTGGCCATCCGCGGCTGATTTGGCCGAAAATCGACGGTGGATTTCGGGGGCGATCAAGCCCCCGACCACGGCTGTTGAGGGCGCGAAGGGCGTCCTGGGGGAGCGAATCGGGGGCGCATTCGCGTCGCTGAACCTTTCCAGCCGCCCTGCGCGAACAGGGAGTTCACCGACTCGGGAGCGGCCTCGTCGGCCTCGTCCGCCGCCGGGGCGCCGGAGCCGATGTCGACGCGCCCGTCGGCGCATTCGCGTTCGCAAGGGCGCGTTCCGGGGCGCGCAACGCGTGACACACGCCCTCCAGTGCGCATTCTTCGTGGCAGCATGGGAGCCGTTCGTACGGTGCACTGGTTGTCCACAGCCTGTGGAGGCGTCGATGCGGTGGTTGGTGGGATGGAGCAGCACCGCCGCTGGAGCAGCCGAGCCAGGATCGGCTGGAGCCACCGGACACGACGGCGAGACCGTGCACCCGGTGGGCTCCCAACTCCTGTGGGGCGACCCCGATCCGCTGTGGGCGGTCGGCGACTGGCGCCCCGACGAGGTCCGCGTCGTGAAGGCCGACGCGCAGACCCGGATCGCCGTCCTGGGCACGTGCGGAGCCACCGACGAGGAGTTGCGCGTGGGTCTCTTCGCCGCACGGGGAGGGGCACTTCGCCATCTGACCGCCTGGCCGGGCAGTTACACCGCCGTCGTCCAGGTGGGGCGCAGGATCACGGTGTGCGGGGACCTCGCGGGTGCCCGGCCGGTGTTCTACACGCCCTGGGCGGGCGGCACGGCGTACTCGACGGCCGCGCTGCCCCTCGCCGACCTCATCGAGGCCAACCTGGACTTCGGGCACCTGGCGGCCCTCCTCGCCGCCCCCGACGTTCCGGCCGCGGTGCACGACTCGACCCCGTACGACGGCGTACGGCGCATCCCGCCGGGGCATGCGCTCGTGCTGCGCGCGGGAGCCCGCGAGATCGCGGGGTACGAACCCGTCGCCTCCCTCGCGGTCGCCGCGCCGTCGGCGGACCCGGCCGCCGCGGTGGACGCGGTGCGCGACGCCCTCGTCGAGGCCGTACGCGCGCGCCTGGCGGCTCCCCGGCACGTGCCGGGCGCCGACATCGACCCCGGGCCCGTCCCCGGGATGGGCCCGGCGGAACGCCGTGCCGCGCGTGGGATGCCCGTCCCCGGAATCGGCGCGGACCTCTCCGGAGGGCCGGCCTCGGGCACGCTGGCACTGCTCGCGGCCGGACTGCCCGGGATGCCCGGCACGATCCTCGGACACGGCACCGGAGCCGGGGAGCGTCTGCTGGCCGTCACCTTCAACGACCTCGCCGTCAGGGGCCGCGAGGCCGAACTGGAGCGGGCCGGCACGCTGGCGGCCAATCCCCGGCTGCACCACGTGGTGGTGACCGGCGGCGAGGAGGTGCTCCCCTACGCCGACCTGGAGGTCCCGCTGACGGACGAGCCGGGCCCGTCCCTGGTGACGGCGGCCAGGCACCGCGCGCGGCTGGCCTCGGGCAGCGCGGACCATTTCACGGGCTACGGCGCGCGCCAGGTCCTCGACGCGCATCCGGCCCGTCTCGCGGACCTGCTGATGGACCGCAAGCGGCGTCATCTGGTGCGCCCCGTGGCCGCGTTGGCGAAGGCGGACGGCTCGGTGACGGTCCCCGCGCGCGTGTACGGGGCGGCGCGCAGGCTGGCCCGCACGCCGTACCGGGCCGGCGTCGACGCACTCGCCGACCGGCTGATGCAGCGGAGGTTCGAGGAGCCGGGGGGTGCCGTGGGGGCGTCGCTCGCCGCCCTCACCTGGGCAAGACCGGGACCCGCCGCTCGCTGGCTGACCGGCGAGGCCCTCGCTGAAGTATCGGTTCGTCTGCAAGGAGCCGGGTGGCGGCCGGGGGTCGGTCCGGGGCAGCGCCCGGGCGACTTCCGCGCGCGTGCGGCGCTCGCGAGGCATGCGGCGGATCTACGGGTGCTGGAGCAGGCCGCCGAGATCCGCTCCCAGCGACTGCACGCGCCGTTCCTGGACAACCAGGTCGTCCGCGCGTGCCGGGTGCTTCCGGAGGCACTGAGGGTGCAGCCCGGGGCACGGGCGGCGATCCTGCGCACGGTCCTGGAGGGTGCGGGGGTCGGTCCCCTGCCGTCGGGCTGGGGCGCCCCCTCGCACGCGTCGTCGGCGGCCGCCGCCCGCGCGGGCCTGCGACTGGCCGCGGACTCCCTGGTGGCCCTGTTCGACACACCGCTGCTGGCGGAGGCGGGCCTGGTGGAGGCCCGGGTGGTCCGCAAGGCGGTGCGGTCCGCGGCGGCCGGCGCCCCGGTCCCTCTGGACGGCTTGGCGGACCTGGTCTCCCTGGAACTGTGGCTGCGCCGCCTGCTGGCCCGCCGCGGCACCTGCTGGACGGGCACTCCGGCCCGCGCCCGCGCCGTACCGGCGGGGATCTCGGCACGGGGGCGCGCGCTGGGGGCGGGGGCGTAGGAGCAGCGGCTCCCCTTCCCCTTCCCCTTCCCCTCTTCCCCCTTTCGCCCATTCCCTCCGGAAGCCCGTCCTGAGGCAACTCCGTCCTCCGCGGCAGGCTTCGCCACCCGCAGCGGGCCCCGCCCGGACCGAGCCGCCCGGCTCCGCGGCTCCTCGAACAAACCCCGTGCCCCACGCAGCCGCCCCCGGTGAGAATGGGCCGGTGCAGTACAGGATTCTGGGCGTCGCCCAAGCAGAGGACGACCAGGGAACTCCCGTACCGGTCGGCGGCCCCCGCGTCCGCGCGCTTCTCACCGCCCTGGCCCTGCGCCCCGGCCGCAGCACCGCCCCGCAGACGCTGATCGACGAGGTCTGGGCCGACGACCCGCCGTTCGACGCCCCGGCCGCCCTCCAGGCGCTCGTCGGCCGCCTCCGCCGCGCCGTCGGCCGGGACGCGGTCGCCTCGGAACCCGGCGGCTACCGGCTCGTCGCCACCCGCGACACCGTGGACCTCTTCGTCTTCGAGGACCTCGTGCAGCGGGGCACCAAGGCCCTCGCGCACGGCGACGCGGCCGCCGCCGCGCGCGATCTCCGCGATGCCCTCACCCTGTGGCAGGGCCCGGCCCTCGCCGACCTCCCCGACCGCGGCGCCGCCGCCCGCCCCGAGGCCCTCCGTCTTTCGGCGACTCGCTCCCTCCTCGACGCCGAACTGCGCCTGGGCCGCGCCCCCGACGTCGTACCCGAGCTGATGGAGCTGACCAGGGCCCATCCGTACGACGAACCCCTGCACGCCCACCTCATCCGCGCCCTGCGGGCCACGGGCCGCGCCGCCGACGCCCTGGCGGCGTACGAGGGCGTACGCCGTGCACTGGCGGACGGACTGGGCACGGATCCGGGCCCGGAACTCCAGGCCCTGCACGCCGAGTTGCTGTCCCCCGAGCCGACGACGCCTCCGCCTCCGCCGTTGCCTGCGCCTGCGCCGGACGAGCGCCGGAGCCCTGCCCCCGCGGCCCACTGCGCCTCCCGTGCCGCACGCACCGGCAATCTCCGCCCCCGGCTGAACTCCTTCGTCGGCCGGGAGCTCGAACTCGAGGCCATCCGTTCCGAACTGGACCGGGCCCGCCTGGTCACCCTCACCGGACCGGGCGGCTCCGGAAAGACCCGTCTCGCCGAGGAAGCCGCCGCCGGGCTGCCGCAGGCGTGGCTGGCCGAGCTGGCCCCGCTCGACCGGCCGGATGCGGTCCCCGCCGCGGTGGTCAGTGCCCTCGGTCTGCGCGAGACCGTGCTGATCACCAATGAGATGGCGGTGCCACAGGATGATCCGGTGGCCCTGCTGATCGAGTACTGCGCTCCACGCAGCGAACTCCTGATCCTGGACAACTGCGAACATGTGATCGACGCCGCGGCCGAGCTCGCGGAGACCCTGCTGACGCACTGCCCCGGCCTCACCATCCTTGCCACCAGCCGCGAACCCCTGGGCGTGCCCGGCGAGTCGGTCCGTCCCGTCGAGCCCCTGCCACCCGATCCCGCGCGCCGCCTCTTCCTGGAGCGTGCGGCGGCCGTGCGCCCCGACGCGCCCGCCGCCCATGACCAGGAGGCCGTGGAGGAGATCTGCCGCCGTCTCGACGGCCTGCCCCTGGCCATCGAGCTGGCCGCGGCCCGCCTCCGGCTGCTGACCGCCCGGCAGATCGCCGACCGCCTCGACGACCGCTTCCGGCTCCTCACCTCCGGAAGCCGTACGGCCCTGCCCCGCCAGCAGACCCTGCGCGCGGTCGTCGACTGGTCCTGGGACCTGCTCGACGAGCGCGAGCGCACCGTACTGCGCGAGGTCTCCTTCTTCGCCGGCGGCTGGGACCTCACCGCGGCCGAGGCCGTGTGCACCGAGCCCGCCGCCGAAGTCCTCGGGGCGCTCGTCGACAAGTCACTGATCCTCGCGACCCCTTACGACGGCGCCGGTGGTACGGACATGCGCTACCGCATGCTGGAGACCATCCACGAATACGCCATCGAGCGCGCCGCGGAGCTTCCCGGGCCGCGCGCCGCGGCGGAACGCCGCCACCGCGCCTGGGTGCGGGCGCTGGTCGAGGAGGCCGATCCCAGACTGCGTTCGGCCGACCAACTCCCGTGGATCCGCCGCCTGGAGACGGAACTCGACAACATCCGGGCCGGGCTGCACCGTGCGATCGCCGCCGGTGCCGAGGAGGAGGCCGCCGCCATGGCCCTCGCATCGGGCTGGTTCTGGTGGCTGCGCAACTACCGCCGTGAGGGCGCGGAGTGGCTGGACCGCGTCCTGAGCCTGGGAGCGGCCCTGGACGCGCGCGCCTCGGACGGCCGGGCGCGGCCCGCGGCGCCATCCGCCCTCGACGCTCTGGAAGGGCTCGCCGCGCCCGATCACATCGACGCATTCCTCGCCGGTGCCGACATCGAGGAACGGCATCCCCTCCACGCGACGCGGATGAAGCTGCGGTTGCTGCACCTGTTCCTCGTCTCGGAATCCCGTTCGGGCGACTCGATGCGCGACGAGAGGGCGCGGCGGTACGTCGCCCGGGTGCGCGCGGGCTTCGAGCGGGGCGGCCCGGACGCCGCCCGGCTGCCCGGCATTGTCTGGCCGTGGACGGCGTACCACCTGGGTGACTCCTACGACCTGTGGAAGGCCATGGAGGCGACCCTCGCCAACTGCCGCAGATACGGCGGTGACTGGGAGATCGGCGTCAGCCTCATGCTCCGCACGCACATGCTCGTCGACTACCCGGGCGGCCTGGACGGCGTGGACGCCGACATCGCCGAGCTGCGTGCGATCAGCCGCCGGGTCGGCGACCGCTGGATGCGCGCCCAGGTGTGCAGCGCGGTCGGCGAGGCGGCGATGGGGCGCGGCGTGCTCCAGGAGGCGAAGGGCGAGTACGAGGAGGCGCTGCGGCTCGCCCAGGTGGTGGGGGCGTATGCGGAGACCCCGTTCCTGCTCGCCCGGCTCGGCGAGATCGCCTACCGCGACGGGAAACGGGCCGACGCGCTGACAGCCCTTGACGAGGCCGACGGCGCCGCCGACCGGTACGGCGTGCAGGACGCCCGCGCATATGTGCGTCTGCTGCGCGCGCAGATGGCGCTGGACGACGGGGAGACCGCACGGGCACGTGAGTGGTGGGAGCAGACGCGGGCGGAATCGGCCCGGGGGACGCCGCCCCCGCAGTTCATCGCCGCGCTGAACGGCCTCGACGCGCTCGTCACGATCGCCGAGTCCGGCCCGGAGTCCGGACTGCCGAAGCTGGCCGACGCGCTGCGCCGGGCGGTGGACGACCGGTGCGCGGAGGCGGTGACGGCGGGTCTCGTGGACCTCGCGGCGAACGTCCTGGCAACCCTGTGCGAGCATGCCCGCGCGGTTCGGCTGCTCGCCGCGGCCGACAACTGGCGCGGGCCGACCGTGCGCCCGGAACGGGAGCGCGCACGGGCCGAGCGGACGGAGACCGCCGCGTTGGGGGCGCTGGGCCGGGCCGGTTTCGAGGCCGAGCGCGCGAAGGGCGCGGCGTTCACCCCGGACGACGTCCTACGGGACCTCGCGCAGGCGTCCGAGAACCATTCGGCCCGTCCCACCGGCTGAACCGGGCCGCATGCCGCGCTCGCCGGTCGCAGGACGGTCCGGCTGGTCGTCCGGCGGACGGGCACCACCCGGTCACGGCCTGACCGGCGCTGACCGCCCCGTCCGCGCGCCTCGGCGAATACACGCCCTTTCCAGGACAGGCCCGCTCACGGCACCGCCGTTCCCGGGCACCGCCGTTCCCGGGCACCGCCGTACCCGGACACCACCGTTTCCGGACAGGTCCGTTCCCGGACACCGCCGTTCCCGGGCACCGCCGTTTCCGGACAGGTCCGTTCCCGGACACCACCGTTTCCGGACAGGTCCGTTCCCGGGCACCGCCGTTCTCGGACAGGTCCGCTCACGGATACGTCCGTGCAGGGACATGCCAGCTGACGGACGTCCGCTCGCGACACGCCGCCGTCCGCCGTGTCGCGTCCCGCGCGCGGGCGATGCAGCGTCCGCGCCCGGGAGCCACGTCACCGGAAGAGGCCCGACCGGAGTGAATGCCCGAGCCGGACCGCAGAGGCCCAGCCTGACCGCAGAGGCCCAGCCGGGCCCAGGGCGTCACGACGGGCGCGACCGCAGGCCCTCCAGGAGGATGTCGAGCAGCCGGGCCGAGGCAGCCGCCTGCTGGGCGGCGTCCGGCAGCGAGGGCGCCGCCGTCGCTATCACCAGCAGTACGTCCGAGACGGTGACGTCCGCCCGCAGTTCACCCGCCGCGCGCGCCCGCTCCACGAGTTGTCCGACGACTTCCAGCAGCGTCGCCGCACCCGTGTCGTCCGGCTCCGCCGCGGGCTGGTGTTCGACGAGCCGCAGCTCGGTGGTCGACTGGGACCGCTGCTGCGGCACCCGCGCCTCGTCCACCAGCAGCGCGTCGACCCCTTCGGTTCCGTCCTCGGCGACGCCCACCCTCAGCACCTGCGGCGGTAGCAGCCGCCCCGCGCCCGACGCCACCGATGTCCGCAGGAAGCGCGAGAGCGCCGACCACGGCTCGTCCTCCTGGCCGAGCGCCGTCCGGGCCTGGTCGGTCAGCCGGGCGGTCTCCTCCTCGGCTATCCGCCGCACCAGGACGTCCTTGCTCGGGAAGCGGCGGTACACCGTGCCGACCCCGACCCTCGCCCGTCGCGCCACGTCTTCCATCGGCGCGCCGTACCCCAGCTCGCCGAAGACCTCGCGCGCCGCGCGCAGTACGTGTTCCAGGTTGCGCTGTGCGTCCACGCGCAGCGGTGCCGACCGCGCGTCCCGTCCGTTCCCCGCAGCCGCGCTCACCGCGCCCGCCGGTGCGACGGCGGACGCGGACGACCAGTGCGAGTCCTGAATGTGCATACGTTCCCCCGGTAATGACGTCTCCCCCCGGAGACTTTCCCCGCCTTTGGCAGCCGGGGCGTACGGAACGAGCGTCCCGTGTGAGCGGGCCCGCCGGTCACGGACCCGTCGAGCGCATCCCCCTACACCCCGTCGACACACGAACATAGTTGAGCGGGGGTCAATTCAGAAGGGGGAGGTTCCGCACGGAGCGCCCCCCGATCGGAGTACGGGGCGGTTACGTCCCGATTGCGCCCCCGGATGTCACCCCGCGTACACCCGTTGACCTGCGATCCTTCCCCGCGCTCCGGTAATTCGGCCAACCCTGCGCCGGACCGCCGCCCCGTCACACAATTTGCCGGGGCTGTGGACAAACGCAAGCGGCCGGTGCGTCATGGGATGGTGACGGCTGCAATTCACCGGGGGACGCCCCCCGACCCCCCGAACCGTGTGCGTGTCCTCATCGTCGGCGGCGGCTACGTCGGTCTGTACACGGCCCTGCGCCTGCAGCGGAAACTGAAGACGGAACTCGGCCGGGGCGAGACCGAGATCGTGGTGGTCTCGCCCGATCCCTACATGACCTACCAGCCGTTCCTGCCCGAAGCGGCCGCCGGCGCCATTTCGCCGCGCCATGTGGTCGTCCCGCTGCGCCGGGTCCTGGAGAACTGTCACGTGGTCATCGGCGAGGTCACGGCGGTCGACCACGCCAAGCGGACCGCCACCGTCGCCACGCTCGCCACCGAGGAGAGCGGGCGGACGGAACAGCTGTCGTACGACGAACTGGTCCTCGCACCCGGCTCCGTCTCGCGCACCCTGCCGATCCCCGGGCTCGCCGACCACGGCATCGGCTTCAAGACCGTCGAGGAGGCCATCGGCCTGCGCAACCACGTCATCGAACAGATGGACATCGCCTCCTCCACCCGGGACCCCGCGATCCGCGACGCGGCCCTCACGTTCGTCTTCGTGGGAGGCGGATTCGCCGGCGTGGAGGCGCTCGGCGAACTGGAGGACATGGCCCGCTACGCCGCGCGCTACTACCACAACATCAAGCCAGAGGACATGAGGTGGATCCTCGTGGAGGCCTCCGACCGCATCCTTCCCGAGGTGGGCGAGGAGATGGGCCGGTACACGGTCACCGAGCTGCGCCGCCGCAACATCGACGTACGTCTGGAGACCCGGCTCGAGTCGTGCGCCGACCGGGTCGCCGTTCTCTCCGACGGCGCCCGCTTTCCGACGCGCACGGTCGTGTGGACCGCCGGGGTGAAGCCGCACCCGGTCCTCGCGGCCACCGACCTGCCGCTGAACGGCCGCGGTCGCCTGAAGTGCACGCCCGAGCTCACCGTGGACGGCGTCACGCACGCGTGGGGCGCCGGAGACGCGGCGGCCGTCCCCGACGTCACCGCCGACGAGCCCGGCCGTGAGACCGCCCCCAACGCCCAGCACGCGCTGCGCCAGGCCAAGGTCCTCGGCGACAACATCGTGCACACCCTGCGCAGTGAGCCCCTGGAGACATACGCCCACAAATACGTCGGCTCGGTCGCCTCCCTCGGGCTGCACAAGGGTGTCGCGCATGTGTACGGGCGCAAATTGAAGGGCTACCCTGCCTGGTTCATGCATCGCGTGTACCACCTCAGCAGGGTGCCCACCTTCAACCGCAAGGCGCGTGTCCTGGCCGAATGGACTCTGGCGGGACTTTTCAAGAGGGAGATCGTCTCGCTCGGTTCACTCGAACATCCCCGTGCAGAATTCGAACTGGCGGCCGGTGGAAAGGCTTCAGGAGACCCGAAGGGGTCGTCCTGACCGGACCCAGGAACTCTGCCGGAACCACCGACGTCTGACGGATATCGGTCCGGTCGGCCAGACTGGTCCCCGACCCGTGGGCGGGCCGACCCTCGCCCCGACGCATCCAACAGGCTTTCCCCACTGTGCCGCACACCCCCGGGGGGCGGGCCCCCGGATCCGACCGGATCCGGAGCCGGCCGGAGACGACAACGACGAGGCAAGGAATCGGTGAACTTCACGCGCTGGAGCGCCCGGCTCCCCGGAACGCAGCGCCGCGCCGCAGCGCGGACCGAGCACGCGGTCTCCCCGGACCGGCGGGGGGACGGCTCCGTACCCGCGGCCCGCGACGCCGAGCGGCTCACCGACGACACGCGGGACGTGCCCGCCGTCGACGAGCTGCCGGTGCGCGAGGTCCTGGACCGCGTCCCGGCCCTCGTCGCCCTGGTGCACGGCCCCGACCACCGCATCGCGTACGTCAACGACGCCTATGCGGCGGCCTTCGGCGCCCGGCCGGTCGGTGAACCCGCCCGCGAGGCGCTGCCCGAGCTGGACGAACTCGGTCTCCTCCCGCTCCTGGACCAGGTGCTGCGCAGCTCGAAGCCGCGCACGGTCAAGTCCCGCAAGGCGCGCGGCGGGCGGTCGTACACGTTCACGTGCACACCGGTGGACGTGCCCGACGACAGGGCCAGGGGCGTGCTCATCTTCGCCGCCGACGTCACCGACCACGCCGAGGCCGCCGAGCGGCTGCGCGCCAGCGAGCGCGAGCAGCGCGAGACCGCGGTGACCCTGCAGCGCTCCCTGCTGCCCCAGGAGCTGGAGCAGCCCGACGACCTGCGCATCGCCGCCACCTACCAGCCCGGCGGCACGGAGGCGGCGGTCGGCGGCGACTGGTACGACGTGATCACCCTCGGCGGCGGCCGCACGGCACTCGTCATCGGTGACGTCATGGGCAGGGGAGTACGGGCGGCCGCGGTGATGGGCCAGCTCCGTACGGCCGTGCGCGCCTACGCGCGCCTCGATCTGCCCCCGCACGAGGTGCTCCAGCTCCTCGACGGCCTTGCCGCGGAGATCGACGCCAACCAGATCGCGACCTGCGTGTACGCCGTCCACGACCCGAACGAGGGCCGGCTGGTGTACGCCTCGGCGGGCCACCTCCCGATCCTGGTCCGCGACGAGCGCGGAAACGTCCTGCGCACCGACGAACCCACCGGTCCTCCGCTCGGCACCGGCGGCTGGATGCACGCGTCCGGTTCGGTGCCCCTGAGCCCGGGATCGACGGCCGTCCTCTACACGGACGGCCTGGTCGAGCGCCGGGACGCCGATCTGGACGAGGGCATCGAGGCCCTCGAGAGCGCGCTCGCGGGCGCCACCGGGACGCCCCAGGTGATCTGCGACCGTCTGCTGCGCTCGGCCGGCGTCACGGCGGACCATGACGACGACGTGGCGGTCCTGGTCCTCCAGCACCCGTCGCGTTCGGGTCCCGACGGCGACCTCTTCCGCAACGCCGCCCTGGAACTGCTCGGCGGCGTGGAGGCGGCGCCACGCGCGCGTGCGTTCGCCTCGGGTGTGCTCACCAGCTGGCGGTTCCCGACGGATCTGCACGATCTGGGAGTGCTGGCCGCGAGCGAACTGGTCGCCAACTCGTTGCAGCACGGCACACCACCGATGAGGCTGCGCCTCCGCCGCACGGACCGCCGACTGATCATCGAGGTGACGGATGGGGACGACCACCTGCCCCGCCGCCGGCGTGCGGAACCGGCGGACGAGGCGGGCCGGGGCATCGCGATCGTGGCGACCATCGCCTCCAACTGGGGCTCGCGACGCACGCCGGGCGGCGGCAAGGCGGTGTGGTGCGAGTTCACGCTGCCGCGGGGGTAGGGCCGACCGGGTGCCGGGGGACACCAGCGGCGGGCGGCGGTCCGGAGGCCGCGCCTCCCGGACCGCCGATCGGCCTGAGCGACCTCGGCCTCACACGTTGGACGCGCTGATCTCGGCTCGGCCGGACGCACCAGGCGTCCCCTGCGCCACCACGCGGCTCCTCGCGTGCGACGGCTGGTTCTGCGCCGGCGTGAGCTGCCGTCCGAGCCTGAGCGCCAGGACGATGATGCCCAGCGAGCACACCAGGAACGTCACGATGTAGGGGGCCGGCAGGGACGCGGCGAGCGGACCGCCGACCGCCGGACCCACCGCGAGCGCGAGCTGCTTCACCAGGGCGAAGGCCGAGTTGTACTGGCCTGCCATCCCCGTCGGGGCGAGGTCCGCGACTAGCGGCGCGACCGTCGGCGACAGCATGGCCTCGCCGAGACCGAACAGGGCGTACGTCGAGACGAACGCGGCGGTCGCCATGGTCCGGCTGCCGTGCCCGAGCCCCGCGTATCCCGCGGCGACCCAGGCGACGGCCCAGATCAACCCCACGGCCGCGATCACCCGCGACCGCTTGCGCCGCTCGACGAACTTCAGCACCGCGAACTGCGCGACCACGATCATCGCCGTGTTGGCGGCCAGCGCCGTGCCCAGCGCGGATGTCGAGATCCCGGCCGCCTCGACGCCGTAGGCGCTCAAGCCCGACTCGAACTGGCCGTAGCAGGCGAAGAACAGCACGAAACCCAGTACGCACAGCTGCACCATGGCCCGGTTGCCCAGCAGCTGCTTCCAGCTCGCCCCGCCGCCCTGCGGCGCCGCGGCCCCGATCGTGGGCGCGTGCGGTATCCGTACCGTCGACATGATCACGACGAGCAGCAGGAAGATCGCGGCCTCGATGGCGAACAGCAGCGTGAAGGACTCGGCGCGTGAGGCGTCGACGAGATGGCCGCCGATCAGGCCGCCGACACCGAGTCCCAGGTTCTGCAGAAAGAACTGCAGGGCGAAGGCCCGGGACCGCGACTCGGTCGTCGAGCAGTCCACGATCATCGTCGCCAGCGCGGGCTGCATCACGGCCTGCCCGGCGCCGAGCAGCGCCGAGGACAGAAGCACGCTCACCGCACCACCCGCGAGTCCGAGACTCAGCGCGCCGACCGCAGCGGCGACCAGAGCGGTGAGCAGCACCGGAAGCGGACCGCGCCGGACGATGGCCCGCCCGGCGAACGGCAGCACCACGAGCGCGGCCACGGCGAAGACGGCGAGCACCAGGCCCGCCGTCGTGGCACCGAGCTCCCGCACCTTCGCCACATAGACGTAGAGATACGGAACGGTGAAGCCGAGGCCGAACGCGCTGAGTGCGTTGCCCACGTGGATCCGGCGCATCGCTGCGCCCTTCGCCCTGGTCACGTTCACCTGCCTTAGGAAGAGGGCCCGCCCCGAGGCGCGACCGGCAGGCCTTACCTCTGAAGCGATTAACCCTGAAGACTTCGAACCTAAACAGTACACCTTCAAGGACTTCGAAGCCAAGCCGGCGCGTGCCATACTGCGCTCATGGGCGACAAACCCGGCGTCAGCGAGCCGACCCTCGACGAACAGATCGCGGCCTACCAGCGCGAGTTCCGGGACCTGGACCCCCAGGTCGAGAAGATCGTCTCCGCGCTGTCCCGCCTGAACCGCAGGATGAACGTCGCCTACGGCCGCCAGACCGCGGGACTCGGCATCAGCAACGCAGAGTGGGAGGTCCTCAAGGCGCTCGTACTCTCCGGCGCCCCCTACCGCATGGGCCCGAGCGACCTTGCCAAGCGGCTCGGGCTGACGCCGGCCGCGATGACCCACCGGATCGACCGCATGGTGAGCGAGGGCCTGGTCACCCGGGAACGCGACGAAGCCAACCGTGTCCGTGTGATCGTCGAGCTGACCACCGAAGGCCGCGAGAAGTGGCTGGAAGCGATGCGCCTGGCCTCGGGCTTCGAGGAGGATCTCCTCCAGGACCTCTCCCCCGAGGAGCGCACCGTGCTGGGCGAGGCGCTGACCCGGCTGCTGCGTCGTGTGGAGCATGCCCAGCCGGACGCGGGCGGCCGTCTCAGCGACCTGGACTGAGAGGCCACCGAAGGTTTGGCGAAACTCCACCCAGGGGAAGCTTGACAGTCCGGCCCCGGATCCGTACAGTTCTCCGGGTTGCCACCGAGCCGTAACGGTTCTTCGGCAGCACCTCCCGCCGCATCAGCGGCACCAAACCACTCAGCACGATCTCCCAAACGGGTCGAATTTGGCGTGTCCGAATTCAATTCCGATTGGGTACGGCGACCCCGATCCGCTCGATTGGGAATCGCCGGGCGGATCCGCTAGGGTTTGGGACGTCGGAACGGCCCAACGGCCGTGAGGACGGCCCCGGTTGACGGGGAGTCAGAGTCCAAAGGGAACTGAGGGATCTGATAGAGTCAACAACGCCGGAAGGCCGAAAGGCCGGAAAGCGCCGAGGAAATCGGATCGAGAAAAGGTCTGATAGAGTCGGGAACACCGAAGGGAAGCGCCCGGAGGAAAGCCTGAGAGAGTCTCTCGGGTGAGTACGAAGGAAGCGTCCGTTCCTTGAGAACTCAACAGCGTGCCAAAAGTCAACGCCAGATATGTTGATACCCCGTCTCCAGCTCTGCTGGGGCGAGGTTCCTTTGAAGTAAAACACAGCGAGGACGCTGTGAACGGTCGGGACTATTCCTCCCGGCTGTTCCGCTCTCGTGGTGTTCGCCCCGATCACGGGGAAA